>CAVRFQ010000011.1:0-127962 GCA_963720415.1 uncultured Solirubrobacteraceae bacterium | reverse complement strand
GTTATGTGTAGCCTTTACTGGTTCAGTTTACGTATTGCTCTTCACGGGCGACGGCGTCGACGACAGCACGGAGCAGAACCCGTCCTTCGCGTACACGACGCCCGGGACGTACCTGCCGCGCGTGCGCGTGAGCGATCCGTTCGGCGGCACGACGACGCGGACCTTCGTGGTCGACGTCATCCCGGAGGCACGGGATCCCAACGCGCGCTTCCGGATCCTCATCTTCTCCAAGACGGCCGGCTTCCGGCATTCGTCGATCGACGAGGGGATCGCGGCGATCAAGCTCCTCGGGACGCAGCAGAACATCCAGGTCGACGCGATCGAGGAGTCGACGCTGTTCACCGACGCGGTGCTCGCGCGCTATGACGCGGTCGTGTTCCTCTCGACCACCAGCGACGTCCTCAACGACACCCAGCAGGCGGCGTTCGAGCGCTACATCCAGGCCGGGCACGGCTACGCCGGCATACACGCGGCGGCCGACACCGAGTACCTGTGGCCGTGGTACGGCCAGCTCGTGGGCGGCTACTTCCGCAACCACCCGAACGGGACGCCGACCGCGACGGTCGTCACGGAGGACGCGACGCACCACTCCACGCGGCACCTCCCGGCGCGCTGGACGCGCGTGGACGAGTGGTACAACTACCAGACGCCGGTCAATCCGGTGGTCAACGGCGGCGGCACCGACATCAGCACTCGCACGGCAACCCCGATCCACGTGCTGCTGACGATGGACGAGTCGACCTACAACGAGTCCGACGGCAACACGACGGACGACGACCACCCGATCTCGTGGTGCAAGCGCTACGACGGCGGTCGCATGTGGTACACGGGGATGGGCCACACGGAGGCGTCGTTCGTGAACGCCGACTTCATGAAGCACATCCAGGGCGGCCTCGAGATCGCGGCCGGCGTGGTGACCGACGGGGCGTGCGGCGTGACCTCGCGCAGCGTGCCGTCGACGGTGACCGGCACGGTGCCGGGGACGCTCTCGCTGTCGGTGGCCCCGAGCGCGACGTTCGGCGCCTTCACGCCGGGCGTCGGGAACGACTACACGACGACGATGGCCGCCACGGTGCTCTCGAGCGCCGGTGACGCGATGCTGAGCGTGGCCGACCCGAGCACGACCGCGACCGGCAGGCTGGTCAACGGCGCGTTCAGCCTGCCGCAGGCGCTGCAGGCCGGCGCGACCACCGCCGCCGGGACCGGGAGCGCCCCCGCGCCGCTGCACGCGGACGGGTCCCCGCTCAACCTGGCGACCTACGGCGGCCCGGTGAGCAACGACCAGGTCACGGTGAACCTCAAGCAGCCGATCGCCGCGAACGATCCGCTGCGCACCGGCACCTACTCGAAGACGCTCGTCTTCACGCTGTCGACGACGAGTCCGTAGATGAGATCGCGGGCGGCCGCCTACGCGGCGGCCGCCTGCCGGTCCAGCTCGAACCAGACCAGGGTGCGCTCGTCGGAGTCGACGCCCCAGCGGTCGGCGAGCTCGGCCACGAGGTAGAGGCCCCAGCCGGACGGCCGCGCGGGGTCGGGCGACGGGGCGGACGGCACGAACCCTCCGCCCGGGTCGTGGACCTCGACGCGCAGCATCGCTGTCGCCGACGTCGATGACGAGCACGATGATGTCGCCGGACCCGAGGTTCGCGTGCCGGACCGCGTTGGTCACCAGCTCGGAGACCAGAAGCCGCACGTCGCGCAGGCGGCCGTCCTGGAGCTCGCCGGCGACGTCGTCGAGCGCGTGGCGCGCCTCCGATGCTGCCTCGGGGCTCACGGGGAGCTCGAGCTCGACCCTCATGCCGGCGCCTCGCCGTCCTCGACGAAGTCGAGCCGGTCGCTCATGCGGGTGATCTCGAACACGCGGTGCACCGTCTCGTCGCCGCGGATCAGCGCGAGCCGCCGCCCGGCGTCACGCGCGCGCATGTCGGCGACGACCACGAGGCGCAGTCCGCTGGAGTCCATGAACTCGAGCCCGCGGAGGTCGAGGACCACCGTCGCGAGGTCCGCCTCCTCGCCCAGGCGCTCGAGCTCGGCCTCGAGAACGGCCGCTCCGGACAGGTCGAGCTCGCCCGTCGGGCGCACGGTCGCGACCGTCCCGTTGCGCGTCGTCTCGAAGTCCAGCTTGGGCATTGACGTGCGGAAGCGTAAACCCCTGAAGCCCGGGAAGACTGTGCGCCACATGACACGGCTGCTCCGCTCGGACTGCTCAGGCCCCGGAATCGCCCGCCGAAGGCGTGGGAAGGGCTTCGAATACCGCGACGACGAAGGCCGCAAGGTCACCGATCCGGACGACCTCGAGCGCATGCGCGAGCTCGCCATCCCGCCCGCCTGGGAGGACGTCTGGATCTGCCCGAACCCGCGCGGGCACCTGCAGGCGACCGGCACCGACGCCGCCGGCCGCAAGCAGTACCTCTACCACCCGGCGTGGCGCACCCGGCGCGACGCCGAGAAGTTCGAGGACATGGTGCGCTTCGCCCGCGCGCTGCCGGAGCTGCGCGAGCGCGTCGACGCCGACCTCGCCGGCTCGGAGCCCACCCGCGACGCGCGTGCTGGCGTGCGCGGTGCGGCTGCTCGACCGCGGCTTCTTCCGGATCGGCTCCGAGGAGTACGCGGTGCAGAACGAGTCCTACGGCCTCGCCACGATGCGCAAGGAGCACGTGACGATCACGCGCGACGGCGAGATGATCTTCGACTATCCCGCCAAGAGCGGCGTCCGGCGCGTGCAGGGGATCGTCGATCCCGACGCGCTCGAGATCGTCGCCGCGCTGCGGCGCCGGCGCGGCGGCGGCGACGAGCTGCTCGCGTTCAAGGAGGGCCGGCGCTGGCGCGACCTGCGCTCGGAGGACATCAACGAGTACCTCAAGGACGCGACGGGCGCCGGCTTCTCGGCCAAGGACTTCCGCACGTGGAACGCGACGGTGCTGGCCGCCGTCGCGCTCGCGGTGTCCGGCGAGGTGGCGGGCTCGAAGACGGGGCGCAAGCGCGCGATCACGCGCGCCATCAAGGAGGTCTCGCACTACCTCGGCAACACGCCGGCGGTCTGCCGGGCGTCGTACATCGACCCGCGCGTGTTCGACGCCTACCAGGCCGGGCTGATCGTGGGCAAGCCGCTGTACGAGGCGGCCGAGGTCGAGGAAGGCGAGCTGCCGATCCACCAGCGCGCGGTGGAGGAGGCCGTCCTCGACCTGATCAACGAGCGCGAGAGCTCGCGCGCGCTCGAGAAGCTGGCGGTCTAGGCCGCGACCGTCGGGCCGTCGGGGAGCGGCGGCGGCGGGTCGTCCGGCGGCGGCGAGTCCGGCGGCTCCGCCGGCGTCGCGGGCGCCTCGCGGTCGGGCGTGGGATCGGCCGGGGTGATCGGCTCGTCGGGGACGATCGGGCCGACCGGGTCGTTCGGGGTGCTGGGGATCTCCATCTCAGCCGCCCGTCCCGTACGCGTAGAGCCGCTCGAGCGACGCGCGGATGATGCGCGACACGTGCATCTGCGAGCAGCCGACGTGCTCGGCGATCTCCGACTGCAGCATGTCCTCCCGGAAGCGCAGCCGCAGGATCTCGCTGCGCGCGCTCGTCGAGGATCCCGGTCATCTTCTCGAGCGTGATGCCGGCCTCGACGCGGTCGAACTCGGGGTCGTCGGTGCCGATCAGGTCGCCGGCGCTGGCCGACGCGCCCTCCTCCTCGTGCACCGGGGCGTCGAGCGATCGGACCGAGCGGCCCTCGGTGGCCTGCAGCGCCTCCACGACCTCCTCGGGCGAGCGCTCGAGCCGGCCGGCGAGGTCGGCGACCGTGGGCGAGCGGCCCAGCTCGCCCCACAGCTTCTCGCGCGCCTCCTCGACCGACAGGCAGAGCTCCTGCAGGTCGCGGGCGGGGCGCACGTCCCAGGTCGAGTCGCGGAAGTAGCGGCGCAGCTCCCCGAGGATCGTCGGGACCGCGTAGCTCGAGAAGGCGAGCCCGCGCTCGGGGTCCCAGCGATCGACGGCCTTGACGAGGCCGACCGATGCGACCTGCACGAGGTCGTCGAGCGGCTCGGAGGCGCGGCGGTACCGCAGCGCCAGGCTGCGGGCGAGCGGCATGTAGCGCTCGATCAGCTCGTCGCGGGCGCGCGGCGTCGCCACGCTGATGGCGCCGCATGAGCCGCTGGTCGTCACGCTGACGGCGCGCGCGGTCGGTCGATGATCGGGCGCCCGACCCAGGGCGCTCGGCGAGAGCACTCTTCGGCATCGGACTACGCCCTACCCCGCTCTAGAGCGGGGCTGGGCATCCGGCTGTCCGTTTCCGAACGTCGTGCTCCGGCGGCCTCCGTGGCTAGACTTCGCAAGTCCGTGAGCGAGCCCGAGAGCACTCAGCCCGAGCTGCTTCGCTGTGAGGTCGGCCACAACGGCACGTCGGCCTGGGTCAGGCCCGTCGGCGAGCTGGATCTCGACAGCGCGCATCGCGTCGAATCCGCGTTGAGCGACCTGCGCGAGCAGGGCTTCGCCGAGCTGATCCTCGACCTGCGCGGCCTGACCTTCATGGACTCGACCGGCCTCCGGCTGGTCATCCGCTGGGACACCGACGCGCGCGAGGGCGGCTTCCGCTTCGGGGTCGTCCCCGGGCAGGAGGTCGTGCAGCGGGTCTTCCGGCTCACCGGCATGGACGAGCACCTCACGCTCGCCGAGCCGCCGGACGCGTCAGCATCCGGACGCTAGCGCTCCGCGAGGCTTTGGTCAGCAGCCCGACGGGCAGCCCCGATCCTGTGGAGGCGTTCGATGTCGAAGCGCGCGTGCCCGGAGGGCCCCACGCCGCTTGGCGCGCCCGGCGGCTGGTCGAGAGCGAGCTGAGCGGCCGCGTGCCGGCGACGGCCCTGCCCGACGTCGCGCTGCTCGTCGACCGAGCTCGTGGCCAACGGCGTCCGGCACGGCGGCGGGCACGCGGGGACGCACGGTGCGACTCCGCTCGAGGGCCGCCCGCCCGGCCTCCACGTCGAGGTGGTGAACGCCGACCGCGACCTCCGGCGCGGTCGGGCCAGCGGACGCCCGACCTCGCCGGGCGGCGGCGGGCTCGGGCTGCACCTCGTCGAGCGGCTGGCGAGCCGCTGGGGCGTGCGCGACGAGCCGCGCACCGCCGTCTGGTTCGAGCTCGACTGCGGTACCGGCGGCCTGCTCTAGCCTCCGGCGGGTGGCCCGCCAAGCGCGTCGAGGTCGAGATCGAGGGCCGCACGCTGTCGCTGTCGAACCTCGACAAGCCGATCTATCCCGAGGCGGGGTTCACCAAGGGCCACGTCATCGACTACTACACGCGCGTGTCGCCGGTGCCTGCTCGCGCACCTGCGCGACCGGCCGCTGACGCTCAAGCGCTATCCCAACGGCGTCGAGGGCCCGCACTTCTACGAGAAGCAGTGCCCGTCGCACCGGCCCGACTGGGTGCGCACGGCGCGGCTCGGCAGCCGCCGGCGCGCGACGGCACGATCAACTTCTGCCTCGCCAACGACCTGCCGACGCTCGTGTGGCTGGCCAACCTCGCCGACCTCGAGCTGCACACCTCGCTCGCGCTCGCCGAGGACTACGCGCAGCCCGACCGTGGTCGCGTTCGACCTCGACCCGGGGCCGCCGGCCACGATCGTCGAGTGCGCCGAGGTCGCGCTCGAGCTGCGGATGATCTTCGAGCACCTCGGCATGCAGGCGTTCCCGAAGACCTCGGGCTCGAAGGGCATGCAGGTGTACGTGCCGCTCAACACGCCGACGAGCTACGACGAGACGACGCCCGTTCGCGCACGGCGCTGGCCCAGCTGCTCGAGCGCCGCAGCCCGAAGCTCGTGGTCTCGGAGATGAACAAGTCGCTGCGCAGGGGCAAGGTGTTCGTCGACTGGAGCCAGAACGCGCGGCACAAGACGACCGTCTGCGTGTACTCGCTGCGCGCGCTGCCGCAGCCGACGGTCTCGACCCCGCTGACGCTGGGAGGAGGTCGAGGCCGTGACCGCGTCGCGCGACCCGGACGACCTCGTGTTCACCTCGGCCGACGTGCTCGAGCGGGTCGCCGAGCACGGCGACCTGTTCGCCGGCGTGATCGAGCTGCGGCAGGAGCTGCCGGACGCGCTATAACGGCCCATGGACCTCGAAGAGCGCACCCTCGAAGACACGCTCGAGAAGACCTGCTCGGTCTGCGGGGCGCCCGCTGACGACGCCGGAGATCGAGGCCGCGCGCGAGGCGGGCGGCCCGTTCCTGTGCAGCGTCCACGCCGCCGAGCAGCTCCCGGCGGACGACGTCGTCAGCGACGAGTCGGACTAGGCCTTCGCCCCGACGACGAGCGCACCGCCGCGGCGATCGCCCTCCGCGTCGATGCCGGCCTCGTGCAGCAGCTCCTCCGGCGAGCCCGACCCGGGCATCTCGCGCACCGCGAGCTTGGTGACCGCGCGGCCGCTCGTCGGCGTCGGCCAGCGCCTCGAGCACCGCGTCGCCGAGCCCGCCCTCGGGCCAGTGGTCCTCGACGGTGACGATCGCGCCGCAGTCGCGCGCCGCCGCGCGCACGGCCTCGGCGTCGATCGGCTTGATCGAGTAGCAGTCGAGCACGCGCGCGTGGATGCCGTCGCCCGCGAGCGCCTCGGCGGCGCGTGACGGCCTCGTCGACCGTGATGCCGCAGGCGACGATCGCGACGTCGTCGCTCGGCCCCGTGGGCGACGCGGCTGCCGCCGATCGGCACGTCCTCGCCGGCCGGCGTGCGCACCGGGGTCTTGCCGCGCAGCGTGCGCAGGAACGAGATGCCCGTCGGTGTCGGCCATCGCGGCCACCAGCGCGGCCGTCTGGTTCGCGTCGCTCGGGTGCAGGACGGTCGAGCCGTGGATCGCGCGGAACGACGCGATGTCCTCGAGCGCCATCTGCGACGGGCCGTCCTCGCCGATCGAGACGCCCGCGTGCGAGCCGCTGAGGCGCATGTTCGCGCGCGAGATCGCCGCCATGCGGACGAAGTCGTAGGCGCGGCTGAGAAGAACGCGGCGAAGGTCGAGGCGAACGGCACCCAGCCGCGGACCTGGAAGCCGACAGCGGCGGCCACGAGCTGCTGCTCGGCGATGAACATCTCGAAGTAGCGGTCCTCGTGGGCGTTGCGGAAGTCCTCCGAGTGGGTCGAGTTGGAGACCTCGCCGTCGAGCGCCACGACGTCGCCGCGGATCGAGCCGAGCGCGGCGAGCGCCTCGCCGTAGGCCTTGCGGGTGGCGACCTCCTCGCCGAGCTCCCAGGTCGGCAGCTCGGCGCCGCTGGTCTCGAAGACGTGCGGCGTGCCGCCGACCGGCGCGGCGAGCTCGACGCTCAGGTCGCGCTCGCCGCCGAGCTCCTCGATCGCCGCCTCGGGCTCGTCGAGCGGCTTGCCGTGCTTGCCGGGCTGGTCCTCGACCGCGGCTTCACGCCCTTGCCCTTCTTCGTGCGGGCGACGATCGCGGTCGGCCGGCCGGTGATCGTCTCGGCCTCGGCGTAGGCGGCCTCGATCGCGTCGACGTCGTGGCCGTCGATGGCGATCGCGTTCCAGCCGAAGGCCTCGAAGCGCCGCACGTAGCCGTCGAGGTCCCAGCCGAGCATCGTCTCGCGCGTCTGGCCGAGCCGGTTGACGTCGATGATCGCGACGAGGTTGTCCAGGCCCTCCCAGCCGGCGTGCTGGATCGACTCCCACATCGAGCCCTCGGCCATCTCGGAGTCGCCGCACAGGCACCAGACGCGGTAGGGCAGCCGGTCGAGCCGCTTGCCGGCCAGCGCCACGCCGGCCGCGATCGGCAGGCCCTGGCCGAGCGAGCCGGTGGCGACGTCGGTCGGCGGGATGCGCGGCGTCGGGTGGCCCTCGAGCCGCGAGCCGAGCTTGCGGAACGTCAGCAGCTCGGCGTCGTCGATGATCCCCGCCGCCTTGAGCACCGCGTAGTAGAGCGGCGACGCGTGGCCCTTGGAGAAGATCAGGTGGTCGGACGACGGGTCGCCGACGCGCAGCCGCAGGTGGCCGTCGAGCAGCACGGCGATCAGGTCGGCCGCCGACATCGAGGAGGTGGGGTGGCCGGAGCCGGCGGCGGCGCTGGCGCGGACCGAGTCCACGCGCAGCTGCTGCCCCAGCTCCCGCCGGAACTCGGTCCGCCCGGCCATTACGCGGTCACCAGCTGATCGCGCTTGGCCTCGATGTCGGCGAACAGCTCGCGGAACGACTTGGCGAACTTCTCCACGCCCTCGCGCTCGAGCGTCTGCGACCACGTCGTCGTAGTCGATGCCCGCCTCGGCGAAGGCCTGCAGGACCGCGCGCGCGCCGTCGACGTCCTCGTCCAGCGTGCGCTCGAGATCTCGCCGTGGTCCTGGACGGCCTCGACGGTCTCGCGCGGCATCGTGTTGACCGTGTCGGGCCCGATCAGCTCCTCGACGTAGATGACGTCGCGGTACTCGGGGTTCTTGGTCGAGGTCGAGGCCCACAGGCAGCGCTGCGGCCGTGGCGCCGCGGTTGGCCAGCTCGTCCCACTCCGGGCCGGAGAAGACCTCCTGGTACGTCACGTACGCGAGCTTGGCGTTGGCGATCGCGAGCGTGCCCTTGAGCTCGTCGTGGCCGCCGATCTCGTCGAGGCGCCGGTCGGCCTCGGTGTCGACGCGCGAGACGAAGAACGACGCGACGGAGGCGATCCTGGACGGGTCGCCGCCGCCCTCGACCAGCCGCTGCAGGCCGCGGACGTACGCCTCGGCGACCTCGCGGTGGCGCTCGAGCGAGAAGATCAGCGTGACGTTGACGGGGATGCCCGCGGCGATCGTCTCCTCGATCGCGGGCAGCCCCTCGAGGGTCGCCGGGATCTTGATCAGCAGGTTCGGGCGGTCGACCAGCGCGTGCAGGCGCTTGGCCTCGTCGATCGTGGCCTCGGTGTCGTGCGCGAGGTTCGGATCGACCTCGAGCGAGACCCAGCCGTCCTTGCCGTCGCCCCCGTCCCACACGGAGCGGAGCTCGTCGCAGGCGGCGCGGATGTCGTCGCGCGCGAGGGCGATGAAGATCTCCTTGGGCTCGGTCTCGGTGGCCGAGATCTCCTTGATCTGCTCGTCGTAGGCGTCGCCCGACGCGATCGCGCTCTGGAAGATCGTGGGGTTCGACGTCACGCCCACGACGCCGTCGCGGATCAACCCGGCGAGGTCGCCGTCCTGGACGAACCGGCGCGAGAGGAAGTCGATCCAGACGCTCTGGTCCTGCTCTGCAAGCTGCTTCAGCGGGGTCATTGGCTTCTCCTGGAGGTCGGGGACCACCTCATATGAAACCGTGCCCAGCCTGTCGGCGGGTGAAACGCAGGAGGAACCGGCGTGACCGGGCGTCCTAGCGCGGACGCCCGGCCAGCTCGCGGAGCCAGGCCGACACTGCCTGCTCGTCACGGCGCGCCTCGCGCTGGCGCGCCGCTCGTGCCTGACTCGCCGTGATGGTGTTCGCGGCATGGCCCAGGGGCCTCGAGAAGCGACCCCTCGGTGCCTGTGCCTTCCCACTGAGCGCCTGTCGTCCCGGGCGCTCGGCGTCATAAGCCAGCGACATTGCGGCGCAGACTACTCCCCGTCCGGCGAGTCGTCCACTCCAAAGTGTCCACCGAACAAACCCGATCTTCGACCATCGGGCCATGCAAACGTTCGCAACGGTCGATATCCGCTAACTGGCGAGCACGGCGGCCGGCACGAGGGCGTACTCGAGGAAGAACAGCGCCCATACGCGGAGGTAGAAGCCGGTGAACGCCGCGGGGTCCGCGGGGTCGGCGCGGCGGGCCCAGAAGAGCAGCAGCGCGAGCGCCGCCGCGTGCCCGACGACGAGCACCGCCGCGTCGGCGTCATCCACCAGCAGCGGCCCGAGGACGATCATCCCGGCGTAGGCCACGACCAGCGCGCCGAGCCCGAGCCGGAACGCGCGGCGCGGCCCGAGCCGGACCGTGAACGTCGAGATCCTGAACCGGCGGTCGCCCTCCATGTCGGGAACGTCCTTGAGGACCGCGATGGCGATCGAGAACGGCAGCACGAAGGCGGTCAGCGCCCACACCGACGGCGGGATCTCCAGCGAGCCCCCGAACGCGAGCGCGAAGTGCCCGTACATGCCGAGGTTGACGGCGATCGCGCGGACGCCGGAGATGCACAGCGAGGCGATCACGGGGTAGCGCTTGAGCCGGACGGGCGGCAGCGAGTACGCCGCGCCGACGGCGAGCGCGGCGACCACGGCGCCGGTCTCCAGGGCGCCCTGGGTCAGCGCGAGCACGACCGGCACGACCGCGGCGACCACGACGACGCGCCAGGCCCCCTCGCGCGACAGCTCGCCCGCCGCGAGCGGCAGGTAGGGCTTGTTCACCCGGTCGATCTCGACGTCGGTGATCTGGTTGACGCCGACGATGGCGATGTTCACGCCCACGCCGGCGACGATCACCCAGAAGAGCTGGTCGAGGCCCGAGCCGGGCAGGTCGGCGACGGCGATCAGGTAGAGGCCGATCGCGCTGAGGATCGTGCCGACGAGCGTGTGCGGCCGCGAGAAGCGCCACAGCGTGCCCAGCGCGCTCGCGCGGCGGACCGCCGCCGCGTGGCTGCTCACCGGCGCTCCCGACGGGCGCGCAGCGTCATCACCACGGCGATCGGGACGAACGCGAGGCCGGCCAGGGACCCGACCGCGAACCGCGCCGCGGCGCGCACGCGGGCCATCGGCGTGAGCGGCGTCGCGAGATCCTCGGCGAGCGGCGCCGGCGGGAGCGGCGACGGACCGGCCGCCGGCTTGGTCCCGGTCGCCGCGACCGCGTAGGGCACGCGCCGGTCGCGGTACCAGTCGGGCGCCACGGGATGCAGCTCGACGTCGGCGAACCCGGCGCGCTCGAACCACGAGCGGTACTCGTGCTCCTCCGGGAACAGCATCCAGAGGTCGGCGAGCGCGCGCGTGAGGCGGCCGGCCGGCCGCACCGGCCCGATGACCGTGGCGACGCCGCCCTCGCGCACGACGCGGTAGGCCTCGGCGATGCCGCGCTGCGGGTCGGGCCAGTACTCGATGCTCCCCGCCGACACATAGCGGTCGAACGCGTCGTCTTCGAACGGCAGCGCCTCGGCGTCGCCGAGCAGGCGCCGCACGCCGGCCAGCGCGGGTCGGCGGCCGGCGCGCGCGAGCTGGTGCGGGCTCTGGTCGAGCATCGTCACCCGCGCCGGGTCCACGTGCGCCACGATGCCCTCGGTGGTGAAGCCCGTGCCGGCGCCGGCGTCGAGCGTCTCGAGGTCGCGTGAGTCGAGCCGCGCGGCGGCCAGCGCGCGGTCGCGCATGCGCGGCGTCCAGAAGAGCGGATTGACCCAGTCGTCGTAGCCGAGCGACAGGAACCGGTAGAACCAGAGGGCCTCCCGCTTGTGCTGGATCAACCGCATTGCGAGCCGACGACGATACCCGCCACCTCGACGCCTGGTTGCCCGAGCCCGCCGTGCGCTCGCACCACCGTCGCACCGCCGACAGCGCGCCCGACGCCCTGTGGCAGGCCGCGGCGTCCTTGAAGCTGTCCGACACGCGCACGCTGGGGCGGCTGGTGCGCTGGCGCATCCCGGACCTCCCGGCGGACCTCACGTACGGCGAGCTGTTCCGCAACTACCCGTTCACCGTGCTCGACGAGGGGGAGCGGCACCTGGTCGCCGGCCTCTGCGGGCGCATCTGGACGCTCGCGCGCGACTACCCGCGGCTCAGCGGGCCTGACGAGTTCGCGGCCTGGGACGAGCCCGGCACGGTCCGCGTGCTGTTCGGGCACTGGGTCGAGGAGGAAGGGTCCGAGAGCGCGCTGGTCACCGAGGCGCGCGTGGCGCCCGTGGACCGCTCGGCGAGCCTGCGCCTGCGCGCGCTGTGGAAGCTCGTCGGGCCGTTCGAGCGGCTGGTCGGCGCCGAGGCGGCCGCCACCGCCGCCCGCGCTAGCGAGAGATCTCGGCGAAGCTGACGGGCACGCCGAACCGCTGCTCGGCGTCCTCGAGGCCGGCTTCCTCGCGGTAGTCCTTCTCGCCGGTGTGCGTGAAGACGAGGATGCGGTCGGCGGCGAACGTGGCCAGCGCGTCCTGGATGGCCAGGGCGGGCTCGCTCTCGCCGGTGTCGCCGGCGGCGTCGATGCCCTCCTCCTCCAGGCGCTCGACGGTCTCCTCCTGCGCGACCTCGGCCTCGTGGATCGCCTCGTCGGGATCGGAGACCCAGAACGCCAGCGGCGACTGGTTGGTGGCGGGGGAGACGACGAGGACCTCGGCGCCCTCGACCTCCTCGCCCAGCGTGGCGCGCAGCAGGCCGGCGTCGACCGGCTCGGGGGTGACGACCAGGAGCTTCACGAACGCTGCGCTACCCCCAGGCCGGAGCGGGCAAACGAGCCGCGGCGCGTGCGACGAGCACCGCCACGTCGTCGCGCGCCGGCCCGCTCTGCGACTCGAGCGCGTTGCGCTCGACGGCGTCGGCGATCGCGGTCGCCGCCTCGCCGGCGTGGCCGGCGAGGAACGCGGCCAGCCGCTCGGGCCCCGAAGCCTGGTCGGCCGTCGTCGCCTCGGTGACGCCGTCGGTGAAGAGCACCAGGGCGTCGCCGGGACCGAGCTCGAGCGCCTGCTCGCTGAGGTCCGGCACGTCGAGGATGCCCAGCAGCGACCCGGGCGCGCCGGCGGTCTCCACCTCGCCGCTCGCGCGCAGCACGAGCGGGAGCGGGTGGCCGCCGGTGGCCACGACCGCCTCCAGGCGGCCGTCGCGCGGGGTCAGCGAGGCGTAGAGGACGGTGCAGAACCGGTAGTCGAGCCGCTGGCGCAGCAGCGCCTCGTTGAGCTCGCGCAGCACGGCCCGCGGCCGGCGCGTGTGCTGGGCCGCGGCCCGCAGCGTGTAGCGGGCGAGCGCCGTGACGGTCGCGGCCTCGGCGCCCTTGCCGCAGACGTCCCCGATCACCAGCGCCCAGTCCCCGCCGCCGGTCGGGAAGCAGTCGTAGAAGTCGCCCCCGACCTCGTTGCCGTCGCCCGCGGCGAGGTAGCGCGCGGCGAGCTCGACGCCGGGGATCTCGGGCAGCGCGGTCGGCAGCAGCGAGCGCTGGAGCGTGCGCGCGATCTGGTCGCGCTCCTCGTACAGCCGCGCGTTGTCGAGCGCGAGCGCGGCGCGGCGGCCGAGGTCGTGGAACAGGGCGAGCGCCTCGGCGTCCTCGCCCGCGGCCAGGTCGTCGAACCCCGCCACCAGCACGCCGTGCGCACGGCCGCGGGCGCGGAGCGGGACGATCACCGAGCGCGGCGTGCCGAGCCCGGCCGGGCTCGGGGCGACCAGGCCGGCGGCGCCCGTCATGACCTCCACGACGGGGTGGCCGGCGCGCTCCTCGAGCGGGTCGCGCAGGAGCGCCTCCTGGAGGCCCCGCTCGCGCGCCGCGTCGCGGGCGACGGCCGTGACCCGGCGCACCCGGTCGGGCCCGTCGCCGAGCAGGATCACGCACGTCTCGGCGATCTCGCGGACGCACAGCCGGGCGACGCTGCGCATCGTGAGCTCCTCGTCGAGCGACTGGTCGAACAGCTCGCTCGCCTCGGCGAGCAGCGCGGCGCGGGCGAGCAGCCGCTCGCGCTCCCGCTCGGCCTGCCGGCGCGCGGTGACGTCGCGAACGACGACCACGAGCTGTTGGCGGCCCTCGACCTCGAGCGGCGTGCCGCCGACCTCGACGTCGACCCAGCCGCCGTCGCGCCGGGCCATGGTCAGCGCCTGGCCGGGCTGCACCATCCCCGCCTCGATCCGCTCGAGCGCGCGCTCCCGGACCTCGGGCTGCTGGTACTCGACCACGAGGTCGAGCAGCGTGTCCATGGCGGCGAGCTCGGGGAAGGCGTAGCCACAGAGCTGCTCGAAGGCGTGGTTGGCGTAGACGCAGCGGCCGTCGCGCTCGAGCACGACGAGGCCCTCGCCGGCGTCGGAGAGCGCCACCATCAGCGCCTCGTAGCGGTCGGTCTGCGCGCGCAGGGCGCGCAGCGCCTGGCGCCGCTCCGTCACCTCGATGACCACGAGCCCGACCCCGAGCGGCGGGCCGCCGCCGGCCGGCAGGACCGGCCAGTACGAGGCGACGAACTGCCGGGCGACGCCGGGTCGCGCGGGGGTGACGCCGCTGACGTCGACCTCGACCAGCGCCGAGCCCGTCTCCGCCACGCGCGCCACGTCCTCGGCCACCTCGGCGGGGAGGTCAGGCAGGATCTCGACGACCGTGCGGCCCAGGTGGTCGCGGGCCTGGAGCCCGTTGATCTCGGCCAGCCGGTCGTTGACGCGCACGTACCGCAGGTCGCGGTCGAGCAGCGCGAGGCCGATCGGGGCGTGCTCGAACACGACGTCGAGCAGGCCGAGCGCCTCCGCCAGCTCGTCGTGGGCGCTCACCAGGCGCGTGCGCAGCGCCGCGATCCAGACCGCGAGCGCGGAGCCGGAGGCCACCGTCGCGAGGCGGATCAGGTCCTGCGACATGACGTCGCCGTCCTCGAGCACGCCGACCGCGGCGAGCGCGATCGCCACCGCCGCGACCGCGGCCGTCGGGCCCGGCGCGGTGAAGAGCGCGGCCAGCAGCGGGCCGAGCACGTAGAGCGTGACGAAGATCGTGTCGTCGCCGCTGACGCGGTCGAGGACGAACAGCACGGCGACGACGACCGCCGCCGCGAACGCGATGGGGAGCGGGCGCAAGCCCCGCTTCTACCACCTTCAGTGGCCCGCGGCCACGGCCTCCCGTTCAGTTCTGACCAGGAGGGCGCGCCGCCATCCGCCCGCGAGGCGGTCGAGGCTCGCCTCCCAGCTGCGTCCGGCGACCGCGGCCAGGCCGCCGCGGGCCAGCCGGTCGCGCGCCGCCCGCGAGCCGGCGAGCTTGGCCAGCGCGCTCGCGAGGTCGTCGACGCGCGCGGGGCAGAGCACGCCGCTGCGGCCGTCGGCCACCAGCTCCGCCGGGCCGCCGGCGGCCACCGCCACGACCGGCAGGCCAGAGGCCTGCGCCTCGAGCACGACCTGGCCGAAGGTGTCGGTCTGCGAGCAGAAGAGGAAGAGGTCGGCCGAGGCGTAGGCCCGCGGCAGGGCGTCGCCCTCCAGCCAGCCGAGGAAGGTCGCGCTGCGGCCGAGCCGGGCGCGCAGCGCCTCCTCCTCGGGCCCGCCGCCCGCGAGCACCAGGTGCAGGCGCGGGTCGCGCGCCCGGGCGGCGAGGAACGCGTCCGCCAGCAGGTCGATCCCCTTCTCGCGCGTGAGGCGGCCGGCGTACAACACGTCGATCCGGCCGGGCTCGCGCGCCTCGCGCAGCGCGGGCGAGAAGCGCTGCAGATCGACGCCGCGGTCCCAGCGGGCGATGCGGTCGATGTCCATCTCGCGCAGGCGCTCGTCGGCCGCGTTCGAGGGCGAGAGGACCACGCCGCACTGGCCGTAGAAGGCCTGCAGGGCCATGCGCATCCCCGCGGCCACGAGCGGGTCGCCGCTGCGCAGGCCCGCGTAGGCGGCGAGCTCGGTGTGGTACGAGCCGGCCACCGGCAGTCCGAGCAGGCGGCCGGTGAGCAGCGAGGCGACGCCGGCCGGCCCGGGCGAGCAGACGTGCAGCAGGTCGTAGCGGCCGTCGGCCAGGGCGTCGACGACGGCGGGCACCCCGGGGACGCCGATCGTCATGCCGGGGTAGAAGGGGATCTCGGCCTCGGCCACCGAGCTCAGGCGACGGTCGACGCTCGCGTCGGTGCCGATCACCTCGACCTCGAAGCCGGGCACGCCGCGCTCGCGGATCTGCGCGACGGTGCTGCTCACCCCGTGGACGGCGCCGAGGCCGTCGGCCACCAGCGCGACGCGGAGCGGCTCGCGCTCGCGCGTCGAGATCCGCGCCTTCTCGCGCGCCAGGAACGCGGCGGCGGGCACGTACGGGATCGCGGCGACGCACGCCTCGAACCCGGCGGCGGCGACGGCGTTCCAGTCGGCGTCGTCCTTGACGCTCTGCACCACGGCGGCGAGCTTGCGCTCGTGGCAGCGGCGCGCCCGCCGCTCGAGCGCGGCGTGCGAGAAGCCCTCGGACTGCAGGTGGGCGAGCAGGATCTGCTCGTCGGCCGCGAGCTCGACCGCATCGAGCCAGGCGCGGAGGATGGCGCGGGCGTCCTTGGGGCCGAGGTCGGCGCTGTCGGCGCCCACCCGCGCCTCGCCCTCGACCATGACGCGCTCGAGGATCTGCATGACCGCGAGGGGGTCGGGAGGCTCGCCGTCCTCGGCGGGGCCGAGCGCGCGCACCGCGAGCGCCATCGCGGCGTGCGCCCACTTGGCCGCCGAGCCCTGGTCGCCGAGGGCGCCGACGCGTCCGCGGCGGACGTGGGCGAGGAACTCGTGCGGCGTGGCGGCGTCGGGCGTCTCCGACCAGGTGCGGCCGATGTCGACCCCGGCGTGGTCGTCGGAGCCGCCGATGCCCGTGCCGCCGTGCGTGTCGATGTAGATCGCGGCCGGGAGGTTGAGGTCCCGCGCGCGCGAGCCGTTGCGGACCTCCCAGATCGGGAACAGCTCCGCGAGCCGGCGGCGGTGGCGGGCGGTGAGCGGCGCCTCGACGGCGTAGAAGGGGTGCGCGAGCGCCGCCGTGATCTCGTGCTCCTGGAGGTAGGCGGCGACCGTCTCGACGTCGCCGGCGTGTGCCTGGAGCCAGTCGTGGTCGTCGGGCGTGATGCCGAGGCAGAGCACGTGGACCGCCTGCGCCTCGCCGCGGAAGCGGGCGGTCAGCTCCTCGGAGATGAACACGTCCGGCTCGTGGGCGATCTCGAGCACGCCCGCGATCGTGTCGTGATCGGTGATCGTCACGAAGTCCATGCCGCGGCGCTTGGCCAGGGCGTGGACCTCCTGCGGTGGCGTGGCGCACTCCGGCAGCCCGAGGGTGCGCTGGACTCCGAGCTTCGACACCTCGGAGGCCGACGAGTGGCAGTGCAGGTCCGCTCGGCTCATAAGGCCGAGAATGGCCTGCAAAGCGCCGGGTTTCGTGAAGGGCTCGCTATCGAGCGGTGACGGTGATGTGAACGCCGGCGCGCCTTGCGGCGCGCCGGCGTCCGGCCGTCTAGCGGCGTCCGCGCACGGCGGCGTCGGCGTTCACGATGCCGTCGCCGTAGAACCCGTTGCGATCGCGGCCGCCCTCGCAGGTCGCGTCGTACGTCCCGGCCGTGTCCTCCGGGTAGTGGTAGTCGCGCGGCTGCGGGCACGGCGTGTTCGTCGCCGTGTCGAGCAGGCGCTGCTCCACCTTGGCCGGGTCCATCTGGAGGCCGCCGTGCCGGCGGTCGGCCTTGCCGTACTGGCCGACGATCAGCGCGGCGACGCCCGTCGCGTGCGGCGAGGCCATCGACGTGCCCTGCAGCCACGCCCAGTAGTCGTCCCCGTCCTTGACGATCGACGGGGCCGTGGCCGGGTCGGCGAGCTCGGCCGCGCCCACCGCGTCCGGGTACGGAGCGAGGATCTTGTTCTGCGGGAACGGCCGCGCCGGGTCGCGCGAGTCGCCGCCCGGGGCCGAGACGTCGGCCTGCTCGAGGCCGTAGTCCGAGTAGAACGCCTTGCGCTTGCTCGGCCCGACGGACGTGACGCCGATGACGCCGCGGCCCTCGGTCGGCATCGACAGGCACGAGTTGTCGACCGTGCGCTCGCGCGGGCCGGCGACCGGCGGGTAGTCCGGGCTCGTGTCGTCGAACTCCGGGTTGCCGAGGTCGGTGAAGCCGTTGCCCTCCGCCGCGACGAGCGTGACGCCGTGGTTGCGCGCGTACCGCAGGGCGCGCTGCGTGGCGTCGATGATCAGCTGCTGCTGGCCCTGCTCGGCCGGCGAGTCGGCCGGGTTGGCGCGGCAGTTGTAGAGCCACGGGTCGATGTAGAACGACATGTTCACGACGTCGATCCCGTTGTCGCCCGCGTAGGTGAGCGCGTCGACCGTCGGCTGCAGGAAGAAGTAGCCGAAGTCCTGGCCCGCGCGCAGGTTCACGATGTCCACCTCGGGCGCGACGCCGGCGATGCCGACGTCGTTGACGGCGGCGCCGATCGTGCCCGCCACGTGCGTCCCGTGGCCGTTGTCGTCGACGTCGGGCGCGTCGCCGCACGACCCGTCCGCCTCCTCGGCGCACGGCCCGTCGACCACCTCGCCGTTGGGCGCCGTCGGGATGTCGAAGGTGAAGTTGCGCGACAGCTCGGCGTCGAAGTTCGGCGCGATGTCCGGGTGCGAGCCCTCGACGCCGGTGTCGATGATCCCGACCTGCACGCCGGCGCCCTGCTGCTTGGCGTGCGCGGCCTCGGGCGTGGCGCCGATCATCCGCATGTCCCACTGGGCGCCGGCGAACGGCTCGGTGGGGGCGGCCTGCGGCAGCTTGTCGCCGCCCTGCGCGGCGTCGAACGCCGGGCTCTCGACGTCGGCGGCGCGGTCGCGCCGCTGCGGGTCCGCGGTGCCGATCGCGCGGTTGGGCGCGGCGCCGGCGAGCGCCTGCTCGGCCTCGGCCTCGGCCGCGAAGTCGGCCTGGTCGGACCGCACGGTGGCCAGGCCGATCGCCCGGTTCTCCCGCACGACGCGGCCGCCCGCGTCCTCGATCGCCGCGCGGCCCTGCTGGGCGCTGGCGCCCTGCTCGTAGAGCACGACGTACTCGCGTGCCTGATCCCCCGCGCCGGCGGTCTGAGCGGCCCCGAACGCGGCGGCGGCCACGAGGCCGGCCGCGATGGGCTTGCGCATGATGCGCATGCTGCACCTCCCGTATGTCTGCGGCGCCTGGACACCCCTGCCCGGCTGCCGTGTCTGGGGCTACCGTAGCGCCGGCGAACGTCAACCCCGGCTGGGTAGGGGAGGTGAGGGAGCGATTGTCACGTTAGTCCCCTATAGAGGAGCAACGTGACAGATCGGGCGCGGCGCGGGCTCCCCAGCCTCCCTACCCAGCCGAAGTTCGAGCCCTAGAAGTCGTCAGGCCCGAAGGCCGAGGCGACGGCGCCTCGCGCGTACCCCGCGCCCAGGCACGCCATGAGCTTCATCCGGCACGCCGCGGGGGTGAGCGCGGCCGCGCAGATGAAGGGCCCCGACCGCAGGTCGCGCTCGCTGCCCTCGAACGCGTAGGTGCCGCGCAGGATCGAGCCGCGCTCGGGACGTACCGTGACGACGACCGGGACCTGCGCGGCGGCCCGGCGGAGGGCGGCGAGGAAGGGCGGCGGCGTGTGGCCGGCGCCCAGCACGACGCCGACGAGGCCGTCCGCGCCCGCCTCCAGGGCGGCGTCGACGAGCGAGCCGTCGGCGCCCAGCGCCGCGGGGACGATGTGCACCACCGCGTCGACCGACGCGACCGGCACGGGCGGGAAGCGCTCCACCCGGCGGGCCATCCACGCGCGGCCCTCCTGCACCCGGCCGATCGGCCCGAGGCGCGGCGAGTCGAACGCGTCCGGCGCCGTCGAGTCGGCCTTGCGCACCGCCCGCGCGGCGTGCACCGCGCCGGCGAAGGAGACCAGCACGCCGAGGCCCTCGGCGCCCGCGGCGCCGGCCACGACGACGGCGTCGAACAGGTTCGCCGGCCCGTCGGCGCCGAGCGCCGTCGCGTGGCGCATCGCGCCGGTGAAGACGATCGGGGCCTCGCCGGCGTAGAGCAGGTCGCACAGCAGGGCGACCTCCTCCAGCGTGTCGGTGCCGTGGGTCACGACCACGCCGCGGCCGCCGTCGGCGGCCGCGGCGGCCGCGCGCGCGATCTCGAGCGCCTCGGCGGCGGTGAGCTGGACGCTCGGGCGGGTGTTGACGGTCCGCGCCTGGAGGCCGGTCATGTGGGCCAGCGCGGGCACCGCCTTGACGAGGGCGTCGGCGTCGAGCGACGGCACGGCCCCGCTCCCGGCGCCCGGCGACATGGCGATCGTCCCTCCGGCGGCGAGCACCGTGACCTCGCGTACGGGGGGCTCGATCACTCGGCGAGCTTACGCAATGCGTTCACACGATGGATTTCCCCTGGTAACAGGGCCTTTACCGGACCGCGGTCCGGCCGCTCGAACCTCAGTGGCATGGCAGCACCGCAGATCGTCCTCGACGGTCGTAGCCGCCGCGGACGCCTCCTCCTGGAGCGAGGCGGCAGGACCACGATCCACGTCGCCGTGCATGACGCGGAGCGCACGGAGATCCGCGTCGCCGTGCTCCTGGGGCAGGAGCGGCTCGAGCCGTGGTGCGCACGGCACGGCGTCGCCGAGGCGCTGGTCGGCGGGTTCTTCACGCGGCCGGAGGGCCTGCCGCTCGGCGAGGTGCGCACCCACGGCGTCGTTCGGGCGCACGAGCCCGTCGCCGCGCCCTGGCACGCCGTCCGCTCCTGCCTGCACGTCGAGGGCGGCCACGCGCGCATAGCCCGCCGCGACGCCGTCGAGCCCGAGCCGCGCGGCGACCTCCTGCAGGCCGGCCCGCTGCTCGTGGCCGGCGGCGAGGTCGCGTACGACCCGGACGCGGACGCCGAGGGCTTCCGCGACGCCGCCCACCAGTTCGACCCGGATCCCACCGTCGGCCGCCATCCACGCGCCGCGGTCGGCCTCGCGCCCGGCCGCATCTACGCCGTCGTCTGCGACGGCCGTTCGCGCCACGATGCCGGCTTGACCCTGCTCGAGCTGGCGCGGCTGCTGGTCGCGCTCGGCTGCGAGCACGCCTTGAACCTCGACGGCGGGGGCTCGGCCGCGCTGGTCTCCGGCGGCCGGCTGCAGAACCTCCCGCGCCGCGCCTTCGAGGAGCCCGAGCCCGGCGGCCGCCCGATCTCCACCGCCCTTGAGTTCCGTCCCGGCTGATCCCCGCTCCGGCCGGGTATGTTCACGGTCTGGCCACAAAGCGTTCACAGCGGCGGCGGGCCGTGATGGGGCTCGCGTTCTTCCCTCGAGGTGGCTCCGCGCACGTCGCGCGCAACCTCGCCATCGCCCTCGGCGGCGCGGGCTGGGACGTCACGGTGGCGTCCGGCTCGCTCACCCGGCCCGGTGAGCCGGGCGACGCCCGGGAGTTCTACGCGGGGCTCGACGTCCGGCCGCTCGACATGACGGCGGCGCTCGAGGCGCCCGACCCGATGCGCGCCGACCCGCCGATGCACCCGTCCTACGAGGACCGGCCGGGCGCGGCGGACCGGGTCTTCGCCTCGCTCGACGACGACGAGTTCGAGCGCCAGGTCGCCGCGTGGTGCCGCGAGCTGCGGTCGGCCGGCGCCGCGGACGCCGACATCCTGCACCTGCACCACCTCACGCCGATCCACGAGGCGGCCGAGCGCGTCGCGCCCGACGTGCCGATCGTCGGCCACCTGCACGGGACCGAGCTGCTGATGCTGGAGGCGATCGAGGCCGATCCGCGCCGCTGGGCGCACGCCGCGGCCTGGGCCGACCGCATGCGCGCGTGGGCGAGCGCCTGCGAGCGCGTGATCGTGCTGTCCGAGACCCAGGTCGCCCGCGCCGAGGACCTGCTCGGGCTCGACGCCGAGCGCTGCGTGCTCGTCCCGAACGGCTACGACCCGAAGGCGTTCAAGCCGCGCCACATCGACCACGCCGCGCTCTGGCGCCGCCACCTGGTCGACGAGCCCAAGGGCTGGGGGCCGGGCGGCGAGCGCGTCGCCTACGGGGCGGACGACCTCGCCGTGTTCCAGGACGAGCAGGGCGAGACGCCGGTGCTCCTCTACGTCGGGCGCTTCACCGAGGTCAAGCGCGTCCCGCTGCTGATCGAGGCCTACGCGCGCGCCCAGCCGGGCTTCAAGCGCCGGGCGCCGCTCGTGATCGTGGGCGGCTTCCCGGGCGAGTGGGAGGGCGAGCACCCGCTCGAGGCGATCCGCCGCACCGGGGTGCGGGACGTCTTCCTGGCCGGCTGGCACGGCCACGACGAGCTGCCGATGTTCCTCGCCGCCTCCGACGTCGTCGTGCTCCCCTCCGTGCGCGAGCAGTTCGGCCAGGTCCTGGTGGAGGGCATGGCCTGCGCGCTGCCGCCCATCGCGGTCGACGCCTGGGGCCCTTCGGACATCGTCGATCACGGCGAGACCGGCTGGCTCGTCGGGTCCGACGATCCCGTCTCGCTGGCCAACGCGCTCGTGCAGGCGGTCAACTGCCCGGCCGAGCGGCGGCGCCGCGGCGAGCGGGCCGCGGCGACGGCGGCCGAGCGGTACTCCTGGCCCGCGCTCGCCGAAGAGGTCGCGGACGTCTACGAGGCGGCCTGCGCCGCCGCGGTCTAGTCCCCGAGCTCGCCGTCGAACGCGGCGGCGTCGGCGGCCGGGACGCCGAGCTCGATCATGCGCTGGACGGCGGCCTGCATGCGGCGGTCCATGTCGGTCGTGTCCCAGGCCATCATCGCGTGGAACGCCCGCATGCCGCGGCGCGTGGCCGGCGTGTGGCGGTAGCCCTTGCGCACGTACGCCCGGACCTGGGCGCAGACGCTGCCCTTCGGCAGCTCGGCGAAGCCGGCGTAGGTGCGGCGCAGCCGGCGCCAGCCGGTGCGGCCGCTGCGCAGGGCGGCGTCGGTGGTCTCGACGCCGTGCAGCTCGTTCGACGTGCGGGCGAGGACGGGTCCGACCGCGCGCGTGAAGCCCGCGATCGTCTGCGCCATGTGCAGGCTGTTCCTGAGCTCGGTGACCTCGTCGCGGCGGCGCTCGGGCACGCGCACGGCGCAGGTGGGGTGCTCGCCGAGGCGCTCGAGCCGCTGGGACGCCGCGGCGATCTCCGGCTGCGCGCGCAGGGCGGCGTCGGCGAAGGCGCGGGCGGCGGACGCGTCGTCGGCCGGAGTCTGCGCGGCGGCGGCCGCGGGCGCGGCGGCGAGGACGAGCAGGGCGATGGTCACACGGCGGAACATGGGGAATTCATCGGCTTTACCGGCGAGATCCTCAAGTCCGGCTTCGAACCCACCCAACTCGCCACGATTTCGCGCAGGGACGCAACAACGTTGCGCAGAACGTGCCGGTCGACCCGGTGATCGCTGCAAATCACGCATGACTTCGACATCCGGTCCGGGACACCCGCGGAGCCCGCTGCTACCTTTCCGGCCTCCCGCGCAGTCCCACCGCCGCCGCCCTCGGGAGCACCGCCAGATGCCTCGCATGCCACGGCCGACCGCACCGGTCGGCCTCTACGACCCCACATACGAGCACGACGCCTGCGGCGTCGCCTTCGTGGCGCGCCTGAACGGCGAGCCCTCGCACGAGACCGTCCAGCGGGCGATCATGGCCCTCGAGAACCTCGAGCACCGCGGCGCGGCCGGGGCCGACCCCAACACCGGCGACGGCGCCGGGATCCTGCTGCAGATGCCCGACGAGCTGATGCGCGGGCTGATCGGCCAGGACCTGCCGCCACCGGGCGCCTACGGGGTGTGCGTGTGCTTCCTGCCGCAGGACGAGGCCCGCCGCGCCGAGCTCGAGGCGCTGCTGGAGCAGACGGTGCGCGACGAGGGGCAGCGGGTCGTCGGCTGGCGCGACATCCCGGTCGACAAGGACTACGTCGGCATCACCGCCAACTTCTACGCGCCGTACATCAAGCAGCTGGTCGTGGCCGCCGAGGGCCCGGCGGCGTCCGACCAGGACGCGTTCGAGCGCAAGCTGTACGTGATCCGGCGCGTGGCGGAGATCGCCGCGGGACCGGACCTCGTGATCCCGTCGTTCTCCTCGCGGACGGTCGCCTACAAGGGGATGCTCACGTCCCCGCAGCTGCTCGGGTACTACCCCGACCTGCAGGACCCCCGGACCAAGTCCGCGCTCGCCCTCGTCCACTCCCGCTTCTCGACGAACACCTTCCCGAGCTGGGAGCTCGCCCATCCGTACCGGATGATCGCCCACAACGGCGAGATCAACACGCTGCGCGGCAACGTCAACTGGATGCGGGCGCGCGAGTCGCAGCTCGCGAGCGAGCTGTTCGGCGACGACCTGCCGAAGGTGCTCCCCGTGGTCCGTCCGGGCGGCTCGGACTCGGCGACGTTCGACAACGTGCTCGAGCTCCTCACGCTCGCCGGCCGCAGCCTCCCGCACGCGGTGATGATGATGATCCCGGAGGCCTACGAGGGCCGGGACGACCTGCCGGAGGACCTGACGGGCTTCTACGCCTTCCACTCCTGTCTCATGGAGCCGTGGGACGGCCCGGCGGCGGTCGCGTTCACCGACGGCCGCGTGATCGGCGCCACGCTCGACCGCAACGGCCTGCGCCCGGGCCGCTGGCTCGAGACCAAGGACGGCTGGGTCGTGCTCGGGTCCGAGACCGGCGTGATCGACGAGCCGCCGGAGAACGTGCTCCGCAAGGGCCGCCTGCAGCCGGGCAACATCTTCCTCGTCGACCTCGAGCGCGGCCGCATCGTCGAGGACGGCGAGGTCAAGCGCGAGGTGGCCTCCCGCCAGCCCTACGGCGAGTGGTTCCAGCGCGGCATCAGGCACCTGGCCGACCTGCCGGACCGCGAGCCCGCGCACGGCCAGGACCAGCCGCGCCGCGCGCTGCAGTTCGCCTTCGGCTTCACGCAGGAGGACCTCAAGGTCCTGCTCGCGCCCACCGCGGCGCGCGGCGAGGAGCCGATCGGCTCGATGGGCAACGACCTGTCGCTCGCCGTGCTGAGCGACAACCATCCGCCGCTCTTCTCCTACTTCAAGCAGCTCTTCGCGCAGGTCACCAACCCGCCGATCGACCCGATCCGCGAGGCGATCGTGATGAGCGTCTCGACCGGCGTCGGCTCCGAGCGCAACCTGCTCGACGAGACGCCCGAGCACGCCTCGCAGCTCGCGATGGAGACGCCGATCCTGCGCAACGCCGAGCTGGAGAAGCTCCGGCAGGTGGACTCCGACGTCTTCAGCGCCCACACGCTCGACGCGACGTGGCCGGTGGCCGACGGCCCGGAGGGCCTGTCCGCGGCGCTCGACCGCCTCTGCGCCGAGGCGGACGCCGCGCTCGCCGACGGCGCCAACGTCCTCATCCTGTCCGACCGCGCGACCGGTCCCGACCGCGTGCCGATGCCGTCGCTGCTGGCCGTCGGCGGCGTGCACCACCACCTCGTGCGCGAGGGGACGCGCCTCCAGGCCGGCCTCGTGCTCGAGTCCGGCGAGCCGCGCGAGGTGCATCACTTCGCCACGCTCATCGGCTACGGCGCGAGCGCCATCAACCCGTACCTGATGTTCGACACGGTCGACGAGCTCGTGGCCGAGGGCAAGGTCCACGAGATCGACGACGCCGACGTCGCCCAGAAGAACGTGGTCAAGGGCATCGCCAAGGGCCTGCTCAAGACCATCTCGAAGATGGGCATCTCGACGATCCAGTCCTACAACGGGGCGCAGATCTTCGAGGCCGTCGGTCTCGCCGGCGACCTGGTCGACCGCTGCTTCACCGGCACCGCGTCGCGCATCGAGGGCGTGGGGATGGACGTGCTGGCGCGCGAGACCCTCGACCGCCACGCGCGGGCGTATCCGATCTCCCACGAGGAGATCCTCCCGGTCGGCGGCATCTACGCCTGGCGCCGCGACGGCGAGCACCATATGTGGAACCCGGAGACGATCGCGCTGCTCCAGCACGCGGTCCGCCACGGCGGCCACCAGACCTACGAGGAGTACGCGCGGCTCGTCAACGAGGACGCCGCGCAGCGGGCGACGCTGCGCGGGCTGCTCCAGTTCCGCGAGCTGCCGGAGGACGAGTGGCTGCCGCTCGACGAGATCGAGCCGGCCAAGGAGATCGTGAAGCGCTTCTCGACCGGCGCGATGTCGCTCGGCTCCCTGTCGCGCGAGGCGCACGAGACGCTGGCGATCGCCATGAACCGCCTCGGCGGGCGCTCGAACACGGGCGAGGGCGGAGAGGACCCGATCCGCTACACGCCGGACAAGAACGGCGACTCGCGGCGCTCGGCCATCAAGCAGGTCGCCTCCGGCCGGTTCGGCGTGAACATCAACTACCTCGTCAACTCGGACGAGCTGCAGATCAAGATGGCCCAGGGCGCCAAGCCCGGCGAGGGCGGCCAGCTGCCGGGCCACAAGGTCGACCGCTACATCGGCTCGATCCGCTTCACCACGCCGGGCGTCGGCCTGATCTCGCCCCCGCCGCACCACGACATCTACTCGATCGAGGACCTCAAGCAGCTCATCTACGACCTGCGCTGCTCGAACCCGTCCGCACGCGTGAGCGTGAAGCTCGTGTCCGAGGTCGGCGTCGGCACCGTCGCCGCGGGCGTGGCCAAGGCGAACGCCGACCACGTGCTCATCTCCGGCTTCGACGGCGGCACCGGCGCCTCGCCGCTGTCCTCGATCCAGTCGGCGGGCGTGCCGTGGGAGATCGGGCTGGCCGAGACGCAGCAGACGCTCGTGCTCAACGACCTGCGCTCGCGCATCTGGGTGCAGACCGACGGGCAGATCAAGACCGGTCGCGACGTCGTGGTCGCCGCGCTGCTGGGCGCCGACGAGATGGGCTTCGCCACCGCGCCCCTGATCGCCACGGGCTGCGTGATGATGCGCGCCTGCCACCTGAACACGTGCCCGGTCGGCGTGGCGACGCAGGACCCCGAGCTGCGCAAGCGGTTCACCGGCACGCCCGAGCACGTCGTCAACTTCTTCTTCTTCGTCGCCGAGGAGGCGCGCGAGATCATGCGGCGGATCGGCGTCCGCCGCTTCCACGAGCTCACGGGCCGCGTCGACCTCCTGCACGCCGCCGGGGCGATCGACCACTGGAAGGGCCGCGGGGTCGACCTCACGCACGTCCTCAACATGCCCGACGTCCCGCCCGGGACGGCGCTGCGGCGCTGCCGCCCGCAGGACTCGCCGCTGCCCGGCGCGCTCGACTGGAAGCTGATCGAGGCGGCGCGCGACGCGATCGACCACCGCAAGCCGGTGACGGGCGAGTTCGCGATCCGCAACGTCAACCGCACGGTCGGCGGCCTGCTCTCGAGCGCGGTCACCAAGGTGCACGGCCACCCCGGCCTGCCGCCGGAGACCGTGCGCTTCACGCTGCGCGGCTCGGCCGGCCAGTCGTTCGGCGCCTGGCTGGCGCCGGGCGTGGAGCTGACCCTGATCGGCGACGCCAACGACTACACGGGCAAGGGCCTGTCCGGCGGCGTGCTCGCCGTCCGCCCGCCCGACGAGGTCTCCTTCAAGGCCGAGGAGAACGTGATCATCGGCAACACCGTCCTGTACGGCGCCACCGCCGGCCGCGCGTTCTTCCGCGGGCTGGCCGGCGAGCGCTTCGCGGTCCGCAACTCGGGCGCCAGCGCGGTGGTCGAGGGCGTGGGCGACCACGGCTGCGAGTACATGACCGGCGGCCGCGCCGTGATCCTCGGGCGCACGGGGCGCAACTTCGCGGCCGGCATGAGCGGCGGCGTCGCCTACGTGCTCGACGAGGACGGGACGTTCGCGTCCCGCTGCAACATGGGCCTCGTCGGCTTCGACGAGATCGAGGAGGCCGACGCGATCGAGCTGCACGAGCTGATCGAGGAGCACCACCTGCGGACGCAGTCGCCCGTGGCGGCGCGCATCCTGCGCGAGTGGGACGCGTACCTGCAGCGGTTCGTGAAGGTCATGCCGCACGACTACAAGCGCGCGCTCAAGGAGATGGCCGAGGCGGAGGCCCGGTCGCTCGAGTCCGCGGAGTCGACGGGCGGCGAGGGCTTCGTGGCCACGGAGCGCGCAGCCTGATGGGCAAGCTCGGCGCCTTCCTCGACATCCAGCGTGTCGGCCAGCCGGAGCGCGATCCCGCGGGCCGCACGGCCGACTACCGCGAGTTCGTGGAGACGCTCCCGGTCGAGGGCCTGCGCGACCAGGGCGCGCGCTGCATGGAGTGCGGCGTGCCGTTCTGCCACAACGGCTGCCCGCTGGGCAACCTGATCCCGGACTGGAACGACCTCGTGTACCGCGACCGCTGGCGCGAGGCGATCGACCAGCTGCACGCCACCAACAACTTCCCGGAGTTCACCGGCCGGCTCTGCCCCGCCCCGTGCGAGGCCGCCTGCGTGCTGGAGATCCGCGAGGGCGACGCGGTGTCGATCAAGCAGATCGAGGTCTCGATCGTCAACCGCGCCTGGGACGAGGGCTGGATCGTGCCGCGGCCGCCCACGGTCGAGACCGGCAGCACCGTCGCGGTGATCGGCGCCGGCCCGGCCGGCCTGGCGGCCGCGCAGCAGCTGCGCCGCGCGGGGCACACGGTGACCGTCTACGAGCGCGACGAGGCCGGCGGCGGCCTGATCCGCTTCGGCGTGCCGGACTTCAAGATCGAGAAGTGGGTGATCGAGCGCCGGCTCGAGCAGCTGATCGCCGAGGGCGTGCGCTTCGAGTACGGGGTCGACGTCGGCGCCGACATCGACGCCGCGGAGCTGCGCGCCCGCCACGACGCCGTGGTCGTCGCCACCGGCTCGCGCGTGCCGCGCGACCTCCCGGTGCCCGGCCGCGAGCTCGACGGCGTGCACTACGCGATGGACTACCTGTACGGGCGCAACCGCTGGGTCGCGGCGGGCGGCGAGCAGCCGTCGCCGATCAGCGCCGCGGGCAAGCACGTGATCGTCGTCGGCGGCGGCGACACCGGCGCGGACTGCGTGGGCAACTCCCACCGCGAGGGCGCCGCGTCGGTGACCCAGATCGAGCTCCTCGGCGAGCCGCCCGAGCGTCGCCCGGACGATCTCACGCCCTGGCCGCGCTGGCCGGTGAAGCTGCGCCGCAGCTACGCCATCAAGGAGGGCGGCGAGCAGGACTTCGCGATCTCCACGACGCAGCTCACGGGCTCGAACGGGCACGTGGAGCGCATCCACTGGGTCAAGAACTCCGGCCGGCCGCCGTTCGACGCGATGCCCGGCACGGAGGAGTCGCACCCGGCCGACCTCGTGCTGCTCGCCATGGGCTTCCTGCACCCGGAGGGCTCGCTGCTCGAGAGCCTCGGCGTCGAGAAGGACCAGCGCGGCAACGCCAGGGCGGGGACCTACGCGACGTCGGCCGACGGCGTGTTCGCGGCCGGCGACGCCCGCCGCGGCCAGTCGCTGATCGTGTGGGCGATCAACGAGGGCCGCCAGTGCGCCCGGGTGGCCGACCGCTATCTGCGCCACCGGCCGCTCGGCAACCCGGACGCCGAGCTCTCCGCCGGCACCTCGCAGCGCGCGGGCTCGCCGCTGCTGGGCGCCGACCCGCCGCGGCGCGCGTCGAACGCGACATGAGCTGGCTCCTCTACCTCGTCTCGCTGGCCGTCTTCGGCCTCATCGTCGGGGCGTTCGCGCGCCTGGCGCTGCCCGGCAAGGACCCGCTCTCGCTGCTGGAGACGATGGCCCTCGGCCTCGCCGGCTCGTTCATCGGCGGCATCCTCGTCTTCGTCATCAGCGGCGGCCGCTACTACGGCGCCGGCTGGTTCGTCTCGCTCGTCTGCGCCACCGGGATCCTCTACTTCATCCGGCGCCGTCGCGGCGGCGGCCTCACCCGTCCCGGGCGCGTAGACAGCGGGCGACCGGGGTAATAGCCCCGGAACTCGGTGTACCGGAGGCAAGGGTCCGGAGCACCTTCAACTGATCCTCGGGGGATGAC
The DNA here is from genome assembly GCA_963720415.1 of uncultured Solirubrobacteraceae bacterium. Lineage (GTDB taxonomy): Bacteria > Actinomycetota > Thermoleophilia > Solirubrobacterales > Solirubrobacteraceae > DASSUW01. The sequence goes on along the minus strand of CAVRFQ010000011.1, from coordinate 98,605 downwards.
GTGGTCCGTCGCTGTCTTCTCGTGGGCGCGCTGCTGTGCGCCCTGCCTTCCGTCGCGCTCGCACACGACCCGCGCGCCGACCGCCCGTCGCGCTGGCTCGGCGACAGCCTGAACGCCCCGCTCGTCACGAGCCCGAACGTGCGGCTCGCCGGCACGTTCCCGGAGACCCAGGCGATCTCCGGCGAGTTCGCCCGCACGGGCAGCTACTTCTACGTCTCGAGCCTCGACAGCATCAGCGTGTTCGACACGAGCGACCCGCTGAAGCCGAGGCTGACCGGCACGCTCGCGAACCTCGTGTTCGAGAACGAGGCGATGAGCTACGGCGAGCGCCGCAAGGCCGACGGCACGCTCGAGCGCTTCGTGCTGGTGGGCAACGACCTCTACAACGCGACCGTCGACCCGGCGCGCGGCGGCGTCCAGCGCGGCGCCATCGGCGGCGGCGAGGTGATCGTGGTCGACGTGACGGATCCCGCCGACCCGCACGTGCGCTCGCGCACGCCCGCGTCGACGAGCACGCACACGCTCCAGTGCGTGACCGCCGCCTGCGAGTACGCCTACTCGGCGGGCGACAGCGGCAAGTTCTCGATCGTCGACCTGCGCGACCTCGACCATCCCGTCGAGGCCGGCGCCGCGTCCTCGCCCGCCGCCGGGCCGAACGCGATCTTCACCACCGGCTCCGGCCACTACTGGGACTTCGACGCGGCGGGCGTCGGCTGGCACACGGGCTCCGGCGGGGCGGCGGCGTTCGACGTCTCCGACCCGGCCGCGCCGGCCGTCCGCAACACGACGGACGCGCACGGGACCCAGACGCCGTGGAACGACTTCATCCACCACAACTCGCAACGGCCCAACGCCTCGCGGTTCCGGGCGGACGCGCGCCCGAGCGTGGGTCGCGGCAACGTCCTGCTCGTCACCGAGGAGGACTACTTCAACGACGGCGACGAGCTGCTGTGCGACCGGGCCGGCACGTTCCAGACCTGGCACGTGCCGGCGCTGGACGGGAGCGGCACGATCGCGCCGCTGGACATCATCAACCCGGTCAAGTTCGGCGACGGCCTCTCGACCCCGATCGGCGGATTCTGCTCCGCGCACTGGTTCGACTACCACCAGAGCGGGATCGTGGCCCAGGGCTACTACCAGCAGGGCCTGCGGCTGATCGACACCAGGAACGCGCGTGACCTCAAGCAGTACGGGTACGTGACCGGTGGCGCGACCGAGGTGTGGGACGCGTACTGGGTGCCGCAGCGCGACCGCCGCGGCGTGGCCAAGCGGACGAAGACCAACATCGTCTACACGACCGACCTGGTGCGCGGCCTCGACGTCTACGAGGTCGACCTTCCCCCGGCGGATCTCGGCGAGACCGACGACTCGCTGCTCGACCTGCTGCCCTAGCGGCAGCGGTGCCGGTGCGGCCGCCCCGTTCCTTCGCGGGGCGGCCCACCGACGCTTCCCGCCCCCCGTTCGGCGCGATCGGCCGCTCGAAACCTCCCCGAACGGCCAGTTCCAGGACTTGAAGTCCAAGTTCGCCTCCTACCGTCGTGGTCACGGAACGAGCCGGATGCTCCGACCGGTCAGGTCAAGGGCGACGCAAGGAGGAAGATTTTGCGCCCTCGTAACACCAGCATGGCCGCGGCTCTCACGCTTGCGGCCATGGCGGCGGGCGCCACGCCCGCGATGGCGACCTACGACGCCGTCATCACCCCCAAGGTCGACTGCGTGCAGCCGACCCAGTCGGGATACGTCGCGCACTTCACCTACAAGGGTGAAGGGATCTCGAGCAACGGCCTCAAGGTCGAGTTCGGCGAGAGCTCCACCGGCTGGCCGTACTACAAGAGCGAGAAGAACCAGCTCAAGATCGGCTCGAAGGCCATGGACGCGTCCAAGGACGGCGAGTGGATCCAGTGGTTCTACGCCGGTGATCGCAAGTACGGCTTCCAGGTCTACTTCGAGGACGACTCGTCGGCCTCGTGGACGGTCAAGACGACCGACATGAACAACGCGATCACGGCCACCGCGAACGAGAACTCGCCCGAGTGCGCCGCCGGCGACCCCGGCCCGCAGGGCCCCGCCGGCCCGGCCGGTCCGCAGGGCCCGATCGGCCCTCCCGGCCCGATGGGTCCGCAGGGCCCCCAGGGTCCGACCGGCCCCACCGGCCCGACGGGTCCGACCGGCCCCACCGGCCCGACGGGTCCGACCGGTCCGACCGGCCCGCAGGGCGAGCAGGGCGAGCAGGGCCAGCAGGGCGTGCAAGGCCAGAAGGGCGATCCGGGTGAGACGATCGTCCGGACGGTCATCGTCCCCGCCGAGACCAACGCCGGCGGCGTGCTCGGCGAGGAGGCCAGCTCGTCGAACCGCGTGGCGAAGCTGCGCATCAAGGCCGGCCCCGGCGACTCCGTCCGCGGCCTCAAGGTCAGCCTCGAGGGCAAGAAGCAGAAGGTCAGCCGCATCGGCAAGGGCACCTGGCGCGCCCGCATCAACCTGCGGGGCCTCGAGCGCGGCGTCTACGCCGTCCGCGTCACCGCCCGCGTCAACGGCGAGAAGGTCACCTACAAGCACCTCTACCGCGTGAAGTACGGCAACCCGCGCGGCGGCATCGGCGAGTCGCTGAACGCCAGCACGATCGTCCGCCTGTAGCGCATCGCACCAGCCGGCTGCCGCATCGCGGCAGCCGGTTACGCGAGGTCGCTCACCGCGGCCAGCAGTCGCTCCGCGTCGGCTTCGTCGTTGTAGTGGACGAAGCCGGCGCGGACGGCGCCGTTCGGGGCGAGCCCGAGGTGGCGCTCGAGCTCGTAGGCGTAGTAGTTGCCGTCCCAGACCGCGATCTCGCGCGCGGCCAGCGCGGCGGCCACGTCGACGGAGGTGCGGCCGCGGACGTTGAACATCAGCGTCGGCGCGCGGTCGGCGGCGGCGCCGTAGACGGTCACGTGCGGCATCGCGCCGAGCGCGTCGAGCGCGGTTCGCAGCAGCGACTCCTCGTGCGCGCGGACCGTCTCCCAGCCGGCGGAGAGCATGTAGTCGGCCGCGGCGCGGACGCCGGCGAGCGACTCGAACGGGAGCGTGCCGAGCTCCCAGCGGTCGGGGCCCTCGTCGGGCGACGGGCGCACCTTGTCCGGCGCGAGCTCGGCGAGGATCTCGGGGCGGGCCCACAGGATCCCGATGTGCGGGCCGAACCACTTGTAGGCCGAGCAGGCGAGCGCGTCGCAGCCGAGCGCCTCGACGTCGAGCGGCCGGTGGGCCGCGGCGTGCACCGCGTCGACGTACACGCGCGCGCCGGCGGCGTGGGCGGCGGCGACGATGCCGGGCAGGTCCGGAACCGTGCCGACCGCGTTGGAGGCGGCGGTCACGGCGACCCAGCGCGTGCGGTCGCCGAGGACGGCCTCGACCGCGCTCGCGGGCAGCTCGAGCGTGTCCGGCTCGGGGTCGGCGAAGCGGACGGTCGCCCCGGAGCGCTCGGCCGCGATCAGCCACGGGCCGACGTTGGCGTCGTGGTCGAGCCGCGTGCACACGATCTCGTCCCCGGGCTCCAGCACGCGGCCGGCGGCGGCCGAGAAGCGCATGGTCATCGCGGTCATGCTCGGGCCGAAGGCGACGCCCCGCGGGTCGCCGCCGAGCAGCGTGCCGACGGTCGCGCGGGCGCTCGCCACCAGCTCGTCGGTGCGGTGCGCGGCCGCGAAGGCGCCGCCGTTGTTCGCGTTGTGGCCGGAGCGCATGAACTCGGCCATCGCCTCGATCGCGCTGTCGACCATCTGGGTGCCGGCCGGGCCGTCGAGCCGCGCCCAGCCGTCACGCAGGCCGGGGAAGCGGTCGCGGTTCATCCATCGACCTCGCGCAGCAGCCCCTTGTCGCGGTCGTAGCTGAGCAGCCGTCCCGCCTCGGACGTGCTGACCCAGCGCACCTCGTCCACCTCGTCGGAGGGGACGAACTCGCCGTCGAGCGGCTCCATCATCCAGTAGCGGACGACCTTGGCGCGGCCCTTGTTGTCGCGGTAGCTCGTGGGCGGGAGCTCGTGGCCGAGCCGGCAGCGCACGCCGATCTCCTCCTCGACCTCGCGCAGCGCGGCCTCCTCCCAGGTCTCGCCCTTGTCGAGCTTGCCCTTGGGGAACGACCAGTCGTCGTACCGCGGCCGGTGCACGACCGCGACCTCGATGCCGCGCTCGCCGCGGCGCCAGACCAGTCCGCCGGACGCCTTGACCTCCGCCGCGTCGGGATCGATCGCCATCGCCGGCATCCTTGCACGCCGCACGAACTTGACGCCTGCGTCATCTTTTGCCAGCCTCCGGCGCGTGCAGCTGCCCAGGGTGTGCGTCATCGGCGCGGGGTCGTCCGGCATCGCCGCGGTCAAGTCGCTGCACCGCGGCGGCTTCGACTTCGACTGCTTCGAGAAGTCCGATCGCGTCGGCGGCAACTGGGTCTACAAGAACCGCAACGGGATGTCGTCGGCCTACCGCTCGCTGCACATCAACACGTCGCGCGAGCGCATGGAGTACCCCGACTTCCCGATGCCGAGGTCCTATCCGGACTTCCCGCACCACAGCCAGATCGCCGCGTACTTCGACGCGTACGTGGACCACTTCGGCCTCCGCGACCGGATCACGTTCGAGACCGGCGTCCAGCGCGCGGTGCCGGCCGGCGGGTCCTGGGAGGTGACGCTCGACGACGGCGGCGTCCGCCGCTACGACGCGCTGATCGTCGCCAACGGCCATCACTGGGACGCGCGCTGGCCCGACCCGCCGTTCCCGGGGGCGGACGGGTTCGCCGGCCTGCAGCTCCACGCGCACGACTACACGGGCGAGGACCCGGCGTTCTTCCGCGACAAGCGCGTCGTCGTGCTGGGCATGGGGAACTCGGCGATGGACATCGCGGTCGAGTCGAGCTTCTCGGCCGCCGCGACCTACCTCGCGGCGCGGCGCGGCGCGTGGGTGATCCCGAAGTACGTCTTCGGCCGCCCGCTCGACCAGTTCTCCACGCAGGCCGGCGTGCCGCTGCGCGTGCGGCAGTCGGTCACGCGCGCGCTGCTCAAGGTCGCGGTCGGCGACATGGAGCGCTACGGGCTGCCGAAGCCCGACCACCGGCCCCTGGAGGCCCACCCGACGATCTCCGACGACGTGCTCTCGCGCGTCGCGCACGGGGCGATCACGCCGAAGCCGAACCTCGCCCGGCTCACCCGCGACACCGTCGTCTTCACCGACGGCAGCGAGGTCGAGGCCGACGTCGTCGTCTACTGCACGGGCTACAACGTCACGTTCCCCTTCTTCGACGAAGGGCTGATCGCCGCGCCCGGCAACGACCTGCCGCTCTTCCGCCGCGTCTTCCACCCCGGGCGGCGGGACGTGTTCTTCATCGGGCTGCTGCAGCCGCTCGGGGCGATCATGCCGCTGGCCGCCGCGCAGTCGGACTGGGTGTGCGACCACCTCGCGGGCCGCTATGCGCTGCCCGAGCCGGCCGACCTGCTGGCGGACGTCGAGCGCGAGCGCCGCCGCATGTTCAAGCGCTACGTCGCCTCCCGTCGCCACACGATGCAGGTCGACTACGACGACTACCTCGCCGACCTCGCCAAGGAGCGCCGGCGCGGGGCCGAGCGGGCGCGCGAGCAGGGCTTCCGCCTGCCGCTCCCGCCGCGCGCGGCGGCGTCGGAGGAGGCCGCGCCGGCATGATCGGCCGTCGCGAGCAGACCAAGGCGGCCAACCGGGCGGCGATCCTCGCGGCCGCCCAGGGCGTCTTCGCCGAGCAGGGGTACGGCGCCGCCAGCGTGCGCGACATCATCCGCCGCACCGACCTCGCCTCCGGCACGTTCTACAACTACTTCCCGGACAAGGACGCGATCTTCGCGGCCCTGATCGCGCAGACCGGCGAGGAGGCGCGCCGCCGCGTCCGCGCCGCCCGCCGCAGCGCGGGCACGGCCGGGGAGTTCGTCGAGGGCGGCTACCGCGCGTTCTTCGAGTTCATCGTCGAGGACCCCGAGCGCTTCGCCTTCATGCGCCGGAACCTCGACACGATGGCCAGCCGGTTCGGGCACCTCACGCTCCCGGCGGGGACCGAGGAGCTGGCCGAGGACCTGCGGACGGCGATCGAGGCGGGCCACCTGCCGCCGGTCGACGTCGAGTACTGCGCGCACGCGATGATGGCCGTCGGGCTCGAGCTCGGCGCGCGCCTGGCCGACCGCGATCCGCCCGACGTGGAGGGCGCGACGCGGTTCGCCACGGCGCTCTTCCTCGGCGCGCTCGAGCGGCTCGACGTGTCGGTACGCTGAGCCGCCTGCTGACCATCGCCGAGGCCCGGCGCCTGTTCTCGCCGGAGACCGCATACCTGAACACCGCCTCGTACGGGCTGCCGCCGAGGCCCGCCATCGAGGCCGTCGACGCGGCCATGGACGAGTGGCGGCACGGCCGCACCGGCTGGGCGCCGTGGGATCGCTCTGTCGGCGCCGCGCGCGAGATCTGGGCGCGGCTGCACGGCGTGCCGGCCGCCGACGTGGCGGTCGCCGGCCAGGCGTCCGCGTTCGTCGGGCTCGTGGCGCAGTCGCTCGAGCGCGGCGCGCGGGTGCTCTGCGCGGAGGAGGACTTCACCTCCGTGCTGTGGCCGTTCCAGGTGGCAGCCGGCCTCGAGGTCTCAGCCGTGCCGATGACCGAGCTGGCGGCGGCGATCGACGGCTCGGTGGCGGTCGTCGCGTTCAGCGCCGTGCAGTCGTCCGACGGGCGGATGGCCGACCTCGACGCCATCGCCGCCGCGGCGACCCACCACGGGGCGCTCACGTGCGTCGACGCCACCCAGGCCAGCGGCTGGCTCCCGCTCGACGCGAGCCGCTTCGACTACCTGATCGCGAGCGCGTACAAGTGGCTGCTCTCCCCGCGCGGGACGACGTTCATGGCCGTCCGGCCGGAGGCCGCCGAGCGCCTCTCGCCGCTGCTGGCGGGCTGGTACGCGGGCGACGACCCGTTCGAGACCAACTACGGCGCGCCGCTGCGACTGGCCGCCGACGCCCGCCGCTTCGACCTCTCGCCGGCGTGGATGAGCTGGGTCGGCTGCGTGCCGGCGCTCGAGGTGCTCGAGCAGGTCGGGATCGAGACGATCCGCGACCACGACGTCGCCCTGGCGAACCGGCTCCGCGCCGGCCTCGGGCTCGAGCCGGGCGACTCGGCGATCGTCAAGGTCGTCCTCGGCCCGGAGGCCGAGGCCCGCCTGCGCGACGCGGGCGTCATGGCGACCGAGCGCGACGGCGGCGTGCGGTTCTCGTGTCATCTGTACACGACGGACGCCGACGTCGACCGCGCGCTGGAGGCGCTCGGCGGGACGCAACCCCGGCATTGAGGGAGGCGGGATCGACCGCCGCGCAAGGTCCGTGGCGCTTTCTGGACGTATAGCGTCCAAAAAGCGCCACGTTCCGTGCTCGAGAGGCCGCCGGGCTTCCACGCCGCGGCCGATCCCGCTCCCTTCAATGCGGCAGTTCGAGGCGCGCAGCGGTCACGGATCCGGGAACGGCTGCACCGCGACGCCGTGCGTCGTCTCGCGCACGCCGAGCTCGTACGCGCCGCCGAACGCGCTGGCGAGCTCGAGCGCCGGCCGGCCGGGCCGCTCGACGCGCAGCCGCACCTCGGCGATGGAGCAGTTGAGCGCGTGGTGCTCGCCGCCGCCCGGGTCCGCGTAGACGAACGCGACGGTCTGGCCCGGCGGCGCGAGCGCCGAGACGCGGATCGTGGCTCCCGCGCCTCCGATCACGGCGTCGAGGGCGCCGGGACGGGCGTCCACCTTCGTGCTCCGGATCCGGCCGAGGCCGCCCAGGCGCAGCCGCGATCCGTCGAGCGAGAGCGCGCCGTTCGCCACCCACGGCGTCAGCCTGCCGCCCACCAGCACGCGGCCGATCGCGACGTCGAGCCACGCCGCCGGCGCCTCGGCGAAGCCGACCGCGTGCAGCCAGACCCAGCGCTCGGCGTGCTCGGCGCCCCAGTTGTGGCCGACCATGCCGCGCCAGCCGGCCACCTCGGTGCGGACCCCGGCGGCCTCGACCCACCCGGCGAAGACCGCGTCGGGCAGCGGGCTGACGAGCTTCGTGCGGGGGAGCGGCGCCCGGTACATCCAGCCGCGCGGCAGGTGCCGCAGCTCGGCCTCCTCGCCGGCGGCCGTCAGGTCCCACGCGGCCGTCCGGCCCGCCGCCTCGGCGCGGCCCGCGAAGCGGGCGAAGCCCTCCGGCGGCGCAGGGGCCGGGAGCGACTGCTTGACCGCGTACGGCGGTCCGGCCTCGGCGTCCCACACCGTGCACCAGAGCGCGCCGGTCGGGGGCTCGCCGGGGCGCGTGTGGCTCGTGTGGCGGATCCACGCCGCGCGCGGCCGGGCGGGGTCTGCCGCGCGCAGATAGTGCGACTCGTACACGTGACAGATCAAACCACCGTTCCGTCCGAGGCCCGCCGTACCGTCACCGGCGTCATGTCTCTGTGCTTCATCGAGCCGAAGGACGCCATCCGCGTGATCGCGGAATCAGTCGGGCGCGAGGCCCGGCGCCAGCTGCTGTGCGAGCTGGTGCGCGCGTGGGTCGACGAGATCCCTGAAGAGGAGCTCGCGTCGCACTACGCGAAGGCCGTCGCGGACCTCGACGAGCACGACCTCTCGATGCTTGCCGCCTGGCACGCGTCGATGGAGGTCGGGACGCCGGTCGCCAACAAGGACTTCCTGGTGGCGGCGTTCAGCTCGCTCGGCGACAACCGCCGCGAGGCGCTGAAGATCGCCGCCGGCCTGCGGGGCGAGGATGCCTTCAACGCCGGCTTCGCGGAGGATCAGGCGCTCGACATGGTGCTGCCCTGGCTGTCGCCCCAGCGGGCGGGTGAGCTCGCCGCCGAGTGCATCGAGCTCTACTGCTGGGACCGGCTGGGCTGCGACAACTGAGCTAGGTCGCGCGGATCTCCGTCAGCGTGACGGGGTACGCCTCGCGCAGCTCGCCGACGATGCGGGCGTGATCGTCGGCGGACGTCTCGAGCGCCCGGCAGAGCACCGCCATGCGCGCCGCGCCGATGCTCTCGCAGCTGCCCTTGAGCTTGTGCGCCAGCCGGCGGAGCCCCTCCTGGTCCCCCTGCTGCGACGCCTGGTCCATCTCGTCCAGCAGCGGCGGCGTCGTCTCCGCGAACACGGCCACGATGCGGTCGACGATCTCCGGGTACTCGTTGCGGAACGTCCGGATCCGCGACTCGTCGAGGACCGGCGCCGCCCGAGCGCGATCGGGAGCCCGGCCGAGCCAGCGCTCGAGCACCGCGTCGAGCTGCTCCGGGCGTAGCGGCTTGGCGAGGTAGTCGTCCATGCCCGCCTCGAGCGCGGCCGCACGGTCGCCCTCCAGCGCGCCGGCGGTCATCGCGATGATCGGGAGGCGGTCCCCGTTCTCCGCGGCGCGGATGAGGCGGGTCGCCTCGTATCCGTCCAGGTCCGGCATCTGGATGTCCATGAGCACCGCCGCGTGCTTCGCGCGGTCGAGCCGCTCGACCGCCTCGCGGCCGGTCGCGGCCATGTCGACGGCGTAGTCGCGCCTGGCGAGCATGCCGCGGATGACGAGCTGGTTGACCGGGTTGTCCTCGGCGACCAGGATCGTCGCCGTCGCGGCCGCGGGCCGGGCGACCCGCGGCTCGCTCGCCGGCGCCGCGCGCTCGGACGCCGGGAGGACCACCTCGGCGACCGTCTCGAGCAGGCTCGCGCGATGGACCGGCTTGGTGACGTACGCGTCGATCCCGGTCTCCTGCCGGCCCGGGGCGGAGGTGAGCACCACGATCCGCGCCGACCGCAGGCTCGGCGCGCTCCGGATCGCGCGCGCCAGCTCGGGGCCGCCCATCCCGGGCAGCTGGAAGTCGAGCAGCACGACCGCGTACGGGTTGCCGTTGGCGGCGGCCGTGTGCAGCAGCACCAGCGCGTCCTCGGCGGACTCGGCCTCGTCGCACCGCGTCACCCGTGGGTCGAGGTACCCGCGGAGGATCTGCCGGCTGGTCGCGTTGTCGTCGACGGCGAGCACGCGGAGGCCCTCGGGCAGCGACGTGCGGGCGAGGCGCGTCGGGCGGTCCTCGTCGACGGTGCGCAGCGCCGCCGTGAAGCGGAACGTGCTGCCCTTCCCCGGCTCGGAGACGGCGCTCAGCCGGCCGCCCATGAGGCCGACGAGCTGGCGCGAGATGGCCAGCCCCAGGCCGGTGCCGCCGAAGCGGCGGGTGGTCGACGAGTCCTCCTGCGAGAACGGCTCGAACAGCTCCGCGATCCGCGCCGGGTCGATGCCGATCCCGGTGTCGCGCACCTCGCCGATCACGCCGACCCGGTCGCCGTCGACCTCGGCGCGCACCCGGACCGAGACCTCGCCCGCGGCGGTGAACTTGACGGCGTTGGAGAGCAGGTTGGTCAGCACCTGGCGCAGACGCCCGCCGTCGCCGCGGACCAGCGGCGGCACCTGCTCGTCGACCCACACCGTGAGCTCGACGCCCTTCCGGTGCGCCTGGTGGGCGACGATGTCCGACGCGTCCTCGACCAGCTTGCGCAGGTCGAAGTCGCTCTCGTCGAGCTCGAGCCGCCCGGCCTCGATCTTCGAGAAGTCGAGCACGTCGTCGATCACGCCGAGCAGCGCGTCGCCCGACGTCGCGGCGGTGCGCGCGTACTCGCGCTGCTCGGGGCCGAGCTCGGTGTCCTGGAGCAGCTGCAGCATCCCGATCACGCCGTTGAGCGGGGTCCGCAGCTCGTGGCTCATGTTGGCCAGGAACTCGGACTTCGCCTGCGACGCCTCCATGGCGCGGAGGAGCGCCTCGCGCCGCTCGGTGACGTCGGTGCCGGCCGACACCACGTGCGCGATAGCGCCCGCTGAGTCGACGATGCAGGCGCTGGACCAGGCGATGAGCCGGCGCTCGCCGTCCGCCGCGCGCCACTCGGCCTCGAAGGAGAGGGGGTAGTCGGCGACGGTCGCGCCGGCCATGAGCTCGCTGATCCGCGCGCCCTCCTCCTCCGACGCGCCGAAGACCGTCGGGATCTGCCCGATGGCCTCCTCCTCCGACCAGCCGGTGAGCTGCTCGCAGGCGCGGTTGAAGCGCGCGATCCGCCCGCGCGGGTCCAGCACCATGACCAGGCTGCCGGCCGTGTCGATGACGGCCGAGGAGAAGTCGCGCTCCGCGCGCAGCTCGGCCTCGGCCTGGAGCCGGCGCGTCACGTCGGTGGCGATGCCGAGGAAGCCCGTGACCTGGCCGGCCGCGTCGCGCTCGAGCGTCACGGCGATCGAGACCCGCAGGCGGCCCCCGTCCTTGCGGATGAAGGTCCAGCGGCGCGGGTCGGGGCCGAGCGCCTCGAGCAGCTCCGCGCCGGGCGGCAGGCCGTACTCCTTCGCGCGCGCCGCCAGCTCCTCGGGATCGAGGAGGATCTCCGGCGACTCCTTGCCGATCATCTCGTCCGCGTCGTAGCCGAGCATGCGCTCGGCGCCGCGGTTGAACACGGTGATCGTGCCGGTCGCGTCGGCCGCGATGATCGCCGTCTCGGTCGCGTTCCGCAGTACCCCCGACAGGCGGTCGCGGTTGGCGCGCACGCGCACGACGAGCGACTGGATGGCGAGCCCCGCCACGCCCGCCGCCACCGTGAAGACGAACGTGCTCCGCCATGCCCCCGACGAGTAGCGCGGCTCGCCGAAGACGAGGAACGGGACGAGCAGCGTGAACGCCATGATCGCGAGGCCGACGATCATCTCGCGGCGCGTGCCGAAGAGGGCGAGCCAGACGACGGGCAGCAGGATCAACGGCGCGAAGCCGGGGTTCTCGCCGGAGTGGCGGAGCAGGGCGACGACGCCGAAGTAGGCCAGCGGGAGCACGACGATCAGCGCACGGCCGCGCTGCTTGCGCGCGGCGACGAACCCGACCACCGTGATCGCGAGCGTCAGCGCGGCGGCGAGCGCGTAGAGCGTCCAGTCGACGTCGGGGCCGGGCAGGGCGAAGGCCACCAGCCCGATGAGGGCGGCGGCGGCGAAGGGCACGATGTCCCGTGGCTGCACGGTCGAATGGTCCACCATCGAAGCCCGTTCAGGAGGTTCTCACCTTTATCGAACCAGTGACGCCAGTTCCGCGATCGTCTCGGCGGTGTCGCGGTGGACGATGCCGCGCATCCCGAGCTCGCGCGCCGCCTCCACGTTGACCTCGAGGTCGTCGACGAAGGCGCAGGCCTCGGCCGGGAGGCCGAACCGCTCCAGCGTGATGGCGTAGATCTCGGGCTCCGGCTTGCGGGTGCCCACGAACGCCGAGTCGACGACGACGTCGAACAGCTCGTCGATCGGCAGCTTCGGCCGCCACAGCGGCTCCCACTCGCGCACGTTGTTGGTGCAGAGCGCGAAGCGCAGGCCGTGCTCGGCGCGCAGCGAGCGGTAGTGGTCGAACAGCTCCCGGTTGGGGTCGAGCGCGTCCATCAGCCGCGCGGCGAAGCCGTGCAGCGGGACGGGCCGGCCGAGCAGCGCCTCCAGCTCCCGTTCCAGCCGCGCGAGGAACTCCGCCTCGGTGATCTCGCCGCGCTCGAGCGCGAACAGCGGGTGCACGCCGTCGTGCGCGAGGCTGTGCGCCATCGCCTGGCCGTAGGCCTCGGGCGTGATCGTGTCCTCGCCCTGGAGCCGCTCGAAGGCGTCGAAGAGCGGCGACGTCAGCACGCCGCCGAAGTCGGAGATGACGCCGCGGATCATGCGCGCCGCAGCACGTCGTAGCGCCCGACGGCGGTCCGGCCCACCGTGCGCCAGCGCATGAACGCGCAGTCGAGCCGCAGCTGGCCGAGGTCGAGCGTCGAGCCGCAGAGGACCTCGCCGGACGCCCGCCACGGGAGGTCGTCGTCCTCGCCGACCCACAGCTCGAGCCCGGCGCTCCGCTGGCGGCCCTCCTCGTCGTAGGTCGTCGAGAGCCGCGGCTCGTCCACCCGGCGGCTGCCTCCCGTGCCGAGCACGGCGGCCCACGTCGCCTCCGGCTCGTGGCCGGTCGCGCCGGCGGGCCGCACGGCGCTGAGCGCCAGGCCCGTGCCGTCGTCGAGCCAGGCGCCCACCGTGCGGGTCGAGGAGATCCGGTCCCAGTCCGGCTCGCCCCAGCTGTGCCCGCGCTGCCCGAGGCCGTCCACCGGTGTCGCGCGGCCGTTCGCCGTGGCCGTCCCGGTCACCCGGCAGAGCTGCTCGTAGCCCTCCATGCCGCCGGCGCGCGCGGCGGCCTCCGACGGCTCGATGGCCGCCGGCGGCCCGCTCGCCTCGAAGGCGAGGTCGAAGCCCTGCCCGCCGTCCTCGAAGCGCAGGGTCCAGCGGCGCAGCGGCTCGTCGACGGTCGCCTCCAGGCCCGGCAGGGCGAGGCGCTCGAAGCAGGCATCCGCCTCCACGCGGATGCCGCCCTCGGCGAGCGCCGTCACCGGCTCGCGGCCGGAGAAGAGCACCGCGAGGGCGCTCGCGTCGCCTCCGGCCAGACCGAGGCGGGCCAGCCCGTACAGGCCGGCCTGCAGGTCGGCGAAGCTGAAGGTCACCGCATCGGAGAACGCGGGACCCGTCGCCGGGCGGGCGTACTCGGACCGCGCGTCGGTCAGGACCGGTCCTTCGCCTCGACGTCGACCGCGGTGCCCTCGACGTCGTAGCCCTGCGTCGCCCGCGGCCGCGCACGGGTGGCCGAGATCACCATGCGGTGCGCGAGCCGCCGCGCCAGCACCGCCCGCACGAGCGCGCGGGTGGGCGGTATGAGCAGCACGAGCCCGAGGATGTCGGTGATGAAGCCCGGGGTCAGCAGCAGCGCCCCGCCGAAGATCACGAGCGCGCCGTCGAGCACCTCGCGGGCGGGCACGCGGCCCGCGGCCGTGGTCTCGTTGAAGCGCCGCCAGGCGGTGCGGCCCTGCGCGCGCATCAGCAGCCCGCCGAGGATCGAGTCGACGATCAGGATCGCCACCGTCGGCAGGACGCCGATCGCCTGGCCGACCTGGATGAGCACCGCCAGCTCGGCGATCGGCACGACGATGAAGAGCAGGACGAGCGGCAGGAGCATGGGGAGCTCCTCACACGGTACGACGCGTGCCTAAGAGGTCAGCGCCGGGAGCGGGCCGTCGAGCCGGACGGCGGGCAGGCGGTGCAGGCCCATGGTCTCGATCAGCGTGCGGATGTTCGGCTGCGCGCCGTTCAGCCACAGCATGCGCCCCTGCGCGCGCAGCCTCTGCGCGAGGCACGCGAGGTCGATCATCAGGGAGGGGTCCGCGAAGTGCAGCTCCGACAGGTCGACGATCACGTCGCGGGTGGCCTTCAGGGCCGCGGAGATCGGCCGGCGGCGCCGGCCGCTGGTCGTCCGGTCTTCGTCCCCCGCGATCCTCAGGATCGCCAGCTGCGCATCGAAGTGAACGATCTGGGCAACCTAATACATACCGGGGGGTTCGTACAGGTGGAAATCGAGATTACGTACACTCGGGGGGATGGTTGACGAAGATGAGGTCATCGAGGCCCTCGGCAACGTGATCGACCCGGAGCTCGGGCTCGACTTCGTGGAGCTCGGGCTGGTCTACGGCGTCGAGATCGACGGCGGCACCGTGGGCATCACGTTCACGCTCACCACGCCCGCCTGTCCGATCGGTCCTCAGGTGTCCGAGCAGATGAAGGAGTTCGTGGGCGAGGTCGAGGGCGTCGAGGAGGTCGTCCCGTCGATGGTCTTCACGCCCCCTTGGACGCCCGAGAAGATGTCCGAGGACGCGAAGTTCGCCTTGGGCTACTAGAGCCGCCGTTCGTGGCCGTCTTCGCGGCGGCCAGCAGCTCGTCGCGCGCCTCCAGGACCATGTCGCCCAGGGCGTCGAGGTCCGGCATCGCGTCGTAGTCGCCGAGCAGGCCGAAGTCCATCCCGCCGTTGTAGGACATGATCGCCACGGCCAGCGCGTGGTCGCGCGGCAGGAAGGCGACGGGGAAGAGGTCCTCGAGCTCGCGGCCGAGCGCGTAGAGCGGGAACTGCGGTCCCGGCACGTTCGTCACGAGCAGGTTGAAGAGGCGCGTGGAGAAGTTGATCCGCGACGCCTGGGCGAGCACCGTCGGCGGGGCGAGGTTCTGCACGCTGGTCAGCACCTCGGCGCCGACCGCCTGCTTGGACTCCTTGAGCCCGTCCATCGCCGAGCGGACGACCTGCAGCCGAGCCACCGGGTCCTCGACGTAGACCGGCAGCGGCCCGCGCATGACCGCGAGCCGGTTTCCCATGTTCCCGCGCTCGCCGGCCGCGCGGATCGAGACCGGCACGAGCGCCCGCAGCTCGAGGCCCTCGGTGCGGACGCCGCGCGAGCGCAGCCAGCTCCGCAGCCCGCCCGCGACGACGGTGAGCACGACGTCGTTGACCGTGCCGCCGAACGCGTTCTTGATGACCTTGAAGTCCGACAGCTCGCTGCGGATCATCACCAGCCGCCGGTGCGGGCCGATCGGCACGTTGAGCGGCGTGGCGGGCGCCGGGTTCAGGCCCGCCCACGCCACCTCCGCCACGCCCTCGACCGCCTCGCGCGCGACGTGCAGTGACTCGGTCGGCCTCGACGCGGCGCGCAGCACGCGCCCGCCGAGCGAGAACGGCAGCTCGATCAGCCCCTTGACGCCGCGGGCCGCGAGGGCCGTCGCGCTCGGCTCCGGCTGCGGCGCCCACGGCTCGCCCTCGTGCGGGAGCGGCGGCGGCACCGGCTCGAGGTCGAAGAGCACGGTGGCGAGGTCAACGCCGGCCACGCCGTCGACCAGCGCGTGGTGCGTCTTGGAGATCAGGGCGAAGCGGCCGTCGTCGAGCCCCTGGACGAGCCACAGCTCCCACAGCGGCTTCGTGCGGTCGAGCCGCTGCGAGTGGATGCGCGCCGCCAGCGCGCGCAGCTGCTCCTCGCTGCCGGGCGCCGGGAGCGCCGTGTGGCGCAGGTGGTACTCGAGGTTGAAGCTCGGATCGTCGACCCACAGCGGCCGGCCGGTCTCGAGCGGCGGCACCGCCAGCTTCTGCCGGTAGCGCGGCACCAGGTGCAGCCGTCCGCGCACGTGATCGGCGAAGTCGGCGAAGGCCGGCGGCGGGCCTTCGAAGATCATCACGGCGCCGATGTGCATGTGCGCGTTCTGGCTCTCCTGCGCCAGGAAGGACGCGTCCACCGCCGTGAGCCGATCGCCGTGAGACTGAGCCATCGGGAGAGCGTAGTCGCGTCAGACCAGCGCTGCCAGAAGTCCCGCGACGACCGATGCGACGAGCACACCGGTGAGCACGCCTTCGTAGCGCCCGCTGCGCACGAGGGCGGCGAACAGCGGCCGGCCCGCGAGGTGCCCGAGCGCCACCACGGGGAGCAGCAGGGCGACCAGCCAGGCGTCCGGGACCGCCCCCTCGGTCCCCGTGGCGGCCAGGGCGATGACGCCCACCACGCTGAGGCCGAGGAAGCAGACCGGCATCGTGTCGCGCAGCTGGGCGGGATCCAGCTCGCGGCCCATCAGGTACACGATCATCGGCGGACCCGCGGTGGTCGTCGAGGTGGTCAGGCCACCGGCGACGAGGCCGGCGACCGGGCCGCCCCAGGCCGGCATCCTGCGGTTCGCGGCGAGGCGCCGCGCCGCGAGCGTGGCGAGCACGCCGACGCTCACCGCGACCTGGAGCGCGACGGGGTCGAGCGCGCGCAGCACGGCGACGCCGGCGACGGCGCCCGGCAGCGCGAAGGCCAGCAGCACCGCGCACTCGCGCCAGACCGGCCGCGGGCGGCGGCGCTCGGTCGCGAGCGTCAGCACGTTCACGACCGAGCCGAGCACGATCATCAGCCCGACGGCCTCCTGTGGCTCGACGGTGGCGAAGACCAGCGGCGCGGCCACGACCGAGAACCCGAACCCGGTGGCCGACTGCACCGCCGCTCCCGCCGCCACCGCCGCCGCGGCCACCAGCGGCATCAGAGCACGCGGTCGTCGCGGTGGGCGGCCAGCCAGGCCGTCTGACGCGGCATCACGCGCGCCATCAGGTCGTCGCCGCGCGCCTCGCCGTAGACCGTGCCGGGGAAGTCGAGCTCACGCTGGATCTCCCAGATCTCCTCGTGCCGATCGGGCGGCAGGACGTGGTCGCCGACCGCCACCCAGCCGATCGGCACGACGCCGCCGTCGGCGACCGCCGAGTTCACGTGCACGACGCCGCCGATGCGCACCTCGGCCCGCACGCCGACGCTCGAGCCGGGGAACAGCGCGGCACGCGTCGCCACGAACGCCTCGCGCTCGATCCGCGCGCCGTTCACGTGCGCGTGCGGGCCGATCAGCACGTCGTCGCCGACGAGGACCGGATGCGCGGCCCGCCCACGGACCAGCGCGTGCTCCATCACCACGCAGCGGTCGCCCAGCTCGACGCGGCCGTCCTCCGCGCTGACGACGGCGTTCCACATCACGCGCGCGTCCTCGCCCACGCGGACGTCGCCGCACAGCACGGCGGTCGGCGCGACCCACGCGGTCGGGTGAACCTCCGGCCGCCTCCCGCGGTGTTCCACCAGCATGTGCCTAGTATCCCCTGGGATGGCGTGGGACTTCTCCACCGAGCCCGAGTTCCAGGCGCAGCTCGACTGGATGCGCGAGTTCGTCCGCACCGAGGTCTGGCCGATCGAGACCGTGTTCGAGGAGCTCGGCCAGGACGGCTTCATGCGCGCGGTCGCGCCGCTGCAGGAGCAGGTGCGCGAGCGCGGCCTGTGGGCGGCGCACCTCCCGCCCGACCTCGGCGGTCAGGGCTTCGGCCAGGTCAAGCTCGGCCTGATGCACGAGATCCTCGGCTCGAGCCCGTTCGCGCCGGTCGTCTTCGGCAACCAGGCGCCCGACTCCGGCAACTCGGAGGTCCTGGCCCTGGCCGGCACGGAGGACCAGAAGGAGCAGTACCTGCACCCGCTGCTGGCCGGCGACCTGCGCTCGGCCTTCTCGATGACCGAGCCGGACACGGCGGGCAGCGATCCGACGCTGCTGCGCACGAGCGCGGTCGAGGACGGAGACGAGTGGGTCATCAACGGCCACAAGTGGTTCTCCACCAACGCGTCGGTGGCCGACTTCCTGATCGTCATGGCGGTGACCGACCCGGACGCGCACCGCTACCAGCGCGCCTCGATGTTCCTCGTCCCGGTCGACACGCCGGGCGTACGGCTCCTGCGCGACGTGCCGACCATGGAGCACCCGTACGAGCGCTTCGGCGCCTACGGCGGCCACGCCGAGATCCTCTACGAGGACGTGCGAGTCCCGAAGGACGCGCTGCTCGGCGCGCGCGGGGCCGGGTTCCTCATCGCCCAGCAGCGGCTCGGGCCCGGCCGCATCCACCACTGCATGCGCTGGCTCGGCGTCTCCAAGCGGGCCTTCGACATGCTCTGCGAGCGGGCCCTGTCGCGCTACTCGCACGGCTCGGTGCTCGCCGACAAGCAGACGGTCCAGAACTGGATCGCCGACTCGGCCGCCCAGATGCACGCGGCGCGGCTGATGACGCTGCACGCCGCCTGGAAGATGGACACCGAGGGCGCGTCGGCGGCGCGGCAGGAGATCGCGCTGATCAAGTTCTACGGCGCCCAGGTGCTGCACGACGTGGTGGACCGCGCGCTGCAGGCGCACGGCTCGCTCGGCTACTCGACCGACGTCCCGCTCGAGCAGATGTACCGCTTCGCCCGCGCGGCGCGGCTCTACGACGGACCCGACGAGGTGCACCGCCAGAGCGTGGCGCGCCAGATCCTGCGCGGGTACGAGGCGCCGGCCGGCGGCGTGCCGTCGGAGCACGTGCCGACCCGGCGGGAGGCGGCGCGCGAGCGGTTCGCCGACCTGCTCGAAGCGGTGACCTCGAACGACTAGGACGATGCGCCGCTTCGCCGTGCTGTCCGTCGTGCTCGTCGTCGCGGGCGCCGGGCTGGTCGTCGCCGCCGTGACCGGCGCGTTCGACGGCGATGACGGCTCGGCCGGCGCCGCGGCGAAGACCAACCGGTTCGACGGCGCCCGCGCGTTCGCCGACCTGCGCCACCAGGTCGAGCTCGGCCCGCGGCCGACGGGCTCCGAGACGGCGCGCGAGCTGGCGGAGTGGCTGCGCGACCGGCTGCCCCGCGGGCGCATCCGGCCCGAGGCGGGCGGCGTGAACAACGTGGTCGGGAGCATCCCCGGCCGCGGGAAGCCGATCCTGCTCGCCGCCCACTACGACAGCAAGGACATCCCCGGCTTCGTGGGCGCCAACGACGGGGCGGGCGGCACGGCCGCGGTGCTGGAGATCGCCCGCGTGCTGGAGAAGGCCAAGCGCCCCGCCACGGCGCCGCCGATCCGCTTCGTGCTCTTCGACGGCGAGGAGAGCCCGGACGACTCGCAGGACTTCTACTCCAGCGGCCTGCGCGGCTCGCGCCCGTACGCGCGCAAGAACGCGAAGGAGCTGCGCGCGATGGTCCTGCTCGACTTCATCGCCGAGAAGGGCGCCATGCGGATCCCGCGCGAGGCCTCGTCGGACATCGAGCTGTGGGCGCGGCTGCGCGCGGCGGCGCGCAAGGTGGGCGCCCTCCGGGTGTTCCCCGACGACGTCGCGCAACCGATCCTGGACGACCACACGCCGTTCCTGCGCCGCGGCGTGCCCGCCATCGACCTGATCGACTTCACGTTCGAGTGCTGGCACAAGACCTGCGACGACATGACCGCGGTCTCGGAGCGCTCGCTCGACCTGGCGGGCGAGACGGTCACGCAGATGCTCCTAGACTTCAAGAAGTGACTCCGTCCAAGCTCCTGCTCGCAGCGCCCCGCGGCTACTGCGCCGGCGTCGACCGCGCCGTGCAGACGGTCGAGCGCGCGCTCGAGCTGCACGGGCCCCCGGTCTACGTGCGCAAGGAGATCGTCCACAACAAGCACGTCGTGGAGACCCTGCGCGAGCGCGGCGCGATCTTCGTCGACGAGCTCGAGGACTCGATCCCCGAGGGCGCGATCACCGTCTTCTCCGCCCACGGCGTGTCGCCGGCGGTGCACGCCGACGCCGAGCGGCGCGGCCTGCAGACCATCGACGCGACCTGTCCGCTGGTCACCAAGGTGCACCGCGAGGCGGTCAAGTTCGCCGCCGACGGCTACACGATCGTCCTGATCGGCCACGCGGGCCACGAGGAGGTCGAGGGGACCACCGGCGAGGCGCCGGAGCACATCGTGCTGGTCCAGACGGAGGAGGACGTCGACACGCTCGAGGTCCCCGATCCCGACCGCGTCGCCTACATCTCGCAGACCACGCTGTCGGTCGACGAGACGCAGGCGATCATCAACCGGCTGCGCGAGAAGCTCCCGAACATCACGGGCCCGCGCACCGACGACATCTGCTACGCGACCACCAACCGCCAGGCGGCGGTCAAGCAGATGGCGGAGCAGTGCGACCTCGTGCTCGTGATCGGCTCCACCAACTCGTCGAACTCGCAGCGGCTGGTCGACGTGGCGCGCGACTTCGGCGCCCGCGCCCACCTGATCGACAACGAGGGCATGGTGCAGGAGGAGTGGCTCGAGGGCGCCGACGTCGTCGGCATCTCGTCCGGCGCCAGCGCTCCCGAGGAGCTGGTCGAGCGCCTCGTGCAGTTCTTCCGCGACCGCGGGACCGAGACCGTCGAGACGTTCGAGCTCATGCGCGAGGACGTCCGGTTCATGCTGCCGAAGACGATCCGGCAGCAGATGGCCGCTCGCGGCTAGCCGCCGGGCACGAGCAGGCCGGTCTCGTACGCCTGCGCGACGGCGGCCGCCCGGTCGTTGACGCCGAGCTTGGCGTAGATGTGCAGCAGGTGGGTCTTGACCGTGGCCTCGCTGATGAACAGCCTGGCGGCGGCCTCGCGGTTGGTCGCGCCGCGTGCGATCAGGCGCAGCACGTCGAGCTCGCGGGCGCTCAGCGGCTCCTCGGCGGGGGCGCGCACCTGGCCGATCAGCCGCGTGGCGACCGAGGGCGCGAGCACCGCCTCTCCCGCCGCGGCGGCGCGGACGGCGCGGATCAGCTCGTCGCGCGGCGCGTCCTTGAGCAGGAAGCCGGTGGCGCCGGCCTCGATGGCCGGCAGCACGTCGCTGTCCGTGTCGAACGTGGTGAGGACGAGCACGCGGACCTGCGGCAGGCGCTCGGCCAGCTCGCGGATCGCCGTCACCCCGTCGCCGCCCGGCATCCGGAGGTCCATGAGCACGACGTCGGGCCGGCGCGCCTCGGCCATCGCCACGGCGCGCGGGCCGTCGCCGGCCTCGCCGACGACCTCGAACTCGTCGTCGCCGGTGAACAGCGCGCGCAGCCCGTCGCGCACCACCGGGTGGTCGTCGACGATCAGCAGCGAGATCACGCGGCCTCCCGCGCGGGCAGGCTCGCCGAGATCGCGGTCCCGGCGCCGGGCTCGGACTCGACCTCGAGGCGCCCTTCGAGCCGCTGCACGCGCTGGCGCATGGCGGTCAGGCCGAAGCCGGCGGAGCCGTTCGGCGTGAAGCCGACGCCGTCGTCGCGGACGTCGAGCGTCACGACGTCCTCCATGTAGGAGAGCGTGAGGCCGACGCGGCTGGCGTGCGCGTGGCGGCCGACGTTGGCCAGCGCCTCCTGCGCCGTGCGAAGCAGCGTGACCTCGACGTCGGGGTGCATCGGACGCGCCGTGCCGGTGGTGACGACCTCGGCTTCGACGCCGTTGATCTGCGACCAGCGCCGCGCGACGTCGGCGATGGCCTCGGGCAGCCGGGCGTCCTCCAGCGCCTCGGGGCCGACGGCCCGCACCGACCGGCGCGCCTCGCTGAGGCTCTCGCGGGCGAGCTGGGCGGCGGTGTCGAGGTGGCGGCGCCAGTCGCCGCCGCGGCTGTGGGCGTGGTCGAGCGCCTCGAGCTGGGCGACGATCCCGGTCAGCCCCTGCGCGAGCGTGTCGTGGATCTCGCCCGCCATCCGGCGGCGCTCCTCCTGGATGCCGGCCTCGCGGGCGAGCGCCTGGTTCTCCGCCAGGGCCGCCTTGAGCTGCCGGTTGCGCGCCTCGACCGCGGTCCCGTACTTCATCAGCAGCGACGCGACGACGATGTTCACCGCGACCACGGCGACCCACGCCAGGACGGGAACGTCGTCGGGCAGCGGGAGGCCGCCGACCTGCGACGAGCCGACCCAGAACGCGGTCCAGACGACGGCCGCGTAGATCCAGCGGCCGGGGAGCGTGTCGGCGATCAGATAGCCGCTGAAGCCGAAGAAGCCGAACAGCGGGTTGTGGACGATGAGCACCGGGATGAGCACGTACAACCCGGCGGCGTGCAGCGTGCGCGGCCCGTGCCGCTGCGTGATCGCCAGCCAGACCGCGGCGACGCCGGCGAGCGCCACCGTCGGCGCCCAGTCCTCGGACATGAAGGCGATCGCGAAGACCGTCGACGCCACGAGCATGAAGTACGGGATGGCGCGGAAGACCGCGCCCTCCCGTCGCTCCCAGGCGTCCATCTGCTCGGTCATTCCCAGCGGAAGGTCCTCGCCGCCACGGCGCCGGCCACCAGGGCGATGCCGGCCATCGCGGCGAGCATCGCCGGGTCCGGCGCGCCGCCGGTCCAGGTGGCCTCCAGCGATTCGCGGAAGGCGCCGAGGGGGGTGAAGTCGCCGATGCGGCTGAGCGTAGACGGCATCTGCTCCTTCGGGAGCCAGATCCCGGCGAAGAACAGCGACGGGAAGAAGAGCAGCGCGCCGAGGACGTAGGCGGCCGGCGCGTCGCGCGCCATGGCCGCGATCAGGAGCCCGAGCGAGAACAGCGAGGCCGCCCCCAGCGCGAGCACGAGGATCAGGCCGGGCACGTTCTCCGGCATCGCCATGCCGAGCCCGATACCGCCCACGAGCAGGGTCATGACCACCGCGACGAGCGCCACGGCGAGGTTGATCGCCAGGTGCGCGACGAGCATCGCCTTCGGCGACATCGGCGTGGTGGAGAGGCGCCGCAGCACGCCGCGGACGCGGTACTCGGTGAGGAACGCGGGGAGCATGTAGGCGCCGAGCATGGCGAACGACAGCGAGAGCGCCAGCGAGGGCAGCACCGTGTCGAGCGGCACCTGGCCGCCGAAGTCCTCGCTCGGCCTGCTGCTCGACTCCGGCAGCCCGAACACGAGCAGGAGCACGAGCGGGAGCGCCAGCGCGAACGGCAGCACCATCGGGTCGCGCAGGTACAGGCGCGCCTCCATCGCGGTGAGAGCCTTCATGCCGCCTCCTTCCGGGTCAGCGCCACGAACGCGTCCTCGAGCCCGGGGCGGTCGTACTGGAGCTCCTGCGCCGCGACGCCGTGGCGCGCCAGCGCGCCGATGACGTCGGTCAGCAGGTTGCCCCCGCCGGACACCTCGATCTGCGAGCCCTCGCTCGTCACCGCGGTCACGTGCGGGAGCCCGCTGAGGATCGTGAGGTCGAACGGGGAGGCCGGGCGGAAGCGGATCCGCTGCGCGTCACCGGCGCGCGCGGCAAGGCCGGCCGGCGTGTCGAGCGCGACGAGGCGGCCGTCGTCGATCAGCGCGACGCGGTCGGCGAGGCGCTCGGCCTCGTCCATGAAGTGGGTCACCAGCAGCACGGTCACGCCGCGGTCGCGGATGCGCTCGATCAGCCCCCAGGTGTCGCGCCGCGCCTGCGGGTCCAGTCCCGTGGTCAGTTCGTCGAGGATCGCGATCTCGGGATCGCCGATCAGCGCGAGGGCGATCGACAGCCGCTGCTGCTGGCCGCCGGAGAGCTTGCCGTACGGCGTGTGGCGGCTGTCGGCCAGCCCGAGCTCGTCGAGCAGCGCGTCGCCGTCGGCCGGCGCCTCGTAGAACGAGGCGTAGAGGCCGAGCGCCTCGCCGACCCGCAGCTTCGGCGGCAGCGCGCTCTCCTGCAGCTGGACCCCGACGCGCCGGCGCAGCTGCGCCCGGTCGCGCCGCGGGTGCAGCCCGAGCACGGAGATCGAGCCCGAGTCCGGCCGGCGCAGGCCGGCGATCGACTCAACAGTGGTGGTCTTGCCCGCCCCGTTCGGGCCGAGGATGGCGAAGATCTCGCCCGTCTCGACGGCGAAGGAGACGCTGTCGGCGGCGACCCGCTCGCCGTAGCGCTTGTGGAGGTTGTCGACCTCGATGACTGCCATGGAGCGAGTATCGGATCGCTCCCGCGCCCGCACATCGCCTGTTCAGCGGCCCCGCATCCACCGATCGGATGATCTCCCTCTCCGTCACCGAGAGCCCTGCTCGCGACGCTCCTCGAGCCACGCCCTCAGCTCGTCGCCGTGCTGATCGAGGCGGGGAGGGGCGAGCCGGATCGGCGGGCGCTCGCCGTCGAGCCGTAGCGGCGGGGCCAAAAGAGGCGTCCCCTGGCTGTCGTCGACCGGCTCGAGCCCGAGCCCGGCGGCCAGGTCGAACGCCTCGTCCACCCGGTTGATGAGGCCGACGGGCACGCTCGCGGCGCGGAGCGCGGCGACCCAGTGCGACGCCGGCTCGAGCGCGAAGACGGTCTGGAACCGCTCCGCCAGCGCGTCGACGTTGGCCACCCGCGCCTCGTTGGTCGCGAAGCGCTCGTCGGCGGCCAGCTCTGGCAGGCCGACGGCCTCGCACAGGCGCGCGAACAGCCGGTCGTTGCCGACCGCCACCGCGAACGGCCGGTCGGCGGCCTCGTAGGTCTCGTAGGGGACGATGCTCGGGTGGCGGTTGCCGCGCGGGCCGGGGACCGCGCCGCCCGACACCCAGGCCGAGCCCTGGTTGAGCAGCGACGCCAGCGCCGAGTCCATGAGCGACACCTCGACGTGGCGGCCGCGGCCGGTGCGCTCGCGCTCGGCCAGCGCGGCCTGGATCCCGTTGGCCGCCAGCAGCCCGCACACGAGGTCGATCAGCGCGGCGCCCACCTTCAGCGGCCGCCCGTCCGGCTCGCCGGTCACGCTCATCAGCCCGCCCATGGCCTGCAGCAGGAAGTCGTAGCCGGGCATCCCGGCCGCCGCCTCGCCCGAGCCGAACGCGGTGACCGAGCAGGAGACGAGCCGCGGGTTGGCCGCGCGCAGCGACTCGCCGTCGAGGCCCCAGGAGGCCATCAGCCCGGGGCGGAAGGACTCCAGCAGCACGTCGGCCCGCTCGCCGAGGCGGCGCGCGAGCTCGCGATCGCCGTCGTCGGCGAGGTCGAGCGCGACCGACCGCTTGTTGCGGTTGAGCCCGAGGTAGTAGGTGCTCTCGCCGTCGCGCCACGGGGGGCCCCACGCCCGCGTGTCGTCGCCGCCGTCGGGCCGCTCGACCTTGATCACGTCGGCTCCGAGGTCGCCGAGCAGCATCGACGCGTAGGGGCCTGCGAGGACGCGGGAGAAGTCGGCGACGATCAGGCCTTCGAGCGGTCCGGACATGCGGACCGGCAGACTAGTGCCCGTCGTGCGGACCCTGGTGATCTCCGACCTGCACATCGGCGCGAGCTCGCAGACCGACCTCCTGCGCCGCGCGGAGGTGCGCGACACGCTCGCCGAGGCGGTGCGCGGCGCCGACCGGCTCGTGATCCTCGGCGACGGGCTCGAGCTGCGCGACGGGCCGCACCGCGACGCGGTGGAGGTCGCCGGGCCGTTCTTCGAGGCGATGGGGCGCGCGCTCGGCCCGGACGGCGAGCTGCTGCTCGCGGCCGGCAACCACGACCACGGCCTGGTCGCGGGCTGGATCGACGGCCGGCTGATGACCGAGCCGTCCGGCTTCCTCGAGCTCGAGCAGCGGATCGAGCCGCGCGAGAGCGGCGTGCTCGCCGCGGCGCTGGCGGAGTGCGCCGCGCCGGCGCGCGTGCAGGTCGTCTACCCGGGCGTGTGGCTGCGCGACGACGTCTACGCCATCCACGGCCACTACTCGGACCTGCACGCCACGATCCCGACCTTCGAGCGCCTCGCCGCCGGGGCGATGGCGCGCTGGGCGGTCTCGCTCCCGGAGGAGGGCGCGACTCCCGACGACTACGAGGCGGTGCTCTCGCCGCTCTATGCGTGGATGCACGCCCTCACCCAGCGCTCCGACCACGCGATGGTCAGCGCCGGCGCCGGAGCGTCCTCGCGCGCGTGGGTCGCGCTCGGCGGCAGCGGTCGGCGGCTGCGGCCGTCGACCGCGGCGCTGCGCGCGGGCTTCGCGACGGCGGTCGCGATCGTCAACCGGCTCGGCATCGGGCCCGTCGAGCGCGACCTCACGGGTCCCGGCCTGCGCCGCGGCTACCTTCGCGGCTTCGTCGAGATGCTGCGCCGCCTCGGCGTGACCGCGCCGCACGTGATCTGCGGGCACTCGCACCGCTCGGGCCCGTGGCCGGGCGACGACGTCGCCGAGTGGACGACCCGCGCCGGCGGCCGGCTGCACAACACCGGCTCGTGGGTCTACCAGCCGCACTTCCTCACCGGCGAGCCGACCCGGTCGCCCTACTGGCCGGGCAACGCGATCCTCATCGAGGACGCGGATCCGCCTCGGCTCATCCGGGTGCTGGAAGCGCTGCCGTGAAGCACGTCGCGTGGCAGGTGACGCCGGGGCCCACCCACAGGTCGAGCACGGCGGCCGTGTGGTGCGGGTGCGAGACCAGCTCGAAGCAGCCGGGCTCGGAGACGGCGATCGCGCGACCGTCGGCGACGACCTCGCCCTCGCCCTCGAGCACCGCGTAGACGCCGCCCGCCTCGTACGGGCCGCTGTACGCGCCCGGCTGGTCCTCGGTCTGGGCGGGCAGGAGCACGCCCGGCGCGTCCTCGGGCCGCACCGGCGGCACCGGCTCGCGCTCGATCCCGAGCAGCTCCTGGATCTCGCGCTCGGTCTCCTCGTACGCGCCCTCGCCGTAGTGCATCGAGAACAGCGCGCCCCGCTGGTCCCACAGGTAGCGCCCGGGCCAGCCCTTGTTGCCGTACATGTCCCACAGCTCGAGCCGGCCGTCGATGACCACCGGGTAGGCGATCCCGAGCCGGTCCACCGCGCGGCGCACGTTCGCCTCATCGCGCGCGGGCAGGAAGCCGCCCGCGTGGACGCCGATCACCCGCAGCCCGGCGTCCGCGTACCGCTCGTGCCACGCCTTCAGGTACGGCAGCGTGCGCAGCGAGTTGACGCGGCAGAAGTCCCAGAACTCGACCAGGACGGGGCGGCCGCGCTGCTTGTCCATCCGCAGCGACGCGACGTTGATCCAGGGAAGGTCGCGCGGGAACGGGGGAGCCGGGATGGTGTCTGGCTGGGCCCGCACCGGCGGCCACGGTAGCATCGCGCCTCGGCTCGGAACCCACCTGAGGAGGCTTGCGTGGACCTCTGGTCGCGCCTGGCTGACGTGCACGCCCGCTGGAACGTCCTGGAGCATCCGTTCTACCGGCGCTGGGCCGGCGGAGAGCTCTCCCGGGACGACCTCGTCCTCTACGCCGGGCAGTACCGCCACGCCGTCGTGGCGCTGGCCGAGGCGGCGGGAGGAGCGGCGATGGCGACGTCACGGGTCGACCTGGCGGTCCACGCCGGCGAGGAGGCGGCGCACGTCGCCCTCTGGGACGCGTTCGCCGAGGCGGCCGGCGCCGAGGGACCGCAGCCGGCCGAGCCGGAGACGGCCGAGTGCGCCGACGCCTGGGCGGGCGCCGGCCGCGATCTCGTCGGCCACCTCGTGGCGCTGTTCGCCATCGAGTCGGCCCAGCCGGCGGTCTCCCGCGTGAAGGCCGACGGCCTGCGTGAGCACTACGGCTTCGAGCCCGGTCCGGCGACCGCCTACTTCGAGCTTCACGCCGTGCGCGACGTGGAGCACGCGGCCGAGTCGCGGGCGCTGATCGCCGAGCATCTGGACGGCGCCGACGAGGACTCGATGGTGGCCGAGGCCGAGCGCGTCCTGCGCGCGAACTGGACGCTGCTGGACGGCGTGGAGCGCCTCTGCGCCCGCTGAAGGTCAGTGGACGCACGTTCGAGTGCGCGCGAGGCGAAACTTCTAAGAGGCTTCGGGGTTGATTCGTCAGTCAATCCGAGTTACCGGAGGGTCCCCCTTGCGTAAGTACCTGATCGTCGCTGCAGCGGCGATGACTGCTCTCACCTTCACGTCGGTGGCCGTTGCACAGACGACCACCCCAGACATGAGCGTGAGCATCACCCCGAAGAAGGCCGGCAAGAAGAGCAAGCCGAAGAACTCGGAGATCAAGCTCTCGATCGAGAACTTCGAGACGAATCGAACGATGAGCAAGCTCACGATCACGACGGCGAAGACGTTCAAGTTCTCCGGCAAGGGCCTCGCCACGTGCTCCGAGGCCACGCTCGAGGCCAGCGGCCCGTCCGCGTGCCCGAAGGCCTCCCGCGTCGGCAAGGGCACGGCCAGCGCCGCCCTCGGCGTCGGCAAGCCCCCGTCGGAGCAGACGCTGCTGAACTTCGTCGTCACCCCCGTCGTCATGGGCGCCAAGGAGATCGGCTTCTACCTGGCCGCCAAGGAGCTGCCGATCAACGTGCTCGCGCCCGGCCACATCAGCGGCCGCAAGCTCACCATCGAGGTCCCCGCGGCCGCCCAGCAGCCGGTGCCCGGCACGTTCGCCGGCCTGATCGCGCTGGAGACCACGCTGGAGGCCAAGAAGAAGAAGAACTACCTCGGCTCCACGAACGGCTGCAAGAACAAGAAGCACCCGTTCAGCGCCGTGCTGACGTTCGTCCCGAACGGCTTCGACCCGGTGGGCGGCACGCGCTCGACCTCCGCGTCGACCAGCTGCAAGAAGTAAGCGGCGCTTCACAGCGCACCGTTTGACCGAGGGCCCCGCTCCGGCGGGGCCCTCGTCGTTCCTAGACTGCTCCGCCGTGTGGCTCTTCGCGCACGGGATCGTCGGCCGCGCCGACCTGCCGATCCCGGTCCTCTGGTTCGCGGCCGCCGCGGCCGCGGTGCTCGTCGTCTCCTTCGCCGCGCTGGCGGCGGGCTGGACGCGCCCGCGCCTCGAGCACCCCGCGGTCCGGCCGCTGGTGCGGATCCCGCTCGCGGTCGAGGCGCTGCTCGGCGCGATCGGCGTGCTCGTGTTCGGCGTCACCGTGTACGCGGGGCTCGCCGGCACCGAGAGTCAGGCCGACAACCTCGCGCCGACCGCGGTCTACGTCGGCTTCTGGGTCGGCGTGCCGTTCGCGTCGCTGCTCTTCGGCAACGTCTTCCGGCTGCTGAGCCCGTGGAGGGCGATCGGCCGGGCGGCGGGCTGGGTCACGGGGCGGTTCGCGCCGCCCGAGCCGCTGGCGTACCCGGCCCGGCTCGGCCAGTGGCCGGCGGTGGCCGGCCTCTTCGCGTTCGCGATCTGCGAGCTGTGCTGGGCGACGGGCCGCGAGCCCGGGCCGCTGGCGATCCTCATGCTCGTCTACCTGGCGATCCAGCTCGTCGGGATGAGCCTCTACGGCGTGGAGCCGTGGACGCGCAACGCCGACGCGTTCGGCGTCTGGTTCGGGCTCCTCGCGCGCCTCGCCGTGCTCGGCCGCCGGGGCGACGGCCGGCTCTTCCTGCGCCCGCCGGTCGTCGGCGCTACCTCGCTGGTCGCC
This sequence comes from uncultured Solirubrobacteraceae bacterium, assembly GCA_963720415.1. GTDB lineage: Bacteria > Actinomycetota > Thermoleophilia > Solirubrobacterales > Solirubrobacteraceae > DASSUW01. Next base: position 69,270 of record CAVRFQ010000011.1, on the reverse strand, counting down.
GTCGCCGGCACGACGGGCATCCTGCTCACCGGCATCGGCAGCACGGCGTTCGACGGGGCCAAGGAGGGGCCGCTCTTCAACGACCTCTTCGGCACGCTGCAGGACGCGTTCTCCGGCCTCGGCCTGTCGCTCGGCCTGTCGCTCGAGCTCTCCTTCGTCGTGGGCCTCGTGATCGCGGTGGCCGCCGTGACGGCGATCTGGTCCGTGTGCGTGCTGGGCATGCCGCGCGAGCGGCTCTCGCGGCGCCAGCTCGGGCGGCGCTTCGCCCACACGCTGATCCCGATCGCCGCCGCCTACCTCGTCGCGCACTACTTCTCGCTGCTGGCGTACAGCGGCCAGCAGCTGTGGGGCCTGGCCAACGATCCGCTCGGCGACGGCTCCGACCTGTTCGGCGGGGCCGCTTCCGGGATCGACTACTCGATCGTCTCCGCGACCGCCATCTGGTACGTGCAGATCGGCGCGCTGGTGGTGGGCCACGTCGCCGCCCTCGTCCTCGCGCACGACCGCGCGCTGACCGTCTACGGCAGCGCCCGGGCCGCCGCGCGCTCGCAGTTCGTCATGCTTGGGGTGATGGTGCTGTTCACGCTCCTCGGCCTGTGGCTGCTGTCGGCGGCGCTGAACCTGTGATCGTCTTCGCCCACGCCGGCCACGTCCTCGTCGACATGCTCTACGCGCTCCCGCTGCTGATCATGGTGGGGCTGCTGCTGGTCGGGAAGTACCGCGAGAAGCGCTTCCGCGACAAGCAGGGCGACAGCGGCGGCGATCCGGTGGTTTGACGGCGCGACCTCGCGGGGTATCTCGCGCGGCACGATGACCGCCGCCCAGCGTCACGACGAGCACTTCACCATCTGGAGTGCCGCGCGCGCCGAGGCGAACCTCGCCTACGAGGCATGGTGCGCCCGTCGCAACGGCGACGCGTACGCGGTCTATCGCGCGGCCGAGGACCGGGCCGACGCGGCCGAGTTCGCGCTCGCCGGCGCCGCGTGCCCGGCGCTCGCCGCCTGACCTGCGGGGAAGTTCCGTCGCGTCACCATGCAACCGTCTGGTGACCTGATGCGTAAAAGGTGGTGCCAAGCGGGAATCCACCACCGCTAAGGAGCCACGAGTGAGCAGCCACGATCTCAAGACGCTGCTGGACCAGGTCGCCGACACGCGCGAGATCGTGCTGCGCCGTGCGCGCACGTGGAGCGCCGACCACGACGCGTGGCGCGACGCCCAGGACGAGGCGGCCGACGCCTATGCCCTCTGGCACTCGCTCCCCGCCGGCGACACGTACGCGGTCTACCGCGCGGCGCAGGATCGCGCCGACGCGGCGCAGGACACGCTGGCTCAGAGCCAGACGTCGCGCACGAGCGTCTCGTAGCCACCGTCGTCGGCGGCAGCCTCGGCCCGCGCGCGGCGGCCCTCGTCCGAGCGCTGCGTGAAGACCAGCTCGGCCGGCCCGTACTGCCGGCACCAGGCGCGGCAGAACGCCTCGGCGCGCTCCTTGTTGCGGGCCAGGTCGGCGGGCACCGGGTGATGGCGGACCGGGAACGGCGGCCGGCGGAGGAGCACGCGGCCGAGCAGCGTGAGCGCGCCGGCCTCGGGATCCGGGAGCGGACGGGTGACGAGGTAGCGCGGGGCGTCGGACACGCCGGCCAGCTCGTCGAGCGCGGCCGCGAAGCGGCGGCTCTCCTCCGGCGTGGCCTCGGTGAGGACGCAGCGCAGGTAGCCGGACGTGCGCGGCTCGATCAGCAGCGATCCGGCCGCGGCATCGGTGAGCTCGCCGAGCTCGCGGTAGGCCTCGACGACGGCGCGCGCGCTGCGGTCGAGCGGCAGCACGAGCGGGAGCCGAGCGCCGGCCTGCCGCAGCCGCAGCGCCGCCCACGCGAGGCCGGCGACGACCAGCACCAGCCCGGCCAGGCCCACGAGCCCGGCGAGCGGGGTCGCGACGGCGGCCACCACCGCACCGCCGGCAGCCACGGAAACCGCGCTGCGCTGCGAGATCGGAGGGGGGTCTGACCCCTTGAGCGGCTGTGACTCAAGGGGTCTGACCCCTGCGGTTCTCGGCCGTACGACGAGGGTTTGGAGGTCCGCGCCGCGGTACGGCCTGCCGAGCTGCCAGCGCTCGCGCGCCGCCTCGCGGTCGGCGGCGCGGGCGAGCATGCTCCGGTTGACCTCGGAGAAGTGCGAGGCCGGGGGCGGGGCGAACGGGCTGAGCTCGGGGTGCACGTGCGACGGCCCGGCCTCGATCTCGCCGTCGTCGGCCGGCGCGTAGAGGTGCAGGTGCTTGCGCACGAAGCGCTCGTAGTCGGCGCTGCCGCGCACGAGGTCGGGCGCGACGCAGACGACGTCCCAGTTGGAGGCGAGCTTGTGCGGGTCGTCGGGGTCCAGCCGCAGCGACCGGCCGCGCATCTGCTGCACCGACACGCCGGTGGCCGCGACGGTGAGGTCGACCAGCACGTTGACGGCCGGGCAGTCCCAGCCCTCGCCGAGCAGCGCCCGCGTGCCGATCAGCGTTCCCGCGACGCCGCTCTCCAGCACCCGCGTGGCCACCTCCACCCACGCGCGCGGCACCCACTCCGCGCCGGACGAGCGCAGCGAGATCAGCACGCCGTCGGGCACGGCCTCCCAGTCGGGCAGCGAGAGGTGCTCCTCCGCCTGCTCGACGAGCGCGGCGAGCAGCACGTCGGCGTCGGCGGGCAGGCAGCGCAGGCCCCGGCCGGAGACCACCAGCGGGCGCAGCGGCGCGGTGCGCGAGTCGGCGCCGAGGGCCATCAGCGCGTGGCGCGCGCTCCCCGATGCGGGATCGAGCACCCCGGCCAGCAGGACGTCGGGCTTGGCCTCGGCCAGCTCGGTGTCGCACAGGACGAGCGCCCGCAGCGTCGTCGCCGCGCGACTCCATCTCGGCGGCGAGCACCTCGACGGCGCCGAGCGCCTTGGCCTGCGAGCTGGTCAGCAGCCTGTCGACCTCCGACGTCCCGCGCCGGACGCCCTGGCGGGTGAGCCGGAAGCCGAGCTCGGACAGCGCCGCGGCCACGGCCTCGTAGCGCTCGTGCGCCTCCGGCGCCGAGGACGCGTGCAGGCAGCGCAGCGCGTAGTCCTCGAGCAGCACGAGCCAGTCGTCGAGGTCGGGCGCGCGCCGGTAGGCCTCGCCGCGCGGCGCGCCGTCCGGCAGCGTCAGCCCGGCGGAGGCGAGGAAGCGGACACCCGCCCGGGCCAGGCCCGGCCGCGCGCGCTGGAACTCCTCCCACGGCACCTGCGTCTCGTCGTCGGCCGAGCGGCGGCGCTCCCGCACGCGGGTGATCACCCACGCGGGGAACGAGTGGTCGGACTCCACGTCGTCGTGGAGCGTGGTCACGAGCTCCTTGAAGCGCGTGTCGTGCTCGGCCAGCCACGCGCGCTCGGAGGCGAGCGGCTCGGTCAGCCACGCCAGCTCCTGGTACGGGGCGAGGTGGCCGTCGCGGACCACGGCGGGCGTCGGGACGGTGAAGTCGACCGGGCCGAGCAGCTCGGAGTAGAGCTCGGTCTCGTCGCCGGTCAGGCCCGAAGGCGGCGTGGCGGTGAGGCCGATCACGTGCACGTCCTCGCCGCCCAGCTCGTCGAGCACCGCGCGCACGACATAGCCCCACATCGAGGCGAGGTGGTGGCACTCGTCGAGCACCACGACGCCGACGCGGCCGGCCTGGAGCGCCGCCACGCGCGCCTTGGCGGTGGCGGAGAGCAGGTCGGCGAGCTCGACCCCCGCGTGCTCGCCGCGCGCGATCTCGCGCTTGACGGCCGCGGTGATGCGCCCGATCTCGCGCGACGCGCCGCTCGGCCGCGGCGCCCTCGTAGCGCTCCTTGCGGACCTCCTCGATCTCCATGCCCGTCGCGGCCGCCCGCTCGGCCTCCCAGCGCGCGGCCGCCACGCGGCCGAGGGCGATCTCGGGATCCTCGAGCTGGCACAGCGACTGGTAGGTCATGCACGCGATCGGGAACGCGGGCTCGGGCCCGGCGACGCGGCCGACGTCGGCGGGCGCGCCGAACTGCCGCAGCGACCGCGGCCACTGCATCTGCACCGCGCTGTTGGGGGTGAGCACCAGCGCGCGGCGGCCGATCCGGCGCACCAGCTCCACGCCGAGCAGCGTCTTGCCCGAGCCGGGCGGGGCGACGATGTGGGTCCGCCGCCGGCCGTTCTCGCGGTCGCGCTCGAACGCCGCGAACGCCGCCTGCTGGTAGCGGCGCCAGCTCCCTCCGAACCGCAGCTCGTCGAAGAGCCCGGGCAGCATCGTCGCGGTCACAGGCGGGCGAGGTCGTGCGCGAGGCGGCGCGGGGTGAGCTCGGAGGCGGGGAACCCGAGCCGCTGGCGGCCCTCCCCGTCGACGATCACGGTGTAGGCGGAGTGCTCGAGCCCCTTCTCCTGCGGGGCGATGCCGAACGCCTTCCACACCGGCTCGAGCTCCTCGCGGGTGCCGAGCAGGAACTGCATGCGGCCCGTCATCGACTGCTCGAGCAGGAACGCGCGAGCACGCGCGGGAGTGTCGTTGGCCGGGTCGACGGAGACGCCGATGACCGGCACGTCGCGGCCGAGGTCGTCGAGCGCCCCGCGGATGCTCTGCACCTGCACGGGGCACGTGTCCTCGCACGTCGAGTAGAGGAACGTGACCACGACGGGCTCCTCGCCGAGGAGGCTCGCGGCGGTCACCGGCTCGCCGTCCTGGCTCGCGAGCTCGAAGTCGGGCAGTCGCGCTCCCTGCGGCCGGGTCGCGCCCTCCCAGCCGGTCGCGGCCGGCGCCTCGGTCCCGCGCTCGGCCAGCCACACGCCGAGCACCGCCGCGGCCGCACAGGCGCACAGCGTGACGAGGGCCAGCAGCACTCGGGTCGGGAGCACACGGGCAGCTTAGGCTTCCGTGAGGCCCCGCCGGATCGCGTACCGGACCAGCTCGACGCGGTCGCGCATCCCGAGCTTGCGCAGCAGGTTCGCCCGGTGCGACTCGACCGTCTTCTCGGCGAGGTGCAGGATCTCGGCGATCTGCTTGTTGGTGTGAGCCTCGGCGATCAGCTTCAGCACCTCCTGCTCGCGCGGCGAGAGCGGCTCCTCCGGCCCGCTCGAGGCGTCGGACATCCACTCGCGGATCAGCGAGCGCTCGACCGCGTTGGTCAGGAAGGCGTCGCCGCGGTGGACGGCGCGGATCGCGCTGAGCAGCGCCTGGTCGACCTCGCGCTTGAGCACGTAGCCGGAGGCGCCGGCCTTCAGCGCGTCGAACACGTAGCGCTCGTCGTCGTGCATCGACAGGGCGAGCACCTGGGTCTCGGGCAGGTGCGCGCGGATCTGCCGCGCGGCCTGCAGGCCCGTCATGCGCGGCATCGAGACGTCCAGCACGCAGAGGTCGGGCTTGGTGGCCAGCGCCTGCTCGAAGGCGATGACGCCGTCCTCCGCCTCGGCGACGACCTGCATGTCCGGCTGGCGCTCGATCAGCAGCTTGAGACCGCCCCGGACGATCCCGTGGTCGTCGGCGATGAGGATCCTCATGTAGCTCCCATGGTCAGTTCGATGGTCGTCCCGTCACCGGGCTCGGAGAAGATCGCGAGGTTCCCGCCGACCAGCAGCGCGCGTTCGCGCATGCCGGACACGCCGAGGCGCGAGCGGCCGTTGGGCACCGTCTTGAAGCCGCGCCCGTCGTCACGCACGCGCAGGACGGTGCGGCCGACGAACGAGAGCTCCACGTCGACGTGCCGCGCGCCCGCGTGCTGCGCGACGTTGGACAGGCTCTCCTGCGTGACGCGGTAGATGACCAGCTGCTCCTCGTCGCTCAGCGGCGGCACGGAGCCGTGGCGGCGGAAGGTCGAGCGGATGCCCGTGCGGTCGCCGAAGTCGGCCACCTGCGACGCGAGCGCGGGGATCAGGCCATGGTCGTCGAGCGCGGTCGGCCGCAGCTGGCGCGCGAGCGTGAGGAGCTCCTCCATCGCCTGGGTCACGAGCTGCTGGCTCTCGCGCAGCTCCTCCTGCAGGCCCGGCGGCGCGCTGTGGACCGTCGCCTGGAGGCGCAGGAGGATCGCGGTCAGCGCCTGGTTGACCTCGTCGTGCAGGTCCTGGGCGATCCGCGAGCGCTCGACCTCCTGGGCGCGGATCACCGCGCGGCCGGACTCGCGGCGCTCGGCCTCGAGGCGCTCCAGCATGCGGTTGAAGTCCGAGGACAGGCGGCGGACCTCGTCCGCGGCGCCGCGCGTGACGTTCGCGCGCTTGCCCGGCGAGGCGAGGTCGACGCTGCTCATCGTCTCGACCAGGCGCTCCATCGGCTCCAGCCGGCGGCGGAGCAGGATCGAGTTGAGCAGCACCACGCCGGAGACGGCGAGCGCGATCAGCAGCAGTCCCTCGTTGCTCGTCGCGTCCGTGAAGCGGTCGCGTGCGACGATGGCTGCGACGAACGCCGTGAGCGCCACCAGCAACGTATTGACCGCGAGGACCTGGGTGAGCAGCTTTGCCGAGCGCATCTCCCCGGCTACATCGGCATCTCGCCTGTCCGGGCTGATAGTGGGGGCACCCCATGGGCGCTATCCTTTGTGAAGCATTGAAACCCGACCGAGTTCGAGGACTTTTCGTATGAGCCCGAGTGGGGCGGAGGTCATCCGCCAGATCAAGAGCCAGGTCGAAGAGGTCGACCCGGCTCAGGTGAGCGAGCACCTGGGCAACGGGATCGTCCTGGTCGACGTCCGTGAGAGCACCGAGTGGGACGCGGGGCACATCCCCGGCGCCAAGCACGTCCCGCGCGGCTACCTGGAGTCGCGCATCGAGGGCGTCGCGGGCAGCGACCGCTCGCAGGAGATCGTCCTCTACTGCGCCTCGGGTCAGCGCTCGGCGCTGGCCGCGCACACGCTCTCGGACCTCCTGGGCTACGAGAACGTGAAGTCGATGACCGGCGGGATCACGCTGTGGAAGGACCGCGGCTACAAGGTCGAGGTCCCGAAGTCCCTGAGCGCCGAGCAGCGCGAGCGCTACTCGCGCCACCTGCTCGTGCCGGAGATCGGGCTCGAGGGGCAGACCAAGCTGCTCGAGGCCAAGGTGCTGCTGCTGGGCGCCGGCGGGCTCGGCTCGCCGACCGCGCTGTACCTGGCCGCGGCCGGCGTCGGCACGCTCGGCGTGGTCGACGACGACGACGTGGACCTCTCGAACCTGCAGCGCCAGGTCATCCACACGACCGACCGCATCGGCACTCCGAAGGTCGACTCGGCCGAGATCTCGATCAAGGCCATCAACCCCGACGTGAACGTCGTCAAGTACCGGACGCGCCTCGACGCGTCCAACATCATGGAGATCATCGAGGGCTACGACGTGATCGTCGACGGGGTCGACAACTTCCCGACCCGGTACCTGCTCAACGACGCCACGGTGCGGCTGGACATCCCGGTCGTCTCGGCCTCGATCCTCGGCTTCGACGGCCAGCTCTCGGTCTTCAAGCCCCACGACGGGCCGTGCTACCGCTGCCTGTACCCGGTGCCGCCGCCGGCCGAGCTCGCGCCCTCCTGCGGCGCGAACGGCGTGCTCGGCGTGCTCCCGGGCACGATGGGCCTGCTGCAGGCGACCGAGGTCGTCAAGCTCGTGACCGGCGCCGGCGAGCCGCTCGTCGGCCGCCTGCTCCTGTACGAGGCGCTGGGTGCGACGTTCACCGAGCTCAAGGTCCGGCGCGACCCCGAGTGCCCGATCTGCTCCAAGGACCCGTCGGAGATCTCCGACGACGAGATGGGGGTCTTCCCGGACTACGAGGCGTTCTGCGCCGCCGCCGGATAGCCTGAGCTCGATGGCCACGATCAAGGTTCCCCCGGTGCTGCGACCGTCCGTGGGCGGCGAGAAGGAGGTCTCGGCGTCCGGCGACACGGTCGGCGCCGTGCTCAACGACCTCGCCGAGCAGCATCCCGCGACGCAGTCGCAGCTGTTCGGCCCCGACGGGTCGCTCAACCGCTACGTCAACGTCTATCTCAACGACGAAGACGTCCGGGTCCTCGAAGGGCTCGAGACCGGCGTCGGCGAGTCCGACACGCTGGTGATCCTGCCGGCCATGGCCGGCGGGTGATCCGGGAGGCTTCGCCCGGCGAGGCCGAGCGCCTCGCCGGCACCTACGAGTGGCTGTTCGCGCCTCCGGGCGCGCAGCCCTGGCAGTGGGACGCCGGGCGCGCCTCCGAGCGGCTGCGCGACGCCGCCACGGAGGACATGTCCGCCGTGCTGGTGGCGGAGTCCGACGGCGCCGTCGTCGGCATCTGCACCGTCTACCTCGACATCGAGTCCGTCCGCTTCGGCAGCCGCGCGTGGGTCGAGGACCTCGCCGTCGACCCCGAGCACCGCTCGGCCGGCCACGGGAAGGCGCTGCTCGACGCGGCGAAGGACTGGGGCCGCGACCGCGGCGCGACGCACCTCGAGCTCGACTCGGGCGAGGCGCGGACCGACGCCCATCGGTTCTACGAGCGCGAGGCGCCGAGCTGGCGCTCGACCTGCTTCGGCTGGGAGTTGTAGGTCCCCGGGCGAACGTCGACCCCGGCATTGAGGGAGCGGGATCGGCCGGGGATTTTCGCATCGTGGAACCTGTCGCGCCACCGCTGTGCGGGTGTGCTGACTTAGCCGCGCTATGCGCCCCTAAGTCAGCACACCCGACCGCGCGAAGCCGCGCGAGCCCTCGCCGAGGCGCGATCGTTGCGCATCGTGGAATCAGGCGGCCTGACCCGCCTCCCTCAATGCCGCAGTTGAAGTTCGCGCCGCGCTACACGACCGGCTTGAGATACCCCGCCGCGGCCCGGACGAGCTTCTCCGTGTCCGCGACCAGCACGACGATCGAGCACGCGCCCGCGGGCGCCATGGCGATGTAGCCGCCGTCGACCGCCTGGACGATGTAGCCGTCCTTGCCGGCGATCTCCAGCAGCTCGCCGTCGACCCCGGTGTTCTTCTCGGCGGCCTTCGCGCCCGCGATGAGGTTCTCGGAGTCGCCGGTCCGCTCGCTGGCGTTGACCACGATGACGGCGGCGCCGTTGACGGCGTCGCGCTTGACGAGCACCCGCGCGTCGTGCCCTCGCGCGCTGGTCCCGAGGCCCGCGCCGAACTGGTCGGCGATCGTCTTCAGGAGCGGCTGGTCCCCCTTGGCGACGCGGTAGCCCTTCGGGGGATCGCCGATCATGTCCTTCGCGCGCACGAACTGCGTGCCCTCAGGGCACGGCCGGCTCGCCTCGGAGGTGCCCTTGAAGCCGCTGGGCTCGTCGCCGCCGCCGCAGCCGATGGCCAGGAGGGCGGTCGTCAGGAGGATGGCCGGGGCACGCCACATTCGGCTTCCGTTACCCGACGGTACGGGTTCGGAACATCCGTCGTCAGGGTCATGGGCCGAAGCTGCCAGTGTCCGGTTCGGCCGTTCCCGTTCGTCGTACCGGTGACAGGCCACCAAGAACGGAGGACGTTCCACCATGAAGTACATGCTGCTGCTCACCACCGATCTCGCCGACGGCCCGCAGGAGGGCACGCCCGAGTACGACACCGAGATGGCCCGCTGGGGCGCGCTCAACGAGGAGATGAAGCAGGCTGGCGTCTACGTCATCGCCTCGGGTCTCCAGCTGCCCGACTCGGCCACGACGCTGCGCGCGCCCGGCGGCGACCCGGTGCTCACCGACGGCCCGTTCGCCGAGACGAAGGAGGTCCTCTTCTCCTTCTACATCATCGACGTCGAGGACCTCGACGCCGCGATCGCGTGGGCCGCGAAGACGCCGGTCGCGAAGTACGGCGCCGTCGAGATCCGGGCGACCGTGGGATACGAGCCGGCGTGACGGAAGCGGCGGCGGCGGCGCTCGAGCGGGCCTACCGCGACGAGCGCGCGGCGGTCCTGGCGACGATCACGCGCCGCCTGGACGGCAACCTCGCGCTTGCCGAGGACGCCGTCCAGGACGCCGTGCTCGCCGCGGCGGTCGAGTGGGACCGCCGCGGCGTGCCGGACCGCCCGGGCGCGTGGCTGACCACGACGGCCTGGCGCAAGGCGATCGATCGCGTGCGCCGCGACCGCGCCCTGACCGCGCGCCTGCCCTTCCTTCTCGAGCCCATGTCCACCGAGGACGAGCTCCCCGACCTCGACGAGTCCTCGCTCGCCGACGATCGCCTGCGGATGCTGTTCGCCTGCTGCCATCCCGCCCTGGCCGTCCACGCCCGCATGGCGCTGACGCTGCGCAGCGTGGGCGGGCTGACCGTGGCGGAGATCGCGCGCGCGTTCCTCACGAGCGACAGCGCGATGGAGCGCCGGCTGGGGCGGGCGCGGCGCAAGGTCGCCGACGCCCGGATCCCCTACCGCGTCCCGCCCGACGAGCTGCTGCCCGAGCGGCTCGCCGGCGTGCTGCTCGTCGTGTACCTGATCTTCAACGAGGGCCACACGCCGACGGCCGGCGAGGCGCCGCTGCGCGGCGACCTGTGCGAGGAGGCGATCCGCCTGGCCCGGCTGCTCGTGCGGCTGATGCCCGACGACGCCGAGACCCACGGCCTGCTCGCGCTGCTCCTGCTCACCGACGCGCGGCGCGCCGCGCGGGTGGACGGGAGCGGCGCCTACGTCGCGCTGGAGGACCAGGACCGCACGCGCTGGGACGCGGCGCGGATCGAGGAGGGCACGGGCGCGCTCGAGCGGGCGCTGCGGCTCCCGGCGCCGGGGCCGTACGCGGTCCAGGCGGCGATCGCGGCGCTGCACGCCGAGGCGCCGAGCCTGGAGGAGACCGACTGGCCGCAGATCGTCGCGCTCTACGGCGAGCTGGCCAGGCGCGAGCCCTCGCCCGTGGTCGCGGTCAACCGCGCCGTCGCCGTGGGCTTCGCGAGCGGCTGGGAAGCCGGCCTGGCGGCGCTCGACGAGGCCGCGGCCGACGAGCGGCTCGCCGGCTACGCGCCGCTGCACGCGGCGCGCGCCGACCTGCTGCGGCGCTCCGGCGACGCCGCGGGCGCCGGCGCCGCCTACGAGCGGGCGATCGCGCTCACCGCGAACGAGCCGGAGCGGGCCGCGCTGGAGCGCCGCCGAGCGGGATCAGCGTGAGCCGGGTGCTACCGCCCGCGTGAACCGGACATCCTGGAGGCCATGAACGTCACGATCTGGAACGAGAACGTGCACGAGCGCACGGAGGAGCACGTCCGCGCGCACTACCCCGACGGGATCCACGGCGCGCTGGCCTCCGCGCTGGCCGGGGTGGGCGACGTGACGACCGCGACGCTCGAGCAGCCCGGCCACGGCCTGCCGCCCGCGGTGCTGGACCGGACCGACGTCCTGACGTGGTGGGGCCACGCGGCGCACGACGACGTCGACGACGCGGTGGTCGATCGCGTCCACGCGGCCGTGCTCGGCGGGATGGGCCTCGTGGTGCTCCACTCCGGCCACTTCGCGAAGGTCTTCAAGCGGCTGCTCGGGACGTCGTGCAGCCTGCGCTGGCGCAACGAGGGCGAGCGCGAGCTGGTGTGGACGGTGGACCCGTCGCATCCGATCGCCGCCGGCGTGCCGCAGCCGATCGTCATCGATGCGCAGGAGATGTACGGCGAGCACTTCGACATCCCGGCGCCCGACGAGCTCGTCTTCGTGAGCTCGTTCGCGGGCGGCGAGGTGTTCCGCGGCGGCTGCTGCTTCCGCCGCGGGCGCGGGCGGATCTTCTACTTCAGCCCCGGCGACCAGGACTACCCGGTCTACCACCATCCCGACGTCCGGCGCGTGATCGCCAACGCCGTGCGCTGGGCCGCGCCGGCCGGCGGCCGGCAGGCCTTGCCGGAGGCGCCGGAGTCGCCGCTCGGGTGGTTCGAGTGAAGCCGCTGAGGGTGGTCATGGCGGGCGCCGGCGACCTCGGGCCGTTCTGGGCCCGCGAGGTGATCCTCGGACCGGACACGGAGCTCGTCGGGTGGGCCGACCTCGACGTGGAGCGCGCTCGCGCCGCCGCCGAGGAGGCGGGCCTGGACGGCCTGCCGACCGGCGCCGCGATCGGCCCGCTCGTGCAGGAGCTGGAGCCGGACTTCGTCGTCAACGTCACGCCGCCGGGCGCGCACCACGCGGTCACGCTCTCCGCGCTCGCGCACGGCGCCGCCGTGCTGAGCGAGAAGCCGATGGCGACCTCGATGGCGGAGGCGTACGAGATGATCGAGGCGGCCGACCGCGCCGAGCGGCTGTTCGTGGTCAGCCAGAACCGCCGCTTCATGCCCGAGCTCGAGGCATACCGCATCCAGGTCGCGGCGCTGGGCCCGCTCTCCGGCCTCACGTGCGAGTTCTTCCGCCACCACCGGGAGCCGCGCGCCGAGTTCCTCCTCACGTTCCCGCAGCCGCTGCTGCTCGACATGGCCATCCACCTCTTCGACGGCGCCCGCGCCATCACGGGCGCCGATCCGGTCTCCGTCTACTGCGAGTCGTTCGACCCGCCGTGGAGCTGGTTCGCGGGGCCGGCGGCCGCGACCGCGGTGTTCGAGATGACCGACGGGTCGCGCTTCACGTTCATCGGCAACTGGGCCGCGCCGACGGACGAGACCTCCTGGACGGGCCGCTGGCACGCGATGGGGGAGCACGGCATCGCCACGTGGGACGGCGAGGAGACCGGTGAGGCCGACCCTGAGCGCTTCCTCGGCCTCGAGGCCTCGCTCGCCGACTTCGTGGACGCGCTGCGGACCGGCCGGATCCCCTCCGGCGACTGCCACGGCAACGTCCGCAGCCTCGCCATGTGCCACGCGGCGGTGGAGTCGGCGGCCAAGGGCGCGCCGGTGGCGATCACGGATTGATCGCCAGGAACACGAACGCGGCGAAGAGCACGAGGTGCACGCCGCCCTCCATCAGGGTCGCGCGGCCTGGCAGCACGGTGAGCGACGCGACCACGACGGTGATGAAGAGGAGCACCATCTGGGTCGAGCCGAGGCCGAGGACGAGCGGACCGTCGATCCAGATCGAGGCCACCGCGATCGCCGGGATCGTCAGGCCGATGCTCGCCACCGAGGACCCGAACGCGAGGTTGAAGCTGGTCTGCACGCGGCCGCGGCGCGCGTTGCGGTAGGCGGCGAGCGACTCCGGGAGGAGCACGAGGAGGGCGATGATCACGCCGACGGCCGAGGCGGGCGCGCCCATCCAGTCGACGGCGTCCTCGATCGCGGGCGTCTCGGTCTTGGCCAGGCCGACGACCGCCACGAGGGCGAGCGCGAGCAGGCCGAGGCTGATCACCGCCTGCCGGTCCGACGGGGGATCGGCGTGGCCGTCGCCGTCTGCGTCGTGGCCCTCGGGGAGGAAGTAGTCGCGGTGGCGGACGGTCTGGACGAAGACGAAGAGCAGGTAGAGCGCCAGCGAGGCGACGGCGGCGAACGTGAGCTGCGCGCCGGAGAACTCGGGGCCTGGAGCGCTCGTCGTGAAGGTGGGGAGGACGAGCGTGAGCGATGCGAGTGTGAAGACCGTCGCCAGCGCGGTCGCGCTGCCCTCGGCGTTGAACGTGGCGAAGCGCTTGTGGAGCGCGCCGACGAGCACGGAGAGCCCGAGGATGCCGTTGCACGTGATCATCACGGCCGCGAACACCGTGTCGCGCGCCAGCGTCGACGTGTCGGAGGACGTCGACACCATCAGCGTGACGATCAGGCCGACCTCGATCACCGTCACCGCGACGGCGAGCACGAGCGACCCGTAGGGCTCGCCGACCCGGTGCGCGACGACCTCCGCGTGGTGCACCGCGGCCAGCACGGAGCCCGCCAGGAAGAGCCCGACGATCACGAGCACGAGGGTGCCGGGCTTGCTGCCCCAGGTCGCGGCCAGCACCAGGGCGGCGACCACCGGCACGATCACCGTCCAGCGATGCACGACCGGTACCTTCGCAGGCGCTACGCGCGCACGATGACCCGCACGACGACCCGGGCGGGGCGCGAGGGCGAGGCGAGCGACAGGAAGTCGCGGACCGCGGCGACGTGGTCGCAGTACGGGCAGCCGAGCAGATCGGCCGGCGAGGCGTGCCCGCGCGGGAGTGCCACCGGCGCGTCGCACGCCGGGCAGGCGATCGTCCCGGTGGCGAGGCGGTCGGACCGGGAGCGCCGCTCCTCGTAGTGCTCGGGGATCACCTAGACCAGTCTAGATCCGCGCACGAAGTCGACCACGAACTCCTTCGGGTGGCGCGCGGCGTCGTCGCCCGGCCAGTCGGGGAACTCGTAGACGCCGAGCATCAGCTGCATCGGGTAGGCCGGCGACTGGCCCACCGACTTCACGTGCTCGCCGTCGACGGAGAACGCGACCCCGTCCGGCGTCCACTCGGCGGCGTAGGTGTGGAAGTCGCGGACGTCGATGTCCAGCGGCTCGCGGGCGAACTCCTCGCGCAGGCCGGGATCGCCGACCGGGTGGATGCCCATGCCGACCGCGGCCGACTCGCCCTCGACCACGTCGCGCCCGAAGATCTCGGCCACGCAGATCTCGCCCGACCTCCCGGGCTCGTCCTCGAAGCCCACCATCCACAGCGCGACCATCGCCCGCGGGTCGGCGAGGGCCTTGAAGCGCGTCTCGATCCGGCCGTGGTGCTGGAGGTAGAGCGCCCGCGGCTCCTGCTCCTCGCGCACGACCGCCTCGGGGTTGAAGCGCTGCTGGCCGCGGTCGCTGCCGAGCGGCCCGGAGAAGACCCCGGTCTGCAGCGACGAGACGCGCAGCTCGCCGTCCCACTCGGGGCACCACGGCTGCTGGCCGGCGTCGATCCGCAGCCGCAGCTCGCCGCCGCCGACCGTGTAGCGCGCCGCGGCGCGCTCGCGCGAGCTCCACTGCGGCAGGTAGTACGGGAGCCAGCGCGACGCGTCGAGCGCGTCGCCCTCGAACCGCTCGTCGAACGCGAGCTCGAGCTCAGCCACTCGTGGCGTCCAGGTGCTGCAGCAGGTCGTGCGCCGCCAGCTCGATCGCCTTGTGGCGCCACTCGGCCGCGCGGTACACGCACGCGATCAGGCCGGCGCGGTGTATGCGCCGGAAGTCGCCGTACACGAACGCGTACCTCGCCTTGGTCTCGTCGGTGGCGCCCTCGGTCAGCCCGAGGTGCCACTCGGCGTACTCCTCCCACGTGTGGGAGTCGAGGTACGCGTTCTCCTGGGCGGCCCGGGGCTGGACGTCGCCCCAGTCGCTGTCGAGCACGTACTGGCGTGCGTCGATCAGCCCGCGGGCCCGCTCCACCGCGCGATCGTTGATCGCGTACGACGCCATCAGCGGCTGCGGTAGAGCCTCGTGGTGATCGGCATGAAGATCGCGGTGATGGCGGCGGCGACGCCCAACGAGATCAGGATGTCACTCGAGTCGGCGTTGCCGTCCATCAGCCCGCGCGAGGCGTCGGCGAGGATCGAGATCGGGTTCACGCCCACGAACCACTCGAGCGCGGCCGGCAGCGTCGTCGGGTCCACGAACACGTTGCTGAGGAAGGTCAGCGGGAAGATCGCCATGAACCCCGCGTTCATCACCGCGTTGGGCGACCGCAGGAGCAGCCCGAGCGTCGTGAACACCCACGAGAGGCCGAACGCGAACACGATCACCAGCGCGAGCGCGGCGAGCACGCCCGGCACGCCGGCCTCGGGCCGGAAGCCGAGGATGACGCCGAGCACCGTGATCACCGTGCCGGCCACGAGGTAGCGCACGCTGTCGCCCAGCAGGGCGCCGACGAGCGGCGCCGGCCGCCAGATCGGCAGCGTGAGGAAGCGGTCCACCACGCCCTTGGTGAGGTCGGTGTTGAGCGAGACGCCCGAGTACACGGTCGTGAACAGCACGGACATCACGAGGATGCCGGGGAGGATGTAGTCGAGGTACGCGCCCGTCGAGCCGGCGATGGCGCCGCCGAACAGGTAGGTGAACATGAGCACGAACATCACCGGCGTGATCGTCACGTCGACGAGCTGCTCGGGCACGTGCTTGACCTTGAGCATGCCGCGCCAGCCGAACGCGAACGCGGCGCTCATCGCGCTCGGGCGGGGCGGGCGCGGGGTCGACGCGAGCGCCTTCTGCAGCGCGGCCTCCTGGGTGACCGTGCTCATGCCGCCTCCTCCGTGATCACGTCGTCGCCGGGCGCCTGGTCCTCGGCCGGGTGGCCGGTGAGCGCGAGGAAGACCTCGTCGAGGCTCGGCTGGCCGAGCGTGAATCCGGCGATCCGGACGCCGGAGCGCGCGAGCTCGGCGATGACCTCGGCGCCGCGGTCGGCGTCCGCGCAGGAGACCGAGAGCGCCGCGGGGTCGGGCTCGAGGTGGACCGAGCCGAGCTCCCGGGCGAGGATCTGCTCGGCCTCAGGGCGCTGGTCGGGATCGAGCAGCCGCACCTGCAGCGCGCCGGAGCCGACCGACGCCTTGAGCTGCGCCGGCGTGCCCTCCGCGATCACGCGGCCGTGGTCGATGACCGCGATGCCCTCGGCGAGCTGGTCGGCCTCGTCGAGGTACTGCGTGCAGAGCAGGATCGTCGTGCCGGCGCCGGCCAGCGAGCGGATGATGTCCCACACCTGGTTGCGCGAGCGCGGGTCCAGGCCGGTGGTCGGCTCGTCGAGGAACAGCAGCTCGGGCGTGACCACGAGGCTGGCGGCGATGTCGAGCCGCCGGCGCATGCCGCCGGAGTACTGCTTGACCAGCCGCCCGGCGGCGTCTGTGAGGTCGAAGGCCTCCAGCAACTCGGTTGCTCGCGATTTAGCGCCGCCGCGCTTGAGGCCGAGCAGCCGGCCGAGGAGGATCAGGTTCTCGCGGCCGGTCAGGTCCTCGTCGACCGAGGCCATCTGGCCGGTGAGGCTGACGAGGCCGCGCACCGCGTCGGCCTCGCGCACGACGTCGTGGCCGAGCACCTGCGCGCTGCCGCCGTCGGGCTTGAGCAGCGTGGCGAGCATGCGGATCGTGGTGGTCTTCCCGGCGCCGTTGGGGCCGAGGACGCCGTACACCGATCCGCTGCGGACCGCGAGGTCCACGCCGTCGACGGCGCGGACCTCACCGAACGTCTTGACGAGGCCTGAGGCCTCGATGGCAAGGGGAGTCATTGCACCTAAGACTCCCAACGCACTCGAAACTCATCACTGGGGCTAGCACCCGCTTAGCCTCCGCCCCAGGTCCTACGCCCCTTGACCCCGGTCGGATGATTCGAGCATGGACGACTACGTCGCCCTGGGACTCGGGGCCGTGCTCGGCCTCGTCGTGTCGATCGTCGTCTGGTGGGTGCAGTTCAGGCTCATCACCCCCGATCTGCGCTTCAGCAAGTCGATCAGCAAGCGCGTGGAGCACGGACACCCGACGTACCGCTTCAAGATCGACAACGCGAGCCGGCGACGCGGCATCATCGACCTGTCCCTGGACGTCCGCGTGTTCTTCCCCAAGGTCGGCGGCACCGTGTCGCTCCATCTCTTCACCGCCGTCGGCGACAAGATCATGCGGGTGGCGCCGAAGGGGAACCGCGTCGTCCGGCTCGATCTGCGCGAGGCGAACTGGAAGCTCGCGCACCCCGGGCTCCTGCAGGCCGTGGGGGTCAGCCCCACGCGCGACCGCCACGTGGATCTCGAGACGTTGCTCGCCAACGAGATGGCGTACCTGCGGATCCGCATCCTGGCCTACGACGAGCTCAGCGGGAGCCGGAAGTTCTTCGAGTCCGGTGAGTATCGGCTCGACGACATCGCCGAGGAGGCGGTGACGGGCGTGGACGTCGACGACCTCATGGCGGGGGCGCAGGGCGGCACCGCGCTCGACGCCATCGAGCGCGTGGACTACGTATCGGTGCCCACGCGCGACGTCGAGCGGGCACGCGCCTTCTACGGCGAGACCCTCGGGCTCGCTGCCAGCTCCACGACCCCGGACGAGTTCGAGACGGCGAACGTGACGCTCGCCCTGTGGCAGCCGGAGTCCGACGGCGAGACGTTCGCGCCGAACCCGGCGGGCATCGCGCTCGCCGTGCCCGACGTCGAAGCCGCCCGCGCGCGGCTCGCCTCCGAAGGCGTGGAGCTGATCGGTGACACGGTGGACACGGGCGTCTGCCACATGGCCTTCATCCTCGACCCGGACGGCAACGTGCTCATCCTCCACCATCGCTACGAGCCGAAGGCCTAGGTCACTGGCAGGCCTCGCAGTCCTCGCCGTTGCGGGCCGCCTCGATGGAGCACGCCGCGGCGGCCGGGGCGGCCACCGTGGCCTTCTCGATCGCCGACGCGCCGAGCGTCCGCAGGTAGTACGTCGTCTTGAGCCCCGCGCGCCACGCGCGGCGGTACATGTGGCTCATCGCCTTCATGTCCGGTGAGGCGAGGAACAGGTTCAGCGACTGCGACTGGTCGATCCACTTCTGCCGTCGCGCCGCGGCGTCGATCAGCGCCTCTGGCGCGATCTGGAACGCCGTCCGGTAGCGCTCGCGGATCTCCGCCGGCACCTCGGGCAGCTCGGCGAGGTCGCCCTCCACGAGCTTGAGCCGCGAGGCGAGCGCCGCGTTCCACAGCCCGGCCGCCTTGAGGTCGCGCACGAGGAACGGGTTGAGGATCACGAAGTCGCCCGACAGGTTCGACTTGGCGAACAGGTTCTTGTACATCGGCTCGATGCACGGCGACGTGCCCATGATGTTCGCGATCGTGGCCGTCGGCGCGATCGCGAGCACGTTCGAGTTCCGCATGCCCTGGCGGGCGATCTTCTCGCGCAGCGGCGCCCAGTCCAGCGCGCCGCCCGGGTCGACGGCCAGCGGCTCGCCGCGGGCGGCGGAGAGCAGCTCGAGCGTGTCCTGCGGCAGCAGCCCGCGCTCCCACTTGGAGCCCGCGTAGGACTCGTACGCGCCGCGCTCGGCGGCGAGGTCGCTCGACGCCTCGTACGCGTAGTGGGCGATCGCCTCCATCATGCGGTCGCCGAACTCGGCGGCCTCCGGCGAGTCGAACGCGATCCCGCAGCGGTAGAGGGCATACTGCAGCCCCATCACCCCGAGGCCGACCGGGCGGTGGCGCAGGTTCGCCGTCCGCGCGGCCTCGGTGGGGTAGAAGTTGACGTCGATCACGTCGTCGAGCGCGCGCACGGCCACGCGCACGGTCGCCCGCAGCGCCTCGTGGTCGAGCTCGCCCTCGGCCGTCAGGTGACGGTCGATCACGATCGAGCCGAGGTTGCAGACCGCGGTCTCCTCCGCGCTCGTGTTGAGCGTGATCTCGGTGCAGAGGTTGCTCGAGTGGATGACGCCCGCGTGGTCCTGCGGGCTGCGCACGTTGCACGCGTCCTTGAAGGTGATCCACGGGTGCCCGGTCTCGAAGAGCATCCGCAGCATCTGCTTCCACAGGTCGAGCGCCGGGATCGTCTCGCCGAACAGCTCGCCGGCCGCGACGCGCCGCTCGTACTCCGTGTAACGCTCCTCGAACGCGTGCCCGTAGAGCTCGTGCAGGTCGGGCACGTCGGACGAGCGGAAGAGCGTCCACGGCTCGCGCGCCTCGACGCGCTTCATGAACAGGTCCGGCACCCAGCACGCGGTGTTCATGTCGTGGGTGCGGCGGCGCTCGTCGCCGGTGCCGCGGCGCAGCTCGAGGAACTCGCGGATGTCGTTGTGCCAGACCTCGAGGTACGCGCAGCCGGAGCCCGCGCGGCGGCCGCCCTGGTTGACGGCCACGAGCTGGTCGTTGTGCAGCTTGAGGAACGGCACCACGCCCTGGCTGGCGCCGTTGGTGCCGGCGATGTGCGACCCGGTGCCGCGCACCGCCGTCCACGATCCGCCGAGCCCGCCCGCCCACTTCGAGCACATCGCGTTCTCGGCGATGCCGCGGCGCATGATCGACTCGAGCGAGTCGTCGACGACGTAGAGGTAGCAACTGGAGAGCTGCGAGTGCGGCGTCCCGGCGTTGAACAGCGTCGGCGTGGAGGAGCAGAAGCGCCGCTCCTTGTAGGCGGCGTACAGCTCCAGCACGCGCGCCTCGCGGTCCTCTCCCTCGGCCAGGCAGACACCCATCGCCACGCGCATCCAGAACAGCTGCGGCGACTCGATCCGCACGATCTCGGCGCCCGTCTTGTCGCAGATCAGGTAGCGGTCGTAGAGCGTCTGGATCCCGAGGAAGTCGAAGTCCAGGTCGGCGGTCGGGTCGAGCGCCGCGGCCAGCGCCTCGAGGTCGTAGCCGAGCAGCTGCGGATCGATCCGCCCGATCGCGACGCCGCGCTCGACCATCGGCCGCAGCGCGCGGCGGTGGGCGGCGGCGAGCCCGCCGATCCCGTCGCGCACGATGTCCCAGCCGAGCGTCTCCTCGTAGACGTACGAGAGCAGGATCCGGCCGGCGAAGCGCATGTAGTCGGAGTCGCGCTCGACCAGCGAGCGGGCGTTCAGCACCACGAGCCGCCGGACGTCCTCGCCCGGGCGCAGCGAGCGCGAGAGCTCGCGCTCGAGCTCGTCGACGCCGAGGTCGAGCTCGAGGCCGATCGACGCGAGCTCGATCCGCGCGCGCAGCTCCTGCGCCGTGCCGCCCGCCCGCAGCGCGGTGCGCTCGGCGCGGTAGAGGATGTAGCGCTCGGCGGCCCGCATGTGCCCGCCGAGGACGAGCTCCTCCTGCACGAGGTCCTGGACGACCTCGATCGGGACGTACGCGAGGCCGAGCGCGTGGGCCCGCTCGTCCACGCGGTCGGCGACCGCCTCGGCCGGCGACGGGTCGGCGCCGAGCGAGAGGAAGGCCTTGCGGATGGCCGCCTCGATCTTGGTGGCGTTCCAGCGCACGACCTGACCCGAGCGGCGGATCAGCCGCGGCGAGCCGAGCACCGGCGGGCCGTCGGGGAGCATCACCGTCCGCCGCATGACGAGCGCCTTCGCGACGTCGAAGCGCCCCTCGGCGATCAGCGCCGCCTCGACGCCGGCCGTGCTCTGCACGGCCACCGAGACGGCGTCCACGGGCTCGCCGAGCGCGTCGGCCAGCGTGGCCACGGCGTCGGCGACGAGGGCGGGCGGCGTCGCCCACCGGCAGCGGCCCGCGCGCCAGGGCGGCGCGCTTGAGCTCGGCGTCGAACACGACCTCGGCGCGATCCACGAGCATGGCTAGAGCTCCTCGTCGGCGACGGCGGCGAGGGCGGCGGCCTGCTGGTACTCGGTGACCCGCCCCTCGAAGAAGTTCTGCTCGCGCCGGACGTCCATCAGCTCGGCCAGCCACGGCAGCGGGTTCTCGATGCCGCCGTGCAGCGGCTCGAGGCCGGCGGCGTCGAGCCGGCGGTCGGCGATGTAGTCGATGTACCGCGAGAAGTCCTCGCGCGAGAGCCCGACGGCCTCGACCGGCAGGCAGTCCTCGATGAACGCGTGCTCGAGCGCGACGGCCTCGCGCATCAGGTCCCGCAGCTCCTCGCGGAAGTCCTCGGTCCAGAGCCCGGGCGTCTCGGCGACCAGCTCGCGCAGGAGCCGGCGGAACAGCTCGATGTGGTTGGACTCGTCCCGCAGCGTGTAGCGGAACATCGTCCCGATGCCCGGCAGCTTCCCCTGCCGGTAGAGCGAGAGGATCATCCCGAACAGGCCGTAGAACTGCGTGCCCTCCATGCACTGGCCGAAGACGAACACGTTGCGGGCCAGCAGCCGCCGGGCGTCGAGGTCGTCCATGTCCAGGTCGCGCCGCAGGGCGTGCGACACGTCGGTCACGAAGCGGTTCTTGGCGACGATCGTCGGGATGCCGTCGAACATCGCCTCGCACTCGTGCGGGTCGATCCCCAGCGAGGAGATCATGTAGAGCAGCGAGTCGGCGTGGATGTTCTCCTCGTGCGCGTGGCGGCCGAGCACGAGCTTGAGCTCGCTCGCGGTGACGAGCTCGCGGACCACGTGGATCACGTTGTCGCCGACGATCCCCTCGGCGGCGGAGAAGTAGCCGATGCCCATGCGGACGATCCAGCGGTCGATGTCCGACAGCGCGCCGGCGGAGCGCCACTGCTCCACGTCGCGCTGCATCGGCACGTCCTCCGGCTCCCAGTGGTTGGCCTTCATGGTCCGGTAGAGGTCGTACGCCCACCGGTACCGCAGCGGGAGCAGGTTGAAGGTCATGGTCTCGCGACCGCCGACGACCCGCTTGGCCGACAGCGCGGCCTCGGCCTTGGCCTGGTCGAGCACGAAGGTGCGGTGCCCGACGGTGTAGCTCTTCTGCATTGCTGGTCCTTCGCTCGAGGACGACACACAACGCGCGGGAGCAGTCGACCGGGCTCATCCCTCCGAGAGGGCTTCACCGTTGCGGCACAGCGCCGGGCTCTCACCGGACTTCGCTGACATCCCACGCCCCGGTATCAGGGGGAGCGGCAAGCTACGCCCGGCTCCGGACGGAACGGGTGTTTATTCGGCCGGGAGACAAACGAAGGCGGATTCTCGCCGAATACCGGTTAGGAACCGCCAAGTTCGTTCGAAGTCTTGACAAACAAGTCCGCATAAGGTCTGATGCCCGCGCCATGGCCTCGGCCCGTGCCGGATCTCTCGAATCGCTTCGCCGCCTCAACCGCCTGCGCGTGATCCACGTGCTGCGCGACCAGGGGCTGATCTCGCGCGCCGAGATCGCGCGGCAGACGGGTCTGTCGCGCTCGACGGTGTCGAGCCTCGTGTCCGACCTTCAGGCCGACGGCCTGGTGGTCGAGCGCGCGGAGCTCGGCGCGGCTCACGGCACGCAGGGCGGCCGGCCGCCGATCCTGCTGTCCTTCGACTCGTCGGCGGGCGCCGCGGTCGGCATCGACTTCGGCCACAGCCACCTGCGCGTCGCGGTCTCGGATCTCTCGTCGCGGATCCTGGCCGAGCGCGCGGTGCCGCTGGACACGGACCACGCCGCGGAGGAAGGGCTCGACGCGGCGGCCGACCTGGTCGTCGAGCTGCTCGCCGAGGCGGGCATCGACGAGAACCAGGTCATCGGAGCCGGGATGGGCCTGCCGGGCCCGATCCGGCAGGAGGACGGCGTGGTGGGCTCGGGCGCGATCCTGCCCGGGTGGGTCGGCGTGCCGGCGGTGGCCGCCATGCGCAGCCGGCTCGACATGCCGATCCTCGTCGACAACGACGCGAACCTCGGCGCCCTCGCCGAGGCGGCGTTCGGCGCCGCTCGCGACGCGAGCGACATGGTGTACCTCAAGGTGGCCTCGGGGATCGGCGCCGGCCTGATCCTCAACGGGCGCCTGTACCGCGGAAGCACCGGGCTCGCCGGCGAGCTCGGGCACCTGCTCGTGGACCCCGAGGGCCTCGTGTGCCGGTGCGGCAACCGCGGGTGCCTGGAGACGCTGGCGGCCACCGGCGCGCTGGTCGAGCTGCTCCGGCGCAGCCACGGCGCGGACGTGAGCGTTGCACGGATGCTGGAGCTGGCCCACGCGGGCGACCTCGGCTGCCGGCGGGTGATCGCCGACGCCGGACGAGCCATCGGGACCAGGCGGTCTCGATGCTGCTCAACGTGCTCAACCCGGAGCTGCTCGTCGTCGGCGGCGACCTCGCGGCGGCCGGTGACCTGCTGCTGGACGGCGTGCGCGAGTCGATCGCGCGCGCCGCGCTGCCTCCGGCCGCGGATGCGGCCGGCGTCGTGGCGGGCGTGCTCGGGGAGCGGGCACAGGTGCTGGGCGCGATCGCCCTCGTGGTCTCAGAGGCCGATCGCGCGTTCCCGACCCGCCTCGCGGCAGAGGCGACCTGAATGACCCCAATCGAGGCAAAACCCCCCAGGAGGAGGAACATCCATGCGGAACAAGGCATGGCGGATCGCGGTGGTGATGGCCGCAGCAGGAGCGCTCGTGTTCGCCGGCTGCGGCGACGACGACGAGGACGCCGGCGGCGGCGGCGGCGCCTCCAGCGGTAGCGAGGAGGCCGGCAAGGTCGCCGTCCTGCTCCCGGACTCCAAGTCGTCGGTGCGCTGGGAGACGGTCGACCGGCCGTTCCTCCAGCAGGCGTTCGAGGCTGCCGGCGTCGAGGCGGAGATCCAGAACGCGGAGGGCGACAAGGCCACCCAGCAGCAGCAGGCCGAGCAGGCGATCACCAACGGGGCGACCGTGCTCCTGCTGGTGAACCTCGACTCCGGCTCGGGCGCGGCCATCGCGGCCAACGCGCAAGTCGCAGGACGTCAAGGTCATCGACTACGACCGCCTGACGCTCGACACGGACGCGACGAGCTACTACGTCTCGTTCGACAACGAGGAGGTCGGCAAGCTCCAGGGCCAGGGCCTCGTGGACTGCATCGAGGCCGCCGGCACCCAGGATCCGCAGATCGCGGTGCTCAACGGCTCGCCGACGGACAACAACGCGACGCTGTTCAAGAACGGCTACGACTCGATCATCAACCCGCTGTTCGACTCGGGTGACTGGACCGAGGTCGCCGACGAGTCCGTGCCGGACTGGGACAACCAGCGGGCGCTGACGATCTTCGAGCAGATGCTGCAGAAGGCCGACAACAACATCGACGGCGTGCTCGCGGCCAACGACGGCCTCGGCAACGCGGCGATCTCGGCCATCAAGCAGCGCAAGCTCGACCAGATCCCGGTGACGGGTCAGGACGCCACGCTGCAGGGCATCCAGAACATCGTCAACGGCGATCAGTGCATGACCGTCTACAAGGCGATCAAGGGCGAGGCCGACGCTGCCGCCGAGCTCGCGATCGCGCTCGCCAAGGGCGAGGAGCCCACGGCCGAGACGGTGCCGATCAACAACGGCAGCATCGACGTCCCGTCCGTGCTGCTCAAGCCGGTCTCGGTGACGAAGGACAACATCGGCGAGTACCTCGGGGAGCCGGACTTCCCGAAGAAGGAGGAGATCTGCGCCGGTGACCTCGCCGCGAAGTGCGAGGAGCTCGGGATCTAGTGAAGAATGGAGACCCGCCCGCTCGTGCGGGCGGGTCGCCACCTCGCCCGGAGGAGAAGCTGATTTGAACGACGCTGTCCCGGTCCTCGAGCTGCGCGGAGTCTCCAAGAGCTTCGGCGCCGTCCAGGCCCTCTACCAGGTGGACTTCCACGTAGCCCCGGGCGAGGTCATGGCCCTGGTCGGCGACAACGGCGCGGGCAAGTCCACGCTCATCAAGTGCATCGCCGGCATCTACCCGTTCGACGAGGGCGACGTCGTCTTCGACGGCGAGCCGGTCAGCATCCACGGCCCGAAGGACTCGGCGAAGCTCGGGATCGAGATCGTCTACCAGGACCTCGCGCTGGCCGACAACCTCGACGTGGTGCAGAACATGTACCTCGGCCGCGAGCTCATCGACGGCGCCCGCCGGCTCGACGAGACGACCATGGAGGCCAAGGCGCAGGAGACGCTCAAGAGCCTCTCCGTGACCACGCTCGCCTCGGTCCGCCAGACCGTGGCCGGGCTGTCCGGCGGCCAGCGGCAGTCGGTCGCGGTCGCCAAGGCCGTGATGTGGAACTCGCGCGTGGTGATCCTCGACGAGCCGACGGCGGCGCTCGGCGTGGCGCAGACGCGCCAGGTGCTCGACCTCGTCAAGCGGCTCGGCGAGCAGGGCCTCGCGGTCATCCTCATCTCGCACAACCTGCACGACATCTTCGAGGTGGCCGACACGATCACCGTCCTGCGCCTCGGCCAGAACGTGGCCGAGTTCAAGCGCACCGAGACCAACCAGCAGGAGGTCGTCCAGGCGATCACCGCCGGCAAGCTGTCCAAGGTGCCCGGCCAGGAAGCCGAGGTGCTCGCGTGAGCACCGTGGCCGCCCCGCCGCCCGCCGCCGAGTCCGGCGGCGGCGGCACGCAGACCGTCGCCGCCTACGCCCGCCGCTGGTGGGTCGGCGTCAGGTCCGGCGACCTCGGCTCGCTGCCGATCTTCATCGGCCTGATCATCATCTGCCTCGTCTTCCAGACGCAGAACGACCGGTTCCTGACGGCGGGCAACTTCGTCAACCTGCTCGTCCAGACGGCGCCGTACGCGGTCATCGCCATGGGCGTCACGTTCGCCCTCCTGCTCGGGGAGATCGACCTCTCGATCGGCTTCGTGTCGGGCGTCGGCGGCGTGCTCACCGCGATCCTGCTCACGCCGGACGGCAACGAGCTGCCGACCGTCGTCGTGCTCGCCATCGTGCTCGGCGCGGGCCTGAGCATCGGCACGCTGCACGGGCTGATCATCACCAAGGTCGGCGTCCCGTCGTTCGTGGTCACGCTCGCGGGCCTGCTGGCCTGGAACGGCGTCGTGCTGCTGCTGATCGGCAGCAAGGGCACGGTCATCCTCCAGAACGACTTCGTCATCGGGCTCGCCAACGACTTCCTCGCGCCGGGCGCCGCGTGGGTGTTCGCGATCGTGCTCTCCGCGATCTACGCGGTCGTGCAGCTCGTGCGCTACCGCTCGCGGGCCAAGGCCGGGCTGCAGAACGATCCGATGCTGATCGTGGGGCTGCGCATCGGCGGCGTCGCGGCCGCGCTGCTGCTCGTCGTCGCGATCGCCAACCAGGACCGCGGGATCCCGTACGCGGCCGTGCTGGTCGGCGGCCTGTTCCTGTTCTGGACCTACGTGCTCAACCGGACCAAGTTCGGGCGCCACGTCTACGCCGTCGGCGGCAACGCCGAGGCGGCGCGGCGCGCGGGCATCGACGTCGACCGCGTGAAGATCGCCTGCTTCGCCTTCTGCTCGTTCATGGCGGTGCTGGGCGGCATCGTGCTCGCCTCGCGCCTGCGGTCGGTCGACACCAACACCGGCGGCGGCCAGGCGCTGCTGTACCCGATCGCCGCCGCGGTCATCGGCGGCACCTCGCTGTTCGGCGGCCGCGGCACGATGAAGGCCGCGATCCTCGGCGCGCTGGTGATGCTCTCGATCGACAACGGGCTCGGCCTGCTCGGCCTCTCGTCCGGGACCAAGTTCGTGCTCACCGGCGGCGTGCTGCTGCTCGCGGTGACCGTGGACTCGATCTCGCGGCGCGGGCGCGCGCAGTCGGGACGAGCATGAGGCGTCGCCCGGAGGGCGACTCCTCTGGGGGTATGTCCCTGGGGGACATACCCCCGGGCGGTACGGTGCGGTGGGGCATCCTCTCCACCGCGCACATCGCCGAGAAGGTGCTGGTGGGTGCGGGGACGGCCGCGAACGTGGAGATCGTCGCTGTGGGCTCGCGCGATCGTGGGCGCGGCGAGGCGTTCGCGGCCGAGCACGGCATCGGCCGCGTGCACGGCTCCTACGAGGAGCTGCTGGCCGACGACGACGTCGAGGCCGTCTACATCCCGCTGCCCAACTCGCTGCACGTGCCGTGGTCGATCAAGGCGGTCGAGGCGGGGAAGCACGTGCTGTGCGAGAAGCCCCTGAGCCGGCGCGCGGCCGACGTGGAGGCGGCGTTCGACGCGGCCGAGAGCTCCGGGCGGCTGCTGATGGAGGCGTTCATGTGGCGCTACCACCCGCAGACGGAGCTGCTCGCCAGCCTCGCGCGGGAGATCGCGCCGCTGCGCGTGGTCCGCGCCGCGTTCGGCTTCCCGCTCCCCGACGATCCCGCCAACGTGCGCTGGCAGAGCGAGCTCGAGGGCGGGTCGCTGATGGACGTCGGCTGCTACTGCGTGAGCGCGCTGCGGCTGCTCGCGGGCGAGCCGCTGCGCGTGAGCGGCGAGGCGGTCGAGGGCGGCGGCGGGGTCGACTTCCGCTTCACGGGGAACCTGCGGTTCGACGGTGACGTGCTCGGCGTCTTCGACTGCGGCTTCGACGTGCCGCCGCGCGGCATGATCGAGGTCGTGGGCGAGGGCGGCACGCTGGTCTCGTACGACCCCTGGCACGGCGGCAGACCCCGCGTCACGCGCGACGGCGAGGACGTGCCGGTCGAGGCGACCGATCCCTACGGGCGCGAGCTCGAGGACTTCTCGGCCGCGATCCGCGAAGGGCGCGCCCCGATGCTCGGCCGCGGGGACGCCGTCGGCCAGGCCCGTGCCATCGAAGCGCTGTACGAGGCCGCCGAGAGCGGCCGCTCCGTCAGCCTGAAGTGAGGCAGCGCCTCGCGCGGATCCTGCGCGCGCTCGCCGTCGACGCGGACCTCCTGCGCCGGCGGCGGGAGCTGCGCCTGCTCATCTTCGGGCAGGCGACCTCGCTGCTCGGCTCGATGATCACGCTGGTCGCGGTCCCGGTGCAGGTCTACGAGCTCACCGGCTCGACCGTCGCCGTCGGGCTGCTCGGGATCGCCGAGTTCGTGCCGATCCTCGTGCTCGCGCTGGTCGGCGGCGCGCTGGCCGACGCGTTCGACCGCCGGCGGCTCGTCATGCTCGCCGAGGTCGGTGCCATCGTGGCGGTCGGCGGGCTGGTGCTCAACGCGACGCTCGAGGATCCCCACGTCTGGTTCCTCTACGTGGCCGCGGCGCTGATCGCGGGCTTCTCGGCCATCCGCCGGCCGCCGCTCGACGCCATGCTGCCGCGGCTCGTGGAGCGCGACGAGCTGAAGGCCGCGAGCGCGCTCAGCTGGGGGGTCTCGAACCTCGCATCGCTGGCCGGGCCGGCGGTCGCGGGCGTGCTGATCGCGTCGGCCGGCTACGGCGTCACGTACGCCGTCGACCTCGCGACGTTCGTGATCTCGCTCGCCGCGCTGGCCGCCATGCGCACGCCGCCGCCGACCGAGCGCCAGCCGCTCGGGCTGAAGGCGATCGTCGAGGGCCTGCAGTTCGCCCGCTCGCGGCAGGAGCTGCTCGGCACCTACCTCGTCGACATGGTCGCCATGTTCTTCGCCATGCCGATGGCGCTCTTCCCGGCGCTGGCCGCCGACTACGGCGGCGGGGCGGTGGTCGGCCTGCTCTACGCGGCGCCGTCGGCCGGCGCGGTGATCGTCCTGGCCGCGAGCGGCTGGACCGCGCGGGTGCACCGCCACGGGCGCGCCGTGGTTCTGGCCGCGTGCGGCTGGGGCGTCGCGATCGCGGCGTTCGGGCTCGCCCATGAGCTGTGGCTCGCGCTGTTCTTCCTGGCGCTGGCCGGCGGGGCGGACGCGATCTCCGGCGTGTTCCGGGCGACGATCTGGAACGAGACGATCCCCGACCGCCTGCGCGGGCGGCTCGCCGGCCTGGAGATGATCTCGTGGTCCTCGGGGCCGCTGCTCGGCAACGCCGAGGCGGGCGCCGCGGCCGCGCTGCTCGGCCTGCGGGCCTCGGTGGTGGCGGGCGGCGTGGTCTGCGTGGGCGGCATCGCCGCGCTGACGGCGGCGATGCCGCGCCTGTGGTCGTACGACTCGCGCTATCAGGAAGTTGCGCACGGCGCGACCGAGTGAAAGGCTTCACCGCCTACTCCATTTCCAGTGGGGAGGGGACACATATGCGTAGGTGCTTGCTGGCTGCCGCGGTTGCGGCTGCCCTCCTGGTCGTGGCCGCGCCTGCAGGCGCCGCCGCGCGCGATCGCCTCGACGCCTACACGGCGATCGTCGACGCGCGCGGGCTGGCGGCCGTGACCGCCTCGGGCTTCGATCTCGAGGGCGCGAGGAAGGTGCGCGGCGGGACCGAGGTCGACCTGATCATGACCGCCGACCAGCGCGACAAGCTCGCCGCGGACGGCGTGAACGCGCAGCTCACGCGCGTGAAGGGTGGGCTGACCGTGCAGCAGTTCGCCGCTCGCCAGGCGGCCAACGGCTTCAACGTGTGGCGCTCGTGGGACGAGCCCGGCGGCCTCCGCGACGAGCTGCGCGAGACCGCGCGCGAGAACCCGAAGCTCACCAAGCTGGTGAAGCTCGGGACCACGCTCAACGGGCGCGAGATCCTCGCGCTGAAGGTCACCAAGGACGCCCGCTCCGTGAAGGACGGAAAGCGGGACGCCGTGCTCTTCAGCTCCAACCAGCACGCCCGCGAGTGGATCACGCCGGAGGTCAACCGGCGGCTCATGCACTACTACATCGACCGCTACAACTCGGGCAACCGGCACGTCCGCGACCTGCTCGGCGAGACCGAGCTGTGGTTCGTGCTGAGCGCCAACCCGGACGGCTATCAGTACACGTTCGAGGGCGAGCGGCTGTGGCGCAAGAACCTGCGCGACAACAACGGCGACGGCATCGTCAACATCGGCGACGGCGTCGACCCGAACCGCAACTGGCCCGCGCACTGGAAGTACGACGAGGAGGGCTCGTCCTCGATCTTCTCGAGCGAGACCTACCGCGGGCCGAGCGCCGGCTCCGAGCGCGAGACCAAGGCCCTGAAGGGCCTGCTCGACGACCTCGACTTCCGCTTCCACGTCAACTGGCACTCGGCCGGGCAGTGGCTGCTCTACGCCGAGGGCTGGCAGATCGGCACGGCGACCGCCGACGACCCGATCTACTACGCCCTGTCGGGCAACCTCGACGAGCCGGCGATCCCGGACTTCCATCCGGGCCTGAGCTCCGACGTCCTCTACGTCACCAACGGCGAGACGACGGACTACGCCCACGCCGAGCGCGGCGCGCTCGCGTGGACGCCCGAGCTGTCCGAGGGCTGCGAGGGCTGCGGCTTCGTGTTCCCCGACGACGAGGCGCTGGTGCAGGCCGAGTTCGAGCGCAACCTGCCGTTCGCGAAGTCGGTGGTCGAGTCCGCGGACGACCCGGACGACCCGGACTCGTCGCTGGGCATCGAGACCAAGCCGTTCTACCTCGAGAGCGACGACCCGTACAAGGGCGGCATCCCGGGCGCGAACTTCTCGTTCGACTACTCCTATGGCGACCCGCAGCCGGTGCACGTGCTGGCCAAGCGGAGCCTCGGGAACGTCACGCTCAAGTACCGGATCAACAACGGCCGGACGCAGAGCGCGAGCACCAAGGAGTGGCGCGGCGGCGAGAAGTACAAGCCGGCCGCCGTCTACTACCACGAGCTGCGCGGCGTGGTGAAGGGCGGCGACCCCGGCGACCGGGTCAAGGTCTGGTTCGAGGGCGACGAGGGGCGCAGGGAGTACCGCTCCGACTCGTTCACCTACGAGGTCGTGTCCGACTCGAACCGCAAGGTGCTCGTGGTGGCGGCCGAGGACTACACGGGCGCCTCGCCCGTGCAGACGCCCGGTCCGCACTACCTCGACTACTACCTCGACGCGCTCCGGGCCAACGGCGTGAAGGCCGACGTGTACGACGTCGACGCCCGCGGGCGCACGGCGCCGGACCACCTCGGCGTGCTCAGCCACTACGACGCGGTCATCTGGTACACGGGCGACGACGCCGTCACCCGTCGCACGGGCTGGGGCGCGGGCAACGCGGACCGGCTCGCGCTCGACGAGATCCTCGAGTTCCGCTCGTACATGAACGAGGGCGGCAGGGTGCTCTACACCGGCGCCTTCGCCGGCCACCAGTTCGTGTCCGGCGGCGCGGTGGGCCAGCAGTTCTACGACCCGAAGGGCGAGGGCCCGTGCTTCATCGACGGGGAGCCGAACCCGGCGTTCGAGCCCCGGCGCTGCCTCGGGCTCTTCGGGGCGCCGCAGAGCGACCTCGTCGGGGACGTGCTCGAGTACTGGTTCGGCGCGTACGCGATAGCGCCGGGCGACGGTTTCGACGAGGAGGGCAACCAGTTCGACATCGCCGGGCTCGACGATCCGTTCGCGGGCCTGACGTGGGGCTTCGGCGGCCCGGAGAGCGCCGACAACCAGGGCATGAGCGCGTCGTTCGTCTCGACGAGCGGCATCCTGCCGCGGAGCCAGTTCCCGCAGTTCAACAGCTGGCCGTCGTCCCGGTGGGACAAGCCCGGCGGGCCGTTCTCGCCGCGCACGGGCACGCAGTACGTGTACTCCCAGATCGCCGACGTGACGTACAAGCGCCTGACGCGCGAGATCGCCGTGCCCGCGGGCGGCGGCGACTTCACGTTCTGGACCTCGTACGACACCGAGCCGGACTGGGACCACCTGTTCGTGGAGGCCCGCACGCCGGGCGGCGACGACTGGACGACGCTGCCGGACGCCAACGGGCACACCAACACCGACCCCGGTGACAGCTGCGACGCCGCGCTCCGGGACATCCACCCGCAGATCGACCACTACGCGACGTTCGTGCCCGGCCCGCCGGACACGTGCACGTCGACGGGCTCGACCGGCGTGTGGAACGGCGCCTCCGGCAACTCCGCCGGCTGGCAGCAGTGGAGCATCGACCTGGACGGCTACGCCGGCGAGACGGTCGAGATCTCGATCGCCTACGTCAGCGACTGGTCCGTCCAGAACCTCGGCGTCTTCCTCGACGACTTCGTGCTGCCGGACGGCAGCACCACGTCGTTCGAGGCCGGGTTCGACGGCTGGACTCCCGCCCAGCCCGCGTCCAGCGGGGCGAACGCCAACAACTGGATCCGGACGGACGACTCCGGGTTCCCGGTCGGCGCCACGATCAGCACCCCGGACTCGCTGCTCTTCGGCTTCGGGTTCGAGGGGATCGCGACGCAGGCCGAGCGCAACGCGGTGATGCGCCGCACCGTGCGCCACCTGCTCGACTGAGCACGCTCGCGGGGAGGGGCCGCCGCCCGGCGGCCCCTCCACCGCGATCATCCGTTCATGACGCTCGACGACGTCCTGCCCGATCCCGACTGGCGGGACCGGCACGAGCGCGCCGTCGCCGCCTCGCCCGAGGCCGCCCTGGCGGCCGCCCGCGCGGTGACGGTCGCCGAGATGCGCCTCGCCACGGTCCTGCTCGGGCTGCGCTCGCTGCGGATCGCCCGCCCGCTACTTGGCTCGTCGTCCGCCCCGGCAGCGGGATGGTGCGCGGCTCGTGGCTGCGCGCCGCGGAGCGGCGCGCGCTTGCGCGCGGCTGACGAAAGGGGTTACGGTCGGAGCTGTCATGACCGAGATCCGCCTGCAGGTCGTGGGCTTTCCGGACAGCGACGACGAGGAGCGAGCGGATCTCGCCTGGCGCCTGCGGGAGGAGATGCTCGACCGCGGCGTGGACGACGTGTCGCACCCGTCGATGCCGGCGCCCGCCGGCGCCAAGGGCGGCGCCGTCGAATGGGCGCAGCTGGTGGTGACGCTCGTCGGCACCGTGCCGCCGATGATCATGGCCCTCCAGGCGTGGCTCGAGCGCCACCCGAAGGCCGCGGTCACGCTCGAGATCGACGGCGACAAGCTCACGGTCGAGAACGCGTCCGACGCCGACCAGCGGCGGCTCGTCGAGACGTTCCTGGCGCGCCATGGCGGCGGATGACGCGCCGGGACGCTCGCGCCGCGCGCTGCTGATCGCCAGCGGCACCTACGGCGATCCCGGCCTGGCCTCGCTGCGGGCGCCGACCGGTGACGTCGCGGCGCTCGCCGGCGTGCTCGGCGACCCGGCGATCGGCGGCTTCGACGTCCAGCAGCTCGTCGACGAGCCCACCGACACGATCAAGAAGCGGATCGAGGAGTTCTTCCGCGACAGCGCGCGCAACGACCTGCTGCTCTTCTACTTCTCCGGCCACGGCGTGCTGTCGCAGGACCGGCGCTTCTACTTCGCGACGGCGAGCACCGAGCTCGAGTGGGTGCGGACGACCGCCATCGAGGACCGCTTCGTCAACGAGGCGATGGACTCCAGCCGCGCCAGGTCGATCGTCGTGGTGCTCGACTGCTGCCACAGCGGGGCGTTCGGCAAGGGGCTCGTGCCCAAGAGCGCGCTGAGCGTCGACGTCGAGCATCGCTTCGACGGCCACGGGCGGGTGACGCTGACGGCGTCGAGCGAGCTCGAGTACGCGTTCGAGGAGTCCGACCCCGCCACCGGGATCAACGAGCTGGACGCCGCCGAGCCGGGGTCGCTGTTCACCCGCGTGCTGATCGAGGGCCTGCGCACCGGCGAGGCGGACACCGACGACGACGGCGCGATCTCGGTCGACGACCTCTACGACTACGCGCGCTCGCGGGTGCGCGAGATCTCGGCGCACCAGACGCCGCGGATGAGCGGCGAGGTGAGCGGCGACATCGTGATCGCCCACAGCACGCGCCGGGTCAAGCTGCCGCCGGAGCTCGGCACGGCGGTGCGCAGCAACCTGGCCGGGATCCGCCTGGGAGCGGTGAGCGAGCTGGCCGCGCTCATGGGCTCGGGCGCGCCGGGGCTCGCGGCGCTCGCGCGCGACACGCTCGAGGGCCTGGCGCGCGACGACAGCGACTCGGTGAAGGCGGCGGCGCGCGAGGCGCTCGGCAAGCGCGACCCGCCTCCGCCACCACCGCCTCGACCTCCGCCTCCTGCGCCATGGTGGCGCCGCCCGGCGGTGGCGGCCGCCGGCGCGGCCGCTGCCGTGGCCGCCGTCGCGGCCGGCGTGGTCGTGCTGGCCGGCGGCGGCGGGGACGACGAGCGGTTCGCGCCGTACGACTTCAACCGCGACGGCAGCCAGCAGGTGGTGCTGGGCGCCTCCGGCGGCTCGCCGGAAGGCGGCACGGAGCGCGCCGGGATGGTCCTCGTCCACCCCGGCCCCGACAACGGGGAGGCCTCGCTGATCAGCTCCGAGGCGGCAGGCCTGGGCGCCGGACGACGCGGCGACCGCTACGGCGCCGCGCTGGCGAGCGCCGACTTCGACGACGACGGCGAGCAGGACCTGGCCATCGGCGCGCCCGGCCGCAACATCGTTGCGCTCCTCTACGGGGACGAGTCGGCGCCGGCCCGCCGGGGCGCGCCGCTGCGGCCGACCCTCCTGTCGGCCCCGCCGCAGGCGGAGGCGTTCGGGTTCGCGCTGACGGCCGGCGACCTGGACCGCGACGGCTTCGCGGACCTCGTGGTCGGCACCCCCGGATCGCCGGCGGACCGGCGCAACGACCTCGACGGCGCCGTGCACGTCTTCTTCGGCGGCGCCGACGGCCTGGCGGCCGACCGCGCGCGGCGACTCGAGCCCCCGGAGAACGAGACGGTCGGCTTCGGGCGCTTCCTCGAGGTCGGGGACGTCGACCGCGACGGCAACCTCGACCTCGTCGAGGGCACGATGGGCGAGCCCGACAACGAGCTCATCGGCCACATCGCGTACTGCCCCGGGACACCCGACGGACCGACCGCCTGCACCGAGTTCCCGGACTCCGGCGGCTGGGGGACCTCGGCGCTCGCCATCGGCAACCTCAACGGGGACCGGTACCTGGAGGTCGTCCAGGGCGACCAGGCGCCGTGGGACGGCGAGACCGCGCGCGAGGGCGAGGTGCGGCTGTGGGGCGCCGGCGAGGACGGGCCGGTGGCCGAGCCGATCGTCGTCACGGAGGACCTCGCCGGCCTGCCGGTCGAGGGCGGCACCGAGTTCGGGCACGCGGTCGAGGCCGGCGACACGAACGGCGACGGGCTGGGGGACGTGATCGTCGGCGCGCGCTACTCCGGCGCCGCGGGCGCGGTCGCCGTCATCCACGGCGCGCGCTCGATCGAGGGCAAGGCCGACACGCTGACGCTCGAGCACGACGCCGCGAAGGGCGCGGCCTTCGGCGAGTCGCTGTCGCTGCTCGACGTGAACGGCGACCGCATCCTCGACCTCGTGGTCGGCGTCGCGGAGCCGGTGAGCCTCGACGACGCGGCGGTGGTCTTCCTCGGATCGGAGGGCGGCCTCGGGCCCGAGACCGCCCTCGGCGGCATGGACGGGCTCGCGACGATCGAGGACTCGGCGCTGCGCATCGGCCGCTGAGCGCCAGTTTCCGCGCCCGCGCGCGTTCCCGCGGGCATGAGACGACTCCTCTTCCCGGCGGCCGTGGCGGCGGCGCTGGTCTGCGCGGCGCCCGCGAGCGCCGCGACGGTGACGGTGCCCACGGCGGTCGAGCGCAGCTGCACGGCGAAGCTCTTGCGCGCCGGCGGCGGGTACGCGCAACGGACGATCCTCGCCGCCGGCGCGGGCACGGTCACCGCCCGGCTCGACGGCGGCGCCGGAGACTGGGACCTGGCCGTGTTCGACACGCTGACCGGCCGGCTGGTCGCGGGCTCGGCCTACCGCGGCGGCCGCGAGCTCGCGCAGGGCTTCGTGACCGGCGCCGCGACGCTGACCGTGCAGGCGTGCCGGCTCTCCGGCGGCGCCGGCAGCGCGTCGCTCGACGTCGCCACCGAGCGCGTGCGGGCCGGCAGCGCCGAGCCGGCCTCGCTCGTGCGCGTGGCCACGCCGACGCGCGAGCGCGCCCAGCAGCTCGCGAGCTCGGGGCTCGACGTCACGGAGCACGGCGGCGACGGCTTCCTCGACGTGGTGCTGCACGGCGCGGCGGACGCGCAGAGGCTGCGCGCCGCGGGCTTCTCCTTCACGACGCGGATCGCGGACCTCACGGCGCAGGGCCGCCGCGACCGCCGGGCCGACGCGGCGTTCGACGCCACGACGACCGCTTCCGAGCTTCCCAGCGGGCGCACGACGTACCGCCGGCTGTTCGACTACGGCGAGGACATGAAGCGCCTCGCGCGCGAGCACCCGGACCTCGTCAAGCCGATCACGCTCAACCACGCGACGTACGAGGGGCGCCCGGTCGAGGGCATCGAGATCACGACGAACCCGGGCGCGCGTGACGGCAAGCCGGTGTTCCTGCAGATGGGCGCGCACCACGCGCGCGAGTGGCCGTCGGCCGAGCACGCGATCGAGTGGGCGTACGAGCTGATCCTCGGCCATCGCCGCGGCGACGCCAGGACGCGGCGGCTGGTCGAGACGACGCGCACGATCGTCGTCCCGGTCGTGAACCCCGACGGCTTCAACGCCTCGCGCGAGGCCGGCGAGCTCTACGGCGCCGGCGACGGGCGTGGCGGCACCGCGGACGAGGAGACCATCAACATCCTCACCCACCCGAACGAGTACCGGCGCAAGAACTGCCGCCTGGTCACCGGCGAAGCGGCCGGCAGCTGCCTGCAGCCGGCGTTCGGCCTCGCCAGCGCGGGCGTGGACCCCAACCGCAACTACGGCGGCTTCTGGGGCGGCGCCGGCGCGTCCGGCGACCCGACCAACGAGACCTACTGGGGCACCGGTCCGTTCTCCGAGCCGGAGACCCGGAACGTGCGCGACCTGGTCGCGTCGCGCCAGGTGACCACGCTGATCACCAACCACACGTTCTCCAACCTCGTGCTGCGCCCGCCCGGGATCCAGGCCCAGGGCCTCACGCCGGACGAGCCGATCTACAAGGCGCTGGGCGACGCGATGGCCGCCGAGAACGGCTACGCGAGCCAGCTCAGCTACCAGCTCTACGACACCACCGGCACGACCGAGGACTGGAGCTACTACGCCACCGGCGGCCTCGGCTTCACGTTCGAGATCGGGCCGGAGCACTTCCACCCGCCGTTCGCGGAGACGGTCGCCGAGTACGAGGGCGGCAACCGGGCCGCGTACTTCCTCGCGCAGGAGAGCACGGCCGACGCGTCCAAGCACGCGGTCCTCACGGGCACG
The DNA here is from genome assembly GCA_963720415.1 of uncultured Solirubrobacteraceae bacterium. GTDB lineage: Bacteria > Actinomycetota > Thermoleophilia > Solirubrobacterales > Solirubrobacteraceae > DASSUW01. The sequence continues at coordinate 32,264 of CAVRFQ010000011.1, read as the reverse complement.
GCGCCCGCGGGCGCGGTGCTGCGCCTGCGCAAGACGTTCGAGACCCCGACGTCGCAGGACACGACGTTCACCGACACGCTCGACAGCACGATGCAGGCCGGCGAGGACGGGGCGTTCGAGTGGCACGTGAACCAGTCGACCCGCCCGCTGGTGGCGCAGGAGCGCGGCCGCGAGGCGACGGGCGACCCGAGCCCGCCGGCGTCGTTCGCCCCGCGCGGCGAGTCGACCCCGTGCGCGAACTTCGACGACCCGCCGGAGACGTGTTACGAAGACCACGTGATCACGGTCCCGGCCGGTGAGGGGATCGACAACGCGCGGGCCACGATCCGCGTGGAGTGGCCCTCGCCCGTCAGCGACTACGACGTCCGCGTGCTGCGCGACGGCGTCGAGGTCGGCAGCTCGGCCCAGGGCACGACGAGCTTCGAGCAGGTCGTGCTCGGCGATCCGCGGCCCGGCGAGTACGTCGTCCGGGTGGTCAACTTCGCGGGCGCGGAGCCGTGGACCGGCAGCGTGACCTTCGAGGGCCCGGAGGCGTTCCAGCCGGCCCGGGCGGAGACCTGGACGCTGTTCTGCGAGGACGCCGACGGCACCATCCGCTCGGCCCGCCAGGTGGCCGTCGCCCGCGGCGAGCGCCGCGAGCTGGACCTGCGCGACTCCTGCGTTCGGGCCGACTGAGTAATCGGGGTCCGGAATCGTGCCGCCGCCCTTCACCGGAGGGGCGGCGGCCGGTTGGCGTCGGCCGATGCGGTACGCCATCGTGCTCGCCGCCGTCCTCCTCGCCGTATCCGTCACGCCGGCCGCCGCCTCGCAGCGGCCGACGCCCGGCGCCGCGAGCGTGGACGACCGGCTCTTCCCCGGCCTGGGGAACGGGGGCTACGACGCCCTCCACTACCACCTCGACCTGCGCTACGCGACCAGCGCGCCGGCGCAGCCCATCGACGGGAGGGTCACCATCGTCGCGCGCGCGACGCAGGCCCTCTCACGCTTCAACCTCGACTTCGCCGGCGAGAGCGTCGCCGGCGTCACGGTCGACGGACGCGCCGCGAGCTGGACCCGCGCCGGCGAGGAGCTGGTCGTCACGCCCGGGCGGGCGCTGCGCGACCACGAGGTCTTCGTGGTCCGCGCGCGCTTCACCGCGGTGCCGACCGACGCCGACGTCAGCGTGGCGTTCTTCGTGACGCCGGACGGCACCGCCATGTCGGCGCAGCCGGACCTCGCGCACGACATCTTCCCGTCCAACGACCACCCGAGCGACAAGGCGACGTTCTCCTTCGCGCTCGACGTGCCCGCCGGAACGTCTATCCAGGCGGGGCGCTCGTGCTCTACGCGCTGCGCCAGAAGATCGGTCAGCGCGCGTTCGACCGCGTCGAGCACGAGTGGCTGCGGCGCTACGAGGGCGAGTCGGCCTCGACCGGCGACTTCATCGCGCTCGCCTCGAAGGTCTCCGGTCGCGACCTGCGCTCGTTCCTGCGGGCGTGGGTCTACGGGACGACGACGCCGCCGATGCCCGGCCACCCGGACTGGACGGTGCTGCCGGTCACCCAGGCGTCGGCTGCCGCTCGCGCACCCACTGCCCGATCAGGCCTCGGAAGTGTGCGATGAACTGCTCCTGCTCATGCCTGGGGTAGGTGCTCGTGACCGTCTCGAGGAGGAGGTTGTCGAAGTCGGCGGATGAGACCCATTCATAGACCAGCTCGTCGACGTGCGGCAGCCGGCTGTCGCAGAAGTCCTGATAGCGCTCGACCTCGAAGTACTCGTCGGCGAGCTTGCGATAGGCAGCGAGCTTCTCCTCGTAGGTGAGGTCCTCGCGGTCGCCGATCTCGAAGTAGTGCCGGGTGTCGAGGTCCATCCGCGGCTCGCGGCCGGTGACGACGCAGAAGATGCACCAGCGCAGGAGCGCCGACATCGCCCACGGGAAGTAGTAGTGCAGGCTGGTGACCGCCACGTCGGGCGACGCGTTGGCGTAGTCGATCGGGTGCGCCTCGGTCCCGCGCACGAGCGTCTCGCACGAGTTGAACTCCCAGCGGAAGAACGCGTTGATGAGGCGGCTGATCGTCAGCACCTCTTCGCCCGTCTCCGGCGTGAGGAAGTCGTGCGAGACCGCGTAGCGGTCGTGCATCGGGAGGTCGGGGCGGAACTTCATGACCATCGTCTCGGCGCCGATCGAGAGCGAGCGGGCGAAGACGTCGAAGCCGTCGACCGCCGCCTGCAGGTGCATGAGCCGCTGGCCGGACTCGTCGTACGCGCGCTTGAGCTCCTCGGGCCCGGAGATGTGGGTCACGCCGACCCACTGGCCGCCGTCATAGGGCTTCATGAACAGCGGGTAGCCGATCCGGGCGGCGATCTCCTCGAGGTCGAACGGCTGGTTGTACTTGGCCGCGGTGTACGCGAAGCGCTCGTTGTCGGGCGGGACCTTCTGCGGGATCAGCACGGTCTGCGGGACCTTGAGCCCGAGCCGCAGCATCGCGCAGTACGCGGCGTGCTTCTCCATCGACTGGAACGTGAACGGGCTGTTGAGCAGGTACACGTCGTCCATCAGCGAGACCTTCTTCAGCCACTCGCGCGGGACGAAGTACCAGTAGGCGAGGCGGTCGACCACGAGGTCGTAGCGCGGCTTGTCGCGCAGGTCGAAGGGCTCGATGGTGATCCGCTCGACGTCGACGCGATGCGTGGTGCCGGACGCGTCCTTGACCGGGCCGACGCGGTCCAGCAGCGTCTCGAAGGCGCGCGGCCAGTCCTCCTCGGTGCCGAGCAGGAGCCCGATCAGGTGTCGCGTGTCGCTCATCAGCAGAACCGGGGGAGATGATGGGCCATCTGGGCGCGCCACGACGGCCAGTCGTGCGGGACGTCGTGGCCCCAGAGGTCGAGCTCGTGCCGGATGCCCTTCTCCCCGAGCAGCGCGGCAAGGCGCTTGGTGCCGTCCAGCGATCCCGTGGTGTCCTCCCACATGCCCTGGCCGCAGACCAGCAGCAGGCTGAGCCGCGAGCGCAGCCAGTCCAGGTGATCGCCGTGCAGGTGGGTGACGTAGTCCATCGGGTTGTTGAAGTAGACGGCCTCTCCGCGCTCTCCCCACGCGTCCCAGGTCGCAGGGTCGTAGTTTCCGGATAGCCCGATCGCAACCGGGAACAGATCGGCGCGCTTGAGCGCGAAGTTCACCGCGTGGTACGCGCCGAGGCTCGCGCCGGTCGTGATGACCTCGTGCGTGGAGGAGTCCTCCTGGATGAACGGGACGACCTGGTCGAGGATCCACGACTCGTAGCGGCCGTGGGTGCGGGCGCGCTCCTCCAGCGGCAGCGCGCGGTTCGACCACGTCGCGGCGTCGAACGCGTCGACGCAGTAGAGCTTGAGGCGGCCGCCCTCGATCAGCTCGCGGACGGCGGCGACCATCCCCTCGTGGTCGTAGTCCCAGGCGCTGCCGCCCTCGGCGGGGAAGGCGAGCACGGGGCGGCCGTAGTGGCCGTGGACGACCACGTTGCCCGACGCCCCGATGGCGGGCGAGAAGAGCTCGGCGTGCCGGGTCATGTCCACATCCTTGCGAGAAGCCGCGTCAGGTGCGGATCGAACGCGTCGCGCCAGCCGGTGTAGTTGTGCATGTCGGGGACCTCGTCGAGCCGCGCGTCGTAGCCCTGGCCGGCGAGCGCGCGGGCCATGACGCGGTTGTTGAACACGTTCTCCTCGGCGGTGCCGCACGTCAGCGCGACGGGCAGCGGCTCGGGATGCTCGCCGGCGCGCAGGATCCGCCGCACCACGCGCACGATCCGCGCGTAGCGCGGGAAGGCGGACTCCTGGGAGTCGAAGCGCGGGATGAAGAAGCTGCCCGACTGCAGGAACAGCCCGGCGAAGGTGCCTGGCGCGCGGCGCTGGACGACGAGCATGGCGAGCGCGCCGAGGCTCGCGCCCATGCCGACCGGGCGGCCCGCGACGGCGACCGCCTCCTTGAGGCCGGGGATCACGTCGACATAGAGCGCCCGCGAGTAGAGCGCGGAGGCCGAGTACCACTCGTTGCGCAGGCCGGGGTCGAGCAGCGCGACGCGGTGCGGCGGCAGCGTGCCGGCCGCGATCTGCCCGGCGGCGTAGCGCGTGAGCCCGGCGAGCTTGTCGTACTCGGGGCCGTCGTGGGCCACGAGCAGCGGGAGCGGCTGCTCGGGCGGCGCGTCGACCGGGCTCCAGAGCCACCCGTGCACCGCGGCGCCGAGGCCGCGGCCGCGGATCGCGAACTCGGAGTACGCGCCCTCGACGACCGGGGCGGAGAGCCAGGCCGGGGCCTCGTACCCGGGCGCGAGCACGACCGACCTCTCACCGAAGGCGCCGGGCGCGCGGTGCGGGTTCGCCGGGTCGAGGACGTGCTCGCTCGCCCCGTCGGCGCCGATCACCTGCAGCTCGTACTCCAGCCGGGCGAGGTGCGGCAGGTCGATCTCGAGCACCCACTCGTCGCCGGCGCGCGTGAACGAGCGCTCCTCGTCCGAGAGCGGGAGGTCCGAGCTCAGCCGGACCGCGGCGTACCGGCTCTCAGGGTCCGCGAGGCGGAACGTCAAGGGGCCGGACGATACACCGGACCCCGGGAGGCCACGGACACCAGCAGCTCCTCGTGATCCGGCGGGCCCAGCGGCAGCGCGCGCTGGCCTTCGTACCCGATCCGCTCGCACACCTCCGGGTTGAAGTAGTACGCGGCGACGACGGCGGACGTGAGCGCCGCCCAGCCCGCCGGGTCGCGCTCGGGCAGCGCGGCGATCGACTCGTCGCGGCACGCCTCGAGCGCCTCGAGCGGCGCCCGCAGGTCGGGGCGCGCCTCGAGCACGGCGTCGAGCCAGCGCCCGGTGGCGCCCGCCTCGCTCGCCGACGGCATGCCGTCCGCGGCCGGGATCAGCTGGTCGGCGAGGGCGTCGAGGTGCTTCATGCCGCGGCCGCCTTCATCGTGGAGCGGGTCTCGATCAGGTGCTCGGCCGAGCGCAGCGCCATCGCCGCGATCGTCGCCGTCGGATTCATGCCGGAGGAGGTCGGCCAGGTGCTGCCGTCGACCACGAAGAGGTTCGGGACGTCGTGGCTGCGGCCGTAGCCGTCGACCACGGACGTGGCGGGGTCGTCGCCCATCCGGCACGTGCCGAGCAGGTGCCAGCCGGTGGAGCGGATGAACGGCGCGATCACCGTCTCGTAGGCGCCCGCGGCCTCCAGCGACTCCTTCGCCCGCGCCTCGTGGAAGTGCATGAGGTCGTAGGAGTTCTGGTTCATCCGGTAGACGATCTTGGCCGCCGGGACGCCCTGGCGGTCGGTGCTCACCGGGTCCAGCTCCACCCGGTTGTGCTCCTCCGGGAGGTCCTCGGCGATGATCCCCCACATCGCCGAGTGGCCGAGGCGCTTGCGCACGTTCTCGTGGAAGCCCGGGCCCCAGATCGAGTTCTCGGCGCCCCAGGGGTACGCGGTGGTCATCTTCAGCGGGCCGCCGGTCGGCTGCAGGCCCCACTTGGCCCCGCGCACGAAGCCGCGGTCGGCGCCCGTCTCGTAGAACTCGAGCGAGTGCAGGTGCTGGCCCCACGGGCCCTGCGTCGAGCCGAGGTCGTCCTCGAACAGCCCCACGACGGTGCCGAACGGATGCATCATGAGCCGCTTGCCGACCAGGCCCGAGGAGTTCGCCAGGCCCGAGATGAGCAGCAGCCGCGGGGTGCCGATGCCGTTCGCGGCGAGCACGGTGACCGGGGCGCTGATCTCGTGCTCGGCGCCGTCCGCGTCGAGGTAGATCGCGCCGCCGACCAGGCCGTCGGGCCGCTCGGTGAGCGTGCGGACGCGCGCGCCCGTGATGAGGTTGACGCCGAGGTCGAGCGCGCGCGGCCAGTGCGTGCGGTCCACGCTGGCCTTGGCGCCGTCGGCGCACGCGTTGAGGCAGGTGGCGCGCTGGACGCACGGGTTGAGCGCGCCGTACGGGCGCGTGGCGATGGCCAGCGGGGCCGGCCACCAGTGCCAGCCGAGCTCGTTGTGGGCCTTGGCGACCTTGCGGCCCATCGCGCCGAGCGGGACCGGCGGCAGCGGCGGGCCGGCGCCGGGCGGGAACGCGGTGTCTCCGGCCAGGCCGGAGACGCCGAAGTCGCGCTCCACGCGGACGTAGTAGGGCTCGAGGTCGTCGTACGTGAACGGCCAGTCGTCGGCGACGCCGTCGAGGCTCTTCACGCGGAAGTCCGACGGCATGTTGCGCTGCCACTGGGCCGCGTAGACGACGGTGCCGCCGCCGACGCCGTTCCACATCAGCGCCGTGATGTCGGACTCGGACTCGTCGATGGGGTAGTCGCCGGGCGCCGCGCGCATGTTGGGATCCCAGCCCCAGTCGCGATCGGCGGTCACGGCGAACTCCGGCTCGGCGACCTTCGCCTTCGAGTAGTCCGGCCAGTCGCCCTGCTCCAGCACAGTGACCTTGAAGCCGTCCTGCGCGAGCCGCAGGGCGGTGACGGCCCCCGACGGGCCGGCGCCGATGATGAGGACGTCGGGGTCCATCAGTAGGGGTACTCCGCCCTGTCGCGCTGGAGCGAGACCCACCGGCGCTCGGTGAACTCCTCGAGGTTCGCGTCGCCGCCCGCGCGCCCGCCGAGGCCGGAGGCGCCGAGCCCGCCGAACGGCACGTGCGCCTCGTCGAGGCAGGTCGCGTCGTTGACGTGGACCATGCCCGAGCGCAACCGGCCGGCGAGGCGGAGGCCGCGGTCGGGGTCCCCGCTGAGCACGCCGTTCACGAGCCCGTAGCGCGTGTCGTTCACCAGGCGCACGGCCTCGTCCTCGGAGTCGAACGCCAGGACGGGCGCGATCGGGGCGAAGATCTCCTCGCTCCAGAGCGGCATCGCGGTGTCGACGCCGGTGACCACCGTCGGGCGGTAGAAGAGGCCGTCGTAGGTGCCGCCCTCGACCACGGTCGCGCCCTGCTCGACCGAGGTCGTCAGGAAGCCGTGCGCGCGGTCGCGCTGGCGCTCGTTGATCATCGGCCCGAGGCCGACCTCCTCGCGCGCCGGGTCGCCGAGCGTGATGGCCGCGGCGTGCTCGGCGAGCGAGCTCACATAGGCGTCGTAGAGCGGGCGGGCGACGAGGTGGCGGCCCGCCGTGATGCAGGTCTGGCCCTGGTAGTGGTAGGCCGACCAGGCGCCGATCATCACGGCCTGCTCGAGGTCGGCGTCGTCGAGGACGACGAGCGCGTTGTTGCCGCCGAGCTCGAGCGACACGCGCTTGAGCCGGCCGCCGGCGGTCGCGGCGATGCGCGCGCCGACGGCGCTCGAGCCGGTGAAGTGGATCATCGAGGTGCCGGGATGCTCGACGAGCCGCTCACCGACGTCCTGGTCGCCGGGGACGACGGCGAACAGGCCCTCGGGCAGCCCCGCCTCGGCCAGCACCTCGGCGATGACCATGCCGCCGGAGAGCGGCGTCTCGGGCGAGGGCTTGAGGACGACGGCGTTGCCGAGCGCGAGCGCCGGAGCCGTCACGCGCATGCCGAGGATGAGCGGGAAGTTCCACGGCGTGATCGCCGCGACGACGCCGACCGGGATGCGCTGGGCGAGGCTGAAGCGGCCGGGGCTGTGCGACGGGAGGATCTCGCCGACGGCGCGCGAGGTCAGCCCCGCCGCCTCGTACAGCTCGTTGGCGGCGCCGCCGACCTCGTACTCGGCCTTGCCGGCGATCGAGCCGGTCTCGCGCACGATCAGGTCGGTGATCTCGGCCGCCCGCGCGGTCAGCGCCGCCGCGGCGGCGCGCAGCACGCCGGCGCGCACGTCATAGGGCGTCGCGGCCCACTCGGCCTGCGCCGCGACCGCCGCCTCGACGGCGGCGTCGACGTCCTGCACCGAGGCGACGTCGACCTCCCCCATCGGCGCTCCCGTCGCCTTCTCCAGCACGGCGAGCGTCGCTCGCTCCGATGTCCCAGCTGCCATCGCCCTCTCCTCCGTGGTAATCGTTTGCCACGCTAGCCTCGCACCGCGCGCTCTGTCAAGGTGCGCGCTCCCCTCGATGGCCTCTCTCGCCGACGTCAGCCGCCACGCGGGCGTGTCGATCGCCACGGCTTCGCGCGTCCTCAACGGCTCGACCCATCCGGTCTCGGAAGTGACGCGCGGGCGGGTGCTGGCGGCCGCGGACGAGCTCGGCTACCGGCCCAGCGAGCTGGCGCGTGCGCTCGTGAAGCGCACGAGCCGCTTCATCGGCGTGATCGTGGGCGACATCGTCGACCCGTACTTCGCGGAGATCGCGCGCGGGGTGGAGGACGTCGCGGCGGCGGCCGGGCACCTGACGATGGTCTGCAACACCGACCGGCGCCCGGCGGCCGAGCTCGGTCATCTCGGCGTGCTGCGCGACTACCACGCGGCCGGCGTCATCTTCGCGGGCAGCGGCTACGAGCATCCGGAGCCGTCGCTGCGCGCTGCGGTGGCCGAGCTCCAGTCCGGCGGCTCGGTCGTGGTCGCGCTCGCGGCGCGCGACCTCGACTGCCCGAGCGTGCTGGTCGACAACCGCGCCGCTGCGCGCGACGCCACCGAGCACCTGCTCGGGCTCGGTCACCGCCGCATCGCGTTCGTCGAGGGGCCGCCCGGCCTGCACACGAGCGCGCACCGGCTCGAGGGGTTCCGCGAGGCCATGGGGGCCGCCGACCCGCTCGTCCTGCCCGGCGGCTTCGAGTTCGAGGCCGGCGCGGCGGCCGCCGACGACCTGCTCGCCGGCGAGCTCCCCGACGCCGTCCTCGCCGTCAACGACGAGGTCGCGATCGGGCTGCTCACCCGCCTCCGCCGCGCCGGCGTGGACGTCCCCGGCCGCGTCTCCGTGGCGGGGATCGACGACACCCGGGCGGCGCGGCTCGTCGACCTCACCACCGTCTCGCTCCCGCTCCACGAGCTGGGGGAGACCGCCGCGCGCGTGATCCTCGAGGGCGCCGGCGGCGACGTGGTGCTGGCCCACCGGCTCGTGCCGCGCGCGACTACGCGAAGCGCGCCTTGATGTCCGCGAGCAGCTCGGCGGGCGGCGTCCGGGCGAGGGCGGGGTTGATGACCTCGACCTCGACCGGCCCGTCGTAGCCCGTCGCGTCGACGAGCGCCTGGAGCCGCGGGAGGTCGATGATCCCGTCGCCCATCAGGCCCCGGCCCGCGAGCAGGCTCGTCGTGGGCACGAGCCAGTCGGACACGTGGTAGCCCGCGACGAGGCCGTCGGCCGCGGCCAGCTCGTCCTCGAGCCGCGGGTCCCAGAACACGTGGTAGGCGTCGACCACCACGCCCGCGTGGGGATCGTCGAACGTCCGCGCGAGGGCGAGCGCCTCGCCGAGCGTGACGATGGCCGAGCGCTCGCCGACCATCATCGGGTGCAGCGGCTCGATGCCGAGGCGGACGCCGTGGTCGGCGGCGAAGGGGAGCAGGCGCTCGATCCCGGCCGCGATCGTGGCGCGGGCGGCGCGCAGGTCGGCGGCCTCCGGCGGGCCGCAGACGAGCACGAGCACGGGCGCGCCGAGCTCGGCCGCCTGCTCGACGGCGCGGCGGTTGTCGTCGTCGGCGCCCGGCGCCGTGAAGAAGCCGCCGCGGCAGAGGCTGGAGACCGCGAGGCCGGCCTCCTCGATCCGCCGCGCGCTGTCCTCGTCGAGCTGGTGGCGCCAGGGCGCGACGGTCGCGATCCCCGCCGCGGCGCAGCGCTCGACCGCCTCGGGCAGGCTCCAGTGGTCGACGGTGATGAGGTTGAGGCTGAGGCGCGCGAGGGCGGTCACGCGAGCGCCTGCCGCATGCGCGCGAGGGCCAGCTCGGGGTCGCGCAGGAGCCCGGCGCGGTCGGCGAGCACGAACACGTCGGCGAGGTGGTCCTTCGACCGGGCGGTCTCGAGGCCGCCGAGCAGCCGGAAGTGCTCCTGGTGGCCGTTGAGCCAGGCGAGGAACACGATGCCGGTCTTGTAGTTGAAGGTCGGCGCCTCGAACAGGTGGCGGGCGAGCGGGACCGTCGGGGCGAGGATGCGGTCGTACCCGTCGCGGTCGCCGGCGTCGAGCGCGTGCAGCGCGGCCGAGGCCGCGGGCGCGATCGCGTCGAACACGCCGAGCAGCGCGTCGCTCCCGCTCGCGATCAGCTCCGGGTAGTTGAAGTCGTCGCCGGTGTAGAGGCGGACGCCCTCCGGCAGGCGGGCGCGGATGTCGACCTCGCGCTCGGCGTCGAGCAGCGAGACCTTCACGCCGTCGACCTTGCCGGCGTTGTCGCGTGACGATGCCGAGAAGCGTCTCCGTCGCCTCGTCGAGGTCGGACGTCCCCCAGTATCCGGCGAGCGCGGGGTCGAACATGTCGCCGAGCCAGTGCAGGATCGCCGGGCGCTCGAGCCGGCCGAGGACGGCGCCGTAGACCTCGCGGTAGTCGTCGGCGCCCGCGGCGATCGCCGCCATCGCGCGGCTGGCCATCAGGACCACCTGGGCGCCCTCGCCCTCGACGAACTCGCACTGGTGCTCGTAGGCGGCGCGGACCTCGTCGAGCGTGGCGGGCTCGGCGTGGTCGGTGGCCGCGCCGGCCGCCAGCCTGCCGCCGCCCTCGGCGGCCGTGCGGCGGATCAGCTCGCGCGCGGCCGGCCAGTCGAGGCCCATGCCGCGCTGGGCGGTGTCCATCGCCTCGGCCACGCCAAGGTCGTGCTCCCACAGGTGGCGGCGGAAGGCGAGCGTCGCCTCCCAGTCGATGCCGCCCTCGAGGTCCGCGACCACGTGGGCCGCCGCGAACGCCACGCGGCTCGTGATCACAGCGGCGGGACCTCGACGAAGCGCTTCTCGCGCCACGACCGCATGCCCAGCTCGGACAGCTGCACGCCACGGGCGGCGGCGCGGAAGTCCCACGGGAACGGCTCGTCGCGCGCCACGTGGCGCAGGTAGTGCTCCCACTGGACCTTGAACGCGTTGTCCGGCTCGCCGGGTGGGACCGGAGACCACGCCGCGCGGTGGTCGATCGGGTCCGCCAGGTCGGGGTTCCACACCGCGCGCGGCGTGTCGGCGGCGGACTGCACGCGGCACTCGCGCAGCCCGGCGACGGCCGTGCCCTCGGTGCCGTCGACCTGCAGCTCGAACAGCTCGCCGCGGTCCACCCGCACGCACCACGAGGAGTTCAGCTGCGCGATCACGCCGTCCTGGAGCTCGAAGATCGCGTACGCGGCGTCCTCGGCGGTCGCGGCGTAGTGCTCGCCCCGCTCGTCGTAGCGGTCCGGCAGGTGGATCGCCCCGAGCGCGTACACGCCGCGGACCGAGCCGAACAGCTCGTCGAGCACGTACCGCCAGTGGGAGAACATGTCGCCGACGATGCCCCCGCCGTCCTCCGCCCGGTAGTTCCAGGACGGCCGCTGCGGCGCCGGGTCCGGGCCGGGGAAGACCCAGTAGCCGAACTCCCCGCGCACCGACAGCACGCGGCCGAGCCCGCCGCCGTCGAGCACGCGCTTGAGCGTCCGCAGGCCCGGCAGGAACAGCTTGTCCTGCACGACGCCGTGCTTGATGCCGGCCGCCTCGGCCAGCTCGGCGAGCGCGAGCGCCGACGCGAGGTCCTCGGTGATCGGCTTCTCGCAGTAGACGTGGCGCCCGGCCGCGATCGCCTTGCGCACCGCCGCCTCGCGGCGGCTCGTCACCTGGGCGTCGAAGTAGACCTCGTACGCGTCGTCGGCGAGCGCCGCGTCGAGGTCGGTCGTGTAGGGGAGCCCGTGCGGCTCGGCGAGCGCGCGCAGCTTCTCCTCGTCGCGCCCGACGAGCAGCGGCTCGGGGAGGATGCCGTCCACGCCGCCCTGCTCGCGGATGGCCAGGATCGAGCGCACGAGGTGCTGGTTCGTCCCCATCCGCCCGGTCACGCCGTTCATCACGACGCCCACTCGGTAAACGTTTGCCACGAGGCGGGACCTTAGGCGGGCGGTTCTCGAACGTCAACTGCGGCTGCGTAAGGAAGCGGGAGCGCCGGCCGCCGGCGCGGCCGGCTCACTACCCAGCCGGGGCTGACGTCCTCAGGCGGGCCAGCCGCGCAGACGCGTCCGCGATCACGCTCTCCCGCTTGCAGAACGCGAACCGCACGAGCGAGTCGCCGGCGTCCGAGTCGTAGAACACCGACGTGGGGATCGCCACGACCCCGGCCAGCGCCGGCAGGTCGCGGCAGAACGCGGCGGCGTCGCCCTCCACCCGGGCGTTGACGAAGTACGTCCCCGCCGGCCGCAGCGGCTGCAGGCCGGCGGCCTCGAGCCCCGCGCAGAGCTGGTCGCGCTTGGCGGTGAAGTCCGCGGTCAGCCTCGCGTAGAACGCGTCGCCGAGGCCGAGGGCGAGCGCGCCCGCGTGCTGGAACGGCGTCCCGCCCGCGAACGAGAGGTACTGCTTCGCCGCCCGGACGGCGCCGACCAGCGCCGGCGGCCCGGTCGCCCAGCCCGTCTTCCACCCGGTGACGGAGAACGTCTTGCCGAGCGAGGAGATCGTGATCGTCCGCGCCGCCATCCCGTCGAACCCCGCGAGCGGGAGGTGCTCGCCGTCGTAGACGAGGTGCTCGTAGACCTCGTCCGAGACCGCGATCAGGTCGTGCTCGACGCAGAGCGAGGCGATCAGCGTCAGCTCGTCGCGCGAGAACACCTTGCCCGTCGGGTTGTGCGGCGTGTTCAGCAGCACGAGCCGCGCGCGGGGCCCGATCGCCGCCCGGAGCTCGTCCGGGTCGACCGCCCAGTCCGGCGGGCGCAGCGTGACCACCCGCCGGCGGGCGCCGGCCATCTCGATGCACGCGGCGTACGAGTCGTACAGCGGCTCGAAGACCACGACCTCGTCGCCGGGCTCGAGCAGCCCGAGCATCGCCGAGGCGATCGCCTCGGTGGCCCCGAACGTCACCTGGACGTCCTCCACGTCGAGCCCGTAGAACCGCTTCTGGTGCTCGGCGATCGCGTTCCGCAGCGCTGGCACGCCGGCGAGCGGCGCGTACTGGTTGTGGCCCGCGCGCATCGCGGCGGCCGCGGCCTCGAGCACCTCGGCCGGGCCGTCCTCGTCGGGGAAGCCCTGGCCGAGGTTGATCGAGCCCGTCCGCTCGGCGAGAGCGGACATCTCGGTGAAGATCGTCGTGCCGAAGCCGGCGAGGCGGGAGGCGACCACGTCCGACATGATGCACGGCGTGACCTTCACCGGCCTCCGCGAGCGGCTCCGGCGGCGCGATCCGCTGGCCGTCGCGTTCCTCGATCTCGGCTCCCCGGTCAGCGCCGAGGTCACCGCGATGAGCGGCTTCGACGTGGTCGTCGTCGACCTCGAGCACGGCGCCGGGGACGAGGCGGCGGCCCGCGCGCAGATCGCCGCCGCGGGCGCGCACGCCGCGGTCGTCGTGCGCGTGCCCGACGGGCCGGCGCAGGCCGGGCGGATGCTCGACGCGGGCGCGTCCGGCGTGATCGTCCCGCAGGTCGCCGGGACCGCCGAGGCCGAGCGAGTCGCCGCCGGCGTCCGCTACGCGGGCACGCGCGGGATCTCGCCGTTCTCGCGCGGGAACCGCTTCGGCGGCGCCGGGCCGGCCTTCCGCCCCGACGCCGACGCCGCGCTCGGCTGCATCATCCAGATCGAGCGGGCGAGCGCGCTCGAGCAGGTCGACGCGATCGCCGCGCTCGACGACGTCGACGCCCTGCTCATGGGCCCGGCCGACCTGTCCGCCGACCTCGGCGTCGAGCTCGACCTCGCCGGCGCGCCGCTCCAGGACGCCGCGCGCCGGATCGCCGACGCGGCGGCGCGCCACGGCAGGACCGCCGCGCTCCACATGGGCCGGCCGGACCAGGCCGCGGGCTTCCGCGAGCTCGGCTTCACGATGCTCTCGTGCACGTTCGAGAGCGCGGTCCTGGCGACGGCGTCGGCCGCCGCGGCGAAGGCGCTCCGAGACACGGAATGACCGTCGCCGGGCTCGAGCTCCGCCGGCTCGGAGAAGCGGCGGACACGCTCGCGCGGGCCTTCGCGGAGGACCCGGCGAGCCTCTCGCTGTGGCCGGACCCGCGCGGCATGACGGCCCCTGCTACCTCGAGACCGACACCGAGCGCGACGCGGCTGTACGAGCGGCACGGCTTCGAGGTCATCGAGGCCGCCGCGCGGCTGCTGCCGGACGGCCCGACGCACTGGCGCATGCTGCGCCCCGCTCAGACCTGAGCGGCGCTGCCCTCGAGCAGCACGCGCGCCACCTGCTCGGGGTCGTCCCACGTCGGCAGGTGCCCGCAGTCGCGCAGCACGACGCTGCGCACGCCGGGCGGGAGCGAGCGCGGCCGCGCCACGAGCCGGTCGCGATCCGGCCACGCGAGCGTCACCGGCACGCGGACGTCGGCGAGCCGGGTGAAGCGGCCGGCGCGCATCGCGTCGTTGATCGGCTGGAAGCCGGGCGCCGTCGCGTAGGCGCGGACGAGGCGGCGGGCGGCGTCGGGCGGGATCCGCTCCGGATGCGCGGCGTTCGTCGCGAGCACCAGCCGCCGGAAGCGATCCGCGCGCAGCAGCGGCCCGAGCGCCGGCAGGAGCCCGCGCGCGACGGCGCGCGCCGACGAGCGCTTGGGCACGAGCGGCTCGGCCCACAGCCCGGCGGGCGCGATCGCGGTGACCGACGCGGCGGCGCCCGACAGCCCGAGCTCGAGCGCGACCCAGCCGCCGAGCGAGTTCCCGGCCACGTGCGCTTCCGCGATGCCCCGCTCGGCGAGCTGCGCCGCGATCGCGGCCGCCAGCCCGGCCGGCGAGGCGTCCGCGACCATCGGCGCCGAGCCGTGCCCGGGGAGGTCGAGCGCGATCGCGTCGTCCAGCAGCGGCAGCACCGGGTCCCACATGCGATGGTCGGTGCCGAGCGTGTGCAGGAGGACGATCAGCGGTCCACCGCCGCCGCGACGGCCGCGCTGATCGCCGCGGACGTGCCGGCGACGACCGCGGTCGCGGCCGGCGAGCGGTCGGGGAGCCCGTGGCGCCCGGCGACCGTCGAGGCGATGTCCGCGAGATCGCCGGCGATGCTCATCGCCAGCCATGGTCGCAGCGCGCCGCCGCGCGCGGCGACGGCCAGCGCGGCGCCGTGGATCACGACCTCCCGGGCGCCGAGCCCGCGCAGCGGGACCGCGGCGGGCGGGTCGCCGCCGGCCGGGCCCAGCCACGTGCGCGTGACGCGCCCGGGGGCGACCAGCAGCGCCGCGCCATAGGCGACGCGCAACGACAGGACGGCGTACGCCGCGATCCGGCTCATATCCCCTCTACGCGCAGCGCGCCGGGGCGGATCAGTGATCCGCGCGGCCCCGAGGATCGAAGAAGATGCACATGAGGATCGCCATCGCCGGCGCCGGCGTCTCAGGCCTCGTCGCCGCCCATCTCCTCCATCGCACCCACGAGGTCACGGTGTTCGAGGCCGGCACGTACGCGGGCGGCCACACGAACACCGTCACGGTCGAGACCGAGACCGGCGTCCACCAAGTGGACACGGGCTTCATCGTCTTCAACGACCGCAACTACCCGCGCTTCGAGCGCCTGCTCGAGCGCGTCAAAGTGGCCTCGCAGCCCTCGAGCATGACGTTCTCGGTGGCCGACGAGCACGGCGACTTCGAGTACAACGGCTCGTCGCCGAACGGCCTCTTCGCCAAGCGCGCGCACCTCGTCACGCCCTGGTTCCACCGCATGGTGGCCGACCTCGTGCGCTTCAACCAGGACGCCCGCCGGCTGCTCGCCTCGCGCGAGGATCCGTCGCTTCGCGGCTGGCTCGAGGACCGCGGCTACTCGACCGCCTTCGTCGACCGCCTGATCGTCCCGCAGGCAGCGGCGGTGTGGTCGGCCGACCCCGCCCAGATGGGGAGCTTCCCCGCCCGCTTCCTGGCCGAGTTCTTCGACAACCACGGGATGCTCGGCTTCCGCGGCCGCCCGCAGTGGCGCACCGTCCGCGGCGGCTCCCAGCGCTACGTCGAGGCGCTCACCCGGCCGTTCGCCGACCGCCTGCGGCTCGGGACGCCGGTCCGCGAGATCGCGCGGCACGAGGACCACGTGACGGTCGACGGCGAGCGGTTCGACCACGTGATCGTCGCCGCCCACGCCGACCAGGCGCTCGGCATGCTCGCCGACCCGACCGACCGCGAGCACGAGATCCTCGGCGCGTTCCCGTACCAGCCCAACGAGGCCGTCCTGCACACCGACCGCTCGCTGCTGCCGCGCCGCCGGCGCGCGTGGGCGAGCTGGAACTACCACCTGCTCGACGACCCCACGGGCCTGCCGACCGTCACCTACCACATGAACCGCCTGCAGGACCTGCGGGCAGACCGCGACTTCTGCGTCACGCTCAACCGCACCGAGGCGCATCGACCCGGCGCGGATCCTGCGGACGATCCCCTACGCCCACCCGGTCTACACCGCGGAGGGCGCGCGGGCGCAGCAGCGCCACGAGGAGATCAGCGGCGCCGGGCGCACGCACTTCTGCGGCGCCTACTGGGGCTGGGGCTTCCACGAGGACGGCGTGAGCAGCGGCGCGCGCGTCGCCGAGCGGCTCGGCGGAGACCGCCTGTGACGGACGCCACAGCGCCGTCTACGAGGGCACGATCCGCCACCGGCGCTTCGCCGTCCGCCGCCACGAGCTCCTGCACCGCATCTCGATGGCCTACGTCGACCTCGACGAGCTGCCCCGGCTGCTCGGCGGCCGCCTGGTCCGGCGCCGGCCCGGGCTCGTGCGCTTCCGCCGCCGCGACTACCTCGGCGACCCGGGCGTCCCGCTCGCCGCCGCCGTCCGCGACCTCGTCCCCGAGCCCGTCGCCAAGGTCCGCGTCCTCACGCAGCTGCGCACGCTCGGGCAGTGCTTCAACCCCGTGAGCCTCTACTACTGCTTCGACGACGCCGAGAGCCTCACCGCGGTCGTCGCCGAGGTGACCAACACGCCGTGGGGCGAGCGCCACGCCTACGTGCTCGACGCCCGCCGCACCGAGCACGACAAGGCCATGCGCGTGTCGCCGTTCATGGGCATGGACCAGCGCTACACCGTCTCCGTCGCGCCCCCGGGCCCGACGATCTCGGTCCACATCGAGAGCCGGGAGGCCGAGCGGACCGCGTTCGACGCGACGCTCAAGCTCCACCGCCGCCCGTTCCGCACCCCGCTCGGCGCGCTCCGCACGCTCCCGCTGATCTACGGCCACGCGATCGTGCTGCGGGCCAAGGGGGTCAAGCGCGCATGATCGCCCGCCGCCTCGCCCTCGCCCTGCTCGAGCGGATGCGCGAGGGCAGCCTCACCATCGTCGAGGGCGCCGAGCGCCACGAGCTGGGCAGCGGCCCGCCGCACGCCACGCTCGAGATCCACGACCCGCGCACCTGGACGGCGCTGCTCAAGGGCAGCCGCGGCCTGGCCGAGTCGTACGCCGACGGACTGTGGGACTCGCCCGACGTCGTCGCCCTGATCCGGCTCGCGGCGCGCAACGCCGCCCAGCTCGACGGCCCGCGCCGCCGGCTCACGCCGCTGCGCGAGCCCTACCAGCGCCTGCGCGCCGTCCGCAACACGCCGAGCCGCAGCCGCGAGGACATCGCCGCCCACTACGACCTCGGCAACGAGCTGTTCGAGCTGATGCTCGACCCGACGATGATGTACTCGAGCGCCCGCTTCACGCACCCCGGCATGACGCTCGAGGAGGCCTCGACCGCCAAGCTCGAGCTGGTCTGCGAGAGGCTCGGCCTCGGGCCGGACGACCACGTGCTGGAGATCGGCACCGGCTGGGGCGGCTTCGCGCTCCACGCCGCCATCACGCGCGGCTGCCGCGTGACCACCACGACGCTCTCGAACGAGCAGCGCGAGCACGCGACGGAGCGGCTGGAGGAGGCCGGCGTCGCCGACCGCGTCACCGTCCTCGCCAAGGACTACCGCGAGCTCGAGGGCCGCTACGACAAGCTCGTCTCGATCGAGATGATCGAGGCCGTCGGCTGGAAGGACTTCGGGACGTTCTTCTCCAAGTGCGCCGGCCTGCTCGAGCCCAACGGCGCGATGCTCCTCCAGGCGATCACCATCGACGACCGCGCGTACGCCGTCGAGCGCGCCTCCAAGAGCTTCATCCGCACCCACATCTTCCCCAACGGCTGCCTGCCGTCGGTCGAGGTGATCGCCCGCTGCGTCGCGCGCGAGACCGACCTGCGGCTCACGCACTTCGAGGACTTCGGCCTGGACTACGCCGAGACGCTGCGGCGCTGGCGGACGAACCTCGAGGACTACACCGGCCGCCTGGAGGAGCTCGGATACGACGAGCGCTTCCGCCGGCTGTGGCGCATGTACCTCAGCTACTGCGAGGCGGGCTTCGCCGAGCGGCGGATCGGCGTAGCGCAGGCGGTGCTGGCCAAGCCGCGCTGGGGCACTCAGCTGCAGCGCGCGTCGCGCCGCGCGAGCGCGCCGCCGTACAGCCTCGCGGCCTCCTCCACGTCGGCCGGGGCCGGCACGCACGCGAGCTGATCGCGCGTCGGCGGCTCCGCCGCCAGCGACGGCGCGCAGTTCGTGTCGAACGCGTGCTCGCTCATCAGGGAGCACGCGCGGCCGTCGCGATGATGCAGGCCGAGCACGTGGCCGAACTCGTGCGCGGCGACCCACACGCTGAGCGGCCGCGGATCGCCGGTCAGCTCGGCGCCCA
The DNA here is from genome assembly GCA_963720415.1 of uncultured Solirubrobacteraceae bacterium. Classification (GTDB taxonomy): domain Bacteria; phylum Actinomycetota; class Thermoleophilia; order Solirubrobacterales; family Solirubrobacteraceae; genus DASSUW01. Next base: position 13,727 of record CAVRFQ010000011.1, on the reverse strand, counting down.
GGAGCACCCGCACCGGGCCGTCCTCGGACGGGCGGCCGATCGACGTCGTGTAGCCGAGGCAGTCCGCGCCGCACGCCTGGCGCAGCGCTCCGTCGTCGACCTCGATCACCACGTCGGCGTCCTCGCGCGAGACGACCTCGACCAAGCGCACCCGCGCGCCGGAGGAGTTCCAGCGCTGGGCCGCGGTGTCGACCGTCCGGCCGACGTCGCTGGCGTCGTACCAGCGCACGATCCCGTCGTCCCACGACTGCGTGCCGGACGCGGCGACGGGAATCGCGTAGGAGACGACCCCGCCGGCCAATGCGATCACGGCGATCAGGAGCAGGCAAGTGCGCACGGCAGCGGTGCGCAAGCGCGTATGTCGGCAGTCGCTCGTCACGAGAGGGGACGCGCGACCGGGATGCTGGGGTCGCGCACGGACTTCGTCTTCAAATGGAAACGGCGCTCTCGCGCCGTTCTCTGTAACCCGCCTACTCCTATGACTGCCCCGCCCGCGAGGGCCCCAAACGCCTACGTTCAGGGCCCTCGACGCGGCTTCAGCGGTACTGCACGGCCTCGCGGCCGCCCTGCTCGGCGGAGCGCAGCATCGCGTCGCAGACCTCGGCGGCGCGGTAGCCGTCCTCGAGCGTGGCGCCGTGCGGGGCCACGTCGGTGTCGTCGCGGATCGCGGTCAGCAGGTGGTGGATCTCGTGGACGAAGCTGTGCTCCCAGCCGATCATGTGCCCCTGCGGCCACCAGTGCTCCCAGAAGGGATGGTCGGCCTCGGAGACGAGCACCGTGCGGAAGCCCGCGTTGCCCTCGGAGTACTGCAGCTCGTTCAACCGCTCGAGGTCGAACCGCAGCGAGCCCTTGGAGCCGTTGATCTCCCATGTGAACGCGTTCTTCCGGCCCTGGCAGAACCGCGAGGCCTCGATCGTGCCGACGGCGCCGTTCTCGAACTTCACGACGGACTCGACGGCGTCGTCGACGTCGCGGCCCGGGATGAACGTCTGGGTGATCGCGGCCACCTCGGAGACCTCGCCCACCAGGTAGCGCGCGAGGTCGATCACGTGCGCGCCGAGGTCGCCGAGCGAGCCCGACCCGGCGGCGGCCTTGTCGAAGCGCCAGATGTCGCCCTCGGTCGTGCCCCACTCCTGCAGGTACGCGCCGCGGAAGTGCTGGAGGTCGCCCAGCTCTCCCGACGAGATGATCTGCTGCGCGAGCCGCACGGCCGGCACGAACCGGTAGTTGAAGGCGCACATGTGCTTGACGCCCGTGGCCTGCACGCGCTGCCAGGTCTCGTAGGACTCGGCGGCGTCGCGCCCGAGCGGCTTCTCGCAGATGACGTGCTTGCCCGCCTCGGCGGCCGCGATCGTCGGCTCGGCGTGGAGGTTGTTCGGGCCCGCGTTGTCGAACAGCTGGACGCGGTCGTCGCCGACCAGCGCCTTCCAGTCGGTCACGTACTCGGAGAACCCGTAGCGCCGGGCGGCCTCGGAGACCGCCTCCTCGTTGCGGCCCGCGATCGCCACCAGCTGCGGCATCAGCGGCGGCGGCCACGTCATGTAGGCCAGTGTCTTGTAGGCGTTGGAGTGAGCCTTGCCCATGAAGGCGTAGCCCAGCATCCCGACGCCGATGGGCTTCACCTCGGCGGCGCCGGCCGCCTTGCCCATCGTGACGAATCCGACTTCTGACATTCAGGACTCCTTCGCGAAGGCAGCGTCGAACGCGACCGACGAGGGAGCGAAGTCCGTGCGGCGCACGAACGCGAGAGCGTCCGGCGCACCCCAGTCGCGGTCCATCCCCGAATCCTCCCACTCGATCGACAGGGGACCGTTGTACCCGATCCTGTTGAGCGCACGGATCATGCTCTCGAAGTCGACGTCGCCGTGCCCGGGCGACACGAAGTCCCAGCCGCGGCCGGGCTCGCCGAAGTTCAGGTGCCCGCCGAGGATCGACGACCGGCCGTCGAGGCGGCGGATCGAGTCCTTGATGTGGGCGTGGAAGATCTTCGGCCCGAACTCGGTGATGAATGCCGCCGAGTCCAGGAACTGATGCTCGAAGTGGCTGGGGTCGAAGTTGATGCCGAACCCGGGCCGGTCGCCGATCGCGTCCAGCGCCTTGCGCGTGGTCACGAAGTCGTAGGCGATCTCGGTGGGGTGGACCTCGAGCCCGAAGCGCACGCCCTCGGCCTCGAAGACGTCGACGATCGGCCCCCAGCGCTCGGCGAACTCCTGATAGCCGCGCTCGATCTCGTCGAAGTCGTTGGGCGGGAACGAGTAGAGCATGTGCCAGGTCGGCGAGCCGGTGAAGCCGGTGACGACGTCGACGCCGAGCTGTGCCGCCGCCCGCGCCGTGTCCTTCATCGCGTCGGCGGCCCGCGACCGCACGCCCTCGGGATCGCCGTCGCCCCAGATCTCCGGCGAGAGCACGCCCTGGTGGCGCGCGTCGATCGGGTCGCAGACCGCCTGGCCCACGAGGTGGTTGCCGATCGCCCAGCAGCCGAGACCGTGCCGCTCGAGGATCTCGCGGCGGCCGGCGGCATAGCTCGGGTCGCCGACGGCCTGCGCCACGTCGAAGTGGTCGCCCCAGCAGGCGAGCTCCAGGCCGTCGAAGCCCCATTCGCCGCATTTGGCGGCCAGGTCCTCCAACGGCAGGTCCGCCCACTGCCCGGTGAACAGCGTTACGGGTCGTGCCATCTCAGTCCTCCCTACGCATTGACGATCTCCAGCCGTACGTCGGCGGCTCGGTACTCCTCGGCGACGGCCTCCTCCAGGCCCCCGTCGGTCACGATCATGTCGAGCGCCTGCGCGGGGACGATCGACACCAGTGAAGCGCGCCCGAACTTGGTCGCGTCGATCAGGCCGACCGTGCGGCTCGCGGCTCCGCGGGCGGCGTTCACCACGTCGGCCAGCGGCCGGCGCGAGGTGGTGAGCCCCGCGTCGAGCGTGAGCCCCGCGGCGGAGACGAACGCGATGTCGAAGTTGAGCTCGTGCAGGAACTCGACCGTCCAGCGCCCGGCCAGCATCCGCATGTGCTGGTCCAGCTCGCCCGGGCAGACGACCACGTGCATCGGCTCGGCGATCACCTCGTAGGCGATCGCCGGCGAGTTGGTGACGAGCGTCAGCTCGTTGGGCGGGTCCTCCATCAGCCTGCGGGCGAGCGCCAGCGCGCTCGAGGACGCGTCCAGGAACACCGTCGAGCCCGTCGTGATCATCGCGGCGGCACGCGCGGCGATCGCCGCCTTGGCGGCGCCCGCCTGCTCGACCCGCTGCGTCCACGCGGTCGCGATGAGCGGGAGCATGCCGATCCCGCGGATCGCCCGCGCGCCGCCGTGCACGCGCTCGACCAGGCCCTCGCGCGCGAGCTGCTCGAGATCCCGGTGCACGGTGATCGCGGAGACCGCGTGATCGCGCGCGAGCTCGGCGACCGACACGCCGCCGTCGCGCTGGATCCGCTCGAGGATCTGGGCTCGGCGAAGGGCTGGAGGCACGGTGCTCAGACGCGGTCCCCGGACGGTTTCACGAGCTGATCGGCGCATCGGCGGGCTCCTGGACAAGCGCGAGGTAGCGCTGGGCGACGACGTCGGCGAACGCCGAGTCGTCGACGTGGGCGTCGACGGTCTCGTACGGGATGTCGGGCCGCAGCGTGGTGCGCAGCGCGTCGAGGAACGCGCGGTCGGCCTCCGGGTCCCACAGGTCGCCGCCCTCGGCGTCGGCCAGCGAGAACCCGCGGGTGGGCGCGACCACGTGCACCGCGCCGCGCGACTCGTTGAGCCGCTCGGCGACCATCCGGCCGAGCGCGGCCTCCTCGTCGGCCTCGATCCGCACGAGCGTGGCGACCGGGTTGTGGAAGTAGCTCTTGCGGTCGCGGTACCGCTCGGGGAGCGACTCGCGGGGCCCCTGGTTGAAGAAGTCGACGCAGCCCGGGACGACGACCTGCGGCAGCCCGTGTCGGCCGGCCACCCGCAGGCGGTCCGGGCCGGTGGCGTGGATGCCGTCGAGCAGCGAGTTGGCCAGCTCGGAGAGCGTGTAGTCGATCACCCCGCCGAGCGCCCCGGCCTCGATCAGGTGCTCCATGGCGGGGCCGCCGACGCCGTTGGCGTGGAAGATCACGGGCTCGTAGCCGGCGGCGACGAGCCGGTCGCGCACGCACATCACGCCGGGCGTGGTCTGGCCGAGCATGGTGATGCCGACGCACTGCTCGCCGAGCTTGCCGACCGGCCGCCCGCCGTCGCGGACCATGCCGGCGACCGCGGCCGCGGCGTTGTCGAAGATCGCGCGCGAGATCTCGTTGAGGCCGAGGATGTCGACGACCGAGTGCATGACCGTCACGTCGCCCTCGCCCACGAACGGGCCGAACGGGCGGCGGCCCGACGCGCTGGGGGAGACGATCAGCTTCGGCACGCCGACCGGCAGCGCGTGCATGGCGGCCGCGCCGAGCAGCGCTCCCTCGGCGCCGCCCAGGCACAGCACGCCGGCGATCCGCCCCTCGCCGAACTCGCGCAGCACGACGGTGCGCACGCCGTCGAGCATCAGCTGCACGGCCGCGCCGCGCGAGCCCGCGGCGCGCACCGCGTCGAGCTCATGGCCGCCGGCGCGAGCGACCTCCTCGCGCGGGATGTCGGCCACGCACCCGTCGGGCTCGCCGAGGATCCCCGAGTCGACCACGACCGGGCGCACGCCGAGCGCGCTCAGCCGGTCGCGCACGTACGCGATCTCCGCCCCCTTGGTGTCGAGGGTGCCGATCAGCGCGATGCCGGGCTGAGCGGCCACCGGCTGCGCTCTCACAGCCCCAGCTTGCCGGGATTCATGACCGCGTGCGGATCGAGCGCCGCCTTGATCGCCCGGATCGCCTCCATCGACGCGCCGTGCTGGCGCGCCATGTACGGCCCGAGCTTGAGCCCCACGCCGTGGTGGTCGTTCATGACCGCGCCGGCGTCGAGCGCGGCGGTCATGCCGTCCTCCCAGATGCGGTCGTGCAGCTCGAGCGCGTCAGGCCCGCCGTCGGGGATCACGAAGCGGCCGTAGATCATCGTCCCCCACGCGTACCAGTGCGAGAGGTGCATCCGCAGCTCGAGCCCGGTGTCGCGGTACGGGACCCGCACCGCCCGGTGCAGCGCGTCGTACACGGCCTCGATCCGCGCGTAGGTCGCGACCACGTCGAGCGTGCCCCAGACGGCGGGCAGCTCGGGCTGGTGGGGCGGGTGGTAGAAGTCGTAGCGGCGGTCCCACCAGCGCTGCCCGAGCGCCGGGTCGAGCACCTCGGCGCCCGCCTCGAGCGCGATCTCGATCGTCCGCCGCTCCTCGAGCGCGGCCGCGTCGGCCTCGCCCTCGAACGCGAGCACGGTGTAGACGCCCGAGAGGTCCTCGCCGACGACCGGCGCGAAGGTCAGCCGCGTCGCCTCCTCGTCGTACATGCGCACCACGGACGGGCGGTGGCCGGCCTGCAGCGCACACCGGATCGCGCCGATCCCGGCGCCGATGCCCGGGAACCCGACGGCGGCGAAGCGGCGGACCTCGGGGAGCGGGACGACGGCGAGCGTCGCCCGCGTGATCACGCCGAGCGTGCCCTCCGAGCCGACGAACACCTGGGTCAGCTCGGGGCCGACCGCGTGACGCGGCACGCCGACCGTGTCCATCAGCCCGCCGGTGGGCGTCGCCACCCGCAGCGTGAGCACGAGGTCCTCGATCTTCCCGTAGCGGGTCGAGAGCACCCCGGAGCCGCGCGCGGCGATGTACCCGCCGACGGTCGCCCACTCGACGGATGCCGGATAGTGCGGGAGCATCAACCCGTGTGCGTTGAGCTCGGCCTCCAGCTCGCGACCGTTCTTGCCGGCCTGCACCGTGACGGTCATCGAGATCTCGTCGATCTCGATCACCCGGTCGAGCGAGCGCAAGTCGAGGACGATGCCGCCGTGGACGGCCAGCGCGCCACCCTGCGTGCCCGATCCGCCACCCCACGGGACCACCGGGATCCGCTGCTCGTGCGCGATCTCGAGCACCGCCGCGACTTCCTCTTCGGTACGTGGCCGTATGACGGCGTCCGGCCGCGAGATCGGCGCTCCAGCGGCCTTTGCGGCCAGTGCGGGCCAGTACGTGTCGGCGGTGTAGGCCGCGAGGTCCGCCGCTGCCGTTATAACCGCGCCGACGCCGAGCGCGGAGGAGAGCGATGCCTTGGCATCAGCCAGGTCCCCGCGCGGGGTGGTGGTCATCGACCCCTTCCAGAACGCTTCATAACTTGACAAACAACTCTGCATCAGCTTTCAATTCCTGTCAAGGACATGGCAGATACCGTCGATCCCACCTCCGGCGGGCAACCGGAACCGGGTGACGCGACCGCTCGCGTCACCACGGGCGGCGTCCTCGCCGCGCCCGAGGTGACCGGGAGCGCGCGCCGCTGGGGCCCGAAGCGGATCGCCGCCGCCGTGTTGGTGGCGGTCCTCGCGGTCTTCCTGATCACGAAGGCGGCGAACGACGTCCGCCAGTTCGTGATCGTGACGCTCAACGGCGTCACCCTCGCGGCCCTCTACTTCGTGGTGGCCAGCGGCTTCACGCTCATCTTCGGCCTCATGCGCGTGGTCAACATGGCCCACGGCTCGCTCTACCTGCTGGGCGGCTATCTGGCCCTGGAGATCCAGAGTCGCTGGTTCACGGAGGACACCGGGCTGAACCTGTCGCTGTCGGGCACCTCCGACGCCGAGTACGGCTTCCTCGGCTGGTTCCTGCCGCTCATCCTGGCCACCGTCGCCATCGGCTTCATCGGCCTGGCGATCCAGCAGATCTTCCTGCGCTGGAACCAGGGCCAGGAGCTCCGCCAGGCGCTGATCACGATCGCGCTGTCGGTGATCATCGCGGACCAGATGCTCGCGGCCTTCGGCGGCATCTCGAAGGACATCGCGGCGCCGACCGCCTGGCCCACCAGCATCACGGTGCCCGGCGACGTGCGCTTCGGCTTCTTCCGCGGCGTGGTCGTGCTCGGCTCGGCGCTGCTGATCGGGTTGCTGCTGTTCCTGGTGATCAGGCGGACACGGTTCGGGAAGATCGTGCGCGCCGGCGTCGACGACCGCGACATGGTCTCCGCGCTCGGCATCAACGTGAACCTCGTGTTCGCGGGCGCGTTCTTCCTCGGCGCGATGCTCGCCGGCTTCGGCGGCGTGCTCGGCGGCACGATGATCTCGCTGGCTCCCGGGCAGGACACGGCCTTCCTGCTCAACTCGCTGATCGTCGTGATCATCGGGGGCATGGGCTCGCTGGGCGGCGCCGCGATCGGCGCGCTCGCCCTCGGCCTGGTCGACGCGTACGCGGACGTGTACCTGACGATCGGCGGCACCGACCTCACGAACTACTCGATCCTCGTCACCTTCGCGCTGCTCGTCGGCGTGCTGGCGGTGCGGCCGCTCGGCCTCTTCGGGAGGCCCGCGTGACCCCCACAGTGAGCACGGGCCGCCTCGGCTGGCCGGCGCTGGTCGTGATCCTCGTGGTCGCGGCGCTCATGCCGCTGCTGCTGAGCGACTTCTGGGTCTCGCAGATCCTCACGAAGTCGCTGTGGCTCGGCGTCGCGGCGGCCAGCCTCATCTTCCTGGCGGCCTACGGCGGGATGGTCTCGCTCGGGCAGGTCGGGTTCTTCGGCGTCGCCGGCATGACGTACGCCAACCTCGTGCTCGCCGACGGCGGCAGCGCGGCCGCGTGGAACCCGTGGCTGGCGACGATCGTCGCGCTGCTGGCGGCGACGATCGCCGGACTGGCGTTCGGCTGGATCGCGGCGCGGAGCGAGGGCATCTACTTCCTGATGATCACGCTCGCCTTCAGCGTGCTCATCTACTACTTCTTCTCGCAGGTGACGCAGCTGTCCGGGTTCGGCGGCGTCAACAACCTCGACCTTCCCGGGCTGATCGGCGAGCCGGGGCAGGATCCGGTGCCGCTGTACCTGGTCACGCTCGTGGTGTCCGCGCTCGTCTTCGTCGCGTTGCGCGGCATCTCGCGCACGGCGTTCGGCCTGGCCCTGCAGGGCCAGCGCGACGAGCCGTCGCGGATGCGGGCGCTCGGCTACGACGTCACGCTCCACCGGACGCTCGCGTTCGCCCTCGCGGCGTTCGTGGCCGGCGTCGCCGGCGTGCTGTCCGTCTGGGCCAACCGGCGGATCTCGCCGGGCTCGATCAACCTCGAGCAGACGATCAACGTCCTGATCGTGGCCGTCATCGGCGGGCTCTACCGGCTCGAGGGCGCGTGGATCGGCGGGCTCGCGTACATGCTGATCGACAACTACTCCCGGGAGTGGGTGCCGGACGTCGGCAACGTCCTGGGCCCGGCCCGGTTCAACACGATCATCGGGCTGGTGTTCCTGATCATCGTCCTTCTCTCCCCCGGCGGCCTCGTCGGCATCTGGGAGAACGCCCGCAATCGCCTGAGAGGGCGAAGACCAGGAGGTGGCACTCCGACGACGACGACTTCCGCGGGGCCCGAGAGCGGGCCCGCACCAGGCACTGTCAACTGATGGGTACGAGAGGAGAGCTGTTTTGAGGGGACGCAAGCTGCTTACGCTGCTCGCGGCGCTGTTGGCTCTGGCGCTGATCGGAGCGGGTTGTGGCGACGACGACGACGGCGGGGACGACGGTGGGGAGCCCGCCGCGCAGGAGGAGGGTGGTGGCACGATCAAGGTCGGCATCCTCTCGGACTGCGAGGGCGCTTTCGGCTCGTTCTTCGAGCCGACCGCCTCGGGCGCGAATCTGGCGCTGATCAAGTACGCCGGCGGCACCGCCGCGGGTGAGAAGCCGACGGACGGCGTCGACGGCGCCCAGATCGCCGGCAAGGACGTCGAGATCGTCGGCTACGGCTGCGCCGACGACACCGCCGACAAGGCGATCGAGGAGACACGCCGCCTGATGGAGCAGGAGGACGCGGACGTGCTGCTCGGCCCGCTCTCCGGCGACGAGGGCATCGCGGTCGCGAACTACGCCAAGGAGCATCCGGACAAGACGTTCGTCAACGGCATCGCGGGCGCGCAGGACGCGACCCTGAAGGTGCAGGCGCCGAACTTCTTCCGGTTCCACCCGGACGGCGCGCAGTGGTCGGCCGGCCTGGGCGACTACGCCTACAACGACCTCGGCTGGAAGACCGCCGCGATCATCGGTGACGACTACTCGTTCCCGTACACGTCGCTCGCCGGCTTCGTCGCCGAGTTCTGCGCGATCGGTGGCAAGGTCACCAAGCGCGTCTGGGCGCCGCTGGGCGAGGAGGACTACTCGTCCTACATCTCCCAGATCCCGGACGACGTCGACGGCATCTACGTCGGCATCGGCGGCTCGGGCCTGATCTCCTTCATCAAGCAGTACCAGGAGCAGAAGGGCCGCGTCGACACCGAGCGCATGCTCGGCAACGTGTTCTGGGACGACCCGCTCGTCCTCAAGGAGGTCGGCAAGTCGCTGGTCGGTGGCGCCACCGCCGCCATGACGGCCGCCGACTCGAACGCCCCGGAGGTCGCGACGTACATCGACGGCCTGCGCGAGGCGTACGGTGACGAGATCGCCGGCGCCGGCCCGTCCGTGTTCACGTACGGCTACTACACCGGCATGGTCGGCCTGATCAAGGGCCTCGAGGCCGCCGAGGGCAACGTCGAGGACCAGGCTGCGCTGCAGGAGGCGCTCGGCCAGGTCACCCTCTCGGGCGACGAGGCTCCGTGGGGCGACGTGTCGCTCGACGACAACCGCCAGGCGATCAGCGACGTCTACGTCAAGAAGATCGTCAAGGACGCCAACGGCGACGGCACGCCGGACGTGCAGACGTTCCGCAAGATCCCGCAGGTCGATCAGACCTTCAACGGGTTCTTCACGCCTGAGACGCCCGCTCCGGACCGGACCAACCCGAAGTGCGAGGCCGGCGAGGCCCCGCCGTGGGTCGGCAACTCCGAGGACGTCGACTTCTCGTCGAAGTAAGGAAGCAGTGGCAACACCCGCGACAACTGCCGAGCGCGCCGAGCCGATCCTCCGCCTGAGGGGGGTCGGCCGGCGCTTCGGCGGCGTCCACGCCGTGAGCGACGTGGATCTCGAGGTACGGCCCGGCGAGCGCCGGGCCATCCTCGGGCCCAACGGGGCGGGCAAGACGACGCTCTTCAACCTGATCTCGGGGGAGTTCCCCCCGTCGGCCGGCAGCGTGGAGCTGTTCGGCTCGGACGTCACGACGACCCCGGCGCGCAAGCGCGCCCGCATGGGCCTGTCGCGGACGTTCCAGACCTCCCGGCTGTTCCTCGGCCTGACCGTCGAGGACAACCTCTACCTCGCCGTGCTCGGCGTGCACGACGGCCACCTGCGCATGGTGCCGTCCAAGGCCGACGACGAGCTGCGCGAGAAGGGCCGCGCGATGGGCGTCGCGGTCGGCCTGGAGAGTCGCCTCGACTCGCTCGTCATGGACCTCTCGCACGGCGAGCAGCGCCAGCTCGAGGTGGGCATGGCGCGCGCGAGCGAGCCCAAGCTGATGATGCTCGACGAGCCGGCCGCCGGCCTGTCGCGCGCCGAGCGCGTGAAGCTCACCGAGCTGCTGCTCACGCTCGATCCGTCGATCACGCTGATCCTGATCGAGCACGACATGGACGTGGCCCTGCGCGTCGCCCAGTGGGTCACGATGATGCACGACGGCCGCGTCATCGTGGAGGGCACGCCCGACGAGATCCGCGGCAACCAGACCGTGCACGACCTGTACCTCGGGAGCGGGCTGATCGGCCATGAGTGAGACGCTGCTCGAGATCGACGGCCTCAACGGCTACTACGGCACCGCGCACGTCCTGCAGGGCGTGAGCTTCTCGATGGGCGCCGAGCCCGTCGCGCTGATCGGCCGCAACGGCATGGGCAAGTCGACGCTGTGCAAGGCGATCGTGGGCCTCCTGGGGGCGACGGGGCACTCGTCGGGCTCGGTCCGGCTCGAGGGCGCCGAGCTGATCGGCAAGCCCGCGTACAAGATCGCCAAGGCGGGCGTGGGCTACGTGCCCCAGGGCCGGCGGCTCTTCACCTCGCTGACCGTCGACGAGCACCTCCAGATCGTCGGGGCGCCGAAGGGCGCCGCGTGGACCTCGGAGCGCGTCTACGAGCTGTTCCCGCGCCTGGCCGAGCGCAAGACGGTCTCCGGGACGTCGCTGTCCGGCGGCGAGCAGGAGATGCTCTCGATCGGCCGCGCGCTGCTCACCAACCCCAAGCTGCTGATCATGGACGAGCCGTCCGAGGGCCTGGCCCCGACCGTCGTCGAGACGCTGATCCAGACGATCAAGGACCTCGCGGCGGCCGGCATGGGCCTGCTGGTCGTGGAGCAGAACCTCGGCGTGGCGACGACGCTGGCCGAGCGGCAGCTCGTCATGGTGGCGGGCGCGATCGCCACCGAGACGACGGCCACCGAGCTGCTCGGCGATCCCGAGGCGCAGAAGCGCTTCCTCGGGGTCGAGCCGCTGCCGGACGCCGCCTGACCACCGCCAGGCGGGATAGGGTGTTCCGATGGAGGGACCCGGGCTCGCCAACCAGCGTGCGGTGCGCCGGCACAACCTCGGCGTCGTGCTCCGGCACGTGTCGGAGCACGGGCCGCGGTCCAGGGCCACGATCGCGCTCGAGACCGGGCTGAACAAGACCACCGTCTCGAGCCTGGTGACGGAGCTGATCGGGCTCGATCTGCTGGTCGAGCGCGGGCTCGAGCAGCGCGGCACGGTCGGGCGCCCCGGCCAGGTCGTGGAGCTCTCCGGCGGCGGCGTGGTCGCGCTCGGGCTGGAGATCAACGTCGACTACCTCGCGGTGCGCGCGCTCGACCTCACCGGCGCCGACCGCCATCGCGGGCTCGACGTGCGCGACAACCGGCGGATGAAGGTGCCCGAGGTGCTCGGCCGGCTGGCCGGCCTCGCGAGCGCCGCGCTCGACGCGGTCGAGGCCGAGGGCCTGCGGCCGGTGGGGGCCACGGTGGCGCTCCCGGGCCTCGTGGACGCGAGCCGGGGCACGCTGCTGGTCGCGCCCAACCTGGGCTGGAACGACGTGCCGGTGGTCGCGGAGCTGCACGAGCGGCTGGCCCGGCCGACGTTCCCGCTGGCCGCGGACAACGAGGCGAACCTCGCCGCCCTGGCGGAGCTGTGGGAGGGGACCGCGCGCGGCCTGTCCGACGTCCTGTACCTGTCCGGCGAGATCGGGGTCGGCGCCGGGATCATCGTGCGCGGGGAGCTCTTCCGCGGCGCCCAGGGCTTCGGCGGCGAGTTCGGCCACATGACGCTCGACCCGGCCGGCAAGCCGTGCGCGTGCGGCAGCCGCGGCTGCCTGGAGACCCTCGCGGGCCTCGAGGCGCTCCTGGAGACCGCCGGCCTGGACCCGGCGGCGGCGTCGACCACGACCGGCTCGGGCCGGCCGGTCAGCGATCTCGCGGCCCGCGCGCGGATGGGCGACGAGCGGGCGCTCGAGGCGCTGAGCGAGGCCGGCCGCTGGCTCGGGATCGGCATCGCGTCGGCCGCCAACCTCCTCAACTTCCAGGCCGTCGTGCTCGGCGGCTTCTTCGCGCAGCTCGCCACGTGGCTCGCGGCGCCGATCGCCCGCGAGCTCGAGACGCACGTCCTGGCCTCCGAGTGGGCGGTCCCGCGACTGCTCCCCTCGACGCTCGGCCCGGAGGCCGCCGTGCGCGGCGCGGCCGCCCTCTCGCTGCGGCGCGTGCTCGCCGACCCGGCGTCGGCGTCCACGGGCGAGGCCGCCTGACTACACTTTGTGAAGTCATGGCGCAGCAACTGGGGAACCGCCCGTGCGGGGGTCGCTACGGCGACATCGTGCAGGCCATCGGCAACACGCCGCTCGTGGAGCTCAAGCGACTCTCGCCCAAGCCGGGCGTGCGCATCTGGGCGAAGCTCGAGTCGCACAACCCGACCGGGTCGATCAAGGACCGCGTCGCGCGCTCGCTGATCGAGTCGGCGGAGGAGCAGGGCGCGATCTCGCCCGGCCAGACCATCCTCGAGCCGACCTCGGGCAACACCGGCATCTCGCTGGCGATGATCTGCTCGCGCAAGGGCTATCCGCTGCGCGTCGTGATGCCCGACAACGTCACGCCCGAGCGCACGCAGCTGCTCAAGATGTACGGCGCCGACATCGTGTACTCCGACGGCTCGAAGGGCTCCAACGGGGCGGTCGAGCTGGCTCTGCAGATGGCCGAGGCCGACGCCTCGTACTACATGCCCTACCAGTACGGGAACGAGGCCAACCCGCGCGCGCACTACGAGGGCACGGCGCCGGAGATCCTCGCCGAGCTCGACGAGGTGACCGCGTTCGTGGCCGGCCTCGGGACCGGCGGCACGCTGATGGGCACCGGCCGGCGCCTGCGCGAGGAGCTCGGCGACGGCGTGAAGATCGTCGCCGCCGAGCCGATGCAGGGCGAGCCGGTCCAGGGCCTGCGCTCGCTCGACGACGGCTTCATCCCGCCGATCATCGACCTCTCGCTGCTCGACCGGAAGATCTTCGTCACCAACCACGACGCGATCGTCTGGACGCGCAGGCTGCTCGACGACGAGGGCATCTTCGCCGGCGTCTCCTCCGGCGCGATCGCCTCGATCGCCGTGCGCATCGCCGGCGAGCTGGACGAGGGCAACGTGGTCTTCATCGTCTGCGACGACGGCTGGAAGTACCTCTCCTCGGGCGTCTACACGCTGCCCGTCGACGAGATCGAGAACCTGGACTCGACCGTCTGGTGGTGAGCCGGAGGGCGCTGCTCGCGGGCGGCGCCGTTGCGCTGCTGGCGGGCTGCGGGGAG
>CAVRFQ010000010.1:0-307128 GCA_963720415.1 uncultured Solirubrobacteraceae bacterium | reverse complement strand
GCCGAAGATCGCGTCGAGCACGCGCGACGCGAAGCGCCGGTCGTCGCCGCGCGGCAGGCCGACGGCGCCGAGGCACACGTGGCACTGCTCGGTGTCCTTGCGCTGGAAGCGCACGGTCGGCGACGGGTCCGCGGGCGCGGGCTCGACCGGCGGCGCCACCTCGGCGCCCGCGGGCCGCAGCGTGCGCTCGGCCAGCTCCACGATCTGCTCGTGGTCGACCGACCCGGCGGCCGCGATGACCACCGAGCCCGGGACGTAGCGGGCCGCGTGGAACGCCGCGATGTCGGAGACGGGCGTGTCGCGGATCACCGGCGCGCGGCCGATGATCGGGCGTCCCAGCGGGTGCCCGCCGAAGACGGCCTCGCCGAGCACGTCGAACACCGTGTCCTGCGGGTCGTCCTCGTACATCGCGATCTCCTCGAGCACGACCTCGCGCTCGGGATCGATGTCCTGGAACGCCGGCCGCCACACCATGTCGGCCATCACGTCGAAGGCCCGCGGCAGGTGCTGGTCGAGCATCCGCGCGTAGACCGTGGTGGTCTCCTTGTCGGTGCCCGCGTTGAGCTCGGCGCCCATCGCGTCGAAGAGCTGGTCGATCTCGGCCGAGGCGTAGCGGTCGGTCCCGCGGAACAGCAGGTGCTCGAGGAAGTGGGAGAGGCCCGCCTCCCCCACGGTCTCGCCACGCGATCCCGTGCCCACGAAGAACCCCAGGGCCGCGGACCGGACGGAGGGCATGACCTCCGTCGCGACCCGCAGCCCTGAAGGCAGTTCCGTGATCTGGTGCTGCGGCAGCGCCTTAGTTCCGGTCGGGGTCGCGATCGCCGCGCGACGAGCCGCGCTCGCCGCGATCGCGGTCGCGCCCGCGGCCGCCGCCACCGCCGCCGTTGCGACGGCCGTCGCCGCCACGGCCACCGCGGCCACCGCGGTCGCCACGGTCGCCGCCGCCACCGCCGCCGCCGGAGCCGACCGTGGCCAGCTCCTCCTTGGTCTTGCCGGCGATCTCGGGGTCCTCGGCGAGGCGCAGGCCGATGCGGCCGCGCTCGCGGTCGACCTCGACCACGCGGACCGAGATCTCGTCGCCCTTGTTGAGGACCTCCTCGACCGTCCCGACGCGCTGGCCGGGAGAGACGTTGGAGATGTGCAGCAGGCCGTCGGTGCCCTTGGCGAGCTCGACGAACGCGCCGAACGTGGTGGTCTTGACGACCTTCGCGCCCGGGAACTCGTCGCCGACCTCGACCTCCTTGGTCATCGAGCGGATGCGCTCGGCGAGCGCGTCGCCCTGGGCGCCGGTCTGCGCGTACACGCGGACGTTGCCCTCGTCGTCGACGTCGATCTGCGCCTCGTACTCGTCCTGGAGCGAGCGGATGGTCTCGCCGCCCTTGCCGATGAGCAGGCCGATCTTGTCCGGGTCGATCTTGAGCGCCGAGATGCGCGGGGCGAACTCGGAGAGCTCGGTGCGCGGCTCGCCGATCGCCTCGGCCATCTTGCCCAGGATGAACGAGCGTCCCTCCTTGGCCTGCGTGAGCGCGTCGCGCAGGATGTCGAACGTGACGCCCGTGATCTTGATGTCCATCTGGAGGGCGGTGATGCCCGCCTCGGTGCCGGCGACCTTGAAGTCCATGTCGCCGAGGTGGTCCTCGACGCCGGCGATGTCGGAGAGCACGACGTAGTCGTCGCCCTCCTTGATGAGGCCCATGGCGATGCCGGCCACCGGCGCCTTGATCGGCACGCCGGCGTCCATCAGCGAGAGCGTCGAGCCGCAGACCGACGCCATCGAGGACGAGCCGTTGGACTCGAAGATGTCCGACACGACGCGGATCGTGTACGGGAACGTCTCCTGGTCCGGGATCATCGGGACCAGCGCGCGCTCGGCGAGCGCGCCGTGGCCGATGTCACGGCGCTTGGGGCCGCGCATGAAGCCGGCCTCGCCCACCGAGAACGGCGGGAAGTTGTAGTGATGGAAGTAGCGCTTGGACGTCTCGAGACCGAGGTTGTCCAGCCGCATCTCCTCGCGCGTGGTGCCGAGGGCGACCACCGAGAGGGCCTGCGTCTGGCCGCGGGTGAAGAGCGCCGAGCCGTGCGTGCGCGGCAGCGGCTTGACCTGGATGTCGATCTGCCGGATCTCGTCCGGCTGGCGGCCGTCCGGGCGCTTCTTCTGGATCGCGATGCGCTCGCGGATGAGCTTCTTCTCGAGCGCGTCGAACGCGAGCTGCGCCTTCTGGCGGAACTCGGCCCACGTCTCGGAGGCCGGGTCCCCGGAGTACTGCGCGAGGACCTGCTCCTCGACCTCCTTGGTCGCGGCCTGGCGATCGAGCTTGTCCTCGACCTGCGTCGCGGCGTCGAGCGCGGCGCCGTGCGACTCGGCGATCTGGCGCGCGAGGTCCTCGTCGACCTTCGGCACCTCGATCTCCGTCTTCGGCTTGCCGGCCTTCTCGGCCAGCTCGCGCTGCGCGGCGACGAGCTTGCGGATCTCGCTGTGCGCGATGTCCAGCGCGTCGAGGATCTCGGCCTCGGGGATCTCGTTCGCCCCGGCCTCGACCATGAGGATCGCCTCATCCGTGCCCGACACGACGAGGTCGAGGTCGGACTCGAGGAGCTGCTCCTCGGTCGGGTTGATCACGAAGTTGCCGTCGACCTTGCCGATCCGGACCGCGCCGACGGGCGTCGGGAACGGGATGTCGGAGACCGCGAGGGCCGCCGAGGCGCCGTTCATGCCCAGGATGTCGTAGCTGACGACCTGGTCGACCGAGAGCGGCATGCTCACGAGCTGCGTCTCGCGACGCCAGCCCTTCGGGAAGAGCGGTCGCAGCGGACGGTCGATCATGCGCGCGAGCAGCGTCGCCTTCTCGCCGGCGCGACCCTCGCGCTTGAAGAACGAGCCGGGGATCTTGCCCGCGGCGTACATGCGCTCCTCGACGTCCACCGTCAGCGGGAGGAAGTCGACGTCGCGCAGATTCCCTGCAGTTGCCGTGTTGAGGACGACGGTGTCCCCTGAACGGACCACGACGGCCCCGGATGCCTGCTTGGCCATCCAACCGGTCTCGAACGAGATCTCAATCCCGCCGATCTCCACGGAGACCGAGTGCACTTCTGGCATGTTCCCTCTTTCCTGTGCCCGCCCTTCGGTAGGCAGGCCCTCTGCATCTTCATTGACGCTTCGGTAGTTGCTGCCTGCAATGGTAGAAGACCCCCGTGCCCGCGCGCATCGTCACCTTCGGCTCCACCGGCTTCACCGGGCGCCTCGTCGCCGAGCGGCTGGTCGCCCAGGGCGCCGCTCCCGTGCTCGCGGGGCGCTCCGAGGGCCCGCTGCGCGCCCTCGCGGAGGAGCTCGGCGCCGAGTACCGCGTGGCCGACGCGCTGCGCCAGAACTCCGTCTTCGCGCTGCTGGAGCCGGGTGACGTGCTGGTGAGCACGGTCGGCCCGTTCGCGAAGTGGGGCGAGCCCGCGGTGCGGGCGGCGATCGCGGCCAAGGGCGTCTACATCGACTCGACCGGCGAGCCGTCGTTCATCCGCCGGGTGTTCGAGGAGTTCTCGATCCCGGCCGACCGCGCGGGCGCGGCGCTGCTGACCGCCATGGGCTACGACTACGTGCCGGGCGCCCTGGCCGGGGCGCTGGCGCTGGAGGAGGCGGGCGACGCGGCGGTGCGCGTGGACGTCGGCTACTACGCCTTCGGCGCCAGGACCAGCGCCGGCACGCGCCGCTCGTCCGTCGGGATCTTGCTCGAGGACGGCTACGCGTTCCGCGAGGGCGGCCTGCGGCGCGTCCGCATCGCCGAGCGGGTGCGCTCCTTCAACGTGCGCGGCAAGGACCGCGACGCGATCTCGGTCGGCGGCTCCGAGCACTACACGCTGCCCGCCGCCTATCCGCGGCTGGAGGAGGTCAACGTCCACCTCGGATGGTTCTCCGGCCTCTCGAAGCCACTGCAGGCCGGCAGCCTCGCCGGGTCGGTGGCGATGCGCGTGCCCGGCGTGCGCGGGGCGATGAAGGCGATCGCCGAGCGCGCGGTCGAGCTGAGCGGCGGCCCGGAGGCGGGTGGGGGCGGTCTCGGTGTCTCGTGGGTGGTCGGCGAGGCCTACGACGGCGCCGGCGAGCCGCTGGCGACGGTGCACCTGAGCGGTGCCGAGCCGTACGCGCTGACCGCGGGGATCATCGCCTGGGCCGCGCAGCGCGCGGCCGCGCAGGGCGTGAACGGCACCGGCGCCCTCGGGCCGATCGGCGCGTTCGGCCTGGCCGAGCTGGAGGCCGGCTGCCGCGAGGCGGGCCTCAGCCGCGTGACCGAGTGAGGCGCCCGGCGGCCAGCGCCGCCCGTGAGAGCAACCCGCTCGGCTCGAGCCCGCCGTCCGCGGCCGCGCGCAGCGGCGACCGCGCCGGGCGGTGGAAGAGCCGCCAGCGGATGCGGTCGATCGCCTTGGCGGGCCGCAGCACGCCGGGCTCGGGCAGCGTGTAGATCGCGCACCGCTCCGCCCTCGAGCCGGTCCGGTCCAGGATCGCGTTCACCGCGCGGCGCGCCGCCTCGTTCGCGCCCTCCATGGTCGCGAGGTCGGTGTTCGTGCGCACGTAGTCGGCGGCCAGCAGCAGGTTGGGGATGCGCGTGGTGACGCCCGGCCGGTCGGCCCACGAGCCCGCCGTGTTGATGAGCAGCGGCTCGAGGTTGGCCGCCTCGGTGGGGTTCGGGTAGGTGATCGCCGGGTCGAGGAACCACGCGAGCACGTGTGACTCGTCGATCTGCTCCTCGAGGTGGTCCTCGAGCTGGCCCCACACCTCGGCGCGGACCTCGTCCTTCGTGCAGCGCATCGCCACCTTGCCGGTCCGCCTTCCCGGCGTGTCCCAGTCGGAGACGTCGACCGAGAGGATCCCCTTGACGCGCCCGTCGCCGTAGCCCGAGAGGTCGACGTCCTTCCAGAACTGCCGCTGCGAGATCGAGGTCAGCGCCCACTCGGAGTCGATGTAGATCGCGTGGCCGTTGACGAGCGGCGACGTCGCGGTCGAGGTAGAAGAGGATCCCGTTCATCCAGCGCGTGACGAGCCGGTCGAGGCCCTTGAAGGCGGGCTCGAGCGCGCGCAGCGGCGGGCCGGCGAGCGTGCGCATGACCTCGACGGGCAGGGCCGCCACGTACAGGTCGGCGGTCACGCGGCCGCCGGGCGTGGTGACGGAGGCGATCCGGCCGTTCTCGACCGCGATGCCCTGCACGGGCTGCTCGAGGCGCAGGTCGACGCCGAGCCGCTCCAGCTCCGCCACCCACGGATCGATCCACGCCTCGTTGGTCGGCGCGTCGAGCACGCGGTCGGCACGGCCTCCGGCGCGGGTGAGGTCGAAGACGATCTGGGCGAGGATCAGCCCGCCGGTGCGCGCGCTGATCTCCCGCGCCCGCGCGGCGACCAGCGTGCGGGTGAGGCCCTCGGCGAGGAACTTGCGGAACGCCTCCGAGCGCCGCTCGGCCCCGACGAAGTCCCACCAGCTCTGCAGCTCCCACTGGCCGAGGCGCCGCTCGTCGCAGCTCGTGAGCAGGGTCAGGAGGCGCTCGATCAGGACCGTGTGCTCGTGCGGCGGGATGCCGAGGCCGGTCATGACGTCGAAGAGGAAGCGGCTCAGGACGCTCAGGTCCTCGAGCGACTCCGGCAGGTGCGCGCCGGCGATCAGCTCGTTGCGCCCGCCGCCCTGCGCGAGCAGGATCCGCGTCGCGCCGGTGAGGTTGTCGACGACGGTGCCTCGCCCGTCCGGGATGCGCCGCATGGTGTCCGGCAGGTGCTGGTAGAAGCCCGGGAAGAAGCGGAAGCCGTGCTCGGCCGGCAGGTCCCTGCGCCCGCCGGCGCCGGAGCCTGGAACGGGAAGGCTACGAGCCTTGCCGCCCGGGAGGTCGCGGGACTCGAGGACCACGACCTCGAAGCCGCGCCCGGCGAGCTCGTGGGCCGCCGTGAGCCCGGCGACGCCGCCGCCGAGGACCGCCACCTTGGTCATCGTGCGCCGACTCTGTCACAACCGGCGGGGTTCCTGCGAGGGTTGTGGCGAGGCAGATGCCGAGCGACGAAGACCTGCTCCTCTCGGGCGATCCCGAGGACTTCGGGCGCTTCTACGACCGCTACGCCGACATGCTCCTGGGGTACTTCGCGCGCCGAGTCCACGATCCCGAGGTCGCTGCCGACCTCACGGCCGAGACGTTCGCGGCCGCGCTGGCGTCGCGTCGCCGCTTCCGCCGCGCGAAGACGCCCGCCGTCGCGTGGCTCTTCGGGATCTCCCAGCACAAGCTGGCCGACTACCGGCGTCGCGGCGCCGCGGAGGACCGCATGCAGCGCCGGCTCGGCATGGAGCGCGTGCCGGTCGGCGGCGAGGACCGGGAGCTGATCTCTATGCTCGGCCGCGACGCCGCTTGGCAGCTGGTCGACGAGCTGCCGGCCGACCAGCGCGACGCGGTCCGCGCCCACATCCTCGACGACCGCGCCTACGGCGAGATCGCGCTCGCCACCGACACGTCGGAAGCTGTCGTGCGCAAGCGCGTCAGCCGCGGCCTCGGGGCCCTGCGGAACCGGATCGGGGACCGGCGATGAGCGACTTCGTCAGCGGCCTGCGGCGCGAGCTGGTGGACGCGGCCGAGCGCGAGCGGGAGCGCCGCCTGCCGCGCCTGCAGCGGCCGCGGCCGCAGATCGTCCTCGCGGTCGCGGTGACCGCCGCGATGGCGCTGATCGTCCTGCTGGCGGCCGGCGCGCTCGACCCGCGCGAGACCGCCGACGGCGACCGGCCGGCCGCGCAGAGGCCCACCGCCGGGCGCGACCTGTTCGGCGGCACCCTTAAGCCCGGCGTCCGCTACCGCACGCGCGCCTTCGTGCCCACCCTCTCGTTCGTCGTCGCCGACGACCTCTGGTACGCCTCGGAGACGACGCAGCCGACCATGCTCGTGCTCGACCGGCGCGCGCGGACCGGGATCGGCGAGTTCCGCCGTCCTCCGGGCTGGCTTGCCGTCGATCGCATCAACGAGGTGATCGAGCCGACCGCTCGCCGCGCCGCGAGCCTCATCCCCGCGCCGACCGCGCTCTACGAGTGGCTGCGCGCGCACCCCGACCTGCGGGTCGGCGAGGCCGAGCCGGTCACGGTGGCCGGCGTTCCCGCGAAGAGCTTCCCGGTCGCCGTGCGCTTCACCCGGCCCGCCCACGGCGACGTCCGCTGCCGCCGCGAGCGCCTGCGGACGTGCACGCTGATCACGCCCGACATGTCCTTCTTCAACGGGACGCGGATGCGCTGGATCGTCGTCGCGACCGAGCCGCAGCCGCTGGTCGTGACCGTCGGCGGCTACGACCAGCGGGCGCTGGCGACCGTGGAACGGGCCGCGGCCCCCGTGCTCGACTCGCTGCGGATCGGCGAGCGCTGACCGTCACTCGACCGTCAGCGTGCCCTCCATGCCGTTCTGGCGGTGCTGGCCGACGGGGCAGTAGAACGTGTAGGTGCCGGGCTCGAGGTCGGCGGTCAGCTCGGTCTCGCCGCCGGTGATCGTCTCGCTCTCCTCCTCGACGCCGTTGCCCTCGACCTCGACGGCGTGCGGCACGTCGGACTCGTTGACGAGCTTGATCGTCACGCTGCCGGCGGGAGCGGAGAGCTCGCCGGGGTCCCAGGAGATGGCGCCGCCGGGATCGGCCGTCAGGGTGAGCGCCTCGCCTCCGCCGCCGCCGCTGGAGTCCTCGGTGGCCTCGGGCGTCGCCGCCGCGCCGCCGCCGTCCTCCTCGTCGTCCCCGCAGCCCGCCGCCAG
Organism: uncultured Solirubrobacteraceae bacterium; assembly: GCA_963720415.1. Taxonomy (GTDB): domain Bacteria; phylum Actinomycetota; class Thermoleophilia; order Solirubrobacterales; family Solirubrobacteraceae; genus DASSUW01. The sequence goes on along the minus strand of CAVRFQ010000010.1, from coordinate 299,388 downwards.
CAGGACGCCCGCCGAAAGCAGGAGCGCGAGGACCCATGTGACACGACGCATGTTCGACTCTCCTTGGCCGTTGACAGTGCGTCGGGAGGTACGCGGCCCGCCCGCGGAGGGTTCAGGAGATGCGCGCGGTGAGGACGTCGCGCTTGTACAGCGTGCCGTCGGACCGGTGGCCGCGGCGGACGATGCGGATCGCGTTGTACTCGCCGCGGCGAAGCGCCGTCGTGAGGACCACGTAGGCGCGCCCCTCGGCGTCGGTGCGGAACGTCCCGGCGGTCGCGGTCCACTCCTCGGCGTCGCACAGCACCTCGTAGACGGCGTTCTCGTCCTGCGGCAGCCCGCGGACCCACAGGTGCACGGTCGTGCCCTCGTCGCCGCTCTCGATGTCCGCACGCCCGGCGGCGGCGGCCTCCCGCGGCGCGCCGACGTTGCTGAAGGACACGTCGTAGCGCCCGGCCGGCTGCTCGTCGCCGCCGGTGGAGACGATCGCGAACGCGGCGGCCGCAGCCGCGGCGGCCGTCGCGGCGCCGACCGCGAGCCAGCGCGGGCGCGGCATCCGCCAGCGCAGGCGCCGGCGGGCCGGCGAGTCGGCGTGGTCGCGCGCATACGCGTCCAGGAGCCGCTCCTCGAACGCCGGCGAGAGCGGGGTCTCGACCGCCTGCTCGGCGCCGCCGGCGAGCTGCAGCAGGCCCGGCATCGGCGCCAGGGCGTCGTGCTCGGCCGCGCACTCGGCACACGTCTCGATGTGGCGCCTGACCGACGCCGCCTCGTCCGGGTCGAGGGCGCCGAGGACATACGCGCCCAGCGCGGGACGCAGATGCTCGCACGACGTCACGGAACCACTCCCATCTCTTCAAGCACCAACCGCAGCGACCGTAGCGCGTACCAGGTGCGGCTCTTGACCGTGCCGACCGGCAGCTCGCAGCGCTCGGCGATCTCGCGCACCGACAGTCCCTGGAAGTGGGCGAGCCGGATCATCTGGCGGTGCTCGGGCGTGAGGCGCTCGAGCGCGGCCGCGACCTGCCAGCCGAGCATCGCCTGCTCGATCGCGTCGCCGGGCGTGGCGCTCTCGAACGGCGGCTCGCCGGGCGCGAGGGCCGGGCGCGCGGACTGCCGCCGCCGCAGGTCGATGATCGCGTGGCGGGCGATCTGGTAGAGCCAGGTCCGCACGCTGCCGCGCGCCGGGTCGTAGCGCTCGGCGTGCCGCCAGGCGCGCGTGAAGACCTCCTGGACGATCTCCTCGGCCGCCCCGCGCTCGCCCAGCGCGTTGAGCGCGAAGCCCAGGAGCTCGCCGGAGTACGCGCGGTAGAGCTCGCGCAGGGCCTCGCCTGTGGCGTCATCCTGCAGGCGCTCCATCAGCTGGGCGTCGTTCGGCACGGTCACGGGGTGTACGCGAAGCGCTGGACGGCGGTTCGCCCGGAGTATGTCCCACCGTCGGCGAAGACGGTCGGGGTCGTGGCCACGCCCGCGCGCACGCCGCCGCGGAAGTGGGCCTTGACGCGCTCGGCCAGCGCCGGCGAGCGGCGGTCGGCGTCGAAGCGCGCGAGATCGAGCCCGAGCCGCTCGGCGCGCGCCCACAGGTGCGGATCCTCGAGCCGGCCCTGGTCGGCGAACAGCGCGTCGTGCATCGCCCAGAACGCGCCCTGCTCGGCCGCGGCCTCGGCGGCCAGGGCGGCGGGCAGCGCACGCGGATGGCTGCCACGCACCGGGAAGTGCCGGAAGGCGACCCGAAGCGGCTTGTCGTGCAGATGCGCCTCGACGGCGGCGCAGAACGGGCACTCGTAGTCGCCGTAGACGATCGCCAGCGGCGCGCCTTCCGGTCCCCGGACGTGGTCGCCGGGGCCGAGCGGAGGCAGCGGGGCGGATCGGAGATCGTCGCTCAGAGCGCGTCGAAGATGAGGTTCGCGCCGGGCAGCTCGCTCGGCGAGGGGGCCTGGTGGCTCCATTTGACCACGCCGTCCGGCCCGATGACGACGATCGCGCGCTGCGGGAAGCCGCCCGGGTGCAGGACGCCGAAGGCGCGGCACGCGGCGCCCTTGGGCTCGAAGTCCGAGAGCTGCTCGATGTCGATGCCGAGCTGCTCCTTGAACGCCTTCTGCGAGTAGGTCGCGTCGCACGACACGCCGTACAGCGTGGCGCCGCGCTCGGCGAAGTCGTCGAGCAGCTCGTTGTAGACGCCGAGCTGGTCGGTGCAGACCGGCGAGAACGCGAACGGATAGAAGACGAGGACCGTGGTCGTGCCGAGCAGGTCCGCCCGGGTGAACGGCGGCGCTGCGGAACGTGCGAGGGAGAACTCCGGCGCCGGCGAGCCGGCGGCGATCGCCACTAGCGGCGGAGGCCCAGCTCGCGAATCAGCGAGCGGTACCCCTCGAGGTCCTTCTTCTGCAGGTAGTTCAGGAACCGGCGGCGGCGGCCGACGAGCATCAACAGGCCGCGGCGCGAGTGGTGGTCGTGCTTGTGCTCGCGCAGGTGCTCGGTCAGGTGGTTGATCCGCGACGTCAGCAGCGCGATCTGCACTTCTGTGGCGCCCGTGTCGCTCTCGTCCTTGCCGAAGCGGCGGACGAGTTCGAGCTTGTCCTCTGAGGTCATCGCGGTGGTCATCTGCGGCGAGGCAGAGTAGCAGGAGCGCCGACCGCCCGATCGCGGCCGGCCTCCTTGGCAGCGTACAGCGCCTGGTCGGCGCGCTGGAGGAGCTCCTCGGTCGTCTCGCCCTCCCAGCACGCCCATCCGACGCTGATCGTCACCCCGGTCTCGAGCACGCAGGAGCGCATGTGCTCCGCGGCGGCCGCGGCGGGCTCATGGCCGGTGTCGGGCAGCAGCGCGAGGAACTCCTCGCCCCCGAGGCGCCCGAGCTGGTCCTCCGCGCGCAGGTGATCGCGGAGGGCGCGGGCGACGCCGGCCAGCACCTTGTCGCCCTCCGCGTGCCCGCGGGTGTCGTTGACGGCCTTGAAGTGGTCGATGTCGATCACGGCAGCCGTCAGCGGCCGGCCGTGGCGGCGCGCGCCGCTGACCATGCCGGCCAGCTGGGTGAGGACGAAGCGGCGGTTGGAGAGCCCGGTCAGCGCGTCCTCGAAGAGCAGCGTCTCGAGCCGCTCCGCCTGGGCCACGATCTCCTCCTGCAGGCCCTTGGTGCGGCCGGCGGCGTGCACGCGCAGGATCAGCTCGGCGTCGCGCACCGGCTCCACGAGGATGTCCTGCGCCCCGCGCTGGAGGGCGTCCACGGCGCGCGCGACCGGCGGCTCGCTGTCCTCCACGAGCAGCACCGCGGTGCGGAAGGCGTCGGCGTCGCGCTTGATCCGCTCGAGCAGGCCCTCGCCGGCCCGCGCGTCGACCACCGCGACGTCAGGCCGCCATTCACGGCAGCACTCGAACGCGTCGGAGGCGCAGTCGCACTCGGTCACCTCGTGCCCCGCGTCGGCCAGGACACGTTGGAACCGTCGTCGCTCCCTCGCCCGCCCGTGGGCTACGACAACTCGCATTGTTGACATGCCGAATACCCGCAGATCGGCGAAGTACGCTCGTTCCTTCGGCTATGCGGTGATGCGGCGGGTCTGCTCGACGTCGGCGCCCATCTGCTCCACGAGCGCGTCGACGGAGTCGAAGCGGCGCTCGCCGCGCAGGCGCTCGAGGAAGTCCAGCCGCAGCTCGCGGCCGTAGATGTCGCCCTCGAAGTCGAGCAGGAAGGCCTCCACGAGCAGCCCGCGGCCGGTCTTGAAGGTCGGCCGCACGCCGACGTTGACCGCCGCCGCGTGCGCCTCGCCGTCGACCTCGGCGCGGCAGGCGTAGATCCCGTGGTCGGGGACCACGAGCCGCGGGTCGGGCACCAGGTTGGCGGTCGGGAAGCCGAGCGTGCGGCCGCGCTTGTCGCCGTGGGCGACCTCGCCGCGCATGTGGAACGGCGCGCCGAGGAAGCGCGCGGCGGCCGCGACGCCGCCGGCCGCCACGAGCCCGCGGATGTGGGTCGAGGAGATGATCTCCCCGTCGAGCTCGACGAGCTGGACCACGCGGGTCCCGAACGCGTCCTGGTCGCGCAGCAGCGCGGCGTCGCCGCGCGCGCGGTGGCCGAAGCGGAAGTTCTCCCCCACCGAGACGTGCTCGGCGCCGAGCTGCCCGACGAGCACGTGGTCGATGAACTCCTGCGGCGACTGCGCGGCGAACGAGCCGTCGAACGGGATGACCACGAGCTCCTGGACGCCGAGGGCGGCGATCAGATCGGCCTTGATCTCGAGCGTGGTGAGCAGCTTCGGGGCGGAGTCGGGCGCCACCACCGCACGCGGGTGCGGCTCGAAGGTCAGGACGGTGTCCGCGCCGCGGATCACCTCGCGGTGCCCGAGGTGCACGCCGTCGAACTCGCCGACGGCGAGATCGCGCTGACGCTTGCTCGCGTCGGGGAGCCAGGTGATGTCCATCAGATGGTCGGGCGTGCGGCCCGCGCGGCCGCATGCCTCCGGATCGTGGATGCAGGGCGGTGCACGCGGAAGCGGAACAGTGGCAGAGCCACGGGCCGCTTCCGCGGGTGCCGATCCTGCGCCGCGAGACGGCGGCAGGCGGTCGTGGGGGTCGTGCGTCCGGCCATCACCCGCGGAAGCCTACGACGGGCTTGAGCATGCCGTCAGGCCGCGGCTCCGCGAGGGCGATCAGGCCGTCGGCGTCGCGCAGGCGCACCGGGCCTTCGGCGGGGGTGGGTGGGGACGGATTTATTGCCACACCGTGGCTCGCGCGGCGGGCGTCGTCGCCGTCCAGCTCGACGGCCTCCAGGAAGCCGAGCGCGTCGTCGAGCGGCACGAGCCGCTCCGGGTCGGCGTCGCCGACCTCGAACGCGCCGATCGCCGTCCGGCGCAGCTCGAGGCAGTAGGCGTCGCCGAGGTCGGCGATCAGCGAGCGCACGTACGTGCCCGACGAGCACTCGATCGTGAAGCCGGCCCGCTCCCCGTCGCGCCAGTCCAGGTCGAACCGCGTCACCTCGACCTCGCGCTCGGCGAGCTCGACCTCCTCCCCCGCCCGCGCCAGCGCGTACGCGCGCCGGCCGCCCACCTTGACCGCCGAGTACGCCGGCGGGCGCTGCCGGATCACGCCCGTGGGCAGGTGCAGCTCGGCCGGCATGCGCCCCGGCGCGACCTCGCCCTCCGGGTCGCCCGTCGTCGACGTCCACCCCAGCCGCGCGACCGTCGCGTAGCGCTTGGGGAGCGCCATGAGGAAGCGCTGCACGCGGGTGGCGCGCCCCACGAGGATCAGCAGCAGCCCGGTGGCGAACGGGTCCAGCGTCCCCGCGTGGCCGACCTTGACCTTGCGCCCGAGCGCCCTGCGCGTCCCCGCCACGACGTCGTGCGAGGTCACCCCGGCGGGCTTGTCCACGAGGAGGACGCCGTCCGTCAAGGGTTCGTCCAAGAAGATCCGGCCCGGCCAGGAGCGTTGTGGACCGAGCCGGGCGCCGCACGGATCCCGAAGGGAATACGGCAGTGTTTCCGAGGGTTCGGGTGGCGATCCGGTGAAGTGTCCACGGCGGTCCTGGACGTGGCGGGGTTCTTGGGCGGACCCTACAACTGCTCGGACAGCGCCCCGCGCAGGAACTCGACCAGCTCCGGGAAGTCCAGGTCGGTCGAGAAGCCGGCGGCGCGGCGATGGCCGCCGCCGCCCAGCGCGCGGGCGATGACGGAGACGTCGACGCGGTCGTCGGTGGCCCGCAGCGAGACCTTGCGCTTGGTCCCGCCGTCGCTCAGCAGGTCACGCACCAGGCCGGCCACCGCGGTGCCCTCGACCGAGCGCAGGTGGTCGACCACGCCCTCGGAGTAGCTCTCGTCGGCGCCCGTCGAGCGGTAGTCCTCGAGCGTCAGGTGGGTCACCGTGAGCAGCCCGCCGTCGTAGCGCTGGACGTTCGACAGGCCGCGGGCGAGCAGCTCGAGCTTGCCCTGCGGGATGCCCTCGTAGAGGCGCCGGTAGATGGCGTGGACGTCGATCCCGCCGGCGATCAGCTCGGCCGCCATCTCGTGCGCCCGGGCGCCGGTGTTCTCGTACATGAAGCGCCCGGTGTCGGTCACCACGCCGACGTAGAGCGCCTCGGCGATCGCGTGCGTCACCTCGACGTCGAGGCCCTTGGCGAGGTCCCACACCATCTCCGCGGTGCACGAGGCGTGCGGATCCACGTGGTTGAGCGTGCCGAAGCGCGTGTTGTCGTGGTGGTGGTCGATGTTCAGGACGCAGCGGCCTTCGCCCTCGAGCGCGGCGGCCGGCGTGCGGTCGATGTTCCCGCAGTCGAGGAAGACGAGGATGCGCTCGGAGAGGTCCTCCGGCGGCTCGGTGATCAGCCCGTCGAGGTGGATGAAGCGGTACTCGTACGGGAGCGGGAACTCGTCCGCGGTCAGGAACGCCTTGGCGTCCTTGCCCAGCGCGGTCAGCACCTGCTGCATCGCCGCGAGCGAGCCGACGGCGTCGCCGTCCGGGCGCTCGTGCGTGGTCAGGAGGAACTTGTCGTGGCCGCGGAGCGTGGCGATCGCCTGCTCGCGCGTGGACTTCGCGCCGTTCTCGGACATCAGCCGTTCCCCCGGTCGGGATCTCCCGGGGGAGCCGCGGCGTCGCTCTCGCGCTCGAGCAGCTCCTGGATCCGCTGCGCGCGGTCGAGGGTGTCGTCGTAGACGAAGTCGAGCGTCGGCGTGTGCTTGAGCTTCAGCTCGTCCGCCACGCGGCGCTGGAGGTAGCCGTGGGCGGAGCGCAGGCCGTCCATCGAGCGGCGGCGCACGGCGCCGGTGCCCAGAACGGACACGAACACCCGCGCCTGGCGCAGGTCAGGGGATGTATCGACTGCTGTCACCGTGACGAATCCGACCCGTGGATCCTTCAACTCGGATGTGATCGCGCCCGACAAGACCTCCCTCATGGCCTCGTCGACCCGGCGCATCCGGTCGGCGGTCATCGTAGTGACTCCAGGTCATCCCATGACGCCACCCGTCGCTCGACCCGCACGCCCTGCGGGAAGCGGGCGTCGAGCAGGCGGCAGATCCCGTCCGCCGCCTCGGCGCAGCGGCCCGGCGAACCACCCGTCACGGCGACCGCCAGGGTGGAGCGCTGCCAGGTGTCCTGGTGCGCGACCTCGGCCACCGTCGCGCCGCAGCGCTCGCGCAGATGGGCCTTGATGCGGTTGAGCTCGGCCCGCTTGCCCTTGAGCGAGCCGACCTCGGGGAAGTGCAGATGGACGCGCATGAGCACGACGAACGCCGGCTCCTCGGACACTGCTTAGAGAGCGTGCGCTCGACCTGCCGGGTCTCGTAGACCTCGAGCTGGTCGCCTTCCTTGATGTCCGCGTAGTTCTGGAGCACGATGCCGCACTCGAACCCCGCGGCGACCTCGCGGACATCCTCGGACTCGCGGCGCAGCGAGGCGATCGTCCCGTCGTAGATCACGGCGCCGTCGCGCACCAGGCGCACCTTGGCGCCGCGCGTGACCTTGCCGTCGGTGACGTACGAGCCGGCGATCGTGCCGACGCGCGAGGCCTTGAAGATCGCGCGGATCTCGACCTCGCCGACCGTCTCCTCGACCTCCTCCGGCGCGAGCATGCCCTGCATGGCGTCGCGCAGGTCCTCGAAGGCGCGGTAGATGATCGAGTACGTGCGGATCTCGACGCCCTCGCGGTCGGCCACCTGAGCGGCCTCGCCGACGGGCCGGACGTTGAAGCCGATGATCACGGCGTCCGAGGCGGCGGCGAGGTTCACGTCGGACTCGGTGATGCCACCGACGCCCGAGCGGACGATGTTGACCTCGACCTCGGCCTGCGGCAGCTTGGCGATCTCGTCCTCGAAGGCCTCCAGCGAACCGGACACGTCGGCCTTGAGCACGAGGTTGAGCTCCATCATCTCGCCGTCGCGCGCCTGGTCGAAGATGCTCTCCAGCGACCGCTTGCGGCCGCCGCGGCGGGCCTGCTGCTCGAGCTTGAGGCGGGTGGCGCGCTCGCTGGCGAGCGAGCGGGCGCGGCGGTCGTTCTCGACCACGCGCACGAACTCGCCGGCCTCGGGCACGGAGTCGAAGCCCAGGACCTCGATCGGCTCGGACGGGCCGGCCGACTTGACGCGGTTGCCCAGGTAGTCGTGCATGGCGCGGACGCGGCCCCAGTGGGCGCCGGCCACGAGCGCGTCGCCGACCTCCATGGTGCCGCGCTGCACGAGCACGGTGACCACGGCGCCGCGGCCCGGATCCAGGCGCGACTCGATGACCACGCCCGACGCCTCGGCGTCAGGGTTGGCCTTGAGCTCCTCGACCTCGGCCAGCAGCAGGATCGACTCCAGCAGCTCGTCGAGGTTCTGGTGGGTCTTGGCCGAGACGTCGACGAACATCGTCTCGCCGCCCCACTCCTCCGGCTGCAGGCCGAGCTGGGTCATCTCCTGCCGGACCCGCTCGGGCTGGGAGCCCTCCTTGTCGATCTTGTTGACCGCCACCAGGATCGGCACCTCGGCCGCCTTGGCGTGGTCGACCGCCTCGCGGGTCTGCGGCTTCACGCCGTCGTCGGCCGCCACCACGATGACCGCGATGTCGGTCGACTGCGCGCCGCGGGCGCGCATGGCGGTGAACGCCTCGTGGCCCGGGGTGTCGAGGAAGGTGATCGTCTTGTCGTCGACGTGGACCTGGTAGGCGCCGATGTGCTGGGTGATGCCGCCGGCCTCGCCGGCCGCGACCTCGGTCTCGCGGATCGCGTCCAGCAACGACGTCTTGCCGTGGTCGACGTGGCCCATGATCGTTACCACCGGGGCGCGCGGCTCGAGCTCCTCGTCGGTGTCCTCGAACTCGGGCTCGGCGGCGGCCTCGTCGGCGGCGTGGACGACCTCGATCTCCTTGTCGAACTCGTCGGCGAGGATCTGGATCGTGTCGTCGGACAGGGTCTGCGTGACCATGGCCATCTCGCCGAGGCTCATCAGCTTCTTGATGATCTCCGGGACCGGGACGCCGAGGTACTCGCCGACGTCCTTGACCGTCGAGCCGGAGTTGACCCGGATGACGTCGGCCTTCAGCGAGGCGACGTCCTGCGCGGCCGGCTCGACGTACGTGCCACGACGGCGGCGACCGCCGCGGCGCGGCGGGCGGCGCGGGGGTCCGCCGCCGGGACCGCCGGGGCCACCCGGGCCGCCGGGGCCGCCCGGACCGCGGCGCGCGGCCTGCGAGTCGATGACCACGCGGCGCACGCCGCCGGTCGTGCCGGGGGCGCGCTCGCCCTGGAGCGAGGAGCGGGTCGGCCGCTGGCGCGGGGCGCCGTCGCCGCCGCCGGCCGCGCCTGCGCCCTCGCGCTGCTGGCCCTGGCCGCCCTTCGGCTTGGCCTTGGCCTCCTGCGCGCGGCGCGCGGCCTCCTGCTGCGCCTTCTGGCGCTCCTCGAGGCGCTGGCGCGCGGTGTCGGTGGCCGGCTTGTCGAAGCCCATCCCCGTCTGCTGCGGGGCGCGGGCGGCCTGGCTGTCGGCCTTGCCGTTGGACTCCTGGAGCGGCGCCTTGCCGGTCAGGGCGCGCTCGGCCTCGGACTCGTCCACGGCCGACGCCGCCGCCTTGACCTTCAGGCCATAGGCGTTCAGCCGCTTCATGACCTCCGCGAGCGGGATGTCGTACTGCTTGGCTAGTTCGTGGACGCGCTTCTTGGCCATGTGCGAGTGAAGTCTACGGTGTCCTCAGGGATGGTCACGGGCGCTCGGAGCGCCCGCTGGAAGCCGCGACGGGCCGTCGCGGAGTCGAAGCAGTCGCGGTTGGGGTGCACCCAGGCGCCGCGACCCGGCAGGTTCGCGCCCGGATCGGGCGCGAGGCGACCCATCACGGTAGCGAAGCGGTGAAGCTCGGCACGCGGGGCGCGCTCTCCGCACCCCGCGCAACGCCTCAGGGGAACGCTGGCCCGGGGGGCCAGGTTCCCTTGCGGGTGTTCGCCGAGGGGGCGAAACCCGCGGGGATGATCACGTTTGCCCGACGACGTCTGAGTCCTTGCCCTCGAGCGCCTGGTGGGTGTCCAGGCCGCAGTAGCGCGAGGTCGGCAGCGCCGCGTTCGGGCAGCGCCGCCCGTTGGCCAGGATCGCGTGGCAGCGGCCACCCAGGTCCTCGCCGCCCTCGTCGTCGTAGCCGCCCTCGGTCTCCTGCTTGGAGAACTCGGTCTCGGACCGGATGTCGACGCGCCAGCCGGTCAAGCGGGCGGCGAGCCGGGCGTTCTGGCCCTCACGGCCGATGGCCAGGGAGAGCTGGTCGTCGGGCACGATGACCGTGGCCTGCTTGCCGTCGTCGTCGACCAGCACCTCGCGCACGCGGGCGGGGCTGAGCGCCTTGGCGACGAAGCGGGCGGGCTCGTCGTTGTAGGGGATGATGTCGATCTTCTCGCCGCGCAGCTCCGACACGACCATGCGGACGCGCGAGCCGCGGGGACCGACGCAGGCGCCGACCGGGTCGACGCCGTCGGCATGAGAGACGACGGCGATCTTCGACCGGTAGCCGGGCTCGCGGGCGACGTTGGTGATCTCCACCAGGCCGTCGGCGATCTCCGGCACCTCGAGCTCGAAGAGCTTCTTGATCAGCTCGGGGTCGCGGCGCGAGACGATGATGCTCGGCCCGCGGGTCGAGGAGGAGACCTCCTTGATCACGGCCTTGATGCGCTGCGAGTGGTCGTAGCGCTCGCCGTCGACCTGCTCGGACTTGGGCAGCAGCGCCTCGACGCGCTCGCGGAGCTGGACCAGCGTGTAGCGGGAGTCGGACTGCTGGACGATGCCGGTGATCAGCTCGCCGACGCGGTCGCGGTACTCCTCGAACATCATGTCCCGCTCGGCCTCGCGGATCCGCTGCAGGATGACCTGCTTGGCGGTCTGGGCGGCGATGCGCCCGAAGTCGTGCGGCGTGACGTCGCGGGTGTCGATCTGGTCCTCGAACTCGGCCAGGCGCGCGGGATCGATGTCCGGCGCCTCGGGGATGATCACCTCGCCGGTCTCGGGGTCCACGCGGCGCTCCTCGAGCGTCGCCGCCTCCTCGGCCTCGTCGAGCAGCTGCTCCTCGAGGTCCGGTGGCAGCAGCAGCTCGTCGACGCGGAAATCACCCGAGTCGCGGTCCATGCGCACGCGGGCGTATCGAGCGGCGCCCGGCTGCTTCTTGTAGGCCGACAGGAGGGCGTCCTCCAGGGCCAGCATGAGCTTCTCCTCGGAGATGCCCTTCTCACGCCCGAGGACGCGCACGGCGTCGACGATCTCTTGCGACATGCTCAGTCTCCCAGGAGGTTGGATCGGTGGATGTCCGTGTACGCGATCGAGACCACCCCGGTCTCGGCGGCCACCGTGACCGCGTCGTCGCCCGCGTCCAGCAGCTCGCCGGTGAACGAGCGCCGGCCGTCGTGGTCGCCGCGCGTGCGGACCTTCGCCCGGTGGCCCAGGTAGCGGCGGAAGTGCTCGGGCTTCGTCAGCGGGCGCTCGGTGCCCGGCGACGAGACCTCGAGGGCGTACTTCTCACGGACCTCCGGCAGGCGGCTCGTGACGCGCTCGCAGAGGGCGAGCGTCACGCCGTCGGGATGGTCGATGAAGAGGCGCACCAGGCGACCGCCGACGACCTCGGCGAGCAGCACCTCGACCTCGGGCTCGAGCTCCGAGAGTCGCGCTTCGATGTCTGCCTGGATCGCACTCATGATGTCCCCATCTTCATGAAAAAAGCGGGCGAGCGCCCGCTTTTCTTGGCCTTGCGGCCGGAGAAAGCTGTGTGAGTGTTATAGCACCGCTTCGAGCCTCCCGCGCGCCGCTGGAGGCCCTTCCGGGGGGCCCGCGGCGGCCGGTCAGGCGGCCTTCGCGGCCCGCTCGCGGTAGATCCGGTAGTCGCGGCGCTCGGGCCGCAGCTGGGACGCGAGCGTGAGCGGCTTGCGGGCCTCGGCGGTCCGCCCCAGCTCCATCAGCGCCCGCCCGAGGCAGAACAGCGCGTAGTCGTTCGTGGGGGCTCGCTCGACCACCGCCTCGAACTCCACGCGGGCCTCCTCGAACTGGCGCGAGCGGAAGTACGCGCGGCCCAGCGCCTCGCGGATCGAGGTCTTCTCGGGCTCGAGCCCGGCGGCCTTGGAGAGCGGCACGGTGGCCGAGTTGTAGTCCCCGGCCTCGAGCAGCTCGGTCCCGCGCTTGAAGAGGTCGTAGACGTCGTCCATCGACGTTCGAGTGTAGGAAGTCAGTGCGTCCTCGGCGGGAGCGCCCACCACGCCCTGAGCCGCCCCGCGAGGCCCATCCCGCGGGCCAGCTCGGAGCGCAGCCCGCGCCGCTGGGCGGGCGTCGGCGCGACCGGCCGGCCGCCGTAGCGCAGCTCGCGGACCGCGCGCACGTAGCCGACCGCCGCGGGGCTGCGGGAGAAGCGCTGCTCGAGCGAGTTCAGGGTCGTGCCCGGGCCCGGATGGCGGCGGGACCGGCGCAGCGCGCGCTCGAGCTCGGCGACGGCCAGCGCGGGCGGCGGGGTGCCCGAGCGGCGGCGCCGCCGGCGCCACAGCACGTAGCCGGCCACGCCGAGCGCGACGACCAGCACGGCGAGCGCGACGTACAGGCCCCACGGGGGTCCCGCCTCGACGGCCGGGGCGCGGCGGCCCGGGTCCGACGGGAGGTCGCCGCCGAGGCTCGGCGGGCCCACGCTGGCGCCGGTGCCGCCGCTCTCGCTCGCCTCGTCGGGCTGCGAGCGCGCGGGCGCCGCGGCGGGCGTCGGGTCGAAGGTCACCCAGCCGATGTCGCGGTACCAGACCTCCACCCACGAGTGGGCGTCGAGGTCGCGCACCACGTACTCGCGCGTCTTGGTGTCGAGCGAGCCGGAGGTGAAGCCGGTGACGACGCGGGTCGGCACGCCGGCCATCCGCAGCAGCAGCGCCATCGCGCCGGAGAACTGCTGGCAGTAGCCGCGCTTGGCGTCGAAGAGGAAGCCCTCGAGGTTGTACGCCGTCGTGGGCGGCGTCTCGGTGTAGGCGAAGTCGCGCCGCAGGTAGCTGAGCACGGACTGGACGAGGTCCTCCTGCGTCTCGGCGTCGTCGCGGAGCTGCTGGGCGAGCTCCCACGAGCGCCGGAAGGGACCGCCCTCGAGAGCCGCCTCGATCCGCTCCGCCGACAGCCGCCGATCGTCGCGCGCCGAGATCCCGAGCAGCGGCGAGAAGTCGTCGTCGAAGGCCGGGAAGAGGATGTCGAAGAGCGGCGAGCCGCTCTGGAAGCGCGTCCCCGAGGCCGGCAGCAGCAGGTTGCGGTACTGCACGAGGTCGGGTCGCGGGACCTCGGCGCCGGCCCGGCGGCGCTGGCTCTCGTTGGTCGCCGGCGTGTAGACGACGGCGCTGTAGGCGTCGCCGCGGCGCAGCGGGCGGCCGGCGACCCACGTGCCGTCGCCGCGCGGCGTCTCGCGGATCGTCGGCGCGTCGAGCGTGCCGGCGTACCCGGCCGTGACGTACGCCCGGCTCGAGAGATTGCGGATCGTGACCTCGATGTCCTGCGTGCCCTGCTCGATCGCGCGCGCGTTCTCCGGCCGGCCGGGATCCTCGCCGCGCGTGTCGTCCTGGAACCAGCGCTGGCCGTCGAAGCCGTCGAGGTTGGCGGCCTTCCAGTAGGCCGGGCGCTTGGAGGCGCGCACGCGCAGCAGCTCGCGGCCGTCGCGCGGCCAGTCGAGCGGGCCGTAGTCGTGGTCCCACGAGAACGCGGTCGTGCGCGCGGAGGCGGCGCCCAGCGCCCAGCTCTCGTAGTCCCACCACGGCGCGTCGCGGTCCAGCGCCGGCGCGAGCATGAGCGCGACGACCGCCATGCCCGCGGCGACCAGGCCGGCGTTGCCGGCATCCCCCACCCGCAGCTTCTCGAGCCGGAGGAACGCGAGCACGAGCAGGGCCAGCGCGGCGCCGCGCAGGAACTCGTTCTCGAAGTCGAGCGAGACGGCGGGCACCGCGTACAGCGCGACGAGCAGCGTCAGCGCGACGCCCGGGAAGCCGAGCCGCCCGCGGCGCGGCCAGAAGGCGGCGATCGCGGCGAGCACGACGAGCACGGTGCCGCCGAGGCCGATCACGGTCCGGGCCCACTCGTCGAGGCCCCGGTACGGGACGCGCACGCCGGGCAGCGACTCGATGCCGCGGCTGACGCCGGAGGCCAGCGCGCCCCAGCGGTCGGGCCGCAGCAGCTCGTCGGCCACGCCGCCGCCGACCAGCGCGAGCCCGAGCGCGACCACGGACACCGCCACCGACACCGCGATCCGGCCGCGGCCCTCGATCGTCCCGGCCCAGAGGAGCCCGAGCATGGCCAGCGCCCCGGCGCCGAGCGCGTACAGGGCCCGCTCGGGCGCCGCGGGGTCGAGCAGGACCATCCAGTGCAGCGCGCCGAAGCCGGCGAGCGCGAGGAACGCGAGCCCGCGCGCTACCGGCACCGAGAGCGTCGGGTCGCTCTCGACCGCCCTCGGCGCGTGAGCCGCGACGGCCGTCATCCGGCGACCGCCTCCATCGCCGCGGCGGCGCCCGTGCGGGTGGCGAGGAAGCCCTGGCAGCCGGCCACCTCGAGCACCGGCCGGCGGTTGGGCAGCGAGCCCGGGATCACGAGCAGGCAGCCGCCGGGCGTCCGGCCGAGCCCGCGCGGCGGGCGGTCGAGCGGCCGGGCGGCGACCAGCACCACGAGGCCGCGCCGGTTCTGCGCCGCCACCAGCGACGGGCCGACCGTGTCGGTGAGCAGGGCCAGCCGGACGTGGGCCGCCGGCCAGGCCAGCAGGTCCTTCTCGATGACGTGCGCGCGGCGGTCGCCGGGGAGCAGCAGCGAGACCCCGCTGCGGCGGGCGAAGTGCACGGTGAGCGACGCGGCGGCGCGCACGGCGCTGTCGAGCGCCTCGGGCGACGCCGGATTGCGCGGGTCGAGCACCACGAGCGGCCGCGAGTCGGCCTCGGAGATCAGCTTGCGCTCCATCAGCCCGTGGCCGCGGGCCACGGCCGGCCAGTGGATGCGCGAGGCGGGCGAGCCCGGGCGGTGCTCGCGCAGGCCGTCGATCTCGGTCTCGGCCGCGGCGATCAGCGCCGCGCGGGCATGGGCGGGCGTGGCGTCGCCGCCGCCGGCCGTCGCGCGGACGGGCAGCACGCGCGGGAGCACGAGGATCTCGTCGGACCCGGTGCCGGTGACCACGCGCTGGGCGAGGCCGAACGGGTCGCGCAGCACGAGCGCGGGCGGCGCCAGCCGGCGGCGGCCGCGGCGGGCGAAGGTCACCTCGACGCGCACGCGCGCGGAGCGCCCGCCCGCCCTGAAGCGGACCGGCTCGGGCAGCAGCGGCTCGTCGATCCAGCCGGGCGGGAGCGGCAGCCGCCCGGAGCGGGCGCGGATGCGCACCTCGATCGGCTGCTCCTCGAGCACGCTGCGGGCGCCCAGCTCGCGGTGGATCTCCGCGCCCCAGGCGCCGGCCCCGATCCAGCCGGCGGCGCCGGCGCCGAGCAGCGTGAGCGCCGAGCCGGTGACGTACAGCGGCTCGGCGTCGAACGTGCCCGCGACGACGAGGAGCAGGACCCCGAGCGCCGCGCACCCGAGCGCCGAGCGCATGGCGCTAGAGCGCCGGTGTGGCCGCGATCGCGTCGGCCACGATCGTCGCCCGCTCCACGCCGGCGGCCTCGGGCACCAGCATCAGGCGGTGGGCGAGCACGGTCTGGGCGAGCGCCTGCACGTCGTCGGGGAGCGCGTGGTCGCGGCTCTGGACGAGCGCCCGCGCCTTGGCGGCGCGCAGGAGCATCAGGCCGGCGCGTGGCGAGGCGCCGAGCTCGACCCGGTCGTCGGCGCGCGTGTGGCGCAGCAGGGCGACGATGTAGTCGCGCAGCGCGCGCGACGCGTGCACGCCGTGCGCCGCCTCCACGGACTCGACGACCTCGGCTCGATCGGCCACCGGCTCGAGGTCGAGCACGCGGTCGTGCGCCTCGTGCCCGGCGAGCATGCCCGACTCGTCGTCGGCGGTCGGATAGCCCATCGAGACGCGGATCATGAAGCGGTCGACCTGCGCCTCGGGCAGCGGGTAGGTGCCCTCGTACTCGACCGGGTTCTGCGTCGCGAAGACCATGAACGGCCGGGCCAGCTCGTGCGACGTGGCGTCGACGGTGACCTGGCGCTCCTGCATGCACTCCAGCATGCCGGACTGGGTCTTCGGCGACGCGCGGTTGATCTCGTCGACGATCACGACGTTGGCGAAGATCGGCCCGGGCCGGAACTCGAAGCGCGCCTCGCGCTGGTTGTAGACGTTGGTGCCGACGATGTCGGCCGGCAGCAGGTCGGCCGTGCACTGCACGCGCGCGAACTGGCAGTCGATCGAGCGCGAGAGGGCGCGCGCGAGCGCGGTCTTGCCGACGCCGGGGTAGTCCTCGACGAGGATGTGGCCCTCGGCGAGCAGCGAGACGATCACGTGCTCGAGGACGTCGTCGGTGACCTTCACGGCACGCCGGATGTTCTCGGCGATCCGGTTCGCGACCGAGACCGCCGCCTCGACCTGCTCCGGGCCGATGCTCCGTTCGGCTTCTGGGGTGGGCTCCAGGGGTTCCATCAGCGCGGCACCTTCATGTCGGAAGATGAACGGCGGCTCAAGACCGCGTCCAGGATGGCAGTGGCGACCTCGGCCTTGGAGGTCCGGGGCACGTGCACCTCGGCCGAGGCCGTCACGATCGTCACCTCGTTGTCCGGCGCGTCGAAGCCGATCCCGGCCTCGCCGATGTCATTGACCACGACGGCGTCGAGGTCCTTGCGCGCCAACTTCCCGCGCCCGTACCCGAGTGCCCCCTCGCCGTGCTCGGCGGCGAAGCCCACCAGCACCTGACCGGGCCGGCGGCGGGAGGACAGAGTCGAGAGCACGTCCGTAGTACGCACGAGGCGCAGCTCCAGTTCCTCGCCGGCCTCATCCTTCTTGAGCTTGCCCTCGTGCGGGAGCTCCGGCCGGTAGTCGGCGACGGCGGCGGCCATCACCAGCAGGTCGGCCCGGTCGAAGCGCTCCTCGCAGGCCGCGGCGAGCTCGGCGGCGGTCTGGACGTCCACGTAGTCGATGCCGGCCGAGCGCGGGAGCGAGACGTTGGCGGCGACCACGGTGACGTCGGCGCCGCGCCGGGCGGCCTCCTCGGCGACCGCGAAGCCCATGCGGCCGGAGGAGCGGTTGCCGACGAAGCGCACGGCGTCGATCGGCTCGCGAGTGCCGCCGGCGGTGACCAGGACGTTCAGCCCGTCGAGGTCGTGGCGCGAGCCCAGCGCGTCCTCGAAGGCGGCGAGCAGCTCGGGCGGCTCCGGCAGGCGGCCGGTGCCGTACTCGCCGAGCGAGGCGAGCGATCCGGTTCCCGGCTCGAGGACCACCACACCGCGCTCACGGAGGCGGGCCAGGTTGCCTTGGGTCGCGCGATGCTCGTACATCGCCGAGTTCATGGCCGGGGCGACGATCAGCGGCCGTCGGCAGGCGAGCGCGGCGGCGGTCAGCAGGTTGTCGGCGTGGCCGCCGGCCAGCTTGGCGATCGTGTTGGCCGAGGCCGGGGCGATCAGGAAGGCGTCCGCGCGCTCGACCAGCTCGAGGTGCGAGAGCGGCGCGTGCGCCGGAGCGGGGTCGCCGGGGAACGCGCCGCGCAGCGGGTCGGGCTCCCACTCGGTGACCAGGACGGGCGCGCCGGTGATCCCTGCGAAGGTCGCGGTGCCGACGAAGCGGGTCGACGCCTCGGTCTGGATGACCCGCACGGCGTGGCCCGCCTTGATGGCCAGGCGCGCGAGCTCGATCGCCTTGTAGGCGGCGATGCCGCCGCTGACGCCGAGCAGGAGGCGCGCCATGGTCGTGTTCTGCGCGCCGCGCTCAGCCGCGGTAGCGGTACTTGACCTTGCCGCTCGCGACCTCTTCGAGGGCGATGGTCAGGTAGTTCTTGGAGCCGGTGTCCACCATCGGGGGCGGGAACTCCTCGAACGTGCCCTCGCCGAGGTTGTGGTAGTACGAGTTGATCTGGCGCGCGCGCTTGGCGGCCACGATCACGCTGGCATACGGCGAGTCCACGTTCTCGAGCAGTCGATCGACGCGGGGTGAGATCAAGAGGGTTCCTCCGTCGGATTCGTGGCATCAGACTCTAGCGCCGCGCGCACGAGCTCCTCCAGAGCGCTCACCGCGTCGTCCAGCCGGTCGTTGCGCACGACGTGCGGGAACTCCCTCTGGGCCTGCAGCTCCTCGCGGGCCGTGGCGAGGCGCTTGTCGATGTCCTCCTGCGAGTCGGTGCCGCGGCCGATGAGCCGGGTCCTGAGCGCCGCCTCGGACGGCGGGGCGATGAAGATGCGCTCCGCCTCGGGCATCGTCTCGGCGATCTGGCGCGCGCCCTGGACCTCGATCTCGAGCACCACGGGGACGCCGCGCGCGAGCCGCTGCTCGAGGTCCTCGCGGAGGGTCCCGTAGCGGCGGCCGGAGTAGTCGGCGTGCTCGACGAAGGCGCCCTGCCGGACCTTGCGCTCGAACTCGTCGTCGCCGAGGAAGTGGTAGTCGACCCCCTGGGTCTCGCCGGGCCGCGGCTTGCGCGTGGTCGCCGACACCGAGAGCTCGAGCGCGGGCACGCGTTCGAGCAGCGTCCGGATGAGGGTCCCCTTGCCGACCCCCGAGGGGCCGGTGATCACGAAGACGCGAGGCACAAGTGCGCGCGCACTTACCGGCGGAGCATGCTGACCAGCTCCGTGCGCTGGCGCTGCGAGAGGCCCCCGATGGTCTTCGAGGGCGAGATCCGGCACTGCTGCAGGACCTTGTTGACCTTGACGCGGCCGTACTTCGGCACGGCCAGCAACATGTCGAAGACCTTCGCGGTCTCGACGTACTCGGGCGGCTCGAGCAGCAGATCGTGGATGCTGTGCCGGCCCGCCTTGAGATCCCGCTTGAGCTGCGCGCGCCGCGTGCGAATCTCGTTGGCCCGCTGCAGGGCCTCCATGCGCTGGGTCAGGGAGCGCTCGGGGGCTGCCACAGTGGGCTTGATTGGCGTCTTGGTCGCGGGCGGCATGGGCGGCGAGTCTACATCCGTTTCTGGGACGTACAAGCGGTTGGGCATGAATTCGCCTCGACCTCAAGTTGAGGTGAAGCCGTATGCAGGGGAGTTGACGGTAACCGGGTTTTTTGCAGGGCTTTTGAGGTTGCTTTGTGCTACAGGCGCACGACCTCGACCCCGCGTGCCGCGTTTGCAGGGAATCCTCTCTCCAAGCTGGACAGCTCGGAGGCGATCCGCGTGGCGGCCAGAGGATCGCGGAACGATTCAGTCCCGACCGCGACCAGATCCGCGCCAGCTCGCCGGAGGTCATCGGCTTGATGCCCGGACTGGACACCTCCCATGCCGACGATTGGCAGCGCGATCCGTTGCCGGACCTCGCGGACCTGGCTCAGCGCGATCGCGCGCACGGCCGGCCCGGACACGCCGCCGGTCCCGCCGCCCAGCCATGGGTCGCCGGGCCGGTGCGGGTCCATCGCCATCCCGCGCACGGTGTTGATCAGGCTCACGGCGTCGGCGCCGTGCTGCTCGGCGGCGGCGGCGACGTCGGCGGGCGACGCGCAGTTCGGCGTGAGCTTGACGATCAGCGGCCTGCCGGCGTGCGGGCGGACGTGGTCGAGCAGGGCGGCGAGCTCGCTCGGGTCGGCGCCCATGATCAGGCCCGTCTTGACGTTCGGGCACGAGACGTTGAGCTCGATCGCCGAGACCTCGTCGCGCTCGCTGAAGGCGGCGACGAGCCTGGCGACGTCCTCGCGGGCCGAGCCCATGACGTTGACGATCAGCGGCACCGGCAGCTCGGCGAGCTCCGGCAGGTCGTGCCGCAGGTAGCCCTCGAGGCCCTTGTTGGGGAGCCCGATCGAGTTGATCATGCCGCCGGCCAGCTCCCACAGCCGCGGCGGCGGGTTGCCCTGCCGCGGCGCGAGCGTGACGGTCTTGGACACGAACGCGGCGAACGGGAAGCGCTCGAAGACCGCGTCGCCGAACGCGCGGCGCGCGGCGATGGCGTCGAAGGTCCCGGAGGCGTTGACGATCCGGTGCTCGAGCTCGATGCCGCAGAACTCGATCACAGGGCGGCCGCCTCGATGACCGGGCCGTCGACGCAGAGCCGGACGTACCCCTGCCGGGTGGGGACGACGCAGCCGAAGCACGCGCCGAAGCCGCAGGCCATGCCGGACTCCATGGCGAGCTGGCCGGGCACGTCGTGCTCGCGGCAGATCGCCGCGACGGCGTCGAGCATCGGCGGCGGGCCGCAGGCGTAGACCTCGACGTGGCCGAGCTCCGGCAGGAGCAGGTCGGTGACGAGGCCGTGGTGGCCGTGCGAGCCGTCGTCGGTGGCGACCCGCGCCTGCGGGATCAGCGCCGCGCCCTCGGCGTGGGCGCCGTCGCGGAAGCCGAGCAGCGTGAGCGGGTCGCCGCCGAGGGCGTCGCTCCAGATGGCCAGCGGCGCGATGCCCACGCCGCCGCCCACGAGCACCGGGCGCCGGCCGTCGCGCGGCGCGGCGAAGCCCTTGCCGAGCGGGCCGAGCAGGTGCAGCTCGTCTCCGGGGCCGAGCTCGCACAGGCGATTGGTGCCGGGGCCGACGTCCTCGAGCAGGAAGTCGAGCTCGCCGTCGCGCGCGCGCATGACGCTGAACGCGCGCGGCAGGAACGGCCGCTCGTCCTCCCCCCGCCCCAGCGGCGCGCCGCGGTGAGCATGTAGAACTGCCCGGGGTCGGGGCGCGGCCCGTCGTCGGCGGCCGTGAGGACCGCGTACGGCCCGTAGTCCCGGCGTTCAACGACGCTTGTAAGGCGGCGACCGAAGGGCGCGAGGGTCCTGCCGTCGGCGTTGGGGCTGTTGGTGGTCGATAGACGACCATGGACGACCCCAGGCGCTTGGCTCACGACCCCGCCTCCCTCAATGCCGGTGTGCGTCCGCCGTTCGCGTGGAGCTCCTGCAGCGACACGACCGCCGGTTCGCCCGACCGCGCGGCCGCGATCGCGCGGCTGGCCGCCATCCCGCCGGCGATCGTGGTGATGCACGGGATGCCGCGGGCCACGGCGGCGCGGCGGATCTCGTAGCCGTCCGTGCGCGCGGCGGTGCCGGTCGGCGTGTTGATGACGAGGTCGACGTCGCCGCTCTCGATCCAGTCGACCACGTGCGGCGAGCCCTCGCCGAGCTTGTTGATCCGCTCGACCGGGATGCCCATCCGCGAGATCGAGGCGGCCGTCCCGCGCGTGGCGACGATGCGGAAGCCGAGGTCGTGGAGCTGGGCGGCGATCCCCATCACGGCGGACTTGTCGGTGTCGGTCACCGTGAGGAACACGGTGCCGGCCTGCGGGAGCCGGGCGCCGGCCGCCGCCTGCGCCTTGGCGAACGCGGTCGGGAAGTCGGACGCCACGCCCATGACCTCGCCGGTCGAGCGCATCTCCGGGCCGAGCAGCGCGTCGGCGCCGGCGAAGCGGTCGAACGGGAGCACGGCCTCCTTCACGGACACGTGGTCGCCGGTCGGCTCGTCCGGGAGGGCGAGCGCGGAGAGCCGCTCGCCCAGCATCACCCGGCAGGCGAGCTTCGCCAGCGGCAGCCCGGTCGCCTTGGAGACGAACGGGACGGTCCGCGAGGCGCGCGGGTTGGCCTCGATCACGTACAGGTCGTCGCCGAGCACGCCGTACTGGACGTTGATCAGCCCGACCGTGCCCAGCGCGAGCGCGATCCGGCGCGTCGCCTCGCGGATCTCGGCCAGCATCTCGGTCCCGAGCGAGTGCGGCGGCAGCACGCAGGCCGAGTCGCCGGAGTGGATCCCGGCCTCCTCGACGTGCTGCATGACGCCGCCGATCCAGACGTCCTCGCCGTCGCAGATCGCGTCGACGTCGACCTCGATCGCGTTCTCCAGGAAGCGGTCGAGGAAGATCTCGCGGCCGGAGCCGTTCACCCGCCTCAGGTAGTCGCGCAGGCCGTCGAGGTCGTAGACGATCTCCATCGCGCGGCCGCCGAGCACGTAGCTCGGCCGCACGAGCACCGGCCAGCCGATGCCCGGCGCCGCGGCCAGCGCCTCCTCGGCCGAGTGCGCGGTCGCGTACGGCGGCACGCTGAGCCCGAGCTCGCCGAGCAGCCGCGAGAAGCGCCCGCGGTCCTCCGCCAGGTCGATCGCCTCGGGCTGGGTGCCGAGCAGCGGCACGCCCGCGGCCTCCAGCCCGGCCGCCAGCTTCAGGGGGGTCTGACCCCCGAACTGCACGATCACGCCCTCGGGCTGCTCGACCTCGACGATGGCCAGGACGTCCTCGAGCGTGAGCGGCTCGAAGTACAGCCGGTCGGAGGTGTCGTAGTCGGTCGACACCGTCTCCGGGTTGCAGTTGACCATCACCGCGTCGCGGCCGGACTCGCGGACGGTCATCGCCGCGTGCACGCAGCAGTAGTCGAACTCGATGCCCTGGCCGATCCGGTTCGGGCCGGACCCGAGGATCATCACGCTCGGCCGGTCCCCGCGCTCGATCTCCCGGCGGACCGGCGGGCGCTCCCAGGCCGAGTAGAAGTACGGCGTCTCGGCCTCGAACTCGGCCGCGCAGGTGTCGACGGCCCGGTAGGTCCGCTCGCCCTCGAAGGCGCCGTCCAGCGCGGCCAGCTGCCGCAGGAACCAGAGGTCGATCCCGGTGCGAGCGCGGATCTCCTCCTCGGGCACCCCGTGCCGCAGCAGCTCGAGGATCAGGTCGTAGCGGTCGGCCGAGGGCGACTCGATGCGCTCGAGCAGGTCGCCGGAGAGGTCGATCTCGGCGTCCAGCTCGCGCGAGCGCATCGCCTTCGCGAACGCCTGGCGGAAGGTCCGGCCGATGGCCATGACCTCGCCCACCGACTTCATGTGCGTCGACAGGCCGCTGTCCACGCCGGGGAACTTCTCGAACGCGAAGCGCGGCCACTTGACCACGGCGTAGTCGAGCACCGGCTCGAACGACGCGGGCGTGCGCTTCGTGATGTCGTTGTCGATCTCGTCGAGCCGGTAGCCGACCGCCAGCCGCGCGGCGATCTTGGCGATCGGGAAGCCGGTGGCCTTGGAGGCCAGCGCGCTCGAACGCGACACGCGCGGGTTCATCTCGATGACGACGATCTCGTCGGTCGCCGGGTTGACCGCGAACTGCACGTTCGAGCCGCCCGTCTCCACGCCGACCGCGCGGATCACGGCGATCGCCTGGTCGCGCAGCTTCTGGTACTGGCGGTCGGTCAGCGTCTGCTGCGGCGCGACGGTCACCGAGTCCCCGGTGTGCACGCCCATCGGGTCGACGTTCTCGATCGAGCAGACGATCACGACGTTGTCCGCGGCGTCGCGCATGACCTCGAGCTCGAACTCGCCCCAGCCGAGCACCGACTCGTCGATGAGGATCTGCCCGATCGGCGACGCGGCGAGGCCGCCGGCCACGATCCGCTCGAAGTCCTCGCGGCTGCGCGCGATGCCGCCGCCGCGGCCGCCGAGCGTGAAGGCGGGCCGGATGATGAGCGGGAGCCCGAAGGTGTCGAGCGCCACGCGCGCCTCGTCGAGCGAGGTGGCGATCGTGTTGCGGGCGGTGCGCAGCCCGGCCGCCTGCATCGTCGCGTCGAAGAGCTCGCGGTCCTCGGCGCGGCAGATCGCGTCGTAGGTGGCGCCGATCAGCTCGACGCCGAAGCGCTCGAGCGTGCCGTCCTCGTGCAGCGTCTTGGCGAGGTTCAGCGCGGTCTGTCCGCCGAGCGTGGGCAGCAGCGCGTCCGGCCGCTCGCGCTCGATCACCTGCGCCACCGGTCCCGGGAGCAGCGGCTCGACGTACGTCGCCGTCGCGAACTCCGGGTCGGTCATGATCGTCGCCGGGTTCGAGTTGACGAGGATGACCTCGTAGCCCTCCTCGAGCAGCACCTTGCAGGCCTGCGCGCCGGAGTAGTCGAACTCGGCGGCCTGGCCGATGACGATCGGCCCCGACCCGAGGACGAGGATGCGCTGGAGGTCGTCCCTACGCGGCACGGTCGAACTCGTCGATGAAGAGGTCGAACAGCCCGAGCGAGTCGTTCGGCCCAGGCCCGGCCTCGGGGTGGTACTGGACGCAGGCGGCGGGGACGTCGAGCAGCCGGAAGCCCTCGACGGTCCCGTCGTAGAGGTTGACGTGGGTCAGCTCCGCGGCGCCGAGGTCCGACTCGATCCGCGCGCCGGGCTTCCCGGCGACGGCGAAGCCGTGGTTCTGCGAGGTGATGGCGATCCGCCCGGTCGCGAGGTCCTTGACCGGGTGGTTGGCGCCGCGGTGGCCGAACGGGAGCTTGAAGGTCTCCAGCCCGGCCGCGCGCGAGAGCAGCTGGTGGCCGAGGCAGATCCCGAACACCGGCTTGCGGACGAGCAGCGCCCGGATCGTGTCGACGACGTAGTCGAGCGCCGCGGGGTCGCCCGGGCCGGGCACGAGGAAGAACCCGTCGGGGTCGCGGGCGAGCAGCTCTTCGGCGCCCGTCGTGCACGGGTAGAGCTCGAGCTGCACGCCGCGGTCGACGAAGTTGCGCACGATCGACCGCTTGATGCCGGTGTCGAGCGCGACGATGCGGAGCCCGCCGCCCTCGCCGTACACCACCGGCTCGGACAGGCTGACCTCGCGCGCCAGGTCGCGCCCGACCATCGAGGGCTCGGCCAGCACGAGGTCGTGGGCGTCGGCCTGCGCCATCGACGCCGGGAAGATCCCGCCGCGCATCGCGCCCGCCGAGCGGATGTGCCGCACCAGCGCCCGCGTGTCGACCCCGTCGATCCCCGGGATGCCCTCGGCGGCGAGCCAGTCGAGCCAGCCCTGCTCGGCGCCCGGGGCGTCGGACGTGTTGGTCGCCTCGCGCATGATCGCGCCGGCCGCGTGGACGCGGTCGCTCTCCCAGGCCTCCGCCGAGACGCCGTAGTTGCCGACGTGCGCGGCCGTGAAGGTGATCAGCTGGCGCGCGAAGCTGGGGTCGGTCATCGACTCCTGGTAGCCCGACATGCCGGTCGTGAAGACGACCTCGCCGGTCACGTGGCCTTCCGCCCCGACCGCGTCGCCGTCGAAGCGCTCGCCGTCCTCGAGCAGGACGTAGGCGGTGCTCATGCCGCGACCACGCTGAAGCTGCGCTCGCGGTAGGCGACCCCGCCCGCGGCCAGGGTGGCCAGGACCCTGCCGCGCAGCGTCCTGCCCGCGAAGCAGCAGTTCTCGGCGCGGCTCTCGTAGCCGTGCTCGCCGACCTCCCACTCCGCCTCGAGGTCCACCAGGCAGAGGTCGGCGGGGCGCCCGACGGCGATCGCCGTCAGCGGCAGATCGAGCGCCGCGGCGCCGCTGGAGAGCTTGTCGATCACCAGGCCCAGCGGCAGCACGCCGGGCCGCACGAGCTCGGTGTAGACCGCCGCGAAGGCGGTCTCGAGCCCGGTCGTGCCCATCGGGGCCTCCTCGAACGGCACCTCCTTCTCCTCGCGCGCGTGCGGCGCGTGGTCGGTGGCGATGCAGTCGATCGTCCCGTCGCGCAGGCCGTCGATCAGCGCCCGCCGGTCCTCCTCCGAGCGCAGCGGCGGGTTCATCTTCAGCCGCGTGTCGAGCTCCGCGAGCAGCGCCCGGTCGGTGAGCGTGAGGTGGTGCGGCGAGGCCTCGCAGGTGATCCGCACGCCGCGCGCCTTGGCGGCCGCGACCGCCTCGACCGACTCGCGGGCGCTGAGGTGCTGGATGTGGATCCGCCCCTCCTCGTAGCCGGCCAGCGCGGCGTCGCGGGCGATCAGGGTCGACTCGGAGACCGACGGGATGCCGGCCAGCCCGAGTCGCGCGGACACCGGGCCCTCGTGCATGACGCCCTTGCCCGAGAGCGTCGGGTCCTCCTCGTGGAGGGCGAGCACGCCGCCGGCCAGGCGCTGGTACTGGAGCGCCTTGAGCAGGATCCCGGCCCGGTGGACGGGCTTGCCGTCGTCGGTGAACCCGAGCGCGCCCGCCTCGCGCAGCTCGGCCATCTCGGTCAGCGCCTCGCCGGCCAGGCCGCGCGTGATGCTGGCCAGGAAGCCGACCGGGACGCGCGCCTCGCGCCGCGCCTGCTCGCGCAGCGAGCGCAGGATCGGCGCCGAGTCCACGGTCGGGTCCGTGTTGGGCATCCCGACCACGGCGACGAAGCCGCCGGCGGCGGCCGCGCGGGTGCCGGAGTCGAGGTCCTCCTTGTGCTCCTGCCCGGGCACGCGCAGGTGCACGTGCGGGTCGACGAAGCCCGGGAAGACGTGCCGGCCTTCGCCCTCGATCACCTCGGCGCCCTCGGGCGCCTCCAGCGAGCCGGGCGCGCCGAGGCCGGCGATCTCGCCGCCGCGGATCAGCACGTCGTGCGGCGCGTCGATCCCGGCGCGCGGGTCGAGGACGTGGGCGCCGCGGATCAGCAGGTCGGCGGGCTGGACGGGCCGCGAGTCGAGCATCACGCGGGGACTCCGACCCGCCCGCCCGAGGCCTTCGAGGCGCCCTGAGGCGCGTCGCGGCCCGCCAGCAGCTCGTAGAGCACGGCCATCCGCACCACCACGCCGGCCGCCACCTGCTGGCCGATGATGGCCTGCGGCGAGTCGATCACCTCGGCCGCCAGCTCGACGCCGCGGTTCACCGGGCCGGGGTGCATGAGCACCTGGCGCGAGGAGAGCCGCCGGCCGTCGATCTGGTAGTTCGCCGCGTACTCGCGCAGCGACGGGACGAACGAGTCGGTCATCCGCTCGTTCTGCATCCGCAGCGCGTATACGACGTCGGCCTCGCCGAGCCGGTCGAGCGTGAACTCCACCTCGCAGCCGAGCGTCTCCATCCCGCGCGGGATCAGCGTCGGCGGGCCGCAGACCGTGACCTTGGCGCCCATCGCGGCGAACGCGTGGATGTTCGAGCGCGCGACGCGCGAGTGCAGCACGTCGCCGACGATCCAGATGTTGGCGCCCTCGAGCGAGCCGATCCGGTCGCGCAGCGCGTAGACGTCGAGCAGCGCCTGGGTCGGGTGCTCGTGCTTGCCGTCGCCCGCGTTGACCACCGAGGCGTCGGTCCAGCGCGCGACGAGGTGGGCGGCGCCGACGTGCGGCGAGCGGATCACGATCAGGTCCGGCCGGTAGGCCGACAGCGTCTGCACCGTGTCCTTGAGCGACTCGCCCTTCTCGATCGCCGAGCCGCTGGAGCTCAGGTTCACGACGTCGGCGCTCAGCGCCTTGGCGGCCAGCTCGAAGCTCGAGCGCGTCCGCGTGGACGACTCCCAGAAGAGGTTCAGGACGCGCCGGCCGCGCAGGGCGGGCACCTTCTTGATCTCCCGCTCGGAGACCTCGGTGAACGACTTCGCGCGATCCAGGATCCGCTCCATCGACGGGCGGTCGAGATCCTCGTTCGACAGCAGATGCCTCATGCCAGAGCCTCCTGCAGGGTGACGATGGCGACCTCGTCGATGCCGTCGACCTCGGTCACGCGGACGTTGACCCGCTCGTCGCGGGCGGTGGGAAGGTTCTTGCCGACATAGTCGGGCCGGATCGGGAGCTCGCGGTGGCCGCGGTCGGCGAGCACGGCGAGCTGCACGCGGGCGGGACGCCCGTAGTCGAACAGCGCCTCGATCCCGGCGCGCGCCGTCCGGCCGGTGTAGAGGACGTCGTCGATGAGCACGACCGTGTAGCCCTCGAGGCGGAACGGCAGGTGGGAGTCGTGCACCGCGGGGTCGATCGGGCGCGTGCTCACGTCGTCGCGGTAGAAGGCGATGTCGATGTCGCCGAGCGGGATCTCCTGCTCGAGGAGGTCGCACACGAGCCGGTGCAGGCGGTTCGCGAGGTGCGCGCCGCGGCGGTGGATGCCGACGAGCGCAACGGGTTGCCCGGCGTTCTTCTCCACGATCTCATGCGCGATGCGCACGAGCGTCCGCCGGACGTCGTCCTCGTCGAGGACGACCTTTGCATGGTTCATCCGCACGTTCCTTCCTGGCCTCTCCGGACCGGGTTAAAGGGACGCGCTGGACCCTAGCAGCGGGTCCGGCGCAACTGCTCGAGGAACCAGCGCGCGCCCTCGGCGGCGCAGGTGTCGGGCGTGCCGGTGAAGCCGAGCCCGCCGACGGACTCGTCGGCGTACAGGTGCGCGCCGTCGTAGTTGACGCGCAGCGAGGCGACCACGCCGGCGTCGTCGACGACGTCGAGGTAGGTGGCGAGCACGCCGTCGAGCACGAAGGCGCCGGTGTGGGCCGGGTCGGCGGTCGGCGGCCAGTCGAGCGCGAGGCGGCGGAGGGCCATGAGGAAGCGGCCCTGGACCGGCCCGCACTCGTCGTCGAGCGGGAACCACGCGGCGCTCATGACGCGCCCGCCGGCTCGGGCTCGCGCTCGGCCTTGACCAGGCCCGGCTCGCCGCGCTCGGGGAACGGCACGGCGATCTCGTCGAAGTCGCGCGGCACGTAGGTGTTGGCGAAGACCTCGCGCGCCTCCTCGCGGATGTCGCGCGGGAAGTACCGCGTGGACAGATGCGTGAGGGCGAGCAGGCGCACGCCGGCGTCGCGGGCCAGCTCCGCCGCCTGGCGCGCGGTCGAGTGCCCGGTCTCGCGCGCGCGGGCGCGCTCGTCCTCCATGAAGGTCGCCTCGTGGACGAGCACGTCGGCGCCGTGCGCGAAGACCTCGACGGCCTGGCACCGCGACGTGTCGCCCGACAGCACGATCCGGCGGCCCGGCCGCGTCTCCCCCATCACCTGCTCGGGCGTCACGCCGTTCACGGCCTCGCCGCGCTGCAGGCGGCCGAAGTCGGGGCCTTCGCGGACGCCGAGCGCGCGGGCGGTCTCGACGTCGAAGCGGCCCGGGCGCTCGTCCTCGACGAAGGCGTAGCCGTACGCCTCCACGCGATGCTTGACCGGGAACGGCGAGATCAGGAACGAGCCGAAGCGGACCTCGGCGTGCGGCTCGAGCTCGGACAGCTCGAGCGGGTAGCGGGTGCGCCCGACGACCGGCCGCAGCGCGGCGAACAGGCGCTGCAGGCCCGGCGGGCCGTGGATCACGAGCGGCTTGTCGCGCCCGCGCAGGTCGAACGTCTTGACCATGCCGACCAGCCCGAGCCAGTGGTCGAGGTGGTAGTGCGTGATGAACACGGCGTCGAGCTCCGGGAGCCCGACGGAGCGCAGGAGCTGCTGCTGGGTGCCCTCGCCGCAGTCGAAGAGGATGCGCTCGCCGCCGGCCCGCAGCAGCAGCGCGGGCAGCCCGCGCCGTGCCGTGGGCACCGATCCGGCCGTGCCGGCGAAGAACAGCGAGACGTCCATTGGTGGATCCGAGGTTAGTGGGAGGCTGAGACGGGGTGGGCGGGAACGGTGTCCCCGCGGCTCAGCAGCCACGCGCCCGCAGCCGCGACCACGGCGGCCTCCACGAGCAGGAGCAGCCGGTAGTCGACGAACGCGACGAGCATCGCGCCCGCCGCGATCGAGACCATCTGCGGAACGCCGACGAGCACCTCCACGGCGCTGTACACGCGGCCCTGCAGCGCGGCGGGCGTCGAGCGCTGGAGCAGCGTGAAGAGCGCCACCAGCACCCACGGCACGCCGATCCCGAAGAGCACGAGGCCGAGCAGCACGACGAGCAGCGAGCCGCTGGTCTGCAGCGTCGTCCCGAGCGAGAAGACGAGCAGCCCGAGCCCGGCCACCCGGCGCTCGCCCGCCCGGCGGATGAGCCGCGCCGCGGTGGCGGCGCCGCCGATCGCGCCCACGCCCTGCATGGCGAGCAGGACGCCGATGAAGGCCGTCTCGCGGCCGAGGCCGACGTCGACGATCTCGAACGTGAGCGTCTCGGAGAACCCGATGAAGAGCAGCGCCGCCGCGCAGGCGATCGTCATCTGCCGCAGCGGCGCCGTGTCGCGCACGTGGCGGGCGCCCGCGACGATCGCCTCACGCGCGCGCTCGGCCGTGCGCACCGGCCGCGGATCCGGGCTGCGCATGAGCGCGATGGCGCCCGCGGCCAGGACGAACGTCGCGGCGTCGAGCAGCGCGACGGCCGCGCCGCCGAACGCGGTGAAGAGCGCGGCGCCGGCCAGCGGGGCCACCAGGCGCAGCCCCTCGCGGACGGTCTGCATCACCGCGTTGGCGTCGGCCAGCTCGTCCGCCGGCAGCAGGCCCGCGAGCATCGCCGACTGCCCCGATCCGAGGATCGTGTAGGAGAAGCCGTAGGCGACCGCGACGGCGTAGAGGATCCAGACGTCGCCCACTCCCACGAGCAGCAGCGGCAGCACGGCGACCGCCGTGCCGAGGTTGGCGACGATCAGCAGCCGGCGCCGGCGCACGCGGTCGACGATCAACCCGGAGAGCGGCGACAACAGGGCCGGCGCGGCGATGCAGAAGATGATCATCCCCGCGGCGCCGCTGCTGCCGGTGAGCCCCTTCGCCCAGATCCCGAGGGCCAGCCACAGCGCGGAGTCGCCGAACAGCGAGAGCGCCTGACCGGCGACGTACAGCCGCATCTCGCGGCGGGCGAGGACGCGCCGCATCAGAGGTCGAGGGGGTAGATGAACGCGGCGAACTGGAGCGCGCGCGATCCCTCCGGGCGCTTCGACGGGTCGGCGATCCGCTCGCGGAACTCCCACAGGTGGGCGAGGATGCGGTCGTCGAGCTCGCGCATCTCGTCGGGCGTCACGTAGAGCGTCATGTCGTTGGTCCCGGTGACCGCGCGCCATTCGTCGGGCAGCAGCTGCCGCTGCTCGAGTCCTGCGCGCGCGCGTGCGAGGAGCCGCTCGCCGATCACGCGCGCGAGCGACCCGGCCGCCAGGGCCGTGTCGGTGTCGTCCTGGACGTCGGTGAAGTGCGTGCCGAGCGTCACCGCCCGCCACGGGCGCCGCCGTCCCGGGCCGGGCTCGGCCTCCTCCACGAACCCGTACTTGGCGAGCTGGCGGAGGTGGAACGAGCAGTTCGACGGGCTCTCGCCCACCCGCTCGGCGGCCTCGGTGGCGGTCAGCGGCCCGTGGTGCGAGAGCGCCTCGAGCAGCGCCAGGCGCACCGGATGGGCCAGCGCGCGCATGGACAGTGGATCGCTGAGCTCCCGCGCTCCTTCGAAAGGCATGCTTCGAAAGGTATCTTTCGACTCCGCCCACGTCAAGTCGTTGAGCGAACTCAACGGGCCGCGGCTTGCCTTGGCCGAGGCTGGAAGGTGTGATGGGAAGCGGCCCGCCGGGGGTGGGCTTCCGTATTTCCTAGGTGAGGGGTGAAGATGCGCCGACGAGCGCCGGCAGCGCTGTTCGCTGCCCTATTGGCGTGCGCGATGGCACCTGCGATCGCGTCAGCCGAGCAGGAGTACCTGGAGCCGTACCGGACCACGGTCGACGAGTACGGCGCCGGGGAGTTGCAGAAGGCCGGTGTCGACCTGGAGCACGCCGGCTTCACCAACGACGGACCTTCCAATCAGACGATCGAGGTCGCGCTGTACCCGTCGCAGGCCGAGCGCCTCGAGGCCCGCGGCCTCGAGCTCGAGGAGCTGGAGCTCCCCGGGGCGATCGGCACCAAGGCGCTCCGCCAGGCGTTCGACGGCGGCGACAGCCCGAACGCGTTCTACACCGTCTACCGCGAGTACATGGAGCCGGGCGGCATCCACGACGAGATGCTGGAGCTGGCGCGCGAGAACCCCGACGTCGTCAAGTACATGGTCGTCGGTCGTTCCACGCTCGGCAAGCCGGTCGCCGTCCTGAAGGTCACCAAGGACGCCCGCCACACCGCCGACGACACGCGGCCCGCGGTCCTCTACTCCTCCAACAACCACGCTCGTGAATGGCTGGCCGCGGAGGTCGAGCGGCGGCTCATGAAGTACGTGATCGAGAACAAGGACGACGCGAAGGTCGCCGAGCTGCTGTCGCGCACCGAGCTGTGGTTCATGCCGATCCAGAACCCGGACGGCTACGACCACACGTTCACCTGCGGCTCCGGCGCCTCCAACGTGCGCTGCGGCCCCGGCGCCCCGAACAGCAACCGCCTGTGGCGCAAGACGCTGCGCGACAACAACGCCAACGGCATCTACGGCGATTCCGGCGACGGCGTCGACCCGAACCGCAACTACCCGGCCAAGCGCGGGATCGACGAGGAGGGCGCCACCAACAGCACCGGTGGCGAGACCTACCGCGGCCCGTACGCGCTGTCCGAGCCCGAGAACCTCGCGTTCGACCGGCTGCTGCGCAAGGTCGACTTCAAGGCCAACGTCAACTACCACACCTCCGGCCAGCTCCTGCTGACGCCGGTCTCCTACATCACCGACTACGCGCCCGTCGACGCGACGATCTTCAACGCGATGACCGGCACCGACGGCGACGGCGCCGTCGAGCCCTACACGCCGCAGCGCTCGTCGGACCTCTACGAGTCCAACGGCGACACGATCGACAACGGCTACATGAACTACGGCATGATCGGCTGGACGCCGGAGCTCGACACCGCGGCGACCGGCGGCGCGGGCGGCAGCTCGTTCGTGTACCCGGACGACGAGGAGAAGGTCGAGGCGGCCTTCCAGAAGAACCTGCCGATGGCGCTCAACATCGCGCACTCGGCCGGCCGGCTGGACCGCCCGAAGAACTTCGACAACGATCCGGGCCAGTACCAGATCAAAGCCACGCACGACATCCAGCCGGCCAAGTTCGACGTCTCCTACGGCGCGACCCAGCAGATCGAGGCGAACGTCCGCCGCTCGCTCGGCCCGGTCGACGTGACCGTGGCCATCTCGGGCCCCGGCGGCACGTCGCGCACGGTCAGCAACGTCCGCGCGGCCGAGGTGCCCGCGGGCGAGCGCTACGGCGACGCGCCCGGCACGTTCTACAAGCGCGTGCGGATCACGACGCCGGTCAACTGGGCGAGCCCGACGCAGACGATCCGCAACGCCACCCCCGGCGACACGGTCGCCGTCACGGTGCGAGCGGGCGGCCTGCAGCAGCGGTTCTCCTACCGCGTCGAGGCGGTGCCGGACGCGGTGCCGGCCGGCGAGACCGCGAAGCAGCGCGTGCTCGTCGTCGCGGCCGAGGACTACACCGGCGTCTCGCCGAACCGCGAGCCGGGCTACGACGTCGCCCCGCGCTACCTGCAGGCGCACCTGGACGCCCTCACCGCGGCCGGCTACGAGGCCGAGACGTTCAACGTCGACGCCCCGCCGCTGTCCCCCGCCGGGCAGCCCACGACGCGGAACCCGTCGTTCCTCGGCGTCCTGTCGCACTTCGACGCCATCGTCTGGTACTCGGGCGACGACATGCTCCCGCAGGAGGTCACCGAGACGAACGCGCGGCACCTGATCACCAACACCACCCAGTCGGGCTCGACCCGCCTGGCGAGCTGGGCCCACAAGACGATGATCGCGATGCGCGACTACCTCAACGAGGGCGGCAAGGCCGTCGTCGCGGGGCGCAACATCCACCAGTGGCCCACGCAGCAGCGAAGCCTGCCCGACACCCCGGCGTACCAGTGGGCGCCGGACGAGATCCCCGGGTTCTTCTACCCGGCGAACGGCGGCGGCGACGACGACCTCCCGGGCACCGCGTTCCAGCGCTACCGCGACATCTCGAACGACACGTGGCAGAACTACCTCGGCGCCGTCGGGCGCCAGGGCGGCTACGGCACGACGACGTTCGCGCCGGGAACCGCGGTGGAGATCAAGGCCGGGAGCATCTTCGAGGGCATGGACCCGGCGACGATGCCGCTGACGATCGACTCCGGCTCGGGGAACGACCCGAACCAGGACGTCAACGGCACGACCCAGCCGCGGGCCAAGCTCCCGACCCGGCTCTACAACTGGTCGGGCATCACGGCGAACGAGCCGCTCCGCCAGGAGCGGGTCGAGCTCGACCTGGCCGGCGCGTCGACCACCCAGACGGGCGGCGTCGCGCTCTCCACGGCCGACACGGTGACGTTCGGCTTCGGCCTCGAGCAGGTCCCGGCCGCGACGCGCAACGAGCTGGTCAAGCGCGCCATGGCCCACCTGCTGCCGACGACGCCGGACACCACGGCGCCGCATGCCGTCGGGTTCAAGTACCCGACCGCCGACGGCTACGTGGCGACCCCGCGTGACCCGGTGGAGGTCGACGTGACCGCCGCCGACGAGCGCGGCGACATGCGCGAGGTGCGTCTCCTGGCCGACGGCGAGCTGGTGGACACGCACTCGACGTTCCCGTTCCAGTTCCGCTACTACCCCGACCCGGCCGACATCGGCTCGACGGTCACCCTGACCGCCGAGGCCGTCGACTCCGCCGGCAACGTCTCGACCGCGACCCGCACCATCTCCGTGGCCGCGGGCGAGGCGGTCGTCGAGGCCCCGCTGCCCGTCGAGGGCGACCCGCCGACGATCGCCGGCGAGCCGGCCGCGGGCCGCACGCTCACGTGCGTCAACGGCGGCTTCCTCAACGCGCCGGAGACGTTCGAGTACGAGTGGCTGCGCAACGGCGCCGTCATCTCGGGCGAGGACGACGTGACGTACACGACCACGGCCGCCGACCTCGGCAAGCACATCGCCTGCCGCGTCACGGCCATCAACGACGCGGGCGACACGGACGCCACGAGCGACTACATCGTCGTCTCGGGCGGCCCGCAGGGCCCGACCGGCCCCACGGGCCCGACCGGCCCGCAGGGTCCCCAGGGCCCGCAGGGCCCGAACGGCCCCACGGGTCCGACCGGGCCTGGCGGCCCGACGGGTCCGACCGGCCCGCAGGGTCCGCAGGGCTCGCAGGGCCCGACCGGCCCCACGGGCCCGACCGGCCCGCAGGGCCCGCAGGGTCCCGCCGGACCTCCCGGCAGCACCGTGCTGGTCTCCTGCACGCTGTCGAGCAGCGGCCAGTCGATCGTCTGCGAGATGAGCACCACGCAGTCGACGACGTCGAAGATCCGGGCCGCGGTCCGGCTCGCCGGGTCGTCGCGGACGGCTGAGAAGGTCGGCCGCAACGGCAAGGTCCGCGTGCGGATCACCAGCTCGCGCCGGATCGCCCGGTCGAGCCGGGTGGTCGTGAAGGTGAAGATCGCCGGGCGCACGGCGCGCATGACCGTGCCGCTCGGGAAGAAGGCCAAGCTGGCGCTCAAGCAGCGCTAGCCAAGAGGTTGCGGGTGGACGGCAGGTCGCCGTCGCCCACCCGCACAGGCACGGGGTCCCGCTGTACAACGGCGGGACCCCGTCGCCGTTCTAGGGCAGGTGGATCAGCTCGAAGGCGAGGCGGCCCTCGGCCGCGGCGGCGATGCCCATCGTGTGCGTGGGCGCGCGGCGCCGCTCGGTCGGCGAGCCGGGGTTGAAGATCGCGAACCCTCCGTGCTCCTCGTGCAGCGGGATGTGCGAGTGGCCGAACACCACAGCGTCGGCGCCGGGGAAGCGCCGCCTGAGCCGGGCGAGCCGGCCGGCCGCCGGGCCGGCGTCGTGGATCATCGCGATCCGCGCCCCGCCGGCCTCGACGATCCGCGTCAGCGGCAGCCGCGCCTGCAGCTCGGCCGAGTCCACGTTGCCGCGCACGGCGTGGACCGGCGGCCCGAAGGCCTCGATCGCGGCGAGCACCTCGCGCTCGGCGATGTCGCCCGCGTGGAGGATCGCGTCCGCGCGCTCGAGCTGCGCCACGCACGCGGCCGGGAGCGCGCGCGGCCCGCGCGGCATGTGCGTGTCGCTGATGATCGCCAGGCGCATCGCTCAGTACCCGAGGCGCCTGCAGGTCGCGCAGGCGGCGGCCGCGATCCGGCGCGGGAGGCGCCGCTGCCCGCCGAGCGCGACCTGGACGTGGCGCCAGACGGCCCACAGCCGGCGGTCGCCGCCCGGCGCGCGCTCGAGCCGCGGCGCCCGCTCCCACAGCGCCACCGACTCGCCGCCCTGGTGCGCGGACCGGTACCAGACGCCGTCGAGGTCGGTGTACTGCTCGTGGATCCGGCGGGCCCACCGCTGCGTGAGCGCCCGCGGCTCGTCGCCCCACGCGAGCGTGCCGACCGCGCCGATGGCGAGCGCGCCCTCGCCGCTCAGGTCGAGCAGGTCGACCGGCTCTTGCGGCCGGATCCAGCAGGCACGGGCGTAGGGGCAGACGGCCACCTGCGGCCACTGCCCGGAGTACGCCTCGGCGAGCGCGGTCGGCAGGTCGCGCGCGACGTAGAGCACGCCGCGGCCCTGCGGGTCCTCGCGCGGCGAGCGCCTGCGGTCCCGCACGTGCGGGTCGAACCGGGCCACCGGGCCGAACGTGCGGAACGCCGTCGCGCCGCGCGACGGATGCTCGTGGTAGACGCGGACCAGCGGCTGCCGCGGGTGCCAGCGCGTCCGCGGCGGGTCCGCGGGGAGCGTCGCCGGCGGCGGCCGGAGCCGGGCTACCACGCGGCGGCGGTCAGCGCCTCGGCGGCCTCGACGACCCGCGCCGTGCCGCCGCGCCGGGTGAGCACCTCGGCGGGAGCGCGACCGTCGAGGTCAGCGCACGGCGACGTCGCCCACGCGGTCAGCGCCAGCGGCGTGCCCGGGTACGCGGCGATCAGGTCGGCGAGCCCGGGAAGCACGCCGTCCTCGTGGAACTGCCACGCGGGGAACCACCGCTCCCGGCCGCGGCTGAGCGCGAGCAGCGAGCCCGACGCCAGCCGCTTCGACACCGCCTGCGGCGTGATCCCGAGGCGGCGCGCGGCCTGCTCGCGGTTCAGCGCGTCGGCGAGCGCGGCGCCCAGAGCCGCCTCCACCGCCTCCTGACCGAGCCGCCGCGCGTCGGCGACCGCCTCGTCGGACGGCGGCGGCCCCCACAGGGCCTCGTCGACCCGGTCGGTGTCCCCGGCCGCCGCGGCGCGCTCCAGCGCGTCCTCGATCGCGGCGATGAGCTCGGCCGCCCGGTCGCCGTCGACGAGCTCCTCCGCGAGCGCCGTCGCGGTGATCGGCTCGCTGCCGAAGTGGCGCGTCAGCTCGCCGGCGAGCCGCGCGGCCTCTCGTCTCGTCGTGGTCGCCATGACCGACATGGTAGCGCCGGTGCGCAACCTACGCAACTTACGCAACCGGCGACGTTCCCGCTACGATCCATGACCCGCCAGCGCCCGTAGCTCAGTGGATAGAGCGCTCGCCTCCGGAGCGAGAGGTCGCAAGTTCGAATCTTGCCGGGCGCGCTCCACCCGCCGGTCGAGCACGACCCGTGCCGCACCGAGTTGCAGTAGCGTCGAGCCCATGCTCTGCCTCCTGACCGTGCGACACCTGAAACCCGGCGCCCACGACGAGTTCGCGAAGAGCTGGGCCCCCGACCGCTGGCCCGAGCGGCTCGTCCGCGCCTACCACGTCCGCCACCAGGACGACCCCGACGAGGTCATCACCTTCGCGTTCTTCGACGGGACCGACGCGGAGATCGACGAGATGCGCGACGACCCGCACTGGATGGCCGGCGAGGAGCGGCGGCTGCGCCGGATCGCGCCGCTCGAGGACGACATCAAGGTGGCCGGCGTGTACGAGGTCGTCGAGGAGATCGTCCCCGGCGAGTAAGAGATCGGCCGATGCGGACGCCAACCTGACGACGATGTCCGCGCTGGCCGAAGTGCTCCCCTCCCACGACGACTGGATCTCCGCGCTCGGCGGCCCGCCGGCCGTCCGCGACGAGGCGCTCTCCCGTCTGCACGAGCTGCTGCTGCGCGCCGCGCGCTTCGAGCTCTCCCGCAGGAGCGACATGCTCGCCGGCGTCTCGCGCGCCGAGATCGACGACCTCGCCGCGCAGGCGGCCGGAGACGCGATGGTGGCCGTCCTCGCGAAGCTCCACACGTTCCGGGGGGCCAGCCGGTTCACGACCTGGGCGTACAAGTTCGCGCTGCTCGAGGCCGCCGTGAAGGCCCGGCGCCGCGCCTGGCAGGACCGCGAGGTGCACCTGGACGCCGACGCGTGGCCGGACGTGCGCGACGCGGGCCCGTCCGCGCAGCAGGTGCTCGAGGACGCGGAGCTGCTGCGCGCGGTGCGCGACGCGATGGCGACCGAGCTGACCCGCCACCAGCGCGACGTGTTCACCGCGCTGGCGCTCAACGGCGTGCCGATCGACGTGCTCGCCGAGCGGCTCGGCACCACCCGCGGAGCGCTCTACAAGACGCTGCACGACGCGCGCGTCAAGCTGCGCGCCGCGATCGGAGGCAGGGCATGAGCCTGCTCGGCCCCACGGGTCCCGAGGTCACGTGCGACGAGTGCTTCGAGCGCCTCGACGAGTACGTCGAGCTGGAGCTCGCCGGAGCCGACGCCGACCGCCGCATCCCCGGCATGCGCGCCCACCTCGAGGGCTGCCCGGCCTGCCGCGAGGACCACGACAGCCTGCTCGCGCTCGCCGCGGAGACGTAAGACCGGCGCCCGGAGGCGCGCCAAGAGAGCATGAGCACTTCACTCTCCCCCGCGCAGCAGGCCTTCCTGCTGCTGCGGATCGCCTTCACGGTCGCGCCGATCCTCTTCGGCCTCGACAAGTTCGCCGAGGTCCTGACCGACGACTGGACCCGCTATCTCTCGTCGCAGTTCGACGACCTCATCCCGGGCTCGGCCGAGGACGCGATGTACGCGGTCGGCGCGATCGAGATCGCCGCCGGTCTCGTGGTCGCGTTCGCGCCGCGCTACGGCAGCCTGCTCGTCGCCGGCTGGCTCGGCGGCATCATCGTCAACCTGCTGCTCGTCGGCGGCTACGGCGACGTCGCGCTGCGCGACTTCGGGCTGATGCTCGGCGCGCTCGCGCTGGCGCGGCTGGCCTGGTCGGAGGAGGGCAGCACGTCGCGCGCCCACTCGCGCGTCTTCCAGTCCGGCACCGGCGCCTCGACCCCCGCGGCGGGGACGTAGGCCGACCGCTCGACCAGCTCCATGCGGTGGATGTAGCGCGGGCAGTTGGGGAACACCTCGCGCGCACGGACCCGGACCACGAGCGTCGCTCCCGGCCAGGACCCGACCAGCGGGTCGGCGGGATCGACGCTCGCCGTCCCGTTCAGGCGCAGCCGCCGGGCGCGCTGGAACGAGATGAAGAGCAGGCCGACCTCGGGGTTCACGAGCACGTTGCCGAACGAGCGGAACATGCCGTTGCCGTCGTAGCCCGGGAAGGCCAGCACATGCTCGTCGAGCACGCGCACGAAGCCCGGCTCGCCGCCCTTGTACGAGCAGTCCGGCCGGCCCTCGGCGTCGGCGGTCGCGAGGAAGAACATGTCCATCCCCTCGATGAACTCCCGGTCCTCGTCCGAGATCGCGTCGCGCAGCGTGACGCTCTCCAGCCGGTCGGCCAGGCGCCGCGAGTCGAACGTGTCCTGCAGCCGCCGCGCGCCCTCGTTGTAGAAGCCGGTCACGCCCATTCCATCGGCTCGTACCCGCTGCCGCGCGGCGCCGAGACGATCAGCACCGCGGCCGGCTCGTCGCCGTTGTTCACGACGGTGCGGCGCAGCTCCGGGTCGAGCCGGGCGAAGGTCCCGGCCGGGGTCTCGATCTCGCGCCCGTCGACGACCAGGCTCGGCGAGCCCTCGAGCACGATGAAGACCTCCTCCTGGTCCCGGTCGACCTCGTCGTGCTCCGGGATCCGCTCGCCCGGCGGGATCTCGACGAGGTTCATGCCGAAGGAGGTGAGGCCGAGCGAGCGCCGCGCCAGGAGCCAGTTGCCCGTGCGCTCGAGATCCTCCCGGCGCCGGATGGTCACGCCCTCGAGGTCCATGAGCGCCGAGCCTAGCTCAGAGGCCGAGATCGCGCGCGATTCCGGGCTTGTGCGCCTCGAAGAAGACGAAGGCGGGGCTGGCGACCTCCACGTCGGCCCGCACCTGCACCTCGGCCCCGGGCCCGGCGAGCGCGCGCACGCGCTCCGCGAGCGCCTGGACCTCCTCGTCGTCGTCGGAGCCCACGAGCACGTAGCGGCCGCGCCGCTCGACCGGCATGCCCTCGGAGCGCAGCCGCTCCGCGAGCGCTACCGGATCGTCGGGCTCGACGAGCACGAACCACTCGAACAGGCCGTCGTCGTCCTCGTGCGCGCTCTCGACCACCTCGCCGGTCCCGGCCGCGACCCACGCGTCCTGGTCGTCGTCCCAGCGGGTCACGGTGACCGTGGCGGTGAGCTCGTCGGCAGCGAGCAGCTCGCCGATCACGCGCTCGCCCTCGCGCGCGGCCCCCTCGGTCGTCGCGTACAGGAACACGCGCGGCCCGTCGCGCGTGACGATCATGCGCCGTCCGAGCCGCTCGCGCGCCTCGTCGTCGAGATCGAGCGAGCGGATGCGCTCGCCGAACGGATGGTCCTCGTCGTCGAGGTCGACCTCGACGCGCCACTCTTCGCTGGAAGTCATGGCCCCAATGATTACCCGGTCCGCGCCGCGGCCAGCAGCCGGACCGCCGCCGCGAGCCGCTCGGGCGGCTCGCCCGCGAAGGTCAGGCGCAGGTGCGGGCCGCTCGGCTCGGCGGGGAAGTACGGGCGCCCCGGCGAGACCACCACGCCCGCCTGCAGCGCCCGCCCGACCAGCGCCTGCTCGTCCTCGCCCGGCTCGAGCGCGAGCCAGGCGTGCATGCCGCCGCGCGGGCGCTCCGGCACGGC
Organism: uncultured Solirubrobacteraceae bacterium; assembly: GCA_963720415.1. Taxonomy (GTDB): domain Bacteria; phylum Actinomycetota; class Thermoleophilia; order Solirubrobacterales; family Solirubrobacteraceae; genus DASSUW01. The sequence goes on along the minus strand of CAVRFQ010000010.1, from coordinate 259,103 downwards.
TCCGAGCTCGCTCCGCAGCGCCGCGAGGAGCGCGTCGCGGCGCTCGCGCAGCGCCACGCGGGTGCGGCCGAGATGGCGCGTCCAGCCGGGCGCCGTGACGAGCTCGACCGTCGCCTCCTGGAGCGCGCCCGGCACGAGGGTGCCCTCCACGATGCGCGTCGGCCGCAGCCGCTCCCCGGCCGGCCCGCGCGCGACGACGGCGCAGATGCGCAGCCCGGGCGCCGCGGCCTTGGTCAGCGAGCGCACGTGGATCACGTGCCCGTCGGGGTCGGCGTGGAGCAGCGGCGGCGGCGGGTCGCCCTCCAGGGCGAGCTCGCGGAACGGGTCGTCCTCGATCACGAACGCCCCGGCGTCGCGCACGATCTCCAGCAGCTCGGCTCGCCGCTCGCCGGACAGGACCGCGCCGTGCGGGTTGGCGTAGGTCGGCTGGCAGTAGAAGACGCGGGCGCCCGTGGTGGCGAAGGCCTCCTCGAGCAGGTCGGTGCGGACGCCGTCGCCGTCGCTCGGGACGGGCACCGGCTCGAGCCCCGCCGCCCGCGCCGCGGCGAGCGCGCCCATGTAGGTCGGCGACTCCACCAGCACGCGCGACCCCGGCGCCGCGAGCCCGCGGAAGCAGGCCGCCAGCGCCGCCTGCCCGCCGAGGCACACGATCACGTCGGTCTCCCCCACCCCGCCGCCGACCTGCACGGCGAACCAGCGGCGCAGCGCGGCGATCCCCTCGGTCGGCATCCGGTCCCAGGCCCCCGGCCGCCGCGCCGCGCGCGCCAGCGCCGCCGAGAGCGCGCCGAGCGGCTGCAGGTCGGCCGGCAGATAGCCCGTGCTCAGCACGTGCACGCCGGGCTCGGGCGGGCGCAGCAGGTCGTCGAGCCCGCCGGCCGACACGGTCCGCGGGCCGAGCGCCACGGTCTGCCACGCGAAGTCGGGCGCCTCGTGTCCGGCGGCGCGCGGCGCCACGTAGGTGCCCCGTCCCGGCTTCGGGTCGAGCACGCCGCGCGCGGCGAGCAGCGACACGGCCCGCTGCACGGTCTGCGGCCCGACACCGTGGCGCGCCATCAGCTCGCGCACCGACGGCAGGCGCGAGCCCGGCTCGAGCTCCGCGGCCCGGCTCTCGAGATCGGCGACGACAGCGTTCAGCGCGCGCTCCGGCACGCGGGCAACGCTAGTCGAGTACGGGCGCGCGGAGCAGGCGCTCGACGACGTCCGGATGCTCCGGACGGCTGAAGAGGAAGCCCTGGGCGGTGTCGCAGCCGGTGTTCTGGAGCTTGCCGAGCTGCTCGGCGGTCTCGACGCCCTCGGCGGTCACCGACAGCCCGAGCGCGTGCCCGAGCTCGACCACCGCGTTGACGATGGCCATGTCCTCGCTCGAGTGCGGGATCCCGCGCACGAACGAGCGGTCGATCTTCACGCAGTCGACGGGGAACGTCCGCAGGTACTCCAGCGACGAGTAGCCGGTGCCGAAGTCGTCGACGGCGATCTTCACGCCCAGCCGCTTGAGCGCGGCGAGCGTCTTGATCGACGACTCGGGGTCCTCGACGAGCACGCTCTCGGTGACCTCGAGGCAGAGCAGCGACGGGTCCATCCCGGTGCGGTCGAGCGCGGCGCCGACGATGTCGATCAGGTCGTCGTGCGCGAGCTGGCGGGCGGAGACGTTCACGCGCACCACGAGCGGACGGTCGGCCTGCCAGCCCTGGGCGAGGCGGCACGCCTCGTTGAGGACCCAGGTGCCGATCGGGACGATGAGGCCGGTCTCCTCGGCGAGCGCGATGAACGCGTCCGGTCCGACGAGGCCGCGCTCCGGGTGCTCCCACCGCACGAGCGCCTCGAGACCGACGATCCCGCCGGTCTCCACCGACACCTCGGGCTGGAAGTAGACGCGGAACTCGTCGCGCTCGATGGCCGCGCGCAGCGCGCGCTCGGTGTGCAGGCGGGTCAGGGCGCGCTGGCGGGTGACCTCGTCGAAGAGCATCAGCCGCCCGCCGCCCGCCTCCTTGGCCCGGTACATGGCGGCGTCGGCGTCGCGGATCAGCTCCTCGACGTTCTGGTCGGGGTCGGCGGAGAGCGCGATCCCGAGGCTGGCCGAGGACATCGTCTCGCCGTGCGCGAGGTGGAACGGGTTGCTGAAGCTCTTGAGCACGCGCTCGGCGACCGCGATGGCGTCCTGCTCGTCGCCGAGGTCCTCGCACAGGATCGCGAACTCGTCGCCGCCGAAGCGGGCGACGGTCTCGTGCCGGCGCAGCGAGTTGCGCAGCCGGTCCGCGACGGCCACGATCAGCTTGTCGCCGGCCGTGTGGCCGAGGCTGTCGTTGATGACCTTGAAGCGGTCGAGGTCGATGAAGAGGACGGCGACGTAGCTGCCGCGGCGTCGCTGGAGGCGCTCGAGCGCCTGGCTCAGGCGGTTGTTGAAGAGCACGCGGCTCGGGAGGCCCGTCAGCGGGTCGCGCAGGAGCTGGTTCTCGTTCGTGCGCCAGGCGACGATGTGCGCGGCGCTGGCCGCGAGCACGAAGCCGCCGTGGATCAGCGCCCAGCGCCAGGGGTGCGCGAGCGCGTCCTGGTGGCTGTAGACGGACTCGGACGCCAGCACGCCGGCGACGCCGTGGTGGAGGATCACGTAGCCGATCGCCACCAGGAACGGCACCCAGTCCTGGTACAGCGTCAGGACCCCGATCATCACGAAGAAGTGGAAGTGCGCCTCGATGTAGCCGCCCGAGAGGTGCACGAGCATCGCCGAGGCGGTGATCAGGCCGAACGACGCGGCCACGACGCGCAGCTTCATGCTCGCCCACTCCGAGCCGGCCAGCAGCGCGGGCAGGATGAGCAGCGAGCTCTCGAACGCCATGTGGCCGACCGGCTGGCCCTGGACGAGGCCGAAGATCGTGAGGGCGACGACGTGGAACCACATCAGGCCGACGATCGTGCGGTGGCGGCGGCGCCAGATGTGCTCGGGGAGGAGCTGGCCCTGCGGGAGCCAGTGCCAGACGGCCTGGAGCACGCGGCCGGCGCGCGTGCCGATGCCCGCGCGTGCGCGGACGCGCACGCGGTCCACCGTTCCGGCGTCGACGTCGGTCACTCTCCGGTTATCGGCAGAACAGGCCGGATGCCCTAGAGGCTGCGCCAGGCCTCGCGCTCGGCGGCGAGCCCGGAGCAGCACGACGTGCCGCCGCAGTGCGGGCACGTGGCATCGGACGCGGCGGAGACCCAGCCCGGGTCACCGAGCTGCGGGTCGCAGTCGAGGTCGGGCGTGCCGAGGGCCCAGGTCTCGAAGACCTTGCCGCAGCTCGGGCACTCCACGGTGAGCCGCTCGGCCGACCGCTCCATGCCGATCACGGTAGTTCAGCCCAGGAGCGCGCGCAACTGACGCTGCACGGCGGGGCGCAGCCATGCCGTGTCCGCGTTGCCCGCGCTCAGCACGCTCAGGCGCAACCCGTCGAGCGAGGCGACCACGAGGCGGGTGTCCAGGTCGGGCGTGATGGTGCGGGAGCTCGCGAGGACGCGCTCGCCGAGCGCGCGCAGGCTGCGGCCCCAGTCCTCGTGCACCTCGCGCGCCTCGGGCCGGCCGAGCAGCTCGATCTGGAGCCGGTAGAGCGCGACCGCCACCGAGCGCTGCCCGGTGACCTGCTCCATCAGCCAGTCGGCGAGCTCCTCGGCCCACGCGGCGGGATCGAAGTCCTCGGCGCCGAGCCGGTCGGCGATCACGGTGATGCGCTGCACCTCGCGCCGGGCCGTCCAGCGCAGCGCGGCGATCAGGATGTCCGTCTTCGCCTCGAAGTGCCACGTCGTCGACGAGAGGGCGACGCCCGCCTCGGCGGCCACGCGGCGATGGGTGACCGCGGACACGCCCTCACGGGCGACGATGCGCACGGTGGCGGCGACGATCGCGTCGCGGACCCGCTCGGAGGCTTCGGCTCGCGACCCTGTAGCGGCTGGCACCGCGCCATCGTAACCATGTCGAGGGCACTTGCGAAGGGAGTACGATCGTACTAGGCTCCCGCGCCGCATGGCCGACCGATCGACCACACGCCGCTCATTCTTCGGCCTCGCAGGCGGCACCGCGCTGCTGTGCACGATCGGCGGCGAGGAGGTCGTGGTCGACTCGCCGGCCTCGCTCGAGCGGGCCGACGCCGCCGCCGCCCGGGTGCGCGCGCCGCGGGCGATCGCCGCGCAGGACTTCCCCGCGCTGCAGCCTGCTCCGGGCGGGGTGCGGAAGGAGTACTGGATCCAGGCGCAGACGATCGGCTGGGACATCGTCCCGACCAAGCACGACGACTGGCACAACCGCAAGGTGCCCGGCAAGCAGCACTACCGCGCGTTCGTCTACTCGGAGATGACCGAGGGCTTCGCGGCGCGCAAGCACAAGGCCGGCTTCCCCGGCCCGACGCTCTACGCCGAGGTCGGCGACGTGCTCGTCGTGCACTTCCGCAACGCCGACCGCGCGCTGCGCCAGGCCGTGACCATGCACCCCCACGGCGTCAAGTACAGCCCCGAGTACGACGGCGCCTACATGGGCGAGTACACGCACGCGGGCGGCTTCGTCGCCCCCGGGCAGACGTTCACCTACCAGTGGGAGTGCACGCCGGACTCGGTCGGCTCCTGGCCGTACCACGACCACGGGCCCAACCACACGCTGAACACGTTCCGCGGCCTGTTCGGGATGATCCACGTCCGGCCCAAGGGCGCGCCGCTCCCCGACGTGCACTACGCGCTGTTCGTGCACCAGCTCACGCCGCCCATCACCGGGCTGCAGCGGAGCTTCCAGTGCATCAACGGCCGCGCCTTCGCCGGCAACACGCCCACGCTGCGCTCGCGCGTCGGCCAGACCGTCGAGCTGACGGCGTTCGGCATGGACAACAACTTCCACACGTTCCACATCCACGGCCACCGCTGGCCCGACCCCGCAGGCCAGTTCGTCGACAACCCGGCGATGGGCCCCAACGAGTCGATCACCGCGCGCTTCGTGGAGGACAACCCGGGCCGCTGGCTCTACCACTGCCACGTCTTCTCCCATCAGGACACCGGGATGACGGGCTGGTACATCGTCGACCCGTAGACCGAGGAGGAGCACCATCCGTACTTCCGTGAGGATTGCGACGGCCGTCGGGCTGGCCGTCGCGCTGCTGGCACCCGCCGGCGCCAACGCCCAGACCTACCCGGAGCCCAAGGAGCCGGGCAAGGTCGCCCCCAAGCCCAAGAAGCCGTACGCGACGCACACCGTCTGCAAGAAGAAGGGCAAGTGCGACTTCCGCACGATCCAGAAGGCGGTCAACGCCGCCGACGCCGGTGACACGATCAAGGTCAAGAACGGCGTGTACCGCGAGGCGGTCCGCGTCAGCGGCAACAAGAAGCGCTTCCTGAAGCTGATCGGGAACCCGAAGAAGCCGGGCAAGGTCGTGCTCGACGGCAGCGGCAAGAAGCAGAACGGCATCGCCGTCAACGTCGCCGACGAGGTCACGGTCGACGGCTTCAAGGCCCGCAACTACCGCGCCAACGGGTTCTTCTTCACGAACCTCAACGGCTACACGATGCGGAACCTGATCGCGGAGAAGACCGGCGTCTACGGTCTCTACGCGTTCAACACGATCGGCGGGCGGATCCTCGACTCCGAGGCCTACTACGTCAACGACGGCGCGTTCTACATCGGGCAGACGCCGCCGCAGACCAACCCGGTCCAGACCATCGTCCGCAACGTCGACGGCTGGGGCAGCCCGATCGGCTTCAGCGCGACGAACATGCGCTACGTGACGATCACCAAGAGCCGCTTCTACAACAACGCGGTAGGGATCGTCCCCAACGCCCTGGACTCCGAGAAGTTCCCGCCCCCCGAGAAGAACGTCATTACAAACAATGAGATCTTCTGGAACAACTTCAACTTCCACGAGGGCACTCCCCCGTTCACGCCGCCGCCCGCGTCCGCGACCGGCAGCCTGGTCCCGCTCGGCACCGGCATCCTGCTGCTCGGCGGCCGTGACCACCGGATCGAGAACAACAGGATCTACGGCAACTTCCTGACCGGGATCGCCGCCATCGACGGCATCCTGCTGCAGGAGAACCCGCTGGCCGTCTCGCTGGACCGCAACATCGTCCGCAACAACCAGTTCGGGCTCAACGGGACCGACGCGAACGGCCGCGACGTGGCGTACGACGGCAGCGGCAGCGACAACTGCTTCACGCTGGCGGCGACCGACACGACGTTCCCGGCCGATCGCTCGACGATCGCGAGCTGCGCCGGCGCGAACGGGCTCAACGGCGACGCCCGGAACCAGATGCTGGCCTGGACGGGCCAGGGCGCGCTGGCCGGCTGGGCCGCGCATCCGCACCCGGCCAAGCCCGGCTTCAAGCCGCTGGAGAAGTTCGACAAGTGAGACGGGCCGTTCTCGTCCTCGTGGCCGGCGTCGCGCTCTTGTGCGCGGCGCCGGCCCAGGCGGGCAAGAAGACGATCGACCTCGGCGACAACTACTACCTGCCGCAGTCGCTCACCGTGAAGAAGGGCACCACCGTGGTGTGGCGCTGGCCCGGCTTCGACGCGGCGGGCGACGTCCACGACGTCAAGCTCAAGTCGGGGCCCAAGGGCGTGAAGAAGTTCCACTCCGAGGCGGCGGCCACGGACTTCAGCTTCAAGCGCAAGCTCAAGGTCGCGGGCAAGTACAAGATCGTCTGCACGCTGCACGAGGACATGCGCATGACGATCCGCGTCAAGCGCTAGCAGCGCGCGAGCTCGCGGGCGTAGAAGCGCAGGTAGTCCGCCCAGTGGCGGTCCCAGTAGGCGCCGTCGTGGCCGCCCGGCCAGGTGTGGGCGGTCACGTCGGCGCCCGCCTGCTCGAGCGCGGCCACGAACGCCCGGTCGCCGGGCTGGAACGGGTCCTCGTCGCCCGCGTCGAGCCACACCGGGAGGTCGAGCTCGCCGGCTGAGCCGACGACGTCGTGGCGCTCGAAGTCCTCGGCGTCGTCGAACGCGCCCGGCGCCGTCTCGCCGCCGCTGCGCCAGAGCGCCGGCGAGTGGCCGCCGACGGCGCAGAACCGGTCCGGGTGCAGGCGGGCGAGGTCGTAGGCGCCGAAGCCGCCCATCGAGATGCCGCCGATCGCCACCCGGTCCGGGTCGCGTCCCGAACCGCCGCTGGACCGCGGGATGACCTCGTCGACCACGTAGCGGCCCCACTCGCCGTCGTCGCGGTCGTGCCAGTAGGAGTCCTCGCCGCCGTCCGGGAGCGCGATGACCGGCGCGCGGTCCCCGAGCGCCGCGACCGCGCGCAGCAGCGGGTCGCGGACGTAGGTCGACTCGTCGTTGCCGCGGCCGTGGAGGAAGACGAGCAGCGGCCTGCCCTCGCCCTCCGGCGCGACGACCTTGACGGGCTGCTCGCGGCCGACGGCCCGGCTGTCGACCGCGAGGTCCTCGATCGCCACGCCGGGCGGCTCGGCGACCGGATCGCCGCCGCAGCCCGCGACGAGCACGAGCAGCGTCGCGAGGAGCTTCCGTCCGCAGCGAGGTCTACCGTCGCGGGGCATGGCACTGTCAGCCTGCCCGAGCTGCGACTCACCATTCCTGCAGCCGCTGCGCTGCGAGGCGAAGGGCGAGGAGGACGTGATGGTCGACCTCCGCTGCCCGGAGTGCCTCACCCATCTGCAGGCGCCGTACTCGCCTGCCGACATGGCGGAGCTCGACCGCCGCCAGACCGAGTGGCGCGAAGCCATCGTCGCCGAGTATGAGCGGTCGGTCACCGAGAGCATGGAGGCGCTGGCCGCCTGCCTGGTCCCGGCGCTCGACCGCGATCTCATCGGCGCGGACGACTTCGCGCCACGCCGCGCGGCCTAGACGCCCGCGGTCACCCCCAGCGCCTCGCGGGCCAGCGCCGCGCCCTCGAGCCGCGCCGCGATCTTCTGCATCGCGATGTCGCGCGCGAAGTCGGGCGAGCCGTGCTTGGGCTTGACGTCGCGGCTGAAGGGCGAGAAGCCGCAGTCGTCGGTGGCCCCGAGCCGCTCGACCGGGATGTGCTCCGCCGCCTTGACCAGCTCGTCGCGGACGTGCTCCGGCGTCTCGACGTCCGGGCTCAGCGGGTTGATCACGCCCATGAAGCACACCTGCGTCGTCGCGGCTGTACTCGCCGCACATCCGGTAGACGCTCTCCCGGTCGTCCTCGCTGGCGCACTGGATGAGGAAGTAGCCCGCGTTGAGCTGGAACATCCGGCTCAGCAGCATCTCGTAGGGCACGTCCTTGGAGTGGACGGAGTCGCAGTCGCCGCCCGGGCAGGTGTGGATGCCGATGTCCTTGCGCTCCTCGGGCGTGAAGCGGTCGAGGACGCGGTTGTTGAGGTCGATGAAGTCCTGCAGCATGTTGCGGCCGGTCCACGGGTTGCGCGAGTCGTTCTTGTTCGCCAGCCGGCCCTCGGTGAAGTCCATCGAGACGCGGACGGCGCCGGCGGCGAAGCACTTCCGCATGTCCTTCTCGCACTCGTCGCAGAGGTCGGCGAGGAACTGCTCCCGGGTGTAGCCGGGCAGCTCCTCGTCGAGCGGGTACAGCAGGCTGAGCATCGAGGGCGCGATGACCGCCTGCTTGACCGGATGGCTCGCGATCGCGCGGTTCTTCTCGACGAACTCCGCGGCGAAGGTCTTGTAGCGGAACGGGCCGCCGGTCAGGCGCGGCAGCTGGCGATGGTGCCCGTCGTCGAAGATCGCGAAGAACTGGCCGTCGCCGGCGAGGTTGTCGGCGAGGCCGGTGCCGGCGAGCGTGTCGGTGATCGGGTAGGTCGCGAAGCTCGACTCGCGCTGCTCGCCGTCGGTCACGATCGGCTCGCCGACGGCCTCGAGGCGCGCGATCGAGTCCTCGGCCGCCGCGTCCTGCTCGGCCTGCAGCTGCTCCCAGCTGACCTTCCCCTCGTCGTACTCCGCGTAGGCCTCCTGCAGCCGCATGGGCCGCGGCAGAGAGCCGACGAGCTCCGTGGGAATCGACATAGGACTCCTCCTCCTCGCGGTGGGAGACCGATCGGTCTCCCTCGCGATGGTAACCGACGCCGCGCGCATTGCTACGTTGCCCTCATGGCCACGGCGATCGACGCGCGCGAGCGCATCCTCGATACGGCCTACGACCTGTTCTCGCGGCGAGGGATCCGCGCCGTCGGGATCGACGCGATCATCGCCCAGTCGGGCGTCGCGCGGATGACGCTGTACCGGCACTTCGGCTCCAAGGAGGCGCTCGTGCTCGCCTTCCTCCAGCGCCGCGACGAGCGCTGGACGCGGAGCTGGCTGCAGGCCGAGGTCGAGCACCGCGCCGACGAGCCGGCCGAGCGCCTGCTCGCCGTCTTCGACGTGTTCGGCGAGTGGTTCCGCCGGGCCGACTTCGAGGGCTGCTCGTTCATCAACGTCATGCTCGAGGCCGCCGACCCCGAGGACCCCGTCCACCGCGCGGGCCGCGACTACCTGGCCGCCATCCGCGGCTACCTCGAGCGCCTGGCGCGGCAGGCGGGCGCCGCCGACCCGGACGACCTGGCCCGCAAGTGGCACATCCTCATGAAGGGCTCGATCGTCGCCGCCGCCGAGGGCGACGCCGACGCCGGGCGGCGGGCGCAGGAGATCGGGCGGCTGCTGCTGCGCGACGCTGCTTCCGTGTAGCGGGTCTCAGCTCGAAACTGCGGCATTGAGGAAGCGGGTTCGGCCGGGGGTGCATTTCTGCAAGCTCTCGCCTCTCTCAGCGGCGGGGCTGCAGTTCGGCACCGTATAGGTGCGCAACTGCAGCCGCGGCCGTCGCGGCCGGCGTGGATTGCAGTTGTGCACCCCTCCCCACCCAGCCGGGGTTGACGTAGAGCTCAGCCGCCGGCGACCGCGGGGAGGATCGTCAGCTCGTCGCCGTCCGACACCGGCGTGTCGAGCCCCTCGAGGAAGCGGATGTCCTCACCGCCGAGGTAGACGTTGACGAAGCGGCGCAGGCCGCCGCCGTCGTCGGACATCCGCGAGCGCAGCTCGGCGTGCTGGTCGTACAAAGCCGCGAGCGCCTCCCCAACCGTGCTGCCCTCGACCTGCGCCTCGGTCTGGTTGCCGGCCGCGTCGCGCAGCTGGGTCGGGAGCTTGACCCGGACCGCCATCAGGCCACCCCGGCGCCCGCGAACGCCGCCTCGAACTCGTCGAACGACGGCGCGATCTCGGTGACCTTCAGCGTGTCGCGGACCGCGTCGAGCGTCTTGAGGCCGTCGCCGGTGATGTAGGCGACCACGCGCTCCTCGGGGTCGATCTTGCCGGCCGCGGCGAGCTTGGCGAGCACCGCCGTGGTCACGCCGCCGGCCGTCTCGGTGAAGATGCCCGTCGTCTCGGCCAGCAGGCGGATGCCGGCGCGGATCTCGTCGTCGGTCACGCTCTCGATCGCGCCGCCCGTGCGGGTGGCCAGCTCGACGGCGTAGGGGCCGTCGGCCGGGTTGCCGATCGCCAGCGACTTGGCGATCGTGTCGGGCTTGACGGGGCGGCAGACGTCGGTCCCGGCCGCGAACGCCTGGGCGACCGGCGAGCAGCCCTCGGCCTGGGCGCCGCACATCACGGGGACGTCGCCTTCGAGCAGCCCGGCGTCGATGAACTCCTGGAAGCCGCGGGCGACCTTGGTGAAGAGCGACCCGGAGGCGATCGGCGCGACCACCCGGTCCGGGAGCTCCCAGCCGAGCTGCTCGGCCGTCTCGAAGGCCAGCGTCTTGGAGCCCTCGGCGTAGTAGGGCCGCACGTTGACGTTGACGAACGCCCAGGCATCGCGCTCCCCGGCCACCTCGGTACAGAGGCGGTTGACCGCGTCGTAGTTGCCACGAATGGCGACGATGTTGGTCCCGTACGCGCCGGTGGCGATGATCTTCTCCTGCTCGAGGTCGGACGGGATGAACACGTACGACGGCAGGCCGGCCGCGGCGGCGTGTGCGGCGACCGCGTTGGCGAGGTTGCCCGTGGAGGCGCACGCGATGGTCTCGAAGCCGAGCTCGACCGCGCGGGCGAGGGCGACGGAGACGACGCGGTCCTTGAACGAGTGCGTCGGGTTCGCCGTCTCGTTCTTGATCCACAGCTCCCGGAGCCCGAGCCGCTGGGCGAGGCGGTCGGCCCGTACGAGCGGTGTCCAGCCCGTCGGGAGCGCCGTGCGCGGTGAACCTTCGAGCGGGAGGAAGTCCGCGTAGCGCCAGAGCGTGTGGGGGCCCGCCTGGATGCGGCGCTTCAGCTCATCGGCCGACGCCGTGTGCGGCGCGTAGGCGACCTCGAGCGGGCCGAAGCAGCGATCGCAGACGAAGCGGGCCTCGAGCGGATAGGTGGTGGAGCACTCCTTGCACTTCAGGGCATCTGCCGGCAATGGAATTGACCTCCGCCTGGATTCTGCGGCGAAGGCGAGAGGAGATGCCCTACACCGCATCTCCCAGGCTGTTGTTTGGAGCCTGATGGAATTGCCACCGTTTCTCGCTTGCGCGAGATGGTTGGCGGGGCTTCATTGGGCCAATCCCTCCACCCCTCTGGATGCGTACTGCTATGTGGACTGAAAGGTAGCACGTAGAATCCCCGCCGATGCCGTCGACCGACGACCCGCTCAGTCATGCCGAGCCTGCCACGCTCCCCGTTCGGGCGCCGCTCGGCACGCGGTCGTTCCGTCGCGACTGACGAGCCGGCGCACGACGAGCCGCGCGTCGAGATCGTCGAGGCCCCCGGCCTGCGCTGGATCAACATCGAGCGCCCCCGTTCGGTCGATCTCGCCTGGCTGCAGGAGCGCTTCGAGTTCCACGCGCTCGACTACGAGGACGTCGTCTCGCGCAACCAGCGCCCGAAGGTCGACGAGTACGACGACTACCTCTTCATCGTGCTGCACTTCCCGCGCTACGACAAGCAGGTCGGGCGGCTCAACGCGGCGGAGGTCGACCTCTTCGTCGGGCCCGACTACCTGATCACGATCCCGAACGAGCCGCTGCAGCCGATCGAGTACCTGTTCGAGCGCTGCCGGACGAACGAGGAGCTGCGCGAGTCGCTCTTCTCCAAGGGCGCCGGGCTACCTGCTCTACAAGATCGTCGACGACCTGGTCGACTCCTCGTTCCCGATGCTGCGCAAGATGGGCAACAAGCTGGAGCGCATCGAGGAGGAGATCTTCGACGGCAACTCCGCCGAGATCGTGCGCGACATCTCCAACGTCAAGCAGGAGATCATCAACTTCCGCAAGATCGTCCGGCCGCAGCGGTCGGCGTTCCAGGACCTCGAGCGCAACAAGGCGCGCTACATCGCGGACGACCTCGAGATCTACTTCGAGGACATCAACGACGCGTCCGAGCGGGTGTGGGACATGCTCGAGAACTACAAGGAGGTCGTCGAGGCGCTCGAGGACACCAACGAGTCCTCCATCGCGCACCGCACCAACGAGACCTTCCGCGTTCTGACCGCGATCTCCGTGATCGTGCTGCCGCTGACGCTCGTGGCGAGCATCTGGGGCATGAACGTGCACGTCCCGGGCGAGAGCGACACGCTCGCCTTCTACCTCGTGCTCGGCGTGATGTTCGCCATGCTCGTCGGCCTGATCATGTACTTCCGGCGCCGGGGCTGGTTGTGACCGACGTGGCGCTCGCCGAGCGCCGCCTCGCCGAGGTCGCCGCGCTCGAGAAGCCCGCCCGGGCCAAGCGAATGCTGATCATCGTCAACCCGTACGCGACGACGATGTCGGTGCGGCTCAAGCACCTCGTGGTCTACGCGCTCCAGGGGCGCTACGACGTCGAGGCGATCGAGACCGAGCGGCGCGGGCACGCGATCGAGCTCGTGACGGCCGCGATCGGGCAGGAGTTCGACGTCGTGGTCGCCTTCGGCGGCGACGGCACGGTGAACGAGGCCGCCAACGGCCTGGCCGGCACGGCGACGCCCCTGACCGTGCTCCCCGGCGGCTCCAACAACGTGTTCTGCAAGATGCTGGGGATCCCCAACGACGTCGTCGACGCCACCGAGCACCTGCTGCGGATGGCCGATCGCTGGGAGCCGCGCAAGGTCGACCTCGGCCGCGTGAACGGCCGCTGGTTCACCTTCGCCGCCGGCTTCGGCCTCGACGCGAGCGTGGTCGAGCGCGTCGACGCCCACCCTGCGCTCAAGGCCCGGTACGGCGCCTGGTACTACGCCGAGGCGGCGGTCGTGACGTTCCTGCGCAAGTACGTGGTCAACCCTCCGAGGATCGAGATCGCGGTCAACGGCGGCGAGCCCGTGCGCGGGGTCAGCGCCTTCTTCCAGAACGGCGAGCCGTACACGTACTTCAAGACGCGGCCGGTCAACCTCGTCGAGGGCGCGCGGCTGGACTCCGGCGAGCTTGCAGGCGTCATGCTCACCCGCGCACGCCCCTACGACGTCCCGACCGTCACCCTCCGTGCCCTGTCGGGCGCGGCCCGCATCGCCAAGCACCGCGGCATCGCCGCGTTCGCCGGCATCCGCGAGGCCACGCTGCGGTCGGTCGACGGGCGGCCCGTGCCGCTCCAGGTCGACGGCGACCACATGAGCGACGAGACCGTCGCCGAGCTCAGCGTCGCGCCGGGTGCGTTGAACGTCGTGTGCTGACCGCGGGCGCCTCTCGGGCGCCCGCGGCCCGCGTGGATGAGGCCGAGGGCGGCGAGGCCGGCCAGGACGATCAGCCAGAGCACCAGCCCGGTGAAGGGCAGGTCGCCGGCGAGGGCGCCCGCCTGCTGCCGGACGAACTCCTCGAGGCCGGAGCCTCCCGGGGTTGTCCTGGAACTCGCCGCGCTCGCCGCGGCTCGGATCGTCGCTGCCCGGTCCGCCACCGCCGCCGGTGCCGTCGTCGTCGCCGTCGCCGGCGTCGTCGCCGTCGCCGGGCGGCGAGCCCAGGATGCCCGGGTCGGTCGGGTCCGTCGGATCGTCCGGGTCCCCCGGCGTGCCGGCGTCGTTGTCGCTGCTCGGCGACAGGATCGTGATCGGCGTGTTGGTCGTCAGCGGCGTGTCCGCCGTGACGTCCGGCCCGACGACCAGCGGGCCGACCTGGAGGCCGCCGGTGGTGTCCTCGGCGTCGTGGTCGCCGTCGCCGTCGGAGCCGGTCGCGTCGCCGCCGCTGTCGGGCGAGGCGATCGTGACCGGCGCGTTGGTGGTGACGGGCGCCTCGGCCGCGACGCTGGGCGTCACGTCCGGGGAGCCGACCTGCCCGGTGCCGGACGAGCCGGTCGTGTCCTGACCGCCGCCGCCCGTCGTGCCGCCGGGGGTCGAGGCCGTGGCCTCGCCGCCGCCGGTCGACGTGGCGTCGCCGCCGCTGTCCGGGGACAGCACGGTGACGGGGGCGTTGGCCGTGACCGGAGCCGCGGCCGCCGCGTCCGGGCCCGCGCCGACGCCGTCGACCTGCACGGCGCCCGACGAGTCCGAGACGTCCTGCGGAGCGGCACCCGTGCCGCCGTCGCCGGTGTCCGACGCGGCGCCGGCGTCGCCGGTCTGCGAGACGTCGCCGCCGCTGTCGGGCGAGGCGACGGTGATCGGGGCGTTGGCGGTCACCGGAGCGGCCGCGGCCACGCCCGGATCCACGCCGGCCGAGCCGACCTGGCCCGCGAGCGCGGAGTCCGCCGCGTCCTGGTCGCCGCCGGACGAGCCGTCGCCGCCGGAGCCGGCGCTCGCCGCCGCGCCGGAGTCGCCGGTCTGCGAGGCGTTCCCGCCGCTGTTCGGCGAGACGATGGTGACCGGCGCGTTGACCGTCGCCGGGGTGTCGGCCGCGACCGCCGGCGAAGCGCCGACGGATCGACCTGGGCGGCGCCGGCGGAGCCGCTGGTGTCCTGCGCGCCGCCGGACGAGCCGCCGGAGCCGGCCGACGCGGACGCGCCGGAGTCGCCGGTGGAGCTCGCGTCGCCGCCGCTGTCGGGCGAGGCGATCGTGACCGGGGCGTTGACCGTCGCCGGCACGTCGGCCGCCGCGGCCGGGGCCACGTCGGTCGTTCCGACCTGGGCGGCGCCCGTCGATCCTGTGACCTGCTGCAGTGCGTCCTGGGCCGCGGCCGTTGCCGGTGCGATCGCCAGGCCGAGCACTGCGGCGGTCACCGCACATGCTCTTCGAATCATCAGAGGTGGTTCTCCTTCACACGGTTGCTGTTGAACGGGGATCTGGCTTGCCGCGAGAGCGGTCAGCCAGGGCGTTCGGACAGCGCCCGGAAGGGGGCGAGCGGAGCGAAGGCCGGCCGGAGGCGGACGGCGCTGCTCAGCTGCGGTGCGGCGAGGAGGAGAAGGGCCAGGAGGCCGAAGATCGCGGTTGCGGCGGCGCCGGCCGAGGAGGCCACGGCGGCGGACGCGGTGCCCGGCAGCGAGTCCGGGACGATGGGCGTGCCGGCCGGCTCGCCGTGCGAGCGGGCCGGGCCGGCGGCGTCGCGGCCGCGCCAGCCGGTGGGGGCCTCGGCGGCGGGCCGCGGGGCGGCGGCCACGAGGCCGGCGGAGCGGCGCGGCTCGCCGGCGGCGACGGTCCCGGCGACGCGACCGGCCGCTGCGCGGTCCAGCTGCGGGCCGATGCGATCGGCGGCCGGCGGCGCGGCGAGCGGCTCGAGGGCGGGACGCGGCGCCGAGGCCGGGGCGGGCACGGCCCGCACGACCTCGTCGAGCCGCATCTTGGCCGCGGTCTTCAGCGCCGCGGCGGTGCGGTCGGCCTCGGCCTTGACGGCGGCGACGGCGCGGCGCGTCGTGGCGACCGGCCGGGCGACGGCGCGTCGAGCGGCGGCGACGGGCCGGGCGACGGTCTGCGTCGCGGCGCGGGCCACCGGGGCGGCCGGCGCGACCACCGCGACCTGCGTAGCCGTCTGCTCGACCGTCGTCACGACCGGCGCGGCAACCTGCTGGAGCGCGGTCAGAGGCGTCTGGGCATGGGCCGTCGTCGCACTGGCGAGCCAAGCCGCGAGCACGCAGACCGCAGCGAGGACGGTGCAACCGCCTCGCCACTGGCAGACGAGTCTTGCCCGTATGAACATCCGACCCAATAGCCCGCCAACCGGTGAGGATAATCCGACAAGCGGTGCGAAACGGACCGTTTGGCGGTTTGACGCTCGCCGGAAGCGCCGCGGGCGGCGCCGCCGCGGAGCGGCTCAGCCGCCGCTGGGGATGACGCGGTAGGCGTCGAAGACCGAGTCGATCGACCGCAGGCGGTTGATCGCCGTCTTGAGCGCCTGGGTGTCCCCCACCTCGATCACGAAGCGGTTCTTGACCATCGGGTGCTGGACGCTGCAGTACGCCTCGACGATGTTGATCCCGCCCTCCGCGAAGGTGCGCGAGAGGTCCTCCAGGAGGCGGTGGCGGTCCCACGCGTCGACCTGGATCTCGACCTTGAACGACGTCTCGTTGTCGCCGTCCCAGGACACCGGGACGAAGCGCTCGGGGTCCTTCCGGAGCGCCACCGCGTTGGGGCAGTCCTCGCGGTGGATGGTGATCCCGCGGCCGAGCGAGACGTAGCCGAGGATCGGGTCGCCGGACACCGGGCGACAGCACTTGGCGAGCCGCAGCGGGACGTCCTCGACGCCCTCCACGCGGATGCCGAACTTGGACGACGGCGCCTCCGGCTTACGCCGCACCTGCGGCTTCAGGAGGTCCTCGGCGGCCGAGGTCTCGGCCTCCGCGCTCTCCCCCTGCTTGAGCCGCTGCAGGACCTTGTTGACGACGACCTTGGGCGAGATCTTCGCCCCGCCGAGGGCGATGTAGAAGTCGTCGGCCTTGCGGAAGCCCATCTCGCGGATCACGTCGGCCAGCAGCGGCGAGCCGGTCAGCCGCTGCGCCGGCAGGCCGGCCTTGTTGAGGTGCTCCTGGAGCAGCTCGCGGCCGGTGTGCTCGGAGTCGTCGCGCGACTCGGCCTTGAACCACTGGCGGATCTTGTTCCGCGCGCGGGTGGTCTTGACGAGCGCCAGCCAGTCGCGCGACGGGCCGCGCTCCCGCTTGGCGGTGAGGATCTCGACGATGTCGCCCGAGTTGAGCTCGTAGTGCAGCGGGACGATCTTGCCGTTGACCTTCGCCCCCACGCAGCGGTGGCCGACGTCGGTGTGGATCTCGTACGCGAAGTCGAGCGGCGTGGCGCCGGAGGCGAGCGACTTGACCTCGCCCTTCGGCGTGAAGACGTAGACCTCGTCCTCCATCAGCTCGCCGCGCAGGTGCTCGGTGAACTCGCGCGGGTCGTCCTCGTCGGTCTCCCAGTCGAGCAGCGACTTCAGCCACTTGAGCTTGATGTCGGTCGGATCGCCGCCGCTCTTGCCCTTGCCGGAGCCCTCCTTGTAGCGCCAGTGCGCGGCCACGCCGTACTCGGCCGTCTCGTGCATGTCGCCGGTGCGGATCTGGATCTCCAGCGGGCGGCCCTCGGGCCCGATCACCGTCGTGTGGAGCGCCTGGTACATGTTGAACTTGGGCATGGCGATCATGTCCTTGAACCGCCCGGGCAGCGGCTTCCACAGCGAGTGGATCACGCCCACCGCGCCGTAGCAGTCCTTCACGGACTCCACGATCACGCGCATCGCCGTCAGGTCGTAGATCTCGTTGAACTCGCGGCCCTTGCGGGTCATCTTCGAGTAGATCGAGTAGAAGTGCTTGGCGCGCCCTGAGATCTGCGAGTTGATGCCGAGCGCCTCGAGCTCCTTGGCGAGGTAGCCGCCGGCGCGCGCGACGTAGTGCTCGCGCTCCTCCCGCTGCTGGTTGACCAGGCCCTTTATCTCCTGGTACTTGCGGGGATGGAGCGTCGCGAAGGCGAGGTCCTCGAGCTCCCACTTGATGGCGTGGATGCCGAGGCGATGGGCCAGGGGCGCGTAGATCTCCAGCGTCTCCTTGGCCTTCTCGATCTGCTTCTGCTTCGCCATCGCGTCCAGCGTGCGCATGTTGTGCAGCCGGTCGGCGAGCTTGATGAGGATGACCCGGATGTCCGTGGCCATCGCGACCATCATCTTGCGGTAGTTCTCGGCCTGCGCCTCGTCGCGCGACTGGAACGTGATGCCGGTGAGCTTGGTGACGCCGTCGACCAGGCCGGCGACCTCGTCGCCGAAGGCCTCGCGGACCTCCTCCAGCGACGCCGAGGTGTCCTCGACCGTGTCGTGCAGCAGCGCGGCGCACAGCGTCTCGGTGTCGAGCCGCATCCCGGCGCAGATCTTGGCCACGCCGACCGGATGGACGATGAAGTCCTCGCCGGAGCGCCGCCGCTGGTCCGCGTGGTGCTCGCAGGCGAACGTGAAGGCCTGCACGACGCGGCTCTTGTCGACGTCCTCGGCGACCTCGTCGGCATGCTCGGAGACGATCGCGAAGAGGTCGGCGAGCAGCTCGCGCTCGAGCGCGGTGAGGTTCGCCGGGATGTCCGCGGCGGCCCCGTAGGCGTGGTCGGCGCGGTCGACGGGCCGGTGCCCCGCGACCGCCACCTCGCCGTCCATCGGCGTCTCGGGCCGCGCGCCGTTCTCCTCGGAGGAGGTCAGGCTGCTCGCCGGATCGTTTCGCTGCTCAGGTATGTCAGTCCGTCCTCGAGCTTCCGATGGTAGGCCCGATAGGCCGCCGACCGCTCCAGCGACGTGCGCGCGGGAGTCTCGGCGATCCGCAGGGCCTGCCCCTGGCGATCGAGGACCACGAGCTCGAGCTCGGTGAGGACCCGCACCAGACGGCCCGCGAGAGCGGCCGACCTCGGTTGCGGCCCCTCGCCCCGAAGCACGGCCTCGAAGGCCTCCCCACCGGCCTCCCGGACCCCGCGCAACGCGCGGTACAGGGCGGTCAGCGGGTCACGCAGGGCGTAGTCCCACTGATGTAGTCGTCGAGCAAAGCGTAGCTCAGCTTCGCCCCACGCCAGATGGGCTCGCGGCGGTTCGGACGGACGTTCTAGGAGTCGCAGCAGGCGCGGGTCGGGCGGCGGGTCGACGGCCACCACGTGGGCGAACCCCGCGGTGAGCCCGGGCGCGTCGGCGAGGGCGGCCCACGAGCACATCGAGAACCCGCCGACGCGGCCGCTGAGCACGCTCGCCTCATACGGGGCGTGGGCGACGACGGCGAGCACGGGCGCGCCCGAGGCGACGAGATCGGCGAGCAGGCCGGCGACGCCGGTCCCGCGCGCGTCGCGCGCGGACGCGGCCGGGTCGTCGTGGCGGCCGAGGAAGCCGTCGGGCGCGGTCAGGTCGCGTGTGAGCTCGGCCTCGACCCCGTCGGCGAAGGCGGGCTCGCCCAGCACCTCGATCGGCTCCGGGGCGGACGGGCGCGCGTGCCGCAGCACCAGCCGCGGCTCGACCGAGCCGTTCCAGCGGTTGGCCTCGAGCCGCACGGCGGCGTCCACCAGGCCCTCGGCGGGCAGCTTGCTGCCCGCGCCGAAACGCACGCACCGCGACCGCGCGCCGCCCGCGTGCAGCGTGAACGCGACGTGGCGCCCCTCGCCCATGGCCCGCGGATCGGCCAGCTCGGCGGCCGGGACGAGCAGCGACACCGGCGGGTTGCCGTGCCCGAAGGGCGCGAGCCGCTCGAGCTCCTCGGCGAGCCCGAGCGTCAGCACGCCGCCGCCCACCACGGCATCGATCCGGCACTCCGGCACCAGATCGGCGGGCGTGAGCGTCTCGGCGGCGTGCGCCACGAAGGACTCGCGGAACGCGTCCACCGCGTCGCGCGCGATCGTGAGCCCCGCCGCGGCGCGATGCCCGCCGTAGCGGTCGAGGTGGCGGCTCGCCGCGGTCAGTCCCCCGAGCAGGTCGAAGGCGGGGATCGAGCGGCCCGAGCCGGTCCCCTCCGCGCCCTCCAGGGCGATCAGCACCGCCGGCCGGTGGTGGCGCTCGGCGATCCGGGCGGCGACGATGCCGATCACGCCCGGATGCCAGTCGTCGGCCGCCAGCACGTACGCCGCGGCAGGGCCCTGCTCGGCGACCTGCGCCTCCGCGGCGAAGCGGATGCGCGTCTCCACGTCGCGCCGCTCGGCGTTCACCGCGTCGAGCTCGGCGGCGATCGCCCTCGCGCGCGCGGGATCCTCGGTCAGCAGCAGCTCGAGCCCGGCGTCGGCCCGGTGGAGGCGCCCGGCGGCGTTGATCCGCGGCGCCAGCCGGAAGCCGATCGAGCTCGCGTCGACCATCCCCGGATCCACGCGGGAGACCTCCATCAGCGCCCGCAGGCCGGGCTTGCGGGTCTGCGCAAGGGCTCGCAGACCCTCCCGCACGAGCCGCCGGTTCTCGCCGGACAGCGGCACCACGTCGGCCACCGTGGCCAGCGCCACGAGGTCGAGATCCTCGTCGGCGGTCGCGGGGTCCTCCCCCGCGCCCTCGAGCAGCGCCTGCGCGAGCTTGTGCGCCACCGCCGTCGCGCACAGGTCCACGCACGGGTGGCCCCCGATCCGCGGATGCACGATCGGGGCATCCGGGAGCCGGCCGTCGGAGCGCGGCGTGTGGTGGTCGGTCACCACGACGTCCATCCCCGCGGCGCGGGCGGCGGCCACCTCCTCGACCGCGGTGATCGCGCAGTCGACGGTCACCAGCAGGTCGGTCCCCCGCTCCGCCAGCCGCTGCACCGTCGCCGCCGCGAGCCCGTACCCGTCGTCGATCCGGCTCGGCAGGTACCAGTCGACGTCGGCGCCCAGGGTCCGCAGCGCGCGGACGAGCACGGCCGTGGCCGCCACGCCGTCGACGTCATAGTCGCCGTGCACGGTGATCCGCGACCGGCGCTCCACGTGCCCGAGGATCGCCGCCGCCCCCTCCCTCAGGCCCCCGAACGCGTCGAGCGGATGGCGGTCCCGCGCCGCCAGGAACGCCCGCGCGGCCTCCACGTCGCCCAGGCCGCGGCGCACGAGCACCTGCGCCAGGACGTGCGAGACCCCCAGCTCGGCGGCGAGCCGCTCGGCGTCGCCGAAGGCGTACGGGGTCACGGTGAAGCGTGTGTCGGGCCCTGGCACGGTCGCCGGAGCGTACGGCGGGCCCACGACGGAACCGCGTGCCGGGGCCGCCCGCCGGGTACACGATGCACAGGAACTTCGAGTGGAGGGCGCGATGGCACGGGGAGCGCGGTTCGCGGGCTGGGCTACGGCGGGGACGCTCGCGCTCTCCCCGCTGGCGGCGTGCGGCGGCGACCCCGAGCCGACCGCGGCCGAGAAGCGCGCGGCGGCCTCGAAGTGGATCCAGCGGGTCGACGCCGCCTGCACCAAGGCCAACGACGCGGTCTCCGGCCGAGGCTGGCCGACCGACCTGGTCGACCTCGACCGCCTCGTCGTGCGCGGGATCGAGGACGCGCGCGCGGCGATCCGGACGATCGTCGAGACCCCGCTGCCGCAGGACGACGGGCCGCGCCACGCCGACTTCGTCCGCGAGCTGAAGGCGCTCGAGCCCGAGCTGGAGAAGCTCTCCGACGCCAGCGAGAACCTCGAGCCCGCCGCGCTGGTCGAGGCCGCCGAGGCGATCAAGCCGCGGATCGCGACGGCCGAGAAGGCCGCGGAGACCGCCGGGCTCCGGAACTGCCTGCAGAACGACGAGCGGTTCTTCATCCCCGACGCCGTCCGCGCCCCCGTGTTCGCCGAGCAGCTGAGCAAGCTCGACCGCTCGCTGTTCCGCCGGCTGGAGAAGGTCGGGTTCGACTCGGCCGACACGACGGGCGATTTCGCCAAGGCCTTCGCGCGCTACAGCGAGGTCATCGACGGCGCCGTCAAGGGCATCGACCGCCTCGACCCGCCGCAGTGGGCGGCCGACCAGACCGCGGACTACCAGATCGCCCTGCGCGACCTGCAGTCGGTGAGCCAGGAGTTCACGGCGATGCTGCTCGCCGACAAGGGCAAGGCGCGGGCGGAGCTCGACCGGGCGAAGTACCTGCGCGCGGAGAAGGAGGTCGGGAAGGCCGCGACCGCCGAGGCCAAGGCGCGCAAGAAGATGCTCCGCGCGGTCGGCGCGGTGCCGACCGGCCGCACGCCCGGCGACGGCGAGGCCGCGGAGCCCGAGAGCGAGGAGCAGTCGTAGCCGTGCGGCGGCTCGTCGTGGTCGCAGCGCTCGCCACGGCCGGCTGCGGCGGCGGCGGCTCCGAGGCCGATCCGCTCGCCGGCTGGCGGAGCGCGACCGACGCGACGTGCCGCGAGGCGCAGGCACGGATCGCCGAGCGTGGCCGCCCGGCCCGCGTGAGCGAGCTCGAGCCGAGCGTGACCGCCGCCCTCGCCGACGTGCGGATCGCCATCGAGGAGATCGCCGCGCGCCCGCTGCCCGACGGCTCGGAGGCGCGGGTCCGCCCGTTCGTGGACGCCCTCGAGGCACTCGAGCCGCGCCTGGGGAGGGTCTTCGACGCCCGCGACTTCCGCGGGCCGAGCTGGACGGCCACCGAGATCGACCGCATCCACGAGCCGCTCTCGAAGCTGAGCGAGCACGCCCGGCGCGCGGGCCTGCGCGACTGCGCGCCGGACGACTTCTCGGCGGACGTCATCGAGACGATGCAGACCCCGCGGTTCCTCGAGGGCCTCGCGCGCGCGAAGCGCCGGTTCGCCGCCGCGGTCGAGCACGTCCGGGACCCGGTGGGCAGCCGCGAGCGGCGGTTCTGGTACTGGAGCGGCGTCGTCGACGACTTCGAGGCGGCCTACCACCCCCTCGACGAGCTGTATCCGCCGCAGGACGCGTCGAAGCACCTGACGAAGGCGATGGACATCATCCGGGCCGCGACGGACCTCGCCGACGGCATCGCGGGCGCGGCGATGCGGGGCGAGCCGCTCTCGCCCGTGCGGATCCAGGCGGCCTTCCGCACGCACCAGGTGCGACTGGCGGCGACGCTGGAGCGGGCGGCCGCGGCCGCGCCGGCCGGCTAGCCGAAGGGCGCGCGGGTGGCGACCGGGTAGTCGACGCCCCGCTCGGCGAGCCGGTCGCGGACGCGGAGCTTGATCGCCGCCACGGTCGACGGCTCGGCCTTGACCTGCTGCTTGAGCCGGCCGAGCTCCTCGTGCGCGGCGCCGGCGGCCTCGCCGCCCTGCCGCAGCGCGTCCATCAGCTCCGGCACGCAGTTGGAGAGCCCGTTGATCGAGCCCGCCGCGCCCGCCGCCACCGACGGCACGATCAGCGGCTCGGTGCCGGTGTAGACGTCGAACGAGCCGATCCCGCGCACGGCGGCGAGGTACCCCTCGTGGCGGGCCAGGTCGCCGGTCGAGTCCTTCATCCCGGCGAACCCCGCGCGCGCGAGCTCCGCCGCCGTCTCCGGCTCGAGGTCGTTCACCGTGCGGGGCGGGATGTTGTAGAGGAAGGCGGGAGCGTCGCCGGACGCCTCGAGCAGCGCGAGGAAGTGGTCGCGGACCTGCTCCTGGGTGATCGGGTAGAACCACGGCACGTACGCGGCGACGCCGTCGGCGCCCGCCGCCAGCGCGCGGCGCGCGAGCGCGACCGTCGCGCGGGTGCTCGCGCGGCCGACCTGGGCGATCACCTGCAACGAGCCCGAGACCTCGGCGGCGCGGCCGGCCAGGGCCTCCACCTCGGCCTCGTCGAGCAGGACGCCCTCACCGGTCGTGCCGGCGACGAACAGGCCGTCGAGCCCGGCCTCCTCGAGCCAGCGGACGTGCGCCGCGAAGGCGTCGAGGTCGACCTCGCCGTCCGCCCCGAAGGGCGTCGTGACCGCCGCGAGGATCCGCACTAGATCGCGGGGTGGGCGCGCTCTTCGCGGAGGCCGATCCAGTACACGAGGCCCATGCCGAGCAGCGCGCCCGGGATCGCCTCGACGGCGCTGAGCAGGTTCGTGTCGTTCGCCCCCGGGACGCTGAAGCCGTGGATGACGAACCCGAAGATCAGCGATCCCAGGCAGGCGCCGAGGAACGCCCCGACGATGCCCGCCCAGAAGTGGTCGGGCAGGAAGATCGTGAAGTGCCACAGGGCGAGGCCCATCATGACCCAGACGAGCGCGGCCATCAGCGCGGCCTCCCGTGGCGGCGATTGCGTGGCTTCTTCGGCTTGTCGTCCGGATCGGGCCCCGTCCCGCCCGTGCCGCCGTCCTTGGGCGGCTGCGGCCCGGCGGCGCCCCCGCCGTTGCCGCGCGAGCGGGCGCGGCGGCCGCCGGCCGGGCGGCTGGAGGAGGGCGCGGCGGCGGGCTGGCGCGACTCCGCCTCCTCGACGCCGAGGTCGCGGACCATCTCCTCGAACTCCTGGTTGGAGACGCCGCGCGACGGATCGGCCGGCGTCGTGAGCCGCGAGCGCCGCGAGGACTCCTTGGGCGCGACGTCGACCGGCGCGCCCGCGGTGGCCACGGCGTAGGCCGGGACCACGCCGTCGAACTGCTGGCGGATCCGCTCGGCGCGCGCGTGGTACACGGGCTCGCGCTCCTTCCAGTACGTGAGCACCGGACCGGCGATGAAGACCGACGAGTAGGTGCCGGAGAGCGTGCCGACGAGCAGCGCGAACGCGAAGTCCTGCAGCGTCTCGCCGCCGAAGAGCATCAGGGCGAGGATCGGCAGGCCGGCGCAGAAGCTGGTGGCCAGCGAGCGGATGATGACCTCGGACATCGAGCGGTTGTAGATCTGCGAGAACGCCGCGTTCGGCATGCGCGGGATGTTCTCCCGGATCCGGTCGAACACGACGATCGTGTCGTAGAGGGAGAAGCCCAAGATGGTCAGCAGCGCCGCGACCGTCGACGCCGTCACCTCCCGGCCGAGCAGTGCGTAGACGCCGCCGGTGATCAGCAGGTCGTGCATCAGGGCGATCAGCACCGGCACCGCGAACTTCCACTGGAAGCGCAGCGTGATGTAGATCGACACGATGATCAGCGACGCGACGATCGCGTAGATCGCGCTCGTCGCCACCGACTGGCCGAAGCTCGCGCCGATCGACTCGGAGCTCAGGTCGTCGGAGAAGCCGAACTCCCGTTGCAGCGTGTCCTCGACCTCGGTGACCTGCGCCGGCGCGAGCTCCTCCGCGCTGATCTGCACGACGTTCCCGCCGAGCTCCGGGTTCTGGACCGACTGGACCTCGGCGTCGCCGAGGCCGATCGGCGCCAGCGCGTCGCGCACCTCGTCGACCGACGCCGCCTGCTCGAGCGGCGCGGTGATCCGCGTGCCGCCCTCGAAGTCGATGCCGAAGTTGAGGCCGTTGACCGAGATCGCGATCGCGCAGACGAGCAGGATCACGCCGGACAGCGCGAAGAACCAGCGCGAGTAGCCCATGAAGTCGAAGCGGATGGGCTTGGAGTCGCGCGCCCCGAGCGCCGCCCGCGAGCGCAGCACGCGCGTGCCGCGCAGCGAGTAGAGGATCGCCTGGGTGGCGAGCACCGCCGTGAAGAGCGAGAGGATCACGCCGACGGCGAGCGTGAGGGCGAATCCGCGCACCCCGGCCGTCGCCAGCATGAAGAGGATGAAGGCGACGAGGACGGTGACGATGTTCGCGTCCATGATCGCCGTCAGGCCCTTCTTGTAGCCCGCCGTGATCGCCTGGCCGACGGATCTGCCGCCGCGCATCTCCTCCTTGACGCGCTCGAAGATGACGATGTTGGCGTCGGCCGCCACCCCCAATGTGAGGATCAGGCCCGCGATCCCGGGGAGCGTCAGGACGATCGGTATGAGCTCGACCAGCGCGTAGAAGTAGAGGCCGTAGATGGCCATCGCGACGGTGGCGATGACGCCCAGCACGCGGTAGAAGGCGATCAGGAAGAGGGCGACGATCGCGAAGCCCGCGAGGCCGGCCACGAGGCCCTGGTCCAGCGCCTGCTGGCCGAGCGTGGCGGACACCTGCGAGCGCGACACGAGCTCGAGGCGGATCGGCAGCGCGCCGATCTCGAGGATCCGCGCGAGGTCCTGCGCCTCGGGGATCGTGAAGCTGCCGGAGATCTGCGCGCCCGTCGAGCCGTCGATGCCGTCGGGGTTCTCGGCGTAGTTGATGTACGGCGCGGAGACCAGCTCGTCGTCGAGCACGATCGCGAAGTGCTGCGACGCGTTGATCGGGTTGTCGGTCGGCAGCGCGTTGTCCACGCCGCGCTGGGCGATCGCGGCCGTGATGTCGCGGAACGCCGTCCGGCCCTTGTCCGTGAAGTCGAAGGTGACGACCGGCTGCTGCTGCTCGTCGAAGTTCTGCTCCGGGTTCTTGATGTCGGTGCCGGAGAGCGCCGGATTGTCCTGGACGATCCAGTAGCGGTCCGGATCGGGAGCGTCGGCACTCGGCTTGGCGTCGCGCACGACGAGGATCCCCTCGGGGACCTCGAGGACCTCCGCGTTCTCGCGCTGCTCGGGCGTGAGGTCGGCCAGCGCGGCCTCGCGGGACTCCGACGGAGCGCCGTTGTTGTACGGCTGCTTGGTCTCCTCGTTGAACGCGTAGAAGCGCGGGGCGTCGGCGGCGTTGTTGTTGCCGTCGGCCTGCGGCTCGCACTCGGAGGCCGCCTTGACGGCGTTGTAGAAGCCGGTGACGGGCTGCTTGGCGTTGGAGTTCTCGTCCGCGTCCGTCTGGCAGTCCGCGTCGAGGATGTTCGCTTCCCAGTCGTAGAAGAACAGCTGGGCGGTCGAGCCGACCTGCTGCGCCGCGCGGTCGGCGTCATCGACGCCTGGGAGGTTCACCTCGATCTGGTTCTCGCCCGCGAGCAGCAGCTCGGGCTCCGCCACGCCGAACGCGTCGACGCGGTCGCGCATGATCTCCAGGGAGCGCTGGAGCGCCTCCTGGGTGACCGTCGGCTGCTGCGCCGTCGGCTTGCCCTCGTAGATCAGCTGGACGCCGCCCTGCAGGTCCAGGCCCAGCTTCGTGTCCCGCGTCGAGACCAGGTACACCGACCCGGCGATCAGGCCCAGGACGATGAGCAGGACGAAGAGAGAGCGGCGGCGTTCGGACATGCGGCTGGTGAAGGGTAGTGCCTACTTCGACGGCGTCAGGACGAGCAGCAGGCCACCGTCGTCATCGTACGCCGGAAAGAGATCGGCGACCGCCTTCGCCGGCAGGTCGCCCTCCGCGTTGACGACGACGGCCTTGCCCAGCTGCCGTACGCCCCACTCCAGCACCGTGCCCACGTGGTCGGCGCCGCCCTCGAAGCTGAGGCCGAGCACCTCGCGCACCTCGCGACCCATCACCTTCTCGTCGGAAAGTCCCGTCAGCTCGCGGGCGCCGCGCCCGCAGCCGATGATCCGGCCCGCCTGGTCGCAGACGAAGAACGCGGCGTTGGGGGCCGGGTAGTAGTCGTCGAGCAGCTCGAAGAGGAAGCCGAAGCCGCACTTCGAGCAGCCGCGAGGCTGGTTGCGGAAGCCCTGCTGGCGGTCCGTCGCGGTGCTGCGCTGACCGCAGTTCGGGCAGATGAACAGGTGCGCCATCGATTCTTAGCCTAGTCCCGCGCGCGTAAAGGCTCGATCAGAACAATGTCGAGTCCGCCGCGGGCGGCTCGAGCCCGAGGTGGCGGAACGCATGGACCGTCGCGCACCGCCCCCGGGGCGTGCGCTTGATGAAGCCACGCTGCAGCAGGTAGGGCTCGTAGACGTCCTCGATCGTGTCCGACTCCTCCTGCACGGCCACCGCGAGCGTGGAGAGGCCGACCGGCCCACCGGAGAACTGCTCGCAGATGGTTCCGAGGATCGCGCGGTCGAGCCGGTCCAGGCCCTCGTGGTCGACCTCGAGCAGGTCGAGCGCCGCGCCGGCCACCGTGGAGTCGATCGAGCCGCGGCCGTGGACCTCGGCGTAGTCGCGCACGCGCCGCAGGAGCCGGTTGGCCACGCGCGGGGTGCCGCGGGCGCGCTCGGCGATCGCGCGGGCGCCGCCGGCGTCGATCCCCGCGCCGAGGACGCGGGCCGACCGCGTGACGATGCGGGCGAGGTCGGCGGCGTCGTAGTGGTCGAGCCGGTGCTGGATGCCGAAGCGGTCGCGCAGCGGCGTCGTGAGCAGGCCCGACCGCGTGGTGGCGCCGATCAGCGTGAAGGGCGGCAGGTCGAGCGTGACCACCTTGGCGCCGGCGCCGACGCCGACCGTGATCGGGAGCTGCCGGTCCTCCATCGCGGGATAGAACGTCTCCTCCACGGCGCGCGGCAGGCGGTGGATCTCGTCGACGAAGAAGACCGAGCGCGGCTCGAGCGCCGTCAGGAAGCTCGCGATGTCGGCCTTGCGCTCGAGCGCCGGGCCGCTGGTCGGGACGAAGCCGACGCCCAGCTCGGTGGCCACGATGTGGGCCAGCGACGTCTTGCCCAGGCCGGGCGGGCCGGCCAGCAGCACGTGGTCGAGCGCCTCGCCGCGCGCGGCGGCGGCCGCGATCGACACGCTGAGCTGCTCCTTCACCGCGTCCTGACCGACGAACTCGTCGAGCGCGCGCGGGCGCAGCGTCGCGTCGACGTCCTCCTCCGGGCGCTCGGTCGGGGTCTGCAGGCGCTCGGCGCCGGGCGTGCGGATCATCGCCGCGCCCCCTTCAGCGCGTGGGCGATGAGGTCCTCGGGCGTGTCGCCGGGAGCGTTGTCGAGCAGCTTGTCCGCCTCCTGGGGCGTGAAGCCGAGCCCGACCAGGCCCTCGCGGGCGAGCATGCGCGGGTCGTCGCCGCGCGTGATGACGATCGGGTCGTCGGGCGCGGCGATGGCGACCTTCTCGCGCAGCTCGACGATGATCCGCTCCGCCGTGCGCTTGCCGATCCCGGGCGCGGCCTGGAGCCGCGCGGTGTCGCCGGCGGCGACGGCGGCGAGCAGCTCGCGCGGCGGGCCGCCGGAGAGGACGGCGAGCGCCATCTTCGGACCCACCGACTGGACGCCGATGAGCAGCAGGAAGAGGTCGCGCTCCTCCTCGGTGGCGAAGCCGTAGAGCAGCAGGGCATCGTCACGCACGATCAGGTGCGTGTGGATCTCGGTGGACTGGCCCACGCGCGGGACGTGCCGCAGCGTCTCGGCCGACACGGCGAGCCGGTAGCCGACGCCGTTGCAGGAGACGACGACGTGGTCGACTCGGCGGACCGCGACCGTCCCCTCCAGCAGGGCGATCATGCCGTCGCCAGCGCCGCCGCGAGCGGCGCGCCGTTGGCGTGGCAGATCGCGACCGCGAGAGCGTCGGCCGCGTGGTCGGGCCGCGGGAGCTCGGGCAGCGCGAGCAGCGTCTGCACCATGCGCTGGACCTGGTCCTTGGCGGCGCGGCCGCTGCCGCAGACCGCGCTCTTGACCTGCTGGGGCGTGTACGACGAGCACGGCACACGGCGCTGGCCGGCGGCCAGCATCACCACCCCGCGCGCCTGGCCGACCGCGAAGGCCGAGCGGGCGTTCGCGCCGAAGTAGAGGTCCTCGAGCGCGAGGGCGTCCGGCCGGTACTCGTCCAGCAGCTCGCCGATGCGCTCGTGGATGATCGCGAGTCGTCTCCCGGCCTCGAGCCCAGGCGAGGTCTCCACCACTCCGCCGTCGAGGGCCAGCATCCTCCCCTGGTGCTGGGCCACGACGCCGTAGCCGGTGTTGGCCACGCCGGGATCGATGCCGAGGACGATCACGTACATGGCGGGGATTCTGCGCGGCGGGCCGGACGCCTTCTCCAGACGACCAGCGGGCGCGGCGACCGCCGCAGCAGGAACCCGGCGGTCGACGCCGCGTGACGCGGCGCGCCGACGACGAGCAGCCGCACGGCGTCCCCCTCCTCCCACGGGCGGTCGAGGACGCCGACCGCGGCCGGCGGGCCGCTCGCCACCGGCAGGACGTGCACGAGGGTCAGCGGGAGCGCGAGCCGCTCGGCCAGCTCGGCGGCCAGGGCTGCCGCCGGGGCGTCGGCGAGGTCGCGGACGCCGCAGAGCACCCCGCGCCCGCCGAGGGCCGGGACCGGCGGGACGACCACGACCGGGCACGGCGCCCGGCGGGCGAGCGCCCCGCGGACCCGGCCGCTCCACGGCGCGACGTCACCGCCGCCGACGACGAGCAGCCGCGCGCGGTCGCCCGCCGCGGCGAGGCGGTCCTCCGCACGGCCCCGCTCCACGCGCAGGGACGCCGCCGGGGCACCCACGAGGGAGCGGACGTCGGCCAGCAGCGCCGCCCCGGCAGCCGGCTCGCCCACGTGCACGAGCCGCAGCTCGGAGCCGAGGCGGCCGGCCAGCGCCGCTCCCAGCCGCGCCGCGTTGCGCGCCGGGACGGAGCCGTCGACACCGCAGACGATCGGCGCGGCCACCGCGGCCGCGCGTCAGAGGATGAAGAGCAGCGCGAGCGCGACGGCCAGGGCGAGCACGACGCCGACGACGAGCAGCATCCCTCCCCGGTCGGGGTGCTCCTCGCGGCCGCGCACAGGGGGGCGCTCGCCGGGGACGTCCCAGCCGCTCGTCTGCTCCTCGGTGGGGCGGGGCGGTACGGACATGGTGTCCTCCTCGGATCGGGGAACGGTCATGCCTCCAGACTGGAGCCCGGCAGGCCCGTAGGCCATTGGGGCTCCTCCCCATCTCAGGGCTCGACGAGCCCGTGCCGGATCGCCCACCGGGTCAGCTCGACGCGGTCGCGCATCCCGAGCTTGCCGAGCACGTTCTCGCGATGCCGCTCGACCGTCTTGGGGCTGATGACCAGCAGCTCCGCGATCTGGAGCGTCGAGTGCGCCTCCGCCACGAGCTTGACCACCTCCTGCTCGCGCGGCGTGAGCGGGTGCTCGCGCACGGTGGCGGGGTCGTCCAGGTAGGCGCGCATGAGCGCGCGGACCGCGGGCGGCGAGAGGAACGGCTCGCCGCGCATGGCGGCGCGGCAGGCCTCCACGAGCTCGCGGTCGGCGACGGTCTTGAGCACGTAGCCGGACGCCCCCACCTTGAGCGCCTCGAAGCAGTAGTCCTCGAGGTCGTGCATGGAGAGCATGAGGATCCGCAGCCCGGGCCGGCGGCGGCCGAGCTCGCGGGCGGCCTGCAGGCCGGTCCGCAGCGGCATCGCCACGTCGAGCACCGCGAGGTCGACGTCCTCGCGCAGGCCGAGCTCGGTCGCCTCGATGCCGTCGGCCGCCTCGGCGACCACCTCCAGGTCCGGGGCGGCGTCGAGCACCCGCCGCAGGCCGTGGCGGACGACCGTGTGGTCGTCGGCGAGCAGGATGCGGGTGCGCAGGGGGACGCTCACCGGCCGGCCACCGGGACGTCGAGCAGTACCTCGGTGCCCGTGGGCTCCAGGCGCTGGACCGCGAGCCGGCCGCCGATCAGCATCGCCCGCTCGCGCATGCCGCCCAGCCCGCCCGCGTCGTGCGCGGCGCGGGCGTCGATCCCGCGGCCGTCGTCGCGCACCCGAAGGACGACGTGCCCGGCATCGGCCTCGAGCGCCAGCAGCACGCTCCCGGCCTCGGCGTGGCGGGCCACGTTGGTCAGGCTCTCCTGCGCGACGCGGTAGACGGCCAGGTCCTGCTCGGGCGCCAGCGCGGGCAGCTCGGCGGCCAGCCGGTGGCGCACCTGCAGGCCGCTGCGCTCCGC
Organism: uncultured Solirubrobacteraceae bacterium; assembly: GCA_963720415.1. Classification (GTDB taxonomy): domain Bacteria; phylum Actinomycetota; class Thermoleophilia; order Solirubrobacterales; family Solirubrobacteraceae; genus DASSUW01. Next base: position 227,905 of record CAVRFQ010000010.1, on the reverse strand, counting down.
GAACCCGGTCGCGAGCGTGATCAGCGCCGCGCGCAGGCCGAACTCGTCGAGCGCCTGTGGCCGCAGGCCGCGCGCGATGTCGCGGACCTGCTCGGCGCTCTCGCGGGCCGCCTCCTGCACCCGCGACACGTGGGGCTCCAGGTCGGCCGGCGCGCTGCGGGCCAGGCCGTCGAGCTGCAGCACGATGCCGGTCAGGGTCTGCCCCAGCTCGTCGTGGAGCTCGCGGGCCAGCCGGCGGCGCTCGCGCTCCTGCGCGGCGAGCGCGCGGCGGGCGGAGTCGCGCCGCTCGCGCTCGAGCCGGTCGAGCATGTCGTTGAAGGCGTCGAGCAGGTCCGCGACCTCGGCCGTGGCGCCGTCGAGCGCGATCCGGCGCCCGGGCGACATCGGGTCGACGCGGCGCATCAGCCCGGCCAGGCGCTCGAGCGGGCCGAACGTGCGCCGCAGGAGCACGAAGTCGACCCCGATGACCACGACCAGGCCGGCGGCGAGCACCACGACCTCGGCGGCGACCAGCGAGGAGCTGACCGTCGCCGGCGAGAACACGAGCATGATCGCGGCGGCCAGCAGCACGGCCGCGTTGATCGTCACCACGCGCCAGAAGAGCGACATGCACTCAGGGTGGCACCCGGCCGCGCGCGGCGACCATGGGTGCCGCTCCCCAACTCAGGCGCCGGGGAGCGACGAGCCGGCGAAGCCGAAGAACCAGACGGCGAAGACGAGCGCGGCGGCGCCGACCGAGAGGATCATCACCTTGTCGAGCACGCCGCCGCGGCGGTCGACCTTGCGCTCGCCGCGCATCGAGCGGGTCCAGCCCGGCCGGTACTCGTCGACCTCGGCGCCCGTGACCCGGATGTGCGCGCGGTTGAGCGCTCCCAGGCCCTTGCCGACGACCGCCATGCCCACCGGGAGGCCGATGATGATGAGCAGGTACGGCCCCATGCTGGGGTTCGGGGTGTCGGCGAGCTTGGAGGCGACGTAGACCAGCCCCACCGGCACGCCGAGCCACATCACGACGCTCCCCACCGCCATCAGGGCGACGAGCGCCACGGCGGCGGGTGACCACGCGGACTTCAGCCTGCGACCCGTTCCAGGATCTCGGCGTCGACGTCGAAGTTCGCGTGCACGGCGTCGACGTCGTCCTGGTCCTCGAGCGCGTCGATCAGGCGCAGGACCTTCGTCGCGCCGTCCTCGTCGAGCGGCACGAGCGTCTTCGGGCGCTGCGCGACCTGCGCCTCGTCGACCTCGATGCCGGCCTCGGTCAGCGCGGTGCGCACCGCGGCGAGGTCGGTCGGCTCGCAGAGGACCTCGTACACGTCGGCGTCCATCTGGATGTCCTCGGCGCCCGCGTCGATCGCGACCATCAGGTCGTCCTCGCCGTAGCGCTCGCCGTCGACCACCACGACGCCCTTCTTGTCGAACAGGTACGCGACCGAGCCGGGCTCGCCGAGGTTGCCGCCGTTCTTGGAGAAGATGTGCCGCATCTCCGAGCCGGTGCGGTTGCGGTTGTCGGTCAGCGCCTCGACGAGGATCGCCACGCCGCCGGGGCCGTAGCCCTCGTACATCACGGCCTCGAGCGACTCGGCGTCCGCGCCCTCGCCGGTGCCCTTGGCGATCGCGCGCTCGATGTTGTCCTTCGGCATCGAGGCGTCCTTGGCCTTCTGGACGGCCAGCGCCAGCGACGGGTTGCCGTCGACGTCGCCGCCGCCCTCCTTCGCGGCCACCGTGATGGCGCGCGCGAGCTTGGTGAACAGCTTGCCGCGCCGGGCGTCCACGATCGCCTTCTTGTGCTTGATCCCCGCCCACTTGGAGTGTCCTGCCATGGCCTCCGATTCTAGACCTGGGTCCGGGCGAGGGCCTTGGCTGCCTCGAGATCGAGCGCGCGGCCGCGTTCGAGCGCCGCGGCGAGGACGTCCGGGTCGAGCGCGGCCAGGCGCTCGCGGCCGCGCGCCTGGAGCGCGGTGAGGTACGGGGCGGCGGGCCAGTCCTCGGTGGCGCCGAGCAGCTCGGCGGCCGGCCCGAGCCGTCCGCGCTCGGCCAGCACGGCGGCCAGGACCATGAGCGACGTCATCTGGGAGGCCGCCTCGCTGCGCTCCTCGTCGTACTCGATGGCCGCCAGCAGGTGCCGCATGGCCGCGTCCTGGTCGCCCTCCAGGTGCGCCGCCACGCCGAGCGCCCGCCGGCTGAAGCGCACCATGTGATGGCTGTCGCCTGCGCTCGCCGACGCCAGCGCCTGCTCGAGCGAGCGCCGCGCGCCGGCCGGATCGCTCGCCATCAGGACGATCCCGGTGACGAAGTCGGCCCACGTCCGCAGGAACGGCGACGCGAGCCGGTCCGCCTCGTCCCGGGTCTCGCGCGCGAGCCCGAGCGCGCCCTCGTGGTCGCCGGCCACGAGGAGCAGCTGGGCGGTGAAGCCGTCGGCCTCGCAGGCCGGCGCGTCGTACCCGGAGGCGCGGGACAGCCGCGCGACGTCGAGCCACAGGTCCGCGGCGCCGGGCTCGCCCGCGTAGTAGGCGAGCTGCGCGAGCGTGCGCCGGGCGAGCAGCGCCGGCTCGCCGATGGCCGCCTCGAGCGCCAGGGCGGCGTGCGCGTGGCGGAGCGCCGCCTCGCGATCGCCGATCGTCAGCGCGACCACCGACGCCGCGGCCAGCGCGCGCGCCCGCCCCGTCTCGGCGACCGGCCAGCGCGCGAGCGCCTCGTCCATCAGCCGCGCGATCTCCTCGCCGTGGCGCGAGAGCGCCGGCCACCACATGACCTCGACGAGCGCGAACGCCCGCGCGGGCTTCTCGTCGGCGGCCATGCACCAGCGCACGGCGGCGCGCAGCTCGTCGAAGTCGTCCACGAACGGCAGCCGGGTCGCCTGCCACCAGCCGCCCTCGAGCAGCTCACGCGCGCGGTCGACGTAGTGGTCGGTGTGCCGATCCCGCGCCCAGGCGCGGTCCCCGCGCTCCTCGAGCCGCTCGGCGGCGTACTCGCGCAGGGTCTCGAGCATCGCGTAGACCGTCCGCCCACCCGCCACGCCGGTGACCAGCAGCGAGTGGGCGACCAGCTCGTCGAGCAGGCCGGCGACGTGCGCGGACTCGAGCCCGTTGCCGGAGCACACCGACTCGGCCTCGCCGAGCGTGCAGCCGCGGGCGAAGACCGAGAGCCGCTCGAACAGCCGCCGCTGCGGCTCTTCGAGCAGGTCGTAGGACCAGGCGATGGCGGCGCGCAGCGTCCAGTGCCGCGGGCCGGAGCGCCGGCCCCACACGGCGAGCATGTCGAAGCGCTCGTCGAGCCGCTCCATGATCTCCGCCGCGGTCAGCGAGCGGGTGCGGCCGGCGGCGAGCTCGATCGCCAGCGGGAGGCCGTCGAGCCGCGCGCAGAGCTCGTCCACCGCGTCCTCGTCGGCGACCGCCCCGGCCGCCAGCGCGCGGTCGCGGAAGAGCGCCGCGGCGGCGCCCGGCTCGAGGCCGGACACGCGCAGCACCTGCTCCCCGTCGACGCCGAGCGGCGCGCGGCTGGTGGCCACCACACGCAGGTCCGGGCAGCGCACGAGCAGCGAGGACGGCGCTCCGGCGGCTCGCTCCGGCTCGAGGAAGGCGCGCAGGTTGGCGAGTCGCACGGCGAGCGAGCGCGACGCGGCCTCGGGGTCCGCGCCGGGCCACGCGGCCTCGAGCAGCGCGCCGGCCGGGACGGCCTTCGCCGGCTCGCGCAGCAGTCGCGCCAGGATCGTGCGCTCCTTCGCGCCGGGCGGCGCCGCGGCGGTGCCGTCCCGGACGACCTCGAGCGGCCCTAGGACACGGAATTCCACGGCGCGACCCTACCTGCGGCCCACGCCTCCTCGAGAGCGATCTTGTCCTTGTAGGTGTCCAGGCAGCGCCAGAAGCCCGGATGCCGGTAGGCGGCGAGCGCGCCGTCGGCCGCCAGGCGCTCGAGCGGGTCGCGCTCGAGCACGCAGTCGTCCGAGAGATAGTCGAGGACGGCCGCCTCGAAGACGAAGAACCCGCCGTTGACCCACTGGTCGGCCTGCGGCTTCTCGCGGAACCCGCTCACGCGGTCGCCGTCGAGCACCGCGACGCCGAACGGGAGCTCGGGCCGCACCACGGTCATGGTCGCCAGCGCCCCCGTCTCGCGATGCCGCGCGGCAAGGGCCGCGAGGTCGACGTCGGCCACGCCGTCGGCGTAGGTGAGGCAGAACGGCCCGGCGATCCGGTCGCGGATGCGATGCACGCGGCCGCCGGTCGGCGTGTCGAGGCCGGTGTCCACGCACTGCACCCGGACGCCCTCCGGCCAGGCGGCCTCGCGCGCCCACCGCTCGACCTCCTCGCCCTGGTAGCCGGTGAGGAGCAGGAAGTCGCGGAACCCCTGCGCCGCGTAGATCGACACGACGTGCCAGACGATCGCGTGGCCGCCGATCTCCATCAGGGGCTTGGGGCGCTCGCCGTTGAGCCGCGTGCCGCGGCCGCCGCAGAGGATGAGGACCTGCATAGGCCGCGTATCCTTGCGCAGCCCATGGCGGCGCCTGCCGAAATCTTCAAGGCCTACGACATCCGCGGCCTCCACGGCGAGCAGATCGACGGCGACGTCGCCGAACAGGTCGGCCGTGCTTTCGCCCGCGTCCTGGCCGGGATGGCGGGCAAGGACGCGGCCGAGCTCCGCGTCGGCCTCGGGCGCGACATGCGGCTCAGCGCGCCGGAGCTGGCCGCCCGCTACCGCGCGGGGCTGGTCGCCGAGGGCGCCCACGTGCTCGACGCCGGGATGGTCGGCACCGAGATGCTCTACTGGCTCGTCGGCACCCGCGAGCTCGACGGCGGGCTCATGTGCACCGCCTCGCACAACCCGGCCGCGTACACCGGGGCCAAGCTGGTCGAGCGCGGCGCCGTGGCCCTGTCGGGCGACTCCGGGATCGGCGACATGCGCCGGCTGATCGACGAGGGCCTCGGCGAGGCCCCGGGCGGTGGGAGCTCCGAGGACGTCGAGATCTACGCGGACTTCCAGCGCGACGCCCTGCGGTTCATCGACGCGGGGGCGATCAGGCCGCTGAAGGTCGTCGTCGACGGCGGCAACGGGATGGCGGGCCCGATGGTCGGCCCGCTGCTCGAGCAGCTCGGCCTCGACCTCGTGACCACGTACTGGACCCCCGACGGCGAGTTCCCCGACCACGAGCCCAACCCGCTGCTGGAGGAGAACCGCCGCTTCATCATCGACAAGGTCCGCTCCGAGGGGGCCGACCTCGGCATCGCCTGGGACGGCGACGCCGACCGCTGCTTCTTCATCGACGATCGCGGCGAGTTCGTCGACGGCGACTTCCTCACCGCGCTGCTGGCCGAGTCGATCCTCGAGAAGCAGCCCGGCGCCGACATCCTCTACGACGTCCGCGCGTCGCGCGCGGTGCCCGACCTCGTCGAGCGCCTCGGCGGCCGCGCGCACATGAACCGCGTCGGGCACGCGTTCTTCAAGCGCCGCATGCGCGACGAGGGCGGCGCCTTCGGCGGCGAGGTCTCCGGCCACTACTACTTCGCCGGCTTCTACAACGCCGACTCCGGCACCATCCCGGCGCTGCTCATCCTCGAGCTGCTCTCCCACAGGGGGGCGAAGCTGTCGGAGCTGCTGGAGCCGCTGCGCTCGCGCTACTTCATCTCGGGCGAGATCAACTCCGAGGTCGCCGACCCGCCGGCCAAGATCGCCGAGATCGAGCGCCGCTACGCCGACGGGCGGGTCTCGGACCTCGACGGCATCTCGGTCGACTACGACGACTGGCACTTCAACGTCCGCTCGTCCAACACCGAGCCGCTGCTGCGCCTGAACCTCGAGAGCCTGGTCTCGCGCGAGGACATGGAGCGGCGCCGCGACGAGGTGCTCGGGCTGATCCGCTCGTGATCCACTGCCTGCCGATCCCCACGCCGTTCGCCGTCGGTCGCGTCAACTGCTACCTGATCGAGGACGACCCGCTGACGCTCGTGGACTGCGGGCCGAACTCCGGCCGCACGCTCGACGCGCTGGAGAAGGCGCTGGCCGAGCACGGCCGCCGGATCGAGGACCTCGAGCGGATCGTCATCACCCACCAGCACCTCGACCACGTCGGGCTGGTCGGCATCCTCGCCGACCGCTCGGGGGCCGAGGTCGCCGCGCTCGACCTGCTCGTGCCGGTCCTCGAGGAGTTCGGCGCCCACGCCGAGCGCGACGACGAGCTGGCCGAGCGGCTGATGCTGCGGCACGGCATCCCGCGCGACGTGGTGACCGCCCTGCGCGCCGTCTCGCGCTCGTTCCGCGGCTGGGGCGGCGGCGCGCACGTCGACCGCCCGCTGCCCGACGGCGGCTCGCTGGAGTTCGCGGGCCGCACGTTCGAGGTCCAGCACCGGCCCGGGCACTCCCCGTCGGACACGCTGTTCTGGGACGCCGAGCGCGCCCAGCTGATCGGCGGCGACCACCTGATCAAGCACATCTCCTCCAACCCGCTGATCGCGCGCCCGCTCGGCGGGCGCTCCGGGGAGCCGGGCTCGCGCCCGCGGATGCTGATGATGTACCTCGAGTCCCTGGGGCGGACGCGCGCGCTCCCGGTCGACACCGTGCTCGCCGGCCACGGCGAGCCGATCACCGACCACGTGGCGCTGATCGACGAGCGCTTCGCCCAGCACGAGCGCCGGGCGGCGAAGATCGCCGGCCTGATCGCCGAGCGTCCGATGACGGGCTACGAGATCGCCCAGTCGCTGTGGGGCAACGTGGCCGTCACGCAGGCCTACCTGACCCTGTCGGAGGTGCTCGGGCACACCGACCTGCTGATCGATCGCGGCGAGGTCCGCGACGTGGAGGTTGGAGGCGTCGTCCGCTTCGAGCCGCTGACGTGAAGGAGGTCACCCTGATCGGGCGGCTCGGCGACCCGGCGTCCGGGGCGGCGCGCACGCTCCTCAAGCGCAACCGCGTCCCGGCGCGCTGGGTCGATCTCGACCGGGACCCGCTCGCCCCGTTCCTGGCGGAGAGCGAGCTCGCCGGCGTCTCGCTGCCGCTCGTCCTGTTCGCCGATGGCGGGCGGCTGGAAGGGCCGTCGCGGTACGTCGAGCGGACGACGGGCCTCGACCCCGCGCTCCGCGAGCCGTACCGGGAGTCGCGCCGCTGGACGGCGGCGCTCGCGGCGGGCGCCGGGCTGCCGACGCGACCGGAGCACGACGTCTACGACCTGATCATCAACGGCGCCGGGCCGGCGGGGCTCACCGCCGCCGTGTACGCCGCCTCCGAAGGGCTGCGGACGCTCGTGACCGAGTGGCAGGCGCCCGGCGGCCAGGCCGGCACGAGCTCGCGGATCGAGAACTACCCCGGCTTCCCGGACGGCGTCAGCGGCGCGGACCTGGCCGATGGCGCGTACCAGCAGGCCTGCCGCCTCGGCGCCGAGGTCCTGATCGGAGCCGGGGCGATGGGCGGCGGTCCCGCCGACGACGGGACGCTGGAGTTCACGCTCGCGAGCGGTGTCTCGGTCCGCGCGCGCAGCAGCATCGTGGCGGGCGGCGTCGTGTACCGGCGGCTGGCCTCGCCCGGGGTCGAGGAGCTCATCGGCCGCGGCGTGCACTACGGCTCGGCGCCCGTGGCGGGACCGATCTACCGCGGCAAGCGGGTCGCGGTGGTCGGCGGCGCCAACTCGGCCGGCCAGGCGGCGCTCCACCTGGCGGAGTTCGCCGCCCACGTCACGGTGCTGTGCCGCGGCGAGGGGCTCGACCTCTCGATGTCGCGCTATCTGACCGAGCGGATCGAGAACCACGAGCGGATCTCCGTGCGCACGGGCGCGCAGGTCGTGTCGGCGCGCGGCGAGGAGTGGCTCGAGGCGATCGAGATCGACGAGCGCGGGAGCGGGTCCACGCTGCCCGTGAAGGGGCTGTTCGTGCTCATCGGCGGCGACCCGCTGACGCTCGGCATCCGCAACTGGCTGCACTGCGACGAGCGCGGCTATCTCCTCTCCGGCGCGGAGGTGCGGGCCGTCGCCGACGATCCGGCCTGGCCGCTGAGCCGGGATCCGCTGTTCCTGGAGACCAGCCACCCGGGGGTGTTCGCCGCCGGGGACGTGCGCCACGGCTCGATCAAGCGCGTCGCCTCGGCCGTCGGCGAGGGCGCGACGGCGGTGTCGCTCGTCCACGCCTGGCTCGCGGGCGACGAGGCGCCCCGGAGGTGACGGGCTGATGGGCGAGGTCGAGGCGATCCTCGTCAGCCTGCTCGTCGCGGTCGCCGTGCTCGGCGCCGCCGCGCGCGCGGTGAACATCCCGTACCCGATCGTGCTGGTCGTCGGCGGGCTCGTCCTCGGCTTCGTGCCGGGCCTTCCCGACGCCGAGCTCGAGCCCGAGCTCGTGCTCGTGATCTTCCTGCCTCCGCTGCTCTACTCGGCGGCCTTCTTCGCCAACCTGCACGACCTCCGGCAGAGCCTGCGGCCGATCGCGCTCAACGCGGTCGGGCTCGTTCTGGTCACGATGTGCGCGGTCGCGGTGGCGGTCAAGGCGCTCGTGCCCGACATGCCGTGGGCGGCCGCCTTCACGCTCGGCGCGATCGTCGCGCCCACCGACCCGGTCGCGGCCACCTCGATCATGCGCCGGATGGCGGTGCCGAGGCGGCTGGTCTCGGTCGTCGAGGGCGAGAGCCTCGTCAACGACGGCACGGCGCTCGTGGCCTACCGGACGGCGATCGTGGCGGTCGGCGGCACGTTCTCGATCTGGGAGGCGGGCCTGGAGTTCGTGCTCAGCGCGGCCGGCGGCGTCGCCATCGGGGTGGCCGTCGGCTGGGTGATCGTCGAGATCCGCCGGCGGATCGACGACATCCCCGTCGAGATCACGATCGCGCTGCTCAGCGGGTACGCCGCCTACCTGCCGGCCGAGGCCGTCCACGCGTCGGGCGTGCTCGCGGCGGTCACCGTCGGCATCATCGTCGGGTGGAAGGCGCCGGAGATCTCGACGGCCTCGATGCGCCTCCAGGGCTACGCGGTGTGGGAGATCCTCATCTTCCTGCTCAACGCGCTGCTGTTCGTCCTGATCGGGCTGCAGCTCCCCCTGATCCTCGACGGGCTGTCGGGTCAGCCGGCCGGGGAGCTGCTGTGGTGGTGCGTGGCGATCAGCCTCGTCGTGATCGTCACCCGGCTCCTGTGGGGGCAGACGGTGGTGTTCGTGATCCGCGCGCTCGACCGGCGGGCCGTGCAGCGCGAGCGGCGCTCGACGTGGCAGGCCCGCATGGTCATCGGCTGGTCGGGCATGCGCGGCTCGGTGTCGCTCGCCGCGGCGCTCGCGCTCGAGCCCGACTTCCCGCAGCGCGACCTGATCCTGCTGCTCACGTTCGCGGTGATCCTCTCCACCCTCGTCCTGCAGGGGCTGACCCTGCCGGCCGTGATCCGCGTGCTCGGCGTCCGCGACGACGGGGCCGACGCGCAGGAGGAGCTGGTCGGCCGCCGCGCGGCGGCCGAGGTGGCGCTCGCGCGGCTCGACGAGCTGGCGATCGAGGAGTGGACCTACGACGACACGATCGAGCGCATGCGCCAGCTCTACAACTACCGCAGCCGGCGGTTCGCGGCCCGCGCCGGCGAGGGCGACGACGACGGCGACGGCATCGAGCACCGCTCGCTCAAGTACCAGAAGCTCGTCCGCATGGTCCTCGACGCGCAGCGGGGCGAGCTCGTGCGGCTGCGCAACGCGGGGCTGATCTCCAACGAGGTCATGCACCGGCTCGAGCGCGAGCTCGACCTGGAAGAGGAGCGGCTCGAGATCTAAGGGGGTGCCCAACGGGATATCGCTCGACACGGAATGACCCGTTGGGCGGGGCCCCTCCTATATCTCGTCGAGGTGCTCGACGTTGGCCCGGTCGTCGGGCTCGGGCGACGGCTCGGCGGCGAACCAGGCGTCGAGGATCTCGCCGAGCACCGCCTCGGAGGTGGTGCGCAGCGAGAGCGCGAGGACGTTGGCGTCGTTCCACCTGCGGGCTCCGGCTGCCGTCTCGGCGTCGGCGCAGAGCGCGGCGCGGATCCCGGCGACCTTGTTGGCGGCGATCGAGGCGCCGGTGCCGGTCCAGCAGGCGACGACGGCCTGGTCGGCGCGGCCCTCGGCGACGTCGCGGGCGGCGGCCTCGGAGGCCCAGGCCCAGTCGTCGCGCTCGTCCGGGTTGAGCGCGCCGTGCGGCAGCGGCTCGTGCCCGCGCTCGCGGAGCTGCGCGAGGAGCGCTCCGGCCACGCCGGTGTCCTCGTCGGCGCTGACGGCGATCCTCATCGCGGCCTCCCGTACCCGCCGCCGCCGGGCGTCTGGATGGTGATCGTGTCGCCGGCCTCGAGGCTCAGGCGCGCCTTCGGCCCGAGCTTGCGGCCGTTGAGCCGGTTGGCGCCGGGCTTGCCCGGCCTGCCGCCGTTCGCGCCGCGCGGCGGGTGGCGGCGGCGGTCGGAGAGGATCGAGCACTGGCAGTCCTCGAGCACGGTGATCGCCTTGATCACGCCGTCGCCGCCGCGGTGCCGGCCCGCGCCGCCGCTGTTCGCCCGCAGCGCGTAGCGCTCCACGCGCAGCGGATAGGCGGTCTCGAGCGCCTCGACCGGGGTGTTGAGCGTGTTCGACATCGCGACGTGGACGGCCGACGGGCCCTGCCCCTCGGCCGAGCCGCCCTGGCCCCCGCCGATCGTCTCGTAGTAGGTGAAGCGCGGCGAGCCGAAGGTGAGGTTGTTCATCGTCCCCTGGCCCTGCGCGGGGGCGTCGACGGCCTTGCCGAACGCCCGCATCAGGCAGTCGGTGATCCGGCTCGAGGTCTCCACGTTGCCCGCCACCACGGCCGCGGGCGGGCGGGCGTTGACCAGCGAGCCCTCCGGCGCGGTGACGGCGATCGGCGCGTAGGCGCCGCCGGAGGCGGGCGCGTCGGGATCGGCGAGCACGCGCAGCACGAAGCAGCACGCGGAGACGGTCACGGCGAGCGGGCAGTTGAGGTTGCCGCCGTGCTGCGGCGCGGTGCCCTCGAAGTCCACGCGCACCTCCTCCCCGTCGATCTCGACCGCGGCGCGGATGACCAGGTCGCCCTCGGCCGCCTCGACGGTCTCGGTGCTCTCGTAGCGGCCGTCCGGCATCTCCGCGATCGCCGCGCGCGTGCGCCGCTCCGCGTAGTCCCACACCTCGGCGCACGCCGTGCGCCACCAGTCGACGCCGCGGCGCTCGACCAGCTCCCCCGCACGCTGCTCGGCGAGCCGGTGGACGGCGAGCTGCGCCCGCAGGTCGCCGCGCCGCTCGTCGCCCGAGCGCGAGTTGGCGGCGATCAGGGCGATGAGCTCGTCGTCGAGGCGGCTCGGCGGCAGGATCAGCCCCTCCTGGTGCAGCTCGGTCGAGTCGGCGGGCATCGAGGCCGGGACCATGCCGCCGACGTCGGCGTGGTGGGCGCGCGAGGCCGCGTAGCCGAGCAGCTCGCCGTCGACGTGGATCGGCGACACGCAGGTGATGTCGGGCAGGTGCGAGCCGCCGAGGAACGGGTCGTTGAGGATCCACACCTCGCCGGGCTCGGGCTCGTGCGCCCGCACGGCGGCGACGGACGCGGGCAGCGCGCCGAGGTGGACGGGGATGTGCTCGGCCTGGATGACGAGCCGGCCGTCGGGGTCGAAGAGCGCGGTCGAGCAGTCGCGGCGCTCCTTGATGTTCGGGGACAGCGAGCTGTGGATGAGCGCCGTGCCCATCTCCTCCGCGATACCGCGCAGCGACCCGACGGCGACCTGCAGCTCGGCGGCGTTCACGTGGCCTCCAGGGTGAGGATGCCGTGGTCGTCGGCCTCGCCGGCCCAGCCGGGCGGGACGAGGCAGGTGGTCTCCGGGAACTCGACGATCGCCGGCCCCTCGACCCGCGTGCCCGGCGGCAGGCCGGTGCCGCTCAGCACCTCGGCCTCGACGTCCTCGCCGTCCCAGCGGATCGTGCGGGCGCCGCGCTCGACCTCGCCCGTGGCGCTGAGCGTGACCTCGGCGCCCGGCGCGACCGCGGCGGCCCGCAGGGTGACGAGCTCGATCGCGCGATCGCGGTCGGCGTGGCCGTACCTGCGCTCGTGCTCGGCGTGGAAGGCCTCCTGCAGCTCGGACGGGTCCACGAACGGCACGAGCAGCTCGAACGACTGGCCCGCGTAGCGCAGGTCGGCGGCGCCGCGCACGTCCTCGCCGTCGGTCGCGGCGGCCAGCTCGGCCACCGCGCGCTCGAGGCCCGACGCCTCGTCGAGCGGCTGCAACAGGCTGCGCGAGCTGTCGCGGCGGCGCTCGGCGGCCGCGAGGCCGACCGCGGAGAGCACGCCGCTGGCCGGGAGGCAGAGCACGCGGGTGGCGCCGAGCTGGGTGGCCAGCTCGCACGCGTGCAGCGGCCCGGCGCCGCCGAAGGCGAGCAGCGAGGCGCCCGCGGGGTCGTGGCCGCGCTCGACCGACACCACGCGCAGCGCCTGCACCATCGCGTTGACGGCGACGGCGACGATCCCCTCCGCGGCCTCCTCGGCCGTGCCGATCCCCAGCGACTCCAGCGCCTTGCGCGCCGCGCCGGCGTCGAGCTCCAGGTCGGCGGCGATCGGCGACTCCGCGGGCAGGCGGCCGAGGATCAGGTTCGCGTCGGTCACCGTCGGCTCGCTACCGCCGCGGCCGTAGCAGGCCGGGCCGGGGTCGGCGCCCGCGCTCTGCGGGCCGACGCGCAGGGCGCCGCCGCTGTCGACCCACCCGATCGAGCCGCCGCCGGCGCTCACGGTGTGGATGTCGACCATCGGCAGCCGCACCGGCAGCCCGGCGACCTGGCGCTGGACCGTCAGCTCGGACTCGGTGCCGCCCTCGGCGAGGAAGAACGTGTCGCAGCTCGTCCCGCCCATGTCGAAGCCCATGGCGGGCGGCTCGGCGACGATCCTCGCCGCGACCGCGCCGCCGGCCGGGCCGGAGAGCAGCATCGCCGCCGGGTGGGCGGCGGCCTGCTCCAGCGTGGCCACGCCGCCGGAGGACAGCATCACGTGCGGCTCGGGAAGGCCTGCCTCCTCGGTGGCCTCGCGCAGCCGGCTGAGGTAGCGGGCGGTCGGCGGGCCGAGGGCGGCGTCGATCGTCGCGGTCGTCGCGCGCTCGAACTCGCGGACCTCCGCGGCCACCTCGTGCGAGGCGACCACGAACGCGTCCGGCAGCGCGTCGCGGAGGATCTCCGCCACCCGCGCCTCGTGCGCCGGGTCGCGGTAGGAGAACAGCAGGCACACCGCCACGGCCTCCACGCGGGCCCGCGCCAGCCGCTTCGCGGCCTTGCGCACGCTCGCCTCGTCGAGCGCGCGGATCACGTCCTCGGGGCCCATCCGCTCGTCGACCTCCACGCACAGCCGCCGCTCGACCACCGGCGGCGTCGGCGCCTCGTGCAGCCGGTAGAGGCTCGGGCGCGCCTGCCGCCCGAGGAACAGCAGGTCGCGGAAGCCCTTGGTGGTGACCAGCGCGGTCCGCGCGAGCTTGCGGGTGAGCAGCGCGTTGGTGGCGACGGTCGAGCCGTGGACGAAGTGCGTGACGTCGCCGGGCTCGACACCCGCGCGCCCGAGCACCTCGAGCGCCGCCGCGACGACGCCCTCCTCCTGGCCCGGCGTGCTCAGCACCTTGGCGGTGACCATGCCGTCCGCGCTCACCAGCACCGCGTCGGTGAACGTGCCGCCGACGTCGACGCCGAGGGCGCTCACGCCAGCACCGCCCGCGCCGCCTCGTCGCCGAGCCGCACGGCGTAGTTGGTGCCGCGGTCCTCGGGATAGACCTGCGTCGTGTTGGCGAGCACGAGCCCTTCGGTGGATGTCTGCAGCGGCGGTATCCGCTGGTGGTACCCGACCGTGACGATCGGTTGCGCGGCCGGCTCGCGATGCAGCCACGCCTGCTTCACCCAGGAGCGGTCGAAGGCCGGGTTCACGCGCCGGAGGCCGGGCGTGTAGCGCTCGAGCAGCGCCTCCGCGTCCAGCCCCAGCAGCTCGTGCCCGTGCTCGAGGTAGTTGGCCACATAGAGGAACCGCCGGCCGCCGTAGCGCTCGGGCTCGACGAAGTTCGTGTGCTCGATCAGGCCGACGAACGGCAGCTCGCGGTCGGCGACGTTGGTCCAGTAGTAGGGCGAGAACGGCCGGTCGAGCTCGAGCAGCAGGCAGAGCGCGGCGAAGTACTCGATCGGCGCCTCCGGCAGACCGGTCAGCCGCGCGAAGATGTCGTTCGGCACGGTGGCCAGCACGCGGTCGTAGCGCTCGCTGCCGGCCGGCTCGAAGGCGCGCGGGTCGTGGCCGGAGCGGAAGGACCCGGGCGAACCGTACGTAACCTCGAGATCGGGCGCGATGCGGACCGCCGGCCGGTCGATCAGCACGCGGCCGCCGCCCGCCTGGATGCGATCCCGGAGCGCCTCGAACAGCGGCTCCCACGACCGCCGCGGGTAGCCGAGCTTCTCCTCTCGCGAGTCCTCCCCGCGCCGCAGCCGCAGCTTGTTCCACAGCCAGACCATGGCGATCTCGTCCGCACGGGAACCGAACTTCCCGCGCAGCATCGGTCCCCACACCTCGCGGTACGCCGCGGCGCCCATCCACCGCTCGATCCAGGCGCGGGCGGTCATGCGCTCGTACGGCGCGCGATCGTTCGCGAACCGCTGCAGCGCGACCACGGCGGCGCCCATCCGCACGCGGCTGACCGGCGGCAGCGGGCCGAAGCGCAGGAGGTCGCCCGGCGTGGTGAACGGCCACTGGCGGCCGTGCGCGAACATCGCCACGCTCGACGGCCGCCACTCCAGCTCGCCGGGCATCCCGAGCTCGTCATAGAGCGCCGCGATGTGCCGGTCGGTGGTGAAGAGGTGGTGGTAGTAGCGCTCGAGCAGGTGCCCGCCGCCGACGTCGATGGTCGCGGCCATCCCGCCGAGGCCGGGCCAGCGCTCGTACACGTCCGCCTCGTGGCCGGCGGCGGTCAGCCGGTGGGCCGCGACGAGTCCCGTCACGCCCGCCCCGATGACGGCGATCCTCACGGGTGAACTCGTCCGGAAGATCGGGGCTCGCCGGAACCCGTCGAGATTTCGGACGGGTTCACTTGTCCAGGTTGGCCTTGTCGCGCACCACGTACAGCGGCCGGTGCTTGACCTCGTCGTAGATCCGGCCCAGGTACTCGCCGATGATCCCGACGCAGATCAGCTGGATGCCGCCCAGCAGCAGGATCACCACGATCACCGACGGCACGCCGCGCTCGTAGATGTTCGTGTAGCGGGCGACGATGGTGAGCGGGATCGCGAGGAAGGCGAGCGCCGAGCACGCGAAGCCGAGCAGCGTCGCGAACTGCAGCGGCCGGTGGGAGAAGCTCGTGATCGCGTCGAAGCTGAAGCGGATCATGCGCCGCAGCGTGTACTTCGTCTTGCCCGCGCTGCGCGCCTCGCGCTCGAACGTCACGGCCGTCTGCGTGAAGCCGACCCACACGCTCATCCCGCGCAGGAAGCGGTTGCGCTCGGGCATGGCGAGCATCGCGTCGAGCGGGCGGCGGTCCATGAGCCGGAAGTCGCCCGCGTCGGGCGGCAGGTCGATGTCGGCGACCCATCGGAACAGCTTGTAGAACCAGCTCGCCGTCTTCCGCTTGAAGGCCGTCTCCCCCTCGCGGCGGCTGCGGACCGCGTACACGACGTCCGCCCCGCCGCGCCAGCGGTCGAGCATCTCCGGGATCGCCTCGGGCGGGTCCTGGAGGTCGCCGTCGAGCATCACCACCACGTCGCCGCTGGAGTGCTCGAGCGCGGCGGTGAGCGCCGCCTGGTGGCCGAAGTTGCGGGCCAGCGTGACGACCTTGACGCGCTCGTCGCGCGCGGCGATCTCGGCGAGGACCTTCGACGTCCCGTCGCGACTGCCGTCGTCGGCGATCACCAGCTCGAAGGGCACGCCCTCGAGCGCGGCGACCACGCGGGCGTGGAACGCCGTCGCGGTGTCCTCCTCGTCGTGCATCGGTGCGGCGACGGAGACGAGCTCCGGCTCACGGGCCATCCCGTTATGTTCCCGGACATGGTGGACGCGCGCGCCCTCGAGGCTGAGCTCTATGAAGTCGGCACGCGCCTGGCGGCCGCGATGCCCGTCACCCGCAACCCGCTGAAGGCCTTCGACGAGAAGGCGATGGACCTCGCCTCCCAGGACGCCGAGCTCAAGGCGGCGCTGTTCCGCTTCGTCGACGTCGTGCCGGCGTGCCGCAACCTCGACGACCTCGCGCGCCATCTCACCGGCTTCCTCGGCGAGGTCGAGGCGCCGACGCAGCCGATCGGCGTGGCCATGCGGATGGGCAACTCCAAGGCCGGCCGGACGGCGCTCGGCGCGGCGGCCGCGGCCGGCGTCAGGCACATGGCCCACCGCTTCATCGTCGGCGAGGACCCGAAGGCCGCGCTCGGCGTGCTGCGCGAGCTGTGGAAGGACGGCGTGGCCTCCTCGGTCGACCTGCTCGGCGAGGCGACGGTCACCCAGGCCGAGGCGCAGCGCTACGCCGACCGCTGCGCCGAGGCGCTCGACACGCTGGTGGCGGCCGCGCGCCGCTGGCCCGAGCGGCCACAGCTCGAGCGCGACGGCGCCGGCGAGCTCCCGCGCGCGAACCTCTCGGTGAAGGTGTCGGCGCTCACGCCGCTGCTGCGGCCCGACGCGCCGCGGCGCGGCAAGGTCGACGCCGCCGACCGCCTGCGCCCGCTGCTCCGGCGCGCCCAGGAGCTGGGCGCCCATCTCCACATCGACATGGAGTCGATGGACTCGCGCGACGCGGTGCTCGAGCTGATCCTCGAGCTGCTGAGCGAGGACGAGTTCCGGCGCGGCCCGTCGGCGGGGCTCGTGCTCCAGGCATACCTGCGCGACTCGCCCCAGGCGCTCGACACGATCCTCGAGTGGCTCGGCCGCGTGGAGCGGGCGCATCCGCTGACCGTGCGGCTCGTCAAGGGCGCGTACTGGGACCACGAGATCGTGCAGGCGCGCCAGCACGGCTGGGAGTCGCCCGTGTTCGACGTCAAGGCCGACTGCGACCTGAACTTCGAGGACCTCACGCGCCGGCTGCTCGACGCGCGGCCCGCGGTCCGCGTGGCGATCGCCTCGCACAACCTGCGCTCGGTCAGCCACGCGATCGCCTACAACCGGCTGGCCGGAGGCGCCGAGGCCGACCTCGAGCTGCAGGTGCTGCGCGGGCTCGGCGACCCGCTCCAGACCGCCCTGGCGCGCCAGGGCCTGCGCGTGCGCACCTACTGCCCGGTCGGGGACCTCGTGGCCGGCATGGCCTATCTCGTCCGGCGGCTGCTCGAGAACACGTCGAACGAGAGCTTCCTCGCCGAGCAGGCGCGCGGCGCGGCCCTCGACGAGCTGCTCGCGAAGCCGGTGGCCGCATGAAGCCGTTCGCCAACGAGCCGATCCTCGAGCTGCGGCGCGCCTCGGTGCGGGCCGGGCTCGCCGACGCGCTGAAGGCCGTCGACGACCGCGGGCCGCTGAAGGTGCCGGTGTGGATCGGCGACGACCGGCGCGAGGGCTGGGACATCACGTCGACCGACCCCGGGCAGACCAGCCGCGTGGTCGCCGAGGCGGCCGCCGCCCGGCCCGGCGAGGTCGACGCCGCGCTCGCCGCCGCGCGCCCGTGGACGGCGCCCGCTGAGGAGCGCGCCGCGACGCTCATGCGCGCCGCGCAGTGGTTGCGCGAGCGCCGGCTGGAGGTCGCCGCGCTCGCGCTGCGCGAGTGCGCCAAGCCGTGGCCGGAGGCCGACGGCGACGTCTGCGAGGCCATCGACTTCCTCGAGTACTACGCCCGCGGCGCGCTCGACCTATCGAATCCCACCCACCCCGCCCCGCTCCTGCAGCCGCCGGGCGAGCGCAACGAGCTGAGCTACCACGCGCGCGGCGTCGTCGCCGTCATCTCGCCGTGGAACTTCCCGGTGGCGATCGCGCTCGGCATGACGGCGGCGGGCCTGGCCACCGGCAACGCGGTGATCCTCAAGCCGGCCGAGCAGTCGCCCGGCTGCGCGCTGATCCTCACCCAGGCGCTGCGCGAGGCCGGAGTGCCGCCGAGCGCGCTCGCGCTGCTGCCCGGCGAGGGCGAGGTCGGCGCCGCGCTGGTGCGCGACCCGCGCGTGCACACCATCGCCTTCACCGGCTCGAACAAGGTCGGGCTCGACATCGTGCGCGCCGCCGCGGAGACCCCGCCCGGCCAGAAGCACCTCAAGCGCGTCATCGCCGAGATGGGCGGCAAGAACTGCGTGATCGTCGACTCCGACGCCGACCTCGACGAGGTCGTGCCCGCGCTCGTCAAGTCGGCGTTCATCTACGCCGGGCAGAAGTGCAGCGCCGCCGCGCGCGTGCTGTGCCACGAGGCGATCCACGACGCGCTGGTCGAGCGGCTGGCCGGCGCGATCGAGGTGCTCGAGGTCGGCCCCGCGGACGACCTCGAGATCGACGTGCCGGCCGTGATCGAGCAGGAGGCGCAGGAGCGCGTCGCGACCTACACGGACCGCGCCGAGCGCGAGGGCACGATCGCCGCGCGCGCCCGCGAGGTCCCGGCCGGCGGCGGCTGGTTCGCCCGGCCGGTCCTCGCGACCGACCTCCCGCGCGACTCGGCCGTCCTCACCGAGGAGATCTTCGGACCCCTGCTCGCCGTGGAGCGGGTCCGCGACGTCGACGACGCGTGCGACCGCGTCGACGACTCGCCGTTCGCGTTGACGGGCGGCCTCTTCGCCCGCAACCCGGACACCGTGGACCGCGTGATCGACCGCTCGCCCGTCGGCAACCTCTACGTCAACCGCGCCATCACCGGCGCGATGGTCGCGCGCCAGCCGTTCGGCGGCAACCGGCTGTCCGGCACCGGCACCAAGGCCGGCGGACCGGGCTACCTGCTGCAGTTCGTGGAGCCGCGCGTGGTGACCGAGAACACGATGCGCCACGGGCTGGTCGTCTGACCGGGTACGTTCCGCAGGCATGCCGCTGCAGTGGGTCCTCTTCAACCTGACGGGGACGCTCGTCGACCCGAGCGTCCTGGCCCAGCCGCTCGGCGACTCGGGCGCGGACGAGGACCTCGTGCTGGAGGCGCTCGACGACGCCATCACGATGGCCATGGTCGACGCCCTGACCGGCGAGCTGACGCCGCTCGACCGGCTCGTGGAGGCGGCCATGCGGCGGCGCCTGCGGCTCGCGGGCCAGGACGAGGACCGCGCCGCCGACGCGCTCCAGCTCATGGGCACCATGCCCGCCTATCTCGAGGCCCCCGGGGCGCTGGAGTCGCTCCGCGCCCGCGGCCTGCGGCTCGGCGTGCTGGCGCAGAGCACCGCCGCGGCGACCGACTCGGTGCTGCGCTTCGCCGGGCTCCGCGATCGCTTCGAGCTGGTCCTCAGCGCCCAGGACTCGGGCGCCTACAAGCCCGACCTGCGCCCGTACCGCATGGCCGTCGAGCGGACCGGCGCTCCCGCCGACGAGGTCTGCTTCGTCTCCACGCACTGGTGGGACGTCGCCGGGGCCAAGCGCGCCGGGCTGCTCACCGGCTGGGTCGCGCGCCGCGAGCGCTCGCTCCTCGACACCGTCCCCACGCCCGACCACACCGGCCGCGACCTGACGGAGATCGCGGATTCCATCGTGGCACTTTTGACGTGATCTAGACAAAAGGACGGGGTATTCTCACCTCTCTGCGACAAACCCCCAACGGGAGGAGAGAGGAATGGAGCAGAGCACAAGCCGCAGGGGCTTCATCGGGGCGGCTATCGGGACAGGGGCTGCGGCTGCGGTGACGCCGCAGATCGCGTTCGGCCACGGCCGTGACAGGGGTCACGGCGGCGGCAAGGGCGGCAGCGTCCCGCGCAACCGCAGGGGAATCCAGCTCTACACCTTGCGCCGGCTCATGCAGAACCAGGCCGACGCCAGCTCAGTCCTGCGCGCCATCGGGCGCATGGGCTACACCGAGGTCCAGACGGCAGGCAACTACGGCTGGACCGTCTCGCAGTTCCGCAACGAGCTCCGCCGGGCGGGACTGCGCGCCATCTCCGGCCACGACGGCCCCGGCTTCCCGGCCGAGGCCGGCTGGGAGGACGGCTACCGCGAGACCCTCGCGTACGCGAAGGGCCTCGGCCAGGAGTTCACGGGCCTCGCGTGGTGGCCCGGGCCGTACGACCAGGAGGCGCAATGGCACGCGCTCGCCGAGCATCTCAACGCCGCGGGGAAGATCGCGCGGCGTGAGTTCGGCCTGCAGTTCTTCTACCACAACCACGACTTCGAGTTCCTGAACTCGTTCGGTGGCAAGCGGGCGTACGACATCCTGCTCGACGAGACGGACCGCCGGTTCGTCAAGTTCGAGCTCGACCTGTTCTGGATCACCGAGGGCGGCGCCAACGGCGTCGAGTACCTGAGCGCCGACCCGGGGCGCTACGTCAGCTACCACGTCAAGGACCACGTCTGGGGCGACCGCCCCGACGCGCCCGACTGGGAGGACGCCGGACCCGGGATGCTCGACTTCCCGGACCTGTTCGATGCCGGTGACGCCACCGACAAGCACTACTTCATCGAGCACGACGATCCCACGCTCTCGCATCCGGGAGCGGCGGACGCCGAGCTGATCACCGCCCGGACGGGGATCCAGTACCTGGAGACGGTGCGCTGGTAGCAGCGCCCCGCTGAGATCCGACCTGCGCGAGGAAGAGCTCGTGCAGGCGGGTCTCCCCCGCGATCTCGGGGTGGAACGAGATCACCATGACGTTGTTCTGGCGGACGGCGACGGGATGCCCGTCGACGGCCGCCAGGACCTCGACGTCGTCGCCGCAGACCTCGACCCAGGGCGCGCGGATGAACACGGCGCGCACCGGCGGGCCGTCGACGCCGGGGATCCGCAGGTCGGCCTCGAAGGAGCGGATCTGGCGGCCGAACGCGTTGCGGCGGCACTCGATGTCGAGCACGCCGAGGTGCGAGCGGTCGAGCATGATCATGCCCGCGCAGGTCCCGAACACGGGCCGGCCCGAGCGGGCGAACTCGCGCAGCGGATCCGCCAGTCCCTCGCGCTCGACGCCGAGCGTCATCGTGGTCGACTCGCCGCCCGGGATGACCAGGCCGTCGAGGCCCTCCAGGTCGGCGGGCACGCGGACCTCGCGCACGTCGGCCCCGAGGTCGCGCAGCATCCGGCCATGGGCCTGGAAGTCGCCCTGGAGCGCCAGGACTCCGACCAGCACTACCAGCCTCGGTTGGCGAGGAGCTGCTGCTCTTCGAGCTTGCGCGTCTCGAGCGAGACCATCGCGGTGCCGAGCCCCTCGGAGGCGCGCGCCACGCGCACCGGGTCGGCGAAGTGCGTGGTGGCCTCGACGATCGCGGCCGCGCGGGTGGCGGGGTCCTCGCTCTTGAAGATCCCCGAGCCGACGAAGTTGCCCTCGGCGCCGAGCTGCATCATCAGCGCGGCGTCGGCCGGCGTGGCGATCCCGCCCGCGCAGAAGAGCACGACCGGCAGCTTGCCGTCGCGCGCGACCTGGCGGACCAGGTCCAGCGGCGCCTGGTGCTCCTTGGCGGCGGTCGCCAGCTCGGCGTCGTCCATCACGGTAAGGCGCTTGATCTCGCCGCTGATGCGGCGCATGTGGCGGACGGCCTCGACGATGTCGCCGGTCCCGGCCTCGCCCTTGGAGCGGATCATGGCCGCGCCCTCGGCGATGCGCCGCAGCGCCTCGCCCAGGTTCGTGGCGCCGCACACGAACGGGACCTTGAACTGCCACTTGTCGATGTGGTTGGCCTCGTCGGCCGGCGTGAGGACCTCGGACTCGTCGATGTAGTCGACCTCGAGCGCCTCGAGCACCTGCGCCTCGGCGAAGTGGCCGATCCGGGCCTTCGCCATGACGGGGATCGTCACCGCCTCCTGGATGCCCTTGATGAGCAGCGGATCGGACATGCGCGCGACGCCGCCGTCGCGCCGGATGTCGGCCGGGACGCGCTCGAGCGCCATGACCGCGGCGGCTCCGGCATCCTCGGCGATCTTCGCCTGCTCGGCGTCGACCACGTCCATGATCACGCCGCCCTTGAGCATCTCGGCCAGACCGGCCTTGACGCGGAAAGTCGCCTCGTCACGCATAGGTGACGGAGGATAGCTGCGGGCGGTCAGCTGGTGATGGCGTGCGGCTCGTCAGCCGGGCCGAACAGCCGCTCGCGCAGTTCCTGGCACTCGATCTCGTCCCACTTGCGCGCACACTCGGGACACTCGAAGTTCCAGGCGTGCGGCGGCGTGCCGCACAGCCAGCAGCCCTGCTCGTTGGTGAGGACGTCGGCGGCCATGACCAGCAACGTAACCTGCCGCGGCGCCTGTGCCATTAGACCTACGAGTAGTCTCGCGCGAAATGCAGGTGCAAGCCGTGTTCGAGGAGCGCTACTGGTATCCGGACGACGGCGGGCAGGTCTGGCTCGCGGGATACACGCTCGTCGCCCCCGACGGCCGCTACCTGGCGCGCGACGCTCCCGAGCTCGCCGCGCAGGGCCTGCGGGTCGCGGGCGTCGCCGGCGGCCGCCACCACGCGCTCGACGCGGACGCCGCCGCGCCGGGCTCGCCGCTCGAGCTGCGGCGCGACCCGGCCAACGAGCACGACGCCAACGCGATCATGGTGCTGGCCGGCGGCGAGCAGGTCGGCTGGGTCCCGCGCGAGATCGCCGCCGAGCTGGCGCCGGAGCTCGACGCCGGGCGCCCGTGGTCGGCGCTGGTGCTGCGCGAGCAGCGCGACTCCCCGCGCGATCCGCGCACGGGGCTCACGATGCTGCTCGCGCCGGACGGCGCGATCGAGCTGCGCGCTACTTGAGCTTGAAGGCGCGGATGCGGTCGTCGTACTGCGCCGCGTCGCGCGAGTAGACGCCGTAGGCCAGCGCCTGGATGAGCGAGAGCAGGCCCGCGTGCGAGCGCACGAAGGCGGGCGAGTTCGAGGAGTAGTAGAGCGTGCGCTCGGACAGCTTGGAGACCTCGGAGAGCGTCGCGTCCACGATCGCCAGCGTCGAGGCCTTGCGGTGGCGGGCGATCTTCATCGCCCGCACCACGAGCGGATGCGGGCGGCCGGCGCTGAGGCCGATGACCAGCGTCTGCTCGTCGATCCGCCCGAGCCGGCTGAGCGCCTCCTGCGACGGCGACGCGGCGATCTCGGCGCGCACGTCGAGCAGCATCAGCAGATGGCGCAGGTACGACGCGAAGAACGCCATCTGGTCGGTGCCGGCGATGAGGATGCGCTCGGCGGTGGCGATCGTCTCGATCGCGCCGTCGACCTCCGAGCGGCTGACGCGCCGCGCGGTCTCCTCCACGTTGACGTGGTCGGCGGCCACGGCCTGCTCGAACGGCGTCTGGTCGAGCGAGAAGAGCGGCGCGGCCTCGAAGCCCTCGCGTCCGTTGGCGGAGCGATGGTGGTGGCGGTACTCCTCCCGCGCGGCCTCCTGCAGCTCCGGGAAGCCCTCGAAGCCGAGCGCCTGGCTGAAGCGCACGACGGTCGACGACGACGTGCTGGCGCGGCGCGCAAGCTCCTCGGCAGTGTGGAAGGCGACCTCGTCCAGATGGTCGACGACGTACTGCGCGACGTCCTTCTGCGAGCGCGAGAACTCATCGAAGCGCGACGAGATGTACGCGGAAAGTGTCTGGTGGCCGCGGGCGGCCGGGGGCATGGTGGCGGTCCTCGGCATGGCGGAGCGTCTTTCGACGGTGGCCGCGTAACCTCCTCCCCCTTCCTTATGGACCAGCTGCCCACGAGACTCGACGGACTCGTCCTGATGGCGCCCACCGTGCACGGTGACGAGCGCGGGTTCTTCCTCGAGACGTTCCGCGCCGACGCGTGGTCGGAGCTCGGCGTCGCGACCGAGTTCGTCCAGGACAACCACTCCCGCTCGCGCCGCGGCACCGTGCGCGGGATCCACTTCCAGGTCACCCCCGGCCAGGGCAAGCTCGTGCGGGTCGCGCGCGGCAGCGTGCTCGACGTCGCGGTCGACCTGCGGCGCGGCTCGCCGACGTTCGGCGAGTGGGAGTCGTTCGTGCTCGACGACCAGGACGCGCGCCAATTGTGGATCCCGGTCGGCTTCGGGCACGGGTTCTGCGTGCTGTCCGGACGTGGCGGACTTCGTCTACAAGTGCACGAACTACTACGACCCCGCGACCGAGTCGGGGTTCTCGTTCGCCGATCCTGACGTCGGGATCGAGTGGCCCGAG
This sequence comes from uncultured Solirubrobacteraceae bacterium, assembly GCA_963720415.1. GTDB lineage: Bacteria > Actinomycetota > Thermoleophilia > Solirubrobacterales > Solirubrobacteraceae > DASSUW01. The sequence continues at coordinate 203,829 of CAVRFQ010000010.1, read as the reverse complement.
GGCGAGCTCCTGTACTCGGCCCGCGATCGCGACGCGCCGCGGCTGGCCGAGATCGCGGACTCGCTGCCGTTCACGGTGTGAACGGCCGCTTCGCGCCCAGCCCGACCGGCACGCTCCACCTCGGCAACCTGCGCACGGCCCTGCTCGCGTGGCTCTTCGCCCGCTCGGCCGGCTCGGCGTTCCTCGTGCGGATGGAGGACCTGGACACCGGGCGGGTGCGGGAGGGCGTGGCGGAGCAGCAGCTCGCCGACCTCGCCGCGATCGGGGTCGACTGGGACGGCGAGGTCGTGTTGCAGTCGGCGCGGCTCGCGCTCTACGCCGACGCCCTGGCGGCGCTGGGCGACCGCGTCTACGAGTGCTTCTGCACGCGGGCGGAGATCCGCGAGGCGGCCTCGGCGCCGCACGGCCCGCTGCCCGAGGGCGCCTATCCGGGGACGTGCCTGCGGCTGAGCGCCGCCGAGCTGGCCGCGAAGCGGGCCTCGGGGCGGCCGCCGGCGCTGCGCGTGCGGGCCGGCGCGGCGCGGGTGGCGTTCACCGACCGCCTCCACGGGCCGGTCTCCGGGGTCGTCGACGACTTCGTCGTCCGCCGCAACGACGGCGCGCCGGCGTACAACCTGGCCGTCGTGGTCGACGACGCGGCGCAGGGGATCGGCGAGGTCGTCCGCGGGGACGACCTGCTCGACTCCACGCCGCGCCAGATCCTCCTCGCCCGGCTGCTGGGACTGCCGGAGCTCTCGTACGCGCACGTCCCGCTCGTGCTCGGCCCGGACGGTGAGCGGCTGGCCAAGCGGCACGGCGACGTCACGCTGCGCGAGGTGCCGGCCGCGGCGGCGCGGACCTGGATGCTGGACAGCCTCGGCCTGCCCGGCGACCTGCAGCCCGCCGGGTTCGACCCCGCCCGCCTCCCGACCACGCCCACAACCCTCGACCACCCTCCCAAAGGGGTCTGACCCCTGGCCGTCCGGCAAGGGGTCTGACCCCTGCGGTTTGCCGCGTGGCGCCGTGGATTGAAGGGGGGTCAGACCCCCCGTAGACTGCCGCGCAGATGTTCGTAGGACGCGAACGAGAGAGGGCACGGATCGACCGGCTGCTCCAGGATGCGCGCGCCGGCCGCAGCGGCGCCCTCCTCCTCCACGGCGAGGCGGGCATCGGCAAGACGGCGCTGATGCGCTGGGCGATCGGCCAGGCCAGCGGCATGCGCGTGCTGCGGGCCCGCGGGATCGAGACCGAGTCCGACATCCCCTTCGCCGGCCTCGGTGAGCTGGTCTCCCCGCTGCTCGACCGGGTCGACGACATCGCCGAGGTCCAGGCGCGCGCCCTGCGCGGGGCGCTGGCGCTCGGCCCGGCCACGCCGCACGACCGCTTCACCGTCCCGGCCGGCCTGCTCAGCCTGCTCGCCGTCGCCGCCGAGGAGCAGCCCGTGCTCGTGGCGATCGACGACGCGCAGTGGCTCGACGAGCCGTCGCTGGAGGCGTTCCTGTTCGCCGGCCGCCGGCTCGGCGCCGAGGGCATCGCCATGCTCGGCTCGCTCCGCGACGGGACCGGCGTGGCCGGCATGGAGGTCCCGTGGCTGGAGCGCCTCGGCGTCGCCCCGCTGGCCGACGAGGAGGCCCGGGAGCTGCTCGGCTCCGCGCAGCCGGAGCGGCTGGCGCCGTCGGTGACCGACCGCCTCGTGAACACGGCCGCGGGCAACCCGCTGGCGCTGCTGGAGATCCCGCGCCTGCTGTCGGACGGCCAGCGCGCCGGCCGCGAGCCGCTCGAGGAGCCGCTGCGGCCGGGCACCGGCGTGGAGCGGGCCTTCCGCCGCGCGCTCGACGCGCTGGAGGGCCCGGCGCGGACGGCGCTGCTCGTCGCCGCGACCGCCCACACCGGCCGGATGAACGTGATCGGGCCGGCGCTCGCCGAGTTCGGCCTGGCGGTCTCCGACCTCGAGCCCTCCGAGGCGGCGCGGCTGATCTCGACCGCCGAGGGCGAGATCGACTTCCGCCACCCGCTGCTGCGCTCCACCGCCTACCACGCGGCCAGCGCGGCCGAGCGCCGGGCGGCGCACGCCGCGCTCGCGGCGGCCGCGCCGGAGGGCAGCCCGGAGCGCGCCTGGCACCTCGCGGCCGGCGCCGTGGCGCCGGACGAGTCGATCGCCGCCGCGCTCGAGGCGGCCGCGCTGGACGCCCGCGGACGCGGCGCCCACGCCACCGCGGCGCGCGACTTCGGCCGCGCGGCGCAGCTCACGCCCGAGGACGAGCCGCGCGCCCGGCGGCTGCTCGAGGCGGCCACCGACGCGACCCGCTCCGGCGAGGCCGACCGGGCGTTCGCGCTGCTCGGCGAGGCGGCGCGGCTGGCCACCGACCCGCTGCTGGCCGCCGACGTCCAGCGGATGACCGGCCACGTCGAGATGCGCCGCGGCTCGCCGCTGGTCGCCTACGAGCTGCTGGTGGCCGAGGCCGAGCGCGTGCGCTCCCGCGACCCCCGCCGGGCCGCCGCCATGTTCCTCGAGGCGTCGGTGACGCACATGATGACCGGCGACATGAACGCCCTGGTGGCGACCGCGGAGCGCGCGCGGGCGCTGGCGACGTCGTCCGAGCCCGCCATCGAGCTGCTCGCCACCGCCGTGATCGCCGAGGCCTACCTCGGGCTCGGCGACGTCGAGCAGGGCGACGCGATGCTGAGCGCCGTCGAGCCCTACCTGCTCGAGGGCGACCCGCTCGCGGTGGTCGAGATCGTCGGCATGGCGGCGCACTCGTCGATCTGGATCGAGAAGTTCGACCGCGCGCAGCGCATCTTCGACCGCCTGATCGCCGCCGCGCGCGAGGCGAGCGCCGTGAGCGCGCTGATCTACCCGCTCGCCGCCCGCGCGCAGCTCGACTTCCGGCTCGGCCGCTGGGCGCCGGCCCGCGCGGCGGCCGAGGAGGCGGTGGAGCTCGCGCACGACACCGGGCAGCTCGCCCCGCTCTCGCTCGCGCTGGCCTCGCTCACGCTCGTCGAGGCCGCGCTCGGCCAGGAGGACGAGTGCCGCCGCCACGTCGCCGAGGGCCTCGCGCTCACGGGCCGCTACCAGGGCGACGCCACCGGCACGTACCTGCACGCGGCGCTCGGGCTGCTCGAGCTGGGCCAGGGCCGGATCCCCGAGGCGATCGCCGCGCTCGAGGAGACGCGCGGCCACGCCGAGCGGCTGCGGATGCAGCCGGCGCTCGTGCCGTGGGCGCCCGACCTCGTGGAGGCCTACGCGCGCGCCGGGCGCCGCGTCGAGGCGGCGGCGCTGCTCGCCGACTTCACCGAGCGCGGGCGCAAGGTCGGCACGCTGTGGCCGCAGGCCGCCGCCGCCCGGCTGCGCGGGCTGCTCGCGCCCGACGACGCGATGCGCGCGGAGTTCGAGGCGGCGCTGGCGCTGCACGACAAGCTGCCGATGCCGTTCGAGCGCGCGCGGACGCTGCTCGTGTTCGGCGAGCGGCTGCGGCGCGCCCGCCAGCGCGCCGACGCCCGCGAGCCGCTCAAGGAGGCGCTGGAGACGTTCGAGCGCCTCGGCGCGCGCGGCTGGGCCGAGCGGACCCGCACCGAGCTGCGGGCGACCGGCGAGCAGCAGACGCGCCGCTCGGAGACCGCCGCCGAGCAGCTCACGCCGCACGAGCTGCAGATCGCCGTGCTCGTGGCCCAGGGGATGACCAACCGCGAGGCCGCCTCGGCCCTCTTCCTGAGCCCGAAGACGATCGAGTACCACCTCGGCCAGATCTACCGCAAGCTCGACGTCCGCGGCCGCGCGCAGCTCGCGCGGCTGATGGCGATGGAGCTGCCCGAGGGCGAGCGCGACCCGGCGGTGCTCGCCGAAGCGCTGTCGTGAGCCTCGAGCGCGTCTCGGAGATCTGCCTCGCTCTCCCTGAGGCGGAGCGCGAGCTCAGCGGCAGGCACGGCGTCTTCAAGGTCCGCAAGCGCACGTTCGCCTACTACCTCGACGACCACCACGGCGACGGGATCGTGGGCGTCGTGTTCAAGACCGCGGCCAACGAGGGCCTGATCGAGGCGTCGCCGGAGCGGTTCTACCTGCCGTCATACATCGGCCACCGCGGCTGGGTCGGGCTGCGGCTCGACGCCGGGCCCGTCGACTGGACCGAGGTGGCGGACTTCATCGCCGACAGCTACCTCGCGGTCGCGCCGAAGCGGCTGGCCGCGCAGATCGGCTAGTCGAGCTGCTCCTCGAGGCGGGCGACGGTGTCGCGCGCCTCGCTCGCGGCCTCGCGGGCGGCCTCGAAGTCGGTCTTGGCCTCGTCGGCGTGCTCGCGCGCCTCCTCCGCCGCTTCGAGCGCGGCCTCGAGCCGCCCGGCGGCACGCTCCGCCGCCTTCTCCGCGCGCTCGAGCTCGCGCTCGCGCGACCGCCGCTCGGCGCGCGCCTCGCGCAGCTCGGTCTCGAGCCGCTGACGGCGCTCGCGCTCCTCGCGCAGCCGCTCCTCGGCGCGGCGCTCGGCGTCCTCGTCGCGCGCCGCCTTCTTGGCCGGCTTGGCGCGCGACTTCCGCGGCGCGGCCGGGGCCGGGGCCGGCGCGTCGGCGCCAGGCATCAGCCCCCACGCGCCGCCGCCCTCGCTGTCCTCGACGAGCCGCGCGCGGTCGAGCGCCTCGCGGACGGCGTCGTCGGTGGCGACGGCCTGCAGCGTCGTGCGCAGGCGCTCCAGCGTCGCCCCGCTCGGCTTGCGTCCCGACGGCCGCAGGTCCTTGGCGGCGTCGACCAGCGCGTCGACGGCGGCCCGCTCGGCCGCGGCGGCGTCGCGCAGCCCGGCCGCGCCCTTGCCGGAGACGGCGGCCCCCTGCGCCTCGCGGAGGTCGTCGACGGCCGCGAGCAGGTCGTCGACGAGGTCGCGCCGCTCGCGCGAGAGCGCGTTCGCCGCCCACGCGGCCTGCGACGGCTTGGGCAGCTTGCCGACGACTGCGGCCGCGTCGCGCTCCTTGGCCTTGCGCAGCTCGCGGGCCGCCGCGTCGCGCTCACGCGTGAAGTCCTCGAGCGGCAGGCCGTAGAGCCGCTCGGCGGCATCCTCGACCGGGTCAGCCACCTTCGCCGGGCATGACGGCCGTGGTTACGGGCCCGTCGCCGACCCGCCAGCCGCGGGTCATGGCGGGGGAGTTGAACGTCGCGCACACCTCGCCGTGCAGGTCGACCGCGATCAACCCGCCGTCCTCGCCCCAGCGGCCGAGCCCCTCGATCGCCACCGCGCAGGCCTCGTGCAGCCCGAGCCCGCGGTGACGGATCAGCGCGTCGACCTCGTGCGCGAGGGCCGCGCGGATGATCGACTCGCCGTGGCCGGTGCACGACACGGCGACCGTGCCGTCGTCGGCCCAGGTGCCGGCGCCGATGAGCGGCGAGTCGCCGACGCGGCCGAGGCGCTGGCCGGCGACGCCGCCCGTGGAGGTGGCGGCCGCGAGGCGGCCCGCGGCGTCGCGCGCCACGGCGCCGACGGTGCCGCGCGCCCCGACGCCGTTCTGCCCGGTCAGGGCGCGCCGCTCGCGCTCGGTGACGAAGTAGATCTCCGACTCGAAGTCGAGCCCCGCGGTGGCGGCGAAGTCGATCGCCGGCTGGCCGACCAGCAGCACGTGCCGGCCCTCGGCCATCACCGCGCGGGCGGCGCGGACCGGGTTGCGGACGCCGCGCACGGCGGCGACCGCGCCGGCGGCGCGCGAGGTCCCGTCCATGACGGAGGCGTCGAGCTCGACGCGGCCGTACTCGGTCAGCGCGGCGCCGCGGCCGGCGTTGAACTCCGGGTCGTCCTCGAGCACGACGATGGCGGCCTCGACGGCGTCGAGCGCCGATCCGCCGGCCTCCAGCACCGCGTGCCCGGCCTCCACGGCGGCCGCCGCGCCGGAGCGCATCCGCTCCGGATCCTGGGGCACGTTGCCCGCCCCGCCATGGACCACGATCGCGATCTCGTCCATTCAGCGGTCCACCCTACAGACCGCCCAGGACTCCCAGTACGGCACCCGGCCGAGCTCCTCGAACCCCTCGGGCACGTCCGGCTCCGGCGGGCCGCCGCCGTGCGGGCTCCAGCGCAGGAGCAACGCCGGGGCCTCCGGCGGGCGGTCGATGCCGGACATCGAGATGTCGAGCTCCCAGGCGACGAGCGGGCGGACGTCGGGGGCCGTGCGGACCGGGGCGCAGCCGACCAGCGCGTCGCGCCCGCCGGACTCGGCGACCAGCCCGGGCAGCGCCTCGCGGCGGTCGGCGCGGGCGCCGACGTCCTGCACCTGGTCGACCAGGTCGCCGGCCGTGACGGCCCCGACGAGCACGACGACGAGCGCGGCCGTGACGCGGAAGCGGGCGGCCCCCGCCCCCGCGAGCACGCAGCCGAAGGCCATCGCGGCGACGAGATAGCGCGGGTTGCCGGCGTAGCCGGCCTGCGCCATCACGGCCACGATGGCGATCCACGCCGCGGCCCCGGCCGCGAGCACGTGCGCCAGGCGCCCGCCCCAGATCGCGCCGGCCACCGCGGCGATCGCCGCCGGCACCGTGAGCAGCGCGACGGCGTCGGCCAGCACCGCGAGGCCGGGGACGTCCTCCAGCGCCGCGCTGCCCAGGCTCGGCTCGCCGCGCGCGGCCTTCGACGCGCTGAGCGCGCCGCCCGCGCCGAGCACGTCCGGGCCGAGCCACAGCAGCGGCACCAGCACAGCGGAGATCGCGACCGCGGGCCGCTCGTCCCCGCGCCGCCACAGCCACAGCCCGTAGAGGCCGAGGAACGGCCAGACCTCCGGCCGCAGCAGCGCCGCGGCGGTGGCGAGCGCCAGCGCCACGCGGTGGCGGCCGTCCAGGTGCGCGACGACGGCCCACAGGGCCGTCGCGGCGAGCAGGCCCTCGGAGTTGCCGAGCGCCGTGTTGAACAGCCACCACGGGCTGAGCGCCATGACGAGCGCGGCCACCACGCCGGCGAGGGTCCCGCCGATCCGGGCCGCCAGCGCCCACGCTCCGGCGAGCGCCAGCAGGCCGCCGGCGCGCGCGACGACGAGCCACAGCGCCGGCGCCGGGTCGCCGGTCAGCGCGAGCGGGGTCGTGACCACCACGGGCAGCGGCTTCCACGACGGGCCGCCGCTCGTGTCGAGCGCGAACCGGCCCGCATCCCTCCCCCACACCACCCAGGCCGTCGGGTCGAACGCGAGCGCCCACGGCAGCAGCAGCGAGAGCGCGGCGGCGACGACCGCGGCGAGGATGAGCCTGGTCAGGTCACCCAACTCGCGATCAGCACGCCCGCGAGCAGGAACGCGACGACGAAGACCAGCGCCGCCACGCGTACGGCCCAGACCGCGGCCGCCGAACGCTGGTGCGCCGGGACCCGGTGCGCGGCGGCCGCCCGCGCGGCGTCGGCCCGGTGCTGGGCGACGGCGCGCCCCGCGTCGGACTGCCGGCTCGCCCACAGGCGCCCGGCGGGCGTCGCCGCCGGGACGTCCTCGGTGATGCCGTTGGCGGCCGCGCTGGACGCGGCGCGGCGGTGCTCGGCGGTCTGCTGCTGCACGGCGTCCAGCTCGCGGCGCAGGGTGCGCGCGGCCGCGCGCTCGCTCTCCAGCTCCCGGGCGATGCGCTCGTACATGCGCTTCGCCGCCACGTCGGCATCCTCGCTCTCGCCCTCGGCGGCGTTGCCGGCGAGCGCCTCGCGCAGCTTCGCCGTCTCCTCCTGCTCGGCCGCGACCGCGCGCTCGGTCTTCTCCCGCGCGGCCTGCAGCTCCGCGCGCAGCCGCTCGGTCTCCTCGGCCTCCGCGGTGATCGTGGTCTCGGTCTCCTCGCGGGCGGTGGCGATCTTCTCGCGCAGCTCGACGGTGACGGCGCGCTCGAGCTCGAGCTTCTCCTGCGCCTTCGCCGCCTCCGCCTGCGCCGCGGCGAGCTCCTCGCGCAGCCCGTCGCGCTCCGCCTCGGCGGCGGTGAGCGCGGCCGCGGCGGGCTCGAGCTCCTCGACCCGGGCGCGCAGCGTCTCGACCTCCGCCTCGCTCCTGGCCAGCGCGGCGTCGGCCTCCTCGCGCAGGCTGACGAGCTCGGCGTCGCGCTCGGCGAGCGTGGCCTCGGCCTCCGTCCGGCGGGCGCGCTCCTCCTCCAGCGCCTGGACCTCGCGCGGCCGCGGCTTGTACGCCTTCGGGGCCGGCAGGTCGACCACGAGGCGCCGCGCGACCTCGAGCGTGAAGCCCGATACCTGCGCGGGGTCGGCGTCGCAGGCGAACGTCGCCCGCCAGTTGCCCGAGGCCAGGTGGCCGCCCGGCAGCGCCGTCAGCCGCTTGGGCTTGCCAGCGACCTCGGCGGTGAGCAGCGGCCGGCCGAGCCGGCGCCCCTCGATCCCGCTCCAGCGCCCCACGACCTCGAGCCGGCCCGGCTCGCTCCAGCCGAACCGCTCGAGCTCGAAGGCGACCTCGGTCATCAGTCCTTCGCGTCGGGGTCGACTGCGGCGGTCTCCGTCGTGTCCTGCCGGTGGTCGACCACCGCGACGCGCTCACGGGTCTCGCGGCCCTGCACGGACACGGCGAACGAGATCTTGCCGACGCTGAGCACGGCGCCGGAGAGCATGACCAGCGCGGCCGCGAAGGCGAGCCAGGCGCCCTCCTCCAGCGTCGCGTCGCCCGCCGCCGGCGGCGGGTCGATCAGCTCGGCCGCGACCAGCACCGCGATGGCGAGCACGATGGCCGGCAGCCAGCGCGACTCGCCGACGCCGAGGTCGGGCAGCAGCACTCCCACGGCGATCACGATCGCCGCGACGGACAGGGCCAGCAGCAGGACGTCGACGACCTCGAACGCGTCCCACGCGCTCAGCGGGCCGTACCAGTCCATGAACAGGCTGACCAGCAGCACGATCGCTCCGAGCGCCACCAGGATCGGCCCGACTTCGAATCTCCGCGTCATTCAGATCCCCCCGTCGTGGTCGGGTTGAGAAGGATCGCAAGGGTGGCAGTCGGATGGCGCCAGCCCCGTTTCAGTCACCACGATGACCTGAATCCGGTCCAACGTCGCCAAGCTGACTTCTCACCGGTTAGTGAACCCTGATGACGGGGAGTCAGTTGACGAGCGTCCTTCCCCCGGGATGTCTCTCCTCCTCTCGGCCGGGCGGGCGGCCGACCTTCCCCCGTGGGTCTCCCGCCCGGTCGGTCCTTACACCGTCGTCTGCAACGGATCGCTGCGCTGGCGGAGCACGTTGTACGCCGATGCGCGGACCACGAGCTCGCCCTCGGCGCCGGCGGGCGCGGGCAGCTCGACCGTGCCGCTCGTCCCGGTCACCCGCTCGGGGCAGCTCGCCAGCACGAGGTCTCCCTCGTGGACGGTGACGAGCAGCCGCGACGCGCGCCGCTGCGCCGCCGGATCGAGCCGGTAGTCGACGAGGATGCGGTCGCCGTCGCGGCGCGCCTCGACCGCGAGGAGCTTCGGGTAGGTCGCCTTGCCGGCCTGCTTGACGACCCGGCTGCCGCGCTTGAGCGGCGTCTTGGCCTTCGCCTTGGCGTGCCACGCGGCCGGGTGGTCCCACTTCTGCGTCTGCCGGGCCGGGCCGGCCGGGCTGCGCCCGCCGAACTTCCCGCCCAGCACGCCGACCGAGTTCCCCCAGCGGCCGCTCCAGCGCGCCCAGGCGCCCGGCTCCTCGAGCTGCGGGAGCACCGGCCCGAGCGAGTCGTCCGGGTTGTCGACGCCGAACACGTACGGGTGGGCGCCAGGCTCGAAGTAGCAGGCGTGCGAGAGCGGCGCGACGTAGACCAGCGGGCGCTCGCCGTGACGACGCACGCCGTCCCAGTCGCGCGCCTCCCCGTTCTCGTGCTGCGAGTAGGTGGCGACCTCCGGCATCCCATCGTCGCCCAGGCCGAGCTGCACGACCTCCCAGTCGCCCTCGTGCTTGCCGAGCCCGAGCAGGTGCTTCGGGTTGTAGTAGCACCAGAGCCAGTACTGGAGCCAGACGCGGCCGCCGTCCTCCTTCACGCGGGCGTAGACGCGCTCGCGGTACGCGGGGTCGGCCTGGAAGCGGCGGGCGGCGGGGAGCGGCTCCCCGGCCTCGTCGATGCGGTCGCCGTCCTTGACGTCGTACGCGGACAGCAGCGCGAGCGAGAGGCCCGCGCCGGCGCGCGACACGACCGCGCCGTTCCCGCGCTTGAGGGCGTTGTCGCGGTAATCGGTGATCGAGGCGGCCGACATCGCCCGGTACGCCTCCTGCGGGTCGTAGACCAGCGCCGGCTTGAAGCGCTCGAGCCGCGGATCGATCATGCCTGCACCAGCCTCGCCGCGGCCCTGCTGAGGTGGTCGCGCAGCGCCGGCGGCCCGTCGCGCTCGAGGTCGCGGATCAGCGCGACGTGGTCCGCGGCGAGCTCGTCGGGCGCGAGGTGCGGCTTGAGGGCGAGCAGGAACAGGCGCATCTCGTCGCTCAGCGCGGCGTGCGCCTGCGCGATGCGCGGGCTCCGCGCGGCCTCGACGATCGCCCGGTGCAGATCCGCGTGCGCCTCGTTGATCTCGCTCCAGGGCCCGTCGCACGCCCCCTCCAGCCGCCGCAGCGCGTCGTGCACCTCGGCGGGCAGCCTGCCGCCGTTGCGCTCCAGCGCCAGGTGCGCGGCCTCGAGCTCGAGCGCGGTGCGCAGCTCGTAGAGCCAGGTCACGTCGTCGGCCGTGAGCTGCGCGACGCTGGCGCCGCGGTGCGGCTCGAGCCGGATCAGCCCCTCGGCCGCGAGCGCCCGCAGCGCCGCGCGCAAGCTGTGGCGGGCGACGCCGTAGGTCTCGCACAGCTCGCGCTCGCGCAGCCGCGAGCCGGCGGCGAGCGTGCCGTCGAGGATCTCGCGCCGCAGGGCGTTGGCGAGGGCGTCGACGGTGGAGATGCGGTCGAGCGGGCGCGGGGCGGCCATCAGCGGATCATGCCGTGGCCCGCTCCGGCGATGCAACCACGGGCGCGGGAAGCCGCACGGCGAGGGCGAGCAGGCCGGCCAGCACGAGCCCGGCGCCGGCGGCCGAGGCGGCGGTCAGCGGCTCGGCGAGCACGATCGCCCCGAGCGCGCCCGCGGTGAGCGGCTCGGCGAGCGTGAGCGTGGCGGTCTCGGACGCGGTAAGGCGCTGCAGCCCGCGGGCGAACAGGATGTACGCCACCGCCGTCGGGATGACGCCGAGGAAGAGCGCGAGCCCGATCCCGTCGGCGTGGAGCAGCCACGCCGGCCGGGTGAGCGCCAGCGCGGGCAGGAGCACCATCGCGCCGAGCCCGAACGCCACGGCCATGACCGCCACGGGCGCGTGCCCGTCGGTGAGCAGCCGCTTGGCCGACAGCGTGTAGACCGCGTAGGAGCCGCCCGCGACCACGGCCAGCGCGATGCCGGGGGCCGACACGCTCGCCTGGCCGCCCGAGAGCGCCAGCAGCGCGACGCCGCCGCACGCGAGCGCCGTGGCGACGGTCCAGCGGGGGTCCGGCCGGCGGCGGGTCAGCAGCCACTCGAAGAGGCCCGCCAGCGTGGGTGCGGAGCCGAGCGCCACGATCGTGCCGACCGCGACGCCGGTGTCGGCGACGGCGGCGAAGAACGCCAGCTGGTACGTCGCCACGCCCGCCACGGCGGCCACGACCGGCCCGCGCGCCCAGCGCATCCGCGTGCGCGCCGTGACGAGCGCCACGGCCACGAGCAGCGCGCCGCCGACGAGGATCCGCACGGCGCCGACCCCGACCGGGTCGGTCCCGTCCGGGCCCAGCGCCTGCGCGGTCCCGGTGGTGGCGAAGCAGAGGGCGGCGAGCAGTACCTGGAGGCGGGCGGTCATCATCGTCGCAAGATTGTTCCACAATTCCACACTCGTGGCAAGAAGCGCGGCGCGTCAGACTGCGCGCCCATGGAGCTCGGACTCGAAGGCAGCGCCGTCCTCGTCACGGGCGCGTCGGGCGGGATCGGCGCGGCGACCGCCCGCGTGCTCGCCGCAGAGGGCGTTCGCGTCGGCGTCCACTACCACCGCAACCGGGAGGCCGCCGAGGCCGTGGCCGCCGAGGTCGGCGGCGTCGCGCTGCAGGCCGACCTGCGCGACGAGGCGTCGGCCGACGCGCTCGTCCCCGCCGCCGTCGAGGCCCTCGGGCGGCTCGACGCCTGCGTCGCCAATGCCGGCACCTTCGACCCGGAGGACGTGCCGGTCGCGCGCATGAGCCTCGAGCGCTGGCAGGCGACGCTCGACAGCAACCTCACCGCCACCTTCCTCACCGCCCGCGGCTACCTGCGCCACGTCGAGGCGACCGGCGCTGGGTCGCTGGTGCTCGTTGCGTCGACCTCCGGCATCTTCGGCGAGGCCGGCCACGCGGACTACTCGGCGGCCAAGGCGGGCATGGCGCAGGGCCTCGCGCTGACGCTCAAGAACGAGGTCGTGAAGACCGCCCCGCTGGCGCGCGTCAACGTCGTCGCGCCAGGCTGGACGGTGACGCCGGCGAAAGAGGACTCGTTGAGCGAGGAGACGATCGCCCGCGTGACGGCCACGATGGCGCTCCGGAAGGTGGCCACGGCGCAGGACGTCGCCCGCGCGATCGTGTTCCTCTGCTCCCCCATCGCGGCCGGCCACGTGACCGGCCAGACGATCACGGTCGCGGGTGGGATGGAGGGTCGTCTGCTGCGACCCCCAGGTGCGCCGAGTCGTTGAAGGAGCGCAGCAGCCAGCTCCCGTCGGCCGTGACCACGATGCGGGTGATCGAGGCGTTGTCGGCGCGCAGGAAGGCGAACGGGCGGCTGCCGGTGGCCTGACGGCACAGCTCGGCGATCACGCCGCCGTGGGTGACCACCACGGCGGCGGCGTCCGGGCCCACGGCCGCGACGACGCGCTCGGCGCCGGCGCGAACGCGCCTGCCGAGCTCGTCGGACGTCTCGGCGCCCGGGATCACCTCCCAGCGCTCCTCGGCGAACAGCCGCCTGATCAGCTCGTCGCCGTCCTCGACGCTGATCCGGAACAGGCCGCCCTCGAGCTCGCCCACGTGGATCTCGCGCAGCTCGGGCACGACGACCGGCTCGAGCCCGGTGAGGCCGGCGAGCGGCGCCGCGGTCTCCGCGGTGCGGCCGAGCGGGGTGATGAAGACGCCCGCCGGCCGCTCCTCGGCCAGCCGCTCGGCCGCCAGCCGCGCCTGCAGGACGCCCGCCGGCGCCAGCGGCGGGTCGCTCTGGCCCTCGACGAGCGGGAACGGCTCGCCGGGCACGGCGGTCGCCGACGCGCCGTGGCGCAGCACGATCAGCTCCGTCGCGCCGGGCGGCGGGAGATACGGCCGCTGCGAGTAGCGCTCCATGCGCGTGGCAGTATGGCCCGGTGCGACTGAGCGAGGTCGTCGACGCGTCCGCCACCGTCCGCGAGACGGCGGCGCGCGGCGGCAAGGTGGAGGCGCTGGCCGGCCTGCTGCGGCGGGTGGAGCCGGCCGAGACGCCCGCGGTGGTCGCCTGGCTGAGCGGCAGGTTGACGCAGCGGCAGATCGGCGTCGGCTGGGCGGCGCTGCGCGACCAGCCGCCGGCGGCGGCCGATCCGACGCTCACGGTCGCCGAGGTCGAGGACGCGTTCACGCTCGCCGGCGGGCTGAGCGGGAGCGGCTCGCAGACCGCCCGCCGCGAGGCGCTGCGGGCCCTGCTGGCGCGCGCGACCGAGGACGAGCAGCGCTTCCTCGTCGCGCTGCTGCTCGGCGACATCGGGCAGGGCGCGCTGGCCGGCGTGATGACCGACGCGGTCGCGAAGGCGGCCGGCCTGCCGCGCGCCGACGTGCAGCGGGCGGCGATGCTGAGCGGCGACCTCGGCGCCGTGGCCGCGCTCGCGCTGGCCGACGGGGCGGCCGGGCTGAGCACGGTGACGCTCGAGCTGCTGCGGCCGGTCCAGCCGATGCTCGCCTCGCCCGGCGACGACCTCGAGTCGGCGCTGGGCAAGATCAGCCCGGCGGCGGTGGAGTTCAAGCTCGACGGCATCCGCGTGCAGGTCCACCGCCGCGGCGACGACGTGCGCGTGTTCACCCGCTCGCTCGACGACATCACGGCGCGGGTCCCCGAGGTGGTCGCGGCCGCGCTGGCGCTGCCCACGAACGCGGCGGTGCTCGACGGCGAGGCGATCGCGCTGCGGTCCGACGGCCGGCCGGAGCCGTTCCAGGTGACGGCGAGCGCCGTCGGCGCGGGCCGGCTCACCGCCCTGTTCTTCGACGTGCTGCACGCGGGCGGCGAGGACCTCGTCGACCGGCCGGGCGCCGACCGGTTCGCCGCCCTCGCCGACCTCGTGCCCGAGGCGAGCCGGATCCCGCGCGTGCTCGCGCCCGACGCCGCGACCGCCCAGGGCGTCCTCGACGAGGCGCTCGCCCGCGGGCACGAGGGCGTGATCGTCAAGTCGCTCGAGGCGCCCTACGCGGCCGGGCGGCGCGGCGCCGGGTGGCTCAAGGTCAAGCCGCGGCACACGCTCGACCTCGTGGTGCTGGCGGTCGAGTGGGGCCACGGGCGGCGGCGCGGCAAGCTCAGCAACCTGCACCTCGGCGCGCGCACCGACGGCGGCTTCGTGATGCTCGGCAAGACGTTCAAGGGCCTGACCGACGCGATGCTCGCGTGGCAGACCGAGGCGCTCCTGGCGCTCGAGGTCGCCCGAGAGGGGCACGTGGTCCACGTGCGCCCGGAGCTCGTGGTGGAGATCGCCTTCGACGGCGTGCAGACGAGCCGGCGCTACCCCGGCGGCGTCGCCCTGCGGTTCGCCCGGGTGCTCCGCCACCGGCCGGACAAGCCGGCGTCGGAGGCCGACACGCTCGACGCCGTGCTCGCCATCCGGGGCATCGCATGAGTCCGGGCGGCCGCGTAGACTTCCGCGGGATGTTCGATCTGATGGCGCTCGACGATGCCTGGAAGGCCACCATCGCCCTGGTCGCCGTGTTCGGCGTGATCTTCCCGGCGCTCGTGACCGGCCTGCTCGTCTTCGCCCTCGCGCAGGCCGCCGCGGAGCGGCAGGAGAACCTGGCCCGCAGGGCGCGCCGCCGCAGCTAGAGCACGTTCGTCAGCAGCACGGCGACCGCGCCGAGCAGGATCGCGACGAGGCTCAGCGCCACGAGCCGCACGCCCCACAGCGCCATGCCGTCCTTCGGCGGCGCGAGGCGGCTCTCGCCCGACGCGGCGCGCGGCGCCCGCCGCGCGGGGCTCGCGACCTCGCTCTCGAGACGCTCGCGCTCGCGCTCCAGCCGCTTGCGGTCGGCGCGCGCGGCGACCAGCTCGGCCTCGACGCGCTCGCGCCCGGCCCGGGCCGCGGTCAGCTCCGTGGTGAGCTGGTCGCGCTCGCGCCAGGCGCCGGCGAGCTCGCGCTCGAGCCGCTCAGCCTGCTCGCGGGCGGCCGCCAGCTCGGCGGGGTCCGAGACGGGCGCGACGGGCTCGGCGGGCCGCGCGGCGAGAGCGTCCCGCTCCGCCTCGAGCTCGCCGGCGCGCGCGGCGAGAGCGTCCCGCTCCGCCTCGAGCTCGTCGACGCGCGCGGCGAGCTGCGCCCGGGTCGTGTCGTCGCGCACCGAGTCGAGCTGCGCTGCCAGGCGGTCGCGGGCGGACTCCAGCTCCGCGTAGGCCGCGCGGGCGGCCTCGAGCTGGCGCTCGGCGAGCCGCAGCGCCGACTCGGCCTCGCGGGCACGGCCCGTGGCCTCCTCGGCAGCGGCCAGGGCGCTCTCGCGCTGGCGGTACTCGTCGTTCACCATGCGCTCGCCGTCGGCGCGGGCGCGGTCGGCGTCCTCGCGTGCCCGGGCCAGCTCGTCGCGCGTGCGCGCCAACTCCTCGGCCTTCGCCTGGGCGACGTCGAGCGCCGCCTGGAGCGTAGTGCGCTCCTTCGTGGCGCTCAGTAGCTCCTCGCGCGCCCGCTCCAGCTCGGTGGGCACCCGGGCGCGGGCCGGACGCGGCTTCGACGCCGCCCGGCCGGGCAGCGGCAGCTCGACGACCAGCTCGCGGCCGACCTCGAGCTCGGCACGCTCGGCGTCGAGCTTCCCGCCGTTCCATTTGAAGGCTGCAAGCCAAGGCTCGCCGTCCTCGGCGGCCCACGGCTTGTGGTCGAGGACGGCGACCAGGCGCTCGCGGCTCTCGCCCCGGTGCAGCCACAGGACCGGGCGCACGAGGTGCCGTCCACGCAGTCCCAGCCAGTGGCCGGAGACCTCCACGCGGTCGCCGGAGGCTGCGAACCGCTCCACGATGAAGGCCGGCTCTGTGGCCGTGCTATCGGTCATTGTCGCCATCGCCCGCGGCCTCAGGCTAGCGCCTGGCCCCGATATACCGGGTTTGAGACCGTGAACACACGGTCACTATTGACACAATGTCTCCGCTATTGAGCTCCCGTGCACCGGTGAGCGTGAATCTCCGCCTGCTCGCCGCATGCGCCGTCATGGCCGCCGCGGCGGGCGTCGTTGCGGTGAGCGCGGGGACCGACGAACCGACCGCCGCCGTCCCGGCCACCCTGGCCATCGGCGCGGTGTGCGCGGCTCTCGTGGGACATCTGCTCCACGCCTCCGCCCGCACGGTCGACGACAGCCGCCTGCGCTGGATGTCGGTCGGCGTGACGATCGCCTTCGCCGGCCTCGTCCTCAACCTGCTCAGCCAGCCGACCATCTTCCCCGGAGGCGGCTTCATCGACCAGGGCGCCGACACCGGCGCCGGCCGCTACCTGATCTGGCACGTCGCCCTGCTCGCCACCGGCGTGCTCGCCCTCGAAAACGTGACGGCCCGGCCGCGCGAGCTGCTGGCGTTCGGCGCGGCCGGCATCGCGCTGCTCGTCTTCGCCTCGCTGGCCAGCGCGCCGTTCGGCGACCTCGCCACGGACGAGGGCGGCTACCACGCCGGCCTGCGCACCGTCGTCGGCCTCGTCGCCCTCGGGCAGCTCGTCGTCGCCGGCGCCTGGTGGCAGCGCACCCGGGGCGCGCCGACCTGGGGTGAGATGTGCGTGATCTGCCTGATGGGCCTGTCCGGCCTCGACGCGGTCTGCTACCTGCTCGCCTCCCAGCCCTACGAGGGCGCGTGGTGGGCGAGCCTCACGCTGCGCGCCGGGCAGTTCGCCGTCCCCGCCGTCGGCCTCGTCATCGGCTTCATCGCCGTCGCCGACCGGCTCCGCGACCTGCAGGCCGAGCTCGGCCGCGGGCTCGAGGTCGAGCGCGAGCGCGCCCAGCGCGAGGACGACCTGGCGAACCTCGACCGCACGCGCCGCCGCGAGGCGATCGACCGCCTGGGCCGCCTGATCGACGGCGACGGGCTGAACATCGCGCTGCAGCCGATCGTGGACCTCGGCAGCCGCCGCGTCGTCGGCGCCGAGGCGCTCGCCCGCTTCACCGGCGAGGACGGCGACCGCCTGCCCACCGAGGAGACGTTCCTCGACGCCCACCAGCTCGGGCTCGGGGTCGACCTCGAGCTCGCCGTCATCGGGCTGGCCCTGCGCAACCAGGAGCGGCTGCCCGACGGCATCTACCTCGCGCTCAACGTCTCCCCCGCGCTGCTCGCCGGCGGCGAGCTGGAGTCGATCGTCGCGCGCGGCGAGCACGGCGAGCGCCCGCTCGTCGTCGAGCTCACCGAGCATCAGGCGGTCGAGGACTACGTCGAGCTCTCGAGCACGCTCGAGCGCCTGCGCGAGCAGGGCGTCCGCGTCGCGGTCGACGACGTCGGCTCGGGCTTCGCCTCCTTCCGCCACGTCACCCGCGTCAACCCCGAGATCCTCAAGCTCGACCGCTCGCTGGTCTGCGGGATCGACGAGGACCCGGTGCGCCAGTCGCTCGCCTCGGCCATCGTCGCCTTCGCGCGCGACGTCGGGGCGATCGTGGTCTCCGAGGGCATCGAGTCCGGCAACGAGCTGTCCTGCCTCATGGACCTGTCGGTCGGCTGCGGCCAGGGCTTCTACCTCGGGCGGCCGGGCCTCGGCCGCGTCGAGGCGCGCGTGCCCGAGCTCAACGCCGCCTAGCGCCTTCCTTCCTGGCAGGATCCCGCCCCTGGTCCCCGAGCAGGAGGTGGTGCCGTGCACTCGCGGATGCGGGCGGCGATCGTGGTGGCTGCGGTGGTGGCGGTCACGTGCAGCGGGGTGGCGCGGGCGGACGGCCCGGGAGTGGGAACCCCGGCCGTCGCGGCGCTCGGCGACTCGGCGATCTCCGGCGAGGCCGGCCGCTGGGCGGGCAACACCAACTCGTCGAGCTCGCGCGTCGACGCGCTCGGCTCCACCGCCTACCACGACGTCGCGGGCCGCGAGGCCATCCCCGGCTGCCATCGCTCCAAGGCCGCGGAGATCCACATCGGCGGCGGCCACCCGAGCGTCAACCTCGCCTGCTCGGGCGCCCGCACCTCCACCCGCACCGGCGACACCTTCAAGCCCGGCATCGACTTCTACTCCGACGCCTCCGGCCGCCAGGGCCAGGCGCTCGCGCTGCAGGAGTACGCGAGGACGCGCAACGTGCGCGCGGTCGTCCTGCTGATCGGCGCCAACAACTACGGCTTCGCCGACATCGTCCAGGCGTGCGTGACCAACTGGCTGACCTCGCCGTCGTGGTGGAAGAACTACTGCTACGACGACTCCGGGATCAGCTCGCGCTTCACGCCGGCGCGGGTGGCGACCGAGACGGCCAACGTGCGCGGCGCGATCGTCAACGTGCGCACGGCGATGGCGAACGCCGGCTACGGCGACGGCATGTACAAGATCCTCGCCCAGACCTACACGTCGCCGATCCCGCGCGCGTCCGGCTTCCGCTACGGCGAGACGGGCTGGAACCGGCAGAGCATCGGGGGCTGCGGCGTCTGGAACCGCGACGCCGACTGGGCCCAGGACACGGTCGTGCGGACCTTCAACGACACCGTCAAGGCCGCCGCGGCCGGGTTCCCGAACGTGGAGGTCCTCGACGCCGAGACGGCGTTCAACGGCCGCCGGCTGTGCGAGGGCACGGTCGGGCTGCTCGAGGAGCGCGGCGTCGCGAACTGGACCTCGCCCGGCGCGTCCGACGCCACCGAGTGGGTCAGCCAGATCCGCACGGTCACGACGATCTTCGGCCCCTACCAGCTGCAGGAGGCGGGCCACCCCAGCTACTGGGGCCAGCTCGCGCTGCGCAACTGCGTGCGCCAGGCGTTCAACGCGGGCGCGCCGCGGGGCGGCAGGTGCACGCGTGGCGCGAACGGGCTCACGTCGCGCGGTGAGCCGAGCATGACCCTCGGGTAGGGCTCATCACATGCCCAACCCCACCACCCTTGGCCAGCAGGCCCTGCCGAGCTGGCGCGGCGCGATCGCCGACCGCGTCGCGCCGCCCGCCGCCAAGCGGACGCGCTGGTCCGAGGATCAGCTGCGCGCCGCGATCGGCGCGGTCTTCCTCGCCGCCTCGACGTTCTACGTCGTCAGCTCGATCGTCCGGATGATCCGGAGCTAGGACGCGGCGCGGACGGCTTCGCCGGCGTACTCGACGGCGTCGCCGTAGGCCGCCGGGAGCGAGACCTCACCATCGTCCGCGGTGGTGAGCTCGCCCTGCTCGTAGGCGACCACGGTGTTGAGCAGCTCGCCCTTGGGGCCCTCGCGGCGCAGGAGCGCGGCGCGGATCTCGTCGGAGAACGGGAGCGTCTCGAGGACGTCCTCCATCGGCGCGTCGAGCAGCGCGTCGGCGACGCTGAAGAGGCCGACGGTGAAGTGGGCGTCGGAGGCGTCGAGCGCGCGGTTCCCGCCCAGCACCTCGCACATGCGGGCGCGCTGGAGGGCGAGCTCGACGAGCTCCTCGGGCGCGTTCGTCGCGGACGCGAGCGCCATCACGGTCGCCCAGCGGCGCACGGTGGCGGTGCCGAGCAGCGTGAGCGCCTCGCGGACCGACTCGACGGTGCGCGGGAGCGCGAAGAACGCCGAGTTGACGTAGCGCAGGAGCTTGAGCGAGAGGCCGACGTCGGTGCTGATGGCCGCCTCGAGGTCCTCGAAGGTGGCGTCGGGCTTGGAGACCTGGGCCAGCGCGGCGAGCGACGCGACGCCGCCCGTGCCGACCCGCCGCTGGCGCGTCGGGTTGGGCTTGGCGAAGAAGTCGCCCTGGAACATGGTGAAGCCGAGCGCGCGGCAGCGCTCGAGCTCGCCGGCGTCGCCGACGCCGGTGGCGATCAGCTCGAGCCCCTTCTCCTTGGGCTCGGCGACGGCCTCGGCCAGCTCCTCGTCGGTGCGGCCGGCGACCGGGACCTTGACCAGGCGGCAGAGGTCGGCGAGCTGGGGCTCGTAGGCCTCGAGCGCCAGCGCGTAGCCGCTGAACTGGAGGCGGCGGAGCGCGGCCAGCACGGGCTCGGTGGGCGGGTCGGCGGGGATCTGGAGCACGACGCGGTCGGGGCGGACCGGCGGCGTGCCGACCTCGAGCAGGAACTCGGGCGTCATCGTGACCCACACCGGATGGCGGCCGGCGAGGCGGTCGATGCCGATGTCGGCGAAGGCGTCGAGCAGCAGTCCGGCAGTGGCCTGCGTGCCGCCGGCGAGGTCCGCGACGACCAGCTCGTAGCCGGTCACCTGGCCCTCGCCGTCGGTCAGCGGGCGGCGGACGACGGAGATCTCGCTCGGGTCGGCCTCCGGCTCGGGCTCGGGGACGACGAGCTCGTCCGCGACGGCCACGGCGACCGCGACGGGCGCGGGCTCGGCCTCGGCCTCGGGCTCGGCGGCGACGGGCTCGGGAGCGGCCTCCACGACGAGCTCGGGGGCGGGCGGCGGCGGCGGGGGCGGCGGCGAGACCGGCTCGGGCTCGGGGACGACCTCGTGGATGCCCTGCAGCCCGAGATCGGCGGGGAAGCCCGTGCCGTGGCCGCGGCGGGCGGCCGTGGCGGCGAACGTGCGCCCGCCGACGGTGATCGTCACCTCGACCGGGCCGTCGACGGCCACGCCGTCGAGGCCCGCGCCCGTGAGGGTCAGCGAGTCGGTGGGAGGCGGCGGCGGGGGCGGCGGCGGCGGCGGAGCGCTGCGCCCGAGCAGGCGGGCAAGGAAGGACATCCTGTCCCAGGTTTCGGCCGCCCCTGCGTTGTTCTTGAGCCCAGGGGTAGTTAACAATCCGTTCACAACTCGACCTCGAGGGAGGCGCCGGGGTGACGACGATGGATCGGCGGGCGTTCCTGGCCCGCGGTGCGGCAGTCGCAGGGGGAACCATGGCCGGCTCGGAGGCGCTCGCTCGCCTCGCGAACCGCACCGCGCTGGCGGACATGCGCAGCTTCGGCAAGTCGAGCTACGGGCCGCTGAAGCCCGCTCTCGACCAGCGCGGGCGCGCCATCTTCGCGCTGCCGGACGGCTTCAGCTACGTCACGTTCGGCGAGATCGGCTCTCCGATGTCCGACGGGCGCCCCACGCCGCTGGCGCTCGACGGCATGGCGGCCTTCAAGGGCCCGCGCGGCACCGTGCGCCTCATCCGCAACAGCGAGGACCGCAACGCCCCCGGCGCGCACAGCATCGCGCCCGGCCCAGGCGCGTACGACACGCTCGCGGGCGGCGGCACGACCACGCTCGACTACGACGCGAAGCGCCGGCGGCTCGTGCGCAGCTTCGTCTCGCTCGACGGCACGACGGTCAACTGCGCGGGCGGTCGCGGCCTCCACGGGCGCAGCTGGCTCACCGGCGAGGAGACCGTCGCGGGCACCAACCGCGGCTTCGGCCGGCGGCACGGCTACCTGTTCGAGGTCCCGGTGGGCCGCGACCTGGGCGACAGCCCCCACAGCCGGCCGCTGCGGGCCATGGGCCGCTTCTCCCACGAGGCGGCCGCCACGGACCCGCGCACCGGCGTCGTGTACGAGACCGAGGACCCCGGCAGCGGCCGCGGGGCCGGCTTCTACCGCTACATCCCCAAGAACCCGCGACGCCTGTCGGCCGGCGGGAGGCTCCAGATCCTCGGGATAGGAGGCCGGCCCGCCCAGCCCGAGTACGACGCGCGCGAGGGGCAGGAGCCCGGCCGCAGGCTGAAGGCCGTCTGGCACGACATCGTCGACCCCGACCCCCCGTACGACACCGACGACGACCCGCGCGGCGTCTTCCAGCAGGGCCGGCGGGCGGGCGGGACCAAGTTCAACCGCCTCGAGGGCTGCTGGTACGGCGACGGCAGCATCTACTTCGTCTCCACCAGCGGCGGCGACGTCAAGAACGGCGACGTGAACCCCGACGGCTACGCGGAGGGGTACGGCCAGGTCTGGGAGTACCGGATCAAGTCCAAGCAGCTCGTCCTGCACTACGAGTCGCCCGGCGGCGAGGTGATGGACTCGCCCGACAACCTCACGGTGACCCCGCGCGGCGGCCTGCTGCTCTGCGAGGACGACGCGTCGGACCTCGACGGCCACGACGCCAACCGCGTGATCGGCATATCCCCCAGCGGCCGCGCGTTCGTGTTCGCGGAGAACATCTTCAGCGCAAGCGAGCTGGCCGGCGTGTGCTTCAGCCCCGACGGCGACACGATGTTCGTCAATCTGTACGGCGATTCGACGGGGACCCCCGCGGACCACGCCGGCAAAGGCATGACGGCGGCGATCACGGGCCCCTGGAGGAGAGGCCCGCTCTGATCCTGGTCGACGAGCTCCGCGAATACCCGCACACCCGCCTGCCGTTCCGGCACTGGTGCCATCTCGTCAGCGACGAGAGCTTCGACGAGCTGCACGCGTTCGCCGCCCGGCTGGGCATCCCGCGCCGCCGCTTCCAGGGCGACCACTACGACCTGCCGCCGTTCATGCGCGTGCGGGCGGTCGAGCTGGGCGCCCAGGAGGTCGGCGTGCGCGAGCTGACGCACCGCATGGCCGGCCCGCGCGGGGATCGCGTCCGCGCCCGCCGCGCCGCCCGGAGCGGCTAGCGGCCCATCCGGCGCAGGCCGGACAGCGCCATCGCGCCCAGCACCAGCCCGAGCCCGGCGAGCGCCACGAGCCCCGGCCACGTGTTGGCGAAGCTCGGCTCGATCCCCACCACGGTGGCCTGCCGCGCCATCTCGAGCACGTGCGTCACCGGGTTCAGGTGCGCGGCCTCGGCGAGCCAGCCCTCGAGCAGCACCTCGGGGGTGTAGGCGGTCGAGAGGAACACGGCGAGGAACACGCCCTGCTGCATCAGCGGCCCGGCCTGCTGCGTCTTGAACGCGAGCGCCAGCGAGATCCCCCACAGCGCCGCGCAGGCGCAGAAGCCCGCGCAGGCGACGTAGAGCGCCAGCAGCCCGGCGACGCCGCCGGTCAGCTCGGCGCCGATGAGCAGGCCCACGATCAGCACGACCGTCGCCGGCAGCAGCGACCGCGTGATCGCTCCGAGGATCGGCCCGACGAGCAGCAGCGGCCGCGAGACCGGCGCGACGAGGAAGCGGTCGAACAGCCCCTGCTCGATGTCGCGCGCGAGGTTCGAGCCGGTCGCGGCGCCCGCGAAGCCCGCCCCCTGGAGGCACGAGAGGGGCACGATCCACGAGATGTAGGAGTCCGTCGGGAACCCCTCCAGCCCGGTCAGCCGGCCGAACTGCCCGGTGATGCCGAGCATGAAGATCACCGGCGCGACGGTCGCGGGCAGCAGCGCCCCGCGCACGCGCAGCACCTCGTTCAGCGAGCGCAGCCAGAGGGCGACGGCGACGCTCATAGGCGGCGCAGGCGCTCCCTCAGCGCCACGGTCGCGAGCACGGTGGTGACCGCCGCGAACACCAGCCCGGCCGCGAAGCCTTCCAGCGGATCGCCCAGCGACGTGTCGCCCGAGAGCAGCGCGCGCACGCCCTCGACCACGTAGGTCAGCGGGTTGTACGCGGAGATGTCGCGCAGCACCGGGGCGAGCAGCTCCTGCGGGAAGAACGCCGGCGCGGTGAAGAGGAGCACGAACATGAAGGGGAACAGGCTCTGCAGGAGCGACAGCGAGCCCGTCCGCAGGGCGATCGCCGCCGACACGCCGCCCATCGCCACCGCGCTGGTGCTCGCCAGCGCGATCGCGCCCAGAACCCCCGGCACGCCGCCCGGATAGCGCGCGCCGAACAGGAACGCGACGACGAGGAAGAACGTCGTCTGCAGCAGCGACAGCACGAAGGTCCCGAACAGCCGGCCGAGCACGAGGCTCCTGCGGCGCACCGGCGCGGCCAGCAGGCGGTCGAAGAAGCCGAACTCGATGTCCGAGGCCATGGCGATGCCGGCCGTCAGGCCGGCCAGGATCGTCCCCTGCACGATCGTCCCGGGCACCACGAAGGTCAGGTAGGACTCCACGTCGGGGAAGCCGGGCAGCCCTTGCCCCGCGCTCGTGCCGCTCGCGATCACGGCCAGCAGGAACAGCGGCAGCACGAACGTCGGCATCAGCAGTTGCGCCCGGCGGAACTGCACGCTGAGCGCCCGGCGGCCCAGCGCGACGACGACCCGCCCCTCGGTCACGCGCCCTCGAGGTGCGAGCCGGTGACGGCCATGAAGACGTCGTCGAGCGTCGGCGACTCGACCTCGACGAACTCGACGGCGACGTCGGCCTCGTCGAGCGCCCGCACGATCGGCGCGATCGCCTCCTTGCCGCCCGCGGTGCGCACGCGGATGCGCGTCGGCGCGCCCTCGATCGGCGGCTCGACGGTGCCGAGCCCGCTCAGCGCCCCGCACGCCCGCGCCCCGTCGGCCGGGTCGGAGATCTCCACGTGCACGGTGGGCTCCCCCACGCGCGACTTCAGCGACTCCGGCGTGCCCTCGGCGACGAGGTTGCCGCGCGCGATGATCCCGACGCGGTCGGCGAGCTGCTCGGCCTCCTCGAGGTACTGGGTGGTGAGGAACACGGTCGTGCCGTCATCGTGCAGGGACCGCACCTCGCGCCACAGCGCGGCGCGGCTGGTGGGATCGAGGCCGGTGGTGGGCTCGTCGAGGAAGAGCACGTCCGGGCGGTGGACGAGCGCCAGCGCGAGGTCGAGCCGCCGCCGCATGCCGCCCGAGTAGCCGCCGACCCGGCGGTCGCCCGCCTCGGTCAGCCCGACGCGCTCGAGCAGCTGCGCCGCGCGCTCGCGCGCCTCGGCGCCGCGGAAGCTGTGCAGCGCGCCCTGCATGCGCAGCAGCTCGCGGCCGGTCATCAGCGGGTCGATGGCCGCCTCCTGGAGGGCGACGCCGATCGCCCGCCGGACCGCGTCGCCGTCGGAGACCACGTCGTGCCCGGCAACGCGCGCGTGCCCGGCCGTCGGCCGCAGCAGCGTGGTGAGGATGCGCACCACGGTCGTCTTGCCCGCGCCGTTGGGCCCGAGGAAGCCGTAGATCTCGCCCTCGCGGACCTGGAGGTCGAGGCCGTCGACGGCTCGGATGCCGCCCTTGAATTCCCGGACCAGCTGCTGGACTTCGACGGCGGCGCTCACGCGGGCAGAGAGCCTACGAGGTCGGCCGCCGCGTATCCGGCGCGCCTGCCGTAGACCGTCCCCGCCGTCAGCCCGCTGCCGCCCGGGTAGTTGTGGAAGAACAGGCCGCCGACCAGCTCGCCGGCCGCGAACAGGCCGGGCAGCGGCGCGCCCGCGTCGTCGAGCACCCTCGCGCGATCGTCCACGCGCAGCCCGCCGAACGTGAACGTGATCCCGCAGGTGACCGGGAACGCCGTGAACGGCGGCTGCTCGATCGGGAGCGCCCAGTTGGACTTCGGCGGGCGCAGCCCGTCGGTGCCCTTGCCGTCCTTGATCGAGGGATCGAACTCGCCGTCCTGCACGGCGGCGTTGAACTCGCGCACCGTGCGCTCGAGCCGCGCCGGATCGATGCCCAGCCGCTCGGCGAGCCCGCCCAGCGTGTCCGCCTCGAAGCTCGTGGCTCCTGGGGCCTCGTAGTCGATCGTGCGCAGCATCGACCCGGTGCGGGCGTCGAAGATCTGGTGCGCGATGCCCTGCGGCTGGCGGAGCACCTCGGCGCCGTACTTGGCGTACGTGTAGTTGCGGAAGTCGGCGCCCTCGTCGAGGAAGCGCTCGCCGTCCGCGTTGACCACGATGCCCATCGGATACGACTGGCGCGAGTACCGGTTCGTGAGCTCGAGGTCGCCGGTCGGCGGCGCTCCGGCGTCCCACTGGATCGCATGGCAGCCGCTCCAGTGGCCGTACGCCTGGGCGCCGCGGGCGAGCGCGGCGCGCAGCACCTCGCCGGTGTTGTACGGGGTCCCGCGGACCTTCGCCACGTCCCAGTTCGGCCCGAGGTACGCCGCGCGCATCTGCGGGTTGGACTCGAAGCCGCCCGCCGCCAGGATCACGGCGCCGGCGCGGAGCTCCTCGCCGCCGGCCACGACGCCGCCGTCGACCAGCGCGGTCACGGGCGCGCCGTCGCGCACCTCGATCCCCGCGCGCTCGGCCGCCGCGCGGTGCTGGGCGATCAGGCCCTTGCCGCCGTCGACCACGCCGACCGCGAGCCCGCCCCAGAAGCGGTAGCGGCCGTCCTGCTCGTAGGCCTGGCGCTCGTACATGAGGCGGAAGCGGATGCCGCGCCCGTGCAGCCAGCGCACGGCCTCGCCCGAGTCCCCGGCGAGGATGCGGGCCATCGCCTCGTCGCCGCGGCCGAGGGTGAGCCGCCGCAGGTCGCTGACGAACTCGTCCGCGGTGTAGGGGTCGAGGTCGGTCTCCGCCAGGCGCTCGTCGTGCTCGAGGATGCCGCGCAGGTCGTCGACGCCGTCGTGCGCGAAGCGCATGGCGCCCGCCGTGAACGCGGAGTTGCCGCCCGACCACGCGCGCGGCGCCTTCTCGAGGACGAGCACGCTCGCGCCGCGCTCGCGC
Source organism: uncultured Solirubrobacteraceae bacterium (assembly GCA_963720415.1). GTDB lineage: Bacteria > Actinomycetota > Thermoleophilia > Solirubrobacterales > Solirubrobacteraceae > DASSUW01. The sequence continues at coordinate 177,280 of CAVRFQ010000010.1, read as the reverse complement.
GCGGCGTGCGCGGCCGACATGGCGGCGTTCCCGGCTCCCACGACGATGACATCCACGGGCGAGGTGATACCAGGGACGCAGTCCGGGTACTCGCGCTCTCGAGGGATGGGTACGCGTGCCGTCATCGGGGGCCTGCTGGCCGTTGCCGCGATCGTGGCGATCGCGCTGCCCGGGGGCGCCGCGGGCGACGACGCGTCCGAGCCCTATCCGACCCAGCAGGTGCGCATCATGGCCCCCGCCGCGCCCGGCGGCGGCTGGGACAGCACCGCGCGCGCGTTCCAGAAGGCGTCGGGCGACGAGAAGCTCGACGACGGCGTCGAGGTCTACAACGTCGAGGGCGCCGGCGGGACGCTCGGGCTCTCGCAGCTCGTGTCCAAGGACGCCGGCGACCCGTACGAGCTGATGATGACCGGGCTGGTGATGCTCGGCGCGATCGAGACCAACCAGTCCCCCGTGCCGCTCGACGCGACCACGCCGATCGCCACGCTGATCACCGAGGCCGAGGCGATCGTGGTGCCGGCCAAGTCGGAGTACCGGACGCTGAAGGACTTCGCGGCCGACCTCGAGAGCGACCCGGGCTCCGTGCGCGTCGGCGGCGGCTCGGCCGGCAGCACCGACCAGCTCCTGCTCGGCGAGCTCACGCGCACGCTGGGCTCCGATCCCGCGCAGACCCGCTACGTCGCCCACTCCGGCGGCGGCGAGGCGAACGCGGCGATCCTCTCCGGCTCGGTCGACGTCGGGATCACCGGGCTGTCGGAGATCGTGGACCAGGTCGAGGGCGGCAAGATGCGCCTGCTCGCCGTGTCCACGCCGGTCGACGCCGAGATCGGGGGCGCCAAGCCGCAGACCATCGAGGACCAGGGCATCGACCTCGAGATGACCAACTGGCGCGCCATCGTGGCGCCGCCGGGCATCTCGGAGTCCGAGCGCGAGCGCGCCGCCGCCTGGGTGACGCGCGTGCTCGAGAGCGACGCGTGGGCGGAGAACGTGGAGCGCTTCGACTGGACGCCGCTGGTGAAGACGGGCAAGGAGCTCGACGACTTCGTCGCCTCCGAGCAGGACCGCGTCCGCGGCATCGTCGAGGACCTGGGGCTCAATCGGTGAGCGTCTCGTGGACGCGCCCGCGGATCGCGGGCGTCGTGCTCCTCGCGTTCGGCGTCGTCGCGCTGACCGCCACCGCCGCGATCCCGTCGGCGCGCTACGGCTGGTCGATCACCGGCCCGCGCTTCGCGCCGCTGCTCGCCAGCGGGCTGCTGATCCTGCTCGCCGCCGCCTTCCTCCTGCGCACCTGGTGGCGACCCGACCCGGAGTTCGCCGAGCACGTGAGCACCGAGATGGCCGAGACCCACTGGCCGACGCCGGGGCTGCTGCTCGCGCTGCTGATCGGCTACGTGTTCTCGCTCGAGCTGCTCGGCTACGCGCTGGCCACCACGATCTTCGTCTGGCTCGCGGCATGGCTGCTCGGCTCCGACAAGCCGGTGCGCGACGTGATCGTCGGCCTCGCGCTCGGCGTGGTCGTCGGCTACGCGTTCGGCGAGTGGCTCAACGTGCAGCTGCCGACCGGGCCGTGGGGCGTCTGACGTGCTCGTCTTCGCCGCCAACCTCCTCGACGGCTTCAGCCAGGTCCTCACGCTGCAGAACCTGCTCCTGGCCGGCGCCGGCGTCACGCTCGGGACGCTGGTCGGCGTGCTGCCGGGGATCGGGCCGGCGCTGACCATCGCCCTGCTGCTGCCGATCACCTTCAACTTCGACGACCCGACCGGCGCGTTCATCCTCTTCGCCGGCATCTACGCGGGCGGCATGTACGGCGGCTCGACCACGTCGATCCTGCTCAACACGCCGGGCGAGTCGGCGTCCGTGGCCACCGCCATCGAGGGCTTCCAGATGGCGCGCCGGGGTCGCGCGCGGGCGGCCCTCGCCACGGCCGCGATCGGCTCGTTCGTGGCGGGGACGATCGGCATCGTCGCCCTGACGCTGATCGCCGAGCCGGTCGCGGAGTTCGCCGTGCGCTTCCGCGCCGAGGACTACTTCATGCTCACGCTGCTGGCCTTCGCGTCGGTGACCGCGCTGACGTCGCGGTCGCTCATCCGCGGCTACGCGGCGCTGGCCCTCGGCCTGCTCATCGGCTTCGTGGGCATCGACCAGCTGACCGGCCAGTCGCGGCTGACGTTCGGCGTCGACCAGCTCGGCAACGGGATCGACATCGTGATCGTGGCCGTCGGCCTGTTCGCCGTCGGCGAGGCGCTGCACATGGCGAGCCGGCTGCGCGGGAGCGGCGAGGACGACGTCATCCAGCCAATTGATCCATCCCCACCCACCCACTGGATGACCCGCGACGACTGGAGCCGCTCGTGGAAGCCGTGGCTGCGGGGCGCCGGGATCGGCTTCCCGTTCGGCGCGCTGCCGGCCGGCGGCGCCGAGGTGCCGACGTTCCTCTCCTACGCCACCGAGCGCAGGCTGACGAAGCGCCCGGACGAGTTCGGCGAGGGCGCGATCGAGGGCGTCGCCGGGCCGGAGGCGGCAAACAACGCGTCGTTCTCCGGCACGCTCGTGCCGCTGCTCACGCTCGGCCTGCCGACCTCGGCGACCGCGGCGATCATGCTCGCCGCGTTCCAGATCTTCAACCTGCAGCCGGGGCCCGAGCTCTTCGAGCGCAACAGCGACCTGGTGTGGACGCTCATCGCCTCGCTCTACGTCGGCAACGTCATGCTGCTGCTGCTCAACCTGCCGCTCATCCGCGTCTGGGTGAAGGTGCTCGAGATCCCGCGGCCGCTGCTCTACGCCGGCATCCTCGTGTTCGCCACGCTCGGCGTGTACTCGCTCTCGGGCAGCACGACCGAGGTCCTGGTCATGTACGGGATCGGCGTGCTCGGCTTCTTCATGCGCCGCTACGACTTCCCGATCGCGCCGGTCATCCTCGGCGTGATCCTCGGCCCGCTGATGGAGGTTCAGTCGCGCCGGGCGCTGGTCGGCTCGGGCGAGGACCTCGGGGTCTTCGTCGGCCGGCCGCTGACCGTGATCCTGCTGCTGCTCGCCCTCGCCGCCTTCATCGTGCCGAACCTTCCTGCTCTGTCGGGTTGGCGAAGGGAACGCGCGGCCGCAGCGGATGAGGACTGAGCTGGCGCTCCAGCTCCTCCTCGGCGCGGATCACGTGCATGACGGCGTTGATCAGCGCGAGGTGCGTGAAGGCCTGCGGGAAGTTGCCCAGGTGGCGGCCCGTGCGGGTGTCGATCTCCTCGGCGTAGAGGCCGAGCGCGCTCGAGTGTGAGAGCAGCCGGCCGCAGAGGCCGCGCGCCCGCTCGAGCTCGCCGATCTCGGACAGCGCGGAGACGAGCCAGAACGAGCAGATGGTGAACGTGCCCTCCTCGCCCGCCAGGCCGTCGTCGGTGTCGTCGACCTTGTAGCGCAGGACGAGGCCGTCCATCGTGAGCTCGTCGGCGATCGCCAGCACGGTCGCGCGGACGCGCTCGTCGCCGGCGGGCAGGAAGCGCACCAGCGGCATCAGCAGGATCGACGCGTCGAGCGCCGTCGTGTCGTAGTGCTGGGTGAACACGCCGCGCTCGTCGACCGCGTGCTCGCAGATGTCGGCGTGGATCTCGTCGGCCACGGCGCGCCACTGCATCGCCAGGTCCCAGTCCTCGCGCAGCTCGGCGAGGCGGGCGCCGCGGTCGAGCGCGACCCAGCACATGAGCTTGGAAGAGGTGAAGTGCTTCGGGTCGCCCCGGACCTCCCAGATGCCGCGGTCGGGCTCGCGCCAGTTGGCGATCGCCGCGTCGACCTGCGTGCACAGGATCGGCCACAGGCGCTCGGGCAGCGCGTCTCGGGACTTGGTGTGCAGGTAGATCGAGTCCAGCACGGCGCCCCACACGTCGTGCTGGTCCTGCGAGTGCGCGGCGTTGCCGATCCGCACCGGGCGGGCGCTCTCGTAGCCGGAGAGGTGGTCGAGGATCTCCTCGGGCAGCTCGGCGCGCCCGTCGATCCCGTACATGATCTGGAGCTGGCCCTGCTCCGCCTCCGCGACGTCGGCCACGAAGTAGAAGAAGTCGTTGGCCTCCCAGTCGAAGCCGAGCGTGTACAGGCCCCAGAGCGCGAACGTCGCGTCGCGGATCCAGGTGTAGCGGTAGTCCCAGTTGCGCTCGCCGCCGGGCGTCTCGGGGAGCGACGTGGTGGCCGCCGCGATGACGGCCCCGGTCGGCGCGTAGGTCAGGCCCTTGAGGGTGAGCGCGCTGCGCTGGAGGTCCGAGCGCCACGGATGGTCGGGGAACTGGCCGCGATCGAGCCAGTGCTGCCAGTGGTGCGCCGTCCAGACGAGGCGGTCGTACGCCTCCTCGGTCGTGCGCGGCGGAGCGTGCTCGCTCCACGACAGCGCGCAGAACGCGGACTCGCCCTCCTTCATCATGTGGCGCGCGGTGCAGCGCGGGCCCTCGATGCCGAGGTTGAGGTCGCTCACCAGATGGAGCTCGTACTCCTCGTTCTCGGGCCGGATCACGGCGTCGTGGTAGGCGCCGTCGGCGTACTCCCAGCGGCCGCGCTGGCGGCCGTAGTCGAACGCCGGCTCGCACACGAGCGAGAGCTGCACCTCGCCGTTCACGCAGCGCACGGTGCGCAGCAGGACGTGATCGGCGTCGTAGTCGGTCGGCGCGCGCCGGTGCGTGTTCGAGCGCTCGTCGGAGTGATGCCACGGGCCGATGAGCAGGACGTCGCGGACGATGATCCAGCCGCCCTTGGTGCCCCAGCTCGTCTCCAGGATCATCGTGCCCGGCAGGTAGCGCCGCGCGGCGGGCACGTGGACGCCGGCCGGCCCGAGCCGGAACATGCCGGCGTCGCGGTCGAGGATCGTGCCGAACACGCTCGGCGAATCCATGCGCGGCAGGCACATCCACTCCACGCTGCCGCTCGGCGCGACCAGCGCCGTCGTCTCGCAGTCGGACAGGAAGCCGTAGTCGGCGATCGCGGGAAACGGGCTCCGCGCGAAGCCCTTCGCCGACAGCTCCTCGATCATTCCATGGTCAGCCAACACCGCGAATGTACAGCGCGCCATGGACCGGTGGGAGGATTGAGAGCGGACGTGCGGTCCACCTCGGTGGACCGGCGCTAGTCGAACAGCTCGTCGAGGAAGCTCTTCTTGCGCTTCTTGTGCTGCTTGTGGGTGCGGTAGTCGGAGTACATCTTCTGCGCCGTCTGCGGATCGAGCCCGTAGCTCTGCTTGGGCTTCGAGGTCCCGCCGCCGGTCACCTCGCGGATGAAGTCCTCGTCGTCGGCGCCGGCCACCACCTGGCGCTCGCGCTCGAGGATGTTCTCGAGCTCACCGCGGTCGAGCCACACGCCGCGGCAGTTGCGGCACGCGTCTATTCGCACACCGCTGCGATCGAGCTCGACGAGTTCACCGGCACATGAGGGGCATCGCATGGTGTGATCCTAGTCATGGCCGGCCGCGAGACACCCGCCACCCGGGCCGCCCGCCAGGCCGGGATCTCGTTTGCGGTGCACGAGTACGAGCACGACGAGGCGAGCTCGTCGTACGGGCTCGAGGCGGCCGAGCGGCTCGGGCTCGAGCCGGCCCGCGTGTTCAAGACGCTGCTGGCCTCCGTCGACGGCGAGCTGCGCGTGTGCGTGCTGCCGGTGACCGGCCAGCTCGACCTCCGGGCGCTCGGCAAGCGCGCCGCGATGGCCGACCCGCGCGACGCGCAGCGCGCGACCGGGTACGTCGTCGGCGGCATCAGCCCGCTCGGGCAGCGCAGGCGCATCCGCACGCTGCTCGACGCGAGCGCGTTCGAGCACGAGACGATCTACGTGAGCGCCGGCCGCCGCGGCCTCGAGCTCGAGCTCGCTCCCGCCGACCTCGCGGAGCTCACCGGCGCCGAGACCGAGCGGCTCGTGCGATGAGCGACGACCCGCTGCGCATGTACCTCGTGGTCCGGCGCGGCGCGGTCGAGGACCTCGCGACCGCCGGCGCGCTCGCCGGGGCCGCGGCGGTCGCGTGCGTGCGCGACCCCGCGTTCGCGGATGCCGTCGCGGCCTGGCGCCCGCGCCCCGGGAAGGTCTGCCTGCGCGCGCGCACGCTCAGCCAGTGGGAGCAGGTGCTCGAGGAGCCGCACGCGCAGGCCGGCGACGCCGTCGTCGCGCTGCCGCCCCGGCGGCGGTCCGAGCGCGGGCCGCTGCTCGAGCGGCTCCAGGCGATGAGCACCGACCTCGTCGCCGCGCCGGAGACGGCGCCGCCGCGGCCGGGCGCCGTCACGTACCTGCTCAACCCCGACGCGCCGATGAGCTCCGGGAAGACGCTCGCCCAGATCGCCCACGCCGCCGTCATGGCCGCGGACACCGGCCGCTTCGAGGACTGGGTGCGCGCCGGCTGCCCCGGGCGCGTGCTCGCGCCCGCGGCGGGCGCGTTCGCCGCGGCCTGCGCCCGCGAGGACCTCGCCGCGCGCGTGGCCGACGCCGGCCTCACCGAGGTCGCGCCGGGCACCATCACCGTGATCGCGCTGCCGCCCGGATAAGGTCGGGTCCGTGGCCGACCCCGACCTCGCGGAGCTCCTCGCCCAGGAGGACGAGCTCCAGTTCTCGACGTTCACCAACACGACCGCGTGGGAGCTCGGCTCCGCGCTCGTCGACGCCGCGCAGCGCGACCGCCTGCCGGTGACGATCGACATCCGCCGCGGCGACCAGCAGCTCTTCCACGCCGCCCTGCCCGGGACCCAGCCCAACAACGACGTCTGGATCGAGCGCAAGAACCGCGTCGTCCGGCGCTTCGGCCACAGCTCGTTCTACATGGGCGCGCTCCATCGCGAGGAGGGCACCACGCTGGCCGAGCGTCAGCTCGTCGATCCCGAGCGGTTCGCCGCCCACGGCGGCGCGTTCCCCGTGATCGTCCGCGGGGTCGGCGTGATCGGGACGGTCACCGTGTCGGGGCTCCCGCAGGCCGACGACCACCGCCTGGTGGTCGACGTCCTCCGAGCGTTCCTGGCAACGCGCTGATCTCGGCGGCCGCCATCGGCCGCGCGAAGTAGAACCCCTGGGCGAAGCCGCAGCCGAGGTCCTCCAGGCGGTCGCGCTGCTCCTCGGTCTCGACACCCTCGGCGACGACGGTCATGCCCAGCGCCCGGCCCATCTCGATCACCGCCGCGACGATCGCCGGCTCCTGCGCGGTCGGGCCGAGGCCTGAGACGAACGAGCGGTCGAGCTTGAGCACGTCGAGCGGCAGGCGCTCGAGGTAGCTGAGCGACGAGCAGCCGGTCCCGAAGTCGTCGAGGCAGAGCCGCACGCCGAGCGCCTTGAGCTCGCGCAGGAGCTCGGTCGACGCCTCGAGGCGCTCCATGATCAGCGTCTCGGTGATCTCCAGGCTCAGCCGATCGGGCGCGAGGCCCGTCCGCGCGAGGACGGCGGCGACGTCCGCCACGAGGCCGCGGTCCAGCAGCTGCCGCGTGGACACGTTCACGGAGACCCCGAAGTCGGGCCAGGCCGCCGCCTCCGCGCACGCCTCGCCGAGCACCCAGCGCCCGAGCGGCACGATCAGCCCGCTCTGCTCGGCCAGCGGGATGAACTCGCCGGGCGGGACCAGCCCGCGCTCGGGATGCTGCCAGCGCACCAGCGCCTCGACCGCGCGCACGCCGCCGTCGGTGACCGCGACGATCGGCTGGTAGTGCAGGCGCAGCTCGCCGCCGTCCTCGATCGCGCGCCGCAGGTCCGTCTCGCCGGCCAGCCGGGCGAACGCGCGCGAGCGCATCTCCTCGTCGAACAGCTCGTAGCGGCCGCGGCCGCGCTCCTTGGCGCGGTACATCGCGGCGTCGGCGTCGCGCAGGACGCTCTCGGGCGTGCGTCCCTGCGCCGCCACGGCGATGCCGATGCTCGTGGTGAACACCAGCTCCTGGCCGTCGGTCACGAGCGGGACCCGCGCCTCGGCGGCGATCCGCTCGGCGAGCAGGACGGCTCCCTCCTCCCCGACCTCCTCGCACAAGACGACGAACTCGTCCCCGGCGAACGCGCGACCGTGTCGACACTGCGGACGGCCGTCTGGATCCGCCCTGCCAGCTCGACCAGCAGCCGGTTGCCGGCCACGTGGCCGAGGCTGTCGTTGATCACCTTGAAGTTGTCGACGTCCACGGCCAGCACGGCGACCGCTGAGTCGTTGCGGCGAGCGCGGTCGAGCGCGTGCCCGAGCCGGTCGAGCAGCAGCGCCCGGTTCGGCAGGCCCGTGAGCCCGTCGTGGAGCGCCTGGTGCGCGAGCGCCTCCTCGGCCCGGCGGCGGCGCAGGTACTCGCTCACCTGCGCGCCGATGGTCGCGACGGTGCGCAGCATCGCGTCGTCGAGCGTGTCGCCGCGCCGGCTGTAGAACTCGATCACCCCGAGCACCTCGGGGCCGCTCCGGATCGGCATCCAGAGCCCGTTGCGCAGGCCCTGCCGAGCGGCGACCTCGGCGCGGCGGAGGTTCTCGACCTCCGCGGCGTCGGTGGCGGCGACCGGCTCGCCGGTGGTCCAGGCCGTCCCCAGCGGGCCGACGCCGCGCGGGATCTCGAGCCCGATGGAGCGCTCCCGGAACTCGGTCATCTCGACCGACTCGCGCTGCCACAGCGCGTGGCAGCGCAGGACGCCGGCGCGCTCGTCGGCGAGCCAGACGCCGCCGAGGTCCCAGCCCATGCTCTGCCCCAGCGCCTCGAGCAGCGCCGGGATCGCGTCCTCGGCGGTCGGCGACTCGGCCAGCACGCGGGCGACCGAGTGCTGCGCGGCGGTCTCGCGCTCGGCCCGCTTCTGCGCCGAGAGGTCGCGCACGTTGCCGGTGAAGGCGGGCGGCTCGATGCCCTCCATGCGCGTGACCGTCAGCTCGACGGGGAACTCGCTCCCGTCGGATCGCATGCCGGTCAGCTCCAGGCGCTTGCCGAGGATCGTCGGGACGCGCTGCTCCATGTACCGCTCGAGGCCGCGGCGGTGCGCCTCGCGCAGCGACTCCGGCACCACCAGCTCGGCCAGCTCCTGCCCGAGGGCGTCCTCGCGGCGGTAGCCGAACGTGCGCTCGGCGGCGGGGTTGAACTCGATCACGCGGCCCTCGTGGTCGATCGCGATCATGGGATCGAGCGCCGAGTCGAGGATCGCCGTCACGAGCACCTCGCCGCCGCGGCGCACCCGCTGGACGAGCAGCTGGACCGTCACGCCGAGCAGCCCGCCGATGACGATCCAGAGCACCGCGGCGCGCCACTCGCCGTCCGGGTACCCGGGATCGCCGATCAGGATGAGCGGCACCGCGAACGTCAGCGCCGCGCCGGCGATCGTCAGGCCCAGCGCGCGCTGCGTCCCGTAGAACGCGGCCCACGCGACCGAGAGGAGCACGAGCGGCGCCAGGCCGGACTCCCCGGCGCCGAGCAGGAGCGCGAGGGCGTGGTGCACGTTCGTGAGCGCCAGCGCGATGCCGGCCGCGGACACGACGAGGAACGGCCAGGTCCGCGACAGCAGGTGCTGCCCGGCGAACGGTCCGCGTCCGCCGTCGAGCTCCTCCGTCGCGCTCGAGATGCTCAGCACGACCGATGAGCTGTAGCGCGGAGCAGGCCGGCCCGCCGCGTGGCGGCGGGCCGGTGCGACGGTCAGGCCGAGCTGGCGGCGCGGCGCTTCGCGGGCCGCGACTTCGCCGGGCGGCGCTTGGCGGTGGCCCGGGTCTTGGCCGGACGCGACTTCGCCGGGCGCGACTTGGCCGGGCGCCGCTTCGCGGTCGCTCGGGCCTTCGCCGGCTTGGCCTTCGCCTTCGCCTTCGCGGGCTTCGCCTGCGGCCGGCGGTCGGCCGGCGCGATCTCCTCGGTCACCACGGCCTTCGTGAGCTGCGGGATCAGCTTCGACAGGAAGCTCGCCATGCGCTCCTCCTGGCGGCGGAAGTCGCGCGCGAGCTTCGCGGTGTCCTTGTCGCCGACCGCATCGGCCAGCGTCTCGATCGCCAGGTAGTTGCCGATCTCCTCGTGCTCGTTCGCGAGCTCGGTCTTGGCGTTCTTGAGCAGCTTCTCGGACTCGCCGGTCCCGCGCAGCACGTGCAGCGGCCCCTTGGCCGCGGCCACGGCCTTGCTCGCCGCCACCGTCGCCTTGCTCGCCGCCTCCGAGATCGCATCGGGGCCCGGCAGGTTCGCGGCCTCGGCCTTGCCGCCGAGCTGCTTGATCCGGCGCTCGAGCCCGCGGGCCTGCGCCTTCGTCTCCTTCAGGTGGTCCTGGAGGCGCTTCTTGTAGCTCGCGCGGCCGGCGGCCATCTTGACGTGGGCCTGGAGTGCGACCTCGAGCTCCTTCTCCTTCCCGTACGCCTCGTTGAGGTACTGGATGAGCTTCGTCGCTCGTGGGGTCATCTCCGTCGCCATCGGCATTGCTCCTTTGCAGGGGGGTTCGCTCCAGGGGCTTCCCGCCAGAGCCGTCTCGCAGACCTGTTTAGTGATGCACGAGCGCCGACTCGATCGGCTCGGCGCGCGGGGGACGCCGCCGTTCGAGCCGCTCGCGCGACCACGCGGTCGCGTACGCGACGGTCACGCCGGCCAGCGCGATGACGAGCGGCATCACCGGAAGGTTGCGGCGGGTGCCGGCCAGGAGCAGCCCGCCGATCAGGCTGATGCCGGCGAGCACGAGCACGATCGGGAGCACCTCCCAGCGGCGGCGCAGGACGAGCAGCGCCAGACCCGCCAGCCCGAGCGCGAGCACCAGGTAGTGCAGCGCGCCGCCGGCGGGGCCGGACGTGCGCCACATGTGCGCGATCTTGGAGGCCATCATCTGCCCGAACGCGCGGGGCTCGCCGGTGGCCCAGCGGATCAGGTTGTCGCGGCCGACGCGCCCGAGCGCGGCGTCGCGCGGCAGGTCCGGATGGCGCGCCGCGACCCGGTCCAGCAGCGGGTTCATCGGGATCCGCCGCAGGCGGTCCTCCGGGATCGGGTCGCCGCCGCGGAGGCGATGCAGCAGGTGCTGCTTGACGCCCTGGTGCAGCCCGTCGCCCGGCAGGTAGGTGCCGATGAAGAGCGCCTTGCCGCCGCCCGTCGAGACCGGGACGAAGCGATCCAGCTGGTTCGAGACGTGGATCGCCCACGGCGCGACGACGACGGCGAACGAGGCGATCATGAGCGCGCCCGCCGCGAGGCCGCGCACCAAGCTCGAGCGCCAGGTGACGACCCCCACGGCCAGCAGGCCGAGGAGCGCGGTGAGGGCGAGGTACTCGGGGCGGGTGAAGGCCGTCAGCCCGAGCAGCACGCCCGGGACCGCCCACGCCCACGGCGAGCGATCGCGATCGGCCGCCCACAGGAACGCGAGCACGGCGGCCGGGACGGTCGCCATGGCCAGCACCTCGCCGGCCAGCAGCGAGTTGAAGAAGAGCGCCGGCGGGTAGATCGCGATGACGGCCGCCGCGACCAGGCCGGCCAGCGGGCCCGCGAGGCGCCGGCCCAGCAGGTAGACGACGAGCACGCCGAGCGTTCCCGCCAGCGCGAGCCCGAGTCGCGCGGCGACCGGGCTCACGTCGCCGATCAGGGCGTAGACGCCGGTGGCGAAGAGCGGCGCGCCGGGCGCGAAGTCGTACGGGTTCGCCGAGCCCGGGAGGCCGAACTCGCCCTCCCGGTACAGGTGCGCCGCGAGCCGCTCGTACATGTCCGCGTCGCTGCCGTGGCGGAAGTCGAAGCCGTTGAGCGAGGCGACGACGCGAGCGACGAGGCCCACGGCGAGCACGCCGAGGAGGACCCAGAGCGTGCCACGTCCTCCGTGGCGCTCGGGCAACGTCCTCGCCCACTCGCGCAAACCGCCCTCCTCGTCCGTCCGTCGTCGCAGCCGCATCACCCTAGCGTCGGCCAGGGCGACTGGAAAGCCCTACGGGACCGGGCCGTTCGGCGGCGCCGGCGCGACGAGCCCGCAGTTCGGGCAGACGGGCGGGCGGGGCGGTGGCGGGTCGTCCGGCGCCGGCGGCTCGTCGGGCGGCGGAGGAGGCGGCGGCGGGGGCGGCGGGTCGGCGACGACCACCGGCGCGTCCGGTGTCGGCGTGGCCGTCGGCGCGGGCTTCGCCCGGCGACGGACGCGCGGCTCGGGCTTCGCGCCGACCTGGACCGCCTCGGCGGCGACGAGCGGCGCCGGCGTGGCGAACGGCGCCGGCGTCGCGGCCGGCGCCGCCGGGCGGCGCCGCGTGCGCGCGACGCGCACGGCCTTCACGGGCAGCCGCTTCGACCCGCGCTCGGCCTTCGGCGCGGTCGCGTCCTCGGACATCACGGCGTGCGGGATCACCAGCGGCTCGTAGAGGGCGGCGAACGTCCGCGTCGGCGTCTGGGCCTCGGCGGCGCCGATGATCGCGAGCACGACCAGCGCCACCCCGCCCGCGGCCAGCGCGCGCAGGCGGCGCCCGCCCGCCGGAGCGGTCGTGCGCTCGGCGGCGTGCGCGACCTTCTCGCGCAGCCACAACGCCGGCGCCAGCGGCAGCCACAGGCGGTAGGCCACGCCGGCCTCCTCCATCGCCTCGAGCCGGACGCGGCACGCGCCGCAGCCGGCCAGGTGATCGGCGAGCCAGCCGGCGTCGGCGTCGAGCATCCCGTCCTGGCGCATCGCGAGCAGGGGCAGCGCGCGGTCGCACGACGGAGAGGCCGACGCGACGGAGCCGAGCGCCGTGCGGCGCAGGCCGTCGTGCAGGTTGATGCGGGCGCGCGAGATGAGCTGGGCGACCGAGTTGCGGTTCATGCCCATCACCTGCGCGACCTCGTCGTACGAGAGCTCGGCGAGCTCGCGGAGGGCGAGCACCTCGCGCTGGCGCGGCGGGAGGCTCAGGTTGGCGACGCGGACCTGCTCCTGGTGGGCGCCGCGCAGCACGTGCCCCTCCGGGCCGTCGCCCACCGGGGCCGGGAGCTCCGGGAGCTCGTCGGTCGGCAGCGCGCGGCGGCGGCGCTCGATCGCGTCATAGCTCGCGTGGCGCGCGACGGTCATGAGGTACGCGGCGAGGTTCACCTCGCGCCCCTCGAGCTTCTCCAGCCGCTCGAGCACCTTGAGGAAGGTCTCCTGCGTCGCGTCGGCGGCGTCGTCGGCCGATCCGGTGATGCGCAGGCAGAGGTTGTAGACCTGGCGCTCGTGCTGGTCGTAGAGCGACGCGAAGGTCATGCGTGCACATAACCGCCCGGCGCCGCGGCGTTACGCCGGCCTGGCCGATCGGCCAGTTCGCGAGATCGCCGTAAGAAACCGCCGGCGGGCCGGTTGAACGGACATCGATCCCGAGGCCAGGAGGCCCCAGATGTCCAGCATCGCCCGTCGCATCCCCCGCCCGTCAGTCGCCCTCGCCGTGGCGTTCGTCGCGCTCTTCACCGCGCTCGGCGGCACCGGCTACGCGGCGCTCAAGATCACCGGCAAGAGCGTCGTCAACAGCACGCTGACCGGCATCGACATCAAGAACAAGTCGCTCGGCCCGGGCGAGTTCAAGCCCGACTCGCTCGGCGGCTCGCGCATCGACGAGGCGTCGCTCGGCACCGTGCCCAGCGCCGCCAACGCCGATGCCGTCGGCGGCATCCCCGCCGCCCAGCTCATGACCAAGAAGACCCGCGCGGTCGAGATCCCGATCCCCGGCGACTCCAACTTCGGCAACAACGCCGTGCTCGCCACCAGCCCCGAGCTCGCGGCCGGCACGTGGGTCCTGACCGCCGACTTCACCTACGACAACGACGACGGCGTGGCCGAGGTCGAGACGTGCACGCTGCAGGTGCCGGGCGACGACGACACGTCCAACTTCACCACCGCCGACAACGAGACGGTGATGCTGCAGAAGGTCGTGACCTCGGAGTCCGTGTTCCTCGCGAGCGTCAGCTGCACCGCCGACGGCGACAACGACGTCAACTCCGGCGGCAACATCATCGCCGTCCGCGTCGACTAGCGCCGGCGTCAGCGCGCATCGAGGAGGCGCTCGGCCTCCTCGATGCCGCGCTGCAGGTCCGCGACGGTGCGGACCGCGCGCAGGTCCACGCCGGCCGTCACCAGCGCCTGGGTGATCTCCGACGAGATGCCGGTGACGACCACGCGCGCGCCCATCAGCCTGCACGCGTCGACCGTCTGCACGAGCTGGTTCGCCACCGCCGTGTCGATCACCGGCACGCCGGTCACGTCGATCACCACCACCTGGGCGCGCCCGCTGCGGATGCGCGCGAGCAGCTCGTCGGTGAGCTGTCGCGCGCGGCCCTCGTCGAGCGACCCGACGAGCGGCACGATCAGCAGCCGCTCGCGCACCGCGAGCACCGGCGTCGACAGCTCGCGGATGGCGTCCGCCGCCGCGCGCTCGGCCTCGTGCAGGCGCAGGTTCTCCAGCGAGACCGCGGCCTGCGCGGCGAGGTGCTCGAGCACCTCGACCTCGGCGGCCGAGAACGAGCGGGCGGCGCGGGCGACCGCGAGGACGCCGGCCCCGAGCGCCGTGGCCACGGCCACGGCCCCTCCCGCCGCCGTCTCCTGCGTCACCGGCGCGGCGGCCTCGGCCTTGCGCAGGGCATCCTCGTACGGCTCCAGATGGCCGGTGCGCAGCCGCTCGGCCAGCTCGCCGGTGCCGGTGCGGGAGCTCACGCGCCCGCACTCGGCGTCCATCGCCTCGACCATCGTGGCGAGCAGCACGCGCTCGAGCGATGCGCGGTCGGACGTCGACGCCACCGCCTCCCCCACGCGCATGCGCGCGCGCTGCAGATCCTTGATCGAGCGGCGGTACGCGCGGCCGAGATCGAGCTCGCGGTCGAGCCGCTTGCGCCGCTCGTCGGCCACGAGCGCGAGCAGCGCTCCCGGGGGCACGGCCAGCAGGTACGCGTACGGGTGCTGCTCGCTGGCGAGGACGGCGAGGAAGCCGATCGGCGAGAGCAGCAGGTCCACGACGTAGACGAGCCCGAGCACCGGGATCAGCTCGGCCACCTCGATGCCCGCGCCGAGCCGCTCGCGCGTGGTGGTCGCGGCGAAGTCCGTGCCGAACTGCGCGGCCAGGGCCAGCGCGTAGACGCCGACGTCCTCCCATCCCGGCCCGCCCGGGTCGAGCAGCGAGAAGACGACGGCGGGGCCGAGCGCGTACCAGCTGTCGGCGACGGCGACGAGCGCGCGCTCGGGGTGCGCGCGCTTGAGCAGGAGCTCCGGGACCACGCCGAGGATCGCGCCGGTGGCGACCAGCGCCGGCACGGCGAGCGGCGGCACGAGGAAGAGCAGCGGCACGAACACGAGCTGCGTGGCGCCGACCAGGCCGGGGCCGAGCTGGAAGCTGATCCGCGAGACGACCGCGTAGGTCGCGGTGAGCAGCAGCGCCGACCAGGCGCTGTCCCATTCGCCCTGCGTACCGGCGAGCATGGCCACCGCCGCGACGGCGAACACGGCCGCCATCGCCAGCTCGACGCGCAGCTCGCGGGGCGACAATCGCCGGGCGACGCCGGGGTCGCGACGGTCGAGCACGGCGTCGTCGACCGCCATTGAGGAGCTCACGTGCGGATTATCGGGGCGGGGAGCGCTGGACGCGACTGGACACATGTTCGAGCTGTGAACAGCGCCGGAACGGGCACCATAGCCGCCGATGCTCTCTCTCCGCCGGAGCCTGGGACTGATCCTCCTCGTCCTGGCCGGAGCGGTCGCGATCCTCGCGCTGCCCGGGCCCGCCCATGCCTCCGGCTGTGACGAGCAGCCGCTCTCGCGCACCTTCCTCCCGTGGCTGGATCCGTCGTGGTACACGCCGGCGCCGGACGGGGGGCTCGAGGCCGGCGCCGCCGGCTGGACGCTCGAGGACGGCGCCGCCGTGGTCGAGGGCAACGAGCCGTGGCAGGTCGGCGGGGACGCCGACGCCGCGTCGCTCGCGCTGCCCGCCGGGTCGTCGGCCGTCACCGCGCCGATGTGCATCGGCGTGGCCCACCCCACGCTGCGCTTCTTCGCCCGCAACACGGGCTCCTCGCTCTCGTCGCTGGCCGTGGCGGTCGTCTACCGCGACCTGTTCGGGACGCAGCGCTCGCTGACCGTGGGCGTGATCGGCGCCGGCGGCGAGTGGGCGCCCACTCCGGTGCTGCCGGTCGTGGTCAACCTGCTGTCGCTGCTGGGCGGCGACCAGGAGGTCGCCTTCCGCTTCAAGCCGCTCGGGTCCGGCGGCGAGTGGACGATCGACGACGTGTTCGTCGATCCCTACAAGAAGGGCTAGGCGGCGACGCGCTCGGCGAGGTGCCGGCCGGTCACCGAGCCCTCGGCGCCGACGAGCTCGCGCGGCGGGCCGGCGAAGACGATCTCGCCGCCGTCGTGCCCGGGTCCCGGGCCCATGTCGATGACCCAGTCCGCGGCCGCGACCACGTCGAGGTCGTGCTCGATGACGATCAGCGTCCGGCCGCGGTCGACGAGCGCGTCCATGAGGTCGACGAGCTTGTCCACGTCGTCCATGTGCAGGCCGGTGGTGGGCTCGTCGAGCACGAGGACGTCGGCCGCGCGGTCGACCTCGATCGCCAGCTTGATGCGCTGGCGCTCGCCGCCTGAGAGGGTCGTGAGCGGCTGGCCGAGGCGGACGTAGCCGAGGCCGACGTCGCCGAGCGCGCCGAGCATCGGACGGATCGCCTTCTCGGTGAAGAACCCGCCGGCCTCCTCGACCGACATCTCGAGCACGTCGGCGATCGACGCGTCGCGCAGGTGGTACTCGAGCACCTCGGCCGTGAAGCGCTTGCCGTCGCACGCCTCGCACGTGGTCGCCACGCCCGTCATGAACGCGAGGTCGGTGTAGATGACGCCGTTGCCCTTGCACTCCGGGCACGCGCCCTCCGAGTTGGCGCTGAACAGCGCGGGCTTGACCCCGTTGGCCTTCGCGAACGCCTTGCGGATCGGGTCCAGCAGGCCGGTGTAGGTCGCCGGGTTCGAGCGGCGAGAGCCGCGGATCGCCGTCTGGTCGAGCACGGTCACCTGCTCGTGCGATCGAGCGAAGCAGCCGTGGATGAGCGAGCTCTTGCCGGATCCGGCGACGCCGGTCACCGCGACCAGGACGCCGAGCGGGACGTCGATCGTCACGTCGCGCAGGTTGTGCAGCGTCGCGTTCTCGACCCTGAGCGCGCCGCTCGGCTCGCGGACCGTCTCCTTCAGCGTCCGCACGGTCGAGAAGTGGCGGCCGGTCAGGGTGCCGGAGGCGCGCAGGCCGTCGACGTCGCCCTCGAACACGACCGTCCCGCCGTGCGTTCCCGCGCCCGGCCCCATGTCGACCACCCGGTCGGCGATCGCGATCACCTGCGGCTCGTGCTCGACGACCAGGACCGTGTTGCCCTTGTCGCGCAGCGCCACCAGCAGCCGGTTGACCCGCTGCACGTCGTGCGGGTGCAGGCCGACGGTCGGCTCGTCGAACACGTACGTGACGTCGGACAGGCTCGACCCGAGGTGCCGGACCATCTTGACCCGCTGCGCCTCGCCCCCCGACAGCGTCGCCGACTCGCGGTCGAGGCTGAGGTAGCCGAGCCCGACCTCGACCAGGCTGTCGAGCGTGTGCCGCAGCGCCTCGAGCGCGGGCGCCACGTTCGGCGCGTCGATGCCCGCCAGGAACCGCGCCAGGTCGTCGACCTGCATCGCCGCGCACTCGGCGATGTTGCGGCCGTCGATCGCCGAGCCGAGCGCCGCCCGGTTGAGCCGCGCGCCGTCGCACTCCGGGCAGGGCTCGAAGGTCGCGACGCGCTCGATCGCCGCCCGGATGTGCGGCTGGGCGGTCTCGACGTCCTTGGAGAGGAACGTGCGCTCGAACCGGTTGACGAGCCCCTCGTACTTGAGGTTCAGCCCGCGGATCTCGACCTTCTGCTCGGGACCGCGCAGGAACCGCTCCCACTCCTCGTCGGAGTAGTCGGCGAGCTTCTTGGCCGGGTCGAAGTGACCCGACTCGGCGTACATGCGCCACTGCCAGGAGTCCACGCCGAAGTTGGGCAGCGTGATCGCGCCCTCGTCCAGCGACCTGGTCCGGTCGACCATGGCGTCGACGTCGACGGTCGACACCCGCCCCATCCCCTCGCACTCGAGGCACATGCCCTGCGGGTCGTTGAACGAGTACATGCTCGAGTGGCCCACGTGCGGCTCGCCGAGCCGGCTGAAGATCAGGCGCAGCATCGAGTACGCGTCGGTGGCGGTGCCGACGGTCGAGCGCGAGTTCGCCCCCATCCGCTCCTGGTCGACGAGGATCGCGGCGCTCAGGTTGCGCAGGGTGTCCACGTCCGGCCGGCCGACGTTGGGCATGAACGACTGGACGAACGCCGTGTAGGTCTCGTTGATCAGGCGCTGCGACTCGGCCGCGATGGTGCCGAACACGAGCGACGACTTGCCCGATCCGGACACGCCGGTGAACACCGTGATCGCGCGCTTGGGGATGTCGACCGAGACGTCGCGGAGGTTGTTCTCGCGCGCGCCGCGCACTTCGATGTGGTCGAGGCCGGCCATCGGCCGGAGCCTAGCCAGGGCGCCGCGCGTCGAGCTCGGCGTAGCGGTCGGCGAACGCCTGCGCCGCGTGGTCGGGCGACCAGGCGGTGAGCTCGAGGTCGAGCGGCTCGACCCCCTCGAGCTCCGGCCAGTCCCAGTCCTCGGCGCTGAACGCCCGGCGCTCGGTGGCGAGCAGGGAGCGGTCGACGCGCTTGATCTCCGGGACGTCCGCCTTGATGCCGAAGCGGTCGCGGATCGCCCGCTCGAGGTGGTCCTCGGCCTCCTTGAAGGCCGCCCCGAGCGGGCTGCGGTGCTTGAGCGGGTGCGGCATGTCGCCGAGGTAGGCCTCCGTCGCGTCGTGCATCAGGGCGGCGAAGACGTCCTCGACGTCGCCCCCGCGCTCCTCGACGAGCTCGGAGACGATCACCGAGTGCTGCGCGACCGAGTAGAAGACGCGGCTGTGGCCGCCGAACCGGCACTGGTTGGCCAGCGCGCGGGCGATGTCGCCGGCGTCGAGCTGGCCGGGATCCGGGTCGAACGGGTTGACCCAGCGGCCGGAGACGGTCTGCAGGTACGGGCCGGGAGCGGGCGGGGCGTGATCGGTCATCGGCATCGATTCTAGGTCAATCGTATGACGGCCTCGTCCGCGGCGACCGGCGCGTAGGCCGCCGCGAAGCCCTCCCGCCAGCTCGCGTGGCGCGGCGCCCACCCGAGCTCCCGCCTGGCCCTCGCGTTCGAGGCGCCGCGGGCCTCGGTCCCCATCATCACGGCGGCGTCGCCCGCGACCAGCCGCGCGAGCCAGCGGGGGACGTGGCGGGGCGGCGCGGCGCCGAGCACGCCGGCGAGCACGGGCAGCCACTCGCGCACCGGGGCCGGATCGTCGTCGACGATGTTGTAGATGCCGGGGCCGTCGTGCTCGAGCGCGACGACGGTCGCCGCGGCGGCGTCGTCGAGGTGGATGAACGAGGACACCCCGCCGCCGTCGCCGACGATGGGGAACTGCCGCCTGCGGACCGGCTCGACCATGCCGTCGCCGCCGGCGCCGTAGAAGCCGCCGTAGCGCAGCGCGATCCCGCCGGCGGCGACGACGGCGTCGTCGAGATGGCGCATCGCGGCGTTGGTCCCGCGCGTCGACGGGACCGGGCTGGGGTCCAGCGGATCGTCCTCGGTCTTGACCATCCCGCCCACGCGCGCGTACCGGAGGCTGGCGAAGCTCTGGGCGACGAACCGCCGCACGCCCGCCTCGCGCGCCGCGGCCAGCAGCGCGTCGGTGCCCTCGATCCGGAGCCGGTTCGTCAGGGCGAAGCTGCGGTCCAGCCGCCTGGAGAAGCGCACGCCCGCCAGGGCCGTCGCCTGGTGGACGATCGCGTCGGGCGCGGCCGCGAGCACGGCCTCGCGCACCGCGCGGGCGTCGAGCAGGTCGAGCGCGACCGGCTCGGCCCCGAGCGCCCGCACCCGTTCACGGTTGTGCGGCGACCGGTACGTGCCGGTCACGTCGTGCCCCGCGTCGATGAGCTGGTGTACGAGCCGGGTGCCGATCGCACCGCTCGCGCCTGCGACGAAGACTCGCATCGCGTCCTCCTGGTCGGTCACGTTGCCCGCGTGTCGCGGGTCTAGTGCTAAGACCCGCGACGACGGAGGAACGTGACCGATGGACGATCTCGCCGAACGCTTCGAGCAGCAGAGGCCGCGACTGCGGGCGGTGGCCTACCGGATGCTCGGCTCGCTGAACGAGGCCGACGACGCCGTCCAGGAGGCATGGCTGCGGCTCAGCCGGTCCGACGCCGCGGCCGTCGACAACCTCGGCGCATGGCTGACGACCGTCGTCGCGCGCGTCTCGCTGAACATGCTCCGGTCGCGCAACACGCGGCGCGAGGAGCCGCTCGGCGGCCGGCTGCCCGACCCGATCGTCGACCGGGCCGACGGGACGGACCCGGAGCACGAGGCGCTGCTCGCCGACGCGGTCGGCCTCGCCCTGCTCGTCGTCCTCGAGACGCTCACCCCCGCCGAGCGCCTGGCGTTCGTCCTCCACGACATGTTCGCCGTGCCGTTCGACGACATCGCGCCGATCGTGGACCGCTCACCCGACGCCGCCCGCCAGCTCGCCAGCCGCGCGCGCCGCCGCGTGCGAGGCGGCAACGCGGTCCCGGACGCCGACATCGGCGCGCAGCGCGAGGTCGTCGACGCCTTCCTCGCGGCCTCGCGCGACGGCGACTTCGAGGCGTTGCTGGCGGTGCTCGACCCCGACGTCGTGCTGCGAGCCGACCTCGGCCCGGCCGGCGGGCTGCGCGAGGTCCGCGGCGCGGACGCCGTCGTCCGCAACGCCCGCAGCTACTCGCAGCTCGGCCTCGTCATGAAGCCGGCGCTCATCAACGGCGCGGCGGGGATGGTCTCGATGCGCGACGGCGAGCCGTTCTCGGTCGGGGGCGTCACGGTGCGGGACCGGAAGATCGTCGCCATCGACATCCTCGCCGACCCCGAGCGGCTGCGGCAGCTGGACCTGACGATCCTCGACTGACAGCCGCGGATGACCGGCGACGTCATCCGCGGGATCGTGCGGACCACCGATGGGCACGCGAGCTCGCCGGAGGGACGCTCACAGCATGTCCACCGGTCTTGCAGCCGCCATCATCGTCGTCCTCGTCCTCGCGGCCCTCGCCGCGAGCGTGCGGGTCCTCGAGCAGTACGAGCGCGGCGTCCAGTTCCGGTTGGGGCGTGTCAAGGACGTCGGCGCGGCGATCGACCAGATCGCCCAGACCACGCTCCGCGCGGTGGTCGGCCGCCACACGCTCGACGAGACGCTGTCGGAGACCGACACGATCGATCAGAACATCCGCGAGATCCTCGACGTGAGACCGAGGAGTGGGGCGTCAAGGTCACGACCGTCGAGCTCAAGGACATCCAGCTGCCCGAGGGCATGCAGCGGGCGATGGCGCGCCAGGCCGAGGCCGAGCGCGAGAAGCGCGCGAGGATCATCGCCGCCGAGGGCGAGGCGCTCGCCGCCGGCGAGCTGGGCACGTTCCTGGCCCGCGAGACCGCGGCAGACGAGCCGGTCGGCGAGGCATCCGTCCCCGGCTACTAGCGCAGCGGCATGACAGATGTCATGCCGAAGTCCGGACGCGCGACACTTGGAGGCGCCCACGGCCGGGCCTAGCGTCTCCGGCATGTCCCATGTGCTCCCCGAAACCCCTCCCAACTGGGCCCGCGTCCTGCGCTGGGCGGGCCCCATCTTCGGCGTCGCCTGGCTGTGGCCGCTCGTCGTCGCGTTCGCCGTCTCGGACCCCGCGGGATGGGAGATCGGCCTCGTCGCCGGCGGCCTGACCGCCTTCGTCGCCCTCTTCCTGATCGCCGTGATGACCGAGCGCGCGCTGCTGCCGCTCGTCATCCCGATGCTCGCGATCTCCGTGCTGTTGACGCTCGCCGTCGACGACGCCTTCGGCTGGCTGTTCGCGTGGGCGGGATCAGCCGCCACCGTCCGGCTCGGCGACACGCGCGAGGGCGCCAAGGCCTGGGCGGCGATCACCGCGATCGCGGCGGCGGCCATCGCGCTCGCGGCGCCGGAGGCGGCGCTCTTCTGGGGCGTCACCGCCGCCGTCGCGGGCACCAGCGCGCTGTGGCTGCTCGTCGGCGGCCTCATGCGATCGAACCAGGCCCTGCGCGAGGCGCGCGCCGAGCTCGCCGAGATGGCGGTCGCGGAGGAGCGACTGCGCTTCTCCCGCGACCTGCACGATCTCCTCGGGCACGACCTCTCGCTCATCGCGCTCAAGGCGGAGCTGGCGGGCAAGCTGCTGCCCGGCCGCACGGACCAGGCGGCGGGCGAGATCGAGGAGATCCGCGAGCTCACCCGCACGGCGCTCCGGCAGGTGCGCGAGGCGGTCGACGGCTACCGGCAGCCGACGCTGCCGAGCGAGCTCGCCGGGGCCAAGGTCGCGCTCGAGGCGGCGGGCATCGAGCTGCGCGTCGACGGGGCCGGCGGCGCGCTGGACCCCGACGTCGAGTCGGTCCTGGCCTGGGCGGTGCGCGAGGGCGCGACCAACGCCATCCGCCACAGCGGCGCCAGGCACGCCGCGATCACCGTCCGCGCGGGCGCCGACACGACCGAGCTCGAGATCGCCGACGACGGCAACGGCGCGCCGCCCCGCGAGGGCGGCGGCCACGGGCTGACCGGCCTGCGCGAGCGCGCGCAGTCGCTGGGCGGCACGGTCGAGGCCGGCGCCGGCCCGGCCGGCGGGTTCCGCGTGACCGTCCGCCTCCCGAGGAGCGGAGCCGCCGCGTGATCGGCGTCCTGCTCGCGGAGGACCAGGCGATGGTGCGCGGCGCGCTCGCCCGCCTGCTCGGGCTCGAGGACGACATCGAGGTCGTGGCCGAGGTCGGGCGCGGCGACGAGGTGCTGGACGCCGCGCGCCGCGCCGCGCCCGACGTCGCGCTGCTCGACATCGGGCTGCCCGGGCTCGACGGGCTCGAGGTCGCCGAGCTGCTGCGCGATCAGCTCCCCGGCGTGCGGGTGCTCATGCTCACCACGTTCAACCGCCCCGGCTACCTCAGGCGCGCGATGGAGGCGGGCGCGGCGGGCTTCCTGCTCAAGGACTCGCCGGCCGACGACCTCGCCCGGGCGATCCGCTCGGCCGTCGCCGGGCAGCGCGTCGTCGACCCGGGGCTCGCCGCCGCCGCGCTGAGCCTCGGGGAGAACCCGCTCACCGCGCGCGAGCAGGAGGTCCTCGAGCGGGCGCGCACCCACGGCACGGTCGCCGAGCTCGCGGCGTCGCTGCACCTCTCGCCCGGCACCACCCGCAACCACCTCTCGGCGATCATGCAGAAGCTCGACGCGCACAGCCGCATCGAGGCGATCCGCGTCGCCGAGGAGCGCGGCTGGCTCTCGGGCGCTACTTGATGAACCAGCCCGCGTCGACGCTCAGCGTGATGCCGGTGATGTAGCGCGCCTCGTCCGACGCGAGCCACGCGACGGCGTTGGCGATGTCCACCGGCTCCGTCCAGTCGATGGGCATCGCGGCGATCGAGCGGAACATCGGGATGGCGTCCTCGAGCGTCGGGTTCTCCTTGTCGGGCGCGGCGCGGCGGTAGTGCATCTCGTTGTGCGCCATCGGCGTGTTCGTGCCCGCCGGGTGCACGGTGTTGGCCCGGATGAAGTGCGGGGCGAGCTCGAGCGCGAGCGAGCGCATGAGCCCGACGACGCCGTGCTTGGCGGCGGCGTAGTGCGACGCCTCGGCCATGCCCTTGAGGCCCAGCCCTGAGGAGATGAAGATGAGCGAGCCGCCGCGCCCGCGCTCGATCATCCCGGGGATCACCGCGCGAGCCGAGAGCCAGGCGCCCTTGAGGTTGACGTCGACCATCAGGTCCCACTCGGCCTCGTCCATCTCGTGCGCGAGCGCGTAGCCGGTCACGCCGGCGTTGGCCACGAGGATGTCGACGCCGCCCAGCTCGCTCTCGCCGCGGCGGACGAGCGCCTCCAGCTGCTCGGCCGAGCGGATGTCGGCGATCGCGCTGATCGCGGTGCGGCCCTCGGCGCGCACGAGCTCCGCCGTCTCCTCGAGCTCCGACGCCCGGGCCAGCGGATACGCGATCCGCTCGTCGTCCTCCGAGACGTCGCAGACCAGCACGTCGGCCCCGGCCTTGGCCAGCCGCACGGCGTGCGCGCGGCCCATGCCGCGGGCCGCACCGGTGACCAGCGCGACCTGCCCGTCGAGATTCGTCATGGTTCGTCCCTTTCCTTGGAGGCTGACGATAACCGGCGTATCTTGGCCTGCATTGTGATCCCGGTCCAGGTGTGACCGCCACAATGTCCAAACCAAATGTCGTGAATTCGTCATAGCTTGACGAAATTCGTCACGACGTGATCTACTCGGAGCCATGGGTCACGAAGACGGGGACAGCCTGCAGCCCACCGACATGTCGATGGACGCCCTGGATTGGGAGATCGTTCGCGCCTGCCGGTACTCGCCGAAGATCAGCAACGCGGCGATCGCTCGCGAGCTCGGGGTCTCCGAGGCGACCGTCCGCCGCCGGCTGCGTGCGCTGGCTGACGCGGGGATCCTGCGCTTCGCCACGCTCGTTCACCCGAGCGTGATGGAGGACAGCGTCGAGGTCCTGATCGGCGTGAAGATCACGCCGCAGCGGGTCCTCGCGGTCGCCAACGAGATCGCGGCCATGCCCGAGGTCCGCTACGCGGCCCTCACCACGGGCGACATCGACGTCTGGGTGGCGTCGACGTTCCCCTCGGCGGTGGCGTGGATCGAGTTCCGATCGCGACTGCACGCCATCGACGGTGTCGTCGACACCGTCACGCACCAGGTCGCGCACCTGCTGAAGCGCACCTGGGACTGGCTCACGCCGGAGGATCGGGTCGGCGACGAGGGCGCCGATGTGGATGAGGACCCGGCGCAGGGCTAAACGCAGAGTCCACTAGGAGGGACGATGAGTACTCCAGAGTCGTTCAAGCGACGTCGCCTGCCAGGGGGTTGGCTGGTCGGGCTGGCCCTGATCGCGGTCGCGGCCGTCGTCGTGATCGTGATCGTCGGTGGCTCCGGCGATGACAACGAGCCCGGGGCCGCGGCCGAGACGAGCCAGCCGGCCGCCGGCGGCGGCGGCACGCTGCAGGCAGCGGGGCTCGCCTCGCCGGATCCGATGGATCCGCAGCTGACCGCGCCGACCTATGCGCGGGTGATCCGCAAGAACGTCTACGAGCCGCTCGTCTCGTACAAGGCCGGAACCGTCGACCTCGAGCCGAAGCTGGCCACCGAGTGGGAGGTGTCCGACGACGGCCTGATCTACACGTTCACGCTGCGCGACGGCGTCACGTTCCACGACGGCACGCCGATGGACTCCGCGGACGTCAAGGCGTCGTTCGAGCGCGCCAGCAAGGTCGAGGGCGACCGGGCGAACATGGGCAGCACCTACCTCGTCGCCGTCAAGGAGGTGCGCGCGCCGTCGCCCACCACCGTGGAGATCGAGGTCAAGGCGGTGACGCCGCTGTTCCTCGGCAACCTGCCGAAGATCGCCATCGTCAGCTCCGACGACATCGAGCAGCACGATGAGGGCGGCGATCTCGCGAACAAGTGGTTCAACGCGAACGCCAACGGCACCGGCCCGTGGAAGCTCGACGAGGTCAAGAGCGGCCAGAGCTACACGCTGTCGCGCAACGAGGACTACTGGCGCGACGCGCCCGAGGGCGGCTACGACAAGATCGTCGTCCGCGTGATCGCCGACAGCGCGCGCCAGTCCCAGCTCCTGCAGCGCGGCGAGCTCGACCTCGGCTCGGACATGTCGATCCGCGACATGGTCAACGCCGACAAGAGCGACGAGGTCCAGCTCGTCGACGACCCCGTCCCGAACCCGACGATGACGATGATCGGGTCGCTCAACGCCGGCCGCGCGCCGCTGAACGACATCACCCTGCGGCGGGCGATCATGGCGGCGTTCCCCTACGCCGACATGGCCGAGTTCTACCAGGGCTACGGCCAGCCGCCGACCAACCTCCTGCCCGCCAGCTACCCGGGCGCCAAGGAGTTCCCCGATCTCGAGCAGAACCTCGACGAGGCGCGCTCGCTGCTGGCCGAGGCCGGCTACGGCGAGGGCGGCAAGCAGCTCAAGCTGCGCTACGTCGCCTTCCAGGGGCTGGAGGACACCCGGCAGGCCGGGCTGCTGCTGCAGGACGCGCTGAAGGAGGTCGGCGTCGACCTCGAGGTCGAGGTGCTCCCGTTCGCGACGTTCTTCGAGCAGATCGGCGACACCAAGACCGCGCCGGACATCTCGCCCGGCTACGAGGCCCCGGAGACCAACGACCCGTTCTTCTGGTTCAACAAGCTGACCGGCAAGACGGGCTTCTACAACCTCACGTTCACCAACACGAAGGAGCTCGACGACACGATCGTCGCCGGCCAGACGACGACCGACGACGCCGAGCGCGAGGAGCTGATCGGCAAGGCGCAGGACCTCATCGTGGACAACGCGGTGATCATCCCGATGGCCGCGTTCGACTCGCCCGGCATCACGGGCACGTCGGTCCAAGGGCTGGAGCGCGACCTGACGGAGCTCCTCTACGTGCCGGACTTCTTCCCCCTGCACAAGGCGGCGGAGTAGTCCCGACGTGCGCCGGTACCTGGCCCGCCGCATCGCCCTGGCGATCCTGATCGTCTTCAGCGTGACGCTGATGACGTTCGTGCTGTCGCGCGTGGTCCCATCGGACCCCGCGCGACTGGCGGCGGGCCCCGGCGCCAGCCCGGAGCAGGTGCAGATCGTGCGCGACCGCTTCGGGCTCGACGATCCCCTGCCCGTCCAGTACGTCGACTACCTGGGCAAGCTCGCGCAGCTCGACCTCGGCCGGTCGATCCTCACGAGCCGGTCGGTGACCGACGAGCTGCGCGACCGCCTCCCGGCGACGATCGAGCTCGTCCTCGTGAGCTTCGCCATCTACGTCGTGCTCGGCATCGGGCTCGCCGTGGTCGCCGCGGGCGCGCGCGCGAAATGGGTCGACGGCACGATCAACGTGACGGTGATCGTCGCCAACGCGATCCCCGTCTTCATCCTGGCGTTCTGGCTCCAGTACCTGCTGTTCTTCAAGCTCGGCTGGTTCCCGGCCGGCGACCGATTGGGCTCGGACACCGTGCCACCGGACCAGGTCACCGGCCTGTACCTGATCGACAGCCTGCTGGCCGGGGACATCGGGCTGTTCTTCCAGTCCGCCTACCACCTGACGCTGCCGGTGGCAGCGCTCGTGCTCGGCATGATCGCCCTCGCCGTGCGCGTCACGCGGGCGACGCTGCTCGGCGAGGGGCAGAAGGACTACGTCCGCACGCTCACGCTGAAGGGCATGCCGCAGCGCGACATCACCGGGCGGCACGTGCTGCGCAACGCGCTCGTCCCGGTGCTGCCGCTGCTCGGCATCCAGTTCGGCTACCTGATCAGCGCGACCGTGCTGGTCGAGGCCATCTTCGGCTGGCCCGGGATCGGCAGCTACGCGTTCGACGCGCTCGTCGCGCTCGACTACGAGCCGGTCATGGGCTTCGTCCTGATCTCGACGATCACGTTCGTGCTCGTGAACCTGGTCGTCGACCTGCTCTATCCGGTGATCGATCCGCGGATCCGGCTGTGGGGCGAAGCGACGTGAGGATCGGCAACGTGATCCTCACGGGGCTGGTGGTGCTGATCGTGCTGCTGGCGCTGATCGGCCCGTACATCACGCCGTACGACCCGATCGACGTCGGCCCGCCGAGCGAGCAGTTCCTGCCGCCCAGCTCCGACCACCTGTTCGGCACCGACCAGGTCGGCCGCGACCTCTTCAGCCGCGTGCTGGCGGGCGCCCGCCCGTCGCTCTTCGTGGCCGCCGCGGTCGTCAGCTTCTCCGTGATCGTCGGGACCTCGCTCGGGCTGCTGGCGGGGCTCGGCAGCCGCGCCGCGGACGAGGTCGTGATGCGCGTGACCGACGCCTTCTTCGCCTTCCCGTACCTGATCCTCGCCATGGCGGTCGTGGCCTCGCTCGGCCGCGGCACGACGAGCCTGATCCTCGCGCTGTGCGTGATCTGGTGGCCGTCCTACGCGCGCCAGGTGCGCGGCCACGCCCTCGCCATCCGCGCGACTCCCCTGGTCGACGGCTCGGCCATGGCCGGCAACTCCCGCATGCGCACGGCGTTCCGCCACGTGCTGCCGCAGATGTACCCCGAGCTGCTCGTCCGGATCACGCTCGACATCGGGAACGTGATCCTCATCGCGTCGGCGCTGGGCTTCCTCGGCCTCGGCGTCAGCCCGCCGACGCCGGACTGGGGGGCGATCCTCTTCGAGGCGCGCACGAACGTGCTGTCCGCCTGGTGGCTCGCGGTGTTCCCCGGCCTCGCGCTGACGCTCGCGATCCTCGTCTTCTCGCTCTACGGCGACGCGCTGAGTCGCCGACTGAACCACGGATGAAAGGACACGCCGACATGGACTACGCCAGGCGCCGGAGAGACGCCGACGCGGCGATCGAGGCCGCGGGCGTCGACGCGCTGCTCGTGACACGCATGACGAACGTCCGCTACCTCACCGGCTTCAGCGGGTCGACCGCGCTGCTGCTGCTCGGCAGCGACCCCGCGCTGGTGGTCGACTTCCGCTACCGCTCGCAGGTCGAGCGCGAGGTCGAGGGCATGCCGCTGCGCATCGTCGACAGCGTGCACGAGCTGTGGGGCGAGCTCGGCCGCGCGCTCGCGGACGCCGCCCCGAAGCGCGTCGGCTTCGAGGCCGATGCGCTGCCGACCGCCCGCTACCTCGAGCTGACCGACGGCTCGAGCGTCGAGTGGGTCCCCACGCGCGGGCTCGTCGAGCGCCTGCGCGAGGTCAAGGACGAGGCCGAGGTCGCGGCCATGCGCGAGGCCATGCGCATCACCGACGCCGCGATGGGCGACGTGCTCGGCGCCATCACCGCCGGCGTCACCGAGCTGCACGTGTCGGGCGAGATCGAGCTGCTGCAGCGCGACAAGGGCGGAGAGAAGAGCGCGTCGGACGTGCTCGTCTCCTCGGGCCCGCGCACCGCGCTCCCGCACGGCCATCCGACCGACCGCCTGCTCGGCACGCCGGAGCCCGTGATGATGGACCTCGGCGTCGTCGTCGACGGCTACCTCGGCGACCTCACGCGCACGGTCCACCTCGGGCCGGCATCCGCCCAGTTCAAGGAGCTCTACGCGATCGTGCTCGAGGCGCAGCAGAAGGCGCTCGACGCGATCGAGCCCGGCATCCCCGGCAAGGACGTGGACGCCATCGCGCGCGACCACATCGCCGCCGCCGGGCACGGCGACCGCTTCGGCCACTCGCTCGGCCACGGGATCGGCCTCGACAACCACGAGAGCACGATGCTCTCCCCCTACAGCACGATCACCCTCGCTCCCGGGATGGTCACGACGGTCGAGCCGGGCATCTACGTCCCGGGCTTCGGCGGCGTGCGGATCGAGGACACGGTCGTGGTCACGGAGACCGGCTACGAGAACCTGACCTCGAGCCCGAAGGAGCTGATCGAGCTATGAGCCACCGCGAGATCGACGAGATCGCCGACGGCGTCTGGCTCGGGCGCCCGGCGTACCGCGAGGGCGCGATGGGCGCCGTCCTCGGCGACGAGCTGTCGCTGATCATCGACTCCACGTCATATCCGCCGTTCGCGGCGCGCTTCGTGGAGGAGGTCATCGGCGACCGCCCGCAGCCGAAGCTGCTCTACATCACGCACCGCCACTTCGACCACTTCGGCGGGGCGGCGGCCATCGACGCGCCGATCATGTCCCACCGGCTCACCCGCGCCGCGCTCGCGAGCTACGACGACGCGTGGCTGGACCGCCACATCCCGGACTGGATCGAGAACGGCCTGATGGACCCCGAGCTCGTGGGCGAGCCCAAGGTCGTCATCCCGCAGATCACGTTCGAGGGCGACGCCGTCGTCGACGTCGGCGGCCGCGAGGTGCTCCTCCGTCACGTCGGCGGCCACACGGCCGACCAGAGCATCGCCTACATCCCGTCGCTCAAGCTCCTGTGGGGCAGCGACAACGTGTTCAGCGACCGCGACGAGCCGGTCGTCGCCCACGCCGACGTGCCGACCTGGATCGACGCGCTGGAGCGGCTCAGCGAGCTCGACATCGAGATCGTCGTGCCGGGCCACGGCGACATCGGCGGCCCCGAGCTGCTCGTCAACCAGCTCGAGCAGCTGTACCGCACGAACCTCCAGCAGATGGGGGCGAGCGCGTGAGGCTCGAGGGCTCGATCGCCGTCGTCACGGGCGCGGCCAGCGGCATGGGCGCGACCGGCGCCGAGCTGTTCGCCGCCGAGGGCGCGCGCGTGGTCGCCGCCGACCTCGACGCGGCCGGTGGCGAGGCCACCGTCGCCCGCATCCGCGAGGCGGGCGGCGAGGCGACGTTCGTGCGCACCGACGTCTCCGACCCGGATGACGCCAAGGCGCTCATCGACGCCGCGCGTGACGCCTACGGCGTGCCCGACGTCCTCTACAACAACGCCGGCATCGGGCCGACCGACGACGCCGCGGTGCACGAGCTCCCGCTCGAGGTCTGGGACCGCGTCATGAACGTGAACGTGCGCGGCATGTTCCTCGTCTCGCAGGCGGCGATCGCCGCGATGCTCGACGCCGGGACGCGGCCCGCGTCGATCGTCAACACCGCTTCGATCGCCGGCCTGGTCGGCAACGCCCGGGTCCCGGCGTCGGCCTACACCGTGTCCAAGGGCGCGGTGATGGCGCTGACCAAGCAGATCGCCGTCAGCTACGCGGGCGACGGCATCCGCTGCAACGCGATGTGCCCGGGGCCGATCGAGACGCCGATCCTCACTCCCTGGTTCGCGGAGGAGGGCGTGCGCGAGCGCTTCGAGGAGCGCATCCCGATCGGCCGCATCGGCCAGCCGCTCGACGTGGCCAAGCTCGCGCTCTTCCTCGCATCGGAGGACTCGTCCTGGATCACCGGCGTCCTGATCCCCATCGACGGAGGGATCCTCGCCGGATGAGCGCCGCGCCGTTGCTCGAGGTCTCGGGGCTCAGCACCGAGATCGAGGTCCCCGGAGGCTCGATCCGCCCGGTCGACGACGTGTCGCTGCGCATCGACCGGGGCGAGACCGTGTGCCTGGTGGGCGAGTCGGGCTGCGGCAAGACCATCCTCAGCCGGTCCCTGCTGATGGCGCTGCCCGAGACCGCGCGGGTCACGGCCGGCGCGGTCCGGCTCGAGGGCGAGGACATCACCACCATGTCCCCGGGCGCGCTGCGGGCCGTGCGCGGCGCACGGGTCGGCGTCGTGCCCCAGGACCCGATGACCGCGTTCGACCCGCTGTTCCGGGTCGGCGACCAGATCGTCGAGGCGATCCGCGCGCACGAGGACGTGCCGTGGGACGCGGCGGCGGAGCGGATGATCGCCGCGCTGGGCGACATGGGCCTGCCGGATCCGGTCCGGGTCGCCCGCGCCCTGCCGAGCCAGCTCAGCGGCGGGATGAACCAGCGCGCGCTGATCGCCATGGCGCTCGCGACCGATCCCGTGCTGCTCCTCGCCGACGAGCCGACCACCGCGCTCGACGTCACCGTGCAGGCGCAGGTGCTCGAGCTCCTCGAGCACGTGCAGTCCGAGCGCGGGCTGGCCGTGCTGCTGATCACCCACGACATGGGCGTCGCCGCGATGGTCGCCGACCGCATCGTCGTCATGTACGCCGGCCGCGTCGTCGAGGAGGGCCCCGTCGACGCGGTGTTCTCGGCGCCGCGCCATCCCTACACGGCGGGGCTGATCGCCTCGGCGCGCGCATCGCTCGAGCTGGACCGCCCGTACCGCTGGATCGCCGGCGCCCCGCCGGACCTCCAGGCGCTGCCGCCCGGCTGCCCGTTCGCGCCGCGCTGCGAGTTCGCCCGCGAGGAGTGCGCCGCGGGCATGCCGGCCATGGTCGAGCACGGCGGCGGACGCGTCGCGTGCGTCCTCGAGGACGAGGAGCGCTCGTGGCTCTCCTGAAGCTCGAGGACGTCCGGCGCGAGTTCAAGCTCACCGACGGCTCGGGCCGGACGGTGCGCGCCGTCGACGGCGTGTCGCTCGAGCTCGCCCGTGAGGAGACCCTGGCCGTCGTGGGAGAGTCGGGCTCCGGCAAGACCACGCTCGGCCGCGTCATCACGGGCCTCACCCCGCCGGACGGCGGGACGGTCGAGTTCGACGGCGAGCCGGTCGACTGGAGCGATCGCCGCCAGGCGCGCGCGCTGCGCCCGAAGGTCCAGATGGTCTTCCAGGACATCCTCGGCGCGCTGGACCCGCGCTGGACGGCGGGCGAGCTGATCGCCGAGCCGCTGCGCAACTTCGGGGTGCGGGACGCCGCGGAGGTCGGCCGCCGCGTGACCGAGGTCGCCGAGGAGGTCGGCCTCAACGCCCAGCACCTGACGCGGCGCCCGCGCGAGCTGTCCGGCGGGCAGCGCCAGCGGGTGGTGATCGCGCGCGCGGTCGTCGCGCGGCCCGAGCTCGTGGTCTGCGACGAGCCGGTCTCGGCCCTCGACGTCTCCATCCGCGGCCAGATCCTCGAGCTGCTCGGGCGCCTGCGGGCCGCCGAGGGGCTGACCTACCTCGTCATCTCCCACGACATGAGCATCGTTCAGAAGCTCGCCGACCGCGTGGCGACGATGTACCTCGGCCAGGTCGTCGAGCTGTCCGACGTGCGCTCGTTCTTCGAGCGGCCGCTGCACCCGTACACCATCGCGCTGCTGTCCGCGGTCCCCGTCGCCGACCCCGTCGCGGAGCGCCGGCGGCGCCGGATCGTGCTCGGCGGCGAGGCGGGCGACGCGAGCCGGATCGCGTCCGGCTGCCGGTTCCACCCGCGCTGCCCGGCGGCGGCCGACATCTGCCGGACCGATCCGCCGGAGCTGCGCGAGGTCGCGCCGGGCCGCTTCGCCCGCTGCCACTTCGCGCCGCACATCGGCCCCGACCTCACGGTGACCGCGGCATGACGGCCGCGCGAAGCCACGACATCGGGTTCTCGGGCTCGATCGTCTTCAGCCCGCGGCTCGAGGTCGTCGAGCCGGAGCGACCCGTCTGGGTCGTCGGCGAGCGCATCGCGCACGCCGCCGGGTTCGAGCTGCCGCCCGACGCGCTGATCGTCCCGGAGCGGCCCGACCACACGACGGTGGCGGAACTGACAGCGCGAGCCCGCGCGCGGGACTCGGATGCCATCGTGGGCGCAGGGGACGGCGCAGTGCTCGACGCGGCCAAGCTCGCCGCGCTCCACGCCGGCCACGCGCCGGAGCTCATCCTCGTCCCGTGCGGCGGGGAGCCGTGGCGCGCGTTCGCGCCGTTCTCGGTGGTCGACGACGGCGCGGGCGGGCGACCGACGGTCCCGGACCGCTCGTTCGGCGCCGCGCGCGTCGTGGTGAGCGACGAGCTCCTGGCCACGGTGGACGGCCGGCTCGTGGCCATCAGCGCGGTCGACACCGGCGTGCACGCCATGGAGTCCCTGCTCAGCGCCCGCGGGCAGCCGTACTCCGACTCCCTGGCCGCCGCGTCGCTGGCGATCGTCTCCGACGAGCTGAGCGGCCCGATCGCGCCGCGCGGGCGTGCGCGGCTCGTCGTCGCCGCCGGGCTCGCGGTCGAGGCGTTCCTCGCCACCAACCTCGGCATGGCGCACGCGTTCGCGTCGCCGCTCGGCACCGCGCTCGGCATCACGCACGACACGCTCAACGGCGTGCTGGGCCGGACGGCGGTGACGTTCTCCGGCGACGCGCCGGCGCTCGTGCCGGTGGCCGCGGCGCTGGGCGTCCCGCCGCGGATGCCCGACATCCTGGACCGGATCGACGCGTTCCTCGCCCGCGCGGAGCTCCCCCGCACCCTGCGCGAGCTCGGCATCGGCTGGGACGACGTCGAGCAGGTGCTGCCGCACGCGGCCCGCAGCTCGGGCGTGCGCGCGGCCGTCGAGCCCATGCCCGACGCGCGGCTGCGCGCCTTCGCCCGCGCGGCCTGGGCGGGCGCGCCAACGACATCAGACGAAGAGGAGGAGACATGGACACCGACGCGCTGATCGAGCGCCTGGTGCAGATCCCGGGGCCCTCGGGCTTCGAGGACGCCGTCGCGCTGGCCATCACGGACGCGCTCGACGGCATCGACGGCGAGGTCTCGAGCGACGTCATCGGCAACCTCGTGCTGACGCTGCCCGGGCCCGAGGACGCGCCGGCGCTGATGTTCATGGCCCACATGGACGAGGTCTCGCTGCTCGTCAAGCACATCGACGAATCGGGCCTCCTGTACTGCGAGGCCAACGGGCTGATCGACGAGCGCACGCTGCCCGCGGGCCGCGTGCAGGTCTGGACGGAGGGCGGCCCGGTCCTCGGCGTCGTCGGCGCGAAGAGCCGCCACCAGGTGACCGCGGCCGAGCAGCGCCAGCCGATCGTCGTCAACGACCTGTGGATCGACGTCGGCGCGCGGTCGCCGGACGAGGTCGCCCGCCTCGGGATCGAGATCGGCATGCCGGCGACGAACTGGTCGCCGCCCGCGCGGATGGCCAACGGCCACCTGGTCAGCAAGGCGATCGACAACCGGGCCGGCTGCGCGGTGCTCGTCCAGCTCGCGCACGCCGTGGCGGCGCGGGAGCGCGACTTCACTCTCCAGTTCGTCTGGGCGGCGCAGGAGGAGGTCGGCTCGCGCGGCGCGCGCGTGGCTGCGCAGCGGCTCCAGCCGGTCGCCGCCGTCGTGGTCGACACCACGCCGGCGGGCGACCCCTCGACGCCGGTGCGCTACGCGACGGCGCAGGTCGGCGGCGGGCCCGTCATCCGGGCCCAGGACGCCCGCGGCGCGACGGGCACGCTCTACTCGCAGGCCGTGCGGCGCGCGCTGCGCGCGGCCGGCGAGGCGGAGGGCATCCCGTACCAGCTCGACGTCTACCCCACCTGGACCGACGCCTGCGAGGTCCACCTCGCAGGGCGCGGCGTGGCGACCGGCGGGCTCTTCCTGCCACGCCGCTGCAGCCACTCGCCGAACGAGGTCGCCGACCTCGCCGACATCGAGCGCGCGATCGCCCTCCTGACGCGCTTCACCGATCTCGACGCCGCGGCGGTCGAGGCCTTCGCCAAGCGGCCGGCGCTGCCGCTGGTCACATGAGCGGGCGGCTCGCGGATCGCGTCGTGCTCGTGACCGGCGCGGCGTCGGGCATCGGCGAGGCGGCCTGCGCGCTCTTCGTCGAGGAGGGAGCGAAGGTCGTCGGCTTCGACCGGCAGCCCTTCGAGGCCGACGGCGTGACGACGGTCGCCGGCGACGTGACCGACCTCCCTTCGCTCGAGGCCGCCGTCGCGGCCACCGAGCAGCGCTTCGGCGCCCTGCACGCGATCGTGGCGAGCGCCGGCGTGATCGAGGCCGGCACCGCCGAGACGACGTCCGAGGCCGCGTGGCGGCGGGTGCTCGACATCAACCTCACCGGCACGTTCCTGACCGTGAAGGCGGCGGTGCCCGCGCTGCGCCGGGCCGGCGGGGGCTCGATCGTGACGGTCAGCTCGGCGGCGGGGATCACCGCGTGGTTCGACCAGACGGCCTACGACGCGTCCAAGGGCGGCTGCGTGAACTTCACGCGCAGCGTCGCGCTCGACTACGCCGCCGACGGCATCCGCGCGAACTGCCTCGTGCCCGCGTTCGTGAAGTCGCCGATGTCGGACCGCTTCGTGGCCGAGACCGGCGGCAGCAAGGTGGAGACCTCGGGGCTGATCCCGCTCGGCCGCATGAGCACGCCGCGCGAGATGGCCTACGGCGCGCTGTTCCTGGCGTGCGACGAGTCGTCCTACATGACCGGCGCCACGCTGGTCCTCGACGGGGGGTACCTGGCCCGATGACCTTCTCGCTGATCGGCCGAGGGCCGGACGGACAGCTCGGCCTGGCGGTCGCCTCATGCGTGCTCGGGGTCGGAGCGCGCTGCCCAGGGGCGCTGCCGGGCCGGGCGGTCCTCTCCTCGCAGGCGTACATCAACCCGTTCCTGGCGGGCGACGTGCTCGAACGGGTCGCCGCGGGGGACGACCTCGCCGGCGCCGTCGCCGCGGTGCTGGCCGCCGACCCCGCGCGCGAGCTGCGGCAGCTCGTCGCGATCGGCCCCGACGGGCCGGCCGTGATCCACACGGGCGCCGAGGTGGACCCGTGGTCGGGACACCGGTCGGGGACCGGCTGCGCGGCCGCGGGCAACCTGCTGGCCGGCCCCGGCGTCATCGACGCGGCCGTCGAGGCGTTCGAGCGCGATCCGGACGCCCCGCTGCCCGAGCGGCTCGTCCGCGGCATCGAGGCCGGGGACGCCGCGGGCGGCGATCGTCGCGGCCGGCAGTCGGCGGCGCTGCTCGTGCACGGCCCCGAGACGCCGTCCTACGTCGACCTGCGGGTGGACGACCATCCCGATCCCGTGGCGGAGCTGCGCCGCCTCTGGGACCTCTGCACGCCGCCGCTCCTCGAGCGGGCCTGGCGCGCGGCATCGACCCGGGACCTCGAGCCGGTCGAGGCGCTCCGCGCCCGGCAGGCGAAGGTCCGCGCCAGCCTCGAACCGGAAAGGACCGCCTGATGCAGTTCCTCGTCATCGCCGGCGCCGCCGAGCCGATCGACTTCAGCAAGCTGGAGGACCGGCCCGAGCGGGCCAACCGCTACCGCGACGAGCTCGTCGCCGACGGCACCATCGTCCACCACGCGCACATCGCCGGGCACCGCGCGCACATGTGGATCTTCGAGGTCGACGGCGTCGACGCGCTCGACCGCGTCATGGCGGAGGATCCGATGGCGCCGTTCATGAGCGGCTCGCCGCAGATCATCCCGCTGGTCTCGCCCGACCGGATGAAGGAGCGCGAGGAGGCGATGAAGTGAACGTGCTCGTGGTCGAGACCCCGATCGCCGCGCCGGTGGAGGCCGTGTTCGAGGCGGTGCGGGACATCGAGGCGCTCGGCGAGGAGATCCCCGCCTTCCAGCGCGTCGAGGTCGGCGAGCGGGGCGACGACCACTACCTGGCGACCATGTACGAGGAGTACGGCGGGCGCGAGGTCGTCATCACCTCGCGGTTCGCGTGGTCGGAGCCGGAGTGGGTGAGCTACGAGCACGTCGACGGGCCGTTCGGCGTCAACCGCGGCCGCTTCGTGCTGTCGCCGGCCGACGGCGGCACGGTGCTGCGCCACGAGCACGAGACCGAGCAGGACATCTCCGAGGGCACCAAGCTGCGGGACGACTGGCTCGCGCTGATGGCCGACCAGCACGCCGCCATCGCACGGATCGCCGGCGCGGGCTGATGCTCGAGGCGGCGCGGCTCGTCGCGGCGATCCGGGCGGGCTCCATCACCGCCGAGGAGGTCGTCGAGCGCTGTGCCGCCGGCATCGAGGAGCGGGAGCGCCAGGTGCGCGCGTTCTCCTGGCTGACCGTCGGCGATGCGCTGCGACGGGCGCGCGAGCTCGAGCGATCGGCGCTGCCGCTCGCCGGGCTGCCGTTCGCGGTCAAGGACATCATCGACACGGCGGGCGTGCCCACCGAGTGCGGCTCCCCCCTCTTCGCCGGCCGCGTCCCGGACACGACGGCGGAGATCGTCGACCGCCTCGCCGGCCTCGGCGGCGTGATGCTGGGCAAGACGGTCACCGCGGAGCTGGCGTTCGCGGCTCCCGGGCCCACGCGCAACCCGTGGAACCTCGAGCGCACGCCAGGCGGCTCGTCGATGGGGTCGGCGGCCGGCGTCGCCGCCGGGATGGTCCCGCTGGCGCTCGGGACCCAGACGAACAGCTCGCTGATCATGCCCGCCGCGCTCTGTGGCGTCGTGGGCTTCAAGCCGACGGGGGGCTCACTGCCGAACGACGGCGTGATGGCGTTCAGCCCGACGCTCGACCAGCTCGGCTGGATCACGGCGACGGCGGGGGACGCGGCGTTCGTGGCCGGGCTCCTGCTCGGCGCCGCGGCGCCGGCGCCGCGGGGGCTGCGCCTCGCGGTCGTGCGGACGGCGGAGTGGGACGCGGCCTCGGATTCGGTGCGCGAGCGGTTCGACGCGGCGCTCGGCGCGCTGCGCGGCGCGGGAGCGGACCTCGTCGACTCGCCGGGCCCGCCGCTCGCGGGCGCGCGGCCCGTCCACCGCACGATCATGGCCTACGAGGCGGCCCGGTCCGTCGGGCCGGCCGTGGCGGCGCGGCCCGGCGTCGTCAGCGAGGTCCTGCGGCGCTTCCTCGCCGAGGGCGAGGGGATCGGCGACGACGACTACAGCGCGGCCCTCGCGACCCGCGCCTCGCTGATCGAGGCCTGTACCGACTGGCTCCGCGGGTTCGACGCCGTCGTGACCCCGGCGGCGCCGGCGGAGGCGCCGTCGGCCGACGGCACGGGCGACGCCCGCTTCTGCACGGCGTGGACGCTGATCGGCGCGCCCGCCGTCGTCCTCCCGAGCGGCCGCGGCGGCGAGGGACTGCCGGTCGGGCTCCAGCTCGTCGGCGCCCCGGGCGCCGACGCGGCGCTGCTCGGCACGGCCCTGGCCGTCGAGCCCGTGGTCGCCTGAGTCACAGGAGGCCGAGTCGTGCCGCGTGCGCCGCGGCCGCGGCGCGGGAGGCGAGCCCGAGCTTTGTCCGGATGTTGGCGACGTGCCGGTGCACCGTGTGCCGGCTCAGCACGAGCCGCTCGGCGATCTCGCCGTCGCTGAGGCCCTCCGCGACCAGGCGGAGGACCTCGAGCTCGCGCGCGGACAGATCGGTGTCGGCCGCGGCGCGCACGGGGTCGGACGGTGACGCGATCGCGACCTCGGGCCGGTCGACGCCGGCGAAGTCGAGCAGCGCCCGCGCCACGGCTCCGGCGTCCCCGTACCAGGGGAGATGATCGGCGCCTTCGAGGGCGACGAACACCGCGCCCGGAATCCGGGCGGCGAGCTGACGGCCGAGCTCGAACGGGATCGCCCGGTCGCCCCTCCGGTGCAGGACCGCGGTCGGCGACCGGATCTCGCCGGCGGAGTCCTCGACGCTGAACGTGTACGTCGCCTCGAGCGAGCGCGCCGCGAGCTCCGCGGGAGCCGATTCACGCTGGAAGGCGACGAACTCGTCGCGCTCCGCGGCCGTCGCGCTGGGCATGAACACGTCGGCCAGCACGCGCGAGCCGAGTCCCCAATGCCTGCGGATCAGGTTGGTCAGCATCTCCCGCGCCGCGGGGTCCGCTATCGCGGCGCCGTTCAGGTAGGAGCCGTACAGGACGAGGCGCTCGACCTGGCGCGGATGCTCCGCCGCGTACCGCGCGGCGATCGGCCCGCCCGCCGAGCCGGCGAACACGGCGACCGGCTCGACGCCGACGGCGCGGACGACGCCGGCAAGGACCTCGACCTGGTCGTCGAGGCTCGTCGAGGGCGGTCCGTCCCGATCTGAGAGCCCGGTGCCCGGCGGGTCGTAGCGGACGACGGTCCGATAGCGCGCGAGCGCGGTGACGAAGTCGCGAAATCTCTGGTTGCCCCAATCGAGCTCGAGGTGGCTCATCCACCACCCGCCCATCACCACCGGCGGTCCTTCGCCGACCGTGGCCCAGGCGACCCGACGGCCATTCAGCTCGGCGAATCGAACCAGTTGCCCGTAGCTCGACATGGCCTGAGCGTATCTCTCGAATGGCCGCTTCCGGCCATCGGATCTGGCCGCGAACGGCGAAGACACGCGCGCCGGATCGCGATCGAATGTCACCGATGAGCACCGACGCCCCACCGCGCGGCATCTGGTCGCGGTTCGTCGCCGCGACCTATGACCCGTTCCTCGCGCAGGGCGAGCGCCGCGGGATGCGCGAGCGACGCCGGCGCCTGCTCCGGGCGGCCCGCGGGACGGTGCTCGAGATCGGAGCCGGGACCGGGCTCAACCTCCCGCTCTACCCCGGTGCGCTCGACGAGCTCGTCCTCACCGAGCCGGTCGACCCGATGGCTCGCCGGCTCGAGGCGCGGCTCCGGCGGAGCGGCGTCCCTGGCAGGGTCCTGCGCGCCGGCGCCGAGGCGCTCCCGGTGGCCACCGGCTCCGTCGACACGGTCGTCTCGACGATGGTCCTCTGCACCGTGCCCGATCCCGAGGCCGCGCTGGCCGAGATCCGGCGGGTGCTGCGTCCCGGCGGCCGGCTCCTGTTCTGCGAGCACGTGCGCTCCGGCGCGAGCCGCCTCTCGCGCTGGCAGGCGCGTCTCGCCGGCCCGTGGGAGGCGTTCGCCGACGGCTGCCGGTGCGATCAGGAGACGCTCGGGATGATCGAGCGGACGCTGCGCATCGAGCGGCTCGATCGCGAGGAGTGGCGCGGCATGCCGGGGCTGGTGCGGCCGCTGATCGTCGGCGAGGCGAGGTCGAGCTGATGGCCCCCGGGAACCGCTACGACGCGATCGTCGTAGGCGCGCGCTGCGCCGGCTCGCCGACCGCGATGCTGCTCGCCCGGAAGGGCTACAGGGTGCTCGTCGTCGACCGGGCGACCTTCCCGTCCGACACGATCTCGACCCACCTCATCCACCCTCCGGGCGTGGCCGCCCTGAAGCACTGGGGCCTGCTCGACCGGCTGGTCGCCACCGGCTGCCCGGGCATCGACACGTACTCGTTCGACTTCGGGGAGGTCACGCTCGCGGGCGCCCCCGGGACCGACGAGGCCCCGCTGGCCTACGCCCCGCGACGCACCGTGCTCGACAAGCTGCTCGTGGACGCCGCCTCAGACGCGGGGGCCGAGGTCCGGGAGGGGTTCACGGTCGCGGACGTCGTCATCGAGGACGGCCGCGTGACCGGCATCCGCGGGCGCCGGCAGGGCGGACCGACCGTCACCGAGCGTGCCACGGTCGTCGTCGGCGCCGATGGACACCACTCGCTCGTGGCACGCGCCGTCGATCCGGAGCAGTACGACGAGAGGCCGCCGCTCCAGGTCAGCTACTACACGTACGTGAGCGGTCTGCCGATGGGCGGGAGATATGAGGTCCACCTCCGTCCCGGCCGGGGGTTCGCGGCCTGGCCGACGAACGACGACTTGACGGTGGTCATCGGTGGCTGGCCGCGCTCCGAGCTGGTGGCGAACCGGAAGGACATCGAGGGCAACCTCCTCGCGACGCTCGAGCTGGTGCCCGAGTTCGCCGCCCGCTTTCACGCCGGCACGCGCGAAGCGCGCTTCGTCGGCATGTCCCTGCCGAACTTCCTGCGCAGGCCCTTCGGACCGGGATGGGCCCTCGTCGGCGACGCCGGCTACACGAAGGACTTCATCACCGCCCTCGGGATCAGCGACGCGTTCCGGGACGCCGAGCTGTGCGCCTCCGCCCTCGACGAGGCGCTCTCGGGCGATCGTCCGTTCAAGGTCGCCATGGCCGGCTACCAGGCCGAGCGGGACCGGCGCTCGGTTCCGTTCTATGAGCTCACCGCGCTGCTCGCCACGCTCGAGCCCCTGCCGGACGATCTCGAGCAGGCGCTGGCCGCGGCACAGGGCGACCGGGACGCGATGGATGCGTTCGCGCGCGTCGCCGGCGCGGTCACATCCCCGGCAGACTTCCTGGCTGCAGCTCTCGGCCCCTCCTGATCGCGCCCGGCGGGACGCCGATCACGCGCTTGAAGGCGCGGCTGAACGCCGCTTCGGACCGATAGCCGAGCCGGTCGGCGAGCTGGCCGACCGTGGCGCCCTCGTCCTTGAG
This sequence comes from uncultured Solirubrobacteraceae bacterium, assembly GCA_963720415.1. GTDB lineage: Bacteria > Actinomycetota > Thermoleophilia > Solirubrobacterales > Solirubrobacteraceae > DASSUW01. The sequence continues at coordinate 135,877 of CAVRFQ010000010.1, read as the reverse complement.
CGCGGCCACCGCGACGTGCATGCGCCAGCGTGCGACGTAGCTCATCGCCGGCTCGCCGACGAGCGCGGTGAAGCGGGCGGCGAACGCCGAGCGCGACATCGCCAGCTCGCGGGCCAGGGAGGCGACGGTCCAGTTCCGGGCGGGATCGCGGTGGATGCTCGAGATGGCGCGGCCGATCTGGGGGTCCTGGAGCGCTCCCAGCCAGCCCTTCTGCGCGGCCGGATCGCTCTCCATCCAGGCCCGGATCGCCTGGATCACGAGGATGTCCCCGAGGCGCGTGATCACGGCCTCGCCGCCGGGCCGGAGCTCACCCGCCTCTGAGGCCATCAGCCGCAGCACGCTCTGCATCCATTCCAGGCGGGCCGAGCTGGACGCCTCGATGTGGATCGTCCGCGGCAGGATCTCGACGAGGTTGGCGGCGGCCGGGTGCTCGAAGCGCACGGCCCCGCAGATGAGGCCGGTGGGCGCGCCGCCCTCGCCGTGGCGGAGGATCTCGTAGCGATCGCTGACGATCTCGCGCTCGAGGTCGAGGATCCCGGGCGCGGCAGCGCCCGGCTCGCTGCGCAGGACGTGGCCGTCCCCGTGCGGCACGAGCGCGAGGTCTCCGAGCTGGATCCAGTCCTGCTCCTCCTCCCCGGTCTCGAGCCACACCCGGCCCGAGGTGACGACGTGGAACCAGAGGTACCCCGGCATCGGCGGCAGCGTGACCCCCCACGGTGCGGTGAGCTCGGAGCGGCAGTAGTACGCGCCGTTCATCCGCAGGAAGTGCAGGGCCTCGCCGAGGGGGTCGGAGGGCGGGAAGGGGTCGAGGGCTTCCATGTGGTTCGAGTATGCCTGCTCGTGCGATCGTCGTCCAGCGTGGTGGACGATCGAGCATGCATCCGCGCAATTCAGTCATAGACAGTCCTGTGCTGGTGCGTGACGCTGGACGTGTTGCATCCACGACCAGATCGGACCGACCATGGCATACCGAGGACAGACACTCGAGAATCCGGCCAGCGGCGAGCGGCTCACGTTCCGGCGGACGTCGGCGGACACGGGCGGCGAGCTGCTGGCGGTCGACCTCGAGCTCCCCGCGAACCGGCGCGTCCCGGGCGGCCAGCACATCCACCCGAACCAGGAGGAGCGCTTCGAGGTCGTCGAGGGCACGATGCGCTTCAAGATGGGACGCAAGCGGGTCATCGCGGGGCCCGGCGACGTGGTCGTCGTCCCCGCCGGCCAGAAGCACGACTTCGCGAACGTCGGCGACGGCGACGCGCTCGTCCGCGTCGAGGTGCGCCCGGCGCTGGACATGGAGCAGCTCTTCGAGACCGCCGTCGGCCTCGCCGAGCAGGGCCGCACGATGCTGGGCGGCATCCCGAGGCCCCTCGACCTCGCCCTGTTCACCGAGGAGTTCGAGGACGAGGTGCAGGGAGCGTTCCCGCCCCGCTGGCTGCAGCGCATCGTCCTCGCGCCGCTGGCCTGGATCGCGAGGCGCCGCGATCAGCCTCGCACGGCGCCGCGGCCACTGGAGGCCCGGGCGTGACTAGGCCGGCGGTCGGACAAGGGCGACGCGATCGGCGAGTCTGTCGGCCGCTCGCCCGATGATGAACGGGTGCCGCGGATCAGCACCTTCTACGGGATCGTGATCGCGATGTACTACCGCGACCACGCGCCGCCGCACTTCCACGCGATCTACGGCGAGCACGAGGCAACGATCGTCATCGGAGAGCTCGACGTCCTCAGCGGCTACCTCCCGACACGAGCCCTCCGGCTCGTGTTCGAGTGGGCCGAGCTCCACAGCGGCGAGCTTGCGGCCAACTGGCAGAAGGCCCGCGACCGCGAGCCCCTCGATACCATCGCCCCACTGGCATGACCACTCAAGTCACACGGATCCGAATCGAGACGGTCGAGCCGCTTGAGGGCTACGTCCTCCGGCTCGGGTTCAACGACGGCTCAAGCCGTGATGTCGACCTCGAGCCAGAGCTCTGGGGGCCTGTGTTCGAGCCGCTCCGGGACCCCGACGTCTTCCGTCAGGTCGCCGTCGACGGTGAACTCGGCACCATCGTCTGGCCGAACGGAGCCGACATGGATCCAGACGTTCTCCACGGCGATCAACGCGCCGCGTAAGCGACGCACCCTCCGAGCCGGCCATCGAAACCTGGCCACACCGACGCGACCGACTGTGCGGTGTCCGAGTGGGCCGGAAAGGTCGAAAGCCGCCGGAATCGACGCTGCAGCGCGGCGCCGTGACTCCGATGTGACTCCCGCCAGCCATCGCGGTCAGCCGTTGCTCAGGTCCTTGGCCGCGCGGAGCGGGAGGACGATCGGCCGGCGATGCGCCTCGTGCGCGCGCTTGCGGGCGAGCTCGGTCGACGGGTGGCCGTAGAGCCGCTGCACGAGCACGCCACCGTCGGTATGGCCGAGCTGCGCCGCGACGTCCTCGGCGTGCAGGTCCAGGTCGTTGAGCATGTAGCTCGCGCAGAAGTGCCGCAGCTCGTAGAGGTCGAGGCTCGGGTTGCCGAACGCGCAGCGGATCGGGTGCCAGTAGTAGTGCTGCACGCGCCCGTCGAGCGGTCGGCCGCGACGGGTTGCGAACAGCGGCGCCGGCGGGTTGATCGCGGTCGGCAGCAGCTGGATCGCGTCCAGCGCCGCCGGCGGGATGACGACGCGCCGCGTCAGGCCGTTCTTCGGCAGCGGCAGCTCCTCGATCTCCGCGTCACGGGGCGTGTACGGGCTCCGCTGCCGGCGCACGTCGACCTCGGCCGCCGCGAGGTCCAGATCCGCGCGGACGAGCCCGTAGGCCTCCGCCGGGCGCGTGCCGACGAACGCCTGCCACAGCACGAGCGCTCGCCAGACGAGCCCGTAGCCGTCGCTCCCCCACGTCGCGGCCGCTGCGTCGGCGAGCTCGAAGACCTGGTCGACCTTCAGCACCTCGATGTTCTTGCGCCCCGGCCCGGTCGACAGGCCGAGGCCCAGGAACGGGTTGCGCTCGATGAGGCCCGCGCGCCGCGCATCGCTGAACATCGCTCGAAGGCCCCCAATGGTCCAGCGCATCCGGCGGACTTCCAGCCAGTCGAGGGCCAGCTCGACGTCGACGTCGCGCAGGAGCATGTCGCCGAACTCGTCGACGAATGGAGTCACCTGCTCGGCATAGCCGCGGTTCGTGCTCTCCTTCGCTCGCGGCCGGAGCGAAAGCCACAGCCCGAGCGGGTGGTCATCGCTCCGCTTGCCCCACGACCGACGGTGTGCCGCCGGCCACGCTTGCTCGATTGCGAGCGACCGGCCCGAGCGCGCGCCGGCTCGTCCGCTGCCAGCTCGCCGCGGGGCTGCGGGTCGAGCCATTCGAACTTCGAGCGGCCGTCGACCTTGCCGACGTAGAGCCGCGGGTAGTAGAGCCCGTTTCGCTCATAGACGCCGCTCCAGCGCGTTCGCCGGAAGCGCCCGGACGGTGAGCCTCGCTTCGCCATGGCTACCTCCTCTCGCCGGCGGCGACCCACGCGACGACCTCGCTCCAGAGAAATCGCCGCTGGCCGCCGACCCGGTGTGCCGGCAGGTTGCTCGTGGCAATCATCCGCTCAAGCGTGCGAACGCCGACAGCGAGCCGCTCAGCCACCTGCCTCTTGGTCAGGTACGGCTCGAAGTCAACCACCGCCGACGCGCCTTCCCGCGAAACGACAGCCGTCATCGTCACCTGTCCTCCCTCCCGCACTGATCTCATCGTTTGCCTCGTCGATCGCCGCCTCACGCGCCAGTCCACGGTGCTCTCGCGCCCTCGCACGGCTTGACGCCGCCAGAAGCGCGTCTCCCGCCTTCCGATAGCCGCGTCCGGTGCGCGAGCGGATGCCCGCCGACGGATGCGGAACCGCTGCTGCGTTTGCCTGCAGGGAGCAGCGCGGCTGCGTCCGCTCGGCTGCGCGCCGCGCTGCCGCTAATCGTCCGACTCGGCAGCGAGCGGACGATCGAAGCGGTGCGCCGGACTGCTCCTTTGCCTAGAAGCAGGAGTCTCCCCGGCGCTCCTCCGCATCGTCTCAAGCAGGCGTCCGCCGAAGGTCGTCTGCGACACCCGCCCGTCGTCGAGGAGCAGCGGTCTGGACCTGCGCTCGTGCTCGTCGTCCGTTCGGATGGCGCGCGGTGTCGGTGGCCGGGCTCGGGCCTGTCGGCGAGAACGGTTCCCGTGCCGAGTGCGCTCCGGTCCGACGACGTCGCGATCGCTGATGCTGCAGGCCACGGCTGTTGGCGGCCTTGACGTTGTCCTTGACGGATCGGATCGCGGAGGCGTCGGGTTGACGCGGCTCTGACGATCGGAGAGGATCGTTGGTTGCGATCGGAAACGGTCAGGAGCGTGTCGCGAGGCTGGCTCCGGGCCGATAGCCGGTGCCGTTCAGTGTGCTTGCTTCGGCAGCTGAGGGGGTTGGGCATGGCTGGTCTGCGAGACGGGTGCCGTTCGCGCTCGATGCCTATGCGCCCCGCCTCGGTGACTCCTGGGCGCTGGTGGATGCGGGTACTGATCGTCGCCGCCGCGCTGCTGGCGTCGGCGTTCGTGGCCGGCGGTGTGGCTGCGGCCCAGCTGCGGTTCACGGCCACGCCGCATGATGCGCGGTTGGTGCGCGCAAAGGTGCCGGGCGCGCCGATTCGTGCGCACGGGGGCCCGGTTCGGGTGGCCGTGAAGGTCCGCGAGCCTGTCGCGCGTCTCTCGGTGCGGGTCAACGGCAAGCCGTTCCCTAAAAGCGGGATCACGCGCAGAAGCAAGCTGCGGTGGAGCGTGAGCGTGCCGGCGCGCCTGCTCGTCGGCGGCGTCAACAGAGTCGAAGTCGGTGCCCGCAGGGGCCGGCGCACGGGGCGCGCGTTCGCGGAGTTTCGGTATCTGCACCGGCGTCGTGGCCTGGTGAGGGTGGTGTCCCCGGACGCGGGAACCGGTCTTCGCTCGCGGCTGTCGGCGAGGCTGTCGCTCGCTCGCGGGGCGGACGTGCGTGCCTGGCTGAACGGCCGGTCCGTGGCCGGCGAGCTGGCGCCGGCCCAGCGGCGCCTGACGCGGCATCGGGCGATCGTGCGCTTCGATGTCGGTGCGGCGCACGGGCTGCGGTTCGGAAGCAACCGCCTGGTGGTCCAGGCAGAGCGGGACCGGTTCTATACCCGGGTCGTGCGTTCGGTGCGCGTGACGCGTGGCGGCCCGCTGATCGGCGCCGGTGCGTCGCGCTCAACGACCGAGCGGCGAGCCGTGCGGCTCGGATCGAAGGCGATGCGGGCGGCTCGTGGCGGCGCGCTGCGCTACCACTGGCGGTTGCTCAGCGCTCCGCGCGGCAGTCGCGCGCGTCTCAGCGACGTGAGTGCCGCGCGGCCGTGGCTTCGCCCGGACGTGCGCGGGGTGTATCGACTCCGGCTCAGGGTCAGGGAGGTGGGAGGCGCGGCGCGGCGCGCAGCCGCGGCGGCATCGGGCGCGGTCGCCATCGAGAACGTGACGGTGTCCACGAATCCGCAGGGACCGCTCGTCCGCATCGAGACTGAGGTCACCCAGAGCGGTCAGGTCGGGATCCTCCTGGGCGGGACCTTCGTTCCCGCTCCGCCGACGCCCGTGCAGGTGTTCGTGCTCGACCGCCACACGCTCGCGACCCCGTCCGTCGGACAGGGCACCGTCGCCGGCTTCTCGGACATGGGGCAGATCGGCCCCTACATCACACAGAAGTCGAACGCCCTGGGATCGCCGCCGATCGTGATCATCCAGACCACGCGCCTCGGTTCGACAGCAGGAGACCAACAAGCGGTTCTCAACGGCGCGCTCGGCCAGATCGGCGCGCTTCCGGCGAACTGGGGTGACCGCCCGGGTGCGGGAGAGATTTGGCCGCCGTGGCCGTTCGTTGCGGTCGGTGTGACGGGTCTTTCGCCCGGAAGTGCAACCCAGTCATGCGTGGCCCATGACAATCCGGATCCGCCGCCGACTCCGACGCGGTGCGTGGTCGACGGTTGGTTCTCCTCCCCGACCGGTCCGAGTTCCCATTACACGTTCAGCTCCGGCGACTACGTCCCGTTCGACATCACTCCCACGCCGTCGGACGTGGCGGGGCTGGACAACACGATCACCGTCGGTGCTCAGAAGATCTCGGCGCCGCCGTTCCCGGCTCGGTCGGCCGGCGGCTTTCACGTCGTGGTTTTGGATCGCTACACGTTGGAAGTGCTGCACAACGACTCCTTCGCGACCGCAGATGATGACGACCAGAACGCGTTAACGGGAATGCTCGGGCGCTTGACCGACGCGGTGAATGACCCCTCGCAGATGGTGATGATGACCAGCGTCGGGTGGACATCTCCCGACTTGAACCCCCAGGACCCCACCCTCTGGGTCGGCATCATGAACGCGATCGACGACCTCGGGGGCACGCCGGACACCTTCGCGAACGCCACGCCGCCAGCGACGTATTCGTTCGTGGGGATGGCCGGGCTTGTGGACTACGGGCGTGTGGCCGAGGCATCCAGCATCGCGCAGGCCGCCGGCGCGCCGGCTGTCTCCGGAAAGATCACCGGCGTGCTCGAGCGCACCAATGAACGTCTGTTCGAGCCGCTGGTGGCCAGCCCGAGCAATATCGACACCACCCTATACCCCGCCATCTACCAGCCGCCGACGCCCTGGCCGCACTCGGAAGCGCCCGATTACGCAGCCGCAAGCGTGTACCTCGCTCAGCAGCTGCTGGGGGCGGACACCGAGTACCTCAACGTCCGCGACGCCTACGGCTCCTCCACCGCCACACCATCGTGGAGCGGCGGTCCCCTCACCAGACTGGACAGCATCACCTATCCGCACCACTCCGCCGCCCAAGTTCACAGAAGCGACGTTCGACCAACCTCAAGAACGACTATGCCGGAACGACCGGGCAGAGCCCCCAGCTCGGAGAGTTCACGATGGTCGACAGCGTCAACACCTTCTTCCAGACGACGGTCAAGGCGCCGTTCACCGACGCGTCGCTGCCGAACTACATCAGCCTTCAGAACCTCGCGACCGACATCGACAACGCCGTGACGCCACCGGGTCAGTCCAAGACCGCGGCGGACATCCTCGCGATCATCCAGGGCTTCATCGATGTCGCCGCCGCCCTATCGGGACAGTTCGAGATCGACGAGCTCGATGTCCTCTTAGGTTCGATGAGCGGGACGTTCGGGATCGCGTCCGGAGTCGCGAGCGACCCCGATACCGGGGCCCCGACCGAGTCCGTCGTCCTGAGCACCGCCGAGGACCTCGCCAGCGACATGGTGAAGCGCCAGAACCAGATCCTTGAGACCTTCGACACCCTGAACGAGGTCGCCGTCAGCGATTCCGGCCGGCTGACGGCCATGCACCACCTCATCACCAACCTGCCCTGGACGCGGGACGTCAGCGATCAGCTCTCGCAGTTTCTCCAAGCCGCCCAGCGCCAGCAGATCGCCACCGCCCTCGTCACGGCCAACTGGACGCTGCCGGCAAGCGACACCCTCGTGCACTCGCCCACGTGGATCACGAGACCCGACGACACGGTAGGCCACGCACATCTGTCCATGGTGAGCATCCGCGACTGGGACTGCACCGAGTCTCTCGACACCATCCACCCATACAACCAGATGGCGCCCAGCACAGAGTATGCGTCGGTCACCAATTTTGACCATTAAGGGGACCAGCTGCATACGGTGTTCTTCATCGCCACTGCTCAATACCCCGGCTTCTTCCTCCGTGCTTGAAAACCAGTACGAGGGCACGCAGCAGTGCCAGCGGCACTGGCCGCTGAACGACCTCGCATCCGGCCCCGTGTTCGACGCGCTCTTCGCCAAGATCGGCGCCACGGTCTCCGGGACCAAGATCACGGGCCTCGGGCTCTATCCGGCGACGTGGTGGTGGCGCAACTTCACCGATGCCACGTGCTGGCACGGCGTCCTAGCGACGCCGGCAGTCAAGGTCGGATCCCAAGTGCGACCCGTACCCCAACACCTACAACCCCGCCCCCGCCTGGACGCACACTGCGCCCTAGAGGCATCCGCGCAACCCGCGACGATGGTGTCACCGACGAAGCGACACCGTCGCGGCACGCACCCCATCCCGTGGCGGATAGCTACGTCAATCTATGGGCACGCTTCTGCCCGTGACCGGGTGACCGCCTCGCCACGCGTTCAGCGTCGCGACGCGATCATCGCCCACCTCGACACGCCGTTCACCGATGAGCGCATCGCGGACGCACGCCCGTGAGCGCGCCTCAGCCACATCGGCCTGCTCCCGAGGACACCACGCGGCGCGAACCTGCCTCGAGCGCGACCGACGGGATACCGGCGCTCGACGGCGGTACGCGGCCTGCTCGCCGCCACTACTCGATCAAGATGCTCGTGACGAGCGACGGGCGCTGTCTGATCGTGCCATCACCGCACCCCGCCGTGCCGGGGGCCTCTCGACGCAAACGGCGCGCGTCACGCCCGAATCGGGATGCAGCCGCAGACTAGCGGCGCGATCGCGTCAGGATCGTGGGACTCAATGGCGCCCGGCAGCCACCGCCACCGCGCCGCTTGACCCGCATCGATCGTCGTGCGAGAGTCGCCCCGTGACCGGACGCGCCGTATCGGTCCTGCTGACCGTCGTCGTCGCAGTGCTGGTCGCGGTCGGTGCGGGCTCCGGCGCCGGCGCCGCGGTGAACTGTTCTGCCAGCTTCACGGTGCTGCACGACGATCGCGTCGGGGCGTTGTCGATCCCGCGCGGCAAGTACTTCATGCAGCCGAGTGGGCTGTCGTGCGCCGCTGCGTCATCGCTTCTGACTCGCTTTCTGGGCGACTTCGATGGATCGCTACCCGACGACTGGGCCACCGCCGCCACCGGGCTCGGCTTTATCAACGCAACGAGCAACGCGTCGTTTACGTTGCAGTCGGCGCCGAGCCCCGGTTCGGCCGGCCGCTGTCCCGGGACGTTCACGGTCGAGCACAACGACCGGATCGGCTCGCTGCGACTGCGCGCGGGCCGGTACGCGATCAGCACGCGCGGGCTGTCGTGCGCGATCGCGGACCGCCGATTCGCGTTCTTCCTCTTCCATGACTACGCCGGGACCCTGCCGCCCGGTTGGCGACTGAACATGGCGCAGAAGCGCTTCTCGCGCGGCCGCGCGTCGTTCGCCGTCCGGCGCGTCGGCAAGGGAACGACATCCGGCGGCGGCGTGCATCCGAGTCTCGCGATCACGTGTCCCGGCACCGTCAGCCTGGTGGCAGGCGCGACAGTCGGCTTGCTTGTCGTGCCGGCCGGCGCCTACTACATGAACGTCTTCAGCGATCTCTCCTGCGCAACCGCTACGGCGCAGTTTGAGCAGTTCGCCGCGTCCGGCGCGGTGCCCGCGGACTGGGTCGTCGTACCGGAAACCGGGACGTTCCTGAGTGGCAACGAAGGCTTCCAGATAGAGCCGGTGTCCTGACCGTGCCGGGCGGCGTCGGGCGCTGCAGAACCGCAACGCCCGGTGTCATGAGTTCTGACTGCTTCTCAGCGGCCGTGCGAACTGCGCGCGCCTTGCAACCGGAAGCATGTGCCCGGCGCCGCTCACCAGGGCGAACGTCGCGTTCGGCAGCAATGATCTGGACCGCGACGCCGCCCGACGCGAGCGCGGCCGCATCGTCGAACGCCGCGATCAGCCGGATCACGCCGGCCACGGGGTCCGGCGCGCACGAGCCGACTGCCCGCGGCGCCGCACGCTTGCGGCTCGCTCCTGCCACGGACGAACCTCAGAAGTACCGCACGCCCGGACATGACCCGCGCGCTGCATCAGCAGGTCCTGAGGGGGATTTACGAGAGAGTGGGACGCGCACTCGCTCTCCCTTTCGCGTGAAGTAGAGCAGGCGTCAACGCCTGTGTTGGACGATGAGGAGTAGTACACCGGCGCGCGATCCACGCCCGCCTCGCTCCTGCATCCGCAGAAAGCAGCGGTAGCTCCTTAGTGCTGCATTCCATGCAACTGGACACTGCGGTTCCGAGCGATCGCGCCGACCAACGCGCTGCTCCTATCGCCTGCCAGCGGCAGCGGCGCGGTCGTGCCCATCGAGCTGCTGCGTTCCAGTGCGGCCATTCACTCGGCCCTCGCAACGCCCGGCGGCGCGATCAGCACTCTCGGCTGGGACGAGGTTCTTCACGAAGTCAAGGGCGCGCTGCGCGCGCCGGCGCCGCTGCGGGCGCTCGCTTCGCTCGCTCCTCGCGGCGCCCCGAGGGCGCGGACCAGGGCCTCGGAGATCAACTCAGGCGTGCGGACCCAGCTACGAAGCCGCCGGAACGTCAACTACGAGCATCGAGGGGGCGGGGGGTCGCGAGGCGCGCCACCGGCATCTGACCTCGGACGCCGACGCACAATCAGCCGTCGCGAACGACAGTTACGGGCGTGGTTCGGTCCTCGCGTGCCAGGACAATCGACAGCGCGCTCCGGTCGAACGCCCGATCGCGACAGCCGTGTGACTCCTTCGCTGTGACTCCCAGGCGGCCCTGTGACTCCTGTGTGACTCTCGGGGTGGCGAACCACGGCGGAGAGCGGCGGATCCTGGCGATCCGCGATCCGACGCAAGACGGCCTGTTGCGCGGAGCGGCGCGACCTGGCGGAGATCGACGCCGCTCCTCATGTCGATGGGCCGGGGTGGATTCGAACCACCGCGCGACGGATTATGAGTGGCGGTTCAAGTGGCTGGTTGGCTCTGGAACGCGGTTGCTGAGTCGTGTTCGAGCGGCTGATAGCGGTTCTGGGAGGCGATTCGGGAACCCGGTTGGGAACTCGACCCGATCGCTCACCCATGGCGGTCGAGCCAGGCCTACGGCTCCGGCAGTAGGGGATCTGGCGCACCCGCGCGTCAGGCCGGAATCGGCCTCGGAACCTGCACGCCTAAGGACGTCGTTTGCTGCTCGTTGAGGTAGCGGAAGCTCTGGGGCGGCCGGAACCAGTCGCGGCCATCACGGAGCTCGTGAAGCGGCACGGGGCGGGGAAGGCGGCGGACGTCGGCGAGCGTGATGGCGATCGGCCGCTGCCGCGTCCTGGAAGTGGTCTGTCGTACTCGTCGCGCGAGATGCCGACCGGCTGCGTGCCGGCGCCAATCTCGTCGTGGGACGCGACGTCGAGGTCGTCGACGACACCCGTTGCGAGCAGCGCGCACAGCGGCGACGAGGCGTAGACAAGCACGGGCGTGCCGCGGACAACCGCGGGCTGCACTCGGCGGAGCTCGACCGTCTTGGTCCCAGTCGAGGCAGCTCCGCGAAGCGCGGCGGACCGAGATGAACAGGGTGCGGCCCTCAGGATGCATATGCGGATGCTCGCCGGTAGAGCAGACAGAACATATGTTCGCTCACCTGCTGCGGGGATTGCGGCGCTCTGAACGTTTCTGCCACGCTCTCATAAGTCTGACTCAGCGTCGTCAAGTCCAGGGGCCGCTCGAAGACTTCCGTGTCGGTGAACCGGAGCGCCATGACGTTGTCCTTCGCGTTGGCAGCCTCGCAAACCTGCTGCTCGGTCCAGATGCCGAGGCGGGCGAAGCGCTGGTAGAGGGTGCGGGGGCGGCCGACAACCACCTCTGCGAGCTGCGAGGTCGCCCGCAAATGACCGACCGGATGCCCGGGCGTGCCGCCCTTCACGTACCAAAGAATTCGCGCCGGGTGGGCTATTCCACCGGACCAGCCCGGGCCGCGGTAGTAAACGTGCTCGCGGCTGAGCCCGAGGTCAAGGCGGCGGGCGAGTAGGGTCGCCGCGGCGAGAGTCGTATCGAACAGCTGCTCCGCCCACACCGGGTGGATCGAAACCATGAAGGTCGGCAGTTCGCCGCCCGTGATCTTCAGCGGCCACAGGCGCCGCTCGAGGGCTGCGGTCGCCGCGGCCGGCTTCGGCTCCGCGGCAGCCGCCTGCGCCGAAGCGGCTCGAACGGCGGTGATGTCCGCGATGCCGCGTCGAACGTCGCACATCCAGCGGCCGCCCTCGCCCTGCTGGTAGCCCTCGTCCTCCACGAGGAGCGGAGGACAGGGCCAGACGGATTTGGGTCGGTGATCATGACCCAGCCGACAGAGCACGACGCCGCCACCTCACGTGGCAGGAAGGCGAGCTGGCGAGCGAGTGCGCGCCCCACTCGGTCGGACGAACTCACACGGATCAGCTCGACCTCGACGTGATCGGTTCGGGCCGCGTAGATGATGCTGCCGAGCAATTTTCCATCCGCTGATTGGAAGGTCCGCACCTGGTGCTCGTCTGGAGCGGCCAGCGCGGGACGGAGGACGTCTCGAAGGTCCGTGGCGCGCTCGCCCGCACCGTAGTTCAGGAGCGCGGTAACAAACGACTTCTGATCGAGGTCGTTGGGCGCGACAGTCTGAACGCTGGTTCCTTGCACCGCCTCAGGTTCATAGGGCCCCGAAGACCGCAACCGGTCGAGCGCGACAATGAGCATCTCGGGACGGACGATGATGATTCGAAAGTTCTCGCGGAGATCGCCTGCTGAGGTGAGGATCTCGTCGTCGCGCGTGACGAAGTAAGACGCGTCGGCAGCGATGGCGCGCGCCACGTGACGGTGGTCCGCGGGGCCGGCGTCCGGGACGAGTTCGGCGACGAGACTCGTTAGGTCCTGCCACTTGGAGCGTGCAACGGAGAGCCTTCGGAAGCTGTCGGCATGGATGCGCATCCGGGCCCGCAGGCCCGCGTCGTCGCATTTGTTGATCTCTTGCCACAGCTCGTCAGTAGCACAAAGCTCGACCAGCTCGGAAACCCAGTCATCAAGGAGGTTCCGGGTAGCACGCCCCTGCGGGCGGTCGCCAATCAAATCGAGGAAGACGTTGTTGTCGATGACCGCGACTTCGCGACGCTCGTCGATGAACGTGAATAGATCATCGTGCTCATGAGCAAGCTGCCAGACGGTCAGGGGATGTCCTGCAGCGCTACGTCCGGGTACCTCTAGGACGGCCCGGAAGCCGAGCTCCGGCCAGAGATTGTTGGCTGGGAAGTCACGCCGACACTTGAGTTCGATGCCACGACGGTCCTGGTGACGAGCGCTAACCGCGTCGACGAGCGCTCGGGCTATGCCGCGCCGTAAGGCGTAGCTCGCGACACAAAGATGGACGATCTTGACGCGGTCGCGTGGAAGGTCGTATAGGACGTAGCCGAGTATCGCGTCCCCGTCGCTCGCCGCGAGCAGCGTGCCCTTCCGTGCTCGATCAGCGAAGCCGGCGTCTGGGAGGAACCCCAGGTAGCGCCGATTCTCTTTCGACAGGCGAAGGACGTCAGCGAACTGCCGGGAGTCGGTGTCTACCTCGTGGATCTCGATCGGAACCGTCCTGTCATCAGGATCTGAAGCCCTCGTAGTCACGCACGGAAGCGGAGAGACCCGCGTAGTGCTCTAAAGCCGATGCAAGCCTCGCCCATGGATCGGTCAGCTGGTTCCACCGTGCCACTCGGCCGGCACCGGGTAGATGTACACGATCAAGCTCGGTACGTCGATGCGGCCCCGCCCGTCGCCGGCGCCAAAGGTCAGCCCGGTCGCCGCCCGTAGGCTTTCTCGGCGACGTCGGATCGAAGCCGGAGGCTTGAGCCGACGTCCTCCCATGACGCTCCGCCGGCGACAGCCGAGCGAGCGAGACGACCAGCAATGTCGTCGAGCTCGTCGATCGAGCGCCTTACGTCGTGGAGCGCGGCGATCCCCTCGTCGCGGAGCGGAGCTTCGGCCGGCATGGCAGCGAGGTTGGTCTCGAAGTGGCGGCGTAGCTCCGCCTCGACGAGCTTGCCGAGGTAGGCGGTGACGGAGAGCCCGCGGCGCAGGGCGAGTTGCCGAAACGCTTGCCACGTTTCCGCGGGAACGCCGACGCGAGCGAGCTGCGGCACGCTACAAGGTTACATGTAGCAGCTGGGTGCAAGTGCGTGAGCGCGGTAGATGGGTCTCGATCTTCCGCCGCCGTGCGAGCTTGAATGGTGGTCATGGCGGCGAACGACGTGGAGGCGTGGCGCGAGGCGGTGGTTGTCGCGCTGGGGGCGGATCGGCGCTCGTGGATCGCTCTGAGGCAGCGGGACGTGGTGCCGGAGGAGCTGCTCGCCGCCATCCGCGAGTTCGATGCCGGCCCGCACCCCGCCGCGGTCGCAGCCGCGGAGTGGTTGCGCACCATTGCCCTCGACTCGTCCTCCGCGCGGACGTGGCTGCTCGTGGGCTCGCACACGGTTCTCGCGTACTGCGCGTTGGCATCAGGCTCCGTCCCGCTCACCCGTCGGCAGCGCGAGGAGGTCGGGTCGGCCTACCGGGACACCCCCGCGACGCTGGTGGCCTGGGTCGCGAAGGCCACCGAAGCTGAGATCGACGGCCGCGACCTCGTCGGACACGCGGCGAGCATCGCGATCGAGGTCCGCCGCTTACAAGCGACGTGCGTACTGGCGCTCGATCCGTTCGACGAGAACGTCCGCCGACTCTGGATGGACCGCTACGGGTTCCGCGAGGTCGCCCCGCCACTGGAGTCGACCTCGAAAGCTTCGACGAGGCTCTGGATCAGCCTGCGTCCCGCCTCGTAGTAGATGATGCGGCCCTCAACTCGAGACGCTTGAACGGCGCCAGTAGGACTCCTCGAGGAACGCCTTACGCGCGGATCGCGCGACGACTCCTCGAAATCCTCCTCGTAAATGACGAACTCCGGCTCGTCCGTCTCACGCTCGATCGGCTTGTCGACTGGCTTGGCCATCGCTGTCCAGGGTACTCGGCAGCTCGGCCGATCGGAAAAAACTACGAGCCCCGACCAGCCATCGCCGAGTCAATAGCCGGCGGCGCGGCGTCGGCGTCCAGCAGTGCGCTGAGTCGCGCAGCGGCGTCGGTCTGGGGCACGTGGTGGACGTAGATCATCGTCGTGTCGATCGACTCGTGGCCCATGAACGCCTTGACGTCGCGACAGCGGGAAGGCGCGGACCGCGAGCGTGCCGAAGGTGTGGCGCAGGTCGTGGAAGACGACGCGGTCCTCCTTCTCGCGCAGGTGGCCGAGGCCGGCGTCGCGCAGCGCGGCGTAGAAGCGGATGCGCAGCCGGCCGTCGTCGATGAAGCCGCCGACCTCGTTGCAGAACACGAGGTCGCTGGGCCCGGTGAAGCGCTCGCGGCGGCTCAGGCCGTCGAGCGCCCGGGCGACCTGGTCGACTCATGCGGGACGGCGCGGACGCGGCCGGACTTCGGCCGGCCCTCCTGCCAGCGCGTGACGCCCTTGCGGACGAGCGATGCGCTCGCCGGCGAAGTCGACGTCGGCCCAGCGCAGCGCGCGCAGCTCGCCCATGCGCAGGCCGGTGAAGGCGGCGGTGAGGAAGATCGGCGGCGTCCTGCTCGTCGCGCGCGGCGCGCGGCGACGGCCTCGACCTCGGTGGGCGAGAGGACGTTGAAGTCGCCCGACGCGCTTCAGCGTGATCCGCTCGGCGTCCTCGGCCGGGTTGGACGCGATCCACTTCTTGCGCTTCGCGCGCTTCAGGATGCCGTGCAGCAGCACGAGGATCTTCTGGATCGTGCGCCGCGACAGCCGGCCGCTCGTCGAGCAGCCGCTCGCGGAACGCGTCGATGTCGTCCGTCGTGATCGCCGCGACCGGCCGTGTCCGCGCCGAAGGCGCGGCACCAGGTAGCGCCGGACCGTGTTGCGGTAGTCGCCGACCGTCGACGGCCGGCGGTCGCGGTCGTGCTCGACGTAGCGCAGCCACTCGTCGCAGGCCTCGCCGAACGTGTGGCGCTCGTCGGCCTGGCAGCGCGCTCCGTGCGGCGCGCCGGCGAGGAGCTCGCGCAGACGCTCCTCGGCGTCCTTCGGCGTGAGGTGGCCGTCGCGGCTTCGGGCCGTCCGCCGCCCGCCACTTCGTCGCGCCGCGTGGCGGTGCTGCCGTGCGGCTTGACCCACGCCGGCCCGAGCACCTTCTTGTGCCGGCCCTCGGCGTCGCGCCACAGCGCGACCGTACTGCCGTCCGCGGGCTCGTCTCGACCGACCTGCAGGTGGCCAGTCGGTGCGGCCATGGCACATGCATCAGTGACAGACGTCAGGGGAACCCAGTCTTGGGAACCCAGTTGCGAAGCTCGAAGCCGAGATTAACTTTGCGCTTTCAGGCTCTGCAGAGCCATGGGCCGGGGTGGATTCGAACCACCGCGCGACGGATTATGAGTCCGCTGCTCTAACCGCTGAGCTACCGGCCCGCGACAGGGAATGTACGGCCCGGCGGCCCAGCTCCGCCCACGCGGTGAAGCCCGCGGCCTCGTTCAGGGCGATCGCCCGCTCGTGGCGGGCGCGGGCCTCGTCGGGGCGGCCGAGGGTCGCCGCGAGCGCCGCGAGCAGGCGCTCGGTCGAGCCGAAGGTCCCGATCGCGCGGCCGGAGGTGAGGGCGACTCCCGCGTACGGGAGCAGGCGGTCGTAGAGGGGCGCGGCGAGGGCGGCGTCGCCGAGGGTGGTGGACACCTCGGTCAGCTCGCCCATGGCCGACGGCCAGTTCGCGTCGAACGGGATCGCCGCGAAGTCGTCGGCGGTGATCGCGGCGAGCTCCTCGCGCGCCTCGTCGACCCGGCCGGTCTCTGCGAGGATCCAGGCGTAGCTGCAGCGCCACGCCATCGCCGCCGGCGAGCTCGCGACCTTGTCGTGCAGCAGCGTCATGTCGACGTCGTCCCACGACTGCCGCAGCATCGCGGCGCCGAACCGGGCCATCTCGGCGAACAGGTCGGCGTTGCGGTCCCCCGCCCGGCGGCCGGCCTCGCGCGCCTGCTCGCGCAGCTCGGCGGCCTCGTCCCAGCGGCCGGCGAGCACCGCGTCGACGGAGCCCCACAGCGGCGTGTACCAGGTGTAGGCGGGGAGCTGCAGCCGCGCGGCGAGCTCGCCGTGGCGCCGGACCTCGGCCCGCCACTCGTCGATCCGCATCGCCTCGAAGAGGTCGCTGACCCGCCAGTTGCGCCCCTGGAGCTCGAGCTGGCCCGAGCCGGCCTCGATCATCTCGTCGGCGGTGGCGAGCCGCTCCGCCAGCCGGTCGGGCCGCCAGAGGGCGACGTGGCGCGCGTTGAGCGCGGCCGCGAGCGCGCGGCGGTCGCCGGACGCGCGGGCCACGGCGACGGCCTCGGAGCTCAGCGCCTCGCTGCGGTCGCGGGACGGCGCGTAGTAGAGCTCGACCGCGAGGCGCGCCAGCAGCTCGGAGCGCAGGACCGGCTCCTCGACCGCGGCCAGCGCCTCCTCGAGCCGCGCGATCACCGCCTCGTCGAGGTCGATGATCGTCACGCCCAGGCCGGCGAAGCCGAGCGCGGCGCGCCCCAGCAGCTCGGGATCGGTCGACGACCGCGCCGCCCGCTCGAAGCACTCGCGCGCGGCGTCCGGCTCGCCGGCCCGCAGAAGCGCGTCGCCGCGCGCCAGCTCCAGCTCACCGGACGGGGCGGCCTCGAGCGCCCGCCCGAAGAACGCCGCCGCCTCCTCGTAGGCCAGCATCTCCAGCGCGTGCTCGCCGGCCAGCCGCAGGTACTCCGGCGCGCGCTCGTCGGCCGCCTCCGAGAGGTGATGGGCGATCTCCTCGAGGTGCGAGCCGGGACCGCGCGCGATCAGCGCCTCGGCGGCCGCCCGGTGCAGCCGGGCGCGGCGCAGGGGGTTCAGGTCGGCGTCGACCGCCTCGCGCACGAGTGCGTGCGGGAACTCCAGCGTCGCGCCGGCCGCGCGCAGCAGCCGGGCGTCGATCAGCTCGTCGAGCAGCGGCTCGACCTCGAGCGGCGCGCGGCCGGCCACCGCCGCCAGCAGCTCCGGGTCGACGACGATGCCGAGCACGGCGGCCACGGCGAGCAGCTCGTCCGCGTCGGCCGAGAGCCGCCCGAGCCGTGCGCCCACGGCGTGCCGCACGCTCTCCGGCACGTCCGCGTCGTCGTCGGCGATGCCCTGCAGGACCTCCTCGACGAAGAACGCGTTGCCGCCCGTGCGCGCGTGCACCGGCCCGGCGACCCGCGCGGCCGCCTCCTCGCCGAGCAGCGCGCTCGCCAGCTCGCCGACCTCGCCCGGCGCGAGCCCGCGCAGCGCCAGGCGCTCCGCCCCGCCGTCCCGGCGCAGCTCGGCCAGGGCGCCGACGAGCGGCGTTCGACGGCCGACCTCGGTGTCCCGGTACGTGCCGATCACGAGCAACGGCGCGCGGCGCCCGCTGCGCAGGATGAACCCGAGGAGCAGGAGCGTCGGCCGGTCGGCCCAGTGCAGGTCGTCGAGGATGAGCACCACCGGGCGGTGCTCGGCCAGGCCGGTCAGGAGGTCGTCGACCGCGGCGAACAGCCGGTGGCGCGCGCCGGGATCGTCGCCGCCGCCGCGCGCCATCCCGAGCAGGCGGTCGAGCTCGCGCGAGCCGGCGACCGCGGCCGGGCCGACCTGCCGCAGCACCTCGGTGAACGGCTCGAACGGCGCGAGCGGATCCTCCGAGCAGCGGCCGATCAGCACGAGCGCGCCCGTCGCGCCGGCCGCGAAATGCTCGGCCAGGCGCGTCTTGCCCACGCCCGGCTCGCCCGCGACGAGCACGAGCCGCCGGCCGCCGACGCGCCACGCGGCGTCGAGCCGCGCGAGCTCGGCCTCGCGACCGACGAACGGCCCGTCGTGCAACGGGGCGCCCGGGACGAGCGCCGCGGCCGCGCGCGCCAGCCGGCCCTCGTGCTCGCGCCGCAGCTCGTACACCCACTCGTCGTCCATCCCGGTCAGCAGCTCGCCGCCGCACGCCGCGATCGCCTCGGCCGCGCGGCCGGCGCCGGCCAGCGCGTCGAACTCGCGCAGGTCGACCCACGCCTCCAGCGCCACCGTGTCGCGGGTGGCGACGAGGGCGTCGGCGGACCCCAGCGCCCGCCGCAGCTCGCTCAGCGCGGCGCGCAGGCTCACCCGGGCGCTCTCGTCGAGCACGTCGGGCCAGAACCGCCCGGCGAGCTCGCTGCGCGGATGCGCTCCCGGATGGGCGGCCAGCCAGGCGAGCAGCGCGCGGGCGCGGCGCGACGCCGGGAGCGGGATCTCCCGGCCGTCGAGCTCGAGGCCGAGGCCGCCGGCGAGGCGCACGCGGAGCATCGACGCCCACCCTAACTTTCACGCTGCGCGAACGGTGGGAGAACGGTGGCCGCGGACACTGCGGCCATGAGCGTCCTCCGCATCCGCGACATCCGGCTGATCGTCGGCGCCGTCGGCCTGTCGGCCTTCGGCGACTTCCTGCTCTGGGTCCCGCTCGCCCTCCACATCGAGGCCACGACCTCGTCCGCGTTCGCGGTGGCGGCCTTCTTCCTCGCGCTATTCGGGCCGGTCGTGGTGCTCGGCGGCGTCGCCGGGCGGCTCGCGGACCGGGTCGAGAACCGCCGCCTGCTGATCATGGCGTCGCTGGCCCAGGCGGTCACCGTCGCCGCGATGGTGCCGGCCAGCGGGTCGCTGGCGGCCGTGCTCGCGCTCGCCGTCCTGCTCGGCGCCGGCAACGCGATCAGCCAGCCCGCCGAGTTCTCGCTCGTGCCCGCCGCGGCCGGCGACCAGGTCGCCCGCGCCAACGGCGTCGTCGAGGCGGCGCGCTATCTCGGCATGGCGGTCGGGCCGATCGCCGGCGGCGCGCTGGCCGCGGCCGGGCTGCTCGAGGTCGCGCTGGTCGTCGACGCGGCCACCTTCGCCGCCGTGGCGCTCGCCGCCACCCTGCTGCGCGCCCGGCGGCACGGCGCCGGCGGCAAGGCCCCCGCGCGCGAGGGCTTCGCGTACCTGACCGCCGACCCCGTCCTGCGCCTCACGCTCGGCGCCGCCGTCGCCGCGCTCCTCTTCTTCTCGATCACGATCGCCGCCGAGCTCTTCTACGTCCGCGACGTCCTGCACGCGAGCGAGACCGCGTACGGCCTGCTCGTCACGAGCTGGACGCTCGGGATGGTGCTCGGCGCGGTGGGGCTCGCGCGACGCGTCCCGCCCGCGAGGCTCGCCGTCGCCGCCCTCGCCGGCGTCGCCGTCCAGGGGCTCGGGATCGCCGGCGCGGCCGCGGTGCCGCTCCTCCTCGCCGCGTTCGCCGGCTTCACGCTCGGCGGCGTCGCCCACGGCGTCAAGAACGTCGTCATCCGCACGCTTATCCACGAACGCGTGCCGGACGCGCTGCGCGGCCGCGCGTTCGCCGGCTACAACGCCGCGCGCAACGCGGCCGAGCTCGGCGCGCTCGGCGCCGCCGGGGTGCTGATCGGCGCCATCGGCGCGCAGCCCGCGCTCCTGCTCGCCGGCGTCATCCCGCTGGCCATCGGCGTCGCCGGCCTCCTCTTCCTCTCCCCCATACCGACCCTCAGGAGGACGGCACATGCCTACCAGGACGCGTGAACGGATCGCCGCCGCAGCGATCGACGACCTCCCGCAGCTGTGGGACGGCTTCGCCAAGCTCGTGCGCACCGGGCTCGGCATCCGCGCCTTCGGCGTGCAGATCATGGACCTGCCGCCGGACTACGTCACGGGCGCCCACGACGAGTCGGACACCGGCCAGGAGGAGCTCTACGTCGCGCTCCGCGGCTCAGGCGCCGTCGTCGCGGGCGCCGAGCGGATCCCGCTCGACCCCGAGCGCCTCGTGCGAGTGGACGCCGGGGTCGAGCGCATCCTCACCAGCGGCCCCGACGGGCTGCGGGTGCTGTGCGTCGGCGGCGTGCCGGGAGCCCCGTACACGCCGCCGGAGTGGACATCCGCTCAGTGAAGGAAGCCCGTCACCTCGCTCAGGCGGCCGTCACCGGCCGTCCGGGCGAAGTCGATCCCCCGCGCGACCGGGCCCGACTCGCCGACCAGCGACCACGCGAAGCGCACGCGGTCGTGATGGGCGTCCGGGCCCTCGGCGAGCTCGAACCGGTGGCCGGGGAACTGCTGCTGGGCGCCGCCGATCATGGCGGCGATGCCGTCCGTGCCTGCGCCCTCCATGAGCGGGTCCAGGTACGTGGCGTCCTCGGCGAAGGCCTCCGCCACCAGCTCGCGGCGGCGGTCGGGGTCGGCCTCGTTCCAGGCGGCGATGTAGCGCTCTACGACAACGGTGATATCGGTCATGCCTCCAGCGAACCACCGCGGCGGACGCGTGTCGATTACCCCCGAGGTAGGTGCCGGGCGGCGCCTCGCTCGCTAGCTTCCCGGGCATGAGCACGGCCACGGTCCCGCTCGGGACGCTGCTGAAGGACTGGCGGCAGCGCCGCCGGCTGAGCCAGCTCGACCTCGCGCTCGAGGCGGGGGTGTCCGCGCGGCACCTGAGCTTCCTGGAGACCGGCCGCAGCAGGCCGAGCCGCGAGATGGTCCTGCACCTCTCCGAGCAGCTCGAGGTCCCGCTGCGCGACCGCAACCAGCTCCTGCTCGCCGCCGGCTTCGCGCCCGCCTTCGAGCAGCGGCCGATCGACGCCCCCGAGATGGCGCCGGTCCGCGAGGCGCTGGACAAGATCCTCACCGGCCACGAGCCGTACCCCGCCGTCGTGGTCGACCGCTGGTGGAACCTCGCCGCCGCCAACCGCGCGATCGGCATGTTCACCGAGCCGGTCCCGGCGCACCTGATGGAGCCGCCGGTCAACGTGCTGCGCGTGAGCCTGCACCCGGACGGCATGGCCGGGCGGATCATCAACCTCGGCGAGTGGCGCGGCCACCTGCTCGACCGGCTCCGCCGCCAGGTCGCGCTCACCGCCGACGAGCAGCTGGAGGCGCTCCTCGAGGAGGTCAGCGCGTACCCCGGCGAGACTGAGGCCGTGCCCCATGGCGGCGAGATCGCCGTGCCGCTCCGCTACGACGCGCAGGGGCAGGAGCTCTCCTTCTTCAGCACCATCGCGACGTTCGGCACGGCGATCGACATCACGCTCTCCGAGCTGTCGATCGAGGCGTTCTACCCGGCCGACGAGCCGACCGCCGCTTACCTGCGGGGTAATTGAGACCCTTCCCTGGCGGTGGCACGCTGCCGGTCATGGAGACCCAAGCGATCGTCACCCCCCGCCACGCGACCGGCAGCCTGCTCCGGTTCGCGCTCAAGGCCGACGCCGTCCTCACCGGCGCCAACGCCCTCGTCTACATGGCCGCCGCCCCGCTGCTCGACGGCTGGCTCGGCGTCCCCACCGAGCTGCTGGTGGCCGTCGGCGCGGTGCTCGCCGTCTATGCCGGGCTCGTCTACCGCCTGGCCACCCGGCCGGCGATGCCGCGCGCGGCCGTCGCCGCCGTGATCGCCGCGAACGTCCTCTGGGTCGTCGACAGCTTCATCGCCCTCGGCCTCGACTGGCTCACGCCCACCACGGCCGGCCAGATCGTGATCGCCGTGCAGGCCGTCGGCGTCGCCGCCCTCGCCTCCCTGCAGTACGAGGGGCTCAGGCGGTCGTAGGCGTCGCGAGCCGGCGCAGCTCGGCGAGCGCCTGCTCGGCGAGCCGCTCGAAGCGGACCGCGTACGTGTCGTGCCCCTGCTGGCGCAGCACGCGCGCGTTGCCGCCGATCCCCGGGAGCTCGAAGCGCAGCACCTCGTCGGCCGCCAGCGGCCGCGAGGTGCAGACGCACATCCCGCCCGGCCCGACGTCGACCGTCCGGCACTCGATCGGCGTGCCCGCGCGACGGTGCAGCGTGCACTGCATCTCGATCTTCACGCGGGGTGCGCGGCGCTGCTCGCTCACGGCCCACCATCGTGACGACCGTCGCCGCCCGCGACAACCGGCAACGGTTCGCGACCGGACAGCCCGAAGCCCGCGGGCGGCACGGTCGGCAGGCTCAGGGCCAGCAGCAGGGCGGGCACCGGCAGGATCGCGATCGTCCACAGCACGGCCTCGAGCCCGGCCGAGTCCGCGACCACGCCGAGGGCCGTCGCGGCGATGCCGCCGAGCCCGATCGCGAGCCCGATGTCGACCCCCGACGCGAAGCCCACGCGGCTCGGGAGGTAGGACTGCCCGAGCACGATGGTGATCGAGAAGCTGGCGATCGTCACGAACCCGATGCAGGCGAGCAGCACCGTCGCCGCGGCCGCCCCCGCGAACGGCAGCGCGACGAGCAGCGGCAGGAGCACGATCTGCGTGCCGACGAGGATCGCCCGCGCGCCGAAGCGGTCGACCAGGCCGCCGCCGATCAGCGTCCCGACCGCTCCGGCGGCCAGCATGATCGTCAGCGCGGCGTTGGCCGCCGCCTCGCTCGAGGCCAGCTCGACCACGAAGTACGCCGGGATGAAGGCCTGGAGGCCGAAGTAGACGCCCGAGCGCAGCGCGATCATCCCGCCGAGCCGCCCGAACGCGCCCCAGTCGTCCTCACCTTCGCCCGAGGTCGCCGACCCGGCCAGCTTCTCCAGCTCGCGCAGCCGCGGCAGCTCGCGGATCGTCACGAACGCCGCGGTGAACGGGAACACGAGCAGCGCGAGCGTCCCGGACAGCCCGAAGATCAGCACGAGCGGCGTGGTCAGCAGCGCGCCCAGCGCGAAGCCGGCGTTGCCGCCCACTGAGAACAGGCTCATCCCCCGCCCCTTGCGCTCGCGCGACGCGAGCCGCGCGAACTTCGCCCCCTCGGGATGGAACGCCGCGACCCCGACGCCGCTCACCACGACCGCGAGCGCCGTGAGCCCGTACGACGGCGCGGGGCCGGCCAGTGCGATCCCGACCCCCGCCATGAGGAGCCCGGCCGGCATGAACCACGGCCGCGCGACGCGGTCCGACAACAGCCCGAAGAGCGGCTGGATGATCGACGAGCCGATCGTCGAGAACAGGACGAGCGCGCCCAGCGCGGCGTACGAGTAGCCGCGCTCGGCCGCGAAGAACGGCAGCAGGGCCGGCACCGCTCCCTGGCAGAGGTCGACGCACAGGTGGCCCGAGCCCAGCACGCCGAGCGAGCGGCGGTCCAGCCCCCTCACCCGCGCACCGCGAGCGTGACCGCACCGCCGCGGCGCGTGACGGCGCCGCGGTCCTCCATCACGCCGCGCAGCCGCTTCTCGAACTCGTCCACGTCGCGCGGCGAGTCCCACACCCAGCGCATGATCAGCGCGCTGTCGCCGCCCTTGCGCCACAGCTCGTAGCGATCGCCGCCCCAGCCGGCGGCCGCGTCGGCGGCGCCGCCCAGCAGCTCGCGCGTCTGGAGCTCGCCCCACGTGCCGGCGTGCGCCCGGTCCCAGCCCGGCCCGAGCAGGCGCTCCGCGTCGATCCGCACCGGGACGGGCTCGTCAGCATCGAAGTAGGCGTCCGGGTGCAGGATCTGCTCGGTGGAGGACGGCTGCCGCACCTCGTACGCGGTGTCGACCAGCTGCCAGCCGCCGCCGGCGCGACGGAGCAGGTCGCTCACGAAGCGCTCCCCCTCCAGGTACGAGAAGAGCATCTGGGCCTGGATGAAGGGCGGGAGGTCGCCGGTGTCCTCGAAGGCCGAGCCGAGAAGGCCGCCGAGCGTCTCCTCGGTGCTGAAGTGCTCGCCCACGTACCCGTACATGAGCGCCGTGGCGGTCCCCTCGAACAGCGCCGAGCGGGCGAGCGTGCGGTCGTCGGTGGCCGCCGGCTCGACCGGGAGGCCGAACCGCTGGTCCTCGAGCGCGTGGGTGAGCTCGTGCGCGAGGACCATCTCCTCGACGACGCGGTTGCCGGTGCCCGCGCCCTCGACCACGCGCAGCCGCCCGTCGCGCGGGTCGTAGTAGCCCGCGACGCCCTCCCCGAACAGCGAGCCGCTGATCTCCCGCAGGTCGCTGCCGGGCTCGATCAGGCCGAGCAGCGTGTAGATCTCCTCGTCGGCCGACCGCCTCGCGGCCGGGTAGTTGGCGTCGAGGTCGGCGAGGCCCTCGCGCCGCGCCTGATCGCTCGTCACCGTCACCGGCTCCGGCAGCTCGTCGAAGCGCAGCTCCCGCAGCTCCTCCACCCGCTGGGCGATCACGTCGACCGGCGCGGCGGCCGGCGCCGCCCGGCTCTCCTCCGGATCCTCGGTGAGCAGCCACAGGCCGAAGAGGCCCACGACGAGCACCGCGATCACGGTCAGCGGGATACGCATCCCTGATTGGATAGCGGGTCCCCGATCGAAAGGACGTCAGATCGATGCCAAACCGCGCCGCGCTGGTCACCGGAGGCTCGAGCGGGATCGGGCTCGCCATCGCCGAGATGCTCGGTGAGGAGGGCTACTCGCTCACCGTCGCCGCCCGCCGTCCCGACAAGCTCGCCGGCGCCGTGCAGGCGCTCCGCGACAAGGGCTACGAGGTCGAGGAGGTGGCCGCCAACCTCACCGCCGAGGAGGACATCCAGCGCGTGGTGGCGGCCCACCGCGAGCGCTTCGGCCGGCTCGACGTGCTCGTCAACAACGCCGGGATCGGGGTCGGCGCGGCGGTCGCGGACGTCGTGACCAAGAAGGTCGACATGCAGCTCGACCTGAACCTGCGCGCGATCGTCCTGTTCTACCGCGAGTGCGCCGACTTGCTGCGCGCCGCCGGGGCCGAGCACCGCAACGCGCTGGTCGTGAACCTGTCATCGATCTCCGGCAAGTCGGGCCAGCCCTGGCTCTCGGTCTACTCGGCGACCAAGGCCGCGGTGATCGGGTGGACGCAGGCGATGAACAAGGAGCTGCAGGCCGAGGGCATCAAGTCCGTGGCGCTCTGCCCCGCGTTCGTGGACACGCCGATGACGGAGTTCGTCCGCGAGCACGTCAAGCAGGAGGACATGATCCAGCCGTCCGACGTCGGCGAGGCGGTCCGCTATCTGCTCCACCTCTCCCCCGCGTGCCGCGTCCCGGAGATCGTCTTCGAGCGCGTCGGCGAGTCGCTCTGACGAACATCACCGCAAGCAAACGATCACACCGGCGTTCTAGCTCGATGTACATTTGACAACGCGTTGGTGGGACGGGCTATAGAGGTGAGCGCGATCGGAGAAGCGGACAGCATCTCCTCGCTCCGTGCACAGCTGGATCGCACGGAGCGGCAGGCGGCTGCGCGTCAGCGGCAGCTCGAACGCTACGCGGCCGACCTGCGGGAGGTCTTCAAGCAGGAGCGCCACCGCGCGCAGGAGCTGCGCGAGTCCTACCGCGCCACGGTCCAGGCGCTGTCCAACGCGGTCGAGGCGCGCGACTCCTACACGGGCAAGCACGCCGAGCGCGTGACGGCCTACGGGATCGCGCTCGCGCGGGCCACGGGTCTTGACACTGACCTGACGCCCGGGATCGAGTTCGGCTTCCTGCTGCACGACGTGGGCAAGGTCGCGGTGCCCGACGCGATCCTCTTCAAGCCGGGCGCGCTCGACGACGCGGAGTTCGCGCTGATCGCCCAGCACCCGGTGGTCGGCTCGGAGATCCTCAAGCACGTCGACTTCCTCGGCGAGGGGAAGCTCGTCGTGCGCCACCACCACGAGCGCTGGGACGGCAGCGGCTACCCCGACCGCCTCTCCGGCGATGAGATCCCGCTCGCCGCGCGGGTCTTCGCCGTCGCCGACGCGCTCGACGCCCTCACCACCGACCGGCCCTATCGCCGTGGCACGCGCTTCGCCCGCGCGCGTGAGGAGATCCGCGAGCACTCCGGCTCGCAGTTCGATCCGGAGGTGGTCGCGGCACTGGACACGATCTCGGACGAAAGGCTCGCCGCGCTGCGGGACGGCGTCGCGTGACGAGGACGATCCTGATCGTCGACGACGATCCGGCGATCCGCAAGCTCATCGCGACGACGCTGGAGGACGTCGCCGGCTACCGCCTCGAGGAGGCGGAGAACGGCGCCGAGGCGGTCGAGCGCGCCGTGGCGGCGCGGCCGCAGATCGTCTTCCTCGACGTGGACATGCCGCGCCTGAACGGCATCGAGGCATGCCGGCGGCTGCGCTCGGACCCGGTCACGGCGGGAGCGACGATCGTGATGCTCACCGGCGCGTCCGGCCCGCATGCCGAGAGCGGCGCGCTCGCCGCGGGCGCCGACCTCTTCCTCACCAAGCCGTTCTCGCCGCTCCACCTGCTCCGCCTGGTGGACCGGATCGGCGCCACCTCCTGATACGGTCGCCCGCCGTGAAGCTCGGCGTGCACATCGGATACTGGGGCCTGGGCCTCACGGCCGAGGACCAGCTCGGCCTCGTGCAGGAGGCGGAGCGCCTCGGCTACGACTCGGTCTGGACCGCGGAGGCCTACGGGTCGGACGCCGCGACGATCCTCGGCTGGCTCGCCCACGCGACGTCGAAGATCCGCCTCGGCGCGGCGATCTTCCAGATGCCCGGCCGCTCGGCGGCGATGACGGCCATGACCGCCGCCACGCTCGACCAGCTCTCGGCCGGCCGCATGATCCTCGGGATCGGCTCGTCGGGCCCGCAGGTCGCCGAGGGCTGGCACGGCCAGCGCTTCGGCCGCCAGCTCCAGCGGACGCGCGAGTACGTGGACGTGGTGCGGATGGCGCTGGCACGGCAGCGGGTCGAGTACAAGGGCGAGACGCTGGAGCTGCCGCTGCCCGACGGGCCCGGCAAGGCGCTGAAGCTGACGATCGCGCCGGTGCAGGACGAGATCCCCGTCTACCTCGCCGCCATCGGCCCGAAGAACACGACGCTCGCCGCCGAGATCGCCGACGGCTGGATCCCCACGCTGTTCTCCCCCGAGCACGTCGCCGAGTTCCGGCCGCTGCTGGAGGAGGGCTTCGCCCGCGCGGGTGGCGGCAAGGGCTTCGCCGACTTCGACATCTGCCCGACGGTGAACGTGATGATCACCGACGACACGGCCGGGGCGCGCGACGCGATGCGCCCGTACGTGGCGCTCTACGTCGGCGGCATGGGCTCCCGCGACAAGAACTTCTACAACGCGCTGGTGCGGCGCTACGGCTTCGAGGACGCGGCCCAGAAGGTGCAGGACCTGTACCTCGAGGGCAAGCGCGACGAGGCGATGGCGGCGCTGCCCGACGAGCTGCTCGACACGGTATCGCTGTGCGGATCGCCCGACCGCGTGCGCGAGCGGCTGGACGTGTTCCGCGAGGCGGGCGTCGGCACCCTCATGGTCGCGCCGATGGCGTGGACGTTCGAGGATCGCCTGCAGCAGCTGCGGCTGGTCGCCGAGCTCGCCGCTTGAGGGTCCTCCTCGGCGCGTTCGGCGACCCGGGGCACGCCTTCCCGATGCTGGCGCTCGGCGAGGCGCTCGTCGCGCGCGGGCACACCGTGGCGCTGCAGACGTGGGACCGCTGGCGCGAGCCGGCCGAGGCGGCGGGCATGGAGTTCGCTGCGGCGCCCGAGTACCAGGTCTTCCCCACCCGCGACGTGCCGCTCAAGCCGTACGCGGCGGCCGTGCGGGCGGCGCGCGAGACGCAGCCGGTGGTGCGCTCGTTCGCCCCGGACGTCGCGGTGTCGGACATCCTCACCGCGGCGCCCGCGCTCGCCGCCGAGCTGGAGGACGTGCCGGTCGCGACGCTGGTCCCGCACCTGTTCCCGTGGCTGCCGCCCGGGTTCGCGCCCTACTCGATCGGGGCGCGACTGCCGCGTACGGCGGCCGGCCGCGCGATGTGGCGGAGCACGGACCGGCTCGTCGCGCGCGGGCTCGAGCAAGGGCGGCGGGAGTACAACGACTCGCGCGCGCGGCTCGGGCTCGCCCCGGTGCCGTACGTCCACAGCGGGATGTCGCGGTCGCTGTCGCTCGTGGCGACGCTGCCGCAGCTCGAGTACCCGCGCGACTGGCCGTCGTGGGTCCGCGTGGTGGGGCCGCTGCTCTGGGAGCCGCGGGCCGAGGGCGTCGCTCCCCCGCCGGGCGACGGTCCGGTGGTGCTCGTGGCGCCGTCGACGGCCCAGGACCCGTCGCACGTGCTGCTGCGGGCCGCCCTCGACGGGCTGGCGCGGGAGCCGGTGCGCGTGATCGCCACGTGGAACGGCCGCGCGCCGGACCCGCCGCTACGGCTGCCGGAGAACGCGGTGGCGGTGCCGTGGCTGTCGTACTCGCGGACGATGCCGCGGTGCGACCTCGTGGTGACGCACGGCGGGCACGGGACGCTGATGCGCGCGCTGGCGTGCGGGCGCCCGGTGGTGGCGTCGCCGGCCGGCGGTGACATGGCGGAGAACGCCGCTCGCGTCGACTGGGCGGGGCTCGGCGTGCGGCTGCCGTGGCGGCTCTGCACGCCGCTCGGGGTGCGGCTCGCGGTGCGGCGCGCCCTGGCGCGGCCGGCGCTCCGCACGCGGGCCGAGGGCGTGGCGCGCTGGATCGCCGCGGCCGATGCCCCGGGACGCGCGTGCGACGAGGTCGAGCGCTGGGCTAGGAGTCCAGGAACGCCCTGACGGCGGCGAGGCGCTCGTCGATCGCCTTGCGGGCCTTGGCGCCGGGCTTCTCGAAGAGCGCCGGCTCGCCCTTCTCCCACGTCCCCGCCGCCTCGCCGTCGACGAGGATCACCGGCCGCCCGTCGCCGCGGAAGTCGTAGCAGTCCTTGGTCAGCGCGAAGCGCTCGCGGCCGTCGGGCGCGTAGCCCATCGTCAGGCAGTCCCACTTGGGAAGCAGGTCGACGGCGCCCTTGGGTGGCTTCGCCTTCTCGAACGCTCCTACGTCGCCGGCGAGGATCAGCAGCCCGCCGTCGAGCTCCTCGGTGTCGTGCTCCGCGAGCGCCTGCTTGGCGCGCGTGGCGGTCGTGCCCGCCCACCAGACGAAGTCCTTGACGCGGACCGGCCCGAAGGCGCGCAGGTACTCGCCGGCGAGCCAGGCGAGGGCCTCGTCGGGGTCGGCGGGCTCGAGCTCGTGGCGGACGTAGCGGAGCTCGTTCGAGCGCAGGCCGTGGGCGCCGACGCGGACCAGCTCCGCGTCGCGCGTCATCTGGGCGGAGATGCCCTTGAGCTCCTCGGGGTCCGCGCCGGCGCGCTCGCGCAGCTCGCCGAGCGTGAGCGGCTCGGTGGCGATCTCCAGCAGCTCCTCGCGCAGCTGCTCGTAGCGCCTCTCGGTGAACTTGAAGTGCTTCATCCGCTTCTTGCGGTCCGACGGCGGCGCGGGCGTGGCGCGATGCGCCAGGTGCGCGGTCTTGCGCGGCAGCATGTGGATCGACTGGCGCATGGCCGGGATCCGCAGCACGTCCAGCCGCCGGAACTTCGTGCCCGTCAGGTCCTTGGTCCGCGCGTGGAGCGCGAGCGGCGCGGTCGGATGCGAGGAGTAGACGGCGATGACGTCGCTCAGCGCCCGGGCCGCGGCGGGCGCCTGCCGGCCGAGCCGCTGGCGCTCGTAGGAGAAGGCGCGGAGCTGCTCGATCATGCGCGCGTGAGCACGCGGCGGGCCTTGCGCGCGGCGCGCCGCTGGAGGCTCGGCGGCGCGGCCGGCTTCCAGCCCTGGCCGATCAGCCGCGGCGGGGTGCCGAGCTTGGCCACGCGGACCCGGCGCATGCCGGCGAAGAACACCTCGCGGACGGCCTGCTCGCTGAAGCGGTAGTAGTCGAAGTCGTAGTGGACGCGGTAGGTCTTGGTCGAGCGGCCCTCGTCGTCGTCCGGGTCCTTGACGTAGCCGGGGACGCCGATGATCAGCAGGCCGCCGGGCGCGGTCACGCGCTTCATCTCCGCGACCGAGAGCCAGAAGCTCTTGTCGTGCTCGAGCGTCGAGCAGCAGAGCACGAGGTCGAACGTGTCGTCCTTGAACACGCCGCTCATGTCGTTGGCGTTGCCGGTGACCGAGGTGATGTGCGCGTCGCTGGGCATCTCGACCAGGTTCAGGCAGAACCGCTCGGCCGTGGCGAGCTCGGGGAAGCGCAGCAGCGACCCCTCGTCCATCACGCCGCCGACCTCGAGGACGCGCTTGGGCTTGATCCCGCTGTTGCGGATGATCCGGTGGAAGCGCTGCATGATCTTCGGGCTCACGGCGGCGAAACTAGCAGCCGGTCACAGCGGCAGCCTCCGCACCGAGGAAGGTGGTACATGCGCCCCTTCCTCCTCCCCGCCGCGTTGCTGGCCGCCGGCATCGCCCTCGGCGGCGTGCCCGGGTTCCTCTTCGGCTTCACCGGCGTGGCGATGGCCGTGGACCGCGCGCTCGGCGTCGAGGGCCGTGGTCCGGCCGCGGCGTTCCGCCGTGCCGCGCGCGGCCGGTCCGGGACGCTCGCGTACCTGGCCGACGACTCCGGCTGGGCCGCGACGGCGGCGCGACGGCGGCTCGGGGTCATGGCGATCCCGGTGGAGTCGATCGCCGGCACCGCCGACGCCGGCAAGGCGGAGGCGTGGGACGCGTC
Source organism: uncultured Solirubrobacteraceae bacterium (assembly GCA_963720415.1). Taxonomy (GTDB): domain Bacteria; phylum Actinomycetota; class Thermoleophilia; order Solirubrobacterales; family Solirubrobacteraceae; genus DASSUW01. Next base: position 104,903 of record CAVRFQ010000010.1, on the reverse strand, counting down.
GTTCCGGCCGCCGCCGTGGTGCGCCGAGCGCTGGTCGCAGCTGTGGGTGCGCGCGCGGCGCGGCGAGGCGCTCCCGCCGATCGCGGTCTACCGAGTCGGCGATCGCCACTTCGTGCGCGACGGGCACCATCGCGTGTCGGTCGCCCGGGCCCTGGGGGCCGAGCAGATCGACGCCGACGTCGTTGAGCTACGCGCGGCTCAGCCGAGCGAGAGGATCGTCTCGGTGGCCCACTCGACGGCGTCGTAGTAGGTCTCGCCGAGCCCGGTGACGTCGTCGTCGCCGGCCGCCTCGTCGAAGCGCCCGTGCTCGTAGTCGAGCACCGCCTTGAGGACCTTGCCCTCCGGGCCGAAGTGCGCGAGCAGCGCGGCCGAGAGCGCGTCGTCGAAGGGCAGCGACTCGAGCACCTCGGGGAGCGGCATGTCGAGCAGCACGTCGGCCACGCTGAACAGGCCGGCGGTGAACGCGCGGTCCGGGTCGGCGGAGTGGTCGCGCTCGGCGCGCACCTCGCAGCAGCGGGCGCGGATCAGCGCGGTGACGAGCAGCTCGTGCGCGTGGCCGCGGGCCTCGGCGAGCATCAGCAGCGTCGTCCAGCGGCGGACCGTGCGGCCGCCGATGAGGGCGAGCGCGTGGCGGATCGACTTGATCCGGCTGCGCGGGGCGACGTGCGCCGAGTTCGCGAGCCGGAGCAGCTTGTGGCTGACGCCGACGTCGTGGCTGATGAGCTCCTCGAGCGCGTCGAAGTCGTCGTCCTGGGTGTCCAGCAGCCGGGCGATGGCGCCGAGCCGGAGCGTCGGGGTCGGGCGGCCGGAGACCAGCTCGGGACGCTCGAAGAAGTAGCCCTGGAAGCCGGTGGCGCCGAGGCTGCGGCACTGCTCGAGCTCCTCGCGCGTCTCGACCTTCTCGGCGATGACCTCGACGTCCCACTCCTTGAGGCGGGCGATCGTCTCGGGCAGCCGGTCGGCGGGCGTCGCCTGGACGTCGAGCTTGACGATGTGGGCGAGCCGCAGCAGCGGCTTGTACTCGGGCCGGTAGTCGAAGTTGTCGAGCGCGAGCGTGAACCCGGAGCGCACGAGGTCGGTGAGCACCTCGACCAGCTCGTCGTCGATCAGCTGGTCCTCGACCAGCTCGAGCACGACGCGGTCGGCCGGCAGCGGGAGCGGCCGGAACGTCATCAGGAACTCGCGGTCGACGTTGATGAAGGCCCGCTGCTCGCCGACGAGGCGGTGCAGGCCGACGTCGGCCAGCGCGGCGACCAGCACGGTCGCGGTGGCCTTCCCGCCGTCGAGCGGGCGACCGTCCTCGCCCACGGCGCGGTAGAGGAGCTCGAAGGCCTTGACCTTGAGATCCGCGTCGAAGATCGGCTGGCGGGCGAGGACCACGCCCGTCGCTTGCTTGGTGGCAGAGGTCACAACCCGTGTAATCGACGCCTCGGGGGCTGCGCTTGAGCGCGGCGTGCCAGCACTACGACGGGGTACGGCTGGCCCGGGCCGGAGGTGCGCGCTCCCGCCCCGCGATCCACGTGGTCACCGCATCGTCGGCGGCGTCGCGAAAGGCGATGCTTCGGCCATGAAGATCCAGCCGAACACTTCTCAGCGTGACCTCGTCCGGCTCGCCGTCCTGCTGTGCGGCGACCGCCCGAGCGCGAAGTACCGCCCGGCCGTCAAGGGCTTCTAGCCGCCGCGCCGGCAGGACTCTGGCCGGCTGACGCCGGCCGCCCGGAGCGGCTGACGGAGTCGTACTCGGGGGGTGGGACTCGAACCCACAACCCTTCGGTTAACAGCCGAATGCTCTGCCATTGAGCTACCCCCGACCGAGATACTTCAGTTGTACTACCCCGGATGATCGGCAGGTGCAGCGAGATCCAGCAGGCCCGCTTCCACCATCGCGTGGCAGTTGGCGCACAGTAGCACGCACTTGCCGGCCTCTTCCCGCGCTCGCCGCAGTGATCGCGTGACGCCCTGGACGCTGATCGAGAACGCCTTGGTCGCCGGGTCCACGTGGTGGAAGTGGAGTGCCCCGATGTACTCCGCGAACCCGCACGCGAGGCAGGCGCCGCCGGCCTCCTTCACGAGGATCTCCTTGATGCGGCGTCGGCGTGCCGCCACGGATTCCGTGTTGCAGCGACCGCAGCGGTAGCGCGATCCGCCGATCCGCACGTAGGTGGTCCAGCCGTGCAGCGCGCACTCCCTCGTGAGGGTCCCGGGCTTGGCCTCGCCGCGCAGCGAGTAGTGGCGTGGTCGCGTGCGAAGCCCGTGCCTGGCGAGCCAGTGCCGGACGGTCGCGGGACTGACCTCCAGCGCCACGGCGATCTCGCGGATCGACCGGCCCTCCTCCACCAGCGGCTCGAGCTGCTCGCGCGCGAGCCCGCCGCGAGCGCGATGCCTCGCGGCGTGCTGCGACGTCAGCCCGTGCTTGTTGACCCAGTACGCGACCGTCGACGGGCTGCGGCCGGCGGCACGCGCGATGGCCTCGATCGAGCTCCCCGCCTCCAGTTGCGTCGCGAGCCATGCCGACTCCATGACACGAACACTAGTTCGTGTTCCGGACGGATTCAGCTCAGCCGGTGGCGGATCGCGTCGAGCACCTGCTGGCGCTCCCGGGCCAGCGCGCCGATCTGCTCGTGGCCCTCCGTGCGCGCGCCGGCGATGCGGCGATCGAGGTTGTGCAGGTCGAGCTGGAGGGCCTCGAGCTCGAGCTTCGCCGGCGTGGCCTCGAGCTCTCCCGCGCGGATCACGAGCTCCGCGACCAGGCGGGCCAGCGCCTCGTCGTCCGCCGGGAGGTCGCCCGCCGGGGAGCGGAGCCGGCCGCGCAGGTACTCGGCCGCGCGGCGCGAGGCAGGCGCGGCGAACAGCGCTTCGAGATCGGCGGCGGCGAGGCGCGCCTCGCCCTCCTCGGGCAGCGCGAGGCAGTAGGCGAGGAACGCGCGCTCGGACTGCTCGCGCCGGTCCAGCGCGGCGTGGGCGCCGTTCGGCGATCGCGGCGAAGCCACCACCGGCCGCGGCCGCCGCGGAGCGTCGGCGAGCACGGAGGCGACGAGGCTGTCGCTTAACCCGAGTCGTCCGGCGACGAGTTGGACGAGCTCCTCGCGCAGCACGCTCGGCGGGAGCGGCCGGATCGCGATGGCGGCCGCCTCGAGCGCCCGGTCGCGCCCCTCGGCGGTGCGCGTCTCGCCCTGCTCGAGCGCGCGCTCGACCTCGAACCGCGCGAGCGGCACCGCCCGCTCGAGCAGCGAGCGCATCTCGTCCCCCCCGTCGCGCTGCACGACGTCGGCGGGATCGGAGCCGGTCGGCAGCCGCACGATCCGGAACTCGACCGCGCGGCCCGCGCGGGCGCGGTTGACGTCGCGCAGCGCGGCGATCGAGCGCGACACCGCCTCCTGCCCGGCGCTGTCGGGGTCCTGGCAGAAGAGCGCGGTCGGCGCGAGCTTCGCGAGCGCGGCGACCTGGCGCTCGGTGAGCGCGGTGCCCATCGAGCCCACGACCTCGGCCACGCCGGCCTGGCGCAGCGCGACGGCGTCCGTGTAGCCCTCGACGAGCACGACCCGGCCCGCCCGCGCGGCGCTCGCCCGCGCGAGGTCGACCCCGTAGAGCACTTCGTTCTTGTGGAAGACCGCGTTGTCGGAGGAGTTGAGGTACTTCGGCCGGTCGTCGGGCCGCAGCGCCCGCGCGCCGAACCCGAGCACCCGGCCGCGCTCGTCGCACAGCGGGAACATGATCCGCCCGCGGAAGCGGTCGATCACACCGCGCCCGTCGCGCCGCTCCTGCGCCAGGCCGCAGGCCACCAGCTCGTCGACCGTGTAGCCGGCCCGCGCGGACGCCGCGACCACCCGGTCGTACGCGCCCGGCGAGAAGCCCACGCGGAACTCGCGCAGCGCGCTCTCCTCGAGCCCCCGCCCGGCGAGGTACTCGCGCGCGCCGGCCGCCTCGGGCGACTCCCAGAGCACGCGCACGTAGTACGCGGCGGTGCGCTCCAGGAGCGCGAGCAGGCGGTCGCGCGCCTCGCGGCGGGCGGCGTCGCGCGGGTCCTCGGCCTCGCGCTCGAGCTGCACGCCGTACCGGTCGGCCAGCGACTCCAGCGCGCCCGCGAAGTCGAGCCCCTCGGTCTCCATCACGAACGAGAAGACGTCGCCGCCCACGCCACAGCCGAAGCAGTGGTAGAGCTTCTCCACGGGGTCGATCCCGAACGACGGCGTGCGCTCGTCGTGGAAGGGACAGAGGCCCTGTAGGCGCCGCGCCCCCGAGCGCTTGAGCTCCGTCCGTGCGCCCACGAGCTCCTCGAAGTCGACCGCGTCGCGGACGCGCTCGCGCGAGTCCTGGGTGTAGCGCGGCATCAGATGGCCGGGGGCCGATTTCCGCCCCCGCGTGGCCGCGCCTGATCGAGCTGGGCGGTGCCCGCGGGTGAAGCCGATAGTGCGGTTATCGGCGAGCCCGTGGGTGCCGATCCAGCGACGGTCAGGTGTGGCATCCGGGGGTGGGGAAATCGGTCGCCGGTCATCTAAACCGCGAGGCCCTGCGGCACGAAGCGCTCGGTCCAGGCGCGGATCGCGTAGCGGTCGGTCATGCCCGCGAGGTAGTCGACGACCCGCTCGGCCTCGGACGCGTCGCCCGCCGGCAGCTCCTCGGGGTGCGAGCAGAACCAGTCGAACAGCTCGCGGAGCACGCGCTCGATCTTCGCGTGCTGCTCGCGCGCGATGGGCCCGAGATAGACGTTGTCGAACATGAAGGTGCGCAGCCGGAGCATCGCGCCGCCGACCTCGTCGCCCTGCACGATGTCCCCGGCCCGCTCGGAGTGCTCCACGAGGTCGTGCACCAGCCGGTCGATCCGCTCGGACCCGCTGGACCCGAGCACGGCGATCTCGTCGGCCGGCAGGGCGTCCGGGAGCAGCACTCCGGCGCGGATCGCGTCGTCGATGTCGTGGTTGATGTAGGCGATCCGGTCGACGAGCCGGACGATCTTGCCCTCGAGCGTCATCGGCTCGCCGGCGCCGCTGGAGTGCCGGAGGATGCCGTCGCGCACCGCGGCGGTCAGGTTGAGCGACTCCAGGTGCTCGACCACGCGCAGCGAGTGCTCGTTGTGCCGGAACGGGCGCCCGAAGCGCTCGCGGCCGCAGGCGTCGAGCACCGCCTCGCCGATGTGGCCGAACGGCGGGTGGCCGACGTCGTGCCCCAGCCCGATCGCCTCGGTGAGGTCCTCGTTGAGCCGCAGCGCGCGCGCGACCGTGCGGGAGATCTGGGTGGCCTCCAGCGTGTGCGTGAGGCGGGTCCGGTAGTGGTCGCCCTCCGGCGCCACGAAGACCTGGGTCTTGTGCTTGAGCCGCCGGAACGCCTTCGAGTGCACGATCCGGTCGCGGTCGCGCTGGAAGGGCGTCCGTAATCCGCAGTCCGGCTCCTCGCGCTCGCGCACGGCCGGGTACGAGCGCGCGGCGAGCGGGGAGAGGTAGCTCTCCTCCCAGGCCTGGATCCGGGTTGCGTAATCGTCGGCGACGAGCACGCCCTCAATTGTGACCGGCCGCGCGGCCGGTGCCCTCAACTGTTACGAAGAATGTGCAATTTGGGCCTGTGCGGCGGCCACGCGGGCGATCGGGACGCGGAACGGCGAGCAGGAGACGTAGTCCAGGCCGGCCATGTGGAAGAAGTCGATCGACTCGGGGTCGCCGCCGTGCTCGCCGCAGATCCCGAGCTTGAGGCCCGGGTGCGCCTCGCGGCCGACCCACGCGGCGAGCCGCACGAGCCAGCCGACGCCCGGCTTGTCGATCGTCTCGAACGGGCTGCGGTCGATGATCTTGCGCTCCATGTAGGCGGGCACGAACTTCGACTCGACGTCGTCGCGGGAGAACCCGAGCGCGGTCTGCGTCAGGTCATTTGTGCCAAAACTGAAAAAATCCGCGTGTTCGGCGATCCGATTCGCAACAAAACACGCGCGAGGCAACTCGATCATGGTCCCGACCGTGTAGTCCTCGGGGGCATGCAGATCGTGCTCGTCCCCGATCCGGACCACCAGCGCCCGCAGGATCTCCAGCTCCTGCTCGTAGTCCACGAGCGGGATCATGATCTCCGGGTGCGGCGCCTCGTCCATCGCCGCGACGGCCCGCATGATCGCCTCGACCTGCATCTCGTAGATCTCCGGATAGAGGATCCCGAGCCGGCACCCGCGCGTGCCGAGCATCGGGTTCTCCTCGTGGATCTCCTCCACGCGGGAGAGCATCTTCTCGAGCTTGTCGAGGTCGTCGGTGACCTCGATCCGCGCGCGCTCGACCCTGGCGCGCAGCTCGGGCAGGTTGGGGAGGAACTCGTGCAGCGGCGGATCGAGCAGGCGGATCGTCACCGGCAGGCCCTTCATCGCCTCGAACAGGCCCTCGAAGTCCTCCTGCTGGTACGGGAGCAGCTCGCCCAGCGCCGCGCGCCGGCCCTCCTCGTCGTCGGACATGATCATCGCCCGCATCTTGGGCTGGCGGTCCTCGGCCATGAACATGTGCTCGGTCCGGCACAGGCCGATGCCCTCGGCGCCCAGCTCGCGCGCCTTGCGCGCGTCCTCCGGCGTGTCGGCGTTGGCGCGCACGCCGAGCCGGCGTACCTCGTCCGCCCACCCCAGCACGCGCTCGAAATGCTCGTTGACCTCGGCCTCCACGAGCGGCACGTCCTCCAGCGTCACGCAGCCCTTGGTGCCGTCGATGGCGATCCGGTCGCCCTCGGAGACCTTCGTGCCGTTCACGGTGATCGTGCGCGCCTTCAGGTCGATCGCCAGCGCGCTGGCGCCCACCACCGCCGGGCGGCCCATGCCGCGCGCCACGAGCGCCGCGTGCGAAGCCTTGCCGCCCTCGGAGGTCAGGATCCCCCGCGCCGCATGGAAGCCGGCCACGTCGTCGGCCTCGGTGAACGGGCGCACGAGGATCACGTCGCGCCCCTCCTCCCCCGCCTTGACCGCGTCCGCCGCGGTGAACACGACCTCGCCCTTGGCCGCGCCGGGCGACGCGTTGACGCCACTGGCCAGGACCTCGAAGTCGGCCTTGGGGTCGAACGTCGGGTGCAGGAGCGCGTCCAGCGAGGACGGGTCGATCGTGGCGATCGCCTCCTCCTTGGTGAGCAGCTCCTCGTCGACCGCGTCGCACGCGAAGCGCACGGCCGCCTGGGCGGGCCGCTTGGCGTTGCGCGTCTGGAGCATGAAGAGCTGCCCCTCCTCCACCGTGAACTCGGTGTCCTGCATGTCCTTGTAGTGCGCCTCGAGCGTGCGCAGGATCTCCATCAGCGTGGAGTGCGCCTCGGGCAGCCACTCCTGCATGTCGGCGATGTCCTTGGTGTTGCGCACGCCCGACACGACGTCCTCGCCCTGGGCGTTCGGCAGGAAGTCGCCGGACGGCTCCTGCGCGCCCGTGACCTCGTCGCGGCTGAAGGCCACGCCCGAGCCCGACGTGTCGCCCTTGTTGCCGAAGACCATCTGCTGCACGTTGACCGCGGTGCCCCAGTCGTCGGGGATCCGGTTCAGCCGGCGGTAGCTCTTCGCGCGATCACCCGTCCAGGAGTCGAACACCGCGCGGATCGCCTGCCGCAGCTGCTCCTGGGGGTCCTGCGGGAAGTCGTAGAGCTCCTGGAAGCGCCGCGTGAGCTCCTTCAGCGCGTCGACGTCGAGCTCCGTGTCGTCCTTGACGCCCCGGTCGGACTTGATCTCCTTGATCGCGTCCTCGAACTGCTCGCCCGCGATCCCGCGCGAGACGTTGCCGAACATCTGCACGAACCGCCGGTAGGAGTCCCACGCGAAGCGCTCGTTCTCGGTCGCCCGCGCGAGGCCCTCCACGGACGTGTCATTGAGCCCGAGGTTGAGGACCGTGTCGAGCATCCCCGGCATCGACTCGCGAGCGCCGGACCGCACGGAGACCAGCAGCGGGTCCTCGTCGTCGCCCAGCCGCTTGCCGGCGTGCTCCTGCAGGCGCTCGAGCGCATCGGCGACCTGATCCGCCATCCCCTCGGGCTCCTCCTGGCCCGCCTTCATGTAGGCCACGCACGCCTCAGTCGTGATCGTGAAGCCCGCCGGCACCCGATCCGCGCCCAGGACCCGCGTCATCTCCGCGACATTGGCCCCCTTCCCACCGAGCAGCTCCCGCATGTCCTTGGAGCCCTCGGCGAAGTCGTAGACCCACTTGTCGTCACCCATGACCGGATCCTATGTCCACGGTCGCTCTGCGGGCTCAGCGGGCGCCGACGGGCCGCAGTCGCACGTGGCCGTGGTGCTCGAGCGTCTCGAGGATCGCGCGCTCGGCCTGGGCGAGCGCGCGCGGCGACGCGTCCGGCGCCTCCGTCAGCGGCCGCCCGAGCGCGGCGACCAGGAACTCGTGGGCCTCCTCGTCCAGCGGGAAGGCGCTCGCCTCGCACGCCGCGCAGACGACACCCCCGGCCGCCCCGGAGAAGCCCATCAGGTGCTCCTGCTCGCCGCATGACGCGCAGGCCGCGAGCTGCGGCGCGAAGCCCGCCGCGAGCAGCAGCTTGAGCCGGAAGGCGAGCGCGTTCGCGCGGCCGGCCTTGGCGGGCTCGCGGTCGAGCAGCGCCAGCTCGTTGCCCAGCAGGTGGTAGACGCCGGAGTGCGGATCGCCGTCGTCGAACACGCGCGCGACGGCCTCGCACGCGCGGGCGGCGCCCTCGAGCGCGCCGCCGTGCTCGCGCAGGCGCGGGTGGGCCGCGAGGGTCTCGACGCTGGTGACCGTGAAGAGGTCGCTGCGGCCCTGGTAGAGGACGAGATCGAGCTTGAAGTAGGGCTCCAGGCGGCCGCCGAAGCGCGACTTGGAACGGCGCACGCCCTTGGCGATCGCCCCGATCCTGCCCCGGTCCGGGGTGTAGAGGTGCAGGATGCGGTCGGCCTCGCCGTAGCGCAGGCTCCGCAGCACGATGCCCTGGGTCTTCAGGCTGCCGGGCATGCCCGCCTGCGCTCATCGGTCGGCAGCGCCGCTATATTTTGTGAAGTCTTGCCCCGGGTCACGATCTACACGACAGAGCCGTGCGGCTTCTGCCGCGTCGCCAAGTCGCTCCTCGATAAGCGCGGCGTCCCCTATGCCGAGATCAACCTCGCCAAGGACGCCCTTGGTCGCACCGAGCTGGTGCGCATGACGGGCATGATGACGTTCCCCCAGGTCGTCATCGACGGCACGGCGATCGGCGGCTACCAGGAGCTCGTCCAGGTGGACAAGTCCGGCGGCCTCGCCGAGCTGGCCGAAGCCGCCGCCTAGCGCCGGGCGACGCGCGGCCGCGGCTGGCAGCCCTCGCACACGTACGTCCCGCGTCCGGCGGCGCGCAGCTTCCGGATCGGCCGCTCGCAGCGCGGGCACGGCTCCCCCTCGCGCGTGTGCACGAGGAACTGGTCCTGGAACGTGCCGCTGACCCCGTAGGGGTCGCGGAAGTCGTCGATCGTCGCGCCCTTCGCGGCGATCCCCGCGCTGAGCGAGTCGTTGACGGCGTCGCGCAGCGCCTCGGCCTGGGCGCGCGTGAGGCGGTTCGCCGGCCGCAGCGGATGGATCCGCGCGCGGAACAGGGCCTCGTCGGCGTAGATGTTGCCGACACCGGCGACGCGCCGCTGGTCGAGCAGGAACGCCTTGATCGGCGCGCGCGAGCCGCGCGCCAGCCCGTGCAGATGGGTGGTCGTGAACGCGTCGGTCAGCGGCTCGACGCCCAGCCGCGCGGCGAAGAACGCCTCCAGCGCCTCGGGCCCGAGGGCCAGCTCGCCGGTCCCGAACCGCCGCGGGTCGGTGAACGCGACGGCGCGGTCGCCGAGCCGCATCCAGACCCGCACGTAGGGCGGCGCGCCAGGCGGATCGACGAGCAGCGTCCCCGTCATGCGCAGGTGCAGGAGCAGGTAGGCGTCGTCCTCGAGCTCGAACACGAGGTACTTGCCGCGCCGCGCGAGCCGCTCGACGCGGCGGCCCTCCAGCGCCGCCGACAGCTCCTCGGGCGCGAGCGGCAGGCACCAGCGCGCGTCGAGGATCTCCAGCCGCTCGAGCGTGCGGCCCTCGACGTAGGGCGCCAGGTGACGGCGGATCGTCTCGACCTCGGGCAGCTCGGGCACGGCGCGAGAGGATAGGTCAGCCGAGCGAGGCCTCGAGCTCGGCGAGGGAGATGCCGAGCTCGCGGCGTAGCGCGCGGTTGACCAGCTTCGGCCCGGGGCGGCCGCGCAGCGCGTTGTCGTTGAACGCCTCGTAGAGGTCGAGCAGGCGCTTGGTGCCGAAGCGGTCGGCGATCGCGTAGGCCGCCGCCGCGCTCGTGTAGTAGGCCTCGCCCTGGGCCGTGCCGGTGAGCCGTCCGATCGCGTCGGGCTGCGAGAGCGCGGAGAGGCTCGCGCCCGTCCCCACCGGACGCCGGTCGCGCGAGACGAACATCGCCACGCCCTCGGTCAGCCAGGCCGGCGTGCGGCCCGAGCTCCTCGGGGCCAGCGCGGCGTGGGTGAGCTCGTGGGTGATGAGCGTCCGCCGGCCGGTCTCGTCGAGCTGGAGGAACGCCGACCACATCACGAGCAGCCGGAGCGAGATGACGGTCGAGGTCCGGCGGGCGGGCCCGTCCTGGAGCAGGCTCGCGTCGGACAGCGCGGCGAGCGTCTCGACGCCGCGGATCCGGCTCGTCAGCGCCAGCGCCTGCGCCTCGTCGGCCGCGACCACGACGAGGTAGCGGCGCCGCAGGCGCCCGCGGGCGAGCAGGTCGCGCATGGTCCGGTAGCCGTCCTCGAGCGCCGCGACGAGCTCACCGGACGGCACGCCCGGCGGCGTGAGCACGACGAAGTGCTTGGACCGGCGCTCGCGGAACCCCGCCACCTCCCACGGCGGGAGGCCGCGCTTCCCGCTCACCGAGGTGACGCGCCAGCGGCCGCCGGCCCGCTTCAGGCTCACCCGACGGGACGACTCGAACTCGCTGTCGATCCCCGTGATGCCGTACTCGGCGTCGACCCGCGCCGTCGCCCGGTCGCCCTTGACGCGCACGTCGGCGGGCTCGAGCCCCACGTCGGACAGCCGCAGCTGCGCCGCGCGGCGCGAGTGGACGCGGTCGCGGCGGCGCTGCGCGCCGGTGGCCGTCGACGCGTACTCGCGCCCGCGCCGGCCGTGGAGGGCCGACGCCCGGTCGCGCAGCAGGCCGGAGATCTTGTCCTCGTCGCTGACCTCGACCTTCTCCGGCGTCGGGGTCGGCGTGGGCGTCGGCGTGGCGGACGCCTTCGGCCGCTCGCTCGAGCCCCCGCATCCGGCCAGCAGCATGAGCGCGACGATCGCGGCCGGCGCACCCGTCCGGCCGGTCACGGCGTGAAGGGCTCGCCGGGCAGACCGGGGGCGTCGCGGCGGGTCAGCCAGCGCAGGACGGACGCGCCGACGTCGGCGAACGGCCCGTCCCGGCGGCGACCGCCGTGGCCCTCGAAGCTCGCGAGCAGCGGCACGTGCTCGCGCGTGTGGTCGGTGCCCGGATGGGTTGGATCGACGCCGTGGTCGGCGGTGATCACGAGCAGGTCGCGTGCGGGGTCGAGGCGCTCCAGCCAGTCCCCCACCGCGGCGTCGATGCGCCGCAGCGCGCCGTGGAAGCCCTCCACGTCGTTGCGATGCCCGAAGACCTGGTCGGTCTCCACGAGGTTGGTGAAGACGAAGCCGGAGTCCAGCTCGTCGATCAGGCGGCCGGTCGCGGCGATCGCGGCGTCGTTCGTCGAGCCCTTGTGCTGCTCGTCGACGCCCACGCCGTTGAACACCTGCCCGATCTTGCCCACGGTATGGACTACAACGCCGTCGGACCGCATTTCTTGCAGATACGAGCGGCTGGGCGGGTCGAGCGCGATGTCGCGCCGGCCCTCGGTGCGCCTGAACGCCCCCGGCGAGCCCACGAACGGCCGCGCGATCACTCGCCCCACCGCGTGCTCGCCGGTCATGATCGACCGCGCCGCGGCGCACGCCGCGTAGAGCTCCTCGAGCGGGAGCTTCTCCTCGTGCGCGGCGATCTGGAGCACCGAGTCGGCCGACGTGTAGACGATCAGGTCGCCGGTGGCCAGGTGCTGCTCGCCGAAGTCGTCGATGACGTCGGTGCCCGAGTACGGCCGGTTGCAGAGGATCCCGCGGCCGGTGGCACGGCTGAGCGCGTCGAGCACCTCGGGCGGGAACCCGTCCGGGTAGGTCCGCAGGGCGACCGGGGTGACCACGCCCATCAGCTCCCAGTGGCCGGTGATCGTGTCCTTGCCGGGCCCGAGCGGGTGCAGGCGGCCGTGGACCACCGGGTCCGGCACGGGAGCGACGCCCTCCAGCGGCATGATGTTGCCGAGCCCGAGCGAGGCCAGGACCGGCAGGTCGAGCCCGCCCGCCGCCTCGGCGACGTGGCCGAGCGTGTTCACGCCGGCGTCGCCGTAGTCGCCGCTGTCGGGCAGCTCGCCCGCACCGCAGGCGTCGATCACGATCACGAAGGCCCGGCGCACCGGGGTGGATTATCTACGCGCCCGGGGGTGCGCGTCGTAGTACACGTCCTTCAGCCGCTCGGCCGACAGGTGCGTGTAGACCTGCGTCGTGGCGATGTCGGCGTGTCCGAGCATCTCCTGGAGCGAGCGCAGGTCGCAGCCGCCGGCCAGCAGGTGGGTGGCGAACGTGTGGCGGAGCGTGTGCGGGCTCATCTTGTGCTCGAGGCCCGCGGCCTTCGCGTGGCGCTGGACGATCTTGTAGAGCCCCTGGCGCGTGAGCCCTGAGCCGCGGTGGTTGACGAAGAGCTTGGCCTCCAGCCGGTCGCCGACCATGTGCGGGCGGCCGCGGCTGAGGTAGGCGACCAGCGCGCGCGAGGCGGCCGACCCGATCGGCACGAGCCGCTCCTTGGAGCCCTTGCCGCGGGCGCGCAGGATGCCGCTCTCGAGGTCCACGTCGCCGATCTCGAGCCCGATCGCCTCGGACGCCCGCAGTCCGCACGCGTACATGAGCTCGAGCAGCGCCCGGTCGCGGTGCGCGGCCGGCTCGGCGCCGCGCGGCGCGTCGAGCAGCTTGGCGACCTCGTCGCGCGTGAGCACCTGCGGCAGCCGGCGGCTCTGCTTCGGCGCCTTCAGCTGCACGGTCGGGTCGTCGCCGATGAGGTCCTGGCGGCGCAGGTGGCGGTAGAAGGAGCGCAGGCAGGCGACCTTGCGCTGCACCGTCGCGGCCGAGACCGGCGGGCGATCCTCGCCGCCCGCGGCGAGGTCGGACACGAAGTCCGCGAGGTCGCTGTGGCGGGCGGCCAGCGCGTCGGTCTGCGTGCGCTGCAGGTGGGCGCCAAGCTGGAGCAGGTCCGACCGGTAGGCCTCCAGCGTGTTGCGCGAGAGCCCGCGCTCGAACTCCAGATACGCCAGGAAATCCAGCAGCAGGTGCTCGAACGGCTGAGCGGGCGCGGCGACGGCCATGGGAGAACGTCCTTCGCCGCGGCGGGCTCGCGCCCTGCCCGCTGCAAGGATCCACCCCATGCGCTGGACCGACGTCGACACCTACATCGCCGACCGCCTGATCCACGACGACCCCGGCGTGGGGCACGACGCCGCGGTGTCACCGCCGCAGGGCGCGCTGCTCGAGGTCCTCGCCCGGGCGATCGGCGCCCGCGCGATCCTCGAGATCGGGACCCTCGAGGGCTACAGCACGCAGTGGCTCGCCCGCGCGCTCCCGCCGGGCGGCCGGCTCGTGACGATCGAGGTCGACCCCGAACGCGCGGCGGCGGCCCGCGAGGCGCTCGGCGACCGGGCCGAGGTCATCGCCGGGGACGCCCGCGCGACGCTCCAGCAGCTCGACGGGCCGTTCGACCTCATCTTCATCGACGCCGACAAGCGCAGCAGCGCGATCTACCTCGGGCACGCGCTGCGCCTGTCGCGGCCCGGCACGCTGATCGTCGCCGACAACGTCGTCCGCGACGGCGCGGTCGTCGATCCGCACAGCCACGATCCCAGCGTGCACGGCGTACGGGCGTTCTTCGACGCCGTGCACGACGAGCCGCGCCTGCGCGCCACGGCGATCCAGACTGTCGGCTCCAAGGGCTACGACGGGTTCGCGCTGGCGGTCGTCTGCGGATAGCGTCTTCACATGAGACGCTCACTCGCACTGACGGCCGCGGTCGTCGCCGCCGGCATCCTCGCGATCGGGGCCTCGGCGGACACGCGCCCGACCGCCCGAGCCGCCGCCGCCAAGGCGATCACACCCGAGCGCGTCGGGCAGGTCCACCTGGGCGACACGCACGCCGACCTCCGCGCGGCGGGACTCGTCGGGGTGCTCAAGCCGGGCTGCGAGCTGTCCGGGCCGAACGTCCGCAGCGCGCGGCTGCTCCCGCCGCTCAAGGGCTTCGTCGACTACACGCAGACCAACCCGCGCAAGGTGCGGCGGATCATCGTCCGCGGCGGCGCGAAGGCCCGCGGCGTGGGCATCGGCTCCACGATCGCGCAGATCAAGAACAAGTTCCCCAAGGCCAAGGTGGACCACAGCACCGAGGACCTGTTCGGGATCACGCTCGTGCGCGTGCCCAAGAACGGCGGCGGCAAGCTGCAGTTCTCGGTGCGGGTGAGCAACGGCAAGACGGACGCCATCGGCGTGCCGGCTATCCCGTTCTGCGAGTGAGCCGCTCCCGCAGCCGGTAGAGCCCGATCAGGGTCTTCGAGTCCTTGGTCTCGGCGAGCACGGCGTCGAGGTCGGCCAGCGGCCTGACCTCGACGTCGATCCGCTCGTCGTGCTCGAGCACCGGCCGCTCCTCGACGTCGGAGATGCCGGTGGCCAGGAAGAGGTGGACCACCTCGTCGGTGAACCCCGGCGAGGTGTAGAACGAGCCGAGCTCCTCCCAGCCGCGACGCCTGCTTGCCGATCTCCTCGGCCAGCTCGCGCTTGGCGGTGTCGAGCGGCGACTCGCCCTCCTCGTCGAGCTTGCCCGCCGGGAGCTCGAGCAAGTCCGGGCTGCCGATCGCCTCGCGCGGCTGGCGCACGAACCACAGCCGGTCGCCGTCGAGCACCACGATGCCGACCGCGCCGGGATGGCTGACGATCGAGCGCTCGACCTCCTCGCCGTCCTCGTGCCGGAACCAGCGGCGGAAGACGGTGAAGAAGCCGGCCTCGTAGGCCGTCTCGGAGCGGGTCTGCTCGAACCTGGAGCTCATACGGCGGCGGCCTCCTCCAGCAGGGCGAGGGCGACGTCGAGCATCCCGTCGAGCGCGGGCACCGACACGCGCTCGGTCGGCTCGTGGTTGCGCTCCGTGCCGTTCGCGAGGTTGATGCACGGGAAGCCGGCGGCCTGCAGGGCGTTGGCGTCCGATCCCCCGCCGGTCTGGATCCGGGTCGGGACGTAGGCGCACGCGGTCAGCGCCGCCTCGGCGGCCAGCAGCTCCGGGGCGCTGGGCTTGACCTTGAACCCGGCGAACAGCTTCTCGACGACGACGTCGACGTCGCACTCGGCCTGCGCGGCGCCGTCGTGCAACGCGTCGACCATCTGCGCCACCGCCTGCTCGACGCGCGCGGGATCGAGCGACCGCGCCTCGGCGAGCACGCGGCAGTGCTCGGGCACGACGTTGGTGGAGCCGGTCCCGCCCCGGACCGAGCCGACGTTGGTGGTCGTCTGGTCGTCGAGCCGGCCGAGCGGCATCGCCGCCATGGCGAGCGCCGCGGCCAGGACCGCGCTGCGGCCGTCCTCCGGGCGGATGCCGGCGTGGGCGGCCTTGCCGAGGAACGACGCCTCGATGCGGAAGTAGGTCGGCGAGGCGACGACGATCTCGCCGATCGGCGTCGCGTGGTCGAAGACGTAGCCGAAGTCGGAGCGCAGGCGGCCCGCGTCGAACGCCTTGGCGCCGACGAGCCCGTCCTCCTCCGCGACGGTGAAGAGCAGCTCGATGCCGACCGGGGAGCCCTCGATGCTCGCCCGCCGCGCCGCCTGGAGCATGACCGCGACGGCGGCCTTGTTGTCGGCGCCGAGGATGCCCTGGTGCTGGTTCTCCCAGCCGCCGTCGACGAGGACGGGCTCGATCGGCGCCTCGGTCTCCACCGTGTCGAGGTGCGCGCAGAGCAGCACCGAGCGCTCGGAGCGGCCGGGCAGCCGCGCCAGCAGGTTGCCGGTCTCGTCCTCCTCGGTCTCCACGCCCATGCCGCGCAGCTCCGCGATCACGCGGTCCGCGCACGCGCGCTCGTGGCCGAACGGGCTCGGGATCCGACAGAGGTCGACGAACAGCTCCGCCAGCCGGGCCTTCTCGGCCTCGGAGGCCGGCCTCACGTGCTGTGTGCGGCCTGGTGCGCCGTGATCTCCTGCGGGCGGCGCTCCTGCGCGCGGGCGAGCGCGGCCTCCACGAACTCGCGGAACAGGGGCGCGGGGCGCTCCGGACGCGACTTGAACTCCGGGTGGTACTGCGACGCCACGAAGAACGGATGGTCGTGGATCTCGATGACCTCGACCAGCCGGTCGTCGGGCGACGTGCCGGAGATGACGAGGCCCGCGGCCTCGAGCCGCTTGCGCAGGAAGTTGTTGACCTCGTAGCGATGCCGGTGACGCTCGTAGATCACGGCCTCGCCGTAGAGCTCGCGCGCCTTGGTGTCCGGGTGCAGCTTGATCGGGTCCGCGCCGAGCCGCATGGTGCCGCCCATGTCGGCGACCTCCTTCTGCTCGGGCAGCAGGTCGATCACCGGGAACGGCGTCTCGGGGTCGAACTCCGTCGAGTTCGCGCCCTCCATGCCGACGACGTGGCGCGCGAAGTCGGCCACCGCCATCTGCATGCCGAGGCAGATGCCCAGGAACGGGATCCGCTGCTCGCGGGCGATGCGCGACGCGGTGATCTTGCCCTCGATCCCGCGCACGCCGAAGCCGCCCGGGATGAGGATGCCGTCGGCCTGCGCGACGCGCTCGCGGACCTCCTCGTCCGCCAGCGTCTCGGAGTCGACCCAGTCGATCGCGATCGGGCAGCCGTGCTGGAAGCCGGCATGGCGCAGCGCCTCCGCGACGGAGAGGTACGCGTCCTCGAGCTTGACGTACTTGCCGACCAGGGCGATCTTCACCGGCTCGCCGCTCGCGGCCTCGCTGGCGCGGCGCATCAGCCGCTCCCAGTCCCCGAGGTCTGGCGGCGGGGCCTCCATCGAGAAGTGGTCGAGCACGAAGTCGTCCACGCCCTCCGGATGGAAGTAGAGCGGGACCTTGTAGATGTTGTCGACGTCGCGCGCGGAGACGATCGCCTCCAGCGGCAGCGACGCGAACAGGGCGATCTTCTTGCGCACGTCCTGCGGCAGGCCGCCCTCGGAGCGGCAGACCACCATGTCCGGCTGGATGCCGATGCGGCGCAGCTCGTTGACCGAGTGCTGCGTCGGCTTGGTCTTGAGCTCCCCCGCGTGGCCGATGTACGGCACCAGCGTGAGGTGGATGTACATGCACCGGCGGCGCCCGACGTCGACGGGGAACTGCCGGATGGCCTCCAGGAACGGCAGCGACTCGATGTCGCCCACCGTGCCGCCGATCTCCGTGATCACCACGTCGACGTCCTGGCTCTCGGCGATCAGCTTGATGCGGTGCTTGATCTCGTCGGTGATGTGGGGCACGACCTGGACGGTGCCGCCCAGGTAGTCGCCACGGCGCTCCTTGCGGATGACCGAGTTGTAGATCGCGCCCGCCGTGACGTTGGAGCCGCGGGACGTGTTCGCGTCGGTGAACCGCTCGTAGTGCCCGAGGTCCAGGTCCGTCTCGGCGCCGTCCTCGGTCACGAACACCTCGCCGTGCTGGAACGGCGACATCGTGCCGGGGTCGATGTTGATGTACGGGTCGAACTTCTGGAGCGCGACCTTGAGGCCGCGGGCGACGAGCAGGCGGCCGATCGAGGCGGCGGCGATGCCCTTCCCGAGCGAGGACACGACCCCGCCGGTGACGAAGATGAAACGGGTGCGCGGGCGTGACTCAGACAATTCGGCAATGACCTCCTGCCGAGCCAGTCTAGAGCGCGGGTCGGCGGCATCGGGTCGGTTCACGCATACTCCGCCTTATGGTGAGGCGCGCGATGCTGGTCGTCGCGGCGGCGGCGCTCGTCGGCTGCGGGGACGACCGTCCGGCCCCCGAGGCCCGGACGGTGAGCGGCCCGCTCTGCGACCTGCTCCCCGCGGGCGACGACCCCGGCGCTCCCGCGACGCTCACCGGCGAGCCGGCCGCCGTCGCGCTCACGTGGATCCCCGTGGCCACGACGTTCGAGGCCGCCGTGCGTGCCTCAGGCGCCGAGCTGCGCGACGTGACGGTCTTCGCCCCGACCGACGACGCGTTCGCGGCCGCGTACGACCGCCAGGAGCTCGACGAGATCCTGCTGTCGCGCCCGCGGGCACGTGAGCTGGTCGAGGCGCACGTCGCCGACGGCGCGCTCTCGCTCGCCGGGCTGCTCGAGGCCGGCGAGGCGACCACGCGGGCGGGGACGGCACTCCCCGTCGGCGAGGCCGGCGACGGGCAGGCGCGGCTCGGCGACCGCGCCCGCACCGTGTGCGCCGACTACGCCGTCTCAGGCGCGCGCATCCACGTGATCGACGGCGTGCTCGACTAGCACGCGATCCGCGTCGCGGCGATCATCGGCTCGGCCGCCTGCCCGTCGAGGAGCAGCGGGATGAGCCCGCGCTGGTCCTGGTGCATGCGCACGTAGTACCGCCGGCCCCTGAGCTTGTCGACGCGGATCCCGTGCGCCGCGAGGCGCTCGCCGACCGGCGGCCCGTCGGGCCGCGGCCCGGAGTACTGCGCCTCGTCGAGCACGTAGCCGCACGGCGGCGGGTCGAGGATCTGCTCCGGCCCCGGCCGCTCGGCGGGCGGCGGGCTCTCGCCCGGGTGCGGCGCCGGATAGGCCGGGATGTCGTAGCTGCCCCGGAACACGATCCGGCCGCGGTTCGAGCGCTGGAACTTCAGCGACGCCTTGATCGCGCGGCGGATCGCCCGCTCGTTGACGCGCTGGTAGTCGAGGAACTCCTGGTACGTGTAGAGCGCCGAGTACGTCTTGCGACGCCGGTTGTTGGGCGTGTTCGTCTCGTTCGGCCGTGTCGCGCCGCCCGAGCTGCGCGCCTCGAGCAGCGAGCCGATCACGCTCTTGAGCCCCATCGTGTTGCGCAGGATCGTCTCCTGGCTGAGGCCGATCTCGCCGCCGTTCTCGCAGCCGTACGGGCAGAACCACCAGCCGTCGGCCGAGCCGTTCCCGTACATCCAGCTCTCGATCATGCTGCGCGACTCGTCGAAGATCGACCGCGCCACGTTCAGGTGCCGCGGCGGCAGCACGGGCAGGTCGCCGGCGCGGCTGTTCCCGAACTCGTGGCCGTCGAAGGCCGCCTCGGGCCGGTAGTCGCGCATCATCCGCACGAACGCGAACGTCTCCGGCTGGCGGATCAGCGAGTAGTCGCGGTTGAGGTCCTGGCCCGTCAGGTTGCCGCGCGTGTTGTTCGCCCGCCCGTCGCCGTTGATGGTCGGGACGATGAGCACCGTCGCGTCGCGCAGCAGGTCGATCGTGCGCCGGTCGGTGCCGAACGCGAGCCGGCGGGCCATGATCAGGCACGCCTCGCGCGACGACGGCTCGTTGCCGTGGACGTTGCAGTTGACGAGCACGGTGTGGCTCTTGACCACGGCCTTGGCCGTGCGCGGCGGCCGCGGGTAGCCGAGCACGAACATGTTGATCGGGCGGTCCTGGATCGTGCGGCCGATCTCCACCACCCGCACGCGCTCGCTCGCCGCGTCGACCGCGGCGGTGTACTCGTACTCGGCGGCGTCGGTCGTGTACTGGGCGGCCTGGGTCTGCTCCCACTGGGTGCGCAGGCTCTGCCCAGGCGCCGCGGGATCGCCCCACTGCGGGAGCGTCGTGCCGGAGACCGCGGCGGAGTACGGGCCGGGCGTCGTGCCCGTGCGCGCCCGGACGCGCCAGAGGAAGCGGTCGCCCGGGTTGAAGCCGGCGTCCGCGAACCGCGGCGCGTCGGGCGTCACCGTGCGGTTGGGCCGCCAGACGCCGACGATCGCCGCCGGGCCGGTCGGAGCGTCGCCGGCGTCGACCGGCGTGCGCTCGATGTCGTACTCGGTCGCGCCCGCCACGGGCGCCCAGCCGAGCGTCGCGTACCCGTCGGCCTGGGTGACCGTCAGGCCGGTCACCTGCTCCTGGGCCACCGCCGCCCCCGCCGGGACCACCGCCGCGATCAGCCCGAACGCCAACGCCATCACGCACCTGCGCATGAGAACCCCTCCCGCCAGAAATCGCTCCCTGAGCGAGTTGTAGCGCGTTTCGGCGTCGGGAGCCGCCCGGAGGCCCGGGCGGCTCCCGCGCTCCGCTACTCGTCGGCCGACTCGAGGATGCGCTCGGGCACGCCGCGCTCGCGCAGCGTCGCGGCCATCGAGGCGCGGACCGCCTTGCCCTCGGCCTTCGGGAGGGCGTCGGCGAAGCGCTCGACCCGCCGGCGGAACCCGATGTGCCCGAAGGTCCGGGCCGCGGCCTGCATGTCGGCGGTCAGGGCGCTCTCCACCAGCTCGCGGCCCGCCTTCTGCGGCTTGACGCTCTGGATCGCGAACCCGGCGCCGTGGCCGTTGCCGTCGGCCCGGTCGCCGGACGCCACGACCTTCTTCGTCGCGGACGCCAGCGGGCTGCCGAGCGCGTAGCGCGCGTGGATGGCCGCCGGGTGCGCGTCGTCGAGCCGCTCCGCCACCTCGCGCAGGGCGTCGTTGCCGTCCTCCAGCGCCGTGCTGCCGCCGAAGTTGATGATCCGGCCCACGGAGTCGGTGAACAGGTCCTGCGCGACCGCCTCCTCGTCGTAGCCGTGGGGCGGGCACACGCGGAACTCGAGCGCGTTCGAGACCACGTCGCGGTCGTTGAGGTGCAGCGCGACCTGGACGAGGTAGCGCCCCGGCTCGTCGATCAGCCAGCCGCTCGTCCCCGCTCCGATGAAGAGCGGCTCGTAGAGGCTGGACCCGGCGTCCAGGGTCCCGAGGCCGGGCTCGACGCAGTAGTGCGCGTACGGACGCCAGCGCTTCGCGGGCGCGCCCTGGCGCTTGACGATCACCGTCATGGCGTCCAGCGAGCGCATGCGGCCGGACTCGATGACCTGCGGGCGGCCCGACACGTTCTTGAGCTTGAGCTCGACCACGGCCGGCTCCATGAACGCCAGCTGCGGCGTCTTGCGGTTCATCCGCACCGTCAGCTCGAAGTCGGCCTCGGGCGTGGTCTCGGCCTGCTCGAAGCCGTGGTGGTCGAACCAGTCGGCGTTGCCCATCTGGACGAACTTCTCCGGGGCGTGCCGCATGAACAGCAGCTCCGGGTTGCTGAAGCGGTAGGCGAAGTTCGCGAAGAACGCGGACTGCCCGCCGGCCACGTTGTACGGGTAGTTCATGAAGCTCCGCGCCTCCGGCTCGTCCGCGAGCGGGATCCACGGCGTGCCGAGGCTCTTCTGCCACGAGTGGGCGAGGTTGAACGCGTGGCCCATCTCGTGGGCGGCGGTCCAGAACAGCATCCGCTGCACCCAGGCCGCCGGGTTCGGGTCGCCGGGCGGCGGCGTGGCGATGAACGACTGGTTGAAGATCGCCGTGCCCTGGCGGTGGTTCGGCCCGATGTCGTCGAACATGATCCCGCCGAGGCTGTTGCCCTGGATGTGCTGGCGGGCCCAGAACACCCACAGGGACCACTGCGCCGCGTCCTGGAAGCGCGACCAGTGGAGCTGCATCGCGTCGTGCATCTCCTGGTCGCTCCAGCGCGTGTCGGCGCCCGCTCCGGAGCTGGGCACGACGGTGTCGCCGCCCGACTTGATGACGCGGAAGCCCGCGCGGGCGTAGACGGTCTCGAGCGAGAGCGTCTCGGCCGGCAGGCCGGCGGGCCGGTTCGGGTGGGCGTGCGTGTTGATCGCCGTGGTGGCCACCTGGCCCTGCTGGCAGTCGAACTCGAACTCGACGGCGCGGAAGGCCGCGCGGCTCCACTTGTACGCGCGCGTCACCGTGCCGCCGGGGCCGTAGAAGGTCACCTTCGCGACGCGGGTGGCCGCGGTGTTGCCGGTCACCACCACGCGGACCGACGACTGCCGCAACAGCGACCCGGTGCCCTCCTTGTAGAAGATCGGCCCGCTCCAGGTGTTCGCCGTCCCGGACGGCGTGAGCCGCGCGATCCAGTGCAGCCGCTGGTTGAGCAGCGCCTTGATCGTGCCGCTGACCACGCGCTGGGGGTAGCGGCCGTCGACGTCCAGGCGCAGCTCCTCGCGGATCAGCCGCACGCCGGCGGCGGTGGCCGGGACCGCCAGCTCGATCGCGTCGTCGGCCGTCTCGATCTTGCCGTGCCCGTTCTGCTCGGGGACGGCCTCGATCTCGAACGCCGACGCCGGCTCGGCGATCGCGGCGCGCCGGCTGTGGGCGTACGCGCCGCTGACCGCCCTCGTGACCGCCGGCAGGCTGTCCAGCGTCTCCAAGGGCGCGTCGATGGCCATCTCCGTGGCCGTGGAGCTCTCGTCGACCGTCCCGGCCTTCGTGAGCGTCGTCATGCGAGCCTCCTTCCGCAGGGGGAGTTGGCGGCTGCGCCAGCTCGCAAGCGCTGCCGCCTTGAGCGGTGAGACGAGTCTCTTTGATGAGTGTTCGGCGTGTCAAGACCGGGTCCGCGCCCGGCCCCGCTCGGGTCTACGCGTAGCCGAACGGCTCGCGCGAGACGCGGTGCTCGATCGCGTCCCCGGAGCGGCTCAGCGAGACGCCGAGATACAGCTCGTCCTCCACGTCGACGTCGATCGACGCCGACGCGCCGCGCGCCTGCACGGTGACCGTGTGGCGGCCTCCGGCGACCTTCGCGTCGCTCGCGCTCGCCAAGCCGGTCTGCATGCGCGTGCGGACCGCCCCGGCCCGGACGACCTCCTCGCCGTCCACCGCGATCGTCACGTCGTCGTCCTCGAAGCCCTCCTCGAGGGCGAGATGGAGCACGGGCATGTCAGGTGGAGGCTACGCCGCCTTGAGCAGCTCGCGCGCGTGGCGGCGTGCCGCGGCGTCACCGTCCTCGGCGCCGAGCATGCGCACGAGCTCGCCGACGACGGCCGCGCGCTCGAGCCGGGTGACCGTGGTGCGCGCCGTGTCGGCCGTCGTGTCCTTGACGATCGTGAAGTGCCGGTCGGCCAGCGAGGCGATCTGCGGCAGGTGCGTGATGCAGATGATCTGGCGGCCCTCCGCCAGGTCGCGCAGCTGCTCGCCCACGGCGCGGGCGGTCTGGCCGCCGATCCCGGCGTCGACCTCGTCGAACACCAGCGTCGCGGGCCCGGCCTCGGCCGCCACGCCCATGAGCGCCAGCATCACGCGCGACAGCTCGCCGCCGGAGGCGGTCTCGCGCAGCGGGCCCGCGGGCACGCCGGGGTTGGGGGCGATCAGGAACTCCACGTCGTCGCCGCCCGTCGGCCCGTACCCCTCGCGCTCGGTCACGCGCGCCTCGAACGACGCGCCCTCCATCGCGAGGCCGGCCAGCCGCTCGACCACCGCGCCGGCCAGCGGCCCGGCGGCCTTGCGCCGCGCGCCGCGCAGCGCCGACGCCTGCTCGGCGAGCTCGCGCCGCGCGGCCTCGAGCCGGGCCTCCCCGGCCTCGAGCGCCTCCTCGGCGCCGGCCAGCTCGTCGCGCCGGCGGCGGCACTCCTCGGCGTGCTCGATGACCGCCGCGATCGAGCCGCCGTGCTTGCGCTTGAGCCGGTCGAGCAGCCCGAGCCGCTCCTCCACCTCGTCGAGCCGGCCGGGCGGGGCGTCGACGCCCTCGGCGTAGCGGCGCAGCTCGCCCGCCAGGTCGTCGGCCTCCACGGACAGCGCCTGCGCGCGTGTGGCCAGGGCGTCGAGCTCCGCGTCGACGCCGCGCGTGGCCTCGAGCGCGTGGGAGGCGCCGGCGAGCGCCATCGTCGCGCCCGAGCCGTCCTCCCCCTCGCCGGCCAGCGCGGCGATGCCCGCGGCCGCGGCGCCCATGAGCGCCGACAGGTGCCGCAGCCGCTCGCGCTCCGCGAGCAGGGACTCCTCCTCGGCCTCGCTCGGCTCGGCGCGGTCGATCTCCTCGAGCTCCCACTCGAGCAGGTCGAGCTCGCGGTCGCGCGCGCCGGCCCGCTCGCGCAGGTCCGACAGCTCCTCGCGCACCGCGCGCTCGGCCGCGTACGCGGCGGCGAACGCGTCGCGCCGCTTCACCTGCGGCGGGCCGCAGAAGCCGTCCAGGATGTCGAGCTGCGCGGAGGCCAGCGTGAGCCTCCGGTGCTCGTGCTGGCCGTAGAACGACAGCAGCGCGCCGCCGATCTCCGCGAGGTCGGCCGCCGTGGCGCTGCGGCCGCCGAGGTAGGCGCGGGTGCGGCCCTCCGCGCTCACCCGCCGGGCCAGCACCAGCTCGTCGGCGTCCTCGGGCAGGCGGTCCTCCAGCGAGGACCGCAGCGCCGCGGGCAGCGCGAACACCCCCTCGACGTACGCCTCCGAGGCGCCCGGCCGCACGATGCCCGGCCGGGGCTTGCCGCCCAGCAGCAGGTCCAGCGCGTGCGCGAGCACGGTCTTGCCCGCCCCGGTCTCGCCCGTCAGGACGTTGAGGCCGGGCCCGAGGCCCAGCTCGGCCCGCTCGATCAGCAGGAGGTTCTCGACGCGAAGCTCGTGGAGCACGCTGCAGGGTGTATCAGCGGCACCCGACGGAGCCGGGGCGGATCGCCCGAATTGGCACGAAGTCTTGACACTTCCGAGGAACGCCGGAGAGAGGGCGAAGCCCGGTCAACCGAGCCATGGATGGCGAGTCGCGATCAAACCTGCCCCCGGACGGGGCAGGGGCCAACCCCAACCCCTTCAACGGGCCAACCGGCCGAAGCGCTCGCGCAGCCGGTGGTAGAAGCTCGCGCCCGGCAGCTGCGCCAGCGTCCCGTGCAGCTGCCCGAACTCGACGTGGAGGTCCTCTCCGGGCGGCAGCTCGCAGGTCGGGCGGCCGTCGACGTGCACCTCGACCGGCTCCTCGCGCGACGCGTTGTTGATGGTCAACAGGTCGTCGGGAGCGATCACGAGGGCGCGCGCGGTGAGCGAATGGGGCGCCACGAAGGAGACGACGTAGCCCTCCACGCCCCAGGCCATGACGGGTCCGCCGTTGGCCAGGTTGTAGCCCGTCGAGCCCTGCGGCGTGGCCACCACCAGCCCGTCGCAGCGCACGCGCCCGATCTCCTCCCCCGCCAGGCCGTACGCGAGGTCGGCCACGCGGTGCCCCGGCTTGCGGTGGACGGAGATGTCGTTCATCGCCGTCCAGCTGCCCTCGGGGCGGCCGACCGAGATGGTGGGCAGCTCGAGCGTCTCGAACGCGCCCGAGAACGCGCGGTCGAAGTTCTCGCCGAGGCCGTCCTCGGGGTCGACCGTCGCGAGGAAGCCGACCTCGCCGAAGTTGACCGCGAAGACCGGCACGCCCGTCCCCGCGTAGTGGCGGAGGGCGGTGAGGATCGTGCCGTCGCCGCCCATGACGATGCAGAGGTCGGCCTGGTCGAGCGACGTCGAGTCGACCTCGATGCCGGCGGCCGCCTTGAGGCCGTGCTTGCGCGTCTCGTCCTCGTTGAAGCGCAGGACGACGCCGGCCCGGCGGGCGGAGGCGGTCAGCTCGCGCAGCGCCGCGGCGGTGTCGGCGACGCGCCGGTGGGTGAGCACGGCCGCGGCCTTCACACGTCCACCTCCGCCAGGGCGCCCGCCACGTCGGCCAGCCCGCCGTCCCGGGCGAGCCATACGAACGTCTCGCGGTTGCCGGCCGGACCGGGAAGCCCGGAGGCGGCGAAGCCGCGCACGGCCGCGTCGACCGAGCCGGCCACCGACAGCACCGCCTCGCGGCGCAGCTCCGGGTCGCGCACCACGCCGCCCTTCCCCACCCGGCCCCGGCCGAGCTCGAACTGCGGCTTGACCATCGCCAGGCAGTCGTACCGGTCCGCGGCGCAGGCGAGCACCGCCGGCAGCACCTTGGCGAGCGAGATGAACGAGACGTCGACCACGATCAGGTCCGGCGCGTAGGGCAGCTGCGAGACGTCGAGCGCCCGCGCGTTGACCCGCTCCACCACGGTCACGCGCTCGTCGCCGCGCAGGCGCCAGTCGAGCTCCCCGTAGGCGACGTCGAGCGCGACCACGTGCGCGGCGCCGCGCTGGAGCAGGCAGTCGGTGAAGCCGCCCGTGGAGGCGCCGACGTCGAGCGCCCGGCGCCCGGCGACGTCGAGGCCGAGGGCGTCGAGCGCGTTGGCGAGCTTGACCCCGCCGCGCGAGACGTACGGCGGCGGCGCGTCGACGTCGAGCTCGACGTCCGCGGCCACGAGCTGCCCCGGCTTCTCCGCGCGGGCGCGCCCAGGTCCCAGGTGCACGTGCCCGGCCAGCACCGCCGCGGCGGCACGCGTACGGGACGCGAACAGGCCGCGCTCAGTGAGCAGGCTGTCGAGGCGGACTCGGGGCACCGGCGGCAACACGGTAACGGCAGGTGACGGACTTCACAGTCGCGCGCGCCGGCCGGCGGGATCATCGGCGCATGCCCAGACGCCTCACCCTCACCGAGCACGGCGTGCTGGAGCTGCTCGGCGGCCTGCTGCTGATCGGCGCCCCGCTCGTGCTCGGCCTCGGCCCGATCGCCCTCATGGCGGGGATCGGCGCCGGCACGCTGGTCGCCGGCCTGGCGCTCTCCGACGGCCTCTCGCTGTCCGCTCACATGGCCGCCGACGCCGCGCTCGGCATCGGCCTGCTCGCCGCGGCGTTCGTGTTCGCCGCCGCGGACGAGGCCGTCGCCGCGGTCCTCCTCGCCGCCGCCGCGGCCGCCGAGCTGGCGCTCAGCTTCGCCACGCGCTGGACCCGCCGCGCCTAGACGAGCGCGTCGCGGCCCGCGAGTACGGCGGACTCGATGCGCTCGGCGATCCGCTCCGGCGTGTAGCCGACCTCCTCGTGCAGGAGCTTCGGCGCGCCGTGCGTGACGTAGCGGTCGGGCAGCCCGACGCGCAGGATGCGCGGGGCGAGGCCGCCTTCGGAGAGCGACTCCCAGACCGCGCTGCCGAAGCCGCCCATGAGGACGCCCTCCTCGACGGTGACGAGCAGGTCGTGCTCGGCCGCGAGCTGGGCCAGCAGGCCGGCGTCCAGCGGCTTGGCGAAGCGGGCGTCGGCGACCGTCACGTCGAGCCCGCGCTCGGCCAGCAGCTCGGCGGCGCCGAGCGCCTTGCCGACGCCGCTGCCGTAGCCCACGACGGCCACGCGCTCGCCCTCGCGCAGGATCTCGCCCGTGCCGAGCTCCAGCGCCTGCGGGCGCTTGGGGATCTCCACTCCGACGGCCTCCCCGCGCGGGTAGCGGATGGCCGAAGGCCCGTCGATGGCCAGCGCGGTGCGGAGCATGTGGACGAGCATCGCCTCGTCGCGCGGCGCCATCAGCGTGATGTTGGGCAGCGGCCGCAGGTACGCGATGTCGAAGGCGCCGTGGTGCGTGGGGCCGTCGTCGCCGACCAGCCCGGCGCGGTCCATGGCGAACGTGACGTTGAGGTTCTGCAGGCAGACGTCGTGGACGATCTGGTCGAACGCGCGCTGCAGGAAGGTCGAGTAGATCGCGGCGACCGGGCGCATGCCCTGGAGCGCCAGGCCGGCGGCGAAGAGGATCGCCTGCTGCTCGGCGATGCCGACGTCGAAGTAGCGGTCGGGCATCGCCTTCTGCAGGATCGACAGCCCGGTGCCGGAGTTCATGGCCGCGGTGATGCCGACCACGCGCTCGTCGCGCTCGCACTCGCGGACCATCGCCTCGCCGAACACCTGGGTGTACTGCGGCGGCGCCGCGCTGCCCGTCTTCGGCTTCGACGGCGCCGGACGGCGGTCGGCGATCGACTTCGGCTTGGCGGCATGCCACTTCTCCATGCCCTCCAGGCCGCCGTCCTCGGCGGGCGCGAAGCCCTTGCCCTTGACCGTGGCGACGTGGATGACGACCGGCCGCTCGGCCTCGAAGGCGGCGCGCAGGGCCTTGCGGACGGCGCGCACGTCGTGGCCGTCGATCACGCCCATGTAGGCCCAGTCGAGCTCCTCCCACCACAGGCCGGGCTGCCAGAGGGCCTTGACGGACTCCTTGAGCTGCGGGCCGAGGCGCTCGAACCGCGCGCCGATGCCGCCCGGCAGCCGCGTGAGCTTCTCCTCGACGCCCTCGCGGGCCTTCCAGAGGCCGGGATCGAGCCGGACGCGGTTGAAGTAGCGGCTGAGCGCGCCGACGTTGGGCGCGATCGACATCCCGTTGTCGTTGAGGATCACGACCATCGGGGTGCCGAGGCCGCCCGCCTGGTGGACCGCCTCGAACGCCACGCCGCCGGTCATGGCGCCGTCGCCGATCACGGCCACGACCTTGCCGTCCTCGGCCGCGCCCTGGCGCATGCCCTCCTTGAGGCCGACGGCGTAGCCGATGGCGGTCGAGGCGTGGCCGGCGCCCATGATGTCGTGCTCGGACTCCGCGATCGAGCAGAACGGGGCCAGCCCGCCGTACTTGCGGATCGTCTGGAGCTGGTCGCGACGGCCGGTGAGGACCTTGTGCGGGTACGCCTGGTGGCCGACGTCCCACAGCACCTTGTCCTTGCGGCGAGTCGAGCAGCGAGTGCACGGCGACCGCGATCTCGCAGGTGCCCAAGTTGGCGCCGAAGTGCCCGCCGATCTCCCCGACCGTGTCGATCAGCAGCTCGCGGACCTCCTGCGCGACCTGCTGCAGCTCGTCCTCGCTGAGGGCGTGCAGGTCCTGGGGACGGTCGATGTTGTCGAGGAGGGTCATGACGTGCGCGTGTAGATGAAGTCGGTGATGTGCTCGAGCTCCGACGCGCCGCCCGCCCGCTGGAGGGCCTCCCGGGCGTTGCGGTGCGAGTCTGCGGCCATCTGGCGGGCCCCATCGACGCCGTATTGGCTCACGTAGGTCAGCTTCCCATGGCGCTCGTCACTGCCCTGCGGCTTCCCCAGCGCGTCCTCGGTGCC
Organism: uncultured Solirubrobacteraceae bacterium; assembly: GCA_963720415.1. GTDB lineage: Bacteria > Actinomycetota > Thermoleophilia > Solirubrobacterales > Solirubrobacteraceae > DASSUW01. The sequence continues at coordinate 76,064 of CAVRFQ010000010.1, read as the reverse complement.
CGTCACGTCGAGGATGTCGTCGACGATCTGGAAGAGAACCCCTAGCTCGGCCGCGAAGGCACGGAAGTCAGCCAGTCTAGTGGCTGCGGCGTCGTCGGCAGCGAGCAGGAGGACGCACTCGACCGACGCGGCGATCAGCCGGCCGGTCTTCAGCTCGTGCAGGCGGCGGAGGCTGACGTCGCCGTGCGGGACGAGCCCGCGGACGTCGATGTACTGGCCGCCGACCATCCCGTTCACCCCGGTCGCGGTGGCCAGCTCGGCCGCGGCGGCGAGCAGCCGCTCCGGCTCGGCGCGCTGGTGCTGCAGGAGATGGCGGAACGCCTCGGCGTAGAGGCCGTCGCCGGCGAGGATGGCGATGTCCTCGCCGTACTTGACGTGGCAGGTGGGGCGGCCGCGGCGCAGGTCGTCGTCGTCCATGGCCGGCAGGTCGTCGTGGATGAGGCTGTACGTGTGGATCAGCTCGAGCGCGGCGGCGAGCGGGAGCAGCTCCGCCGGGTCGCGGCCGAGGTCGGTCGCCGTGGCGAGCGCCAGCACCGGCCGGATGCGCTTGCCGCCTGCGAGCAGGCTGTACCGCATGGCCTCCTCGAGACCGCCGGTGCCCGCCTCCTCGGCGAAGCGGAGCCGCTCCAGATAGCCCTCGACCTGCTGGCGCAGGTGGTCGGGGTAGCTCACTGCGGCAGCGCGAGCTGCCCGCTGGGCGGCGCCTTGGTCGGCGGCGCGCACCTCGCGGTCGAGCTCGGCGCCGGCCTCGCCCGCCAGCCGGGCGCACTCGTCGACGAGCGTCGCGGCCCGCTCCGCGCTGAGGTCGCCGGAGCGGAGCTCGGCCGCCGTGCGCTCGAGGCGCTCCACGATCCGGTCGAGGGCTTCAGACGGCATGGGCGCCGCCATTCTGCCGGACCTCGCGCAGGATCGCTCCGAGGATGCCGTTCACGAAGCCGGGCGCGTCCGCGCCGCAGAAGGCCTTGGTCGTCTCGACCGCCTCGTCGATCGCGCCCTCGGGCGGGATCGGGCTGTCGGCCTCGACGAGGTCGGGATGGAGCATCTCCAGCAGCGCCGTGCGGAGGATGGCGCGCTCGAGCGGCGCGATGCGGTCGATCGACCAGCCCTTGGCGTTGCGGGCGATGAGGTCGTCGAGCTCCTCGGCGTTGTCGGCCGTGGCGTGGGCGAGCGCGCGGGTGAAGTGGTGCGCGTCGCGCTCGAACACCTCGTCGAGCGCGCGGCCGGTGAGGTCGTGCTGGTAGAGGGCGAAGACGGCCGCCCGGCGCTGCTCGGACCTACGCACGCGACATGTAGGAGCCGGACCGCGTGTCGACCTTGACCTTGTCGCCGATGTTCACGAACAGCGGGACGTTCACGGTCGCGCCGGTCTCCAGGGTGGCGGGCTTGTTGCCGCCGCCGGAGGCGGTGTCGCCCTTCACGCCGGGCTCGGTGTGGGTCACCTCGAGCTCGACGCTCGCGGAGAGCTGGATGTCGCTCGGCTCGTTGTCGATGAAGAGGAGATCCACGCTCTCGTTGGGCTTGACCCACTTGAGGGTCTCGTCGAGCGCGGTCTCCGGGATCGCGAGCTGCTCGAAGCTGCTCTCGTCCATGAAGTGGGCGTCGGTGCCGTCGGCGTAGAGGAACTGCATCTTGCGGGCCTCGGTCCGCACGGGGCGGAACTTCTCGCCGGCGCGGAACGTCCGGTCGATCACCGCGCCGTCCGCCGTGCGGCGGAGCTTGGTGCGGACGAAGGCGCCGCCCTTCCCCGGCTTGACGTGCTGGAACTCGAGGATCTTGAAGACCGTGCCCTCGACCTCGATGTGGTTCCCGTTCTTGAACTGGTTCGTCGAAATCATGCGCGGCGTTCAGTGTACGTCGAGCAGTTGCCGGATCTGTCGCGCGACCCGATCTTCGGCGAGCTGGCGCCATGTGAGGCGGATCACGCGCCAGCCCTCGGCGACCAGCGCGCGGTCCCGGGCGCGGTCGCGCTCGAACGCGGAGCGGGTGCCGTGCGTGTCGTAGCCGTCGAGCTCGACGATGAGCCGCTGCTCGCGCCACATGGCGTCGACGGTGATCCAGCCGTCCTGGGTGAGGACCTTGACGTTGCGCTGGGGCTGCGGGAGGCCGTTGCGGGTGACGAAGGCGAGGAAGGCCTCCTCGAGCTCGCTCCGTGTGGGGTTGTGACGGCCGGCTTCGAGGAGGCGGGTCAGGGTGGGGGTTCCGGGACGCCCCGGCCTGGGCCGCACCCACATCCGCAGGATCTCGGCCTGCTCGAGGACGCGCTCCACGTCCCGCTCGCTGAGGATCGCGGCGAGGTCCTGGATCGTCCTGGCGGGCGTCGTCACCGGGACTTGATCGTGCACGGTCACGTCGTCGTCCGGCAGGCGCGAATGTCGCAGCTCGACGCCCTGGCGGGATCGCTGCGCGCGAGGCACCGTGACCTCGATGCGGGGTCGGCTGGTCGGCCTGAGCTCCCAGAGATGCGCGGCGGAGCGGTGGCTGAGGACGGCGCCGGGTCCGGAGGCCAGGACCGCCGCCATCCAACGGCCTTTGAGGGAGAGGACCGGATGACCGACCGCGTAGATCCCGTGGTGCACGCGGTGCAGCCGCTGACAGTGGATCCGGTGGCCGATCTCGCGCGGGGTCAGCCCGAGCTCGAGGAGCTGGCGGCGAGCCACGACACCGTGCTGGCACGCCGCGAGGCCGGCGATCTCGGCGTCACTGCGATTCTGCACAACTGTTGTGCTCAATCGCAGTCGCGCGCCCCATCCCGACGATGGTGGCAGCGAACTCGCCCCGTAAATGCCGGGGTTCGTGCCGATTCAGCGACTGGCGGCGCCCAGCTTCACGGAGACCGGCACCGACCTGCCCCACGCGGCCAGGCGGGACAGGAACTCCGTCCGGATCGCGGCCCGGAGCTCCGGCGGCTGGCCCTCGATCACGGCCGAGGCGCGGACCGTCCCGGCGAGGAGGTCGTCCCAGAGCCGCGCCGCGTCGACCTCGAAGGAGAAGGCCACGGTCGAGACCTCCGGCGACGACAAGCCGGCCCCGGTCAGCAGCGCGGCGAGCTCGTCGTCGGCCGCGTACTGGAAGAACGGCGGCCCGGCCGGCAGCGACGACGGCGGGACCGCGCCCGTCGCGGCGATCGCGGCCAGGAGGGCGTTGAGGAACGTCGGCGGCACAGGATCCCACGTGGTGAGGGCGACGCGGCCGCCTGGGCGGGCCACACGCGCGAACTCCGCCACGACGGCGGGCATGTCGGTCACGTGCGGCATCAGGAAGTTCGCGACCACCGCGTCGAACGTGCCGTCGTCGAACGGCAGCGCTCCCGCCTCGGCCGTCACGAAGGTGATCGACGGATGCGCCGAGCGGGCGAGCGCGAGCATCTCGTCCGAGAGGTCGGCGCCGACCGCCGTGGCGCCCCGCGCGGCGGCCGCGGCCGCCGCGTACCCCGGCCCCGTCGCGACGTCGAGCACCGAGTCGCCGGCGGTCACCCGGGCAGCGTCGAGCAGCGGCTCGATCGCGCCGGAGGTGATGAACCCGAGACCCCGGTCGTACGGCACGGCCCGGCCGACGGCCCAGCCCGCCTGCTCGAACGCGCTGAATGCGTCGTCCGCGCTCATCACTCGATTACATCACGGCGAAGAGCACGATCATCAGCAGGGAGGTCAGCCCGAGGTAGCCGAGCCCGGTGCCGATCAGGGCCGCGGCGCGGCCGTACTCCCTCCCGCCCGAGCGCGAGATCTGGTGCAGCGCCGTGTGGCCGAGCACGACGCCGGCGATCGACCCGAGCCAGCCGAACCAGAACAGCGCCACGAGCAGCGAGACGATCGCCAGCGGGTTCACGCGCGGCCCGCGGAAGGGCACGAACTTCAGCGGCGGCGTGACGTCCGAGGTCAGCCGCGCGAGCTCACCGCAGTAGCGCGCCGAGTAGGCGGCGGCCAGGCGCTCCTCGAGCTCGTCGGAGTCCAGCCGGCCCTCCATCGCCGCCACACGCAGCTGCTCGACCGTCGCCTCGCGGTCGTCGTCCGAGGCCCGCAGGTCGGGCTTGATTGGCTCGAAGGGCAACATGGTCAATGTAACGACCGAGACCCGCCGTATGGCGGGCCTCGGTCCGGCATCCAGTACCTCTGCCCTACACCTAGTTGAAGATGAGGTAGTACTCGCCCTTGGGGTTGAAGGGCGTCCAGCCGCCGTCGGTCGGGATGAACGGCGAGCAGGTGCGCGACTTCACGTGCGGGATGCACGGGTTGAACGGGTTGACGAAGCCCTTCCAGGGGCGGGCCGGCGGAGCCTCGTCCTCGTCGCCCGGATCGCGGATGATCCCGGAGGCGAGCGTGCGGCTGCACTCCATGACGTTCGGCACGTCGTCGTTGTCCTGGTCGTCGGCGCCGTCGCGGATGCCGTCACCGTCGGTGTCGGGATCGTCCAGGCGCGTGCCGACGTACTTCAGGTAGTACACCGGCTCCTTGGGATACAGGCCCTTCCAGAGGTCGGGGTTCATGCAGCCGCGGGTCTCGCTCCAGTTGGTGAGGCCGTCGGCGTCCTCGTCCCGCTCGGCGTCGCTGAGGCGGCCGGTCTGGTCGAGGTCGTAGTACGTGAGCTCGTCGGGCTCGACGCCGTTGAGGCGGTCCATGTTGCGGATGTCGTACATGGTGCGGCCGGCCCACCACTCGGCGACGCCGGTCGTGTCCGGGAAGCCACCGTCGACCGCCGACAGCGCGACGTTGAGGTAGCCCGCGCCGGCGGCCCAGTTCAGGAAGTCGGCCTGCTTGTCGTAGCCCACCGCGGCGAGCGCCGGGGTGCGGCGGCCGGTGCCGCTGTCACGGACGACGATCGAGTACTGCTCGCCGGCCGAGTAGCCGAGCGAGGCCAGCGTGCGCGGCGCGCCGTTCTTGAGCGTGACCTTCCAGAGCTCGTACTCCTCCAGCAGCGTCAGGTCGTCACCGTCGTGGTCGGTGCCGCCGTCGGTGCCGTCGAGGCCGTTCGGGTACGGCCGCTTCTCGGGGTACGGGAGGTAGGTGTTCGCCTCCTGGTGCTCGTCGTCGTTGAGGTCGCGGGCGGACTGGTACTCGTACCCGTCCTCCACGTCGTCGCCGTCGGTGTCGGCCTTGCAGCCGTCGAGCTTCAGGGACTTCTCGAGCGAGTCGGTGAGGAGATCGTTGTCGTCGTCGGTGTCGACGCGGTTGATCTGGCCGTCGCCGTCGCAGTCGCCGTTCGGGTCGGCCTCCTTGGGGGTCGGAGGCGCCGGCGGCTTCTGCGGGCCGACGAAGGGCGACTTCGAGAGGCTGGTGAACTTCTTGCCGAAGCGCGTCGACAAGACGCGGACCTGCAGGCGCGTCGGCACGGGCGTGCCGTTCTGCACGAGCAGGACCTTCTCGAGGCGCTTGGGCAGCGTGACCTTGATCAGCTTGGTGGTGCTCTTCTCGGCCCGCACGAGGACGACCTTCGCCCCGGCGCGCTTGAAGGCGACGGCGTTCTTGTAGACGCCGCGGCGGAAGTGGTGGCCGCGAATGCTCAGCGTCTCGCCGACGAACACGCGCTTGGGCGTGATGCGCTTGACGACCGGTGCGCGGTTCTTGGCATCTGCAGTGGCCGTGCCCGCTACGGCGGGCACCAGGAGCGTGGTCAGCGCGGCGAGAAGGCCGACGCGGAGCAGCGTTGGGCGGGTGCGGGCTCGGTGTTCCATCGGTCCCGGTATCGGCTGACCGGGGCCGAGTCTTGAGTCCGGTCCGGACCCCAGTGGCCCGATCCACGAGTTCGGAGGCAGTCTGCGGGCGCCTGCTCGCGACCGAACTCGCGGACCGCACCACTAGTCGACGGTTATGAGCTCCTTGGTGGTGCCGGAGAGCACGCGGTGGCCGTCCTCGGTCACGACGACGAGGTCCTCGATCCGCACGCCGCCGCGGCCCGGCAGGTACACGCCCGGCTCGACGGTGACGACGTTCCCGGCGACCAGCGCGGCGTCGCCGCTGCGAGCGAGCCGCGGCGCCTCGTGGACCTCGAGCCCCACGCCGTGGCCGAGCCCGTGGCCGAAGTGCTCGCCGTGGCCGGCGGCCTCGATGATGTCGCGCGCCACGGCGTCGATCTCGCGGCCCTCGGGCCCGGGCCGGACGGCGGCCAGCGACTCCGCCTGGGCCCGCTGGACGAGCGCGTACGCCTCGGCCAGGTCGTCCGGCAGCTCGCCGGTCGCCCAGGTGCGCGTGCAGTCCGAGCAGTAGCCGTCGAGCCGCGCGCCGATGTCCAGGGTCACGAGCGTCCCCCCGGCGATCGGCACGTCGGCGGGCGACGCGTGCGGCAGCGCGCCGCGCTCGGAGGAGGCGACGATCGAGGAGAAGCTCGGCTCGGCGCCGCGGCGGCGGAACTCGGTCTCGAGCGCGAGCGCGACCTCGGTCTCGAGGCGCCCGACGAGCCCCTGCGAGCGCAGCAGCCCGTAGACCTCGTCGACGAGGTCCGCCGCAGCGGCGATGCGGGCGATCTCGTCCGCGTCCTTGACCGCGCGCAGCCCCTCGACGACCCCGCCCGCGGCGACGAGCTAGATCCGCTCGGGCACCACGCCGCGCAGCCGGGCATGCGTGCGCACGCTGACGTGCTGGTCCTCGAAGCCCAGGCGCAGCTCGCCGTCCGGCCAGCCCTCCGCGAGCGCGGTGATGAAGTCCTGCGGCCCCTGCTCGCGGTCGAAGTCCGGGACCTGCTGCGCGGCCTGCTCGACGTAGCGGAAGTCGGTGATGAAGCGGCGCACGTCGCGGCCCACGACCGCCATGCCGTTGGAGCCGGTGAAGCCGGTCAGGTAGCGCAGGTTCACGAGGTCGGTGACGAGCAGGAGGTCGACCTCGCGCTCCTCGAGCCGCTCGGCGACGCGGTCGGCGCGGCTCACAGCGCGTCCTTGAGCGCCGCCAGCGCGTCGCGGTAGCCGTCCGGCCCCTGCCCGCTGACCTTGGCCACGCAGACGCCCTCGAACACGGAGATGCGCCGGAACGGCTCGCGATTGCCGACGTCGGAGAGGTGCACCTCGACCGCCGGGAGCCCGGAGATCTCGACCGCGTCGCGCAGCGACTACGCGTAGTGCGTCCACGCGCCGGGGTTGAGCAGCAGGCCGTCGGCGTAGTCCGAGGCCTTGTGGATCTCCTCCACGTACTCCCCCTCGTGGTCGGTCTGGAAGAACCGGGCGTCGAGCCCGAGCTCGTGCGCGAACGTGTCGATGCGCTGCTCGAGCTGCGTGAACGTGAGCCCGCCGTAGTGCTGGGCGGGCCGCCGGTCGAGCGCGTCGAGGTTGACGCCGTGGAGCACGGCCACGCGATTCCTCATCCGCCGCGCAACTCTGCCACGGCGCGCCGCAGCTCGCCTTCCGCCACGGGCCGGCCCTGCCGCACGTCGCCGGGCGCCTCGACCAGCACGAACCCGACGCGGCCGCCGCGGCGCTTCTTGTCGCGCCGCGTCGCGGCCACCACCGCGCCCGGGTCGACCGCGCGGTCGAGCGCCGTCGGGCAGCCCGCGGGCCTCGAGCAGCGCCGCGACCTCGGTCCGCAGCGCCGCCTGGCCGGAGAGCTCCAGCGCGGCCAGCAGGCCCAGCGAGACCGCCTCCCCGTGCCGGTAGCGGCGGTAGCCGGTGACCGTCTCGATCGCGTGCCCGACCGTGTGGCCGAGGTTGAGGATCTGCCGCCGGCCGCCGTCGCGCTCGTCGCTCGCGACCACCGCGAGCTTCGTGCGCGCGCAGGCCAGGATGAGGTCGCGGTCGAGCGGCGCGCCGGCCCGCACGCGCTCCCACAGCGCCCCGCCGGCGATCAGCGCGGTCTTGATGACCTCGGCCCAGCCGGACGCGAGCTCGGGCTGCGGGAGCGTGGCGAGCGCCGCAGGGTCGACGAGCACGGCCGAGGGCTGGTGGTAGGCGCCCGCGTAGTTCTTGCCCTCCGGCAGGTCGACGCCCGTCTTGCCGCCGTAGGCCGAGTCGACCTGCGCCACGAGCGTGGTCGGCACCTGCACGACCTTCACGCCGCGCTGGTAGACGGCGGCGCAGAAGCCCGCGACGTCCCCCACCACGCCGCCGCCCAGCGCCACGACGTGGTCGTCGTGGTCCATGCCCGCGTCGGCGAGGCCGCGCAGCAGCGTCTCGACGGTGGACAGCGTCTTGTGCTCCTCGCCGGGCGGGATCCGCAGGGCGGCCGCCGCGGGCTCCAGGCGCTCGGCGTAGAGGGCGCCCACGTCGTCGTCGGTGATCACGAAGCGCCGGCCGGGTACCGGCCAGAACCCGCTGCCCAGCAGGCCCTCCCCCACGTGCACCGGATAGCTGCCCGACGCGGCCGAGGCCCACAGGAGCTTCGTGCCGGCCGGCGCGCGACCCAGCCCGCGCAGCGCGACCACGGCGCGGCGCACCTCGTCGCGGCCGGAGTCGAGGAGCACGGCGTCGGCGACCGAGTCGTAGAGCGGCGGCGCTCGGCGTGCAGGGCGACGAAGCGGTCGCGGTCGCGCGCCAGCGGCCGGCGCTTGTTCCCCGCCCGCCGCCAGGCGGTCTCGACGTCGACGTCGAGCAGCACCACGGTGTGGCGGCGCGAGCAGCGCCCGGACGCGCTCGGACTTCACGGCACCGCCGCCGAGCGACAGCACCGGCGCGGGCGGGTGCTCGAGGAGCCCGCAGACGACCTCCTCCTCGATCTCCCGGAACGCCGCCTCGCCGTGCGCGGAGAAGTAGTCCTCGATCGAGCTCCCCAGCCGCTGCTCGATCTCGTGGTCGGCGTCGATCGAACGCGTGCCGAGCGCGCCCGCCACGGCCCGCGCCGCCGACGTCTTGCCGGCGCCCATGAAGCCGATGAAGACTAGGGCCGGCGCTTCCATCCGATGCGCCGCTCGTAGGCCTCCACGGCGGCGCGCACGTCGTCGATGTGGTCGCCACCGAACTTCGCGCGGTACGCGTCGGCCAGCACGATCGCCAGCATCGCCTCGCCGACCACGCCGGCCGCCGGCACGGTGCAGGAGTCGGTCCGCTCGCGCAGCGCGCCCGCCGGCTCGTGCGTGGCGATGTCGACCGAGCGCAGCGGCTTGGTCAGCGTCGGCAGCGGCTTCATCGCGCAGCGGACGACGAGCGGCTCGCCGGTCGTCATCCCGCCCTCGATGCCGCCGGAGCGGTTCGTCTCGCGGTAGTAGCCGCGCTCGTCGGAGTAGAAGATCTCGTCGTGGGCCGCCGAGCCGGGCCGCCCGGCGAGGTCGAACCCGTCGCCGATCCCGCAGCCCTTGATGGCCTGGATCGAGAGCATGGCGAGGCCGATGCGGCCGTCGAGGCGCTCCTCCCAGCTCACGTGCGAGCCGAGCCCGGGCACCTGCCCGAAGGCGCGCACCTCGAAGACGCCGCCGAGCGACTCGTTGCGCTTGCGCAGCACGTTGATCTCCTCGACCATCGCCTTCGAGGCGTCCGGCGTCGAGGCAGCGGACCGGCGAGGCGTCGACCTCCGCGAAGTCCTCCGGCGCCAGGCCGCCGCGCTCCGGCGCCCGCACCGACGCGATCTGCGTGACGTGCGAGAAGACCTGCACGCCGAGCGCGGTGAGGAAGCCCTTGGCCAGCGCTCCGCCGGCGACGCGGGCGGCCGTCTCGCGGGCGCTCGCGCGCTCGAGGACGTTGCGCACGTCGGTGAAGCCGTACTTCTGGACGCCGGCGAGGTCGGCGTGGCCGGGTCGCGGGAGATGCACCTCGGGCACCTCGGCCTCGACCGGCCAGGGGTTCATCCGCTCCTCCCAGTTCGCGTAGTCGCGATTGGCGACGCGCACGGCGATGGGGCCGCCGAGCGTGCGGCCGTGCCGGACGCCGGCGGTGATCTCGGCGCTGTCGCGCTCGATCTTCATCCGGCCGCCGCGGCCGTGGCCGAGCTGGCGCCGCGCCATGTCGCGGTCGATCGCGGTCAGGTCGAGCTCGAGGCCCGCGGGCAGGCCCTCGACGATGCAGGTTAGGCCGGGCCCGTGGGACTCCCCGGCGGTGACGACGCGCAGCGGCACGCCGCGCATCCTACGAAGCCACTCTCCGCCGCGGCTCCGTGCGGAGCCGCGGCGGATGGCACGTACCCCTTACTTGACGTCGTCGTCGCCGGCGCGCTTGATGTCGACCAGGTCGAGCTGGAACTGGGCGAGGATGCGCTCCTCGGGCTCCGCGTCCTCCTCGGCGTCCGGGTCGATCACGTCCAGGAACTCGGTCTCGCCGGCGCGCGAGCAGGATGGTCTCGCAGCTGCTCGGGTGCGGCTTGCAGTCGCCGTCGCCGTCGGCCTCGACGGCGGCGTCGACGAGGAACTTGGCCTTCTTGCCGTCCTTGGTCAGGCCCATGTAGACGAGCAGCGGGAACTCGTCGTCGGGCAGCGGCGCGAGCTTGGCGAGCGCGAAGCGCTCGAGCTCGGCCCCGTCCTTCGCCTCGCCGAAGCGGACGATCAGCGTGCCGGCGTCGTAGTACTTCTTGGGCTTGACGGGCTCGGCGGGCGCGACGACGCCGCCGCCGCCGCCGCCGCCGGAGGAGACCGGGGTCTCGGCGCCCTTGTCGGGCTCGTCGGCCGTTTCCGGCGCTTGGCTTCCTTGGGCTTCGCGGCCTTCTTGACCGGAGCGGGCTGGAACGGGTCCTTGCGCGACGCCGAGCACGCGGCGGCGCTTGCCGCGGTCCGCCGGCCGTGACCTTGGCGACGACCGGCTCGGCGATCGAGTCGTCGGCCTCCGCGGTCACGGCGACCGGCTCGGCCGGCGGCGGCGGGCGACCTCGGCCTCGCGGGAGAGCAGCACCGGGACGGCCGCGAGCGCCGCGACGAGCAGCACGGCGACCGGCCACAGCCGGCGGCGCACGAGCTGGCGCCAGGTGGTGGACAGGGCGTTCATCGGGTGGCTCCGGAGGTCGGGGTCGACTGGCGTCGTGCCGGCGCTCGATGGCGCCGGGCTCTGCGGCCCCGGCCGACGCCCTGGACGGGCGGCACCATGTAGGACGCGGCGTTGATCTCGGCCTGCATGTCCGGGAAGCCGAGGCTCGACGGCGCGATCGAGATGCTCTCGAGGCGCAGCAGCCGGCCGGTCGAGTCGAGGTTCGCGTTGTTGAGGCTCACGAAGTGCTCGAGCCGCGCGAAGAAGGTCGTCAGGTCGAAGTACGAGCCCGTGAAGGTGAAGCTGAACGGCATCGCCGACAGCACGCCGCCGGCGACCGGGATCGCGCCCGGGGCCGAGGCGAGCTCGCCTTCGGCGCGTCGGCCGCCGGCTGCCCGCCGCTCGAGCCGAGGCTGTTGCTGAGCTCGATCTTCTCGAAGTCGACGCCGCTGCGCCGCGGCCGTGCTCTCGAGCTGGACCATCAGCGAGCGGACGTCGTCGTCCGCCGGGACGGCCTTGCCGAGGCGGGCCAGCGTCGCGTAGTTGCGTCTTGTAGCCGGCCTTCGCCTTCTCGTAGGTGGCGACCATCAGCCGCGCCTGCTCGACCGAGGCCTCCTGGGCGGCGATCTCGGTGTCGAGGCGGGCGATCTCCTCGCGCTGGGGCGAGAGGACGAGGAAGTAGTAGCCGGCGATGGCGACGCCGAGCGCGACCACGGCCAGCAGGATCTTGTTCGAGCGGGTCATTGGGCGGTCCCTCCCTCGAGGCGTGTCGGCTCGGGGTCGCGGTGTCGTCGGGAGTCGTGGCGGGAGTCTCGGTGCGCGCTGGTCGCCGCTCGGGCGAGCCGGCTCGCCCTTGGCGGAGGCGCTCCCCGCCGGCGCCCGGCTGGACGGTGATGTCCTCGACCGTCTCGGGCACCTCGGCGCCCTCGAAGAACATGACGAGCTCGAACTCGGGCGGACGCGTGCCGGAGCAGGTCGCGGCAGTGCCGCCGGGCCCGTCGGCGATCGGCGCCGGGCCGTTCGGCGTCTGCGTGTCGGGCTTCGCCGACTTGTTGAGGCTGACGCGGGTCACGCCGTCGACGTTGCGCAGGCGCGACAGCAGCGTCGCGACCTGCTTCTGGCCGAGTCGTGCAGCCCTTGAGCTCGATGGCCGGGGCGGCGATCGCGCTGCGCAGGCCGCTCGCCGCCGCCGGCGGCGCTGGAGATCGTGCCGTTCAGCTCGGTGAGCGTGACGTCGGCCGGGACGGCGCGCGAGATGTCGCGCAGCGCCTGCTCCCAGTCGAAGCGCGAGGACGGCGAGGTCCTTGACGGTCTGGATGCGGGTCTCGGCCATCGCCTGGAAGTCGGCGTACGGCTTGAGCTGGTCGACACGCTGGCGGGTGGCCTCCGCGTGGGCGGTGGCCGCCTCCAGCTGCGCCTGGCGGTCCTTGACCGTGTTGGTCGTGAGCACGTACGCGGCGAGCGCGACGACGCACGCGGCGAGCGCGCCGAGCACCACGAAGGCGCCGATGCCGCCCGGAGCTTCCGGGGTGGCGGCGGCCTTCGGCGTGGCGCTCTTGGGCGTGCCGCGAAGGTCGGGGGGGAGCAGGTTGATGGCCTTCATCTCGCTTCGCTTATCGGCACCCGTTACGCTCGCCTTGAGGCGACGGGTGGGGTCGGCGCCCCAGCCCGGTCGCCGCCGACGTCGCCCACGGCCGCGTACGAACGCAGCCGCAATATGACCCGCCTGCCTACGGCCATCCGGGGTTGCGCCGAGGACTAGAGGAAGGTGGCTCAGGTACCAGTCGACCATCGCGTCGCCCGCGAACAGGGCGACGACCCCGCCGAAGGCGAGGAAGGGGCCGAAGGGGACCGCGTCTTGCGGCCTTCGGCAGCGCCCTTGCGGGCCATCACGGCGGCCCCCACGAGGGTGCCGCGCAGACCAGGGCGATGAAGATCGCGGGCGCCACCGCGGCGCCGAGGAACAGGCCGAGCACGCCGGCGAGCTTGACGTCCCCCATGCCCATCCCGCGCGGGTACGCGAGGAGGGCGAGGAAGAAGAACACCGCGCCGGCGGCGCCGGCGATCAGGTGCTCTGCGAAGCGCTCCCGGGTCGGCGAGGTACACGAGCGGCGAGCGCGACGATCGCCCCGAGCAGCGTGAGCTTGTTGGGGATGATCCGGTGATCGAGGTCGATCAGCGTGATCGGCACCAGCAGGAGCACCAGGACGAGCGCCGAGGAGCGCGTCCTGGTCGGGGCCCTTGGCCATCACCACCAGCGCGCACAGCAGACCGGTCACGGCCTCTACGAGGGGATAGCGCGCGGAAATAGGCGCGCGGCACGTCCCGGCAGCGGCCGCGCAGCGCCAGCCAGGACAGGACCGGCACGTTGTCGTACGGCCTGATCGCGGTCTGGCACTGCGGGCAGCGCGATCGCGGGCGCGACAGCGACTCGCCCCGCGGCAGCCGGTAGGCCACCACGTTCAGGAACGAGCCGAAGATCGCGCCGACGACCGCCGCGAACATCGGATCAGACGACGTCTTCGACGGCGAGGCCGGCGGCGACGGTCAGGCGACCGAGGTCCGCCTCCTCGTCCTGCGAGCCGACCACGGCGGGCTCGAGCGGCAGTCGGAGCTGCTCCGAGAGCGCCTCGACGAAGCCGGGGATGGCGACGGCGGGGCCGGTGAGGACACCGGTCTCGACCTGCTCGGCGCTCTCCTGCATCCGGTAGAAGTTGAGCGAGTTGCGGACGGTGTCGGCGAGCGTGTGGACGCCCTCCTCGAGCACCGTGCGAGCGGCCGCCACGAGGTCGGGGTCGCCCTCGACCGCGTCGAGCGGCGCGAGCAGGCCGACGTGGCCGAGCCACTGGCGGGCGTGCTCGGCCGTGAGGCCGCGACGCTCGGCGAGCGTGTGGACCATCGCGTCGAGCCCGCCGGCGGCGGCGCGGGTGAAGAGGCAGCCGCTGGGGTTGGCGACGGCGACGTTGGTGAGCCCGCCGACGCTGACGTAGAGCACGGCGCCCTCGGCCTTGCGGCCGCCCGCGAGCGCGCGGACCATGCCGAAGGCGGAGAGGTCGATGCCCTCGAGCTTGAGGCCGGCCTCGCGCGTGGCGGCGACCAGGCGGTCGATCATCTCGCGGCGGACGGCGACGACCACGACGCGCGTGCGGTCCTGGCCGGCGGCGTTCTGGACGGTGCCGAGCGACTGCCAGTCCACGATCGCCTCGTCCATCGGCATCGGGATGTGGTCAGGGCGCCTGGACCTTGACGGCGGCGGCGAGCGCCTTCTCGTCCTCCAGCGGCGGCAGGTCGAGCGTGCGGACGACGATCCGCTGGTTCGCGATCCCGAGCCGGACCCGGTTCGACAGTCCGTGCTCGGCGAAGAAGGTCTTCAGCGCCTCCGCGAGAGCGGGGACGTCCGCGACCTCGCCGTCGCGCAGGATGCCGGGACGGAGCGGAGCGACGGCGCCGCGCTTGAGCGACAGCGACCCGTTGACGGTGACCTCGGCGGCGGCGATGTGCCCGGGATCGAGATCGAGGCCGACGACGGCGGCCTGGGAGGAGGAGCGCTTCTTGAACACGTTGGTGATATCGGCGCGGAGCGCGGGGGTCTTGAGGGACAGGTCGGGTTAACGACGAAGCGGGCCCGGAGGCCCGCTTCGCAGAAGGAACAGGTGGTTCGGCTCGACTACCAGAGGAGGTCGGTGCCGCAGCCGCCCTTGGTCTCCGTGTTGGTGCACGGACGGGTGACGCTTCCGGTGTCGGTCTTCGAGACGCGGAAGATGTTGCCGGTCTCGGACGTCACCGAGACGGTGTAGCTGTCGGCACCGCCGACGACGTCGAGGCTGGCGCCGGCGACGCCCTCGTTGAGGGCGGTCTCGATGGCGCGGAGGCCGGCCTCGTCGGTGTTGTAGTCCTGCGTGTCCGTGTAGAACGTCTCCATCGCCGTCTGAGCGGTGCGAGCCGCCGTCTTGGCGTCGGTGTCCTGAGCCTTCGTGCGCTGCGAGAGGAACGCGGGCAGGGCGATCGCGGCGAGGATGCCGATGATCAGGATGACGACCAGGAGCTCGATGAGCGTGAAGCCCTTCTCGTCCTGAGCGCGCTTGCGGAGCTTGTGAAGCATGTGGGTGGTCCCTCCTGAAGGGATCGTTGGGCCTGTGTACATCCGTGCCATGGCCTCGGTCCCAGTCCCACCACTGGCGGTGGCAACCCGGCGTGCTCCCATCCGAGGAGCTCCGTGGCTTTGCGTGTCGCCCTCACGAGCGATTTGCCTTTGACACCTTGGTTCTGGCCTTCCCGGTATCGGCACCTTCTGGCGGGTTCTTAAGTCCTCATTAGCCCCAACCTGGACGACAGGACTACCCTCGCTGCATGCTCGGCCGGCGCTTCCTCCTCATCGTCGCGGTGCTCATGGGCCTGACCGCCGTGGCGGCGAGCTTCGCCCCGCGCGAGCAGGCCGAGCGCGACCGCCGCTCCGAGTCGACCCCGAGCCCGGCGCCGTCCGGCACGTCGACGATGACGACGGTGCAGAAGGAGCTCGCGATCGAGGACGGCGAGTCGAAGATCTCCGTCGACCAGGGCGACCTCGTCGAGCTGACCGTGAGCGGGCCCGAGCGCGAGAGCGTGATGCTGCTCGGCCGGATCGAGGCGATCGACCCGGTCTCCCCCGCGCGCTTCTCCATCCTGGCCGACCGGCCGGGCGAGCACGCGATCGAGCTGATCGAGTCGGGACGCCGGGTCGGGACGCTCGTGATCCGCGAGTCCGGCTAGGTCGCGGCTTCGCGCCGCGCGGCCTGCGCGTCGTGGGCCGCGTCGAAGCGCCCGGAGCCGTCGCACCACGGGCACGTCACGGACTGCGGAGTGCCGCCCAGGCCGGAGATCAGCTTGCCGGTGCCACGGCAGGGCGTGCAGCGCTGGGGGTCGTGCGAGTCGGCGGGCTCGGTGCTCACGGCCGCTCCACGGTAGCGAGTACCGGCGTTCGCGAGTTCGCCCGGTCGCCGGTGGTCGCCGGCGCCGGCTGGCGACGCACGGGGATCCGGTGGTGTGCCGGTGGCACATGACCGGTCACCGGGTGGCGTCAGACGGTGATCGGCGGCCGCCGGAACCGTGCGAACTCGCGAACGTCGGTACCTAGCCGAGGCCGGGAGGCGCGACGGAGGTGGAGGCGCGCGCCGCCTCGCCCCCGCCGTGCAGGACCGGATCGGCGGTGCGATCGGTCGGGAGCGAGCGCCGCAGGGTCGGCGGCACCTCGCGGTCGGTGAGCGGGCGCAGGAGCCCGAACTGGCGGAAGACGGTCTCCGCCTTGGAGCTGTCGGCGACGCGGAAGAGCAGGCCGTAGACGGCCGGGGCGCCGAGCGGCGAGCGCGCGGCGATCTCCTGCGCGGCGTCCGGCTCGAAGCACTCGACGGCGTCGTCGGCGAGCGGCTTGGTGAAGAGCAGCGCGGCGTTCGGCGCGTCGTCGGGATCGCCGAGGATGGTCAGGGCCGAGCCGCTCAGGCTCGTCCAGAGCCAGCCCTCGATGCCCTGCTCGCGCGGGACCACCGCGGTCGCGCTCAGCCGCTTGAGGATGGGGAAGCGGCCGGTCAGGCCGCCGGAGCGCGCGCTCCCGGGGTCCACCAGGCCGAGCTGGAGCGTGCCGAGCGGCATCCGCAGCGGAGCGCGCAGCGCCTGGTCGAAGGTCAGCACCGCGCCCATCGCGCTCAGCCGCAGCAGGTCGGTCGTGCCGCGGCGGCGGCCCCAGTGCTTGGGCGACTCGAGCTCCAGCACGTACTCGCGCTGGGTTGCGGCGGGCGGCGGGAGGGACATCACCCCTGTAATCGGCCCGGCGGCTCCCGGTGTTTAGCCGGGATCCACCGATGATCCGTGGATGACTCGGCGCCGTGAGCCGAGTCAGAGACGATCGGCCGCGTCTCCTCGTGGCGGGTCACTCGGGGTCGCGGCCGAGCGGCTCTGGCGAACGCTCACGGTGTCGAGGCGTCGCGGGGATCGGTGGATCCAGGCTTAGTCGCGGTGAACGGTGTCGGGCGAGAACGCCGGCAGGCAGACCGCGACGTAGGACGCGCCGCCCGCCTCGGGCGTCGAGTAGCGCACCCACTCGCCCCCGCGCGCGAGCACCGCCTGGCCGGCGCGCACGTCGAGCGCGCCGTCCTCGGACTCGACGCGCAGGCATCCCTCGAGCACGAGCGTGTACTCGTCGAAGTCCGGGCGCTGGCCGGGCTCCACCCAGCCCTCGGGCGAGCGCATGTGGGCGACGCTCAATCGCTCATCCCCGGTGTTGATCCGGCCGATGTACTCATCGATCAGCTTCGGCTTCGTCCCGGCGGCCTCGACCCTCGAGGGGCCCTGGATCAGTTCTGGCATCCGAGCGGGTATATCAATGAGCGTGCAGGGCAACGAAATCATCCCGATCCTGCGGGGCGTCTCGCACCAGTGGGCGTTCTGGGTGGCGGTCGCCGCCGTCGCGGGACTCGTGTCCTTCGCCGAGCCGGGCGTGCCGCGCCGCGCGGCGCTCGTCTACGGCGCCGGGCTCTGCCTGATGCTCGCCGCGAGCGCGACGTACCACCGGCTCAAGTGCAGCCCCGACCTGCGCGACTGGCTCTGCCGGATCGACCACAGCGCCATCTACGTCTTCGTCGCCGCGAGCTACACGCCGGTCTGCCTGCTCGTGCTCGACGGCTCCGCGCGCTGGATCGTGCTCGGCAGCGTGTGGGGCGGCTGCCTCGCCGGCGTGGCGCTCAGCGTCGCCTGGATCACCGCGCCGCGGGTGCTCTTCGCGCTGTCGTACGTGGCGCTCGGCTGGGTGGTCATCCCGGCGATCCCGCAGCTCGTCTCGCGCCTCGACGCCGTGGCGCTGGCGCTGCTCCTCGGCGGCGGCCTCCTGTACATGGCCGGGGCGGCGGTCTACGCGACGCGCCGCCCGGACCCGTGGCCGACCACCTTCGGCTTCCACGAGATCTTCCACGCGCTGGTCATCCTCGCCGCCGTCGCCCACTTCGTGGCGATGGCCGGCTGGGTCATCCCCGCGGGCTGAGGTTTGCCGCTCCGGGCGGAGCGGTGACTACTCGTTGTAGACGCAACGACAGGAGTCACCATGAAGCTCGGAGCACCACTGGTACGCGGCATCGTCGGCCCGCTCTTCGTGGGCCACGGCGCGCAGAAGCTGTTCGGCTTGTTCGGCGGAGGCGGCCTCGAGGGCACGACCGGGACGATGGAGAAGCTCGAGCTGCGGCCCGCCCGGCGCCACGCGCTGATGGCCGGCCTCGCCGAGACGGGCGGCGGCGCGCTGCTCACCCTCGGCGCGCTCACCCCGCTCGCCACGACCGTCCTCACCAGCACGATGGTCACGGCGATCCGCAGGGTCCACGCGCGCAACGGCGTCTGGAACACCGGCGGCGGCTGGGAGTACAACGCGGTGCTGATCGGCGCCGTGACGGCGCTCGCCGACAACGGCCCCGGTAGGCCGGCGCTGATGAAGGGCCCGAGCGGCCCGGCCTGGGCGATCGCGTCGCTCGCCGCCGGCGTCGCCGGCTCCTATCTGGCCACCTCGCCCGTGCTCAACGAGCCGGCGCCCGCGCCTGCGCCCGCGCCGTCGGGCAACGGCGAGGTCCGCAGGCCGGAGCCCGCGCCGGCCTAGTGGCCGGCGTGGTGCCGGTGGACCACGGCGTGGCCCTTGCCGCGCGCCAGCAGCCAGCGGTTGACGGGATAGGCGGCGACGCCGGCGACCAGCAGCGCCGCCGCCAGCGCGGCCCAGAAGCCGATGTCGGTCAGCCCCGCGTCCATCGCGCCCGGGATCAGCAGGATGATCGCGTTGTCGACGATCTCCATGATCGTGATCGAGACCGTGTCCGAGGCCAGCGCGATCGGGATCACCGCGCTCAGCGCCATGCCCGACCGCAGCAGCGGCAGGCTCGTGAGCAGGTAGCCGAAGAAGAAGGCCAGCACGACCGCGAGCGCGATCGTCGCCAGATCCGACCACCCGAGCGCGGTCCCGATGATCATGCCCAGCACCTCGCCGATGGCGCAGCCGGTGAGGCAGTGCACCGTGGCGCTGAAGGCCAGCCGGTCGAGGGACTGCCCGTTCACCTCGAGGCGCATGATGGCGATGCGCCTCGGCGCCGCCCGCTTGACGTAGCCCGGGAAGCCCGGGTAGATCTCGGTGGCCAGCGCGAGGTAGCGCTCGCGCTCGGCGCCCTCGGTCTCCTCGGCGTGGACGTCGCGCACACGACCCTCGACCTCGACTCGCGCCTGAGGGTTCGCGCGCAGGTTGTGGATCCAGGCCGGATGGTGCGGCTGCCCGAGGTTCGAGCCCACCACGATCACGGCGTCGCCCTCGATGACGGCCAGCAGCGGGGTGCGCGTCTCGCGGCCGCTCCTGGCGCCCGTGGTCGACGAGCATGACCATCGGCAGGCCGGAGACGATGCCGGCCAGCGTGGTCCGCGACCCCGAGAGGCGGTAGACGAGCCGGTCGGCACGGTGGCCCACCCGGGCGACGACCCATGAGCCGCCGCGCGTCGCCGTCAGGCGGCGGACGAGCCTGCGCGGGAGGTTGGCCTCGGCGTAGCTGGTCACCGGACGTACCGCCGCAGCCCGCCGCGCAGGCCGTCCTCGGTGAACCCCAGGCGCTCGAGCAGGCGCTGCGACGGCGCGTTGTTGGCCTCCACGCGGGCGGACACGCCGCGGACGCCGGGCTGCGCGAGCGCCCAGTCGACGAGGAGGGCGGTCGCCTCGGTCGCGAGGCCCGTCCCCCGCGCCGCCGGGACCAGCGCGTAGCCGATCTCCACCTCGCCGTCCTCCCCCGGCGGCCCGTGGAACCCCGCGTCGCCGACCGCGCGGCCGTCCGAGCGGCGCACGATCACGTACGCGAAGAACGGCTGGAGCGAGAAGCCCGAGTCCTCGACGGTCACGATCCGCTCCAGCGCGCCGCGCAGCGCCGGCATCGGGAAGCCCTCCTCCCACGGCAGCCCGGGCTCCGGCTTCCCGCTCAGGAGCGTGCGCGCCATCGCGGGCGTGATCGGGTCCAGACGGACTCGAGCGGACGACAGCATCGCGGCAGCGTACGCTCTCTGCATGTGCCGCAACATCCGTCAGCTCCACAACTTCGAGCCGCCCGCCACGCAGGACGAGGTGGCCGACGCCGCCCTCCAGTACGTCCGCAAGATCAGCGGGAGCACCAAGCCGTCGCAGGCCAACGAGGCCGCCTTCAACCGCGCCGTCGAAGCGGTGACCGCCGCCACCCGGCAGTTGCTGGACGAGCTCGTGACCAACGCCCCGCCGAAGGACCGCGAGGAGGAGGCGGCCAAGCGCCGCGCTCGCTACGAGGCCAACCCGCGGGTCGCAGCCGCACGGTGAACCCGCCGGCGGCGGCGACCGGCACGGCCAGCGTGTCGGCCGCGGTGACCGCGCGTTCGGTCACCGCGAGGCCGTCGGCGCCGTCGTCGGCCGTGATCGTCGCGGTGTAGGTCCCGGCGCCCAGGAAGCTCAGGGCGACGGCGCGGGTCGTCGCCGCGCCCGCCTGCAGCGAGGCGACCCACCACTCGGCGCCCGCGCGGCGGGCGACGGTGGCGTGCTCGTCGGGCGCCCCGTCGAGCAGGCGCGTGTCGTCCCACGCGACCGGCAGGGCGCGCAGGACGGCGTCGGCCGCCGGCCGCGCGTCGTAGGCGGCGGGGGCGTCGGCGAGGTGCTGGAGCCCCGACTCGAAGGCCACCGCGAGCGCGAGCTGGTGCGCGGCCGTCGACATGCGGCCGCGGGCCGAGAACGTGACCGGCGTGTAGTCCATCGAGCCGACCACGTTGCGGGTGAAGACGAGGTTCACGTCATGCGCGGCGGGCACGACGCCGGCCTTGCCGTACTCCGCGCCCAGCACCGCCTCGCCGGTGAGGACGTTCGGCCACGTGCGCTGGATGCCGCGCGGGAGCGTGCTCCCGTGGAAGTCGACGACCATCCGGCGGCGGGCCGCCGCCCGGGCGATGGCGTCGTAGGCGGCGATGCGGGCACGGCGGTCGGACTGGAGGAAGTCGGCCTTGACGCCCGCGACCCCCCAGCCCTTCCAGCGGTCGAGCAGGCGGGCGCGCCGCCCGGCCTCGCGCAGCTCGCGCCAGTGGGTCCAGAGCAGGACGCGCACGTTCCTGGCCTTGGCGTAGGCGACCAGCTCGGGCACCCACGCGGCGTCCCAGCCCTCGTCGACGAGCACGTACTCCCAGCCGCGGGCCGCGGCGGCGTCGACGTACGCCTGCTGCGTCTCCAGGCGCTCCGGGCTGGTCGAGTCCGACCACCACGACCACGCGACCCGCCCGGGCCGGATCCACGACGTGTCCCGCACCTTCGAGGGCCGCCCGAGCGCGAGCGGCAGGCTGGAGGCGACGATGTCGTCGAGGCCGCCGACGACCGCCAGCCGCCACGGGCTCATCCCGCGCGCCGAGCCGCCCGTCACGCGCAGGGCGCCGCCGCGCGCCGTCAGGCGGGCCGCGCCGTCGCCGGTCAGCCCGGCCTCGGTCAGCAGCGCCCAGCCGGCCGGGGTCGACACGAGCGCCGGATAGCCGTACTCGCCGCGCGCGGCCTCCAGCCCCGTGGCCTCGTACAGGCCCTCGTAGTTGCTCGCGTAGCGCTGGAGCCAGGCCCGCGACCCGGCGGGCAGCGCGTACCGGGGCTCCCCCGCGCCGCGCTCGCGGACGGCGATGCCGTCGCCGGCCACGAGCACCTCGACGCGGCGCCCGCCGGACATTCCGAGGCGCAGCACGTTCGCGCTCAGGCTGTGGCGGCGGCGCTTGCCGGCCGGCGTGCGGAAGCTCTCCCGGACCGCGCGGCGCCGCGCCGAGACGCGCTCGAACGGGCCGGTGGCGATCCGGACGCGGAACGACCGCGCCGCGACGACGGTCACGGCGCCCTCGCTCGACCGCACCTTCGCGGCGACCTCACCGCCGGGCGAGCGCACGGACCAGGTGCGCGCCTCGGCGGGTGCCGGGACGGCCAGGACCACCAGCACGACGGGCAACCAGCGCCTCACGGCGCATCACCGTAGCTCCAACGGCACGTAGCGCGTGGCGATCACGCGCCGCGCTCGCGGGCTGCGCTTGATCCAGCGGATGAACCGCGCGATCCGCCCCTTCGGCTTCCCGCGGGTCACGAGGCCGATCTCGCTCCGCGCGGGGTAGGTGCCGTCGGAGACGGTCGCGCGCGTGCAGGGCACGCCTTCGTACGGGACGGTGTGCAGGTCCCTGCTGTAAGCGAGGTCGACGTAGCCCCAGGCGTTCGCGGTGATCTGGACGTAGTCGCGCACCTGGGCGGAGGAGACCCACGTGCGCGGCACGTACGCGACGGGCGTGGCGGCATCGAGGAACGTCGACTCGAACACCGTGCGGGCGCCGCCGCCCGGAACGAACGTGGCCGCGACGATCTCGTCGCTCCGGGCGGCGCCCGGCACCTGCGCCCAGCTCGTCACCCGGGCGGCCACGAGGTCCTGCACCTGGGCGCGGGTGAAGCCCGGCACCGGGTTCGCGCGGTTCGTGACCAGGCAGAACCCGGTCCGTGCGATCGCGGTGAAGCGCAGGCCGGGCGGATCGCCGGTGGCGAGGGAGCGGGTCACGAGCCCGACGTCCGAGACCCCGCGCGCGGCGTCGGACAGGCCGGTCAGCGTGTTCCCGCCCACGATCTCGAACCGCGGGAGGCTTCTCGAGGCTGCGGCGATAGAAGTACGCGAGGTCGGCGACCACCGCCGCCGCGGGGACCGCGCCGCTCATGGTGATCGGCTCGGCCTGCGGCGCGGCGGCGGCCAGCGCCGCCGCGAGGATGAGAGCGGTCACAGGATCCCCACGGTCGAGCCGACGCCGGAGCCGCGGCGCACGCGACGCTTGCCCTTCTTGACGCCGCGGACGGTGCGCGTGGCGCTCGCGAGGACGTCGCCGGTGCGGCCGATCGCGTCCACGCGCAGCTTGCGGCCCTTGCGCCCGCGCAGCCGGACCGTGAACGGCGAGGCGCGCTTGCGCACGTCGGCGACGCGCTTGCCGTCGAGGCTCAAGCGGAATCTCGTGATCCCGTTCGCGTTCCCGAGCGCGGCGAGCTGCGCCACGATCTGGCGTCCCGAGACCGCGGCGGACAGCACTTTCAGCAGCGGCGGCTGACCGAGCCTGTAGGTGGCGGCGCTGGCCACGCTCACCACCGAGCTCAGGGCGTCGACGTAGCCCGCGCCGAGCGGGAGCGGGCTGCGCGACGCGCTCTGCATGAGCTCGGCGCGCAGCTCGGGCGCCGAGAGGTCGGGCCGCAGCCCGGCCATCAGGGCGGCGACGCCGGCGGCGTGCGGCGCCGCCATCGAGGTGCCGCTCTTGAGCTCCCAGCCGCCGTCGCGGGCGGTGGAGAGCACGTCGACGCCCGGCGCGGCGAGGGCGATCGTGTTGCGGCCGAAGTTGGAGAACTCGCCGAGGCTCGCGGCCCTCGCTCCGGCTCGGTCGCCGCCACGCCGATGATGTTCCGCGCGGGCAGCGCCACCGGGTAGCTGGGCTTCTGGTCCACGTTCTGCCCGAGGTTGCCGGCCGAGCAGACGAGCAGCACGTTGGCGTCGGCCGCCGCCTTGACGGCCTCGGTCACCCACGGGTCGCGCGTCGGGCCGCCGAGGCTGAGGTTGATGACGCGGGCGCCGTTGGCGGCCGCGTACTTGATCCCGTCGGCGACGGCTCCCGTGGTCCCCGCCCCGCGCGCGTCGAGCACCTTGACGATCATCAGCCGCGCCCGGAACGCCACGCCGACAACGCCGCGCCCGTTGGCGGCGCCGGCGATGATCCCCGCGACGTGCGTGCCGTGCCCGTTGCCGTCCGAGAGGTCCTGGCGGCTCCGGCTGCTCGTCGTGAGGTCGACGCCGTGGACGTCGTCGACGTAGCCGTTGTCGTCGTCGTCGACGCGGTTGCCGGGGATCTCGTCGAAGTTGGTCCAGATGTTGGGCGCCAGGTCGGGGTGGTCGACGCGCGCGCCCGAGTCGATCACCGCCACGACCACGCCGGCGCCCTGGGCGAGCTCCCAGGCCGCGGGCAGGTTCAGCACGGCGCCGTCGGCGACCGCCCACTGCTCGCCCTGGCGGGCGTCGTGCGGCGCCTGCGCGTGGGCGATGCCGGCCCCGAGCACGCAGGCGACCGCGGCCGCGGCGGCGGCCTTCCCGAGACCCCGGTGCTGGTGGGCGAACACCGACCCGATCGAGAGTTGCAACCCGGTGAGCCCGCCGCAAGCAAGATCACCCCCGGTGGGTGATCCCCCCGGCGGCGCGCGCCGTTAGCGTCGCGTCCGTGAAGCGCATCCGGGCTGCGGCGGCGTGCCTGATCGGCGGTCTCGTGCTCGCCGGCACCGCCACCGCGCAGGAGACGGTGCGGCTCGCCGCGCCCACCGACTGCCTCACCAACGCCGGGTGCGGCCCTGGGTCTGGCGGCGGCGTACGGGCTCGACGTGTCGGGCGTCCACGTGCCGCTCGAGGTGGCCGACGGCGGGATCCTCGCGCTCGACGACGGGCTCGCCGAGGTCGCCGTCGCGTTCAGCTCGAACCCGCAGGTCTCGCGGCCCGACGTGCTGGCGCTCGAGGACGACCGCGGGATGGTGCGCTCGGACCGCATCGTCCCCGTGGTCCGCACCTCCCTCCTGCGTGACTACGGCCGCCGCGCGCGCGACATCCGGCGCCGCCTCAACGCGGCGTCGGCGCTGATCACCACCCTCGCGCTGCGCAGCCTCAACCAGCAGGTGATCGACGGCCGGCTCCCGGAGGCGGTCGGCGGCGAGTTCATCGACGGCAACGGCCTCGGCGGCTCCGCGCCGCGGCGCCGCGGCCCGCGGATCGTCGTCGGCTTCCAGGAGATCGCGGAGAACGAGACGCTCGCGCACCTGTACGCGGAGACGCTGCGGGCGGGCGGCTACCGGGTGGCCGTGCGCAGCGTGCGCGGCCTGCGTCCCCAGGCCGTGCGGCGGCTGCGCCAGGGCCGGATCGGCATGTACCCCGGCTACTCGGGGTCGCTCATGAGCTTCCTGGGCACGCGGCCCGCCGACGACGCGAAGCTCCGCCGCTCGCTGCGCCGCGCCCTGCGGCGCGAGGCCCGGGCCCAGCCGCTGCGGTTCGCGCCTGGCGAGAACCGCAACGTGCTCGTGATGAAGACCGAGGCGGCGCGGCGACTCGGCGTCGAGCGCATCTCCGACCTGGCGAAGTACTGGCCCGCGGCCGCGCCGGATTGAGGAATAGGGGCCGCCGCCCGGACGTCTCGGCCTTCCGATGAGCACGAGCATGCAGGACCTCCTCGTCGAGCTCGACTTCGGCGCCTTCGACGAGTGGTACGAGGAGGACGAGCGCATCTTCGGCCACCCGCGCGACCCGTACCACCGCGTCGACGTCCGGCAGAGCGCGCGGACGATCCGGATCGAGGCGGGCGGCGACGTCGTGGCCGAGACCACGCGGGCGCGCCTGCTGTTCGAGACCTGGCTCCCGGTGCGCTTCTACCTGCCGCGGGAGGACTTCCGCGCCGAGCTCCACCCCACCCCGTCCCGGACGTACTGCCCGTACAAGGGCCACGCCTCGTACTGGTCGGTCGACGCCGGCGGGCGCACGCGCAAGGACCTCGCCTGGAGCTACGAGGAGCCGCTTAGCCCGCCGCGAGCAGCGCCGCCGCGCCACCGGGCGGCGGCGGATCGTCGAGCAGGCCCGGCGGCCGGCCCGGCTCGGCCGCGGCGGCCGCCCAGTCGACGACGGCGCGGCCCGGATCGGAGGGGTCGACCGCGACCGGGACCTCTGCCCCGGGCGCGGCGAGCCAGCCGGCGTAGAAGGGAATCTCGGCGCCCGACGCGACCGTCCGCGAGCCGTCGTCGAGCCGCAGCGTGACGTCGAAGTTCAGCGTGCCCGGCCGCAGGGCGAGCGCGACGATCGCCGCCCGCCGCGGCGTCCACTTCTTCAGCTTGCGCTCGACGCCCCAGTCGACGGCCTTGTCGGTCACGCCCTCGGCGGGCGGCTTGCGGCTGATCTTCTGCGCCGGCTCGCCGGTGACGCCCCAGCGCGCGCACATCGCCGGCCAGTCGAGCACGACGGACCTGCCGTCGCTCTCCCTCACGAGCACCTCGGCGCCGAGCCGCAGCCGCGCGACCAGGTGCATCGGGCCGCCCGTGACGCGGATCCCCGCCTGCCCGACCCTGATGAAGCGGACGGTCGTGCCGTCGTCGAGGCGCTGCTCGACGCCCGTGATCGTGGCCGCCGCGGCGTCGCCCGCCTCGTACGCGCGCTCCGCGCGCTTGAAGCCGGGGTCGACGAGCGAAGGCGACAACACCTCCGGCGCGATCAGATTGAGCTTCGCGAGGCCACGCCGGATCACGCCCATGGCGCGATTCTAGGGCCCGGTCCCGGAGCGTTGGTGTAGCGTGGATCCGATGTTGCTCGGCCGGCGCAGCGAGTGTGCGGCGCTCGATCGGCTGCTGGACGGAGCGCGGGCGGGCCGCAGCGGGGTACTGGTCCTGCGCGGCGAGCCCGGGGTCGGCAAGACCGTCCTGCTCGACTACGTCCGGGAGCGGGCTTCGGGCTGCCGCGTCCTGCGCGCCGTCGGCGTCCAGTCGGAGATGGAGCTGCCGTTCGCGGCGCTGCACCAGCTCTGCGCGCCGCTGATGGACCGGCTCGACCGGCTGCCCACACCGCAGCGCGAGGCGCTCGGCATCGCCTTCGGCCTGAGCCGCGGCGTCGCGCCGGATCGCTTCTTCGTCGGCCTCGCGGTGCTGAGCCTGCTCTCCGACGCGGCGGACGAGCAGCCGCTGGTCTGCCTGGTCGACGACGCGCAGTGGCTCGACCGGGTCTCCGCGCAGACGCTGGCGTTCGCGACGCGCCGCCTGCTGGCGGACCCCGTCGCCGTCGCGTTCGCGGCACGCGTGCCCCTGGAGGAGCTCGCCGGCCTGCCCGAGCTGGTGCTCGGAGGGCTGCCCGACACCGACGCCCGGGCGCTGCTGGCGTCCGCGATCCGCGGGCCGCTCGACGAGCGCGTGCGCGACCGGATCGTGTCCGAGACCGGCGGGAACCCGCTGGCACTGACCGAGCTTCCGCGAGGGCTGACGCCGGCGCAGCTCGCGGGCGGCTTCGGCTTCCCGCACGTGCTGGGGCTGTCGGGCCGGATCGAGGACAGCTTCCTGCGCCGCCTCGAGACGCTCCCCGACGACACGCGGCGGCTGCTGCTGGTCGGCGCGTCCGAGCCCGTCGGCGACCCGGCGCTCGTGTGGCGCGCCGCCGAGCAGCTCGGGATCGACCGCTCCGCCGCGGGCCCGGCCGAGGAGGCCGAGCTGCTCGAGATCGGCGCCGCCGTCCGCTTCCGGCACCCGCTCGTGCGCTCGGCGGTCTACCGCACCGCGGCAGCCGGCGAGCGCCACGCCGTGCACCGGGCGCTGGCCGACGCCACCGACCCGGAGGTCGACCCCGACCGCCGCGCCTGGCATCGCGCCCACGCCACCGCCGAGCCGGACGAGGACGTCGCGCACGAGCTCGAGCGCTCGGCCGGCCGGGCGCTGCGGCGCGGCGGCCTGGCCGCGGCGGCGGCCTTCCTCGAGCAGGCCGCCGGGCTCACGCCCGATCCGGCCCGCCGCGCGCAGCGCGAGCTGGATGCGGCGCAGGCGATGCTCCAGGCCGGCGCCTTCGACGCGGCGGAGGGCCTGCTGGCCGCCGCCGAGGCAGGCCCGCTCGACGACGTCGGCCGGGCGCGGGTGGAGCTGCTCCTCGGCCGGATCGCGTTCGCCGTGCAGCGCGGCAGCGAGGCTCCGCCGCTCCTGCTCGCCGCCGCCAGGCGACTGGAGCCGCTCGATCTCGCCCTCGCGCGCGAGACCTACCTCGACGCGTTCCTCGCGGCCGTCTTCGCGGACCGCCTGACCGCGGGCGGCAGCCCGCGCGACGTCGCCGAGGCCGTGCGCGCGGCACCCGTGCCGCCGGATCCGCCCGGGACGCTGGACCTGCTCGTCGACGGGATCGCGGTGCTGGTCACGGAGGGCTACCCCGCGGCGGCGCCGCGGCTCGAGCGGACGCTTCGCGCCTTCCTCGACGAGGACCTGCCCCGGGAGACGGCGCTGCGCTACATCCTGCTCGCGTCGCACGTGGCCGTCGTGCTGTGGGACTACGAGACGTGGCGCGCGATCTGCGTCCGGCAGCTCGAGCTCTTCCGCGACGCCGGGGAGCTCTCGATGCTCCCGTTCGCCCTCAACGGCCGCGCCTGCGCCCACGTCTGGGCCGGCGAGCTGGCGCCGGCCATGCGGCTGATCGAGGAGATCGAGACGGTCACCGAGGCCACGGGCATCTCGGCGCCGCCCTACGGCGTCATCGCCCTCGCCGCGCTGCAGGGCCGCGACTCGGAGACCCTGCGGCTGGTCGAGGCCAACATGGCCCAGCTCGAGAGCCGCGGCGAGGGCATCGGCGTCACGCTCGCCCAGTGGTCGCTCGGGATGCTCTACAACGGCCTCGGCCGCTACGAGGAGGCCGCGGCGGCGGCCGCCGAGGCGACCGCCGGCGTGCAGCCGCTGGGCGTCGGGAGCTGGGCGCGGATCGAGCTGGTCGAGGCGGCAGTCAGGATCGGCGATCTCGAGCTCGCGGCGCGTGCCCACGAGGGGTTCGCCGAGCGGGCCGGCGGCACCGACTGGGCGCTGGGCGTCGACGCCCGCGGGCGGGCGCTGCTGAGCGAGGGCGACGCCGCCGACGCGGCCTACCGCGAGGCGATCGAGCGGCTGAGCCGCGGCCGCGTCGCCGCGATGCTCGCGCGCACGCACCTCGTGTACGGCGAGTGGCTGCGCCGCGAGCACCGCCGCGCCGACGCCCGCGAGCAGCTCCGCATCGCCCACGACATGCTCACCGACATGGGGCTCGCGGCGTTCGCCGAGCGCGCCGCGCGCGAGCTCCGGGCCACCGGCGAGACCGCCCGGCGGCGGAGCATCGAGACCCGCAGCGACCTGACCGCGCGCGAGGCCCAGATCGCCCGGCTCGCGTCCGACGGCCTCTCCAACCCGGAGATCGGCACCCGCCTCTTCATCAGCCCGCGGACGGTCGAGTACCACCTCGGCAAGGTGTTCACGAAGCTGGAGATCACCTCGCGCAGCCAGCTCGAGCACGTCCTCGGCCAGGAGGCGCAGCCGGCGTAGTGGGCGACGTCCCGCCCATCGACGCGGCCCTGGCGCGCCGGCTGGTCGACAGCCAGTTCCCCGAGTGGGCGGACCTGCCGATCAGCGGCGTCGCGGTCGACGGCTGGGACAACCGCACGTTCCGGCTCGGATCCGAGCTCACCGTGCGGCTGCCGACCGGCGACTGGTACGCCCGGCAGGTCGAGAAGGAGCAGCGCTGGCTCCCGGTCCTCGCCCCGCGGCTCCCGCTGCCGATCCCGGCCCCGGTCGCCGAGGGCGTGCCGGAGCTCGGGTTCCCGTTCCCGTGGTCGGTCTACCGCTGGCGCGACGGCGAGATCGCCTCGCGCGCCCGCATCGGCGACCTCGCCGGCTTCGCGGCGGACCTCGCCGCCTTCCTGAACGCCCTCGGGCGCGTGGACGCGACCGGCGGGCCGGCGCCCGGTGAGCACAACTTCTTCCGCGGCGGCCCGCTCGCCACCTACGAGGGCGAGGCGCTCGAGGCGATCGAGGCGCTCGGGGACGAGATCCCCCGCGCGCGGGTCGAGCGGGCCTGGGCCGACGCGATGGCCACCTCGTGGGACCGCGAGCCGGTGTGGTTCCACGGCGACGTCGCCTCCGGGAACCTGCTCGTCCGCGACGGGCGGCTCGCGGCGGTGATCGACTTCGGGACGTCAGGGGTCGGCGATCCGGCCTGCGACACGGTCATCGCCTTCACGTTCCTGTCGGGCGCGAGCCGGGACCGGTTCCGGGCCGGGCTCGGCGTCGACGCGGCGACGTGGTCGCGCGGCCGCGGCTGGGCGCTGTGGAAGGCGCTCATCACGCTGGCCGGGCAGCCGGACGCCGCGGCGCCGAGGCGCGACATCCGCGAGGTCCTCGCCGACTTCGAGCAGGAGTGACGGAGGGCCCGCTCGCGCGGGCCCTCCGCCGCCTCACGTCACTTGCTGTACGGCCGCGCCGAGCGGTTCTGGGCGCCGCGCGCCGCGGGCCTGCCCTTCGCGTGCGTCCGCGGCTTGGACCACTTCCACTTCGACTTGCCGATCCGCGTGCGGATGACCCGCTCCTGCAGCTGCGGGTTCAGCCGGTCGAAGCCGACGAGGTTGAGCCGGCCGACGTCCGCCTCGAACCGCTGGAAGCCGTAGGCGGCCTCCGGGTACCGCGGGTTGGCCGCGGTGCCGTAGTTGCGGCTCAGGCCGTCGTTCGAGTACACCGGGATGCTGCGCTGGCGTCCCGAGCGGCGCGGGTAGGTGTACGCCGACCAGGTGTTCGTGCCCTCGAGGTCGGCGAACGCGATCTCCTTCGGATCCGTCGGATCGCTGAAGTCGATCACCGACGACCCGCCGCGGTAGAACGCGTTGACCAGCAGGTAGCGGTCCGTCGCCGGCACCGGGATGCCGAGGTGCGACGAGCAGTACTTGCCCGTCGTCGGGCTCGTGTCGTCGTTCGTCGGGCGCGACACGCGGTACTCCGACAGCAGGTCGCCGCCGCGCGTCTCGAAGAAGAACATGTTGCCCGTCTCGAACACCTTCGGGCCGCCGGGCAGGCCGCCGGTCTTCGTCGTCACCGTCGGGCAGCCGTCGCCGAACGACTCGTCGATGAAGTTGGCGATCTTGCCGTCCCAGCTGAACGTGGCCGAGTGCCAGAAGTCCACGTTGGGCTGGTCGTACGCCCAGCGCGGATCGGCGGTGTCCGGCAGGCCGGTGCGGCGGTCGATGTCCCAGACCTGGGCCTGCTCGCCGCACGCGGCGCCGACGATGCCCTTCGCCGGGAAGCTGCTCAGGTCGTGACAGCCGAGGAAGTCGTCGAGCGGCGCGGTGATGCCGTGCTCGCTCACCGGCTTGTACGTGCCGTCGGCGTCACCGGGATAGACGACCGGCAGCTCCTTGACCTCCCGGGCCGCGGCCGGGTCGCGGAACGGCACCTCGATCACCTGGATGACGCCGTGGTTGACCTTGCGTCCCTGCTCGACGCCGAGCGGGCCGCAGGTCGGGCCGTCGCCGAGCGGGTAGCTCGAGTTGAGCACGTACATCGACCTCCCGCGCGGCGCGGGCAGCAGCGTGTTCGTGTGCGAGCCGCAGTCCTGATAGACGGCCGCGACCTGCCGTGGCGCGGTCGGCCTGGAGATGTCGAAGACGCGGAGCCCCTCCCACGCGCCCTCCGGATAGCGCCCCGTGGCGGGGAGCTTGGCCGCCGGCCCGGCGCCGCACTCCGAGCTCGTGAGGACGCTGTCGACCGACAGCACGAGCGTGTCCGCGCGGCGGTCGCGGTCGGTGTCGAAGACCGACGGGTCGCCCTGCGGGCCGTAGCAGCGCGTGTCGGAGACGAGCTTCGGCGTCGGCTTGGAGACGTCGAAGATCCTGAAGCCGCCGTAGTCGCCGACGTACGCGAGATCACCCCAGAACGCGATGTCCGAGCTCGTGACGTGCGTGTTGGCCGGGTTGAACGGGTTCTGCGCCGTCTGATAGTTGGCTAAGAACCAGAAGTTCAACCCGAACGGGCTCGTCAGCGGTGTACCGAGCTCCTTCGGATCGTGTGCCAGCGCCGAGCTGCTGGACATGACGAACGCGACCGCGAACGCGGCCGTGAGCACCTTCCACCTGCTTCTCATGATCCCCTCCCGAGGGATGTGATGCGAGGCGCGACGTACCCCCGGCGCGCCTTCCTTGCCCGGGAGGCTACCCGAGCCTGCGCTCCAGGGACTCCAGATCGACGCGCTTCGACTGCAGGCCGGCCAGCGCCGCGCACATGACCGTCCACGCGGTCACGAGCCACAGGTAGGCGTCGGCCTCCAGCACGTCCGCGAGCCGGGCGAGCTGGAAGGTCGCGATCAGGAGGAGGACCCGCGCGATGCGGCCGAGCCGGGTGCTCGCGACGAGGAACATGCGCGTTCCGCTCAGGTACAGGCCGATCCCGACGCAGACCAGCCAGTAGGCGATCCGCGGCGGCTCGCCCTCCAGCAGCAGGCCGACGCCGGCCGCGACGATGATGAGCGAGAACGCCGGGATCATGTGCCCGACCGCGAAGATCGCCCTGGCCGTCGTCGGCGAGCCGCCGGACAGCTCGAGCACGCGGAGGTTGATCTCGGCGGCCGCGTCGAAGTACAGCCACCAGAGCGCAGCGGCGAGGATCATCGCCGCGACCAGCGCCGCCCAGCCCGCCGCCGAGGCGACGTGGCCGTCGACCGACGCCTGCCCGGCGGAGATGACCACCTCGCCGAGCAGGATGATCAGGAAGAGGCCGAAGCGCTCGGCGAAGTGGTGCGCGTCGAGCGCCTCGGCGGGGTCGGCGGGAGCCAGCGCCTTCAGGTCGTGGTCGTGCCGCGCCCGCCGCCGCGCCTCCCGGTCCTCGGACAGCAGCGCGCCCGACTCCGAGCCGATCGCGACCAGCCAGAGGAGGTAGCGCCACGGCTCGGGCACCTCGATCGAGATGGCGAAGAGCGCCGCCGAGGCCAGATAGGCGCGGGTGATCCTCCGGCGCAGGAGGTCGGTCCATCCCCCCTCCACCGCGTGTGCCGCGGCGAGCAGCAGCCGGACCGCGGCGAGGCTGAGCGCGAACGCGGTGCTCTCCCCCACCGAGGCGGGGTCGATCGCCACCGCCGCCACGCCGGCCGGCACGCTCCCGGCCAGGAAGAGCAGGCGCTGCAGCGGCGCGTCGTCACCGTGCCGGTTGTAGAGGACGGCGAAGCCGATCCACGTCCACCAGAGCGTGAAGAACAGCCCGAGCGTCCTCCAGACGCTCGACATCTCCGGGTCCGCCACGATCAGGTGGGCCAGCTGGCCGACCGCCAGCACGAAGACGAGGTCGAGGTACAGCTCGACCCAGGAGACCCGCTTGCCCGTCACCGCCGAATCATCCCGCGCCGATGACGACCTTGCCGATGAGTCCCGCCGCTCCCGCCGGTCTAAGGCGCAACCCGCGAGAAGGGACAACGCATGAGCGAGCCGACGAACCACTCCGTGGACGCCCCGGGCGCCACCATCCACTACGACGTCCGCGAGGCCGAGGGCCAGGACGGCGGGCCGCCCTTGATGCTGATCGGCTCGCCCATGGACGCCACCGGCTTCGTCACGCTCGCAAGCCACTTCCCGGACCGCACGGTCGTGACGTACGACCCGCGCGGCGCCGCGCGCAGCAAGCGCACCGACGGCGCCGAGCAGACCACGCCCGCCGAGCACGCGGACGACCTGCACCGGGTGATCGGCGCGCTCGGCCGCGGACCGGTCGACCTGTTCGCCAGCAGCGGCGGAGCGGTGAACGCGCTCGCGCTCGTCGCCGGGCATCCGGAGGACGTGCGCACGCTCGTCGCGCACGAGCCGCCGAGCGCGCCGGTGCTGCCGGACCGCGAGGAGGCGATGGCCGCCACCACCGACATCCACGAGACGTACCTGCGCGACGGCCTCGGGCCGGCCATGGCGAAGTTCATCGTGCTCGTGTCCCACAAGGGGCCGGTCCCCGCCGACTTCGCCGACCAGCCCGCTCCCGACCCCGCGCAGTTCGGGCTGCCGGCCGAGGACGACGGCGGCCGCGACGACCCGCTCGTCGGCCAGAGCATCGTCAGCTGCACGCACTACGAGCCCGACTTCGACGCCCTGCGCGCGGCCTCGACGCGGATCGTCGTCGCGGCCGGGGCCGAGAGCGAGGGCGAGATGGCCCACCGGGGCGCGCTCGGAGTCGCGGAACGGCTCGGAAAGGAGCCCACCACGTTCCCGAGCAACCACGGCGGCTTCCTCGGCGGCGAGTACGGCCAGACCGGCGACCCGGACGCCTTCGCGGCCAGGCTCCGCGAGGTGCTCGGCGTGTGAGGCTGTTTCCCCAGGGTGCCCGGGCGCGTCTCCTCGTGGTGGATATTGACCGGCGACGATGCCGACGACCACAGCCGACGGAGCCCTTGCCGATCGGGTCGCGATCCGCGAGCTGATCGACGCCTACGCCCACTTCGCGGACCGCCGGCAGCCGGACCGGCAGGCCGCGCTCTACGCCGACGACGGGCGGACCCTCGTCTACAGCGACCCGGCGGCACCCGAGCCCGCTCAGGTGCTCGCCGGGCACGCCGAGCACGTCGAGGGCTTCCGCGGCCTCTCGCAGTACGCGGCGACCATGCACTTCAACGGCCAGAGCACGATCACGCTCGACGGCGACCGGGCGACGGGCGAGACCTACACGCTCGCCCACCACCTGCTCGACACCGACGAGGGCCGGACCCTCCTCGTGATGTTCATCCGCTACGAGGACAGCTTCGTCAAGCGCGACGGCGCCTGGCGGTTCGCCGAGCGCAGGCTGCGCATCGACTGGACCGACAGCCGACCCTCGCAGCCCTGAGCGACGGGGTCCGCCACCATGGGCCCATGGACACCCTCCGTGAAGGCCAGAAGATCTGGATCGAGCAGGCCGACGGCTCGCAGCGTGCCGGCATCTTCGTGGGCGAGGCGCCGGACACGTGGTTCGGTGGAAGCCCCGGCGCGTACGTCGTCTACCCGGACACGCGCTCAGGCGAGGAAGTGGCGATCCTGCGGATCGTCCCGCGCGACGAGGAGTGACGCGCGCTACTCACGTGACCGACGGCGGACCTTCTGCGCGCGGCCGCTGCATAAAGCGGCGCAGATCGCGACGGCGAGCGCCAGCGAGGTGACCGGCAACAGGCCGGCGGCCGTGCACGCGGTCACGAACGCCAGCGCCGCGACCGACACCCAGAACAGGCGCCGGTACTCGTCATCCGAGCGCACCGGCTCGGACACCAGCGGGGGATCGGGAAGTCGGGGCATGCGGCCCACCGTAGGCCGCACGTCCGGCCGTCACGGTACGGCCATCCCCCGGACGCGGTGCTCGACCGGCAGGTGGACGGTCATGATCAGCTCGCATGGCCCGCGGCCCGCGCCTTCGTAGGCGTGAGGCACGTCGGCGGCGAACACGGTCGTCTCGCCGGCGCGCAGCGGGCGGGCCGCGTCGCCGACCACGAGCACCATCTGGCCGCGCACGACGGTCAGCGTCTCGGTGACCCCGGCCGGGTGCGCATGGCTGTCGTGACGCTCACCCGGATGCAGGAGCCAGCGCCACACCTCGACGGGGGCCGGACGCGGGTTGGTGAGCAGCAGCCGGGCCGTGCCGCCGGCCGTGCCGGTCCACAGCGGCGCGACCTCGCCGGCGTCGACGACGACGAGCGGCTCCTCGCCCGCGTCCTCCATCAGCGACGAGACCGACCGGCCGAGCGCGTCGGCAAGGCGCACGAGCGTCGTGAAGTTCGGATTGCCGCGCGCCCCTTCCAGCGCGACGAGCGCGCCCTTGCTCACGTCCGCCCGCCCGGCGAGCGCGTCCAGCGACAACCCGGCGGCGGTCCGTGCCGACCGGACGTTGCGGGCGACGATCTCCAGCGCGGCATCGCTCATGGCGGTCGTTTCATTGTACAGTACGGTCGTTGTAATGACCACCGCTCTGCTGCTCGCACTGGCCTGCTCGATCGCCTACGGCGCCGCCGACTTCCTCGGCGGGCTGGCCTCCCGGGGCGCCCACGTGCTGCGCGTCGTCGTCATCGCCGCGCCGGTGAGCCTCCTCGTCGAGCTGCTGTTGTGGCCGGCGGTCGGCGCGAGCTTCCCCCGGCCGCCGTCACCTGGGGCGCCGCGTCCGGCCTTGCGTCGGCGGCGGCGTTCGCCCTGCTCTACCGCACCCTGGCGATCGGGCCGATGAGCGTGCTCTCGCCGGTGACCGCGCTCGTGTCGGCGGCGCTGCCGGTCACCGTCGGTCTCATCGAGGGCGAGAGCCTCAGCCCACTCGCCATCGGCGGCATGGTCCTCGCCCTCGTTGCCGTCGTGGTCGTCAGCGGCGGCACCGACACACGGGGGCTGCGCCCGAGCCGGACGGCGCTCGTCCTGGCCTTCGGCGCCGGCGCCGCCATCGCGCTGCAGCTCGTCTGCCTCGACCAGGCGCCGGACGACAGCGGCATCGCGCCGCTGCTCGTCGGCCGCGCGGTGTCCTCCGCCGTCGTCCTCGGCGCCGCGTTCGCGCTGCGGAGCCGGCTCGGCGACGCCCGGCCGAACCTGCCGGCCTCCGCGGGCGCCGGCGCGCTGGACTCGCTGGCCAACTTCGCGTTCCTGCTCGCCGTCCGCGAGGGCGACCTCGCCGTGGTCGCGGTGATCACCGCGCTCTACCCCGCCGCCACCGTCCTGCTCGCGCGCGCGTTCCTCGCCGAGCGCATCGGACCGGCGCAGATCGCCGGGCTCGGACTCGCCGCCGTGGCCGTCAGCCTGCTTGCCCTCGGATGAGCGACCGTACCCGGGTCAGCTCCGTCCTTCTCGGCGTCGAGGATGCCTCGCCTGACGGTCGCCGCTCGACCGTCCCGGCGGCGAACAGCTTGGCGTAGATCGACAGGATCGCCGCGTTCCCGGGCAGGGCCAGCACCCACGTGGCGGCGAGCCCTCCCCACAGGAAGCCCATCAGAGCCAGCTTGGCGGGCTCTCGCTCGAAGCGATCCGTGTGCGCGATGAACCACACGAACGGCAGCACGAAGAGGCCGAGCAGGACGACCGAGAGCACGATCGCCGTCGGATGCGCGCCGACGTCGCGGACGAGGTCGTGGAACGTGAACGCGCCCGCCACCACGAGGAAGGCGTAGACCCAGAACGCGGGGTTGCGCGGCTGCCAGAAGCGGACCGGGTACGCCCAGCCGGACTCCGCGATCGCGTCCGCTCGGCCGGCCGAGCTCATCGCCTGCCCGCGCTTTCGCCGAACCGGATGCCGGCGATCATCTCGGCCACGTCGCGCGTCCGCCTCTTGAGGTTGGGGGCCGCGCCCTCGGCGACGGCGGTGACGCCCGTGCCCTCGTGCGCGAACGCGAACAGCGCGCCGCTGAAGTCGGCGCCGTAGATCGCGGTCGCCGTTCCCGGGATGCCCTGCGCGGTCTGGAGCCTGCGGACGTCACCGCGCACCGTCCAGTCGTCCTCATGGCTGCTGACCTGCGTCATGAGCTGCTGGGACGTGCCCTCGAAGCGGCCGCTCTGCACGGTGAAGCTCACGCCGTCGTCGAACAGCTTCACCGACTGCGCGTCCGGGAACGGAGGCCCCGCGTAGACCCACCCGGCGGCGGGCTCGAACGTCACGCCCCGGCTCAACGACACGGTCGTGCCGGCCGGGATCTCGTCCTGCGAGATCGACTCGTCGATCGCCGGCATCACGACGGCCCACAGCAACGCGACCGCGACGACGATGCCGAGCGCCGGCAGATGGCGGCGATCGAACACACCCCACAGCCGATGCTCGACCGGCACGCGCCGCTCGAGATCCCACGCCCGCATTCCCGACCTCCGCCTAGACCTACCCGGCGGGAACCTAGCGTGTCGCGCCGAGCCGTGGTCCTCGTGCGACACCGATGAGTTTCGCGCCTGCGCGCGGTCCTTGGCAACGATGCATACGACACAGCGCATGAATCCGACGGTCCGCTCGTTCCGCACCCCCGACGGCGTCTCTGCGCCGGCGCCGGGCTCATGACGACGGTCGAGGCCAACGGCGTCACGCTCGGGGTCGAGCACTTCGGCGACCCGGCGGCGCCGCTCGTGCTGCTCGCGGGCGGCACGACGATGCTCTCCTGGCCCGACGCGCTCTGCGTGGCGCTCGCGCGCGGCGGACGCCACGTCGTGCGCTACGACCTGCGCGACTCCGGCGCGTCGACCACCGTCGATCCCTCGGCGCCGGCGTACACGCTCCGCGATCTCGCAGCGGACGCCGCGGCGCTCGCCCGCGAGCTCGACGACCGGCCGGCGCACCTGGCGGGCATCGGCGTCGGCGGAATGGTCGCCCAGGTCGCCGCGCTCGACCACCCGGACGCGTTCTCGGCGCTGACCCTCGCCGGGACGCGGCCCGTCGCGCCGGGGCGTCTCGACGACGACCTGCCCGACCATGACGCGGCGACGATGAAGCGGCTGTTCTCGCATCCGATGCCCGACTGGTCCGACCGCGCCGCCGTGGCGGAGTTCGCCGCCGCCGGCGCGGAGATCCTCGGCGACGACCCCGCCGCCGCGCGCGCTACCGCCGAGCGCGTCTGGGACCGCACGCCGGGCACGGAGTCCGCGGTCCAGATGGCCAACCAGATGGGCGTGGTCTTCTCGAAGCTCGACTGCAAGCCGCGCTGGCGCGCGCGCCTGCCCGAGCTCGCGATCCCGGCGCTCGTGGTGCACGGCCGCCGGAACCGCTTCTTCCCCGTCGGCAACGGCGAGGCGCTCGCGCGCGAGATCCCGGATGCGCGGCTGCTCGTGCTCGAACGGGCCGCGACCGCGATCCCCGACGTGGCCGCGGGTGAGGTCGCCGCGGCGATGCTCGAGCTCTAGGCGATGAGGACGCGGTGAGCGCGATCGCCGGCTCGGGCTCACGACGACGAGGCCGCGGGCCGCGCGTCGCCGCGCGGCCCCAGGCTCGTCAGCCGATCACGGGGCGAACGCGTACCACCGGACCGGGAAGTTGCTGATGGCCGCCGAGGCCACGTTGCGGGCGTTGCAGAACCTCACATGCACCGAGTTGCCGAGGCCCTGCGTCGAGCCGGTCGTCATCACGACGCCGGTGGGCAGCTCGACGCCGTCACCCTCGCGCAGCACGACGATGTCGCCCGGGTCGACGCCGCCGAGCGCGAGGTCGAGGTCCGCGCAGTTGTGGGCTCCGATCGCGCCGAGGCTGATGAGGCCCGTCGACGCCGTGCTCTTCCTCGCGAACCCGGTCGAGTTGATGCCGTCAAGCGCGTTCGCGTCGGCGGCCTTGCCGCTCGTCGGCAGGAAGTAGGACGAGTCGTGTCCGTCGAGCAGGCTGGCGTCCAGCCCGGAGCCCGACCCGTCGACCGTGCTCAGCTTGGCGAGGATGCCCTGCGGCGTGTCGGCGGCGCCGGCCGGGCCGGGAGCGCCCTGGATGCCCTGCGCGCCCTGGTCGCCCTTCGGACCGCCCGGACCGGCCGGACCGGCGGGGCCCGCCGGGCCGGCGCCGCTCGCCCACGTCAGCTTGTTCTCGCCGTTCTTGCAAGTCGTGGACGGCGAGACGATCCGGAGCTGGCCCTTCTTGTTGCCCGACTTCTTGACGCACGCGTCGATCGTCGCTGCGGCTGCGGCCGGCGGTCTGGGCGGTGGGGGGTCCGTTCACCGCCCACGCACCCCCGCCCAAGGCGAGGAACACGGCGATCGTCGACATGACGTTCGCGTAGCTCAACGGGCGTGACATAACCGGCCCTCCATGGTCGATTGGTCGCCGTCCCCCCGTCCATGATGAGCCGGGGTTCGTGCGAGCGGCACGTCTCGCCGCATGGACCGCAAGGACACCGGCAGGCCGACCTGGTTACGCGCTGTCACGCTCGCGGCCGGTGCGAAAGCTCGGCGCTCAGTCTGCCTGAGCGCCGAGTCGGAGCTCCTACTGGATCGAGTCGTAGACCTTGAACATCGGCATGTACATCGCGACCACGATGAAGCCGACGATGCCGCCGACGAGCACGATCATGACCGGCTCGAGGATCGAGGTGAGGGCCTTGATCGCCGCGGCGACCTCGTCCTCGTAGAAGTCCGCGACCTTGGTCAGCATCGTGTCCAGGTTGCCGGTCTCCTCGCCCACGGCGATCATCTGGGCGACCATCGCCGGGAAGATCGGGGTGTCCTTGAGCGGCGCGGCGATCGAGCCGCCGGACTTGACCGACTCGATGACCGACTCCATCGCCTCCTCGACCACGGCGTTGCCGGCGGTCTGGCCGGTCACCTCGATCGCCTGCATGATCGGCACGCCGGCCGAGTACAGGGCGGAGAACGTCCGCGACCAGCGCGCGAGCGCGATCTTCTGGACGGTCTGGCCGATCTTGAAGGGGATGCGCAGGCGCAGGCGGTCCCACTGCGGGCGGCCCCAGTCGGACTTGCGCCACTTGCGGAAGCCGACGAACGGCGCCGACGACGACCGCGATGAGGATGTACCACTGACCCGGTGACGAACGCGGAGAGGTTCACCGTGAACTTGGTGATCAGCGGCAGCTCGCCGCCGAACTCCTTGAACACGCCGACGAAGACCGGGACGATGAACGCGATCAGGCCGACGAGCACGGCGCAGCGCGAAGGTCAGGACGACGGTCGGGTAGGCCATCGCGGACTTGACCTGGCGGCGCAGCGAGTCGTCCTTCTCGAGCTGGTCGGAGATGCGCTCGAGCGCCTCCTCGAGCACGCCGCCGGCCTCGCCGGCGCGGACCATCGCCACGTAGAGCGGGTTGAAGATCTTCGGGTGCTTGGCCAGCGCCTCGGAGAACGAGAGGCCGGACTCGATGTCCTCGCGGACCGCGCCGACCGTGTCGCGCAGCAGCTTGTTCTCGATCTGCTCCTCGAGCACGTAGAACGCGCGCAGGAGCGTCATGCCCGAGGCGATCATGGTCGCCAGCTGGCGCGTCATGATCGTCAGCTCGTTCGCCTTGACGCGCTTGAACAGCGTGATCTCGGCGTTGAGGCCCGGACTTCTTCTCCTTCAGGTCCATGACCGTCAGGCCGCGGGCCTTGAGCTCCTCGGTGACGGCGTCCTTGGTCGCGCCGGCGATCTCGCCCGTGGACGGGATGCCGGAGGCGTCGACCGCCTTGTAGGTGAAGGTCGCGGCGGCCATCAGGCGGCCACCGGCGCCGGCGGGGCCGACGGTCGTGCTGGCGATCGGCGCGCCGGGGAGTGGACGAGCTTGCGCATCTCGGCGGGCTCGGACGAGCGGGCCTCGGCGGCGGCCATCGTGATCTTGCTCTCGCGGACGAGGCCGGCGAGCGAGGCGTCCATCGTCTGCATGCCGTGCTGCGCCGCCGGTCTGGATCAGCGAGTAGATCTGGTGCGTCTTGCCCTCGCGGATCAGGTTGCGGACGCCCGGGGTCGGCACGAGCACCTCGGCGGCGACGCGCGGCCGTTGCCGTCGGCGGTCGGGATCAGCGTCTGGGTGACGACGCCCTGGAGGCCGATCGCGAGCTGCGCGCGGATCTGGCCCTGCTGGGCGGGCGGGAAGACGTCGATGATGCGGTCGATGGTCTGCGGCGCGTCCTGGGTGTGGAGCGTCGCGAAGACGAGGTGGCCGGTCTCCGCCGCGGTCAGGGCGGTGCCGATCGTCTCCATGTCGCGCATCTCGCCGACGAGGATCACGTCGGGGTCCTGGCGCAGCGCGGCCTTCAGGGCCAGCGAGAACGACGCCGCGTCGGCGCCCAGCTCGCGCTGGTTGACGATGCAGCGCTTGTGCGAGTGCAGGAACTCGATCGGGTCCTCGATGGTCATGATGTGCTCGTCGCGCGTCTCGTTGATCTCGTTGATCAGCGAGGCGAGCGTCGTCGACTTGCCGGAGCCCGTCGGGCCGGTGACGAGCACGATCCCGCGCGGCTTCTTGGCCGAAGCTGCGGACGACCGGCGGCAGGCCGAGCTTCTCGATCGGCACCGTCTCGGTCGGGATCAGGCGGAAGGCGGCGCCGATGGTGCCGCGCTGGAAGTAGGTGTTGACGCGGTAGCGGCCGACGCCGGGGATCGAGTACGCGAAGTCGAGCTGCCAGTCGGTCTCGAGACGCTGGCGCTGCGAGTTGTTGAGGATCGCGTAGATGATCTCGCGCGTGTCGGTCGGCGTCAGCGCCGGCACGCCGTCGATCGCGACCAGCGAGCCGCGGATGCGGAGCATCGGCGGCGAGCCGGCGGTGATGTGCAGGTCGGACGCCTTGTTCTTGACGACCGCGAGGAGAATTCGGCAAAGTCCAGGCTCACGAGCCTTTACATCGGCACGTCGAGCGCCCGTGACTGAAGGGGTTGAGGACCCGCGACGCTAGCGGGTGCCGGCGACGCGCGCGATCTCGGCGATCGACGTGAGGCCGCGCCGGACCTTCTCGAGGCCGTCCTCGCGCAGGCGCATCATGCCCTCGTGGACCGCCGCGTGGGCGATCGTCTCGGCGGGCTCGCGGGCCACGGCGAGGGCGCGGATCGTGTCGCGAGACCCACATGACCTCGTAGAGGCCGATCCGGCCCTTGTAGCCGGAGCCGCCGCAGCGGGCGCAGCCGACGGGCTCGTAGGCCTCGAGGTCGAGGCCGACGTTGAAGCCGTTGGCGCGCATGACCTCGGACTTGATCGTCGTCCGCCGCTTGCACTCCTCGCACAGCAGCCGCGCGAGCCGCTGGGCGACCACGCAGTCGACGGCCGAGCCGACGAGGAAGGGCTCGATGCCCATCTCGATCAGGCGGGTCACGGCGCCCGGGGCGTCGTTGGTGTGCAGCGTCGAGAGCACGAGGTGGCCGGTGAGGGCCGCCTCGATGGCGATCTGCGCCGTCTCGCGGTCGCGGATCTCGCCGACCATGATGATGTCGGGGTCGGCACGCATCATCGAGCGCAGGCCGCCGGCGAACGTGAGGCCGGCCTTGTTGTTGACCTGGACCTGCGTGATGCCGTCGAGCTGGTACTCGACCGGGTCCTCGATCGTGATGATGTTCGTCTCGATCGTGTTGAGCTGGTTGAGCGCGCCGTAGAGCGAGGTCGACTTGCCGGAGCCGGTCGGGCCGGTCACGAGCACGGCGCCGTGGGCCTGCGAGAACGCCTTGGTGAAGCGCTCCAGGGCCTGCGGGAGCATGCCGAGCTCCTCGAGCTCGATCATGACCTTGCTCTGGTCGAGGATTCGCATGACGACGTTCTCGCCGTAGGCGCACGGCAGCGTGGCGACGCGGAGGTCGATCGGCTTGCCCTCGACCTCGACGCGAGATGCGGCCGTCCTGCGGGACGCGCCGCTCGGCGATGTCGAGGTCGGAGAGGATCTTCAGGCGCGAGACGACGGCGGGCACGGCGCTGGCCGGGATCAGGGCGGCCTCGGAGAGCACGCCGTCGATCCGGTAGCGGACGCGCATGTCCTCGTCGCCGGGCTCGAAGTGGATGTCGGAGGAGCCGCGCTCGACGGCCTCCTTGATCACCCGGTGCACGAGCTGGATGACCGACGAGTCCTCGCCGGAGGCGCCGAAGTTGATCGGCGCCTGGTCGCGCAGGTCGTACATCGGGCCGGCGGGCGCGGACGGGCGGCGGCCGGTGCGGCTCGATCTCCTCGCCGTCGTCCTCGATCGGCGCCGTGGCGCCGTGGCCGAAGTCGGGGTCCTCGAGGCGCTCGAGCAGCCCGTCGATGCCGGTCGCCGAGGCGACCGCGGGGCGCACCTCGTAGCCGGTCATGACCGCGATGTCGTCCTGCGCGAGCACGTTGGCCGGGTCGGACATGGCGACCAGCAGCGTGCGCTCGCCGGCGAACGAGACCGGCACGGCCTGGTAGCGCCTGGCCGCGGCGGGCGTGACGAGCTTGGCGGCGTCGGGGTCGACGCGGTAGGCGGAGAGGTCGATGTGGTCGAGCCCGAAGCGCTCGGCGACGGCGCGCGCGAGGTGGTCGTCGCTCAGCGTGCCGTCCTTGACCAGCAGCCGCTCGGGGAGCGCGCCGTCGTCCTCCGCCCGCGCGACCGCCTCGTCCATGACCCCCTGCTCGATGAAGCCGAGGTCGACGATGACGTCCGTGAGCACGCGGCCGGACCCACCGCGCCTGGACGGCGTGGTGACCCCATTGCCCTTCTTCTTGGGCGGGGTGCCCCGGTCTGTGCTGGCGGATTCATGTCATGGCGATGGTGCGTGGCGGCCTCGCGCATCGCCTCGCGTGGCGCCTCCATGCCGGTCCAGCGCTCGAACGACGCAGCAC
Organism: uncultured Solirubrobacteraceae bacterium; assembly: GCA_963720415.1. Taxonomy (GTDB): domain Bacteria; phylum Actinomycetota; class Thermoleophilia; order Solirubrobacterales; family Solirubrobacteraceae; genus DASSUW01. The sequence goes on along the minus strand of CAVRFQ010000010.1, from coordinate 32,539 downwards.
CTTGGGCGACCAGGACCTCCAGACCGTCGACCACGCGCGCTCCTCGCGTTCTTGCCGCTTCGAGGAGGCTGCGTGCCGCCGGCCCGGTAGACCATGTCCACCACCAGGCTTCCGGCACCCAGTTCATCGGCCTCGATGGGAAGCGCCTTGAACGTGGCATCCCCGGTCGTGGAGGCCGACCGACGTGCAGTTGACGACGATCTCCGCGCGGACGCCGGTCTCGACGACCCGCGACGCCGAGCGCAGCGGCCAGCTCCCGGGCCCGTTCGCCGGTGCGGTTCCAGACCGCCACGTCGGCCCCCGGCGGCGCGCAGCGCCCACGCCGCGGCACGCCCCGCGCCGCCCGCGCCGAGCACGAGCGCGGTCCTGCCCGCCACCGGCTCCCCGAGCGCCGCCAGCAGCCCCGGCGCGTCGGTGTTGTCGGCCACGATGCGCCCGTCCTCGAAGGTCAGCGTGTTGGCGGCGCCGATCGCCAGCGCGGCCTCGGAGGCCTCGTCGGCGAGCGCCAGCGCGGCGAGCTTGTGCGGGATCGTCACGTTGACGCCGCGGAACCCGGCCGCGGGCAGCGCCCGCACCGTCTCCTCGAACAGGTCCGGCGGCAGCGGGAGCCGCAGGTAGCGCCAGTCGTCCAGCCCGGCGGCGGCGAGCGCCGCGTTGTGCATCTGCGGCGAGCGCGAGTGCGCCACCGGCCAGCCGCAGACGCCGAGGTAGGTCGTCAACAGTTGACGGGCGACTTGCCGCCGCGCTCGTCGCGGGCGGCGTTGTAGGCCGCGACGTCGCGCTCGAACTCGGCGTTCGTCGACGAGAACGCGTGCGCGCCCTCGGCGCAGGGCTTGATCACGTAGAACAGGTAGTCCTTGCGCGCCGGGTTGGCGGCCGCCTCGAGCGACTTGCGGCCCGGGTTGCCGATCGGCGTCGGCGGCAGGCCGCGGACCTTGCGCGTGTTGTACGGCGTGATCTCCTCCAGCTCGCTGACCTTCAGCGGCCGGTCCCAGTTCCGCTGCTCGTAGCGGATCGTCGCGTCGATCCCGAGCGGCTCCCCCATCGCCAGCCGGTTGTAGATCACGGCGGCCACCAGCGGGCGCTCCTTGTCGAGCTGCACCTCGCGCTCGATCAGCGAGGCGATGATCAGCACGTCGTAGCGCGTCAGGTTCTTGCGCCTGGCGTAGCGCATGTCGATGCCCGTCGAAGTTGTCCGCGAAGGCGCCGAGCTGCTTGGTGACGAGGTCGCTCGCCGGGCTGCCGTCGACCAGCGTGTAGGTGGCCGGGAACATGAAGCCCTCGGCCGTCTTCGGTGCCCCGCGGCGCGCCGAGCTGGCGGATGCGGCGCAGCACGCGCCTCTCGCCGCGCCGCCTTGGCGTAGCTGCCCTTGAGCGGCCCCTTGTCGATCGCCGGCGCGGCCTCGCGGATCGAGAGGCCCTCGGGCACCGTGACGTTCGACGGTCGGCACGACCTTGACCTTCGGGCCCTTCTCGAGCGCGGCGATCGCGTCGCCGTTGCTCATGTCCTGCCGCAGCGTGTAGCTCGCCGGGGCGCAGGCCGCCGCGGCGGCCGGTGAGGGTGGCGTTGAGCTCGAAGAAGCCGCCGCTGGCCACGACGCCCTTCGCGGCCAGCAGGTCGCCGATCGTGCCCGGCGTCGGCGCCCTCGGGGATCGAGACCTGGACGGTGCCGCCGCCGTCGCCGTGGAACGGCTGGAAGGTCGCGTTGATCAGGTACAGCGCGACGCCGATCGCGACGAGCGCGAGGACGGCGAGGATGCGGCGGCCCCAGTGGCCGCCGGCGCGCGGCCGGCGCGGCGGGCGGCGGCGGACGGGGCGGCGCGACGACGGGACGCGACGCGGCGGCGGCGGACGGTCCTCCACGGCGGTCACGCGTCGGTGCGGGCTCCGACGAGGGCTCGGCATCCGGCGGTGCGATCGGTCGAGCGGGTTCGCGGCGTTCGTCGCGCTGGGCGGCGCCTCGCGGCGCGCTCGGCGGCGGCGCGCTCCGCGCGCTCCTCTTGCCGAGCCGAGCCCATCAGCTGGTGTGCCGGTCCTCCGCTTCCAGCAGCAGGTGGAGCGGCAGCCCGTCCTCACCCGGGACGACCTTCAGGGTGCCGACGACCGGGACCATGAGGCCCTGGCCATGCATGTACGTGCTCTGTACGGACACCGAATCGATCTCCCCCGACGCAAGCTGGCGCAGCTGCTCCTGCTGCTGCTGGTACCCGGCGCGATCGTGCGGCGACGGCCAGTAGGCCTTCGCGAACGCGTTCTCCTGGTACCCCACCAGTCTTGCAAACGCGGGGTTGAGCTCGCGGAACCGCCCGTCGAGGCCGAGGATGGCCATCGGGTTGGCGGCGTCGTCGAAGCCGTGGCGCGGCGGGCGCTCGGTGATCTCGGACTTGCGCCGCAGGTCCTGCGCAGGGCGTCTGCGGGCGCCGCAGGCCGCGCGTCGGAGCGGCGCCGGGCGCGCCCTCGCCGCGGGCGGCGGCGAGCAGCTGCTGGAAGACCTCGGTGACGCCCGAGTTGCCGTCGGCCTGCGCTCTGCTGCGCCGCGCGCTTGGCCTGCTCGGCCTCGCGGCGGGCGATGACGGCGGCCTGGCCGGCGGACGTGAGGCCGGCCTTGACGTCCTCGAGCTGCTTGAGCGCGTAGGTGAGCTCGGCCTGCATGGCCTCGACGCGGCGCTCGCCGGCCTCGGCGGCCGAGCGGGCGGCGGCGGCGTCCTCGCGGCCTGACGCTCGCGCACGGACTCGATCTCGCCGCGCAGCGTCTCGAGGCCCTCGCGGGCCTCCTCGGCGACGCGGCGGACGGCGGCCAGCTCGGTGCGCAGCTCGGCTGCTCTGGGCCTCGAGCGCGGCGCTCGCGGCCTGGCCGGTTCTCGACGACGTCCTTGCCGAGCCGCTCGACGCGCTCGCCGATCGCCTCCAGGCGCTCGCGGCCGGCGGTCATCTCGGTGCGCAGGGCCTGGGCCTTGGCGTCGAGGTCGGTCAGCCGCTCGGTCGCTGCGCTCGCCGGCCGTGCGTGGCGGCGGCGGCGTCGGTCTGCGGCGGCTCTCGGCGGACGGTCGCGCGGCGCGCTCTCGACGTCGGCCGCCGAGCGCGTCGAGGCGCTCGGCGGCGGCGTCGAGCTCGCGGCGGATCGCGCCGGCCTCCTCGCGCGCGCGTGGCGGCGTCCTCGCGGGCGGCGGTGGCGGCCTCGCCGGCGGCGGCGGCCTGCTCGCGGGCGCCGAGCGCCTCCTGGCGGGCGTGCTCGACCTGCGAGCGCGAGGCCTCGACCTCGCCGCCCAGGCGGGCGACGGCGGCGTGCAGCTCCTCGACGTCGGTGCGGCTGCCGGCGGCGCCTCCTGGGCGGCGCGGGCGACGCCGCGACAGCTCGTCGAGCCGCTCGCGCAGGGCGCGGACGTCGGCGAGCACGGCGCCGGCGCCGCGGTCGACCTCGTCGACGCGCTGCTCGCAGCTCCGTGGACGGCCTCGCGGCTCTCGGCGGCGACCTCGTCGAGACGGCCGGCGTCGGCGGCCAGCGACTCGGCGCGGGCGGCTCGCGGCGGCGGCCGCTCGTCGACGCGGGCGTCGAGCCGCGCGCTGCCGTCGCGGACGGTCTCGGCCAGCTCGTCGACGCGCGCCATCTCGGCGCGCACGGCCTCGACGGCCTCGGCCAGCTCGTCGACGCGGCCCGTGGCCTCGGCGGCGCGGGAGGCCTCGGCCTCGGCGGCCTCGGCGCGGCGCAGCGCCTCGTCGCCGGCGGCGGCGGCCTCGTCGACGCGGCCGGTCAGCTCGTCGGCGCGGGCCGAGCGTGCTCGGCGCGTGCGGTGGCCTCGTCGACGCGGGCGGCGGCGGCCTCGGCGGCGGCGGTCGCGCCGTCGGCGCGGCGCAGCGCCTCGTCGCCGGTGCCCGCGATGTCGTCGAGGCGGCGGATGGTGGCGTCGCCGGTGGCGGCGACGCTCGTCGAAGCGCGCCGATCAGGTCCTCGCGGACCGTCTCGACGCGGCGCTCGGCGGCCTCGGTGGCGCCCGACAGCTCCTCGAGCCGCTCGGCGACGGAGCGGTCGGCCGTCGCCAGCTCGTCGATGCGGCGGGTGGTCGCCTCGCCGGCGGCGCGACAGCTCGGCCAGGCGCATGCGCAGGGCCTGCTCGGCGCTGCGCAGGGCGTCGACCTCGCCGCCGATCGCGTCGACGACGTCCCGCTCGACGGCCTGGTCGGCCGGGATGGCGGGATCGGCCTCGCGCTCCTCGAGCGCGCGGCGCAGCTCGTCGACCTGGGCGGCGGTGCGCTCGCCGACGGCGCGGAACTCGTCGCGCTCGCGGCGGGCCTCGTCGAGCCAGCCGCGGACCTGCTCCTGCTGGGCGCGCAGCGCGTCGATGCGCTGGACGGCGGACTCGTGGTCGCGCTGGAGCGCCGTGACGGCGGCGGCGCTCTCGCGCAGCGCGTGCAGCTCGGCGGCCTCGGCGCGGACGGCGGCGAGCTCGTGCCGGAGCGTCTCGATCTCGCCGGCGCCCTCGCGGAGGGCGGCGATCTCGGCGCGCACGGCGGGAAGGTCGGCGGCGGTCTCGCGCAGCGTGGCGAGCTCGGCGCGCACGGCCTCGACGTCGGTCGTGTCGTCGATGCGGGCGCGGAGAGCGTCAAGGCCCGCGGTGGCGGCCTGCACCGTGTCGAGGCGCTCGCGCAGCGCGGCGATCTCGGACGCGGGGGCCTGCAGCTCGTCGATGCGGGCGTGCAGCGCCGCGACCTCGCCGGAGCCGGCCTGCAGCTCGTCGATGCGGGCGCCGAGCGCGCTGACGTCGACGGCGCGGGCGGCGACCTCGTCGCGCAGCGGCTCGAGGTCGGGCAGCCCGCCGCGCAGCGCCTCGACCTGGCCGCGCAGGGCGGTGAGGTCGGCGGCGCCCGCCTGCAGGGCGCCGAGCTCGGCGCGGAAGGCCTCCAGCTCGCCGGCGCCCGTCTGGAGGGCGTCGAGCTGGGTGCGAAGGGTGTCGAGCTCGGCGGCGCCCGCGCGGACGGCGGCGAGCTCCTCGCGCAGGCTCTCGATGCGGTCGCGCGACGCGTCGGCGTCGCGGGCCAGGTCGTCGAGCCGGCGGCGGTCGTCGCCCGCCTCGGCGCGATCGACGGTGACGGCGGCGATCTGCTCGCGCAGGGCGTCGGCCTCGCGCTGGACGTGCTCGACGCGCTGCAGCGCGGCGGCCAGCTCGGCGCGGGACGCCTCGGCCTCGCGGGCGCGGTCGCGCTCGAGGCGCTCGATGGTGGCGGCCAGCTCGGCGCGGGCGGCCTGGGCGGCCTCCTCGTGCTCGGCGCGGACGGACTCGAGCTGGGCGGTCAGCTCGGTCGTGCGGACCTCGCCGGCGTCGGTGCGCGTCGCCTCGATCTCGGCGAGGCGGGCCTCGACGGTGGCGCGGGCCTCGTCGGCGCGGAGGCCGGCGGCCTCGAGAGCCTGCTCGGCGCGGCGCTGGGCCTCGGCGACGGCGGTCGCCAGGCGGGCGTCGGCGGCGGCCGAGGACTCGGCGCGCTGGCGCTCCAGGCGGTCGAGGCGGGCGGAGAGCTCGGCGCGGGCGGACTCGGCGACCTCGAGGGCCTTGCCGCGGTCGTGCGTCGCCTGCTCGGCGTCCATGCGGGCGCGCTCGAGCCGCTCCAGGCGGGCGAGCAGCTCGCGGTCGTCGCCGCCGGTCCCGCCGGCGGCGAGCGCCCGCTGGACCTCGGCGCGCAGGGCCTGGGCCTCGCGCTCGGCGGCCTCGGCGCGGCGCTCGGCGCTCTGACGCGCCTCCTCGAGCTGGCCGGGCAGGCCGAGGGCGACGCGCTCGAGCTCGTCGATGCGCTCCATCGCCGACAGCAGGCGCGCCACCACGGCGGCGGCGTCGTCGAGGTCGGCGACCGAGCCGCCCTGGATGCCCGGATCGACGTTGGTGAGGCGGTCCTCGACCTCCGCGTCGGCCTCGGCGCGCGCGGCCTCGCGGCGCGCGAGCTCGGCCTCGATCCACGGCGTGGCCTTGAGCGGGCGGAAGACGACGAGCGTGCCCGCGGTGCGCCAGCCCTCCCAGGGCTGGGGCTCGGGCTCGAGCGCCTGGCGCATGGCGCGCACCACGACCGGGTGCTGCGCGCGCATGCGCTGGAGCATGAGGTTCATCGGGAGCTCGAAGCCGAGGTCCTCGAGGAAGAGCGAGAAGTCGAAGCCCTCGTCGAGCTTGACGGGGACGAACACGGCCTCCATCGGGAAGTCGGGGCCATCGGCGGTGACGCCGGTGACCTCGACGCGACCGGCGGCGCTCGGGGCCTCGCCGGCCTCCAGGAAGCGGCGCCACGTCTCGGCGGCGGCCGGCACCGGGCCCTGGATGAGGGTCGAGAAGAACGGCTGGCCGAGGACCTCGGCGGCGGGACGGCCGAACAGCAGCTCGGCCGGCTCGGACCACTTGGAGACCGAGCCCTGCCCGTCGGTCAGGACGAAGTAGCCGTTGACGATCTGGCGCAGGACGTCGTCGAGCGGGTCCAGGGCCGCCTCATCGGCGGCCTTGGCCATCAGCTCGTCTGCGCTGGGATCGAGGCCGGCGGCCGTCGAAGGCACGCCGGGCGTGTTGCGGGTCGAAGATTCCACTGGTTCGTCACTCCTTGCCCCCTCTATCGGCAGGAGTACCCCGCACGTTCAACCATTCGTCGAGAAGGACCGCCGCAGCGCGAGAGTCGAGCGACGCCTGACCGCCCGCCTTCTGCGCCAGGGACGTGGTGAAGCGCTCGTCGTAGAGCTCGACGGGAACGGTCAGGACGGCGCGCAGGCGGTCAGCGAACGCACGTGCCTCGCGGGTCTGGGCGGAGTCGCCGCCGCCCAGCGACATCGGCAGGCCGACGACGACGCGCTCGGCCTGCAACTCGGCGACCAGCGCGACGACCCGGCCCACGCCCTTCTTCGTGCCCGCGCGAAGCACGGGCTCCAGCGGCGTCGCCAGCGTGCCGGACGGGTCCGACACCGCAGCGCCCATGCGGGCGCTGCCGTAGTCGAGCGCCAGGACCCTCAGATGCCCAGCGCGCGACTCGGACCTCCGCGCGTGCCGTGGACAGCGCCTCCGGAAGCTTCTCCGGATCGCGACCGCCCGCCTGGGCCATGTTGTCCCGGCCGCCGCCACCGCCGCCGACGACCTGCGCCGCCGCCTTGACGATCGCGCCGGCCTTCACGCCGCGCTCGATGGCGCCGGGCGTCGCCGCCACAAGGAGGTTGACGCGCCCGTCGCCCGTCGTCGCCGAGGACGACCACGGCGGGATCGCCGAGCCGGTTCTTGATGCGGTCCGCCAGGTCGGGCAGCGCCTTCGGGTTGTCGAGCGTCTTGATCTCGAAGACGGCCTTGACGCCGTCGAGGTCGACGACGTCGTCGGCCCCGTCGTCCACCGGCGCCGCCTGCTGGGAGCGCTTCTCCAGCTCGCGGCGCTGCTTCTCGCGGTCGGCCGCCAGGCCGGGCACCGCGTCGGGCGACGTGCGCAGGATCCTCGCCGTCTCCGACAGCAGGCGGTCGTGGCGGCGCAGCTCCTCGAGCGCGACCTGGCTGGTCACGGCCTCGATCCGGCGCACGTTGGCCGCCGAGGAGGTCTCGGTGGTGACCTTGAAGGCGCCGATCACGCCGGTGCTGCGGACGTGCGTGCCGCCGCACAGCTCGCGCGACCACGTCGCCGTCGCCGACCTCGACCATCCGCACGACGTCGCCGTACTTCTCGCCGAACAGCGCCATAGCCCCGAGCGACTTGGCCTCGTCGAGGGTCGTCGTGAGCGCCCGCACCGGGTGGTCGGCCACGATCTCGGCGTTCACCGCGTCCTCGACCGCGCGGACGTCCTCGTCGGTCAGCGGGGCGCCGTGGGTGAAGTCGAAGCGCAGCTTGTCGGGACCGACGTAGGAGCCCGCCTGGCGCACGTGCGTGCCGAGCCGGTCGCGCAGCGCCGCGTGAAGCAGGTGCGTCGCGGTGTGGTTGCGCTCGGTCAGCCGGCGCGCGGGATCGACGCGCGCGACCACGCGCTCGCCCTCGTGCAGCTCGCCCTTGATCGGCTCGAGCACCAGCGCCTGGTCGTCGCCCACGCGCACGACGTCGACCACGCGGGCGCGCGCAGCCGCCGTCCTCGCACTCGATCACGCCGTCGTCGTGGACCTGGCCGCCGCCGGTCGCGTAGAACGGCGACTCGACGAGCTTGGCCAGCACGCGGCCGTTCTCCTGGGCGACGGCCGCCACCGCGGTCGCCTGCTCGATCGTCTCGTAGCCCGTGAAGGTGGTCGCGCCGGAGCCCTCGGCGAACGCGGCGATCCGCTCGCGGTCGCCGTCGCGCGCGCCGCGGCCGGCGCTCGAGCGCGCCGCGCCGTCGCTGCTCCTCCATCAGCTCCTCGAAGCCCTGCTCGTCGACGCCGATGTCCTGCTCGGCCGCCAGCTCGAGCGTGAGGTCGAACGGGAAGCCGTAGGTGTCGTGCAGGAGGAACGCCTCGTCGGCGCCGATGCCCTCCGCCCCCGCGTCCTTGGCGCGCGCGATGACGTCGTCGAGCAGCCGCATGCCCTGCTCGAGCGTGCGGTTGAACGCCTCCTCCTCGCCGGAGAGCCACATCCGGATCGTCCTCGCGGTGCGCGTGCAGCTCGGGATAGGCGTCGCCCATCAGCTCGCGCACGACGTCGGCGTAGCGCACGAGGAAGCCCTGCTCGATGCCGATCCGGCGGCCCTGCACGATCGCGCGGCGCATCAGCCGGCGCAGCACGTAGCCGCGGTCCTCGTTGGACGGCACGACGCCGTCGGCGACCAGGAAGCTCATGCCGCGCGTGTGGTCGGCGAGGATGCGCAGCGCGCGGTCGGTCTCGAACGTCTCGCCGTAGCGCTTGCCGCTCAGCTCCTCGCCGAGGTCGATCAGCGGGCGGATCTGGTCGGTCTCGAACACCGACGTGGTGCCCTGCATGATCGCCGCGAGGCGGTTGAGGCCGAGCCCGGTGTCGATGTTGTTCGCGGGCAGCGGCGTGAGCGTGTTCACGGGGTCCTGGTCGTACTGCATGAACACGAGGTTCCAGTACTCCAGGAAGCGCTCGTTCTCGCCGCCGGGGAGGTCGTCCTCGGCGCCGAACTCGAGCCCGCGGTCGAGGTAGAGCTCGCTGCACGGTCCGCACGGGCCGGTCGGGCCCGCCTGCCAGAAGTTCTCCTTGCGCGAGAGCAGGACGATCCGCTCGCGCGGCACGCCGATCTCGAGCCAGGCGTCGATGGCCTCCTCGTCGGGCCCGAGCCCGAGCGCCTCGTCGCCCTCGAAGACGGTCGCCCAGATCTTCTCGGGTTCGAATCCGAAGCCCTGGGTCGAGAGCTCCCAGGCGAACTCCGCCGCGCCCTTCTTGAAGTAGTCGCCGATCGAGAAGTTGCCCAGCATCTCGAAGAACGTGAGGTGCCGGTAGGTGGAGCCGATGTTGTCGATGTCGACCGTCCGGAAGCACTTCTGGCACGTCGTGAGGCGGTTGTGCGGCGGCGCCTCCTGGCCCAGGAAGTACGGCTTCAGCGGGTGCATCCCGGCGCTGATGAGCAGCGTCGAGGGGTCGTACGCGGTCGGTACGAGCGAGGCCGACGGCAGCCGCCTGTGATCGCGCGACTCGAAGAACTCCGGTGAACGTGCGGCGGATCTCGTCGGTCTTCATGGGACGATCAAGTCTAGGTGCAGCCGCCCCGCGTCACGTCCAGCCGCGTCGTCTATGAGAACCGCTGGATGCGGCTCCACGAGGACCGCACCGAGCGCGACGACGGCACGCCCGGCCTCTACGCGTGGGTCGACAAGCCGCCCGCGGCGGTGATCGTCCCGCTCGACGGCGACCACGTGTGGCTGATCGAGCAGCACCGGCACCCCGTCGGCGCCCGCTTCTGGGAGTTCCCGCAGGGCGCGTGGGAGGACGAGCCGGGCGCGGAGCCCGAGGACCTCGCGCGCGGCGAGCTGGCCGAGGAGACCGGCCTGCGGGCCGGGCGCATCGAGCACCTCGGCAGGCTCTACTTCGCCTACGGGCTCTCGAACCAGTCGTTCGACGTCTGGCGCGCGACGGAGCTGACCGAGGGCGAGCAGGCGCTCGAGGCCACGGAGGCCGACCTGCGGGTCGAGCGCTTCGAGGTCGCCGGCTTCGAGGCGATGATCGACGCCGGCTCGGTGCGCGACGCGGCGACCGTCGCCGCGTGGCACCTCGCTACGCGCTGATCGTGCCCCAGCCCACGACCACGTCGCCGCGCAGCAGGCACGCGGTCTGCCCCGGCGCCGCGCCGTCGACCGGGTCGGCCAGCTCGAGCTCGAGCCGGCGGTGGGCGCCGGCCGCGAGGTCGCCCGCCACGCGGCACGGGATCGCCCGCGAGCGGTAGCGGAGCTTGACCGCGTCGACCTCCGCCCCGTCGCGGTGCAGCCGCGCGCCGCGCACGGCGACGGCGGTGGTGGCCAGCGCCTCGCGCGGCCCGACGGTCACGCGGTTGCTGCGCGCGTCCTTGGCGAGCACGTAGAGCGGCTCGGCGGCCGCGAGGCCCAGGCCCTTGCGCTGCCCGACGGTGAAGCCGTGGTGGCCCCCGTGGCGGCCGAGCACGCGGCCCGCCCGGTCGACGAGGTCGCCGGGCTGCTCCTCGAGCCGCCCGTGGCGCGCGAGGAACGCGGCCTTGCCGGTGCCGGCCAGGAAGCACAGGTCCTGTGAGTCCGCCTTCGACGCCACCGGCAGCCCCGCCTCCGCGGCCAGCTCGCGCACGCGCGGCTTGGTGAGCTCGCCGAGCGGGAAGCGCAGCCGCGCGAGCGTCGCCGGCGCCACCGCGGCGAGCATGTAGGTCTGGTCCTTGGCCGGGTCGGCGGCCGCGCGCAGCAGCCCGTCCGCCGTCCGGCGGGCGTAGTGGCCGGTGGCGAGCGTGGCCGCCCCCAGGCGGTCGGCGAACTCGACCATCGCGTCGAGCCGCACGTGGCCGTTGCAGCCGACGCACGGGTTCGGCGTCACGCCCTCCGCGTGGCCGGCCAGGAACGGGTCCACCACGCCGGCGCGGAACTCCTCGCGCAGGTCGAGCGTGAAGTGCGGCATCCCCATGCGGTGCGCGAGGGAGCGGGCGAGCCGGACCGCGTGGGCCGAGCAGCACGACGCCTCGGCGTCGTTGGCCGGGTCCGCCCACAGCTCGAGCGTGACGGCGGCGGCATCCTCCCCCGCGAGCAGCGCCGCGACGGCCGAGTCGACGCCGCCGCTCATGGCGACGAGCGTGCGGCCGGGATCGGGGCTCAGGCGCGCCTGCGCGCGGGCGGCGGAGCCCAGCGCCCGGTGCAGCGCGTCGGCGGCGAGGTCGGCGGCGTGGAACTTGCCCGGCGAGAGGCCGCCCAGCTCCGCGGCGATCGCGTGCGCGCCGACGCGCGCGGCGTCGAGCACGGTGGCGCCGCCCGCGAGCGTGACCGCGGCCGAGCCGGCCGCCGTCATCGTGCCGCAGCCGGAGGCCTCGAAGCCCGCGGCGGCGACGCGGTCGCCGTCGATGCGCAGCGAGATCCGGATCAGGTCGCCGCAGGCGGCGCCGCCGGCGCTGCCGTCATGGGCTCCGTCCGGGCGCTTGCCGCGCCCGGCCGGATGCTCGAGGTGCTCGCGGAGGGCCTCCACGAGCACCGAGTCTAGGGGTGGCTCAGAGCTGGGTGCCGCAGCGCAGCAGGCCCTGCGAGTCGAAGCGCTTGGCCATGCTCTTCGCCGCCGGCCCGGAGGCGGAGCGGTAGCTCGCCTGCGCGGCGTTGACGCTGCCGCGGCTGGACGTCGGCGTCACGGCCGCGGCGAACGTCGCCGTGTGGCCGTTGATGACGTGCATGTCGGCCAGCGTCGCCTTGCGGAAGGCGGCGTACTTCTTCGGCGCCTTGATCGCGCCGAACTTCGCCTCGAACCCCGCGTAGCGCGCCTTGACGGAGGTCATCCGCGCGTCGAACCGCTTGACGCCGTTGTTGCCGTAGAAGTCCGGCGTGGCGGCGAGCCCGTTGAAGGTCTTGACGCAGAGCTTGTCGACGCTGCGCAGGTAGGAGCTCGTGAGCAGGCCGCTCGAGTTCTGGAAGGCGTCGACCACGGCCTGGTCGATCGTCTCCGTGTCGACGTAGCCGACGAGCGTGTCGGCGCGCAGGTCGCGGTCGGCGATCACGATGGTCGGCGACTGCTCGACGTTCACGCCGCGGGCGATGCGGCCGTAGCGGGAGATCCGCTTGAGCGGGGCGGCGTGCACGAAGACGCGGCCGTTCCGGCGGTCGACCTCGCGCAGCGAGGCGCGGACAGCCTGGTCGTCGGAGGCCTTCGGGTTCCAGAAGAGCAGGACGAGGGCCTTGTCCTTGCGGATGGCCTGGCGGACCGGCTTCGGGAGGCCCTTGAGGTCCTCCTTGGCGGAGGCGGCGCCCGCCCCGGGGGCGGCGTTCTCCTTCGCCGTGGCCGTCGCGGTGTCTTCGGTCTTCTCCACCGCGACGCTGACCGATGTGGTCGACTCGACGGGCGGGACTTCCTCGGTCTTGGGACGGAGGAACATCATGTAGACGCCCATGACCGCAGCGGCCAGGACGAGCAGGATTCTGATCGGCGGGGAGATCTGGCTCACGACCTCGCGTATCGGCACATCGGCCGCGGAGGTTGAGCCCGATTGGGGTTCTGGCCCTACGGCTTGCGGGGTGCGGTGACCTTCAGGCCGAGCTCCGTGAGCTGGGCGTCGTCGACCGCGGCCGGGGCGCCGGTGAGCAGGTCGGAGCCGCTCGCCGTCTTGGGGAAGGCGATGGTGTCGCGGATCGAGTCGCGCCCGCCGAGCAGCGCCACGATGCGGTCGATCCCGAGCGCCAGGCCGCCGTGCGGCGGCGCGCCGTAGCGGAGCGCCTCGAGCAGGAAGCCGAAGCGCGCCTCGGCCTCCTCGTCGGAGATGCCGAGCGCGGTGAAGACCTGCTTCTGGACCTCGGGGCGGTTGATGCGGATCGAGCCGCCGCCGATCTCCGAGCCGTCGAGCACGACGTCATAGCCGCGGCTCAGCAGCGCGCCGGGGTCGTCGAACGAGCCGACCGGCGCCGTGAACGGGTGGTGGAGGGCGTCCCAGCGCCCCTCGTCGTCGTTCCACTCGAACATCGGGAAGTCGATGACCCAGAGCAGGTCGTGGCGGCCCTCCGGCGCGAGGCCGAAGCGGCGCGAGAGCTCCAGGCGCAGCTCGCCGAGGGCCTGGGCGGCGACGCCCGGCTTGTCGGCCACGATGAGCAGCAGGTCGCCGGGCTGGGCGGACAGCGCCCGGCCGATGGCGGCGCGCTCGTCGTCGGAGAGGAACTTGGCGATCGGCGACCGCCAGCTGCCGTCGTCCTGGAGGAACGCCCACACGAGGCCGCCCGCGCCGAAGCGCTTGACGAGCTCGGTCAGGGCGTCGAGGTCCTTGCGCGGCACCTCGCGCGCGCCGGCGTTGAGCCCCCTGACGACCTCCGCCGTCGCGAACACCTTGAACTCGGTCCCCGACACGGCCTCGGTCAGGTCCTGGATCTCGAGCCCGAAGCGCGTGTCCGGCCGGTCGGTCCCGTAGCGGGCCACGGCGTCGGCGTAGGTCAGCCGCGGCCACGGCGGCGGCGGGGCCTCGAAGCCGGCCTCCTCGAACACCCGGGCGAGCATGCCCTCGATCGTGGTGATGACGTCCTCCTCCTCCACGAAGGACATCTCGAGGTCGAGCTGCGTGAACTCGGGCTGGCGGTCGGCGCGCGAGGACTCGTCCCGGAAGCAGCGGGCGATCTGGTAGTAGCGCTCGTAGCCGGACATCATCAGCAGCTGCTTGAAGAGCTGCGGGGACTGCGGCAGCGCGTAGAAGTCACCCGGGTTCGTGCGCGCGGGGACGAGGAAGTCGCGGGCGCCCTCGGGGGTCGAGCGCGTGAGGATCGGCGTCTCGATCTCGAGGAAGTCGTGCGCGTTGAGGTAGTCGCGCATCGCCCGGTTGATCGTGTGGCGCAGGGCGAGCGAGTCCTGCATCGCCTCGCGCCGCAGGTCGAGCATGCGGTGGCGCAGGCGCAGGGCCTCGTCGACCGGCGCGTCGTCGTCGATCGCGAACGGCGGCGTCTCGGAGGTGGCGAGGTGGTCGGCCTCGGCGACCGACAGCTCGATCTCCCCCGTGCGCAGCTTCGGGTTCTCCTTGCCGGCCTCGCGGCGGACGATCTCGCCCTGGGCGCTCAGCGCGTGCTCGGGGCGCAGCGACTGCGCGAGCGCGTGCGCGTCGGGCGAGTCCTCGGGGTGGAAGACGAGCTGCAGGATGCCGGAGCGGTCGCGCAGGTCGATGAAGACGAGGCCGCCGTGGTCGCGGCGGCGGTGCACCCAGCCGGCCACGCGGACCGTCTCGCCGGCGCGCGACGCGTCGAGCTCGCCGGCCCAGGCGTCGCGGTAGGAGTTCGGCCTCGGGGCTCTCATAGTCCGGTCCTGATGTGGTGCATCACGGTGTCGGTCGGGATGTCGCGCTGCTCGCCGGATTCCATGTCCTTGAGCGCCGTACCCTCGTCGCCGAGGATCGCAACGTACCTGGCCTTCGCCCGGTCCGCCTGCTTGAGCGAGCCCTTGAGGCTGCGGCCGCCCAGCTCGAGCCGGGCCGAGTGGCCGGCGCGGCGGGCGTCGGCGGCGAGCTTGAAGGCGGCGGTCCGGTACTCGGGCTTGGCGTAGGTCACGTAGAGGTCGAGCGGCGGCGGGGCCGTGGGCTGGTCGGGCGCGGCGAGCAGCATCCGCTCCACCCCGGCCGCCCAGCCCATGCCGGGCGTGTGCGGGCCGCCGAGCTGCTCGATCAGCCCGTCGTAGCGGCCGCCGCCGCCGACGCCGAAGCCCTCGGTGTCCGAGGTGAACTCGAAGACGGTGCGCGTGTAGTAGTCGAGCCCGCGGACCAGCGTCGGGTCGACGTCGTAGGCGAGCCCGGCGCCGTCCAGCAGCTCCTTCACGGCCTCGAAGTGCTCGCGGTCGTCGTCGGCCAGCCGGTCGAGCAGGAGCGGCGCGTCCGCCATCACCTCCCGCGTGCCGGGGTGGTCGGCGTCGAAGGCGCGCAGCGGGTTGAGGTCGATGCGGTCGCGGACCTCCCGGCTGAGCCGGTCCGCGTGCTCGCGCAGGTAGCGCTGGAGCTCGTCGCGGTAGTCGGCGCGCGCCTCGGGCGTCCCGAGGCTGGAGAGGCGCAGGCGCGCCTTCACCTTCAGCGCCTCGAGCAGCTCGGCGAGCAGCAGGATCGTCTCCGCGTCGACGCCCGGGTCGTCGGATCCGATCGCCTCCGCCCCGACCTGCCAGAACTGGCGGAACCGGCCGTGCTGGGGGCGCTCGCTGCGGAAGAAGGCGCCCAGGTACCAGAGCTTCACCGGCTGCGCGAGCTTGTGCATCCCGTGCTCGAGGTACGCGCGGCAGACCGGCGCCGTGCCCTCGGGACGCAGCGTGATCGAGTCCCCCGCCGTCGTCGAAGCTGTACATCTCCTTCTGGACGACGTCGGTCGACTCGCCGACTCCGCGCGCGAACAGCGCCGTCGACTCGAAGGTGGGCGTCTCGATGCGCGAGTAGCCGGCGCGCTCGAGGATGTCGCGCGCGCTGCGCTCGAGCTGCTCGCGCGCGAGCGCCGCGTCGCCCAGCACGTCGTACGTGCCGCGGGGGGTCTGGAGCCTCTCGCTCAACGCGCGAGCTCGTGCAGGAACGGGTTGGTGGCCCGTTCGCGGCCCAGCGTGGTGTCGCCCATGTGGCCGGGGAGCACGCGGGTCTCGTCGGGCAGCGTGTTCAGGAGCATGGAGATCGAGGCCATCAACGTGGCGTAGTCGCCGCCGGGCAGGTCGGTCCGGCCGATCGAGCTCTGGAAGAGGACGTCGCCCGACGCGAGCAGCTCGTGCTCGGGGATGGAGAAGCTCACGTGGCCGGGGCTGTGGCCGGGCGTGAAGAGCACGTCGATGGTCAGCCCGGCGAGCGTCAGCTGCTCGCCGCCCTCGAGGGTCTCGTCCGCGTCGTAGGGCTCGAACGGGCCGTAGCCCGGGAAGATGTAGCGGTTGATGTCCCGCAGCACCGGGACCTCGAGCTTCGGGCAGTAGACCGGCGCCTTGGTGGCGCGCGCGAGCGGCGCGACGGCGCCGACGTGGTCGAAGTGCGTGTGGGTGAGGAGGATGGCCTCGGTCGTGAGGCCCTCCAGGCCGTCGATCAGCCGCTCGGGCTCGTCGCCGGGATCGATGACGATCGCCGTCTCGCCGTCGTCGAGGATCCAGCAGTTCTCCTGCAGCGGCCCGACCGTGAAGCAGCGGGCGTTCATGCTCAACCGCGGTTGGCCTGCTGCTGCTTCCGCTTCTGCGCGCGCTGGTAGACCCACTTGTCGGTGACGTAGGCGAGCGGCGTGTAGAGCAGCAGCGCGAAGAGGCAGATGAAGATCGACTGCGAGATGCTGGCCGTGCTGCCGAACAGGCCGATCTGCGTGAAGACGAAGAGCAGGCCGGCCATCAGCGCGGACTTCAGGAACGCGCCGTTCCAGGTCGGCGGCTTGTTCATCCGGCGCTCGCGCGCGGTCTCGCGCCCGGCCTTCTTGAGCTCTTCCTCGGTGGGCCGGCGGCCGGTGCGGCCGCGGGTCTCGACGACACCTGCGGCGTTGCCGCGATGCTTGCTCCGGCGCTTGCGCTTGGTCTGGGCCATGGGGTGGTTGGAGGGTAGCGGTCTAGCCGAGCAGCGGGGCGCCGCGCAGCGGGATCTCGGGCGGGAAGGATTCGAACGCGGAGCGCGGCGCCGGGGCGACGAGCTCGGCGCCGGTGACGCGCGCGTGCCGCGCGATCGCGGCGACGACCTCGGCCGGCGTGACGCGGTCGAGGTGCTCGATGTTGGTGGAGACCTGGACGATGCCCTGCTCCGCGAGCACGAGGCCGAGGGCTCGCACGTCGAGCGTGTCCCGGAGCACCTGCGCGATCTCCTTCGCGATCGCCGGGGGCGCGTCGATCTCCACGTTGAAGGCGGCGAGCGGCGGGCGGGCGGTCACGAGCGTCGCGCCGGCGGTCGGGTGGAGCGCGGGCGGGCCGGCGTCGGGGACCGTGCGCTCGATCAGCTCTCCGGGACCACCCCGTCGCAGCTCGGCGCGGGTGCGCCCGCCGGCGAGCGCGCCGTAGAGGTACACGGGCAGGCCGAGCTCGCTCGCGAGGCGGTCGGCGAGGATGAGCGCCTCGGCGGTCGCGGCGCCGCGCTGCGCGGCGTCGAGGTAGACGATGGGCGCGACGTCGATCGCCCCCACGCGCGGGTGGACGCCCTCGTGCGCCCCGAGGTCGACGCGCGCGATCGCCTCGCGCGCGCCGTTCACCACGTGCTGCGCCAGCTCGCCCGGCTCGCCCTCGATCGTGAAGACCGACCGGTGGTGGTCCGGATCGGACGAGTGATGGATCAGGCCGGGCCCGAAGGCCGCGGCGATCGCCTCGATGGCGATGCGGTCGCGGCCTTCGGAGACGTTGGGGACGGCGAGGAGGCGCAGGCGCCGCTTGGTATCAGATGCTCACGTAGTCGTGCATCCGCTCGCGGATGCGCTCGGCGACGGAGGGCGTGCGCCGGTGGGCGAGGATGCCGGCCGCGCGGGCGCGCATGTGCGCGAGCAGGTGCGACGCGCGCGGGTTGTCGGAGCTGACCGAGCGGTTCTCGTCGATCGCGAGCGCGGCGCCGACGACGCCGCGGATCTCGCCGACGAGGATCTGCCCGGACGGCCAGTCCGCCTCCGTGGCCCAGCCCAGGCGGACGAGCTCGGGGACGTCTTCGACGCGGGCGTCGCGGATCAGATAGGCGGTTGCAGAGAACACGGGGGCTCCTTGGGGAGGATGCGTTACCTCCCCCAGACGCCCCCTTGCCCGGGTTATTCCGTCGCGATCGGCTGGCGGCGCGCCCAGTAGTCGTCGCGCGACTTCGTCGCCTCGAGCGCGTCGCGGGTCTCGAAGCCCGGGGCCATCGACGCGTCCGTGCCCGGCATGACCTCGTGGTGGTCGATGTCGAGCATGCGCAGCCAGCTCTGCTGGCCGAGCGTGAGGCCGACCATGCACCCGAGCTCCACCAGCTCGGCCTCGTCGAAGTGCGCGTACATGCGCTCCCAGAAGGCGTCGTCGGTGTCCAGGTGCCACGCGATCGCCTCGGCGTACGCGAGCGCGGCCTTCTGGCGGTCGTCGAACGCGTCGGCCTTCTCGAAGTTCAGGAGCTCGTCGTACTGGCCCTCTTGGAGGCCCTGGTTCGCCCCCTTCACCGACCGCTGGTTGCCGCAGTACTCGCACTTGACGCTGCGCGAGACGTAGACGCGGCAGAGCTCCTTGATCGAGTGGTCGAGCACGCCGTTGCGGAACAGGTCGTTCCAGGCGTTGGCGAAGAACCAGAACGCGGCCGGCACGTGCGCCCGCACGGCGGTGCTCTCAGGCCGGGGCGTGCCCTCGCGGGCACAGCGCTCCATCTCGGCCTGCATATCCGGGGTCATGTCCTCGAACGGGACGTAGCTGATGCGCGGCATGGCAGCCCTCCTCTGGCCTGCAAACGATTGCCGCCACGGTACCACGGAATAGACACGCGGTCCGAGGGCTCGACAGAGGCGTATGTGCAACCGAACCTGGAGGTGATTCGGTGAGCTTCCCGCTCCGTCTGCTCCCCCGCACGATCGCCGTCGCGGTCGCCGTCCTCGCCGTCTCGGCGATGCCCGCCGCGGCCGCGAAGATCCCCGGGCCGCCCAAGCCGACCGGCCAGAGCTGCGACGACGTCGACTACGCGGACCGCACCCAGACGTTCCGCAACCGCGCCGGAGTCGTGTTCGTGCCGCGAGGCGACACGTTCAAGGTATGGGACAACCGCCGCGACAACCGGCTCGTGTCCGTGTGGTTCAACTACGACGGCGTCGCCGACAAGTGGAAGTACGTCGGAACGCCCAGCGACGGCGGGCAGGGCCCGATCGTCCGCAACGTCAGCGAGCGGTACCGGAACATCTGCTTCGCGATCGTCACCGGCGACCGCGACTACCGGCAGTCGCCGATCGTCCGCTACACGACGAGGCCCTGACTTGTCAGTGGCCGGACTCGAGGCCGGGTCGCGTGGAACAAACGCGCGGCCCGGCCCGTCGAACCTTGTGATGGCAGGCGTGGAGGCGGCACCCGTGGGAAGACGGCAGCTCGAGCCGGCGAGCCTGGGCATGCATCGCGCGCGGCTGCTCCGCGCGGCCTACGCGATGTGCGGCTCGCGCGACGACGCCGAGGACCTCGTGCAGGAGACCTTCGAGCGCGTGCTCCGCCGGCCGCGCTTCGTCCAGCGCGACCGCGACGTCGCCTACCTCATGCGGGTGCTGCGCCACACGTGCATCGCCCACGCCCAGGGCGCCGCGCGACGGCGGACCATGCCGGCGCCGCCCGAGGACCTCGAGTGGATCGCCGACGCCCGCGCCGAGCCGGACGTGGCCATGGACGCGCGCCTCGCCTACGCCGCCATGGCCGAGCTCTCGGAGCCGCTGCGCGCGACGATCGTCGCGGTCGACATCGTCGGCCTCTCCTACAAGGAGGCCGCGCGGTCGCTGCGCACGCGCGTCGGCACGATCATGAGCCGCCTCTACCGGGCCCGCGAGCAGGTCGCCGCCGCGCTGGAGGCGTCGCCATGAGACGACGCGACGAGGCGCTGCTCGTGCAGCTGGCCGACGGGACTTTGAGCGGCGCCGCGTTTGAGCGTGCGCGTGCGCGGCTGGATGCGATCCCGGACGGCGACGTGCTCGTGGCGCGCCAGCGCCGGGTGGCGCGCGCGCTCGGCGGTTCGCGGGCGCCCGTGCCCGCCCGGGCGCCCCGCGTCGTGCGGCTCGTCGCCGCCGGCGCGATCGCCGCCGCGTGCCTGGCGCTGTCGCTGCTCGCGTTCCAGGAGCGGGGCTCGACGGTCGAGGGCGCGGCGGACATCGCATCGCTGCCGGCGGTCCTGGACGCGCCGGCGTCGTCCTCCGGCGAGACGTTGCGCGCGTCGGTCGACGGGGTCCGGTTCCCGGACTGGGGACGCGAGTTCGGCTGGCACGCCACCGGGATGCGGCGCGACGAGATCAACGGACGTCGCAGCCACGACGGTCTTCTACGAGCACACCGGCCACCGGCTCGCCTACACGATCCTGCCCGGACCGGCGCTCCGGCCTCCGGCCGGCGCACGGGTCGTCGAGCGCGACGGCGTCTCGATCTCCCTGTACCGGGACCCGGGCCACGGCGGGCACGACGTCGCCGTGTTCGAGCGCGGCGGGCGGACGTGCGTGGTCGCCGGCCACGTCCGGCAGCTGGAGACCTTGATCAAGCTCGCCGCGTGGCAGGGCGCGCAGAGCTCCTGAAGTCACACACACCCGCGAACGGGAGGCACCCATGCCCCAGCACGCCGGCAGGCGACTGAGCCTGCTCACAGCCCTCGCCCTCGCGATCTCCGCGATCGCCTGGCTCGCGACGCAGTCCGCGGCCCATTCGGGTCACGAGGCCGCTCGCGCGTCGTCGCCGTCGCCGGCCGCGCAGAAGACCGACCTCCAGCGCGCCCGCGCGGCGACGCGCAGGTTCCGCGACGTCCGCGTGGCCAGGGAGGCCGGCTACCGCGCCACCGGCGAGTGCGCGCAGGACCCCAAGTACGGCGGGATGGGCATCCACTACGGCAACGAGGAGCTCATCGCCGACGGCGAGCTCGAAGTGACGAAGCCGGAGATCCTCGTCTACCAGCCGACCCCGGGCGGGAAGCTGCGCCTCGGCGCGATCGAGTACTTCGCCGCCGACGCCGACCAGGACCTCGCGACCGACCCGGACCGGCCGTTCCTGTTCGGCATGCCGTTCGACGGCCCGATGCTCGGCCACGAGCCCGGGATGCCCGTCCACTACGACCTCCACGTGTGGCTCTACCGCCACAACCCCGCCGGTCGCTTCGCGATGTGGAACCCCCGCGTGCACTGCCCCGAGGGCTCTGAGCACGCACCCCACGCGCACCGCTGACCGGCCACCGCCGCGCCGGCGCCGTCTTCCCCCGGCGGCGCCGGTGCCTGCTCCGCAATCGCTAACCTTCGCCGTCCCTGGCCGGAGTAGCTCAGTCGGTTAGAGCAGCGGAATCATAATCCGCGTGTCGGGGGTTCGAGTCCCTCCTCCGGCATCGTTGTTGTTGGCCGGTTTTCGGCGCTGTGCAGGGGTTTGTGGGTGGTGGTCGGCGGTCGTTGCGACCTCAACGAACCCCAACGAACCCCTCAGTTTCTGACATTTGTGTCCCCCTGGTGTCCCCCAGAGGGGCGAATTTCGCGGTGTCCTCGCTAGGTCGTGCATGGCGAACTGGCGCAGTACCCGAACCCCCGGCGTGTACGTCGCGCACTCGACGTCCTGCCCGGCCTTTGACGATGCCGAAGCGCGGTGCCGTTGTGTTCCGTCGTGGCGAGGCCGCCGGCGCAACCCGGCGACCGGTCGGTCCGAGTGGCAGCGGCCGGTCGTCAAGGATCGCGTGGAGGTCCTGACCTGGCTCGGGGCGGTCCGCGCGGGCGAGGAGCAGCTGGCCGTCGGCCGCCGCGGCGGGCTGGACCTTCGAGGACATCGGCGACGCGTGGCTCGACGGCGTCGAGGAGGGACACATCGGCCGGCGCCGCGGGCGCGGCAAGCCGTACAGCCCGACGACGGTGGAGGACTACCGGCGCTCGTACCGCCACTTCCTCCGGCCCGAGTTCGGCCCGATGGTCGCCGACGAGATCAGCGAGATCGAGTGGCAGATGTGGGTGGACCGGCTGAGCCGCGAGGGTCTGTCGCGGTCGCGGATCGCGGGGTTCGCGTCCGTTGCCTCGGCGATCTACGCCTGGGGAATCGAGCCCTTCGCGCCGATACGCGACGCGCAACCCGCTGCGCCTGGTCGAGCTGCCGCCGAACGACGAGAAGCCGCGCCTGCGCGTGGCGCTCGCGCCCGAGGCGGCGGCGCTGCTCGCGGCGCTCGACGAGCGCGACGCCCTCCCCTACGCGATCGCGTTCTACGCCGGGCCTGCGCCGCTCGGAGATCTACCGGCTCGAATGGCCCGAGGTTCTCGAAGACGACCAGATCGCCAGCTGCGTGCTCGTCACGCGCTCCAAGAGCGAGGCGGGCCGGGAGCGCCGCCCGCCGATCGCCGAGCCGCTCCGCGTGCTCCTCGCGGCGGCCTGGGAGCGCCAAGGCCGTCCCACGCGCGGTTCTGTCTGCGAGCGCAGCGTGATGTCGGGCAAGCTCGCCGAGCGGGCGACCGACGCCTGGGCCGACGCGGGCCTCGAGCGCATCACGCTCCACGAGTGCCGGCACACCTACGCCTCCCTGCTCATGGCCGCCGGCTACACGCTCAAGGAGCTGATGGAGTTCATGGGCCACGCCGACCTGCAGATGGTCAACCGCTACGTCAAGCGGCTCCCGCAGCCCGGCGAGACCGACGCGGCCGAGCGACTCAATGACTACCTGCGTCGGGCGTCGTCGCCGTGATGGCTCTCCAGAGATCCATGGACGTCGTGGCCGGCGTTGGGCACGTGACTGCCGCATGCCACGCAAAACGCAGGGAGTGCACGTCACCGCGTCGTTGTGTCATTCGAGTGGAGGCCCCACGACTCGGCTTCCGTAGAAGCCGAGCGACGTGGGCCTCAGTCCAGATCTCGGGCGACCGTACCTAGCGGTGGTTGGGCCCACGAGAGCGCCGCACCGTACCTGGGGCGGGGGTGCGGGCAATTGTGCGGTCAGATGCCTTAACGGCACCTGGTGGAGACGTGCCTGCGCCATGAATCGAGCTGTCGCGTGGCTTCGCGGTTGACCACGGAGGCGCTCTGGTTGAGGATGCCAGACCTGTGCGAGCCCAGCAGGGACAAGCCGACTACCGACCCTTGCGACTCGCAGACCTACCGCCGGCGCCGTTCGCGGCGTACGCAGCGAGTATCAAGGCCCTGCACGCAGCCTTCTATCTAGGGGCCGGCGTAAGTCGAGATTCTGGGCTGCCTCTCAGCTGGGAACTCGTCGAATGTATGGAGCCTGGGCTCAAGGGCGAGCTAGGGATCGATCCCTATCTCATCGATGGTGAGGGCAGAGCCGTCGCTCCGCGCCTTGGAAGCGATAGCCGACGAAGCTGAAGCGAATGGCCTCCCGGCGCTGCGCTCCGTGCAGGCGATAGCCCTAGGGGCCGCGCCATTCAGGACCGCCCAGCCGAACTACGCTCACTTGGCGATCGCTTTTCTCCTTTGGGAGGGTCCGGTCCCCGTTTTCTCGGCGAACTGGGACGAATGCGTCGAGAAGGCCGCGGCTCGCCTCGGATACGACCTCCCTACCACGGTCACGGATGCAGACCGCCTGACACGGTTCAAGGACGCCGCTTTCCACAAGGTTCACGGCTGCGCTTCAGACGTGAACTCACTCCTTATCTCGACGTCGCAGATTGGTCAACCTCCGCCGTGGGCTGAAAGCGAGGTACAAGCAGCACTCAGCGGAAAGACCGTGATGTTCCTTGGCCTCGGAACGGTCGCTGGCTACGTCGAAACGCGGATCAAGCACATCCTCGACGTCGTCCCAGCCGCCTCGGTTACATACGTCGTCGCGACTCCGGGCGAGCCCAGCAAAGCGTGGCAGGGCTTGCTACCCGACGCAGCAGAGCAGAGCCACGAGAACGCAACCGCCACGGTATTCATCGATCATCTGCTGCGAGCGCTCTGGAATCGCGTCATGACGCTGGTTGCTCAGCGCGCTACCAACATGGTCGGGGGCGGTTCTTGGGAGAACGACGAAATCAAGAAGGGCATCGAGCGGATCCGCGAGGCGTTCAGGGAAGCCGATGCATTGTCGGCGTTCACGTGGATGCGACGTGGATGTGGCGGCGTGCTCGCCGGGAGGCCTGCCGTCCTTGCGGGTGCCGGCGAGGATTTCTTGCTCGCGCTCGCCGGGGTCACTGACAGCCGGTCGCTCGAAGTGGTCGGCGAGGATGATGCCTTCACGGTGGAGTTGGACGGCCGATATGTCGAGCTCGCGTTTTGGCCGGCCCGTCCGAGCGGATACGTCGTTGCGGAGGAAGAGTCTCGCGCCGATCGACGCGCCCGCGATGGTCATTACCGCGACACGAGCAAGCCGGTTCTGCACCTCTGTCTGAACCCCGACGGGCCGCTTCCCTCCGCGCAGACGGCAGGTGACCTCATCGGAGAGGGCTCCGAGGGCGATTTGGTCGACCCGGCATGGAGCATCAGTGGTTGTCCGTCGGCGCGATTCTCCAAGGCGGAAGGACGCCTGCACTTGTCTGATCTCTTCTCGAGCGAACATCCGCTTCTGGAGCTTGCCCAAGGAATACTTGCGGACGAGGGGTTCGAGATTCGAACGGTGGTTCTCAGCGAAGCGAAAGAGTCCGTAGTCGTAGCTGAAGACGAGTACTCGCTCGTTGCTCTCCTAGCAACGGATCGCTGGGATGAGCTGTCGAGTCGCTTGTTTGCGATTGATATTGGCCTGGCGAACTGGGTGGCCGCACGCGACGCAGTGTGGAAGCGGTGGGATGTGTACTTAGCGTGTCTGGTGCAGGAGCACTTCACCGATGCCGATCAGTTCGCGGAAGCCGAACGCGTCGAGGCGGACACCGCTCGCGTTCGAAAGTACATTCGGGCGGGCGTGCTGCCAGAGGCGGACGTACTGCGGAAGGCGCTTGCACCCTTCTTGCCCCTAACGCTGTCCAACCAGCCAGCAACCGTTGACCCGCTGCACGCACTGGAAGACAAGCTGCGCGGTCGCGGGATCGAGGCGGAAACCGCTCATCTCGCGATTGAGTCGTTCATCAAGAACAAGAAGATTACGCTGCCTTGACCTTCCTTCAGGCCGTCGAGCTCCAGGCGTTCCGCGGATTCGCCACGCATCAGACGATTCTTCTCGACGCTGAGGCTGTCGTTGTGACTGGGTCCAACGGGCTGGGAAAGACATCTCTCACCGATGCGGTGACCTGGGTGCTCACGGGAGACCTCCCGCAGATGCCTGGTCGGCAGGGGCGACGAGATGAGGAGTACATCGTCATCGGCTATCGCGAAGGAGAGGAAGCAGAGGTTGCGCTTCGCGTCGATAAGAACGGCCAACGGTGGGCGCTTCACCGGCGTGGCTCGTCCAAGAGGGGCACGAAGCTCTCGGTAGAGCATGACGGCGAGCGATACGTCGGCGACGCAGCAAACAACGCCCTGTGTCAGCTCTTCGGCGTAGAGATCAGCGTGAGATCGAGCAGTCGGTGCAGGGCTGGGGCATACTGCGTCAAGACGAGATGCGCGCTGTCCTGAGCGCTCCGCCGGAGGATTTTCAGGCGCGCTTACGAGACATTCTTGGCCTCGGCGTTCTTGCAGAGTTTGAGAAGGCCGCCAAGGATGCGTCCAAGGAGGCCGTAGATGCCGCCGCTGCTGCGAGAAGGGAGGCTGAGCAGCTACAGGTGGCTCTTCAACGCGCGGAAGATGAGCTAGGCGCAATCGTGCACGCCTAGTCCAGGCGGTTTCGTCGGTTCCAGCGGCGGCAGCGATCGCGGACCAACTGAGCGAGCACGCGCATCTGGTGGTTGTGATGCCTGGCGTGCTTTCAGAGCCAGCTGGAGCCCAGGACGCAATGCGGGCGACCGGTGCTCTTGCGCAGGACCTGCGAACCCACGCGCTAGCGCTCCGGCAGATCTCATCCGAGTTCGCATTGGCTGCTCCAGCGACGAGTCCGCGCGCTGGCAGCCAGTGTCGATCGACTTGCCTCGCTCGAGAACTCGGCCAGCGAGGCGCAAGACCGGGCTTCAGCTCGCGGAGAGAAGCTACGCCGCGTTACGGGCACGGGCGGACGAAACATGGCCCAGCTCGCCGCCTCAGCGCTCCCCCTGCTCACGAACCACTGTCCTATCTGCGCCCAAGAAATCGACCCGCATGATGTTGGCGCGCGACTGCGACACCAGCTCGAGCTTCGAGTCATGAAGCTGCCGACTTACGTGAGGCCGGCGAAGCCGTTTCACGTTACCGAGCGGTGGTAGCTGATGCTCGAACGATGTTGCACGCCGAGCAACCAGACCGCCGAGGCACTTCGTGGGCGCCTTGCACGCCAAGCTCAGGCGACTGCTCAGCGCGACGAAACGCGACGCGCCGTCACCTCCTTGGTTCACGGCCCGGCGGTGCATCTGCCTGGCGTGGAGAGGGCTCCTGACGCTCCAGACGTACTTGAGCGCACCGCCGAAGCTCTTGACACGGTACGACGCGTGCTTCGCCCTCTAGCTAAGGCTGCTCAGGACCGAGCTATCGAGACCCGTGTGCCTCGGCAGGCTCAACGCGTCGAGGAGGCCCAACAGCAGCACGCATTGGCAGTGAGGCGGCTCGAGGCGCTTGCACGCCGCGAGAATGAAGCGCGCCAACTGTCAGACGCGGCGACGGCTGCTGGTCTCGACGTGACCGAAGAGACGCTTGTCGCCGTCGACCCTTTCTTCGGCGAGGTATTTCGTCGCTTAGCGGCCCACCCCACGTTCAGCGAGCTAGGGCTGCATCACGATGTCTACTACGGAAAAGCGCGCACTTGGGCTCGTCTTACGGATCCAGTGACCGGTGTGCAGGCGAATCCTCAACTGATCCTTAGCGAAGGACAGCTCAACGTGGTCGCGCTGTCGTACTTCATCGCGTTTGCCCTTACGGCGGGAGACAAGGCACTCCCGTTCGTCATCCTCGACGATCCGCTCCAGTCGCTTGATGACATGAATGTCCTGGGCTTCTCCGACTTCTGCCGGCACCTGCGCGACAGCCGACAAGTCATCGTCACGACGCATTACCGACGGTTTGGCAACCTGCTTGAGCGCAAGTTGAAGCCGCGGCGGGCGAAACAGTCGTCGCTGCGCGTCCACTTCGAGTCGTGGTACCGTGAAGGCCCAAAGCTCACGTTCGAGCGGTTCAGTCTGGAACGGGAGCCGGCGCTGCTCGTGTCAGAAGACGGAGTTCAGTCACCTGCGAACGATGGGCTTTGACAGCGGCGCGAGTCCCCGCGCGGACTCCGCGTGCCCGAACGTATCGGCCGGTCCAGGACACGCTTGCGCCGGAACTGGCGGGAAACCCGGCGTCGGCACCCAGGTCGTCGGCGATCAACAAGACATGGCGCACATTCACGAGTTGACGCGAGCGCGGCGGTGAACACGCCGCTGCGTTTCGACACGCCCTCGGGAATGGCCAATTGATCATGGCAGTCGTCGCTGCGCTCTCGACGCGCCCGCGACCCAGGACTCAGTGTGTGTAGCCACCCCAGGGCGCGCTGTCGCTTTACGCGAGAGGCGGTAGCGGAGCCAGTCGAGGCGTGTGGGGCGTCCTCATTCGTCGAGCCGCGTGACGTCCATTATCGTCGCAATCTCAGACCCATCCTCCGCATCCGGATTCGGCTCGTGCCCGAAGGCGAGTAAGCCGGTCTTTCGAATCGGCTCGCCGTCCGCATCGAGAAGCCGGAACCTCCGCAACTGTTCGAGGTGCGCGAGCGCCTCTTTGCCCATGTCGCGCACGAGGGAAGTGACGAACACCCGCTCGCCGTGTCGCGAGCAGCACCTCGCCCACGAGCGTCGTGCCCATGCTGCGCGCTCCAGGATGGCCCGTGACGGGCATTCCGACAGGGACGTAGACGACATCAAAGTGGACTGCCTGTCCTTTGCTCGGCGGAGGTGCCCAATGCACCTTCTCGGACTCGGATCCCGGGCGCTCCATGACTTCCGTCCACGGAACCAAAAGCGTCAGCGGGCGGACGGCATGCCGCTTCCTGGTGCGAGGCCGGTTCCACTCCTTCGCCAAACGCTCGTCCTCACCTCCGGAGCCTCGAAGCCGGCCGTCTCGACCCACTGGCTCGTGACGCGTATCGGGACGGACCTGGCTCGTGCATGCTCACCTTGACCGACGCGCTCAAGCGACGGCTCGACACGTACACGTCGGACTTTCCGTCGGGCACCCAGAGTCGCCAAGTTCGAGACCTCGGACCATTAGGCGAGCCGACCGCGAAACGAAGTACTTGCTGCTTGCCGCCCATGAACGAGTACGGGGATGATCGCTCGGACGACCCGCGGAAGGCAAGCCCGAGTGACCGTCTGTGCTTCCGTTGCGAGATCCGACCGTGCGACGCCGTAGCGTCCATCATGTGCTCACACGCGACGGCGCTCTTCTTGCACTCAGCGCAGCGATGGTCGGCGCAGACTTCCCAGCCGGCTGGCCTCCGGATCGGCACTCGATGCCGTCACTTGATCATCTCGATTCGAAGAACACGCTGAACGTCATGCTGAACGGGCTCGCCGGCGGCCGTGGCGTTCCGGGATTACCTGGACGGCCGCAAAGTAGCTATGTCGCCCGGCTGCTCGACAAGACAATTCTCTCGTACGGGACTGCGCGTCACGAGCTGACTCAATACGTGCAGCGCCAGAGTGAGAACACGATGTCGCCGTTGGTGCGCGCGGACTGATCATCTGGAAACGACGATCGATTCGCTTCACCGCGTGGGACTCTTCATCGAGCGACTGCGACGAAATCCGGCGGCTCCGACGATCGACCGGGCGCTGCTTCGTCGAAGGCTGAGCGAGCTCGGATCCGTGAGATGCGAATCGCGATACAGCATGCTGATGAGCTCATCCACAAGGGGCGGATCGGCGAGTCGTGGCTGCTCGTCTGTGAGGACCGGGTCGAACTCGCGCGTCGCGCAATCAGCTACGACGACCTAGCGGCCTGGATTGAGGGCTACCACGACATGCTAAAGCCGCTCCTCGCGTATTTGCCGACGAGGCCTGAGCCCGTCACGTCCGAGTAGACGCAGAGCCTCGCGGGACGCGATGCACGGCGCGATGGGCGGCTGCTACGAGATCCGGGTGACCGGCCCGGGGCGGATGCACTACCGCCTGTTCTGCATGCTCGATAACGGCTCTGCAAGCGGAGCTGGCCGAGCGAGGCTTCGACCGGCCGCAGATCGTCGTCCTCAACGGGATGGTGAAGCGGCACCGCACCGAGTTCTCGGACCGTGACTACAGGAAGCACGTCCGCGACCTGGGCGACGACTACTCGGCGACGCTCCCTCGGCGGGTCGCGTAGCCCGGTCAGGTCGCCGACGAGCGGGTGTGCAGCGAGCGGGTGGGCGTTGCGCTGGACCCAGCGTTCGAGTTCGGCGACCGGGATGAGCACGAGCTGGCCCGAGAGGACGACCTTGAGCTCGGGCTGCACCCGGCGCTCGAAGTGGTTGAGGCTGATCCCCAGCGACGCCGCCGCCTCCCGTCTGGTGAGCGTGTAGCGAGGGACGGGCTGGACCGGTCGTGCCCGCTTGGCTCGCCGTCCCGCCGCGCGCGCATCGCGTCTGCGCGGGATCTCCGCCGACCGCCACGTCAGCGCTCCAGGCCGAGGTCGCGGTCACGGGCTTGCTCGCGGCGTCGCTCACGCGCGGCACGGAGCGCGTCCCTCTCGTGCGAGGGCTCGAACTCCGTGAGCGGATCGGCCGCGCGCATGGCGAGCGGCTTTGTCTGCGTCGGCCGTTGCTCGAGCTCGGCGCGGAGCCGGTCGATTCGGCCGCGGGTGCGACGCCCGTTGTCGAGGACCTCGTCGATGCGGCGGTCGAGCTCCGCGCGCCGTCCGGACTGGAACCAGCGCGCGTCCTCGCGGTCGGCGCCGAGCGCCGCAAGCCGGCGGTCGATGTCCTCCAGTCGCGCCTGCTCGCGGCGAAGCTCTTCCTCGATCCGAATCGCATCGTGGTCCACCGTGATCCCGCTCAGTGCGAGGTGCTTCCGCTGGCTCGCTTCGAGCATCGCGGCCGCGCGCGACGTCACGTCGCCGCTTGTCTCGAGCGCGGGCGCTGTCTCGTTGAGGAACGTCGGCGTCGCGCTGATGTAGAAGCGTGCGCTGTCGCGGTGGCGCGACAGGGCTGTGTAGCCCCATTCGCGATACAGCTCGTCGGAGCCGAGCACGAAGGTGCGGTCCACCGTCGCTCCTTGCGCGCGATGAGCGGTCACGGCGTAGCCGTGGTCGAGATGTTCGGCGGCGAACTGGGTCGGCACGTCGACGTGGCGGTCGCCGTCGAGGGCGATCAGCAGATGCTCGGGAGCTACCGCTGCGACGACGCCGGACTCGCCGTTGACGATGCCGATGCCGTAGTCGTTGCGCGTGGCGACGACGCGGTCGCCGACCGCGAACTCGCGGTTGCCGGCCTGCAGCTCGATCGTCGCCGAGGCGGCCGGCGGCTCGCATCCGCTCGCGCGCGCGTGCGTTGAGGTCCGCGACGTCGCTGCGTCGGTGGGCGATCATCAGGGCGTCGGCTCCGCGCTCTCGGGCCGTCCACCAGTCCTCGACGAGCGCCTGGCGCTGCGCGCGTGCGTTCGGCATCGCGACGACGCGGCCATGGTCGTGGTACTCGCGCACGAACTGATCGACGTCGCCTTCACGGAGCGCGGTCAGCGCTTTGCGGTCCCATTCCTCGCGCTGGCGGCGGATCTCCTGGAGCTCGATCGCGCCGAGGCGGTCGGCGAGCGCCCGGAACGCGCCGCCGGCCTCGATCTCGGGGAGCTGTCGGTCGTCGCCGACCAGGACGAGCTTCGCGTCCGAGCGCTCGGCCGCCTCGGCGAGCTTCGCGAGGTCTCTGGTGCCGGCCATGCCGGCCTCGTCGACGATGAGCACCGCTCCGCGGCCAAGCTCGATGCCGCTGTCCAGTGCCCGCTTGAGCCGCGCGATCGTCGTCGTGTCGATCCCCGCCTGGTCGCGGAGCTCGCAGGCCGCTCTCGCGGACAGCGCACAGCCGAGGACCGGGATGCCGGTGCGGCGCCACGCCTCGGCCGCAGCTTCGAGCGCGAAGGTCTTCCCCGTGCCGGCTGCGGCGCGCACGACGGCGACGCCGTCGCCGCGACGGGTGAGCGCGACGACGAGCTCGCGTTGCTCGCTGCTCAGCGTCGGACGAGCAGCAAGGGTTGCGTGGAGCGCGTCGTCGGGCGCGACGGCGACGCCGGCAGCTCGCCGGTCGTCGGCGCGCTCGAGCAGGAGGCGCTCGGTGCGGAGCAGCGACCGGGTCGTGTAGCGCTGCTCGCCCTTCTCGGTGGTGAGCGCGACGACCTCGTTGTCGCGGAGCACGCGATCCGCCAGCCGCTCGATCGAGCTGACGGGCGCGCCGTCGCGGGCCAGCTCGGCTACGGCCTGCAGGACGTCGCGGCGCGTGAACGTCGATTGGCCCGCGGTGAGCCCATCCTCGCCGAGCAGGCGCTCTGCGACCTCGTCGAGCGGCTGCGATCTCCGATGGGACGCGTCGCGTCGCAGAGCCCGGCGAAGCTCGAAGCGGCCGAGCCCGTGCTCGGTGGCTCGTGCCCGCCACTCCTCCCGCAGGCGATCGACGGGCACGCCGTACTCCTTGCGCCGCCGCGTCTCGAGCGTCGCGACCTGTGCTGCCCGTGCCGACGTCTCGCCGCGAGCCTCCATGTGCTCGAGGATCTCGGCGCGTCGCCGCGAGAAATGGTCGATCACTGCGCGTGGCACGCCGGCGACGTCGGCGGTCCCGCGCTCGACGGGGTGCCAGCGCAGGCCCAGGCGCTCGGTGAGCTCGGAGCGCAGCGACGCCTGGTAGAGGTAGCCGGCCGTCTTCGCGTGCCGGTACAGCAGCCGCCCGTCCAACGCGGACCAGCGGCCGTCCGGACCCTGCGTCGCGTTCGCGATCACGACGTGCGTGTGCAGCAGCGGATCACCCGCGCGCGAGGACCGGTGCCGGAACGCCGCCGCGATGAAGCCGCCGCCTCGAACGAGCACGGCGCCGCCGTGTCCGCGGCGTGCCATGCACGCCTCACGTTCCAGATACGCAAGCGCGTCACGGACCGCGGCCTCGTGAGCGGCGACGATCTCGCGCACGACCTCGGGCTCGCAGATCCCGAACAGCACGCCCACGCTCTTCGGCGCACGGAAGGTGAGGTCGAAGCCGGCGACGGCGCCCGAGGCGAGCGGCTGTCGCAGCGGCTCGCCGGTCGCCGGGTCCTCCCCGCTCAGCAGCCGGACGATGCCCTGCTCGCTGACGGAACCCTCGAGCCCGAGGGCGGCTGCCCCGCCGCCGATCCATGCGCCCGGAGCCTCGCCCTCGCCGGCGTAGTAGTCCTCCCGTCCTTGCGCGACCTGGTCGGCGTAGTAGCGACCAGCCGTGGGGCTCGCGCCCAGCTTCCCGATCGTCAGCATGCTCGTCCTTCAAGCCGCTGACATCGCGCAATGGACCAACCAGAATCACGAGTCGACCGCACTCCGTGGTGTCGGACAAAGCTGCGTCGGCCGGTGAGATTTCAGGCCGCCCGCACCTTGGTGCAAGTCTGTGCCTTTGTTGGTGGTGGGGTGCCTTTGAGGATGGGAGAGAAGGGCTTGGGGACGTGCCTGATGTCCTGGGCATGCGTCGTCGTATGGCATGTGGGCCCGGCTCGTTGTGGGGTGGTCTAGGTGATGGGCTCGTGCTCGTGGGTGCATGTTGTGTGATTCGACCAAAGTCCACCATCTGCATCATCTCCCCTCTCTCACTAAACTCTCCTTTGTCTACCTCCCCGTCGTCCATCCATCGGAGGCCGCATGGCGCAGCTCATGAAGGTTCGAGAGGCCGCCCGAACGCTGGGCGTGCACGAGAACACTGTGCGCCGCTGGGAGGAACGGGGCCTGCTGCGGGCGGTCAGGCTGCCCAGCGGTGTCCGCCGCTTCCGGCCTGAGGACGTCGAGGCC
>CAVRFQ010000009.1:0-91855 GCA_963720415.1 uncultured Solirubrobacteraceae bacterium | reverse complement strand
GTGGTCGCTGTACGACCACGGACGACCCCGAGCCGGGCGAAGGCCTCGCGGACGCTCGCCTCGTCGCGCAGATCGAGGGCGATGGCGCCGGCCGCGGTCTTGTGGCGCATCGACGGCGCGGACACCTTCATCGCCACCGGGCCGCCGAGCGTGGCGAACGCGGCCAGCGCCTCAGCCTCAGTCGATGCGAGCAGTCCGCGAACGACGGGCACGCCGCGCGCGCGGAGGAGCGCCTTCGCCTCGTGCTCCGCGAGCCACCGCCCCCCGCGGCCCGGCGCGACCGCCAACCCCCGCAGCCGCGCGGGGTCACCCGAAGGCGCCGCCAACGCGGCCGCCACAGCCACCCCGGTCCGCAGCCCCGCGATCGCCGGCACGCCGGCCTCGATGAACTTCCACGCCGACTCGTCGTCCAGCAGCTCCGGCAGCGTCGACGCGACCATGACCGGCACGTCGCTCACGGCGGCGCCGGCGAGGATGCCCTCCTCGACCGCGTCCCAGCTCTCGGCCGAGTGGCCGGCGATCCCGGGCGGGCGGTCGTAGAACACGAGCACGTGGCCGATCGCCGGGTCCGCGCCGACCGTGCGGACGAGGTCGCGCAGCGTGTCGACCTCGCCCCAGATCATCGCGGTGTAGTCGAGCGGGTTGGCGACGGTGGCCGCCTCCGGCAGCCGCTCGCGCAGCGCCGCGACGGTGTCCGGCGCGAGCGCCGGGAGGTCGACGCCGAGGCGGTACGCCTCGTCCGCGCCGAGGCCCGAGTCGCCGCCCGAGCACGTGAGGATCGCCAGCCCGCCCCCGTGCGGACGCGCGCGAGGGACGGCGAGCGCCTTCGCGAGCTCGAGCAGCTCGTGCACGTCGGCCGCCCAGGCGGCGCCGGCCTCCTCCATCAGCGCGCGGAACACGCGGTGATCGCCGGCCACTGCGCCGGTGTGGGCGGCGGCGGCCGCGCGGCCCCGCTCGGAGGCGCCGACCTTCAGCACCGCCACGCCGACGCCCTCCTCGGCGCACACGGCCAGCGCCTCGCGGAGCCGCTCGCCGTCGCCCTCGGACTCGACGAGCAGCGCGATCGATTGGACCTCGGGATCGCGCGCCAGGTGCTCGACCCAGTCCGGCGTGGTGACCACGGCCTCGTTGCCGCTGGAGATCGCGGTGTGGAGCCGCAGCCCGCGCCGGGTCGCCAGCGCGTTGACCACGAGGTTGCCGCTCTGCGACACCAGCGCGACGTGTCCCGGCTGCGGCGCCGCCAGCGCATCCCCCCACAGCGCCGCGCGTGAGTGGAGCGCGATCAGCCCGTCGCAGTTGGGCCCGCAGACCGGGAGCGCATGCCGGAGCGCGGCCTCCCTCAAAGCCCGCTCGAGCGACGCGCCCGCGGCGGTCTCCCCGAAGCCCGCGCCGTAGACCACCGCGCCACCCGCGCCCAGCGCGCCCGCCTCCTCGATGACCGCGGGCACCCCCGCCGCCGGGATCGCGACCACGACCGCGTCGGGCGCCGCGGGCAGGTCCGACAGCGTCGGCACGCAGGCGAAGCCGTGCACCGACGACCGCCGCGGGTTGACCCCCCAGACCTCCCCTTGATAGCCCAGCCGCCGCAGGTTGAGCAGCGTCTCCGAGGAGTACGTCTCGGCGCGCTCGCTGGCGCCCACGACCGCGACGGAGGAAGGGTTGAGCAGGCGATGCACTAGTGCAGGGTCCGCTCCACGCCGCGCCGCTCGAGCGCCCGCGCGACGATCAGCCGCTGGATCTCGCTCGTGCCCTCCCAGATGCGGTCGACCCGCAGCTCGCGCAGGAAGCGCTCGGCCACGTTGGTCCGCATGTAGCCGCGGCCTCCGAAGACCTGGACGCAGCGGTCGGCGCAGCGGTACGCGGCCTCGGACACGAAGAGCTTGGCCATCGACGCCTTGGCGTGCACGACCTTGAGGTCCTCGCCCGCGTCGGCGAGCCGCGCGACCTCCAGCGTCAGCGCCCGGCCGGCGGCAGCGTCGGCCGCCGAGTCCGCGAGCGGGAACGAGACGCCCTGGTAGTCCATGATCCGCGAGCCGCCCTGCTCGCGCGACAGCGCCCACGCCGTCGCCTCCTCGAGCAGCCGCCACATCGCCCCCACCCCGCGCGCGGCGATCCCGATCCGCTCCTCGGTGAACCACGCGCGCTGCAGCTCGTCGCCCTCGCCGGCGCCGCCGACCACCGCGTCGTCGCCGACCACGACGTCGGTGAAGCGGATCGCCGGATGCCCGTGCGGATAGGTGTGCGTGAACGGCGGGTCGTCGACGACCGAGATGCCGTCGGCCGAGCGGTCGACGAGGAACAGCGTCGGCCCGTCGTCGGTCCGCGCGACCACGATGTACACGGCGGCGATGTCGCCGTAGGTGACGAACCACTTCTCGCCGTTGATGACCCAGCCGCCGTCGCGGCGCACCGCCGTGGTCTCGATCCGCGAGGGGTCCGACCCCGCGCCGGCCTCGGTCACCGCGTAGGCGTCGTGCAGCTCGCCGCGCAGGGCCGGCCGCAGGTAGCGGTCGATCTGCTCCGGCGAGCCCGAGCCGAGCACGTTGTACGCGCTGGGGATGTGCCACGACAGGGCGTTGGTCGAGCGCCCGAACTGCTCCTCGACGAGCACCCACTCGGTCTTCGTCCAGCCCTGGCCGCCGTGCTCGCGGGCGTGCAGGCCACCCGCGAGACCGGCCTCCAGCGCCGCGGCCTTGATCCGGGCGACGTCCTCCTCGGGCAGGCGCCCGCCGGCCAGCTCGGCCTTCTCCTCCAGGGGCATGAGGACGTCCTCGACGAACGTCCGCGCGCGCTCTGCGGGCTTCAAACCGGGAGCGCCTCCCGCACCCGCCGGCGGGCGCGCTTGAACCGCTGGTCGTGCAGCACCCGCGCCGCGGCGTTGTGCCCGCCGAGCGCCATGACGCCGCCGCCCGGGTGCGTGCCGGCGCCGCACAGGTACAGCCCGTCGACCGGCGTCGCGTACTGGGCGAGGGCCGGCGACGGCCGCATGAACGCCATCTGGTCGAGCCCCTGCTCGCCCTGGAAGATCGATCCGCCCACCAGGCCGAAGATGCGCTCGAGGTCCGGCGGCGCGAGCACCTCGCTGTGCACGACCGCGTCGCGCACGTTCGGCGCCCGCGAGGCGAGGATCTCCAGGCAGCGGTCGGCGTACGCCTGGCGCGAGCCCTCGGGCCAGCCGGACTCGTCGTACGGCCCGTACTGGGTGAACATGGTCACGATCACCGTGCCGTCCTCGGTCAGCGTCGGGTCGATCGTCGACGGGCACTCGACCTCGAGGTACGGCGACTCCGAGGGGATGCCGCGGCAGGCGTCCTGCCACGCGCGCTCGAGGTAGTCGATCGACGGGCAGAACGCGACGCCCGAGCGCACGAGCTTCTCCTGCTCGTCGGGCTTGACGCCCTCGTAGCGCGGCAGCTCGCTCAGCACCCAGTTGACCTTCACCGAGCCGCCGCGCGTCTTGTAGCGCCGCATGTCCTCGACGACCTCTTCGGGGAAGTGCTCGGCGCCGACCATGTCCAGCACCGTGGTCTGCGGGTGCGCGCCGGACATGACGACCGGCGCGTACAGGACCTCGCCGCTCTCCAGCGTCACGCCCACGGTCCGGCCGCCGGACACGTCGATCGACCGCACCGACGCGCCGGTGCGGATCGTCGCGCCGGCCGCCTCGGCGCTGCGCGCGATCGCCATCGAGATCGCGCCCATGCCGCCCTTCACGTGCCCCCACAGGCCCGGGACGCCGTCGATCTCCCCCAGCTCGTGGTGGAGCAGGTTGTAGGCGGTGCCCGGCGTGCGCGGCCCGGCCCACACGCCGACCACGCCGGTCGAGGCCATGGCGCCCTTGAAGGCGTCGTTCTCGAACCAGTCGTCGAGCAGGTCGCCCACCGACATCGTCATCACGCGGTAGAAGTCGTGCAGGTCGCGCTTGCTCAGGCCGGCGGCGCGGCCGGCCTCGCGCAGCAGCGAGAACAGGTCGCCGGGCGCGCGCGAGCCGAGCGCCGGCGGCGGCCGCAGCATCATCGGGCGCAGGAAGTCGGCGATCCGCTCCATCATCGACTGGAAGGCGGGATACGCGTCCGCGTCGTGCGGCGAGTGCCTGCGCAGCGACCCGACGGTCGCCGCCTCGTCGTTGAAGAAGAACAGCGGCGGCCCGTCGGGCGGCAGCGTCGAGTACGCGGGATCGAGCGGGTGGACCTCGTAGCCGAAGTCCTTGAGCCGCAGGTCGTCGACCACCTTGGGGTGCAGGAGGGAGACCACGTAGGACGCGCGCGAGACGCGGTGCCCGGGCCAGACCTCCTCGGTCACGCACGCGCCGCCGAGGATGTCGCGCCGCTCGAGCACGCACACCTGCAGGCCGGCGTTGGCGAGGTAGGCCGCGGCGGTGAGGCCGTTGTGGCCGCCCCCGACGACGATCGCGTCGTAGCTCGGATGATGTCCGTTCGTGCTCATGGGACGGCACCCTACGAGATCCTGACCTTGTAGTCAATCGCACGAAGATGGTACATTCCGCCGCATGGCCATCGCGACCGACTCCCCGTTCACCGCCGAGGAGCTCGAGCCCACCCTCCGTCCCCTGCTCGAGGCCTCACTGCTCCCCAGCCGCGCCTACACGGACGAATCCGTGGCCGACTGGGAGGCGCGCAACCTCTTCCTCGGTGGCTGGATCTGCGTCGGCCACGTGTCGGCGTTCGCGGAGCGCGGCCAGTTCGTGACGGCCGAGGTCGCGGGCGAGAGCCTGCTCTTCATCGGCGAGCGCGGCTTCTACAACGTCTGCCGCCATCGCGGCGCCCGGCTGGCCACCGAGCGCGAGGGCACCAAGCGCCGCCTCCAGTGCCCCTACCACGCCTGGAGCTACGGCTTCGACGGCACCCTCAAGAACGCGCCGCACACCGAGACGCTCGAGGACTTCGACCCGGCCTGCAACGGGCTCCGCACGATCCGCACCGAGACGCTCGGCGGCCTCGTGTTCGCCGACCCGTCCGGCGTCGCTCCGCCGCTCGCCGACCACGTCGGCTCGCTCGTCGAGGAGCTCGCCCGCTACCGGACGCCGGAGCTCAAGCGCGGCGCCCGGATCGACTACGACGTGAAGGCCAACTGGAAGGCCATCGTCGAGAACTACTCCGAGTGCTACCACTGCCCCGGCGTCCACCCCGAGCTCAACCGCCTCAGCCACTACCTGACCGGCGACGACTACGAGGGCCCGGGCGCCTGGTGCGGCGGCTCGATGACGCTGGCCGACGGCGCCGCGACGATGGCGACCGACGGCGGCGGCCCGACCCGGCCCAACATCGCCGGCGTCGACCCGCGCAAGGTCCTCTACTTCGCGATCTTCCCGAACACGCTGATCTCGTTCCACCCGGACTACGTGATGCTGCACACGCTGTGGCCGCGCGGGGCGGGCCGGACGGAGGTCGTCTGCGAGTGGTTCTTCGAGCCCGAGGCGATGGCGCAGGAGGGCTTCGACGCGACAGACGCCGTCGAGTTCTGGGACATGGTGAACCGCCAGGACTGGGAGGTCTGCGAGCTCTCCCAGATGGGCCTCGGCTCGGCCGGCTACACGCCCGGCCGCTACACCGACGTGGAGAGCACGGTCCACGACTTCGACCGCATGGTGGCCGAGGCCTACCTGCGATGAGCCGCGAGCGGATCCTCGACGCGGCGGTCAACCGGATCGCCGCGGACGGGATCGACGCGGTGCGGATCGCCCGCATCGCGATGGACGCAGGCGTCTCCACCGCGCTCGTCCACTACCACTTCGACACCCGCGAGGCCTTACTCGCCGAGGCGCTCACGCACTCCTTCGACCGCGCGGGCGACATCCGCACCGAGGGGCCGCAGCGCCTGCAGGACATGATCGAGCAGTGCCTGCCGCTCCCGGGGGAGCAGGAGCGGGACTGGGTGCTGTGGGTCGAGCTGTGGCTGCGCGCCGTGCGGCACCCCGAGCTGCGGCCGACGGCCGCGAAGCTCTACGAGCGCATGCACGACTGGTTCCGGGAGGCGATCGAGGAGGAGTTCCCCGACGCCGACGCCGCGGCGACGGCCGACCGCATCCTCGCCCTGATCGACGGCTACGGCGTGCGCG
The DNA here is from genome assembly GCA_963720415.1 of uncultured Solirubrobacteraceae bacterium. GTDB lineage: Bacteria > Actinomycetota > Thermoleophilia > Solirubrobacterales > Solirubrobacteraceae > DASSUW01. The sequence continues at coordinate 85,776 of CAVRFQ010000009.1, read as the reverse complement.
CCCTGCTCGGCGACCCCGCGGTGTCGCTCGAGCGCGCGCGCGAGGAGATCTGGGCCGGGCTTGCGCCCGTCCCGGCGCCCCACTAGGTTTCCTGAATGGCGGTTCGGAGAACCCCATGAGCCCACGGCCGTCCACGGCGCATGTGCGCAGGCCGGCCATCCTGTCCGCCGCGGTGGAGGTCATCTCCGAGCGCGGTGTGCAGAACACGCGGATCAGCGACGTCGCCGAGCGGGCCGGCACCAGCGCGCCCGGCGTCCTCTACTGGTTCGAGTCCAAGGACCGGCTGCTCGAGGAGGCGCTCGCCTTCTCGGACGACCGGTTCTACGACGGGCTGACCGACGAGCTCGGCGCGCTGGGGAGCGCCACCGAGCGGCTGGGCCGCCTGATCGACTTGTGGCCGTCCGCGGACGACGGAGAGACCGTCCTCTGGATGGAGCTGTGGGTACGTTCACTGCGCGAGCCGAGGCTCGCGGAGACGCGCGAGCGGCTGGATCGCCGCTGGCGCGAGACGATCGCCGAGATCGTCAGGGAAGGACAGGAGACCGGAGAGTTCGTGGAGGGCGACCCCGACGGTCTCGCGCTCGTGTTGGGCGCGCTGTTGGACGGGTTCGCGATCCAGCTGACGCTGGGCGATCCCGCGGTGTCGACCGATGTCGTCAGGCGGCACTGCCTGCGGCTGGCGATGAGGGGAGCAGAGCATGACGAGGGATCAATGGAGCCGGCGTGAGCTGCTCCGGGGAGGTGCCGGGCTCGCGCTCGGCGTCGGATTCGCCGGTTGCGGCGTCGGCCTCCAGGAGGCGCCGCCGGAAGCGCCCGAGCGCGTCGTCAAGGCGCAGCCCGACGGCGACCTCGTGTACTTCAACTGGGCGGAGTACCTCGAGCCGAAGCTGATCAAGGCCTTCGAGAAGGAGTACGGCGTCAAGGTCCGCGAGTCGAACTTCGACTCGATGCAGGGGATGATGTCCAAGCTGCGCTCGGGCAACCGCTACGACGTGATCTTCCCCACGTCGGAGTGGGTCGACCGGCTGCGCAAGGCCAACCAGCTCATGCGCATCGACGTCGCGCAGATCCCCAACGCGACCACGGTCTACGACTCCTTCGGCGCGCCCTGGTACGACCCGGACGGCGACCACACGCTCCCCTACGCGATGTACGCGAGCGGCATCATCTACCGCGCCGACAAGATCAGCGACATGACGGGCTCGTGGAACGACATGGGCAACCCGTCGTCGGACGGCCGCGCCTATCTGCTCGACGACTTCCAGGAGGTCATCGGCGCCGGCAACCTCGTCAACGGCGCCGACCTGAACTCCACCGACCCGGCCGACGTCGAGGCCGCCATGCAGTGGGCGCTCGACCTCAAGCCCAAGCTGCGCGGCTTCTCGACGGACGACATCCAGAACATGGTCTCCGGCAACGCGTGGATCCACCACGGCTGGAACGGCGACGTCGTGAACATCCGCAACCAGGTGGACACGCCGGAGAACTACACGTTCCAGAAGTGCACGGAGGGCATCCCGCTCGGGACCGACTGCTTCGCGGTCCCCGCCAACGCCGAGCACCCAGGCACCGCGCTGACGTTCATCAACTTCATCCTCGACCCCGAGAACGCCTCGAAGAACATCGAGTACATGGGCTACCCGATGCCGTACACCGGGCCGGACGAGACGTTCGCCGCCCTCGTGAAGGACGACCCCTCGATCAACGTCACGGTCGAGGACCTCACGAGCGGGCAGCAGTTCGGCGATCTCGGCACCGAGGGCCGCCGCCTCTGGGACCAGACGTGGACGCAGATCAAGGCGGGCTGAGCGGCCGCTTCGCGGCACGCGCGCTGCTGCCGGGCGGCCTCTGGCTGCTCCTGTTCTTCGCGGCGCCCCTCACGCTGGTCATCGCCGTCTCGTTCGGCACGCCCGCCGAGCTCGGAGGCGCGCTCTATGGCTGGCATCCCGAGAACTACTCGCGGGTCTTCGACCCGCTGTTCCTGCCCGTTCTGGCCCGCTCGGTCGGCTACGCCCTGCTCACGGTGGCGCTCTGCCTGCTGCTCGGCTACCCGGTCGCCTACTACATCGCCCGCTTCGGCGGCCGGCGCAAGCAGATCCTCATCGCGCTCGTCGTCCTGCCGTTCTTCGTCAACTACCTGATCCGCACGTACGCGTGGGTGGCGCTGCTCTCCGACGAGGGCGTGATCAACGGCCTGCTCGGCGAGTCGATCCGCTTCCTCAACACGCCGTGGGCCGTGATCCTCGGCCTCGTCTACGGCTACCTGGCCTTCATGATCCTGCCGGTCTACGCGGCGCTCGACCGCATGGACCCGGCGCTGATCGAGGCCGGCAAGGACCTCTACGGCTCCGAGGTGCGGACCTTCATCCACGTCACCTGGCCGACGACGTCCCAGGGCGTGCTGGCGGGCTGCGTGCTCGTGTTCCTGCCCTCGGTGGGCGACTTCGTCGCCGCGCAGCTGCTCGGCGGCCCGGAGACGTACATGATCGGCAACCTCATCCAGCAGCAGTTCTTCGGCGCCGAGGACTGGCCCTTCGGCGGCGCGCTGACCACGGTGATGATGCTGTTCCTGCTCATCTTCATGGTCTTCTACCTGCGCTCGGCGGCGCGGGACACGCGGGGGTCCGTGGCATGAGGTGGCTGCGGGCCTACACGGCGGCGTTCTACCTGTTCATGTTCCTGCCGCTCGGCGTGGTGGTGCTGTTCTCGTTCAACAGCCTGCGGTCGCTGCAGAACTTCGGCGGCTTCAGCCTCCAGTGGTACGAGGCGTTCCTGGAGAGCGAGTCGCTGCGCGGCTCGCTGGTGGCCAGCCTCCAGATCGCCGTCGCGACGATGCTGGTGGCCACGGTCCTCGGCACGCTGCTGGCCTTCGGCCTCGTGCGCGCGCGCACGCGCTTCTCCACCAGCGCCAACATCCTCATGCTGATCCCGCTGGTGACGCCGGAGATCGTGGCCGGCGTCAGCGCGTTCCTGCTCTTCACGCAGATCGGCCTGCGGCTCTCGCTGCTGACCATCGTGATCGCGCACATCACGTTCTCCATCTCCTACGTCACGGTCGTGGTGCGCGCGCGGCTGGCGTCGCTGAACCCCGAGGTCGAGCAGGCGGCGATGGACCTCGGGGCGACGCGCATGCAGACCTTCCGGCTCGTCGTCCTGCCCGCGCTGTGGCCCGCCGTGCTGGCCGCCGGCCTGCTCGTCTTCGCCCTGTCCTTCGACGACTTCGTCCTGAGCTACTTCACCACCGGCGAATCGCCGCAGCCGCTGCCCGTGCGGATCTGGTCGGCGATCCGCTTCGGCGTCACCCCCACCATCAACGCGATCGGAACCCTGATGCTCGTGATCTCACTTGCCGCGGTCGCCCTCGCGCTCTTCCTCCAGCGGGAGCGCCGGACATGACCGAGGCGGTGCGCTTCGACGGCGTGACCAAGCGCTTCGGCTCGGCGACGGCGGTCGACGACCTCAACCTCACGGTCGAGCAGGGCGAGTTCTTCTCGCTGCTCGGCCCGTCCGGCTGCGGCAAGACGACGACCCTGCGCATGGTCGCGGGCTTCGAGCAGCCGACCGACGGCAACGTGTTCCTCGACGGCGAGCCCGTGGGCGGCGTGCCGCCGTACAAGCGCAACGTCAACACGGTGTTCCAGAGCTACGCGCTCTTCGACCACCTCGACGTCCAGGGCAACGTGGCCTTCGGCCTCAAGCGGCGCAAGGTCGCCAAGGACGAGATCGAGACGCGCGTGGCGGACGCGCTCGCTCTGGTCCAGCTCAAGGGCCGCGAGACGTCCAAGCCGCACGAGCTCTCGGGCGGCCAGCGCCAGCGCGTCGCGCTCGCGCGCGCACTCGTCAACCGCCCGGCCGTGCTCCTGCTCGACGAGCCGCTCGGCGCCCTCGACCTCAAGCTGCGCCGCCAGATGCAGGTGGAGCTCAAGGCGATCCAGCGCGAGGTGGGCATCACGTTCCTCTACGTCACCCACGACCAGGAGGAGGCGCTCGCGATGTCCGACCGCATCGCGGTCATGAACGCGGGCGTCGTGGTGCAGTGCGGGACGCCCGAGGAGGTCTACGAGCGGCCGGCGAAGCCGTTCGTGGCCGGCTTCATGGGCATCTCGAACCTCATGGAGGGCCGGGTGGAGAACGGCGGCGTGCGGCTGGCGGGCGGCGCGCACTGCGTCGCGCGCGTGCCCGACGGCATCCCCGACGGCGAGACCGTCCAGCTCTCGGTGCGGCCGGAGAAGATCGTGCTCGACCAGCAGACGGACGCGATGGTCCAGCTCCCGGGCACGGTGGCCGAGCGGGTCTACGTCGGCACGGCGACGCAGGTGATCGTCGAGCTGTCGGGCGGCGCGAGGATCGTCGCGCTCGAGCAGAACACCGAGCGGGCGCGCGACGACGACCGCTGGGAGATCGGGCACGACGTCACCGTCGGCTGGCTGCCCGAGCACTCCCTGGTCTTGCGTTGAGCAGCGCGCGGAAGCCGAAGAAGTAGTCGGCCCCCGAGTAGACGGTCACCGCGACCGTCACATAGACGAGCGCGTCGACCCAGGCCGGCGAGCCGTCGACGGCGATCAGCGCGAGGACCATCGCGATCTGCAGGACCGTCTTGATCTTCCCCCACGACCCCGCGGCGATCACGTGGCCCTGCTCGATCGCCATCTGCCGCAGGCCGGTGACCGCGAACTCGCGCGCGATGATCACCATCGCCACCCAGGCCTGCACGCGGTCGAGCGCGACGAGCGAGACCAGCGCGCTGGTGACCAGCAGCTTGTCGGCCAGCGGGTCCATGAGCCTGCCGAAGTTCGACTCGCTCTTGTGGCGCCGGGCGAGCCAGCCGTCGAGCGCGTCGGTGAAGCTCGCGAGGATGAACACGCCCGCCGCCAGCGCGTCGCTCGAGAACTCCGAGAGCATGGCGGCCACCAGCACCGGCACCAGGAGGATCCGGAAGACGGTGAGGGCGTTCGGGACGTTGAGCTCGAACATCAGGGCTTGAGCTTGTGGCCCGTCGCGAAGAGCCACGAGCTCCAGGCCACGCAGACGGCGGCCATCGCGGCGGTGATCCCCAGGGCGAGGGCGATCGACACGTCGGCGGTCCCGAGGAAGCCGTAGCGCACGGCCTCGATCAAGTAGAAGATCGGGTTCGCGTGCGAGATCTCCTGCCACGGCGAGGGCAGCGAGTCGATCGAGTAGAAGACCCCGCCGAGGAAGCTCAGCGGCAGGATCACGAGGTTGTTGATGAACGCGGCGTTGTCCCACGACTCGGCGTAGACCCCGGCGATCACGCCGAACGTGCAGAAGAGGACCAGCAGGAGGAGGACGCTGAGCGCCAGCACGAACGGGTGCTCCACCGGCACGCCGGTGAGCGGGATGGCGATCGCGGCCAGCCCGCCGCCGATGAGCAGCGCCCGCACCGCCCCGCCGAGGTTGAGCGAGAGGTTGATCTCCCACGGGCGCATGGGCGCCGCCAGCACGTCGTTGATGTAGCGGTCGAAGCGCGCCTGGAAGACGCTCGACGAGTTGTTCGCGTACGCCGCCTGGGCCATGCCCATGGCGATCAGCCCGGGCACGATGAACTGCTCGTAAGGCACGCCGTCGATCTCGCGGATCCGCCCCCCGAGCGAGAGGCCGAAGACGACGATGAAGAGCGCGCTCGAGAGGATCGGCGCGGCGACCGTCTGCGTCCAGAGCTTGAGGACGCGCAGGACCTCCCGGCCGGTGAGGGCGAAGAGCCCCCGGCGCGCGGCGAGGAAGGACTCCATCGGTGGTCACCCTACCGCGCTGTCGCGCCCGCGCTGGCGATCACGACGAGCCCGATGGCCAGCCACTCGCGGACGTCGAGCGCCTGACTGAGCACGACCAGCCCGGCGAGCGCGGCGACGGCGGGCTCGAGCGACATGAGGACGCCGAAGACGCGGGCCGGCAGGCGGCGCAGCGCCTCCAGCTCCAGCGAGTAGGGGATCACCGACGACGCGAGCGCGATGACCGCCACGATCGCGAGAACCCCGGCGTCGACGCCGTGGAGCGGCACCGCGAACGGGACCGTCGCGGCGGCGCCGAACACCATGGCGATCGCCAGGCCCGATCCGCCGGGGTGGACCGCGCCGACCCGCGCCGCGAGCAGGATGTACCCGGCCCACAGCCCGCCGGCCGCGACGGCGAAGGCGATGCCGGCCGCGTCGAGCGTGCCGCCGCCGGGATCGGCGAGCAGGAGGATGCCGGCGGCGGCGAGCGCCACCCACAGGAGGTCGAGCGCCCGCCGCGACCCCAGCACGGCGACGGCGAGCGGGCCCCAGAACTCGATCGTGACGGCGATGCCGAGCGGGATCCGGTCCATCGCCTCGTAGATGCAGAGGTTCATCAGGCCGAGCGTCACCCCGAACGCGACGGCGATGCCGATGTGGCCGGAGGGGCGCGGACGCCAGATCGCCACCAGCACCACGGCCGCGATCGACAGCCGCAGGAATGCCGCGCCGGCCGGGCCGAGCTCGTCGAACAGCGTGACGGCGAGCCCGGCCCCGAACTGCAGCGAGGTGACGGCGGCGACAACGAGCGCGACGCCGCGCGCCTCGTCGCTCATCTCCTGCCGGTCACCACCGAGCGCTTGTAGCCCGCGTCGCGCTTGATCGAGCGCTCGGTGAATCGCATCGGCAGCCACTGCTTCTGCGCGAACAGCCGCGTCTGGTCCGCGTAGTGGGGAGAGCGCGGGTTCTCCGACTGCGAGTACGTGAGGATCGCCTCGCCGCGGGGGGCGCCCTGCTGGTCGAACGCCGCGGTCATCACGAACGAGGCGCCCGTGTACGGGTCGTAGCGGCCCTGGGCGTCGCGGTCGGTGGTGATGATGTTGAAGCAGCCCTCCGCCTCGCTGCAGCCGTGGATCGGGATCCGGTCGTTGCCTCGCGGCTCCGCCTGCAGCTCGCCGAGCGGGCCGTTGAGCGCGATGCCCTTGGACCGCAGGTCCTCGACGGCGGCGGTCAGCGCGGTCAGCACCTTCGGGTCGGCGGCGTCGATGCCCGCCGGCGTGGTCACCGGGTTCGCCGGGTCATAGGCCGTCGTCCACGGGACGCCAGCCTGGATCAGCCGCGTCCAGTACTCGCGCCAGAGCACGGCGCCCCGCGAGCCGATGTCGGCCCGGGTGTCCCAGGCCGCCAGCGCCGCGCACGCCTCCGCGAGGTCCGCGCGCGCGCTGGCCTGGCAGGCGGCGACGGTCGCGTCGCGCGCCAGCTCGGCGCTGAGGTTGCGGTTGCCGAGCATCACGGCCTGCAGCGTGTCGAGCGTGAAGCCCGCCGGGCCGAGCCCGTCGGTGCCGGCGATCCGCTCCTCGGCCTGGACGAGCCCGAGCCGCGTGCGCAGCAGCCGCTGCGTGCCCTCGGCGCCGATGATGCGCGGGAAGCCGTCGAGCCGGAAGCGCGCGCTCGGCAGCCAGTACGAGTCGTTGGAGTTCTCGACGTAGTCCGTCCGCGTCACGCGCGGGAGCCCCTTCGGGCCGATGATCCCGGGCGTGATGGCGTCGGCGTCGCGCTTCCAGCGGCAGTCCGAGTCCGAGCCGTCGAGCAGCACGACGCCCTGGCCGAGCAGGAGCGGCGACAGCGGGTTGTCGGGCGTGCAGCGGCCCTGCAGCTCGGCGTCGACGTTCGGGACCACGGACTCGTCGGCGTAGTACGCGCGCCCGCTCGAGTCGGCGGCGATCGTGTTCACCCACGGGTTGCCCTGCACGCGCCGGTACGCGCGCTGCAGGCCGCGGACCGACTTCGCCCTGTCGTACTCCGCCCACTGGTTGACGAGGCGGAAGTTCTTCGCGTTGACGTCGGCCAGCGCGTACGCGCGCTCGCTCGTCCACGTCAGGCCCGCCGCGGCGAACGAGAAGACCGGCCCCCAGCGCGTCTCGTAGAACGTGTGGCTGCGGGTGCCGCCGCCGCGCACGCGCACCCGGACCTTGCGCTGCTTCATCGCCACCGGCCGGCCGTCGACCCAGTAGTGCGTGGGCCGGCCGCCGCGCAGCTTCAGCTCGTACGGCGTGAAGCGCCGCGCGGTGGACACGGTGTGGCTCCACGCGACGTGGCGGTTGAAGCCGACGTTCACGACCGGCACGGCCTGCAGCGAGGCGCCGATCGCGTCGATCTTGCCGGGGATGGTCAGGTGGATCTGGTACCAGCGCTCGGAGCCCTGCCACGGGAAGTGCGGGTTGCCGAGGACGAGCGAGCGGTCGCCGGCCGCGCCGTCGCGGCCGATGCCGTAGGCGTTGGAGCCGAGCGTCTCCGGCCCGAGGCGGCGGTTGAAGGCCTCAGGGTCGGGCTTCGGCGGCGCGCTCGCGGCGCCGGCGGCCGGCGGCTTCGCGGCCACGATCTCGTCGAGGAAGTTGCCCGAGCTCGCGCGGAGGCCGAGCTGGTAGAAGCGCCGGTACAGGTCGAGCGCCGTGATCGGCCGCACCCAGGCCTTGCCGCGGCACGTCGGGTCGGTGATCCGGTCGCGCTCCAGCCACGCGTTGACGCCCGCCGCGAAGCCCTTCACCGACGCGCGGACGATGCCGGAGGGGCCGTGCGGCGCGTTGCGCCTTGCCAGCCGCTGCACGGTCTTCGCGTCCTTGATGCGCTGGTAGAAGAAGTCTGACTCGAGGTTGCCGTCCTGCGGCCCGAAGTAGCGGGCGCGCTGCGCGTTGACGGTGACCACGATGTCGGCCAGCTCGCACATCTGGTCCTGCGCGTAGGCGTAGCCGTAGCCGTAGCCCAGCGATCCGTAGTCCGCCGCCTTGACGTGCGCCCAGCCGCCGGTGGTCCGGCGCACCTCGGCGCGATAGTCCTTCTTGGCGGCCTCGGCGGCCGTGGGCACTGCGAGCACGGCCAGCGCCGTGGCAGTCGCCAGGATTCTCCTCCGCATGCGCGAACCCTATGGGTTCATGCCGCCATCGCCTTCACATAGACGTCGGCGAGGGAGCCGACGCCGTAGGTCGCGCGCAGACCGTCGGCCGAGTCGCGGGCCAGGAGCCGCCCGCCGCGGATCAGGGCGATGTCCTCGCAGAGCTCCTCGGCCTCCTCGAGATAGTGGGTCGTGAGCAGGATGGTCGTGCCGCCCTCGTGCAGCCGCCGGATGTAGCGCCACAGCTCCATCCGCAGCTCGAAGTCCACGCCGGCGGTCGGCTCGTCGAGGATCACCATGCGCGGCTCGTGCATCAGCGCCCGCGCGAGCAGCAGGCGGCGCCGCATGCCGCCGGAGAGGCGCGGCGCGCGCGTCTCCGCCTTCGCGCGCAGGTCGAAGACGTCCATCATCTCGCCCGCCCGGCGGCGCGCGTCGGCGCGGCTCATGCCGTAGTAGCCGCCGTGGTAGAGCAGCGTCTCCTCCACGTCGAGGAAGCGGTCGAGGTTCACGTCCTGCTCCGCGAGTCCGACCAGGCGGCGCGCTTGGATGGAGTCGTGCGGGAGGCCGAACACGAGCGCCTCGCCGCTCGTCGGGCGGATGAGGTTGCAGACGGCGGAGATCAGCGTCGTCTTGCCCGCCCCGTTCGGCCCGAGCAGCCCGAAGAAGCCGCCGGCCGGCACCGTCAGGTCGAAGTCCTCGAGCGCGAGCAGGCCGTCGTCGTAGCGCTTCGTCAGACCACGGAGTTCCAGCGCGTGCATCAACACCACGTTACTCAGGCCCTTACAACTCGTTTACGAAGGGTTCAGCCACGGCTGGGAGGGTGCTGCCCGTGACCCGGATCGCCATCGTCGATCCCCAGCCCGCGGTCCGGGCCGGGCTCACGATGTTGCTGCGCACCGAGCCGGGGCTCGTGCCGGTCGGCTCGGCGACGGGCGCCGAGGACGGCCTCGAGCTCGTCGAGCGGCTGCGGCCGCGCGTCGTGCTGCTCGAGCAGCACCTGCTCGACGGCGACGGGCTGTCGCTGTGCCGGCGCCTGAAGGCGCTGCCGCACGCGCCGCGCGTGATGCTCTACACGGCCGATCCCGACGTGCTGCTCGCCCGCGTGGCGAACGCCGACGGCGTGGTCGACAAGGCCGAGGAGCCGCGCGACCTGTTCGAGGCGATCCGCGTGGTCGCCCGCGGCGGCACGATGCTCCCGCCGCTCGAGCCCTACCGGCTCGACGCCGCGGCGCACCTCATCGAGCCCGAGGATCTCGCCCTGCTCGCGATGCTCGTCGACGGCACGCCCGCCGGCGTCGCGGCGGACACGCTGCGGCTCGATCACCGCAACGTCGGGCGCCGGATCGAGCGCATGCTCGGGCGGCTCCGCGCACGGTCGCCCGCGCCCGCCTGACCGCGTCACCTAACATGGGCCGCCATGCCTCTGGTTCCCATGGTCATCGAGCGCACCGCCCGCGGCGAGCGCGAGTTCGACATCTTCTCGCGGCTGCTGAACGAGCGCATCATCTTCCTCGGCAGCGCGGTCGACGACCAGGTGGCCAACCTGATCGTCGCCCAGCTCCTGCATCTCGAGTCCCAGGACCCGGACAAGGACATCTCGATCTACATCAACTCGCCGGGCGGCTCGATCTACGCCGGGCTGGCGATCTACGACACGATGCAGTTCATCAAGCCCGACGTGGCGACGATGTGCGTCGGGATCGCGATGTCGATGGGGTCGCTGCTGCTGGCCGGCGGCGCGCCGGGCAAGCGCATGTCGCTGCCCAACTCGCGGATCCTCATCCACCAGCCGTCAGCCGGCTTCGAGGGCCAGTCGACGGACATCGAGATCCACGCCCGCGAGATCCTCAAGACCCGTAAGCGGGTCGACGAGATCTACGCCAAGCACACGGGCCAGCCCGAGGAGGTCGTCCACCTCGCCATGGAGCGCGACCGCTTCTTCACCGCGGACCAGGCCGCCGAGTACGGGCTCATCGACCGCGTGATCCGCGAGCACTAGGGCACCGCTTCGATGCGGTGCTCGATCGAGCCGAGGCGCTCGATCTCGATCCGCACCGTGTCACCGGGCGTGAGGAACCGCGGGGGGCTCATGGCCTGGCCAACGCCCTCGGGCGTGCCGGTGAGGATGATGTCGCCCGGCTCGAGCGTGCAGGTCTCGGAGATGAACTCGACGAGCTTCGCCGGGCCGAAGATGAGGTCGTCGGTGGTCGAGTCCTGGCGCTGCTCGCCGTTGACCCACGACCCGATGCGCAGGCCCGCGGCGTCGGGCAGCTCGTCGACGGTGGTGATCCACGGGCCCCAGGGGCACGAGGTGTCGAAGCCCTTGGCGCGCGTCCACTGCGACTCGCGGTTCTGCAGGTCGCGCGCGCTGACGTCGTCGGCCACCGCCCAGCCGGCGATGCGGCCGCCGCCCCCGATCACGACCACCAGCTCGGCCTCGTAGTCGAGCTTGTCGACCACCCGCGGGCGCCGCACGGGCCCGCTCGGCGGCACGCTCGAGGTCGGCAGCTTCATGAAGACCATCGGGTACTCCGGCGGCTCCTTGCCCGACTCGGCGGCGTGCGCGGCGTAGTTGAGGCCGATCCCGAAGATCGCCCGCGGCCTCGGCACGGGGGCGAGCAGCGTCACGTCGGCGAGCGCGAAGCCCTCGCCGGAGGCCGGCGAGCGGTCGCCCGAGGCGAGGCGGTCGCGGACGCTGCCGTCGAAGGCGACGACCTGATCGTCGCGCACCTCTCCGGCGCGCGGGTCGGACTCTCCGGGGGCGATGAAGGTGGCGAGCTTCATAGGTGGCCCGGGACCCTAGACGGATTGCCGACTTGAGGTCCGGCCGGGAGCGTCGACAATGATCTCCAGTGGACACAAGCGCGATCACGGCGGCGGCTGCCGCAACCTCTACGACCTACCGCTCGTTCGCCGACGCGACGCGCTCGGTGCTCGACCTGCTCGAGCGGCAGTTCCCGGAGGCGGTGCTGTACCTGGCCCACCTCGACCGGGCCCAGTTCATCCACCGGATCGTGGACGCCCGCAACGGCGCCGGCGTGGGCCTGCGGTCCAACCTGGCGACGCCCCTGGGCGACGCGTTCTGCTCGCACATGGCCGAGGGCCGGGCCCCGCGCGTGTGCAACCAGGTCGGCCGGCATCCGGTCTACGGCACGCTGCCGATGCAGCAGCGCGTCGGCGCCCGCGGCTACCTCGGCGTCCCGCTGGAGCTCTCCGACGGCACGCGCGTCGGCTCGCTGGCCGCGCTGCGGCACTCGGTGGAGCCGTTCACGGACGCCGACGAGCAGCTCTTCCAGATGCTCGCCCGCGTGCTCGCCTCCGAGCTCGAGCGCGAGAGCAACGAGCGCGACCTGCGCCGCTTCAACGACCTGCTGCGCGACCAGGCGCGCGGGATGGGCGCCGTGGGCCGCGTGGCTCGCGCCCTCGCCGTCGCCGAGGACGCCCGCACGGCCGTCTGCGAGGCGGCCTGCGAGGTCACCGGCGCGCCGGTCGCCTTCCTGCTCGAGCCCGCGGGCCGCGACTTCGTCTCGACCGCCATGGCCGGCGTCGATATCGCCCCCGTGACGATCCAGCCGCGCGGCGACACCCCCTCTGGCCCCGGCCGCGCCTTCACCTCGAAGGAGACCTACTTCGTCGCCGACGCGCGGACGCATCCGGCGCTCGCCGCCCCGCTGGTCGAGGCCACCGGCGCCCGCTCGGCCGTGTTCGAGCCCGTCCTGCGCGACGGCCAGGTGGCCGGCGTGCTGATCGTGGTCTGGCAGGCCCCGCTGGAGTCGCTGCCCGACGCGCCCGCGGGCGTGCTGCGGCTGCTCGCCGCCCAGGCGGCGGTGGCGATCGAGCACGCGTCGCTGCGCACCCGGATGGGCGCGCTGGCCCTGACCGACGTGCTCACCGGCCTCGGCACCCGCCGCGCCTGGGACGACGAGCTGCCGCGCGAGCTGGCCCGCGCCCGCCGCAGCGACTCGCCCGTGACGGTCGCGGTGATCGACATCGATCACATGAGCGCCTTCAACATGCTGCGCGGCGAGCGCGAGGGCGATCGCCTGATCAAGGAGACGGCGTCGCGCTGGCGCGCCGAGCTGCGCGAGGTCGACTACATCTCCCGGCTGGACGGCACCGAGTTCGGGATCCTGCTCCCCGGCTGCGCGCTCGGCGAGGCGGTCGACGTGCTCGACCGCGTCCGCGCCTCCACCCCGCGCGGGCAGACCGCCTCGGCGGGCGTGGCGCGCTGGGACGGCGAGGAGCCGGCCGAGCTGCTGCTCGCCCGCTGCACCGACGCGCTCGCGGCCGCGAAGGAGACCGGCCGCAACGTGACGATCGCCGCCGACTGACCCGTACAGTGGCGGCGTGATCGTCGCCGCCCCCGCAGTGCTGACGGCCGGAGGGCTCGTCCCCGACACGGCGGTCGTGGTCGAGGGCGGTCGCGTCGTGTCCGTCGGCCCGCAGCCCGCGGCCGACGTCGTCCTGAGCGACGGCATCCTGGCCCCCGGGCTGATCGACCTGCAGGTCAACGGCTCGTTCGGGGTCGACTTCGCCGAGGCGCCCGCGGACGAGTGGCGGGACGTCGCCCTGCGGCTCCCCGAGACGGGCGTGACCGCGTTCCTGCCCACGCTGATCACCGCGCCGGTCGCCGAGCTGGCCGACGGCCTGCGGTGCGCGGCGGCCGCCATGGGCGGCGAGGGCGCGCGCATCCTCGGCGTGCACGTCGAGGGCCCGTTCCTGTCGGCCGAGCGCCGCGGCGCGCACGACGCCGCGCTGTTCTGCGACCCGACCGCGCCGCGGCTCGACGCGCTGCTCGCGCCGGGGACGATGGCGCTGATCACGCTCGCGCCGGAGCGCGAGGGCGCGCTGGAGGCGATCGAGCGGCTCGTCGCCGCCGGGGTGGTGGTGAGCGTCGGCCACAGCGACGCCACGGCCGCGACGGTGGGCGAGGCGGCCGACGCCGGCGCCCGGTCGGTCACGCACCTCTTCAACGCGCAGCGCGGGCTGCACCACCGCGAGCCGGGCGTGGCGGGAGCGGCGCTCGCCGACCCCCGCCTCGTCGCCGGGCTGATCCTCGACGGCCACCACGTCGACGAGCGGGTGGCGCGCATCGCGTTCGCCGCCGCGCCGGGCCGGATCGCGCTGGTCACCGACGCGATCGCCGCCACCGGCATGCCGTCGGGCATGTACGACCTCGGCGGCGAGCCGGTCATCGTGCGCGACACGCGGTCCGCCGACGCGCGCCGACGGCACGCTGGCGGGCGCGGTGCTGCGGCTCGACGACGCGGTCGCGCGGGCGGCCGCGATCGGCGTGGACGTGGCGGCCGCGATCGAGGCTGCGAGCCGCGTGCCCGCCGACCTCCTGGGCCGCACCGACCTCGGCCGGATCGAGCCGGGCGCCGCCGCCGACCTGGTCTGGCTCGGCCCGGACCTGCGGACGCGCGCCACATGGGTCGCCGGCGAGCTGGTGCACGGGGTCGCCGGATGAGGACGCGCATGCGGGCGGAGATCGAGCGAGCAGCCCGCCGCCGTGGCGGCGACGCTCGACGCGCTGCTCCCGCTGGCGGGCGAGATCGAGCGGCTCGCCGCCGGCACGCGGTCCGTGCTCTTCATCGCGCGCGGGTCGTCGGACAACGCCGCCGTCTACGGGCAGTACCTGTGCAGCGTGCGCGGCGGCCGGCTCGCCACCCTGGCCTCGCCGTCGATCGCGACCGCCTACCGAGCCGCGGTCGACCTCGAGGGCGTGCTGGCCGTCGCCGTCTCCCAGTCGGGCCGCACCGACGAGATCGTCGCGACGCAGGACGTGGGCGCGCGAGTGCGGCGCCCGCACGGTGGCGATCACCAACGACGGGGGGTCGCCGCTCGCGACGCGGGCCGACCTCGCGCTGGTCACGCGGGCGGGCGAGGAGCTCGCCGTCCCGGCGACCAAGACGTTCACGACCCAGCTCGCCGCGCTGGCCGTCCTCGGGCTGGCGCTGGCGGCGACCGCGACGGCCTCGAGGCGCTGCGCGCCGTGCCGGAGGCGCTCGACCGCGCCCTGGGCGCGGCGGAGGCCGCGGAGGCGCTCGCGGTCCGGCTGACCTACGTGCGGCGGCTCGTCGTCTCGGCGCGCGGCTACGCCTACGCGGTCGCGCGCGAGCTCGCGCTCAAGCTCGAGGAGGCGTGCTACGTCACGGCGCTCGGCCTGTCGTACGCGGACCTCGAGCACGGGCCGATCGCCGTCGTCGACGGGCACACCCCGGCGGTCCTCCTCGCCGCGGCCGAGGACGAGGCGATGCTCGGGCCGATGGCCGCCCTGGCCGCGCGCTGCCGCGCCGAGGGAGCGCCGGTCTACGGGTCGGCGGCGACGCGGCGTTCGCCGCCGCCTGCGACTTCGTGCTGCCCGAGGCCGCCTTGCCGGCCGTGGCTGTCGCCGCTCACCCTCGTCGTCCCGGGCCAGCTGCTCACCGAGGCGCTCGCCCGCGCCAAGGGGATCGACCCCGACCGCCCCGCGGGCGCTGCGCAAGGTCACGCAGACGTCCTAGCGGAGGAGGGACAGTCGCCCGGTCAGGCGGGCGACCGCCTTGCGCGGTCCGTGGACGGCGACGCCCAGGTAGTCGGGCGACGAGGTCCGGGCCACGGTCGCCCGGAACTCCTCGTAGTCCGTCGTCTGCTGCCCGACCGTCGGGAAGTCGATGACGGCGAGCCCGGCGCCGACCGCCGCGGCGCGCAGCGCGCCGAGCTCGGTCCGCGGCGCGCCCAGCACCGGCAGGCCCATCGGGATCAGCCCGGGGTGCGTCTCGCCGTTCCCGTCGACGATCTCGGCCCCGACGAGCGACGGCTCGCGGGCTCCCAGGGTGAGGGCGAGCACGGCGGCCGCGTTCGCGGCCAGCCCCGCTGGAAGCCCCTCGTCCACCACGATCACGCACCGTTCGCTCGCCATGGCCGCAACGTAGCCGACGTGCGAGCATCAGCGCCGAACTCCGTACGAACGAGGCAGAATTGAGCACATGACCGAACTTGATGCGCTCGACCATGCCATCCTGCGCGAGCTGCAGGACGATGCGCGGCAGACCAACCGAGACCTCGCGGCGGCGGTGCACGTCTCGCCGTCGACGTCGTCGGAGCGCGTCCGGGGCCTGCGGGCCGCGGGCGTCGTGCGCGGCTACCACGCCGACGTCGACCCGGCCGCGCTCGGGCGCCGCGTCCAGGCGCTGACCGCGGTGACGATCCGCCCGCCCTCGCGAGCGAACATCGAGGCGTTCCGGGACTGGGCGGCCGAGCTGCCGGAGATCGCCGGCGTGTTCGTCGTGTCGGGCGGCGACGACTTCCTGCTCCACGTCGCGGTCCCGGACACCGACGCGCTGTACGCGTTCGTCATCGACCGCCTGACCGAGCGGCCCGAGGTCGCGGACGTCCGGACCTCGGTGGTCTACGAGCACATCCGCCGGCCGGTGCTCGAGCCGCTCGGCTAGATCGCCTCGACGGGGATCCGCTCGGCCTTGAGGATCGGGCGGCCGGCGTCGTCGAACCAGCACTCGCGCGGGCGGTCGCAGTAGAGCTCGACGCCGATGCCGTCGGGATCCTCGAGGTACGCCGACACCGTCGCCGCGTGATCGCTCGCGTGGTTCACGTCGTACCCGTGCTCGCGCAGCCGCCGGATCGCCTGGGCGAGCTCGCGCCGGTCCGGATCGACGAACGCGACGTGGTAGAGGCACGTGGCCGGGCGGCGGCGGGTCGCCGTCGCCGCTCTCCCACGTGTTGAGGCCGATGTGGTGGTGGTAGTGGCCGGCCGCGAGGAACACGGCGTCGATGCCGTGGGAACGACCGTCGGCGACGACGCCGAAGCCGAGGCCGTCGCGATAGAAGGCGAGGGAGCGCTCGAGGTCGGACACCTTGAGGTGGATGTGGCCGACCCGGACCGCGGGATGGATGGAGGACAGCCGCGAGTCTGCGTGCGGACCGGCGCGCGGCCATCGGGAGGTTCACCTATCCGCGATGATCGGACGGTGACGCGGCTGATCGGACGGGAGGCGGAGCTCGCGGCGCTCGACGGGGCGCTCGCCGGGCTCGGCGACGGCGCCGGGGCGGTCGTCGCCGTCGAGGGCGAGCCGGGGATCGGCAAGTCGCGGCTGCTGGCCGAGCTCGCGGAGCGCGCCGCCGCGGCCGGCTGCCGCGTGGCGGGCGCCGCGGCCTCGGAGTTCGAGGACGACCTGCCCTACGCGGTCTGGACGGAGGCCCTCGGCCCGTACCTGGAGGAGCTCGGCGAGCGGGGCGTCGCCCGCCTGGGGCTGGAGGACCCCGCGGCGCTGCCGTTCCTCGGCGGCGCGGAGACCGCCGACCGCCACCGGGTCCACCGGGCGCTGCGCGACCTCCTCGGCCGCCTCGCGAGCGGCCGCCCGTTCGTCCTGTGGCTCGACGACGTCCACTGGGCCGACGCCGGCTCGGCCGACGCGCTGGCCGCGCTGATCCGCCGGCCGCCCGCCGGCGCCGTGCTGCTGGCGCCGGCCGCGCGCGAGGGCCTGCTGCCGCGCGGGCTCACCACGCGCGCTGGCCGGCGCGACCCGGCTGCGCCTCGCGCCGCTGAGCGAGGCCGAGGCCGCCGACCTCGTCGGGCGCGACGTCGGAGAGCTGTACCGGGCGAGCGGCGGCAACCCGTTCTACCTCGAGCAGATCGCGCGCTCCGGCGAGAACGTCCCGGCGACGCTCGCCCAGGCGGTCGAGGCGGAGCTCGCCGGGCTCGATGGCACCTCGCGCCGGCTGCTCGACGCCGGCGCGGTGGTGGGCGATCCGTTCGACCCGGCGCTCGCGGCCGCGGTCGCGGAGCTGGGAGAGGCGGCGGCGCTCGAGGCGCTCGACGACCTGCTGGCCCGCACGCTCGTGCGCGAGGCGGGCGTGCGGCGGTTCGCTTTCCGGCATCCCGTCGTCCGCCACGCCGTCTACGAGGGCGCGCCCGCGGGCTGGCGGCTGGCCGCCCACGCGCGGGCGGCCGCGGCGCTCGAGGCGCGCGGCGCCGGCGTCGTGGCGCGGGCGCACCACGTCGAGCACGCGGCGCAGCAGGGCGACGCGGCGGCGATCGCGCTGCTCGAGGCCGCGGCGCGCGACCTGCTGGTCCCGGCGCCGGCCTCGGCCGCGCGCTTCCAGGCCGCCGCGCTGCGGCTGCTGCGCGGCGACGCCGACCGCGCGGCCCACCGCATCGCGCTGGCCGACGCCCAGAGCGCGGCGGGCGACCCCGAGGCCGCGCGCGAGACGCTCCTCGAGGCGCACGCG
Source organism: uncultured Solirubrobacteraceae bacterium (assembly GCA_963720415.1). Lineage (GTDB taxonomy): Bacteria > Actinomycetota > Thermoleophilia > Solirubrobacterales > Solirubrobacteraceae > DASSUW01. The sequence continues at coordinate 67,701 of CAVRFQ010000009.1, read as the reverse complement.
GACGCGACCGATGCGGCCGAGCGCCACGCCCTGACCGTCCGGATCGCCAACACGGAGTTCTGGCTCGGCCGCGACGAGGTCGCGCTCAGCCGCCTGCACGTCGCGCTCAGGGACCTGCGGGCCGCGCCGTCGGCCGACCGCATCCGCCTCCACCTGGCACTCGGGCTGAACCTCCTGCAGCGCTGCCAGTACGAGGAGAGCCGCGGGCACGCCCGCGACGCGCTGGCCGACGCGCGAGCGCTCGGCGACCCCGTGCTCGAGGCGGCGGCGCTCGGCCTCGACGCCCTCGACCTCGCGGCGCTGGGCGCCAAGGGAGCGGCCGAGGCGCGCGACCGCGCCGGCGCCGCGTTCGACCGGCTGACCGAGCGCCAGGTCGCCCGCCGCCTGCCCGGCGTGTGGATGCTCGCGCGCGCCGACGTCCTGCTGGGCCGGCACGAGTCCGCGCTCGCGCTGCTCGGCCGCGCGGCGAGGATCGCGGCCGGCACCGGGCGCGAGCTGGTGCTCGTGCTCGTCGCGGGCGCGTCGGTCGCGCCGCTGCGCGAGCTCGGCCGCCTCGCCGAGGCCGTGGCCGCCGGCGAGGAGGCGCTCGACCGCGCCCGCCTGGCCGGCAACTCCCAGCAACAGCTCGGCGCGCAGTCCGAGCTCTCGCTTGCGCGGCTGGCCACCGGCGACGTGAGCGGCGCGCTGCGAGAGGCGGAGGAGGCGCGCGGGATCGACGCGCGGCCGAGCTTCTACTCGGCCGGGCAGCCCGACTGGTGCCTGGGCGCGGCGCTGACCGCGAGCGGCAACGCCGAGCGCGCCGTGCCCCTGCTCCGGGCGGCGCACGAGGCCGCCATCCCCGGATCGCGGGCTGCGGTGGCCGGCGATCTCGTCGAGGCGCTGCTCGCCACCAGGGACGTCGCCGGGGCACGGCGCATCAGGCGCACCGCCGCCGTCCTGCTCGCCGAGGGGCGGGCCGAGGAGGCCTGGCAGGCGGCGCGGCGCGCAGCCGCGGCGGGCGGCCTCGGCGGCGCGCTGGCGCGGCTCGAGGAGGGACGCGCGCTCGCCGCCACCGGCAAGCGCCCCGCCGCCGTGGCGGCGCTGAGCGAGGCGGAGGCGGCGCTCGACTCCTTCGGCGCCATCCGGCGGCGGGACGAGGCGGTGCGGGAGCTGCGCCGGCTCGGGCATCGCGTCGTGCGGGCCGCCCGCGCGCCGGTCGACGGGCCGCTGCGCGGGCTCACCGCCCGCGAGCGCGAGATCGCCCTGCTCGTGGCCGACGGCCGCACCAACCGCGAGGTCGCCGAGCAGCTCGTGCTCAGCGCGAAGACGATCGAGGCGCACCTGCGCAACATCTACGCGAAGCTCGGGGTGCGCTCGCGGGTCGAGCTGACGCGGCGCGCGCAGGGCCCCGGCTAGCTCACCTTCGCGCTCGCCCGCCGACCTCGCGCTCGAGCAGCGCGTTCGCCTTCTCGAGCTGCTCGACCGTCGACTTGGCGACCGACCCCGCGCCGACCTCGCGGTTGATGCGGGCGTTGATCACCCGGTGCTCCTCGCCGGTCCTGCGAGCCACCGCCGCCACGAGCGCCCGGCGCTCCTCGCGGAGCCGCTCGCGCCGCTCGTGCGGCGACTCGCGCCCGGCCCCGGGCTCGGTGGTGGTGAACGCCGCGAGCGCCGGCGACGGCGCGGCCGGGGCCGCCTCCGCGAACAGCTGCAGCGCCTCGCCGGGCTGCGTGGTCTGCAGCACGTCGTCGTCGCGCCGGGCGCTCGACCACAGCGCCCGGAAGGCCTCGTCGGCCTCCGTCCGCTCCGCGCGCTCGGCCACCGGCTCGCCGGCCGGCTCGAGCGTCAGCGCGTGGTTGCGCTCCTCCTCGATCTGCGCGGCCAGCCGCTTGAGCCCGGGATCGGACGGCAGGAACACGTGGCTCATCTGCTGCTTGGGCTCGGGCGTGCGGCGGATGAAGCGCCCGATCACCTGGCGGAAGAACAGCTCGGTCCGCGCGCTCGTGGCGTAGACGCCGACCCGCAGGCGCGGCACGTCGACGCCCTCGGACACCATCAGCACGGACACGAGCCAGCTCCCGAAGCCGCTCGCGAACCGCTGGATGCGGGCGGACGCGTCGGCGGCGTCCGACGTCACGATCGCCGGCGCCTCGCCCGTGATCCGCGCCAGCCGCGCGGCGAGCTTCTCGGCGTGCTCCTTGTCGATCGCCACGACCAGCCCGCCGGCGTCGGGGTGCGTCCCGGCGCGCAGGCTCACCAGCTCGGCGTGGGCGTCCCTGAGCACGTGCTCCACCCAGTCGCCGTCCGGGTCGAGCGCGGTGCGCAGCCGGCGCGCCGACTCCGCGGCCGGGAGCACGACGTCGAAGTCCGCGCGGCGCCGCCGGCCGTCGCTCATCCACTCCATGTCGCCGCCGTACGTGTGGAACGTGACGGGGCGGCACACGCCGTCGAGCAGCGCGTCGGTGTAGCCGTAGGAGAAGTCCGAGCGCGAGACGCCGTCGTCGTCGTACTCGACCCACGGGATCGGCGTGTTGTCGGAGCGGAACGGCGTGCCGGAGAGCAGCAGCCGGAAGCGGGCGCGCTCGAACGCCGTCACGGTGCTGCGGCCCCACGCGGCGAGCTCGCCCATGTGGTGCGGCTCGTCGGCGATCAGCAGGGTCGGCGACTCCGCGCAGCGCCGCCGGTGCACGGCGGGACCGGCGGCCAGCGTGGCGTAGGTCACGGCCACGCCGTGGCGGTCGCGCGGCTCCGGCCCGGCCGAGTTGGGCCGGTTGGGCTCGAGGTCGATCCCGTAGCGGGCGGCGTCCAGCGCCCACTGGCGGCAGATGTGGGTGGTCGGCGCGACGACCGCCACGCGGGCGACGCGCCCCTCGGCCAGCATCCGGTGCGCGACGCTCAGGCCGAAGGTGGTCTTGCCGGCCGCCGGCGTGGCCGACGCGAGGAAGGAATCGCCGGTGTGGGCGTGCACGGCCGCGGCGGCGGCCTGCTGCCAGGCGCGCAGCGAGCGGGAGGCCGGCCACGCGGGCAGCGGGCGCCGGCGCCGGGCGGCGGGGTGGGTGACCGCAGACGTCAAGGGCGCCGGAGGCTAGGGAGAGCACCTGACGGAATATCGTTCAGGTGGTGCACGACGCAACCATCCGCCGCCTGAACATCATCCGCGCCGTGGCCATCGTCGATGCAGTGCTGCTCGTCCCGCTGGTGATCGCGGCGATCACCGGCTCGGAGAGCGTCGTCGATTGGCTCGGCCCGACCCACGGGGTCGGCTTCCTCATCCTCCTCTTCCTCTGCGCGCAGGGCGCCGGCCTCGGCCTCTGGGGCTGGTGGTTCCCGGCGATCGTGGTCGTGACGCTCGGCCCTCCGGGCTCGCTGATCGGCGACGTGAGGATCCGCCGGAGCCTGCCGTGATCTCGGTCACGCACTTCTCCGACCCCGGGTGCCCGTGGGCCTGGTCGGCCAGCCCGAACTTCGCGGTCCTGCAGTGGCGCTACGGCGACCAGCTCGACTGGCGCAACGTGATGATCGGCCTCAGCGAGACGGCCGCCCGCTACGCCGAGCGCGGCTACACCGGCGAGCGCATGGCCCGCAACTACCGCTCGTTCCGCCGGCGCGGCATGCCGTTCTCCACCACCCCTCGCGACCGGCCTCACGCCACGTGGCCGATGTGCCGCGCCGTTGTCGCGACGCGCCGGATCGCCCCCGACCGCGAGTGGGCGGTCTTCCGCGCGCTGCAGTTCGCGCAGTTCACGAGCACCCTGACCCTCGACGAGCCGACCGGCATCGAGGAGGCGGTCGCCTGGGTGCCGGGGATCGACCCGGCCGCCGTGGTGGCCGCGGCCGCCGACCCGGCGACCGAGGAGGCCTTCGCCGCCGACCGGGCGCAGACGCGCGCGGCCCTGGGCGGCCCGGCCGAGTTCCAGGGCCGCACGGCGACGACGGCCGAGGGCGAGGTGCGCTTCACGGCGCCGAGCCTCGTGATCGCGAACGGCGACGGCCGCAGCCTCGAGGTCGGCGGCTTCCAGCCGCTGGAGGCGTACGACGTGGCCATCGCCAATCTCGACACCACCCTCGAGCGCCGCCCGCCGGGCGAGGACGTCGGCGAGATCCTGCGGGCGTTCCCCGACGGCCTCACGACCGGCGAGGTCGCGGCGGTCCGCTGCGGCCACCTGGAGGCCGAGGACCGCGATGCCGCGGAGGACGAGCTGATCTCCGCGGTCGCCGCGGGCGCCGCCAGGCGGCGCCCGTTCGGCAACGACGCGCTCTGGACGAGCGCCTGACCTCACCATCCGAGTGCGGTTGTCCGCCACTCGGGACACCTGCAACCCGCATCGAACCAGGAGGCCGCGACCGCCAGAGTTCATGGAGCGATGACGACCATGATCTACATCGAGAGCGACGTCCCCGATGGCATGATCCTCAAGGACTGGCGCAGCATGAAGCGCGCTCCCAAGCGCCGCATGTTCCCCCGCTTCGGCCTCCGCTTCGCCTAGTTGAGCGCGCGCCAAGGGCGCGCCAAGCTTTCCTCAAGGGCGTGCGGTGACAGTGACGGGGTGAACCGCATCCTCTCCCTCTCCAGCGAGCCCGACCGCCGGCTTGCGGCGACGGCCGCGGCCGGCGGCGCACCGCTGTTCTACGGCTTCGGGAACTTCTGCGCGCTGGCGGCGCGGCCGGACCAGACGTCGGTGCTGCGCATCAACCGCCTCAAGGGCCGCCCGGCCGGGCAGGCGGGCAGCGTGACGAGCGACCCGGGGCGCCTGCACATGGCGTTCGACTGGCGCCGCGTGCCGCGCGGGATGGAGCCCGAGCAGCTGACGCTGATGATGACCGAGTTCATGTCCCTGGGCCCGATCGGCATCCGCGGCCCGGCCGCGCGCCTCGTGCCCGAGCACCTCACGGTCATGGACGGCCCCGTGCGCACGGTGCAGCTCATCACGCCGGGCGTCCGCTGCCGCTCCAACCTGCTGATCGGCGAGATCCTGGACCGGATCGGCGAGGACCTGCTGTTCATCACCTCCGCCAACACGAGCAGCCACCGCAGCGGCCGGCTCGAGGCCGCGCACTGCGAGATGGACGAGATCCGGCGCGAGTTCGGCCGGCGCGCGGAGGCGGTGCTCATCGGCCACGAAGACGAGGTCGCCAACCGCGCGGTCTACCGCAAGCACCTGCCGTGCTCGACGTCGATCGTCTCCTTCCATCGCGACGTCCGCGACGGCGACCGTCCCGCCGTCGTCCTCGAGCGGCACGGCTCGCTGGGAATCGACGACGTGCGCGCGATCGTCTCGCGCCACGGGTTCGACCTCGTGGTCGCGCCCTCGGCGCAGCGCCGCCTGCCGGTGCGCCGGCCCGCGGCGGAGCGCGCCGCCGCCTAATCTCCTGTGGGTGCCGGTCCCGCTCGACCTGCTCCTGCCGTTCCTCGTCGCCTCGATCCTGGTGACGGTCATCCCGGGCGCCGACATGGCGCTGATCACGCGCCAGGTCCTCGTCGGCGGGACCTCGCTGGCGCAGCGGACGATCTTCGGCAACCTCACCGGGCTGCTCGTGCACGGCTTCGCGCTGGCCGCCGGGCTGTCGGCGCTGCTGGTGGCGTCGGCGACCGCGTACACCGCCGTCAAGCTCGCCGGCGCCGCGTACCTGATCTTCCTCGGCATCCAGGCCCTGCGCGCCTCACGGCGCCCGGCCGTCGAGCCCGCGGTCGTCGCCGGCGCCCCGCGCCGCGCGTTCCTGCAGGGGCTGATCAGCACCGTCCTGAACCCCAAGCCGGCGCTGTTCTTCCTGACGTTCCTGCCGCAGTTCGTCAACCGCGACGAGGCCGTGCTCCCGCAGACCATGACGCTCGCCGGCATCCACGTCGCCGTCGGGCTGATCTGGCTCACCGCGTACGCCCACCTCGTCCAGGGGGCCCGCGGGATGCTCACCGCGCCGCGCGTGAAGGCGTGGCTGGAGCGGACGACCGGCGCGGTCCTGATCGCGTTCGGGCTGCGGGTCGCGGTCGAGCGGCGCTAGTCGAAGAGACGCGAGAGACCGCGCACGCCGTTCGCCGCGCCGAGCACGACGAGCGCGATGACGGCGAGGACGACGAGCACGCCTACGCCGGCGGCGATCCCGCCGCCGAGCGCGGCGGCCGCCATGAGAGTGAGAACGGTCGGCATCACTGCACCTGAGGTATGCCCACCTCAGCGCGATCCATGCCACCGAACGTACTCTGATTCGGGTGAACTCGCGTGTATTCGGCGCGGATGTGGTCATCCCCCGGCCCGGCCGGCTCGGCGGCCTGCGCCTGGCGCGCCTGCGGCTGGCCGCGCGCGGGCGCCTGGAGGTGCGCGGGAGCGTGCAGGTGGAGCGCGGAGCGCGGGTCGCGGTGGCGCCCGGAGCGCGGGTCGTGCTGGAGGACGGCTGCCTGCTCGGCGAGGGGAGCCGGATCGAGGCGGCGGGCGGCGTCGTGCGGATCGGGCCGGGAGCTCGGATCGGCTCGCGGGCGGTGCTGGTGGCCGCGAGCGGGATCGACGTGGGGGCCGAGTGCGTGGTCGGCGAGTGGGCGATGATCGCCGACGCCGAGCCCACCTTCGGCGACCCCGAGCGCCCCACGCGGCTGCAGCCGCTGCACGCCGAGCCGGTGCGGATCGGCGACGGGGCGCGGATCGGCGCGCACGCGAAGCTGCTCGCCGGGACCGTGCTCGCGCCGGGAGCGGTGGTCGCGTCCTACGACACGCGGGCGCCGCGCAGCAGCCGCTCGTAGACCGCCGCCGTCTGGCGCGCGGTGTCGGCCCAGTCGAACTTCAGGACCCACTCCCCCGCCTCGGCGACGAGCCGGTCGCGCAGCGCGTCGTCGGTCAGCAGCTGCTCGGCCATCCGGGCCAGCGAGCGCGGGTCGCGGGCACGGAAGCGCAGCCCGACGCGCCGCCCGCCCGGCACGACCTCCCGCAGGCCGCCGGTGTCGGCCACGATGCAGGGGCAGCCGGAGGCCATCGCCTCCAGCGCCACCAGCCCGAACGGCTCGTAGAGCGACGGCACGAGGCACAGGTCGGCGATCCGGTAGAGCGAGTGCAGCACGTCGTCGCCCGTCCAGCCGACGAACGAGCCGTGCTCCATGAGCCCGAGCCGGTCGGCCTGGGCCTTGAGCTCGGCCTCGGCGGTCCCCGATCCCGCCACGAGGAAGCGCACGCCGAGCCGGTCGATCAGGCGCGGCATCGCATCGAGCGCGAGGTGGAAGCCCTTCTCGTAGACCAGCCGGCCGACGAGGATGATCAGCTTCTCGCCGGGCTCCGCGAACTGGGCCCGCAGGCGCGGGAGGTCCTCGATCGGCTGCAGGTCCGTGGGGTCGATGCCGTTGGGGATCGCCGTCACGCGCCGCGGCGCGACGCCGAACACCTCGGCGACGTGCTCGCGCATGAACGCCGAGCAGGTGATCACGCGGTCGGCGTCGCGCACCATCCGCTTCTCGACCCCGTGGATGTGCGATTGCGGGTGCTTGTCGACCCAGCCCTGATGGCGGCCGTACTCGGTCGCGTGCACGGTCACGAGCCACGGCACGCCGAAGCGCTCGGCGAGCCGGCGGGCCGCGTCGGCCACGAGCCAGTCGTGCGAGTGGACGACGTCGAACGACCCGTCGAGCTCGAGCGCCGCGGCGAGCATGTCGGCGTTCATGTGCTCGACCCAGGCGATGAACGCGTCGAGGTCGTCCTTGGGGAAGTCGGGCTCGCGCACGCGGTGGACCGCCACGCCGTGGCGCTCCTCGGAGGCCGACAGGCGCCCGCCGCCGCGCGTGACGACGTGCACCTCGACGCCCTGCGCGACGAGCTGCTCCGACAGCTTGCGCACGTGGCGCGCGAGGCCGCCTTCGACGATCGGCGGGTACTCCCAGGACAGGATCAGGACGCGCACCGCGGGCGCCAGGCTACCGGGCGCTCCTAGACTCCGCGCCATGAGCGAGCCGACGGTCATCCCGCCCGGCGGCGGCGAGGTCGTCGGCGACTCGCCGGAGCGGCGCGTGGAGATCCTCTCCGACGCGGACCCGCTGCACGCGACGTTGTCGCGCTTCGCGGCCGGGCGCGAGGGCGCCGACCTCCATGTCCACCGCCACCACTCGGACCTGTTCTACGTCCTGGAGGGGGTGCTCTCGATCCGGGTCGGGATCGAGGACGACGTCGTCGACGTGCCGGCGGGGACGCTCGTGCGCGTGCCGCCGATGGTCGTGCACGGCTTCCGCAACGCGAGCGACGACCAGGTCCGCCACCTCAACTTCCACGCCCCCGGCTGCCGGTTCGCCACCTACATGCGGGCCGTGCGCGACGGCGAGTCGTTCGCCTACGACCAGGAGCCGCCTCCGGCGGAGGGCGCCCGCCCGCCGGCCGACGCGGAGATCGGCGCCGAAGGCGCGCTCGTCGAGGCGCCCGGCGTGCGCACCGTGGTCCTCGCCGACGCCGAGGAGATCGAGATCGCCTCGACCTGGCGGCAGCCGGGCGCCGCGGAGGAGCCGCACGTCCACGACCACGTGGAGTCGCTCTACGTGCTCGAGGGCGAGCTCGCGCTCACCACCGGCCGCCGCGAGCTGTGGGCGGCGGCGGGATCGTGGGTGCACGTGCCGGCGGGGACCGAGCACGCAGTGGCGTGCCGCGAGCCGGCGCACTACCTCGACCTCCACACGCCGGGCAGCCGGTTCGGCGCGTTCGGTCAGCGCGAGCGCAGCCAGTAGACGAGCGTCGCCAAGGCCTCGCTCGCGAGCGCGAGGACGATCAGCGACCACGCGATGTAGAAGGCGACGCCGTGGACCTCGACGGCGAGCAGCAATGTCAGCCCCGTGATCACCGCCGCCGCTCGGACCAGGAACTGCCACGGAGGCGCGCTGGTCGCCCGGCCGGGCTGCTGCGTCATGGACACGTCACGTTACCCCCCGCCTCGGGCTAGGCGACGACGGCGCGGATCGTGTTCCGGCCGAAGGCCTTGGCCACGGACACGCGGTGATGGCCGTCGCGCACGGCGTACGCGTCGCCGATGCGGACGATCGAGACCGGCGGCAGGACCTTGCCCTGGTGCTCGGCGAGCCAGATGCGCAGCCAGCGGCAGCGGGTCTGCCGGGTCGGGCGGAACGCGCCGTCGAACTGCGCCGCGCGGTTCGGCTCGACGGTCCCGCGGATCTCGTCGAGCGGGATGTCGTGCACGCCGAGCAGGCTCGCCGAGCCCCGCCGCGTGCCCTCGTCGAACACCGCGAGGCGCCTGCACGCGCCGCGGCAGCGGCTGAACCAGGTCTTCAGCAGCGACCGGCGCGCGCGGGCGCCGGCGAATGCCCGGTCGGCCTCCATGTCGCTCCACGTGCTCATGCACACAGACTGGCGCGGGCCGGCTCCGCCGGCGATGCGGCCTTCCCGCGGAACGGGGTTCGGCTCACCGCCCATCGCGCACCGGCGAGCTGGAGCGAGTAGCGGTCAGACTGTGGGCCGAGATGGCCCGCCTCGACGCCGCGTGGCAGCACTTCGCCGATGCCGACTGGGCCGCGGCGCGCGACGCCTTCGCGGCGTCGCTCGCCGAGGACGCGGACGACGCCGACGCGCTGAACGGCCTCGGCCAGTCGCTGTGGTGGCTGGGCGACCGCGACGCCGCCATCGACCGCCGCCGCGAGGCGTACGCGGCCTACCGGCGCCGCGGCGACGACCGCGGCGCGGGCCGGATCGCGACGTACCTCGCCAGCGAGAGCCGGATCGACGGCCAGGACGCGGCGGCGGCGGGGTGGCTCGCCAGGGCGCGGCGGCTGCTCGCCGGCGCCGGGCCCACGAACGAGAACGGCTGGCTGGCCGTCGAGGACGCCAAGCGGGCCGCCGACCCGGCCGAGGCCGAGCGCCACGCCCGCTCCGCGCTGGACATCGCCCACGTGCTCGCCGATCCGGACGTCGAGTGCATGGCCCTGGCCCAGCTCGGCCGCGCGGTCGTCGGCCAGGGCCGGATCGACGAGGGGCTGGCGCTGCTCGACGAGGCGATGACGGTCGCGCTCGGCGGCGAGACGAGCGACCCATTGGCCTGCGGCGACGCCTGCTGCACCACGCTCGTCGTCTGCGACGGGCTGGCGGACCTCGACCGCGCCGCGCAGTGGTGCGACGAGGTCGTCGCGTTCGCCGAGCGGCGGCGCTTCCTCCCGGTGCAGTCGTGGTGCCGCGGCATCTACGGGGGCGTGCTCGTACGCGCGGGCGAGTGGGAGCGGGCCGAGGCCGTGCTCGTGGAGGGCCTCAAGCGCCGCCAGGACCGCCGCCGCGGCGGCGGCCGCGCGCTGCCGCTGGCCACGCTCGCCGAGCTGCGCCTGCGGCAGGGACGGCTCGAGGAGGCCGAGAAGCTGCTGGACGGCATCGGCGACGAGCCCGCCGCCCGCGCGCCGCTCGTCCGGCTGCGGCTCGAGCGCGGCGATCCCGAGCACGCGCGGGCGCTGCTCGAGCGCGCGGCGGGCACGGGCGACGACGACCTGCTCCCGCTGCGCGCCGAGCTGGCGCTCGCGACCGGCGAGCTCGACGCCGCCGCCGCGGCGACGGACGCGCTGCGCGCGGTCGCGGAGCGCACCGCGCGGGACGACCTGCGCGCCGAGGCGGCGCTGCTCGCGGGGCGCATCGCCGCCGCCCGCGGCGACGGCGCCGCGGCCGCGCGCGAGCTCGAGGACGCCGTGGCCGGGTACGCCGCCGTCGCCTACCCGCTCGAGGAGGGGCGCGCCAGGCTCGCCCTCGCGCGCCTCCAGGCCGCCGCCGGCTCGCCGCTCGCGCCGGAGTCCGCGCGCAGCGCCCTCGCCGCCTTCGAGCGCCTCGGCGCGCGCGGCGACGCCGACCGCGCCGCCGCCCTCGTGCGCGAGCTGGGCGGCGCGGGCCGGACGTCCGTGCGCGGCGATCGCGACGAGCTCACGCTCCGCGAGCGCGAGGTGCTGGCCCTGGTCGCCGCCGGGCTCTCCAACGGCGAGATCGCCGACCGGCTCGTCATCGCGCCCAAGACCGCCGAGCACCACGTCGGCCGCGTGCTCGCCAAGCTCGGCGTGCGCAGCCGCGCCGAGGCGGCCGCGCACGCCGTCCGCGAGGGGCTCTAGATCCCGTTGCCGCTGAACGCGCCGTCGGGGTCGTAGCGGCGCTTGACCGCCACGAGGCGCTTCCAGACCGCGTCGGCGTACGCCTCGCGGACCGGGCGCCCCTCGTCGAGCGCGTTCACGTAGACGCCGCCGTCGGCGAACGGCGCCGTGGCCTCCCACGTCTCGCGGACCCAGTCGGCCGCGGCGTCGATCGGCTCCTCGCCCGAGCAGCCGATGAACCACGTCAGCGCCCGCGCGCCGCGGTGCCCGAACGCCGTCTCGCCGGGCGCCACGCGGTCGAGCGCGCCGCCCATCCACCCCGTCATGACGTGCGTCTCGGGCGTCGGCTTGCGCTCGACGGCGGCGAGCAGGGCGTCGACGAAGTCGTCGCCGACCTCGGGCAGGAAGTGCAGGCGGTCGTAGTAGCGCCAGCCGTGCGGGGCGGTGGCGTCGAGCATCGACTGGAGCGCCACGTACGGCATCGGCCCGACGAGGTCGACGGCGGCCGGGCCGCTCGCGCAGCGGCGCCAGCACGCGCTCGCCCTCGGCGAGATCGCCGCTCCAGGCCACGGCGACCGCGACCACCGGCCGCCCGTGCAGCGCGGCCGGGAACGGCTCCTGCGGCGGTGCGGTGATCATCGCGGCGAAGAGCGTCAGCTCTTCGGGCGCGGCGGCCATCAGCTCGCGGCTCGCCTGCAGCGCCTCGCGCGCCCGCTCCCACGGGAAGACGAGCATCCCGCCAAGGATGGTCGGGCCGACGCGGTGGGCGCGGAACTCGAAGCTCGTCACCGCGCCGAAGTCGCCGCCGCCGCCGCGCAGCGCCCAGAACAGCTCGGGATGCTCGTCCATGCTCGCCCGGACCAGCCGGCCGTCGGCGAGCGCGACCTCGGCGGCGAGCAGCGAGTCGACGGTCAGGCCGTGGCGGCGCATCAGCCAGCCGATCCCGCCGCCCAGCGTGAGGCCGCCGACGCCGGTGTGCGAGATCTGGCCGGCCGGCACGGCGAGGCCGTGCTCCTGCGTGGCCGCGTCGAGCTCGCCGAGCAGCGCGCCGCCGCCGACGCGCACGATCGCGCGCTCGGCGTCGACGTGGACGCCGTCGAGCCCGCGCAGGTCGACGCAGAGCGCGCCGTCGCGCACCGACCGCCCGGACACCGAATGACCACCGGCGCGGATCGTGAAGGCCACCGCGGCGGCGCGGGAGGCGCGGATGGCGGCGGCGACGTCGTCGGCGTCGGCGGCGTAGGCGACGGCCGCGGGGTGGCGGTCGATCGCGCCGTTCCAGCCGGCGCGCGCCCGGTCGTAGTCCGCGTCACCGGGCTCGACGACGCGGCCGGTGAAGCCCGCGCGGCGCAGGCGCGGCCGCGAGCGTGGAGGTGGTGGCTGTGCTCATGCCGGGCACGCTCGCGCCTGGCGCCCGGACGAGCGTCGGGGACCTCCCCTATCTTCACCCCCCAACGCGCTCGAGCAGCGCGATCCCGTGCTCGCCGAGCAGCTCGGCGAGCGGGACCGGGCCGGCCAGGCGGCGCTCGCCGCCGGCCAGCACGTCGCGCCACATGCCCTCGGGGACGTCGATCCGCCCCTCGGGGACGGCCGGGCGCAGCGCGGCGGCGGCGAGGACCGCTCCACCGCGCAGGAAGGCGACCGCGTCGGCGCCGGCGGCCAGCGGCGCGTAGTCGCCGGCGAACGCCTTCGGCCGGTGCGCGCGCAGGGTCAGCGCCCGCACGATCAGCCACAGCTTGCGCGTCTCGTCCGTCGGCGCCGCGCCGCGCCGGACCTCGTCCAGCAGCGCGCGGCGGCGCTCCCAGTCGACGCGACGGCGGTTGTCGGGGTCGACCAGCGAGAGCGCGAGCAGCTCGTCGCCCTGGTAGATGTCGGGCACGCCGGGGACGGTCAGCTTGAGCAGCAGCTGGCCGAGCGCGGCGCGGTCGCCGGCGCGCGCGACCTCGGCGGCGAACGGCTCGAAGTCGGAGCGGAACGGCCGGTGGTCGTAGAGCGCGCGGCAGAACGCCTTCACGCGCTCCTCGTGCGCGGTGTCCGGCTCGATCCAGTTGGTCGTGCGCTTGGCCTCGCGCAGCGCCTTCTCCATGTACGCCTCGAGCCGCCCGATCTCGATCGGCCACGCGCCGACGAGGGTCTGGAAGATGAAGTAGCGCTCGACCGGGTCGGGGCCGCGGAGGGTCGAGGTCGCCTCGAACCAGCGCCGCACCCGCGCCGCCCACTCCTCCGGCATGCCGGCCAGCGCGCCGATCCGCGCCCGGACGTCGCCCGAGCGCTTGGTGTCGTGCGTCTGCGTGACCAGCAGGTTGTGGGGGAACCGCGCCGCGCGCTCGAGGTTGCCGCGGTGGAACTCGTCCACGCCGATGCCGAAGCGGCCCGGGTCGCCGCCGACGTCGTTGAGCGCCAGCAGCCGCGCGTAGCGGTAGAACGCCGTGTCCTCGACGCCCTTGGCCATGATCGCCGGCGTGGTCTGCTGGAAGCGCGTGACGAACGCGTCCCAGCCGCGCTCGGAGAGCGTCAGCACGCGCTGGAGGGAGTCCGGCAGGCCCGCCTCGCGGACGGCCGAGCGGTCGGCGTCCTCCACCAGCCCCGACCACGGCTCCACGTAGGTGCGGTAGACGGGCAGCGAGGCGAGCGTGCGCTCGAGCCCGCCGACCTCGCGCGGCGCCTCGCGCCGCAGCCGCTCGACCTCCGGCGCGAACGGGCCGCGCACCTGCTCGAGCTTGGCCTCGAACGCGATGTCGCCGAACGAGCGGTCGTCGCCCGAGAGCTCGACCCAGAGGTCGGTCAGCGGCGCCCTCGCCCGTGCGGTCGACGAACAGCCCCGCGACGTCGTTGAGGAACTCGTAGCCGACGGTGCCGTCGACCGCCCAGTCGCGCAGCGGCTCGCCGGGGTCGAGGATCTTCTCCACCCAGACATGAGCGGCGCCGCCTTCGCGCAGGCGCCGCAGGTAGCCGGCCGGGTCGGCCAGCCCGTCGGGGTGGTCCACCCGCAGGCCGTCGACCGTGCCCTCGCGGGCGAGCTGCAGCGCCAGCCGGTGCGTCTCGGCGAAGACGTGCTCGTCCTCCTGGCGCACGGCGGCGAGGTGGTCGATGTCGAAGAACCGGCGATGGCGGCCGGTGCGCTCGTCGACGTCGAAGAAGCGCGTGCGCAGCGCCGGGTCGGCCCAGAAGCGGTTGGCCTCGTCGGTCGCCATGTGGTTGGGGACGATGTCGAGGATCAGCCCGAGCCCGGCGCGCTTCGCCCCGGCCGCCAGCGCGTCGAACTCGCGCTCGCCGCCCAGGTCCTCCGAGAAGCGGCCGGGGTCGACGACGTCGTAGCCGTGCTCGGACCCCGCGCGCGCCTGGAAGGAGGGCGACAGGTAGAGGTGGCTCACCCCGAGGTCGCGCAGGTAGGGCACGAGCTCGCGCGCCTGCGCGAACCCGAAGCCGGGACCGAGCTGGAGCCGGTAGGTCGCGCGGAAGGTGGTCAATTCTCGCGCCGCAGCACCATCATGGACAGCTGTGGCAGCGACATGTGCTCGCCCGCGCTCGACTGCAGCGCGTCGGGCTCCGCGTCGGGGTCGTCCGTGCGCAGCACGACGTTCCAGCGGCGGCCGAAGCGGGTCGGCGGCAGCCGGAACTCGCAGTCCTCGGGGCTGCCGTTGAAGAGCAGCAGGAACGAGTCGTCGACGATCCGCTGGCCCTGCTCGTCGGGCGCGACGATCTCCTCGCCGTTGAGGAACATCCCCACCACGTGCGAGTCGTCCCAGTCGCGCTTGGTCATGCGGCGCCCGTCGGGCCGGAACCACCAGGCGTCCGGCAGCCCGGAGCCCTCCTCCTCGGTGCCGTGCAGGAACTGGCGGCGCCGGAACACCGGGTGCTCGCGGCGCAGCGCGATCAGCCGGCGCGTGAAGTCGAGCAGCCGCTCGCCCGCCTCGTCGACCTCCCAGTCGAACCAGGAGATGTCGTTGTCCTGGCACCAGGCGTTGTTGGTGCCTCCTTGCGTGCGGCCCATCTCGTCGCCGCCGAGGAGCATCGGCGTGCCCTGGGAGAGGATGAGCGTGGCGAGGAAGTTGCGCTTCTGGCGCTCGCGCGCGGCGATGATCTCGCGGTCGTCGGTCGGTCCCTCGGCGCCCATGTTCCACGAGCGGTTGTCGTCCGTCCCGTCGCGGTTGCCCTCGAGGTTGGCCTCGTTGTGCTTGCTGTTGTACGAGACGAGGTCGTTGAGCGTGAAGCCGTCGTGGGCGGTGATGAAGTTGACCGAGGCGAAGGGGTGCCGGCCATCCGACTCGTAGAGGTCGCTCGAGCCGGTGAAGCGCGACGCGAACGCGGCCACGCCGGCCTCGCGGCGCCAGAAGTCGCGCATCGTGTCGCGGTAGATGCCGTTCCACTCCGACCACAGGACCGGGAAGTTGCCGACCTGGTAGCCGCCGGGCCCCACGTCCCACGGCTCGGCGATCAGCTTCACCTGCGAGAGGATCGGGTCCTGGTGGATGACGTCGAAGAAGCTGGCGAGGCGGTCGACGTCGTAGAACTCGCGCGCCAGGGCGCTGGCGAGATCGAAGCGGAAGCCGTCGACGTGGCACTCGTCGACCCAGTACCGCAGCGAGTCCATGATCAGGCGCAGGACGCTCGGGTGGCGCGGGTTGAGCGAGTTCCCGGTGCCCGTGAAGTCCATGTAGTAGTGGTGGTCGTCGGGCATGAGCCGGTAGTAGCTCATGTTGTCGACGCCCTTGAAGGACAGCATCGGGCCGAGGTGGTTGCCCTCGGCGGTGTGGTTGTAGACGACGTCGAGGATCACCTCGATCCCCGCCCGGTGCAGGGCCTTGACCATGCCCTTGAACTCGCGCACCTCCTGGCCGCGGATGCCGGTCGCCGCGTAGCCGGAGTGCGGCGCGAGGAAGCCGATCGTCGAGTAGCCCCAGTAGTTGGTGAGCCCGCGGTCGGCCAGGAACGACTCGTCGGCGATGTGGTGGATCGGGAGCAGCTCGACCGCGGTGACGCCGAGCGACTGGAGGTGCTCGATGCGCCGCCTCCGAGGCGAGGCCGGCGTATGTGCCGCGCAGGTCCTCGCGCACGCCGGGATGGCGCTTCGTGAAGCCCTTGACGTGCGTCTCGTAGATGACCGTCTGGTCCATCGGCGTGGCCGGGGGGCGGTCGTCCTCCCAGTCGAAGCGATCGTTGACGACCACCGACCGGGGGATCGCGGGCGCGGAGTCCTCGTCGTCCATCTCGAGGTCGGCGTCGTCCCCGGCGTCGGGGTCGGGCACGTAGGGCAGGACGTTGGCCCGGTCCCAGCGGATCTTGCCCTCGATCGACTTCGCGTACGGATCGATCAGGAGCTTGTTCGGGTTGAAGCGATGCCCGGCGCGCGGGTCGTACGGCCCGTGCACCCGGTAGCCGTAGCGCTGGCCCGGGCCGACGCCGGGGAGGTACGCGTGCCAGTTGAACGCCGTGCGCTCGGTGACCTCGACGCGCTCCTCGTTGTCCTCGTCGTCGAACAGGCACAGCTCGACCCGCTCCGCGTGCTCGGAGAACAGGGAGAAGTTGGTCCCGTTCCCGTCCCAGCTCGCGCCCAGGGGGAACGGCCTGCCCGGCCAGACGTCTCTCACGGCGTTCACGTTAGCCGCGCGAGGGCGCCGGAGAGCCCGCCGAGCACCACGTACCCCGGTTCGAGCGTGGCATGGCCGGTGGCCAGGACCAGCTCGGCGGCGCCGTCGAGCGGCACGTGCGAGTCGCGGCGGGAGAAGTTGGCCAGCAGGACGAACGCGCCGCGACGCACCCGCACCCAGCCGGCGTGCTCGTCGTGGTCGATCGCGTCGGCGTCGCCGGGCGGGAGCTCGCGGCGCAGCTCGATCAGCCTCGCGTACAGCTCGCGCAGCCCGTCGGGCTCGCCGGTCCGCGTGAGCTTCGAGCCCTCGAAGGTCGCGGGATCCTGCGGATCGGGCACCTCGCGCCCGGCGAACTCGGCGAAGGCGGCGAACTCGCGCCGGCGGCCCTCGCGGGTGGCGACCGCCATCTCCTCGTCGATGTGGTCGGAGAAGAACTGGAACGGCGCGTGCTCGCCGTGCTCTTCGCCCTGGAAGAGCATCGGCGTGAACGGCGAGAGCAGCGTGCAGAGGGCGGCCAGCGGCCGCGCCTCGACCGGCAGGCGGTCGCCGAACGCCCGGTTGCCGACCTGGTCGTGGTTGGCGCTGAAGACGATGAAGCGCTCCGGCGGGACGTCGTCGGCCTTCGCGCCGAACCGGCGGCGGCGGAAGGTGGAGTACGTGCCGTCGTGCACGTGCGGGCGGTGGAAGGCCTTGGCCAGGTCGGCCACCGCGCCGAACTCCGCGTAGTAGCCGTCGCGGTCGCCGGTGAGGAGCACGCGCAGCGCGTGATGGAAGTCGTCGGCCCAGGCGGCGTCGCAGCCCCAGCCGCCGCGCATGACGTCGCGCATCACCTTCGGGTCGTTCATCCCCGACTCGGCGATCACGAACGCGGGCGCCGCGCGCCGCACGACGGCCGCGACCAGGTGCTCGGGGCTGGAGTCCATGATCGCGTGCACGGCGTCGAGCCGCAGGCCGTCGACGTGGAAGTCGCGGACCCACTGCTCGGCGCTCTGCAGCGCCCACTCGCGGACCGCGCCGGAGTCCTCGGCGTCGTAGTTCATCGCCTCGCCCCACGGGGTCTCGTAGTGCGAGGTGAAGTACGGGCCGTAGGCGCGCAGCGCGGCGGCCCCGGAGGCGCCGACGTGGTTGTAGACGACGTCGAGGAACACCGCCAGGCCCTCGGCGTGGGCGGCGTCGACGAGGCGCTGGAGGCCCTGCGGCCCGCCGTACGACGACTGCGCCGCCGACGGGAAGACGCCGTCGTAGCCCCAGCCGTGGCTGCCGGGGAACTCGGCCACGGGCATCAGCTCGATCGCGGTGACGCCGAGCTCCTTCAACCCCTTCAGGTGCGGGATCGCGGCCTCGAACGTGCCCTCCTGCGTGAACGTGCCGACGTGCAGCTCGTAGAGGACGAGCTCGTTGACGGCCGGAGGCGCCCAGTCGGCGTCCGTCCACTCGAAGGCGGCCGGGTCGAGCAGCCGCGACGGCCCGCGGAGCCCCTCCGGCTGCCAGCGGCTGCAGGGGTCGGGGAGCGCGACGCCGTCGATCACGTAGGCGTAGTCGGCGCCCGGCAGCGTCTCGACGATCGCCTCGTAGACGCCGTCCCCGCTGTCATCCAGCGAACGGTCCGTGCCGTCGACCCGCAGCGCGATCTGCGGGCGCGTTCGGCGCCCAGATGCGGAATTCGGCCCGGCCGTCGCCGAGGGGGAAGGCGCCGAGGCGGCGTTCGAACGGGAGCATGACCACCGCATCTTCCCCCGGATCGGGGTGTTCAATCGAGGCCATGCTCCTCGCGACGCTCCTCAGCCTGGTGGCCCTCGCCGCGCCGGTCACCGAACCCGCCACGAACGTGGGCGCGACGAGCGCGACCCTCAACGGCACCGTCGACGCCCCCTCGGTGGCCCACTTCGAGTACGGGACGTCGACGAACTACGGCCTGGCGACGGCGGACGAGCCCGTGGCGGCCGCCGGCCCGGTCAGCGCGGGGATCACGGGCCTCACCGTGGACACGACGTACCACTACCGGATCGTCTCGGCCGACGGCCCGGGCCAGGACATGACCTTCACGACCGGCGGGCCGCCGGGCGTCTCGGACCAGCGCTCGAGCGGCGTGACGCCGACGTCGGCGACCGTCTCGGCATCGATCGCCACCAAGGGCCTGCGGACGTCGTACCGGATCCAGTGGGGCACCGGGACCGGCTACGGGCGCTTCTCGCCGACTCAGTCGGCCGACACGGGCACCGTGGCCGCGAACGTCGTCCTCACCGGCCTGCTGCCGAACCGGACCTACCACTGGCGCACGCGGGCCTCCAACGCCGCGGGGACCACGCTCGGTCCCGACAAGACCTTCAAGACCGGCCCGGCGCCCAGCGGCGTGTCGCTCTCGCTGTCGCGCGGCTACGTGCCCTGGGGCGGCGAGGTGCGCCTCGGCGGGCGCGTGAGCGGCGCCGGCGTGAACGGGCTCACCGTCGTGCTCGAGCAGGAGCGCTTCCCGCTCGACTCGGCCTTCTCGGCCGTGACCACCGCCCGCACCGGCGGCGACGGCGGCTACCTCTTCACGATCCCGCGGCTCTGGACCACCACCAGCTACCGCGTCGACCACGCAGACCGAGACGCCGGTCACCAGCCCGGTGGCCATCGCCCGGAGCGTGGTCAAGGTCGGCGGCAAGGCCCGGCACGTGACGCGCAGGCGCGCCGCGATCGAGGGCACGGTGCTGCCCGCCGTGCACGGCACCGCGGTGCTCCAGCGGCGCATCGGCAAGCGCTGGCGCCAGGTGGCGCCGGCAGACGATCGCGCCCGCGGACTCGCTGCGCTCGCGCTACCGGTTCGGGGTCTGGCGGGCGAAGAAGCTCGACAAGCGCTTCCGGGTGAAGGTGTCGCCGGTGCGCGGCGCCTACGTGCGTGGCTGGAGCAAGTCGCTCAAGGTGCGCCGGCGGTAGAGCCGGCCGCGGCGATGCAGTCGACCACAACTATCGTCGTCAACTGCATCGACGTCCCGGCGGGCAGGCCGAACCCGCCTCCCTCTGCGGGGTGGAAGTTCGGGCTACTGATCCTCGGGCACGAGCCAGAGCGTGCCGAGGGGCGGCAGGGTGACCTCCGCCGAGAACGGCTGGTTCTGCCACGCGATCGGGCCCGCCTCGATCCCGCCGAGGTTCCCGTGGTCGGACCCGCCGTAGTAGCCCGAGTCGGTGTTGACGACCTCGCGCCAGCGCCCTGAGCGCGGCAGGCCGAGCCGGTAGCCCGTCCGCGGGACCGGCGACAGGTTCGCCACGAACACGATCACGCGCTCGTCGTCGCGCGACTTGCGGGCGAAGGCGAGCACGTTCGAGTCCGCGTCGTTGGCCTCGATCCACCAGAAGCCCGTGGGATCCGCGTCCAGCTCCCACAGCGCGGGCTCGGCCTTGTAGGCGTGGTTGAGGTCGCGCACGAGCGACTGCACGCCGGCGTGCTGGGGGTCCTCGAGCAGGTGCCAGTCGAGCGAGCGCTCCTCGCTCCACTCGGTCTCCTGCGCCAGCTCGCAGCCCATGAACAGCAGCTTCTTGCCGGGGTGCGCCCACATGAACGCGTAGAGCGAGCGCAGGTTGGCGAGCTTCTGCCACTTGTCGCCCGGCATCTTCGAGAGCAGCGAGCCCTTGCCGTGCACGACCTCGTCGTGCGAGAGCGGCAGGATGAAGTTCTCGGTGAAGGCGTAGACGAGGCTGAAGGTCAGCTCGTGGTGGTGCCAGCGCCGGTACACCGGGTCCTGCTGGAAGTAGGCCAGCGTGTCGTGCATCCAGCCCATGTTCCACTTGAAGCCGAACCCGAGGCCGCCGAGGTAGGTCGGGCGGGAGACGCCCGGCCACGCGGTCGACTCCTCGGCCGCGGAGATCGTCCCCGGCTCGCGCCCGTACAGCACCTCGTTGAGCTCCTTGAGGAATCCCACCGCGTCGAGGTCCTCGTTGCCGCCGTACTCGTTCGGCACCCACTGGCCCTCCTCGCGGGAGTAGTCCAGGTAGAGCATCGACGCGACGGCGTCGACCCGGATGCCGTCCGCGTGGTACTCGCGGAGCCAGTACAGCGCGTTGGCCACGAGGAAGTTGCGGACCTCGTGGCGGCCGTAGTTGAAGACGAGCGTGCCCCAGTCGGGATGGGCGCCGCGGCGCGGGTCGGCGTGCTCGTACAGGGCGGTGCCGTCGAAGCGCGCGAGCGCGAAGTCGTCGCGCGGGAAGTGCGCCGGGACCCAGTCGAGGATCACGCCGAGGCCGTTGGAGTGCAGGCGATCGACGAAGGCCTTGAAGTCGTCGGGCGAGCCGTAGCGCGGGGTGGGCGCGAAGTAGCCGGTCACCTGGTAGCCCCAGGAGCCCGAGAACGGGTGCGCCATGACCGGCAGCAGCTCGATGTGCGTGAAGCCCATGTCGAGCGCGTAGGCCGACAGCTCGTCGGCCAGCTCGAGGTAGGTCAGCGAGCGGTTGCCCTCGTTCGGGTTCAGCCGCCAGGAGCCCAGGTGCACCTCGTAGATCGAGACCGGCCCCTCGAGCGGCTTGGACTCGCGCCGCGAGGCGAGCCACTGCCCGTCCGCCCACTCGTGCGTCGACGAGTGCACGACCGACGCGGTCTTGGGCGGCACCTCGGTCGCGAAGGCGACGGGGTCCGCCTTGAGCCGGATCTCGCCGTCCGGCGCGATGATCTCGTACTTGTAGTGCGCGCCGGCGCCGACGCCCGGGAGGAAGACCTCCCAGATGCCCGACGAGCCGAGCGAGCGCATGGGATGGATGCGCCCGTCCCAGAAGTTGAAGTCGCCGACCACCGAGACGGCGCGGCCGGACGGCGCCCAGACGCTGAACGCCGTGCCCTGCACGCCGTCGATCTCGCGCACGTGCGCGCCGAGCCTCGTCCACAGCTCCTCATGGCGGCCCTCGCCGACGAGGTACACGTCGAGCTCGCCGACCGTGGGCAGGAAGCGGTACGGGTCGTCGACCGTGACCGTGCCCGACTCGCCGTAGTCGACCTCGAGCTTGTACGAGAGCGGCAGCTCCGCGCCCGCGAGGACGCCCTCGAAGACCCCGCCTGGATGCACGCTCTCGAGCTCGGCCGACTCGCCGTCGGCCGTCACCGCGCGCACCGACGCCGCCGACGGCCGGAGCGCGCGGATCACGACGCCGCCGTCGGTGGGATGGGCTCCCAGGATCGAATGGGGATCCCCGTGTTCGCGCCGTACCAGGCGCTCGAGGTCTTGCGCAGCCGCGAGGGTCATGGACGAATAGTGCCTACCCAGCGCGGGACGCGCCTAACGAGTCATTGCGCGCTACGCGGCGAGCGCCGTACCCGTCGACGGATCGAAGAAGTGCAGCTCGGACGTGTCGACGGCCAGCTCGACGGCGTCGCCGACGCCGACCGCGTGCCGCGCGTCGACTCGGGCGACGACGAGGCAGCGCCGGTCGTCGGCCAGCAGCGACATGTCGTCGAGCTCCTCGTCCTCGGCGCGGCTCAGGGTCTCGCTCGAGATGCGCGGCGCGTCGACGCCGAAGATGACCAGGTCCTCGGCGCCCAGCTCCTCGATCACCTCGGCCTTCACGCGCATCGTCGCCTCGTGCTCGTCGCCGCGCGACCCGATCCCGAACGCCGTCGGCCGCAGGCCGAGGATGACCGTGCGCTCCTGGCCGAACACCGCGGCGGAGGGCGGCAGGCCGAGCTCGTGCTCCCCGAACGCGACGGTGTCGCCCGCCACCTCGGCCTCGACGAAGTTCATGGCCGGCGAGCCGATGAAGCCCGCGACGAAGACGTTCACCGGGTTCCGGAACAGGCGCCGCGGGGTGTCGCACTGCTGGAGCAGCCCGTCGCGCATGACGGCGACGCGATGGCCGAGCGTCATCGCCTCGATCTGGTCGTGCGTGACGTAGACGGTCGCGGTCCCGAGCCGCGCGTGCAGCCTGGCGATCTCGGCGCGCATCGACACGCGCAGCTTCGCGTCGAGGTTCGAGAGCGGCTCGTCGAGCAGGAACGCGCGCGGCTCGCGCACGATCGCGCGGCCGATCGCCACGCGCTGGCGCTGGCCGCCGGACAGCGCCGCGGGCCGGCGCTGCACGAGCGGGTCGAGGCCGAGGACGCGGGCCACGCCGCTGACCCGCCGCGCGATGTCGAGCTTCGGCGTGTGGCGGTTGCGCAGCCCGAACTCGAGGTTCGAGCCGACCGTCATGTGCGGGTAGAGCGCGTAGTCCTGGAACACCATCGCGATGTCGCGCTCGCGCGGGCGCAGGCTGGTCACGTCGCGGCCGTCGATCTCGATGCTGCCCTCGGTGACCTCCTCGAGCCCGGCGATCATCCGGAGCAGCGTGGTCTTCCCGCAGCCCGACGGGCCGACCAGCACCATCAGCTCGTTCTCGCCGATGTCGAGGCTGACGTCGTCGACCGCCCGCACGCCGTTCGGGAAGACCTTGCTCACGTTCCTGATCGCGATGCCGCCCACGCCTGCCTCCTCAGCTCTCGTGCCACTCCGGGCGCTGCCAGTAGAAGTCCCGCGGCTCCGCGAGCGGCTGCGGGGGGACCGAGAAGCCCATGATGTACGCGCGCCGCGGCTCGGTCGAGGTGTTCGCGCCCGCGTAGTGGAGCGTGCGGCAGTGATGGATGGTGCAGCCGCCCGCCGGCAGCGGGACCGCCACCGCGTCCTCGTCGCGCACGGGATCGTCGGCCTCGAGCGCGTGCGCGTCGGCGTCGATCAGGTGGTGCGGCACGACGTCCATGCGGTGCGTGCCGGGGGCGAACTGCATGCAGCCGCTCTCCGGGACGGCCGGCTGGAGCGGCATCCAGACGCTGATCCCCGCGTGCTCGAAGCCGGGGTGCCAGTACGCCTCGTCCTGGTGCCAGGGCGTCGGCGCGCCGTGGCCGGGCGGCTTCATGATCGCGTGGTCGCCGCCCCGCTGCGCGTCCGGCCCGAGCAGCTGGCGGGCGATCGCCAGGGCGTTGGCGCGCGCCTGCGTGTCCTCCAGCTCCGGCGCGTACTTCTCCGGGTTCATGATCTGCGGGAGCGTCTCGCGGCCCTCGTCGTCGACGGCGGCCAGCTCGAGGCGGTCCTCGCCGACGTCGCGGCTGAAGAGGCGGTCGTAGACGTCGCGCATGACGGCGACCTCGGCCGCCGACGTGAGGCTGTCGACCGCGAGGAACCCGTCGCGGTGGAACGCGTCGATCTGCTCCTGGCTCAGGCGGATGGTGGTCATGAGCTCGAAGGTACGGGCGTCGGGAGGGGGTCGCTTGACGGCGCGGAGCGGGCACTTGCCCGCAGGGCGCGAGCGTGCGCACGCAGCGTGCGCGGGCTCACGCCGTGCTCCGCCCGGAACGCGCGCGAGAAGTGCGCGGGCCCCGTGAAGCCGGCCTCGAGGCCGATCGTCGTGACCGGCGCGAGCGTCGTCACGAGCTGCTCGCGCGCCCAGTGCAGGCGATAGCGCCGCACGTAGGCCATCGGCGGGATGCCGAGCGTCTCGCGGAACACGCGGCTCAGGTGCTTGGGCGAGAGATGCGCGCTGCGGGCGATCGCGGCGAGGTCGAGCGGCTCGCCGAAGTGGTCGGCGACGAACCGCAGCGCGGCCTCCAGCTCGGGGCGCAGCGGGGGCGCCGCGAGATCGGGCGGCACGATCTCGGCCAGCGCCAGCTCGGCCAGCGCCCGCGCGCGGAACACGCGGTCGAGCCGGTCTCCGTGCGCGGCCTGCACCGTCCGCTCGATCAGCCGCACCAGCCGGGCGCTCGGCGAGCGCAGCACCAGCGGCACGTCGAGCTCGCCCAGCAGGTCGATCGCGCCGAACGCCGTCAGGCTGCACCCGAACCCGGAGAGCGAGAGCGGCCCGGCCGCGCCGTTGGCCGACACGCGGCGCCGGCCTGGCCGCAGGACGACGACCTCGCCCGGTCCCGCGAGCGCCCGCTCGCTCCCCAGCGCGACGGCGCAGCGCCCGGCGCGCACGAGCCAGATCTCGGCGTACGGCTGGCAGTCGAGCTCGAGCCGCCAGCGTGGCGCCGCCTCGACCTCGTAGGCCTCGAACAGCCGCAGCGACGAGGACTCCCACAGGTCCTCGAGGTCCACGTGCGCGCGGCGGATCCACTCGTCGCTCATCCGCGCAGCGCTCCCGTGAACATGCCGCGGATGAAGTCGCGCTGGAGCGCCAGGTAGACGGCCACCACCGGCAGCGCGACGATCACCGCGCCGGCCGCGAGGCTCACCGTGTCGGTGTTGCGGTTGCCGACGAAGAACGCCAGGCCGAGCGGAGCGGTGCGGTACTCCTCGGACTGGATCATCACCAGCGCCAGCAGGAACTCGTTCCAGCTCCACATGAAGAGCAGGAGCATCAGCGTCACCACGGCCGGGCGGCCCGGCGGGATGAGCACGCGCCACAGGGTCCGCCACCGGGAGGCGCCGTCGATGTGCGCCGCGTCGATGAGCGTGCGCGGCACGGAGCGGAAGTACGCGCGCATCCAGAACGTCCCGAACGAGACGTTGAGGCCGACCTGCGGCAGGATCAGCGCCCAGTAGCTGTCCGTCAGCCCGAACGAGCGCAGGTCGTAGTAGAGCGGCACGACCACGGCCTCGAACGGGATGATCATCCCGAGCAGCAGCGTGTAGAAGAGCAGCGTCGAGCCGCGGAAGCGCATCGTCCCGAACGCGTAGCCGGCGAGGATCGAGAAGAACGTGGTCCCCGCCACCACCGCGGTGCTGACGATCAGGCTCGACAGCAGGTACGTCGAGAAGTTGGCCGCCTCCCACGCGTACTCGAACGTCTCGAGGCTGAAGCGGTCGGGCAGGCCGAAGCCGGTGACGAGCTCGCGCGGCTCGTTCATCGCCAGGCCGATGACGCCGACGATCGGCACGATCGCCGCGAGCGAGAACGCGACGAGGATCGCGTACGTGATGATCCGCTCGCCGGCGCGCGTCATCGCTCACCCCGCTCCGCG
The DNA here is from genome assembly GCA_963720415.1 of uncultured Solirubrobacteraceae bacterium. Taxonomy (GTDB): domain Bacteria; phylum Actinomycetota; class Thermoleophilia; order Solirubrobacterales; family Solirubrobacteraceae; genus DASSUW01. The sequence continues at coordinate 42,206 of CAVRFQ010000009.1, read as the reverse complement.
AAGCGGTTGATGCCGATCGTGACGATGAAGACGATGATCGCCAGCAGCACGGCGACCGCGCACGCCGAGCCGACGCGCCCGGTCTGGAACGCGCGCTGGTAGATCTGCATGCCCGGCACCATCGTCTGCTCGCCGGGGCCGCCGCGGGTCATGACGAACACGAGGTCGAACGAGCGCAGCGCCCACACCACGGTGAGCGTCGTCGTGACCGCGAGCACGCCGCGCAGGCCCGGCAGCGTGACCGTGAAGAACTCGCGGATGACGCCGGCCCCGTCGACGCGCGCGGCGTCGTACAGCGACGCGGGGATCTGCTGCAGGCCGGCGAGGAAGAGGACCATGCACAAGCCGATCAGCACCCACGCCCCGACGATGCCGATGGCGGGCAGCGCCCACGTGTAGTCCCCGAGCCACGTCCGGGCCAGCGAGTCCAGGCCGACGGCGCGGAGGATCTCGTTGAAGGGCCCGTCCTCCATGTAGAGCCACCGCCAGATCACGGCCACGGCCACGGTCGAGATCACCTGCGGGAGGAAGATGATCGTGCGGAACGCGGTCATCCCGCGCACGCGCGAGCGGGAGAGCGCGGCCGCGATCACGAGCCCGATGACGATCGGGATGACCGCGACGAAGAAGACGAGGATGACGACGTTCAGGAACGAGCGCCGGATGACCTCGTCACCGAAGATGTCGGTGTAGTTCTCGAGGCCGATCCAGGTCCCGACCGTGACGCCGTCCCACTCGAAGAACGACAGCCAGACGGTGTGCAGGAACGGCGCCAGCACGAACACGGCGAACAGCGCCAGCGCCGGGGCGATGTAGAGGTACGGGGCGAGCGCCTCGCGCGCGCGCCCCTTCCTCTTGACAGTGGAGGCCCCGCCCGCCGCGGGGCCTGCTGCCGCCGGTTCCGTCGCGAGGCTCACCGCTGCTTGGAGAGGAACGCCTCGCGGTCGGCCTGCGCCTTCTCCATCAGCGCCTGCGGTGTCACCTTGCCCGCCACCAGGTCCTGCATGCCGGGGTAGATCACCTCGGAGCCGAGGGTCGGCGTCGTGGCGTCGAGGTAGGGGATCAGGCCGTCCGCCTCGTTGACCTGCTCGAACGCCTTCTGGATCTCGCCGTCGACCCCGAAGCGAGGCTCGACCGGGCTGTCGAGCGGGAAGGACGGGAGGTCGCCGGCCTCGGCGACCATCTGCGCGACCTCGGAGCCGGCGAGGAAGTCGAGGAACGCGGCCGAGACGTCGGGGTTCTCGCCCTTGGCGGCGATCTCGTAGGCGGCGCCGAACGAGCCGGTGGCACGCGACGCGTCACCCGCGTTGACCGGCGGCGGGAGGAAGAAGCCCACGTTCTCCTTCATGGCCTCGCCGAGCTGCGGCGCTCCCCAGCTGCCGGTGGAGAGGAACACGCCCTCGCCCTTGGAGAAGCGCGCGATCGCGTCGTCGCCGGCGAGCCCGTTGGCGCCCTTGGGGACGAAGCCCTTCTCGACCCACTCCTGCACCTTGGCGGCGCCGTCGACCATCCCCTGGTCGGTGAAGCTCGCCCCTTCCTCGCCGTAGACGATGCCGCGAACGGTGTCGCCCGAGGCCATCTGGTTGCTCACGTTGAAGTACGTGTGGAGGGCCATCGTGCCGTCGCCGTTGCCCATCATGAGGCCGATCTCGCCCGCGTCCTTGGCCTTCTGCATCGCGGCCTCGAGCTCCTCGATCGACTTGGGCACCTCGAGCCCGAGCTGCTGGAGCTTCTCCTTGTTGTAGAAGAACCCGATGATGTCCGCGGTGTAGGCGATGCCCACCAGCGTGCCACTGCCGTAGGTCTTGCCGTCGGGGGTGAACTCGAGGATGCGCCGGCCCTCGGGCGGGAAGCGCTCCGACCAGCCGTACTCCTCGTTGTACTTGGTCGGGTCGATGATCAGGCCCGCCTGGAGGAGCGGCCCGTCGAGCGACCAGCCGAGGTTGCCCTGCACCACGTCGGGCGCCTTGTCGGAGGACAGCGCGAGCTTGACCTGGGAGGGATAGGCCGAGAAGTCGCGCAGGACGACCTTGACCTTGACGTTCGGGTACTTGGCCGTGAACGCCTCGCCCGCGGCCTTGAGCAGCGCCTCGCGGCTCGTCTCGAACGTCCAGACGTCGAGCGTCATCGGCTCGGCCTTCGAGATGTCCGTGCTGACGGTCTCGGGCGCTTCGCTGGCGCCTTCGTTGGAGCTCCCCGGTGTCCCACCGCAACCGGCGAGGACCGCGCCGGCGACGACTGCCGCCAACGCGATCGAGCGAGTCAACGTTCCCCTCATCTTCCTCCGCCCTTTCTCCGGCGAGGTCTCCTCCATAGAGACAAAAGCAATATCATACGGTCCACTAGGTGACAACGAAGAGATCTTTGAGTTACCGCGTACTTGCGAACGACCACCGAACCAGCGAGTATCGGACCTGAGATGCAGCGGCTGATCGACGACGGATCGGGACGCCCGCTCTACGACCGCGTGTACCGGGTGATCGCGGACGCGATCGAGCGTGGTGAGCTGGGACCGGGTGACCGGATCCCGGCCGAGCGCGCGCTCTGCGAGCAGCTCGGCGTGAGCCGCGTGACCGTGCGGCGCGCGTTCAAGCGCCTGGCCGAGGACGGCCTGGTCGTCTCGGGCGTCGGCCGCGGCTCGTTCGTGAGCCCCGCGCCGCCCGTCGGCGAGCCGCCGAACGAGCTCATGAGCTTCAGCGAGATGGCTCGTGCGCAGGGCTTTTCCCCCAGTGCGCGGCTGCTGTCCGCGGAGTGCGTCCTGGCGTCGTTCGAGGAGGCCGAGGAGTTCGGGATCGTCCCTGGGGCCAAGGTCTTCGTGCTCCGGCGCCTGCGCTTCCTCGACGGCGTGGCCATCGCGATCGACGTCAGCCGCGTCCCGCTCTCGCTCGCGCCGGAGCTCGAGGAGATCGACTTCGCGACCGGCTCGCTCTACCGGACGCTCGACGCCGCCGGCGTCGCGCCGTCCTCCGCCGAGTACGTGGTCGGAGCCGTCCCGACGACCGCCGAGGATGCTCCATTGCTCGAGCTTCCTGAGGGGGCGCCGGTGCTCGAGGTGTCCACACGGACCTTCGACGCCCGTGACCGCCTGGTCGAGTTGGGCACGATCGTCTACCGCGGTGACCGCTATCGCTTCCGGTCGCAGCTCACCCGCCGGCGCGCTGGACTGCGGCTCGCGAGCGCCGGCTGAGGCCTCCTCGCATTACTGGTCCTCTCTTGGTATCTGTATTGTCCCAATGGTCTGCCGGGCAGTGATGAGAGGAGGAGCATGTCCGCCACGGAGTCGCCGATGACGGCGAGCAGCGGCATGGATGAGAGGTCCGCGTCCCCGGTCCGGATCGGCGTCGTCGGGTGCGGCAGCGTCCTGCGCGCGTACGGCCGGCTGATCCAGGCGCTGCGCTTCGAGGGCGCGGCCGAGGTGGTCGCGGCAGCCGACGTCGACCCCGCCAAGCTCGACTACGTGCGCGAGCTGTGGCCGCATGCCGAGGTCGGCACCGAGCCGCGCGAGGTCATCGAGTCCGACGCCGTCGACCTGGTGCTCGTCCTCACCGCCATGCAGCACCACGGCGAGCTCGCCAAGGCGGCCCTGCGCGCGGGCAAGCACGTCCTCGTCGAGAAGCCGATGGCCACGACGATGGAGGAGGCCGCGGAGGTGCTCGAGGTCGCGCGCGACGCGCCGGGGATCCTCGTGTGCGCCCCGCACATCGTCCTCTCGCCCACCTTCGCCCAGATCTTCCACCGCGTCCGCCGCGGCGACGTCGGCCGCGTCCTGCTCGCCCGCGCGCGCTACGGCTGGGCCGGCCCGTGGTGGGGCGAGTGGTACTACCGCCAGGGCGGCGGCGCGCTGTTCGACCTCGGCGTCTACAACGTCACCGCGCTCACCGCGCTGCTCGGGCCCGCCAAGCGCGTCACCGCGATGGCCGGCACGGTCAAGCCGGAGCGCGTCGTCGATGGCGAGACCGTCCGCTCGGAGGTCGTGGACAACGCGCACGTGCTGCTCGACTTCGGCGACGCCGTGTACGCATCGGTGACCACGGGCTTCAGCATGCAGAAGTACCGCGGCCCGGCGATCGAGCTCTACGGCTCCGACGGCACGATCCAGATGATGGGCGACGACTGGGCGCCCGAGGGCTTCGAGCTCTGGCGCAACGACGCCGGGCACTGGGAGATCCACGGCGAGACGGACACGCACTGGCAGTGGACCGAGGGGCTGCGGCACCTGGTCGACTGCATCCGCGAGGAGCGGACGCCGATCCACACGCCCGAGCACGCCTACCACGCGCTCGAGATCATGCTCGCCGCCGAGGCGGCCGGGCGCGACGGGCAGGCACGCGAGCTGACGACCACGTTCCCGCCGCTGGAGCTGCCGGTCCCCGAGGGGATCGGCCACGAGTCGCACGACGCGCGGGTGGATCGTGTCTGACATCACCTCCAAGGCCTACGCGCCGTCCCCGCGCCCCACGTTCGACGAGGCGACGGCGATCAAGTTCGAGGACGCGACGCGCCACGTCTGGGGCGACGACGGCTCGGGCGAGGTCATGGACTGGATCTACGTCTCGAGCGACAAGATCCACCAGCTCGTGTTCGGGCTCGCCCCGGGCAAGTCGTTCCGGCACTCCGACGAGTTCCGGACGATCTTCGCCGCCGACGAGGTGCTCTACGTCCTGAGCGGCGACCTGCTGATCGCCAACCCGCAGACCGGCGAGGTCCATCGCGCCGGCGAGGGGGACTCGGTGTTCTTCCGCCGCGACACCTGGCACCACGCCGTCGCGCACGGCGACAAGGAGCTGCGCGTGCTCGAGCTCTTCGCGCCCCCGCCCTCCACCGGCACGTCGGGCAGCTACGCGCGGGCGCAGGACAACCTGCTGGGCGTGACCTACGCGGACGACGGCGCGCTCGAGCGCTGGCCGATGGAGCGCGCCGAGATCCGGACGGAGCAGACGATGTCGGTGCTCCGGCGCGAGGATCAGCTGTGGCGGCTCGAGGGCGACGACGACCCCGTGCTCGTCGGCCTCCTCGCCAGCACCGAGCACCTGACCGTCGGCACGATGGAGCTGCGACCGGGACAGCGGTCGGGCATCCAGCGCCACGCCGGCGACGAGAGCGGCTACGTGCTCGAGGGCACGGTGGCGATCCGCATCGGGGCCGACGAGGGCCGCCGCTGGCTCGAGGTGTCGCCCGGCGACGGCTTCTACATCCCCGAGGGCGTCCCGCACCGGTACTACAACGCCGGCTCCAGCGGCGCCCGGCTCCTGTTCGGCGTCGCGCCGTCGTACCTGCCGGAGTGACGCCCGCGACGATCGGGATCGACGTCGGCGGCACGAAGATCGCCGCCGCGCTGGTCGCCGGCGGCGAGGTGCTGGCGCGCACGACCGTGCCGACGGGCGCGTCGCGGCCGGGCCGCGAGGTGCTCGCCGACGCGGTGGCCGCCGCGGAGGCCGTGGGCTCGGGTCACGCGATCGCCGGCGTGGGCGTCGGCGTGCCGGAGATCGTCGATCCCGGCGGGCGGATCGTCACCGACGCGGTGATCGGCTGGGCGGGCGAGGCCGTCGAGGAGGCGTTCGCCCACCTCGGGCCGGCGACCGTCGTGGCCGACGTGCTCGCGGCCGCGCTCGCCGAGGCGCGGCTCGGCGCCGGCCGCGGCTTCGCCAGCTTCGCGTTCGTGACCGTCGGGACCGGCATCAGCTACACGCTCGTGCTCGACGGCCGCCCGTACGCGGGCGCGCGCGGCGCCGCGGTGCTGCTCGGCAGCGGGCGCCTCGGCGGCGTCGTGCTCGAGGACGTCGCCTCCGGCCCGGCGATCGCCCGCGCCGCCGGCGCCGCGAGCGCGGAGGAGGTGCTCGCCGCGGCCGAGGCGGGCGACGCAAGCGCCACCCGCGTCGTCGACCTGGCCGCGAGCATGCTCGGCGAGGGGATCGGCACGCTCGTCAACCTGCTCGACCCCGAGGCCGTGGTGGTCGGCGGCGGCCTCGGGACGGCCGGCGGGCGCCACTGGGACGTCGCCGTGGCGGCGGCGCGCGGCCGGGTCTGGCTGCCCGCCGCGCGCGACCTGCCGATCCTGCCCGCCGCGCTCGGCGCGGACGCCGGGATGGTCGGCGCCGCGCTCGCCGCGGTCAGAGGATGAGCTTCTTCTCCATGTAGTGGATCGCCAGCCGCCAGGACACCAGCGCGAAGCCGACGAGGAAGGCGACGTGCCAGAGGTCGATCCAGCCCTCGAAGCCGAAGACGGCGGCGCGGACCAGCTCGACGCAGTGGTAGAGCGGGTTGATCTGCCCGAGGATCTGCGCCCACTCGGGCAGGCCGTCGAGCGGGAAGAACGTGCCGGCGACGAGGAACATCGGCGTCAGCAGGCCGCTCTGCCAGTACGAGAAGCTCTCGATCGCCTTCGCCTTGGCGGCGATGAAGATGCCGAAGACGGCCCAACCGAAGCCCGCAAGCGCCGCGATGAACGGCACGAGCAGCATGCCCCAGCTCGGGTCGAGGCCGAACACCATGGCCACGAGCATCGGCACGCAGCCGTAGACGCCCGTGCGCGCGGCGATCCACAGCGCCTCGGCTGTGACGAGCTCCTCGACGTCGACCGGCGCGGCGAGGATCGCGTCGTACGTCCGCTGGAAGGCGTACTTGACGTACGTCGAGTACATGGCCGGGAAGGCCCCGCTGAACAGCACCGTCGTCGCCACGATGCCGGTGCCCACGAACTCGATGTAGTCGTAGCCCGCCACCTCGCTGACCAGCGAGCCGAAGCCGAAGCCGAACGCGAGCAGGTAGATCGTGGGATCGACGGTCGAGCTGAACGTCGACGAGCGCCAGAACGACGAGTAGTTGACGACCTCGCGGACGAGGACGCCCATCATCGCCGGGCGCTCGAGGCGGCCGAGCCGGCGGGACGAGGTCGAGGCGACGGCGGCCATCAGCTGATCTCCTCGCCGGTGAGGAGGACGAAGACGTCCTCGAGGTTGGTCACGCGGCGCTCTCCGTCGAGCTCGGCGGCGGCGCCGTTGGCCTGCAGGATCGCCACCGACGTGCCGGTCCGGCGCGTGCGCCAGCCGCGGTCGATCGCGATCCGCTCGACCTCGCCGAGCCGCGACGGCGAGCCGTAGACCTCGACGGCCTCCGGCCCGGCGTGCTCGGCGATCAGCGCCCGCGGCGGGCCGGTCGCGACCGCCTTGCCGTGCGACATGATCGTCACGTCGTCGCAGAGGCGCTCGGCCTCCTCGATGTAGTGCGTGCTCATCAGGATCGAGACGCCCTCGCTTCGCAGCCGGTCGATCAGCGCCCACAGCTCCTGGCGGACCTGGGGGTCGAGGCCGACGGTCGGCTCGTCGAGCAGCAGCAGGCGCGGCTCGTGCAGCAGCGCGCGGGCGATCAGCAGGCGGCGGCGCATGCCGCCGCTCAGCTCGTCGACCTTCGACTCGCGCCGCGCGGTGAGGTTCGCGATGTCGAGCGTGCGCTCGATCGCCGCCTTGCGGCGGGCGCCGGGCACGCGGTACAGGTGCGTGAACACGAGCAGGTTCTGCTCGACGGTCAGCGACACGTCGAGGTTGTCGAGCTGCGGCACGACGCCCATCGCGGCGCGTGCCTGCTTGGAGTCCTCGGGAAGGCGATGGCCGAGCACCTCGAGCTCGCCCTCGTCGGCGATCACCTGCGCGGTGAGCGCCTTCATGGTCGTCGACTTGCCGGCACCGTTGGGGCCGAGCAGTCCGACGCACGTCCCGAACGGGACCTCGAGGTCGAGCCCGTCGACGGCGGTGATGCCGCCGAAGCGCTTGACCACGCCGCGGAGCCGGATCGCGGCAGGGGTGTGCTCATTCGTCATCGGTCGTTAAGACTGGCGCGCGGCGCGGGAGTCATCGGTGGGGCTAGCCGGTGTCTGGAGCGCGTCAGGCGCCGAGCATGAACTTGCGGACCTTGCCGACCGACGTGCGGGGCAGCGCGTCGACGAAGTGCACCGCCCGCGGGCGCTTCGACGGCGCGAGCCGCTCGGCCGCGTACGCGAGCAGCCCGGCCTCGTCCAGCGCGCCGGCGCCGGCGACCCGCACGACGTAGGCCAGCGGGACCTCGTCCCGGATCCGGTCCGGAGCACGCACGACGGCGGCCTCGAAGACCTCGGGATGCGCCTCCAGGACCGCCTCGATCTCCACCGTCGACACGTTCTCGCCCGCGACCTTGAGCACGTCGTTGCGCCGGCCGACGAACCGGTATCGCCCGTCGGGCTGCCGGACGGCCAGGTCCCCGGTGCGGAAGCGCCCGTCGCGGAAGGCCGCCGACGTGACGGCCTCGTCCTCGAAGTAGCCCGCGAAGAGCGTGTGGCCGGGCGTCCCGCGAACCGTGATCTCGCCGACCTGCCCGTCGGCGACCCGATCGTCGCCGTCGGGCGCGCGCAGCTCGACGTCGCACGCGAGGGTCGGCTCACCGAGCACGCCCGGCTCCTCGTCGGTCGTCCGCTGCGTGAGCACCGCGGCGATCGTCTCGGTCATGCCGTAGAGCTGGCGCGGACGACACCCGACCAGCCCGGCGAACGCGTCGACCTGATCGGCCGCGAGGTTCTGCGCGTACCAGCAGTGACGCAAGGTCGCGGCGGTCGCCGGATCGGCGGTCCGGGCGAGGATCATCCGCATCGGGGCCGCGAAGAGGCTCGCGTGCGTCGCCCGATGGCGGATGGCCTGAGCCGTGAAGCGGGACGCCGAGAACGTCGCCATCAGGCAGACCGCGGCGCCGGCCGAGATGGCCGCGGCGAAGGAGTAGTACTGCGCGTTGGCGTGGAACAGCGGCAGCACGACCAGGAAGCGGTCGTCCGCGCGCGCGCCGGCGGCGGCGGCCATGGCGTCCCCGACGAACGCGTAGTTCGCCTGGGTCACCACGACCCCCTTGGGCTTCGTGGTCGTGCCGGAGGTGAACAGGATCGCCGCGGGCGCCGCCCCCTCCGGCTCGGGCGCGGAGGCGAGCTCGCCTGCGCCCGCCAACGCGTCGAGCGCGCAGTCGTCCTCGTCGACGGCGATCACGCGAGGTCCGTCGCCGGCGGCCGCCCGGTAGTCGTCCACGAGCTCGGACCCGCAGACGCCGATCACCGGGCGCGTCTGCCTGATGTGCGCCGCGAACTCCCGCTCGCTGCCGCGCGGATCCGAGGGCACGAGAACGGCGCCGATGCGAACGCATGCGAGCCACAGCGCGACGAACGCGGGCGAGTTGGCGAGCGCCACGTGGACGCGGGACTCACGGCCGGCGCCGAGCGCCACGAGCCGGCTGGCCGTGCGCGCGACGAGGTCGTCCCATTCGGCGTAGGTCCAGCGGTGCACGCGCTCCTCGCGGTCCTCGAAGTCGAGGAACGGGCGATCCGGCCCGGAGGCGACCGCCTGCCGCCACCGCCCGGCGAGCGTGGGGACGCGCGTCATGCCGTCACGCCCCGCCGTCGAGCAGCGCGCGCACCCCCGCGACGACGTCATCCGTGCCCGGGACGACCATGGGCTCGAGGCTCCCGCTGTAGGGCACCGGGACGTTCGCCCCGCACACCCGGGCGACCGGCGCGTCGAGCGAGTCGAAGGCCAGCTCGCCGACCTGCATCGCGATCTCCGCGCCCCAGCCCCCGCGTCCGGGAGCCTCGTGGCACACGAGCAGCCGGTTCGTGCGCGCGACGGACTCCACGACGGTCTCGATGTCGAGCGGCACCAGCGTCCGCGGGTCGATGACCTCGAGCTCGATCCCTTCGGCGGCCAGCGTCTCGGCGGCGGCCAGCGCGTGGTGCAGCATGGCGTGCGTCGCGACGACCGTCGCGTCCGACCCCGTCCGCCACACCCGCGCCGAGCCGAACGGGACGAGGACGTCATCGCCGTCCGGGACGTGGTCGCGCTTGAAGTAGAGCGACTTGTGCTCGAAGAACAGGACCGGGTTCTCGTCGCGGATCGCGGTCTTGAGCAGGCCCTTGGCGTCGGCCGGGGAGGTCGGGACCGCGACGAGGAGGCCCGGCGTGTGCATGAACCAGCTCTCCATCGACTGGGAGTGCTGGGCCGCCTTCCCGCCGGAGGCGCCGAGGTTGGTCCGCACGACGAGCGGCACGTCGGTCTGGCCGCCGGACATGTACCGCAGCTTCGCGGCCTGGTTGACGATCGGGTCCATGGCGAAGGTCACGAAGTCCGAGTACATGAGCTCGACGACCGGGCGCGTCCCGCTGATCGCCGCCCCGACCGCCATCGCGACCATGCCCTCCTCGGAGATCGGCGTGTCGCGCACGCGGGCGTCGCCGAACTCGGCGTGGAGCCCGCGCGTGACCGAGAAGACGCCTCCCCCGTCGCCCCACACCGCGATGTCCTGGCCCATGACGAACACGCCGTCGTCGCGCAGCATCTCCTCGCGCAGGGCCTCGTTCAGCGCGGCGCTGTAGGTGAGCGTCCGGTCAGGCAAGGACGTGCTCCCACGCCTCGGCGGGATCGGGCAACGGGCTGTCGATCGCGAACGCGACGGCGTCGTCGATCGCCTCACGCGCCTCGCGTTCGAGGGCGTCCGCACGGGCGTCGTCGAGCACGCCGGCGGCGACGAGCCTCGCCCGGAACGTGGAGAGCGGGTCGCGAGCGCGCCAGGACCTGCGCCTCGTCGGCGCTGCGGTAGCGCATCGTGTCGCCGCTGAAGTGGCCTTCGAACCGGTAGCACGTGGCGACGACCAGGCTCGGGCCGCCACCCGCGCGTGCGTGCGCGACCGCCTCGGCGACGGCGTCGTGCACCGCGATCGGGTCCATGCCGTCGACCGTCGCGCTCGGGAAGCCGAACGCGTCCGCCCGCCGGGCCAGGTCGCGCACGCACGTCATCCGGTCGACGCGGCCCGACATCGCGTACTGGTTGTTCTCGCAGAGGAGCACCAGCGGCAGGCGCCATACGCCGGCCATGTTGGAGACCTCGTGGAACGCGCCCTTGTTGAGCGCGCCGTCGCCGAAGAAGCAGACCGCGACGCGGTCCTCGCCGCGCACCGCGATCGAGAGCGCGGCGCCGCCGGCCAGCCCGATGCCGCCGCCGACGATCCCGTTCGCGCCGAGCATGCCGAGCGAGAAGTCGGCGATGTGCATGCTGCCGCCCTTGCCGCGGCAGTAGCCGTCCGACGCGCCCGAGCAGCTCGGCCATCATCCGGTCCGGATCGGCCCCCTTGGCGATCGCGTGTCCGTGGCCGCGGTGCGTGCTGGTGATGAAGTCATCGCGCCGGAGCGCCGCGCAGGCGCCCACCGCCACGGCCTCCTGCCCGATCGCAGGATGGCTCGAGCCGCGGATCAGGCCGCGCGTGTAGAGCCCCGCCAGCCGCGAGTCGAACTCGCGGATGAGGAGCATCTGGCGCAGCAGCTGCGTCTCGTCGAGGCCCATGCGACCTACGCGCGCTCGGCGGTGCCGCGCGCCACGTCGACGCGAACGCCGTACTCGCGCAGCGCGTACTCGGGCGTGAGCTTCTCGTCGAGCACGTCGGCGAGCACGTCCTCGACCGCCCGCTCGGCGGGGTCCCCGTGCCCGCCGCCGCCCGCCGTCTGATGGCGGAAGACGGCGCCGCCCGCGATCTCGGTCGTCGTGTTCGTCGGCAGCAGCCGTGCCTCGCCGTCCGGGTCGAGCACGTTGGTCGACGGCGTCCCCTCGCGCCCGCCGGCCAGGCCGTAGGGCAGGAACCGCCGGCGGTCCGAGCGCACCTGGAGCAGGCCTCGCTCCTCGCGGAACTCCAGCTCGCGCACGACGCTCAGGCAGCCGCGCCAGCGGCCGGGGCCGCCCGTGTCGGGGACGAAGCCGTAGCGGCGCACGCGCACCGGCTGGTCGAGCTCGATCTCCTCGACCGGGACGTTCGCGAGGTTCGCGGCCAGCGCGCTCACCCCGTCGATGCCGTCGATGCCCGGCCGGGCGCCCCAGCCGCCGCACATGAAGTCGACGAACACGAACGCGTCGCCGGCGCTGTCGGTGCCCCCCATGGCGATCATCGTCGCCCCGCCCTCGCCGGCCGCCATGACCCGCTCCGGCGCCGCCTGCGCGAGCGCCCCGAGCACGGCGTCGATGGCGCGGAAGCCGGTGAGCCCGCGTGCCGCTCGCGGCGCCGGCCGCCGTGGCGCGAGGATGCTGCCCTCCGGGATGACCACGGAGACCGGCCGCTGGAACCCGGCGTTGCTCGGGATGTCCGACGGGAGCACGCACTTCAGGGCGGCGTAGACCGCCGCCTTGGCGAACGACGGCGTGGCGTTGAGCGCCGAGCGGACCTGCGGCGAGGTGCCCGTGAAGTCGGCCGTCAGCTCGTCGCCGCGGATGCGTCAGCGCGACGCGGATGGGGATCGGCCCCGAGCCGAACCCGTCGTCGTCGATGTGGTCCTCGAAGCGGTAGTCGCCGTCCGGCAGCTCGGCCAGCTCGGTCCGCACCAGACGCTCGGTGTAATCGAGGATCTCGTCGGCGAGCGCGGACACGCCCGGCACCGTGTAGCGGCCCGCGAGCTCGAGCAGGCCCGCCTCGCCGGTGTGGCACGCGGCGAGCTGCGCGTCGAGATCGCCGCGGACCACCGCCGGGATCCGCACGTTGCGCAGCAGGATCTCCATCAGCGTCTCGTTCAGCCGCCCGCGGTCATAGAGCTTGAGCAGCGGGATCTGGAGGCCTTCCTGGAAGATCTCCGTCGAGTCGACGGCGTTGCCGCCCGGCACGCGTCCGCCGATGTCGGCGTGGTGGGCCACGCACGCCGCGTAGCCGACCAGCTCCTCGCCCGCGAACACCGGCTTGATGACGAAGATGTCGGGGAGGTGCATCCCGCCCTCGTCGGGATCGTTGAACGCGAAGACGTCCCCCGGGTTGATGTCGTCGCCGTACCGGTTCAGCAGGGCGGTCATGGCGTCCGGGATCGCCCCGAGGTGCAACGGGATGCCGAGACCCTGGGCCACGACCCGTCCCCTGGCGTCGCAGATCGCGGTCGAGAAGTCCATGCTGTCGCGGACGACCTGCGAGTGCGCGGTGCGCACCACGGTGATCGCGAGCTCGTCGGCCAGCGCGATGAACGCGTTCTTGACGACCTCGAACGTGATCGGGTCGCGCAGCGAGGCGGTGGTGCCCGGCTCGATCATGCGTCGCCGCTCGCGATGAGGAGGTTGCCGAGCGAGTCGAGGCGACAGGTCGCTCCGGGCGGCACGATCGTCGTCGCGTCCATGTCCTCGACGATCAGCGGGCCCGGCATCGGCTCGTGGTGGACGGCCACGCGGCCCAGGACCGGCGTCTCGACGTAGCCGCTGCCGAAGTAGGCGGCGCGCGTGGTGCCGAGCGCGCCGTTCGAGCTGCGAGGCGCGGGCAGGGCGAACAGCTCGTCCCGGTGGCGGCCGGGCTGCGTGGACGTTCCGCGCAGCCGCAGATTCACCATCTCGACGCGCTGGTCGTCGCCGCGATGCCCGTACGTGCGGTCGTGCTCCTCGTCGAACGCGGTACGCAGCTCGGCCATGTCGCGGTCCGTGAGCTCGCCTGACGGCACGCGGACGCGCAGCTCGGACGACTGGCCGGCGTAGCGCATGTCGGCGAACCGCGTGAGCTCCGGTCGCGGTCATGCGCTCCTCCATCTCCGCGAACGCCGCGCCGACGGCCCGCGCGTCGAGTCCCTCGCGCTGGGTGGGCGAGACGACGTCGTGGAACTGCAGGTCGGCGAGCAGCAGCCCGACGGTGCTGAACAGGCCCGAGTTGGGCGGCACGACGACGAACGGGACCTGGAACTCCCGCGCGAGCTCGACCGCGTAGGCCGGACCGGCGCCGCCGAACGCCAGCAGCGAGAACCGGCGCGGGTCGCGGCCGCGCTCGCTGGTCACGGCCTTGACGGCCTTGCTCATGTTCGACACCGCGATGCGATACGCGCCGAACGCCGTCTCGGGGACGCCGATGCCGAGCCGGTCGGCAACGCCGCTGAGCGCCTGTTCCGCGAGCTGGGGCTCGATCGCCTGGGTACCGCCCGCGAGCGACTCCGGGTTCAGATATCCGAGGACGACGAGCGCGTCCGTCAGCGTCGGCTCCGTGCCGCCGAGGCCGTAGCAGGCAGGGCCAGGGGCGGCGCCCGCGCTGTGCGGGCCGACGCGCGGGGCGCCGCCCTGGTCGACCCAGATCACGCTTCCGCCGCCCGCGCCGACCTCCGCGATGTCGAGCGACGGCGCGCGGATCGTGTAGCCGCCGCCCTTGGTGAGCCCGTGGCGGCCGTTCATGCCGCCGCCGACCTCGTACTCGGCCGCCTCGAACGGCTCGCCGCCCTCGATCACCGACGCCTTCGCCGTCGTGCCGCCCATGTCGAAGGTGATCGCGTCCGGGAGGTCGAGCCGGGCGGCGAGCGCCTGCGCCGCGATGACCCCGGCCGCCGGGCCCGACTCGATCAGCTGCACGGGCCGGCTCCGCGCCACGGTGCTGGTCAGCAGCCCGCCCGCCGACTGCATGATGAGCAGCGGCGCCGTGACGCCCGCGCCGGCGAGGCCGCGCTCCAGCGCCTCGACGTAGCGGTCCATCGTCGGTCGCACATAGGCGTTGACCACAGCGGTGCTGCTCCGCTCGTACTCGTGGATCTCGGGCAGGATGTCCACCGACGCCGTGACGTAGCCGTCACCAACGAGCTCCGACAGGCGGCCGGCGATGCGCCGCTCCTCGTCCGGATTGCGGTACGAGTTCAACAGGCACACGGCAAGGGAGTCGACGCCCGCGTCGCGCAGCCGCTCGGCGACCGACTCCAGATCCTCGTCGGTCGGCTCGCGCTCGACGGCGCCGTCCGGCGCGATCCGCTGATCGAGCTCGAGCCGGAGCCGCCGCGGGACGAGCGGCGCCGGCTTCTCCCAGAACAGGTCGTAGAGCGAAGGCCGCCGCATCCGCCCGAGCTCGAGCACGTCGCGGAAGCCCTGCGTCGTCACCAGGCCGGTCCGCGCGCCGCGGCCTTCGAGGATCGCGTTCGTCGCGACCGTCGTGCCGTGCACGAGCGTGGCCGCGGTGCCGAGATCCAGCCCGCTCGCGACGGCCAGTTCCTGGAGGCCCTCGAGCACCGCGCGCCCGAAGTCCGGCGGGCTCGAGAGCACCTTCGCGCGATGGAGCCCGCCGTCCTCGGTGGCGACGATGATGTCCGTGAACGTGCCGCCGATGTCGACGCCGATGGCGGCCGCCTTCATCCCGGCACGACCTCCTCGAGCGCGCGGGCGAGGCGCTCGGCCGTCGCCTCGTCGCAGCCGATGGGGAGCCGCAGGAAGTGACCCGGCACCTGGAAGCAGTAGCCCGGGACGGTCGGGATCCCGCGTTCGAGCAGCACGTCCTCCGGTCGCTCGGCGGCCAGCCTGGAGGCGTCGAGGAACAGGAACGGCGTCGAGTGCGGGACGTGGGTGTCCAGCCACTCGCTGCGGTCGACCGCCGCCAGCAGCCGGTCGCGGATCGGCCGGTAGGTCGCGATCGCGTCGAGCAGCCAGTCCTGCGGGCCTTCGATCGCGGCGGCGGCCACGCGCTGGGCCGGGTAGCCGCAATGCAGGCACTCCCACTCGACGAGGTTGACGACCTGGTCGACCAGCGCCGGGGACGCGACGACGTACCCCACGCGCCAGTCGACCAGCGCGTAGCTCTTGCTCAGGCTGCGCACGAGCACGGTCGTCTCCGTGCGCGGCAGCGAGGCCAGGCTCGTGAACGTCCCTTCCGGATAGATCAGGCGGTCGTACGACTCGTCCGAGATCAGCACGGCGCCCACGGCCTGGGCCAGGTCGTGCAGCGCCTGGAGCTCCGCCGGCTCGGGGAGGTAGCCGGTCGGGTTGGTCGGGTTGGAGATCACCACCGCGCGCGTGCGGTCGTCGATCGCCGCCGCTAGCGCTTCGAGGTCCCAGCGCCAGCCGTCGCCGGGCCGGCTCGGGACGTACACGGGCTCGGCGCCGGTCAGGCGGATGATGCCGTCGAAGAAGAAGTTCGGCGCGGGCACGACCACACGGTCGCCCGGTGCCAGCACCGCACGCAGCACGAGATTGAGCGCCTGCATCGCCCCGTGCGAGATGACCACCTCGGTGTCGGGGTCCACGGGATCGGCCGACTCCGCGGCGAGCGACGCGGCGATGGCGGCGCGCAGCTCCGGCAGTCCGCGCGACGGGCGCGGGCCCGGCGCCTGCATCGCTTCGAGCGCCGCGTCGCGCAGATGCTCCGGGAGCGGCACCGCCGGGCCGCCGACGAGGCGGAACACGTCGACTCCCCTGGCGCGGGCCGCGGCTATCCGGTCGTCCATCTCGCGGGACCCGACGCGCTGCACGATCGCGCCGGGACCCACGGCCCGTTCTGGAACGGGCCGCCCATCGGCCGAGCTCACCATCAGTCGTCTCCTCCTCCGCTGCCGGCGTCAGTGCCGCCTTCGTGCGACCAGGGAATCCGCGCGAGCATCTCCTCGGTCGCGACCTCGATGTGACGCCGGATGCACTCGGCGGCGACCTCAGCCTCGCCTGCACGGCAGGCGGCGTAGATCTCCCGGTGGTCGGCCAGCGACCTGGCCGTGTAGTCCGGGAGCGCGATCACCAGCCGGCTGTAGACGGCATAGCGGTCGCGGAGATCGGTGAGGACCTGGAGGAGCGTCGGCATGTTCGCCTCGCGATAGATCGAGAGGTGGAACTCCCGGTTGAGGCGGTGCAGCTCCACGAGGTTCTCCTCCTTCGTGGCCCGCTCGGTGTCGTCGAGGATCGCCGCCAGCCGGTCGAGCGCGGCCTCGGACATGCGGGGCACCGCCTGACGCGTCGCCAGCGGATCGAGGACCTGCCGGATCAGGTAGATCTCGCGCAGCTCTCCCGGCGCGGCGGTGGTCACGAAGGCGCCACGGTTCGGATACACCTTGACCAGGCCGCTGGCCTCGAGCACGCGCAGGCCCTCGCGCACGGGGATGATGCTCACGCCGAGCTCCTCGGCGAGCCGCCGCTGATCGAGCCGCGCGCCGAGCGGATAGTGCCCGTCGAGGATGCGGTCCCGGAGGACCGCCGCCGTGTACTCGGTCATGCTCGTGGGCGGGACCGGCTCGGTGGTCATCGGCGTCCCACCACGTCGTCGAGCCATTCGCCGACCAGCCCGAAGCCGAGGCCGACGAGGAAGATCGCCAGCCCCGGCAGCGTCGACAGCCAGGGGTCGCTGCTGAGCAGCAGCCGGCCTTCGTTGACCATGCGCCCCCAGTCGGCGGTCGGCGGCTGGACGCCCAGCCCGAGGAAGCTCAGGCCGGACGCGAACACGATCATGATCCCGACCAGCGAGAACGCGTAGGCGATGATCGGCGATGCGGCGTTGGGGAGGACGTGGCGGACGAAGATCCGCCGTTCAGAGACGCCCAGGGAGCGCGCGGCGTGGACGAACACCTCGTTCTTCACGCTCATCACGGCGCCGCGCGCGACGCGGGTCATCGGCGCGACCAGGACGATCGTCATGGCGATCACCACGTTCCGCAGGCCGGGGCCGAGCGTCGCCGCGACGGCGATCCCCATCATCACGGGAGGCAGCGCCAGCAGGACGTCGACGCCGCGCATCGTGAACGACTCCGTGTGACCGCCGAGGAAGCCGGCGATGCCCCCGATCACCGAGCCGATGAAGGCGGCGACCACGACGGGCAGCACACCCTCGATCAGGGCCGGCCGCGTCGCCCAGACGAGCCGGCTCAGCGTGTCGCGGCCGAGCTGATCGGTGCCCAGCAGGTGACCGGCCGAGAACGGGTCGAGCAGCTCGTCCGACACGTTCGTCGCGGTCGGGCTCGGCAACCCGGACACCGGGACGAGGAGCGCGGAGAGCACGGTGACGGCGACCAGCACGAAGCCGATCAGCGCGCCCTTGTCGGCGACGAGCCCGCGCCGCCAGGGCCGGCTCCAGAAGCCGACGGTCGTCGGCGCCGCGGCCGCCGCGTCAAGCATGTGCGGGCTCGCGCGTGCGTGGATCGACGAGGGCGTGCAGCACGTCCACGAGCAGGTTCACGACGACGGTGACGATGGCCGCGAGCAGGACCACGCCCTGGATCATGGGCAGGTCGCGCGAGCTCGACCGCGTTGAACACCTGCAGGCCGATGCCGGGCCAGTTGAAGACGACCTCGGTGAACACGATGCTCCCGACGAGCAGGTAGGACAGCTGGAGCCCCGCGACGTGCAGGATCGCCGGCAACGAGGCCCGCCACAGGTGCCGCGTGAGGATCGTCCGGCGGCTCAGGCCCTTGGCGCGCGCGGTCCGCATGAAGTCCGACTGCAGCTGCTCGTGGAACGCCGCGCGCGCGCTGCGGGCGATGATCGCGGCCGGGATGCCCGCCGTGACGAGCGCCGGGAGGAGGAGGTACCGCGCCCGCTCGAACGACGCCTCCGCCGCCGCCGGGTGGCTCCATCCCGCCGGACGGAAGCCAGCCGAGCCGGACCGAGAAGACGTAGATCAGCACGACGCCCAGCCAGAAGACCGGCATGAAGGCGAGGAACCCGACCGCGGCCTGCACGCCGCGGTCGATCGGCCGCTGATAGCGCAGCGCCGAGATCAGGCCGGCGCCGATGCCGAGCACGAGCGCCAGCGCGAAGCTCGTGGCGCCGAGCAGCAGGGTCGCCTTGAACTTCGTGCTGAGGACGTCGGTCACCGGCTGCTGGAGCTGGATCGAGGTGCCGAGGTCGCCCTGGGCGGCGTTGCCGAGCCAGTGCACGTACTGGACGGGCGCAGGCTGATCCAGCGCGAGCTCCTGGCGCAGCGCGTCGCGCTGCTCCGGGTTCGCGTACGGGCCGAGCAGCACCGAGGTGACGTCTCCGGGGGCGATCTGCGCCAGCACGAAGGCGAACACCGAGGCGCCGATCACGACCGGGACGAGGGCGATCAGCCGGCGCAGGATGAAACCCGGCATGCTGCTCAGGCGCGCGCCCCCGCCGCGCTGGGCCGCACAGGCTCGACCACGGCACCGAGGTCGAGCGCGCGTGTGGCATCCGGCGTCAGTTCGCCTCCGATGGTCGTCATGGCTCCAGCGGGCAGCCGGTCGAGGCTGAACGGCAGGAACCGGCCCCAGGAGCGCTCCTGGAACGGCTGGTCGCGGGCCGCCTCTCGTTCGCCGCACGGCCAGCCGTAGCAGTACCAGAGCGTGCGCGTGCTGGGGTCGAGGATCTCGGCGCTGACCGTGCCGAACGCGACCGCGCCCTCCGGCGCGCCGGGCCCGTAGGTCCCGTGGTTGCAGACGGAGAAGCCCTGGCTCGGGAAGACCCACGGCTCAGCCGCGCCCGGGCGGTCGGCGCCCTCGTGGTCGGAGAGCACGCCGGCGACGTCCTGAAGCGTGGCCGGCTGACCGAGGGCTCCGAGGGCCGCCATCGCCGCGGCGCGACGGGCGCCGTTCGGCGCCGCATCGACGTCCAGCGCGCCCCACGCCTGCTGCAGGCCCTCCATCGCCGGGTCCTGGTAGCAGTTGACGTTGACCGCGAACCGGCCCGGCCGCGGCGCTCCGCGCTCGACGACGACGAACGACGAACGCCCGATCTCGACCTGCGCGAAGTCGCCGTCGGCATCCGCGAAGAACCACGCTCCGGCGAAGTTCCGGTCGGCCGCTTCGATGATCTCGAGCGCGGCCGCCACGGACGGGCACTCGGCCAGGAGCTTGCGGGTGAACCCGCCCGAGGTCAGGCCCTCGGAGCCGGGGTCGATCTCGCGCTCGTCGACGTACGCCCAGCAGAGCGCGAAGCCGGCCTCGTTGACGCCGCGGCCGCGCTCGCCCTCGACGACCACGTAGCCACGCTCGGCCATGCCGGTCGCGTTGGCCGGCTGCAGCTCGGTCGACACGTAGGCCAGGGGTCCGTCGCGGTCCACGATCACGCGCGTCCGCACGTCGAACGGGTCGTCGCTCACGCTCGCGATCACCCAGCGCGGCGAGGCGCCGGGATCGGCGACGACCGTGGCGACGTTGGAGCAGCCTCCGGTCAGCCGGAGCGGGCCTCGCCTCACGACACCTTCGCCTTCGAGAACCGCTGGGCCCAGGTGTTGGCCGGGGTCCAGTCGACGCCCTTGCGGATGACGTAGGGCGACTTGCCGTGGAACACGTACGTGTACGGCTGATCCTGCAGCAGCTTCTGCTGGGCGGCCCGCAGGTGCGTGAGCAGCTCCTCGGGGCTCTTGGCCTTCGTGCCGGCCTCCAGCTCGCCGTCGACCTCCGGGCTGTCGTACCAGACGAAGTTGACGCCGCCCGGCGGCTGGCTCGCGCTCGCCGCGTAGCTGATCAGGAGCATGTTGGTGTCCCAGCCCATGGCCTGGGTGTAGATCGGGACCTCGTTGCCCTTCGCGGCCGGGGTGCCCTTCCCCCAGCGGCCGAGGTACGCGGTCCACTCGACGACCTGGATGTCCGACGAGATGCCGATCGCGTCGAGATCGCTCTGCACCTGCTCGAGCACGCGCGGCGGGTCCGGGACGCCCATGGCGGACGTGGAGGTGAGGAACTTGAAGTTGAGGCCGCTCGGGTAGTCGCTGCCCTGCAGCAGCTGCTTCGCCCTCGCGCTGTCGTACGGCAGCTCGGGCATCGAGTCGTCGAACGCGGGGTTCCCGAGGCCGTAGAACTGGCTCGCCGGGACGCCCGAGCCGCGCAGCAGGCCCTCGGTGATGCCCTTGCGGTTGATCGCCAGGCTGACCGCCTCGCGCACCGCCGGGTCGCTCCAGGGGCCCTCGCGGTTGTCGCCGCCGAAGCCGAAGGTCACCGGCTTGCCCGCGAACTTCAGCTGCATGTCCGGATTGTTCTGCACCTGGGCGATGCCGTCCGGCGGGATCTCCTGCCCGATGTCGTACTGGCCGCTCAGCACGCCAGAGACGCGCGCCGCCTCGTCGGCCACGGGCACGATCACGAGCTCCTTGACCGGCGGCGCGCCGTCCCAGTAGTCCGGGTTGGAGGCGAGGACGAGCCGGGCGTTGCGCTCGTACTCCTTGACGATGAACGGCCCGGTGCCGATGCCCGTGTTCGCGAAGCCGTCGTTGCCGTCCTTCTCGACGGCGGCCGGGCTGACCATGAAGAACGTCGGGGCGCCGGTGAAGTAGTCGAACCAGCCGGCGTTGACGGCCTCGAGCTGGACGCGGATGGTCGTCGGATCCGGCGCGTCGTAGTCGGAGACGCCGCCGATGAACGGGCTGACGGTCGCGTTCGCGCGGCCGTAGTAGTACTCGAACGACTTGTCGAACCAGCGCCGGAAGTTGAACAGGGCCGCCGACGAGTCCCACGGCGTGCCGTCGTGGAACTTCACGCCCTCGCGCAGCTTGAACGTGAACGTGCGGCCGTCCGGCGAGATCTCGTACTCCGTCGCGAGGCCGGGGATCACTTCGGCGGGTAGCGCCGAGCTGGCGTAGTCACGCATGAAGAGGCCGTCGTACACGTTGGCCAGCGAGATCCAGTCGGTGCCCGCGATCGTCGTGTGCGGGTCGAGCGTATCCGGCCCACCGGCGACGGCGACCGTCAGCGTCCCGCCGGACTTCGCGGCCTTCGTGGCCGAGTCCCCGCCGCATCCCGCGAGCAGGACGAGCATCGACGAGCCCGACACCCGCAGGAAGCCCTTGCGGGACAGCAGCAATTCCCTTCCCAGCCCCTCGTTCGTCATCGCCCTCGACTCGCTTGAATAGTTTTTAGATGTTATAATCTAGTTCACAAGGGCACGTCAAGCGCAGGCTGTAGAACTTCCCGCCAATTGGATCCGCTGCTGACCGTCGAGGGCCTGGAGACCCGAATTCGGGTTCCCGAGGGCGTCCTTCACGCCGTGGACGGCGTGAGCTTCAGCGTCGCCGCAGGACGCACGGTCGGGATCGTCGGCGAGTCCGGCTCGGGCAAGTCGATGACGGCGCTCTCGATCATGGGGCTGCTCCCACGCCCCTACGCCGAGATCGCCGCCGGCTCGATCCACTACGACGGCCGTGACCTGACGACGCTGCCCGAGCGCGAGCTCGAGCGGCTGCGCGGGCGGGAGATCGGGATGATCTTCCAGGACCCGATGACGAGCCTGCACCCGAGCCTCACCATCGGCACGCAGATCGTCGAGGTCCTGCGGCGGCACCTGCGCCTCGGCCGCCGCGACGCACGCGATCGAGCGGGCGAGCTCCTCGCCGACGTCGGGATCCGCGACGGCGCCCGGCGGCTGGACGACCACCCCCACCAGTTCTCCGGAGGGATGCGCCAGCGCGTGATGATCGCGATGGCGATCGCCTGCGGACCCAAGCTGCTGATCGCCGACGAGCCGACGACCGCGCTCGACGTGCGCATCCAGGCCGACGTCCTCGACCTCCTGCAGGACCTGCAGGAGCGGCTCGGCATGGCGATGCTGCTGATCACGCACGACATGGGCGTGATCGCGCAGGTGGCCGACGAGGTGGTCGTCATGTACGCGGGCCAGGTGGTCGAGCGGGCGACGTCCGAGCAGCTCTTCGCGCGCCCCGAGCACCCCTACACCGAGGCGCTCCTCGGCGCGATCCCGCAGCCGGGCGCGGCCGATGTCCGGCACGCGCGGCTCACCGCGATCCCGGGCGGCCCCCGACCCCGATCGACCCGCCCGCCGGCTGCCGGTTCTTCCCGCGCTGCGCCTACGGCAGCCTCGGCGACGGCTGCGGGTCGGCGACGCCGGAGCTGCGCGAGATCCGGCCCGGGCACTGGGTCCGCTCCGCGCACCCGCTCAGCGAGCGCATCGGCGCCCGTGAGGCCGTCGTCGTGAAGCGGCGATCTCCTGCTCGAGGTGTCCGACCTGCGCAAGACGTTCAGCGGCTCGCGCGGGCGGCTGCTCGGGCCGCAGCGGGAACCGACGGTCGCCGTCGACGGCGTGAGCTTCGAGCTCGGCGCGGGCGAGACGCTCGGGCATCGTCGGCGAGTCGGGCTCGGGCAAGACCACGACCGCCCAGCTCGTCCTGCAGCTCATCCGGCCGACCAGCGGCTCCGTGCGATTCAGGGGCACCGACCTCACGGAGCTCGCGCGGCGAGCCGCTGCGCGCCGTCCGGCGCGAGCTGCAGATCGTGTTCCAGGACCCGTACGCCTCGCTCGATCCGCGCATGCGCGTGGCCGACATCGTCGAGGAGCCGCTCGGCGCGCACCGCATCGGCACGCGGGAGAGCCGCCGGCGCAGCGTCGCCGAGCTGCTCGACCGCGTCGGGATCGACCCCGCCCTCGGCGACCGCCGTCCGCGCGAGTTCTCCGGCGGCCAGCGTCAGCGGATCGCGATCGCCCGCGCCCTCGCACTGCGCCCGAAGCTGATCGTCTGCGACGAGCCCGTCTCGGCCCTCGACGTCTCGATCCAGGCCCAGATCCTCAACCTGCTTCGCGACCTCCAGGACGAGATGGACGTCGCCTACCTCTTCATCTCGCACGACATCGGCGTCGTGCGGGTGATGAGCGACCGCATCGCCGTCATGCGCGCAGGCCGGATCGTCGAGTCCGGAGTCGCGGACGCGGTCTACGGGAGCCCGCGCGACGAGTACACGCGCTCCCTCCTCGCGGCGGTGCCGGTCGCCGACCCGGCGGTCATGGCGGACCGCCGCGCCTTGCGCGACGCCGCGCGCTGACCGACCAGCGTTAGGCTCCCGGCTGTGGCCAGGCACAAGCATCCGCCGGGCTCTGAGCCGTTCGACGTGACGCTGCCCGCGGGCTTCGATCTCGGGGAGCACCGGGCGGCGCTCGAGGACGCCGCGAAGCAGGCCGGCTGGTCGATCGAGCGCGACGGAGCGGTGATCGCGGTCCGCGACGTGTGGACCGAGAACGAGGACCACGCGGCGTGGCTCGTCGCGACGAAGGTCGGCCTGCCGCTCGAGCGGGTCACCGTCTGGGCCGGCCGCGACGCGTAGCGAGCGAGCCGTTTCACGGCCGTCCTAGTTAGGACCCCCTAAGTCATGTTAGGTTCGCCTAACTATGAAACAGCTCGCCGGGTACTTCCGCCGCCACCACATCGCCCTCCTCGCGCTCTTCATCGCCCTGGGAGGCACGTCTTACGCCGCCGTCAGCCTGCCCAAGGGCAGCGTCGGCGCCGCGCAGATCAAGGCGGACGCCGTCGGGTCCGCCAAGGTCCGCGACGGCGCGATCACCCGCGCGAAGGTGCGCAACAACGCGATCAACTCGGCGAAGGTCGACGACGGCTCGCTGCGCGCCAAGGACTTCGCCGCCGGCGAGGTGCCGGCCGGCCCCGCCGGTCCCGCAGGCCCCGCCGAGGGTCCCGCGGGCGGCGCGCTCACCGGCACGTACCCGAACCCGGGCATCGCCGCCGGCGCCGTCGGCCCGGCCCAGATCGGCACGATCCCGAGCGTCCGGCTGATCCAGGGCGCCACGACGGTCCCCGTGGCCTCCGGCGGCCTGGGCACCCAGGTCCCGTGGCCACTTCCCACCGGCCCGCGCCCGTACGACATCGGCGGCTTCTTCGACCCCGCCAACAACGCGATCGGGCAGTGCGTCGGCCCAGGGGCCGACAGCTGCATCGTCTTCCCCCGCACCGGCACGTACGTGCTCAGCGCCGGCATCCGCTGGATCGACCCGGCGCTGTCCAGCACCACCGATCAGGACAACGGGACGGGCTACCGGGCGCTGCGGATCCACGGCACCGGCGGCCGCCAGTCGGGCACCACGACCACCCCCGCCCTCACCGGCACCCCGACGATCCAGTCCGTGACGACGGTCGACCGCTTCAACGCCGG
This sequence comes from uncultured Solirubrobacteraceae bacterium, assembly GCA_963720415.1. Lineage (GTDB taxonomy): Bacteria > Actinomycetota > Thermoleophilia > Solirubrobacterales > Solirubrobacteraceae > DASSUW01. The sequence continues at coordinate 17,624 of CAVRFQ010000009.1, read as the reverse complement.
TGACGCCGCGTTCGTCGGCGCGTCCCACAACGCGGGGACGGGCCTCGAGCTCGACCAGTCGCTGCAGCAGATCTACTTCGCCGCCACCTGGGTGGCGCCGTAGGAGCTACGCCACGCCGGCGTCGATCAGCATCCGCCAGATGTCGGCCTGATCGACGACCTCCACGCCCAGCTTCTCGGCCTTCGCCGTCTTGCTCGCACCGACGTTCTCGCCGGTGATGAGCAAGTCGGTGCTGGCCGAGACCGATGACGCGGTCGGCGGCGCCCGCGCGCTCGGCGAGCCGCTGGAACGCCGGGCGCGGCACCTTCTCGCCGCTGCGCGGGTCGGCGATCGTGCCGGTGATGACGACGGTCTTGCCGGCGAGCGGGGCGTCGGCGGCGACCTGCGGCGGCAGGTCCTCGTCGAGCACGTCGAGGTTCACGCCGAACTCGCGCAGGCGGGCGATCTCGGTCCGGGTGGTCTCGCGGCCGAGGTGCTCGTGCAGGCTGGCCGCCACCTTCGGGCCGACGTCCTCGACCTGCTGGAGCGCCTCCTCGTCCGCGCCGGCGATCTCCTCCAGCGACGCGAAGCCGGCCCGGCACAGCTTCGCCGCCGTGCCCTCGGAGGCCATCGGGATCGAGAGGCCGATGAGCGCGCGGCGCAGGCCCACCCCGCGGCGAGCGGTCGATCGACTCGAGCATGCGGTCGGCCGAGATCTCGCCGATCCGCTCGAAGCCCGAGCAGCGTGTCGCGGTCGAGCGCGTAGAAGTCCGAGGGGCGGTCGAGCAGCCCAGCCTCGTTGAGGCGCTCGATCCACACCGGCCCGATCGCGTCGATGTCCGCGGCCGCGCGCGAGGCCCAGTGGATCAGGCGGCGGACGGTCTGCGCCGGGCACGTGAGGTTGGTGCAGTAGAGCTCGCGGCTGTTGCCCTGCTCCGTCAGCGGCTGACCGCACGACGGGCACTTCGACGGCGGCTCGATCTCGCGCTCTTCGCCGGTGCGCTTCGACGCGTCGAGGACGCCGGCCACGAACGGGATGACGTCGCCGGCCCGGCGGACGAGCACGGTGTCGCCGATCCGCACGTCGCGCGCGCGGATGACCTCCTGGTTGGCGAGCGTGGCCCGCGTGACCGTCGTGCCGCCCACGAACACCGGCTCGAGGACGGCGACGGGCGCGACCTTGCCGATCTTCCCGACGTCCCACACCACGTCGGCGAGCAGGGTGGTCTTCTCCTCGGCGGCGAACTTGAAGGCCAGCGCGCCGCGCGGGCTGTTGGCGCGCGTGCCGGCCGCCGCGTAGGCGCCCCGGTCGGCGAGCCGGAGCACCGCCCCGTCGAGGTCGTAGTCGAGGTCTCCCCGCTCGGCCTCGATCGTGCTGATGACCTTCTGCGCCTCCTCCGCGGTGTCGCAGTGGCGCATGTCCGCGGCCTCGAAGCCGAGCGTGCGCAGCGCCTCCTCGAGGTCGGCGTGCGCGCCGTCGCTCGATGTCCAGGTCGAAGCGCGAAGAAGCGCAGCCGCCGCTCGGCGACCACTGCCGGGTCCTTGGCCCGCACGGTGCCCGCGGCGGCGTTGCGCGGGTTGATCAGCGGCTTGTCGGGATGCGCCTTGTTGTAGGCGGCGAACGTCGAGCGGAGCATCACCAGCTCGCCGCGCACCTCCACGCGCCCGCCGGCGTCGATCCGTCTCCGGCACGCCGTCCGACAGCGCGCGCACGAGCACCGTCACGTCGTCGCCCGTCGTCCCGTCGCCGCGCGTGACCGCGCGGGCCAGCCGCCCTTCCTCGTACACCAGCGCGAGCGACAGCCCGTCGAGCTTGGGCATGACCACGACCGGCTGGCCGGAGAAGCGGTCGAAGAACGCTTCCACCTGCTCGGGCCGGGTGGCCTTCTCGAGCGAGAGCATCGGCCGGCTGTGGCGGACCGGGGCGTGCAGCACCGCCGGAGCGCCGACCTGCTCGAGCGGGTTCGGGTCGGGCGTGAGCTCGGGATGCTCGGCGAGCAGCGCTGCGCAGCTCGTCCTCGAGCGCGTCGTAGTCGGCGTCCGCGACCAGCGGCTCGGCCGCCGTAGTAGGCCTCGCGCAGCTCGGTGATCCGGCCCGCCAGCTCCTCGATGCGCGCTCGCGCACGTCAGCCACAGGGTATCTCCGCGCGCAGCCGCGTCCCGTGGCCGGCCGGGCTCTCGAGCGACAGCGTGCCGTCGAGCGCCGCGACCCGGTCGGCGAGCCCGCGCAGGCCGGATCCGCGAGCGGCGTCGGCGCCGCCGACGCCGTCGTCGGCCACGTCGACGGTGACGCTCGCCGTTCGTCGCGGCGGACGGCGACCGGTCGCGTGCGTGGCCTGCGCGTACTTCGCGACGTTGGTCAGCGCCTCGGAGACCACGAAGTACGCGGCGGTCTCGACCGGGCTCGGGCAGCCGCTCGGCCTCCACCGCGAGCTCGACCGGCACCGGCGCGCGCGAGGCGAGCGCCTCCAGCGCGGGCTCGAGCCCGCGGTCCGAGAGCACGGCCGGGTGGATGCCGCGGGCCAGCTCGCGCAGCTCGGCGAGGCTCGTCTGCAGCTCCTCCTGCGCCTCGTCGAGCAGCTCCGCCGAGCCGCTCGTCGCCGGCCCGGCGGCGCGCGACCTGGAGCAGCAGGGAGAGCGCCACCAGGCGCGACTGCGCGCCGTCGTGCAGGTCGCGCTCGAGCTGCTCCGGCGCCCGCGTCGCCCGCCTGGACGAGCCGCGCCCGCGAGGCGCGCAGCTCGATCACGAGGTGCTCGACGTGGCTGCGCAGCAGCCCGCCGAGGAACGCGAACGGCGTGAGCCAGGCGGCGATGAACGCGGCCCACCACGCGGCGTCGCCGGCGCCGGCCTTGGCCACGACGACGAGCAGGAACGTGAGCAGCGCCGTCGCGTAGACCGGGCGTCAGCTGCAGGCGCAGGAACGGCGAGGCGCGCCGCCAGCGCTGCGTGGCGCGCACGAGCACGATGAGAAACAGCGAGCCGTAGAGCGCGGGGCCGAGCGCGAGCAGCGCATTGGCCAGGTTCTCGTCGCGCTCGACGAAGAGCAGGTTCTGCGGGCAGTCCGGGCAGTCGAGCTCCGCCGGGCTGGCGAAGAACATCGCCGGCGCGAACGCGAGCGGGAAGATGACGTAGCCCGCGATGACGATCCCGCGGTCGAGCCGCGTGTCCAGCTTGCCGGTCGGGAAGCTCTGGCCGAGGTGCAGGAAGACCGCGCCCCACACGCCGCCGAGCGTCAGCCCGATCGTGTAGAGGAACGCCGAGTTGGCCGCCTCCAGCGTCGACAGCAGCCACGCGAAGCCGAGCGCGACGAGCAGCATGCCGGTGCGGTTCTGCGGCTCGCGGTCCAACGCCCAGACGCCGGTGGCCACGAACCCCCAGCCGACCGCGGGTCCGAAGATGGCGAACGCCGCCTTGGCCTCCTGGTGATCGCTGTCCAGCGCGATCAGGCACACGGCGACGCCCGCCACGAACGCGGTGATGAGGATGGCGAGGCTCCGTCGGCGGGTCACTTGGCCACGAGTATGGCGGCGTCGCCGGGGTGTGGCTGCCCGTACCACGCGGTTGCCGGGTGACCCCGCTGTTGCCGTCGCGCGACGTCGCTGGGAGCCTGAACGGCAATGACTCAGCTGAGCATCGACGGCACGTATCCTCGTGCCCGGCGACGGCGGCTACGAGGCCGCCCGCCTCCCCTGGCAGCGCAAGCTCGACCCCCATCCGGCCGTCATCGTGGAGGCCGCCGGGAGCCTCGACGTGGTCGGCCGCGGTCCGCTACGCGCACGAGCACGGCTGCCGATCACCGTCCAGGCGACCGGCCACGGCGCCGTCGCGCCGGCCGACGACGGCCTGCTGCTGAAGACCGGCCGCATGACCGGCGTCGAGATCGACGCCGGGCGCCGCAAGACCGCCCGCGTCGGCGCCGGCACCGCTGTGGAGCGACGTGATCGCCGCCGCCGCGCCGCACGGCCTCGGCGTGCTGTCCGGCACCTCCGCCGGCGTCGGCGTCGTCGGCTATCACCGCTCGGCGGCGGCACCGGCTTCCTCTCGCGGCAGCACGGCTACGCGGCCGACAACGTCGTGAGCGCCGAGATCGTGACCGCCGACGGCGAGCTGGTGACCGCCTCGGCCGACCGAGCACCCCGGACCTGTTCTGGGCGCTGCGCGGCGGCGGCGGCAACTTCGGCATCGTCACCTCGCTCGAGTTCCGCCTGTTCCCCGTCGGCGACGTCTACGCGGGCATGGTCGATGTTCTACGCCCGCGCGCGCCGGCGAGCGTTCCGCGCCTACCGCGAGTGGGCGCTCGACGAGCCGGACGAGTCGAACAGCGCCGTGGCGCTCATGACGATGCCGCCCGCTCCCGATCATCCCGGAGCCCGATCCGCGGCAAGCCGCGTGCTCGTGCTGCGGGTCTTCTACTCCGGCGACGCCGGCAACGCCCAGCGCGCTCTACGCGCCGCTGCGCGAGGCGGCCGGCGAGCCGATCCTCGACGGGCTGCGCACGGCGAGCTTCGCCGACGCCGCGGCCATGCTCGGCCCGGCGCCCCCGCCGATGGCGTCCGACATGCACTTCGAGCTGCTGCACGAGGTGCCGGACGCGGTGATCGACGCGCTGCGTCGACGCGCCCGCGGGCGATCGAGCTCCGCCACTGGGGCGGCGCCATGGCGCGCCCGTCGGAGGACGCCGGCCCGATCGGCCACCGCGACGTCCCGTTCTCGATCGTCGTGTCGGCGATGGCGCCGGACGGCGCCGCGCTCGAGCCGCAGATCGCCGGCGTCGACGCCGTGGCCGAGAAGCTCCGGCCGCACGGCACGGGCGGCTCGTTCCTGAACTTCCTCGGCGACCCGGCGCGGATCGCGGACGCCTACACGACCGAGGACTACAAGCGGCTGACCGAGATCAAGGCCGCGTACGACCCCGACAACGTGTTCGCCGGGAACCACGCCATCGGCTGATCAGTCGTCGGCGTCGAGCAGGCGCAGGATCCCGGCCACCGGGATCGGCACCCAGTCCGGGCGGTTGTTGAGCTCGTAGCGGAGCTCGTAGACCGCCTTCTCCAGCTCGAAGACCGCCAGCAGCTGCCGCGTCGGGGCCTCCCCGGGCGGCAGCAGGCTGGGCTCGACGCGCGCGAAGTAGCCCTCGAGGAACGCCGCGCGGGCGCGGTCCTCCCAGCCCTCCGGGGCGTCCACGCCGCGCAGGAGCTTCGCGCCCGCGGTGACGTAGGAGAACGAGCGCAGCATGCCGGCGACGTCGCGCAGAGGCGACCGCTTCAGGCGGCGCTCCGGGAGCGGCCGCGCCGGCTCGCCCTCGAAGTCGAGGATCACCCAGCCGCGGCCGGAGAGCATGGTCTGGCCGAGGTGGTAGTCGCCGTGCGTGCGGATCACGCGGCCGCCGGCGCCGATGTACGAGAGCGCCTGGAGCTTCTCGCGCACGTCCTGGCCGCGGCCCTCGATCGGCCGGATCGCCTCGCTCTCGGGCAGGTCGACGAAGATCCGCTCGATCTGCTCGTCCACGTCGGCGGTGAGCAGCGACAGCGCCTCCTGGCTCGGCTCGTCGGGCGCGAAGTCCGGCAGGCTGTTGTCCGAGCCGAGCACCGTGTGCAGGTCGCCGGTGACCTCGCCGAGCGAGCGGAGCCGCTCGAGGAAGCCGTCGGGATCCTCCGCGATCTCGCGCAGGGCGAGCTCCCAGCCGTCGGTCGCGTCGGCGAGGTACTCCTGCAGGATGCCCAGCGTCGCGTCGATGAACCGGCCCTCGAACTCGTACCAGCCGGCCAGCGAGGCGATGTTGGGGAACCCGCGCTCGGACAGGAAGCGCAGGAGCTCGAGCTCGGGGTTGACGCCCGGCTCGACGCGGCGGAACGTCTTGAGGATCAGCGACTCGCCGAAGACGACGGACGAGTTCGACTGCTCCACGCCGACCGGCCGCACGTCGACCGTGCCGCCGAGACCGGCGCCCGCGGTGGCGGCCCAGCGGAAGCGCAGCAAGCCCTCGTCGACGGTCACGTCGTCGCCGCTGCGCATGCGGTGCAGCAGCTCGCGCCCGCAGGCCGGGTCGGCCAGCGCGTCGTAGACCGTCTGGCCCTCGAGCTCGGCGATCACGCGGTCGTCCCAGCCCTCCTCGGCGGGCCGCATCCCGAGCGGCACCTGGTAGGTCTCGTGCGTCCCCTCGCCGAAGCGCGCCTCGATCAGCGCGAGCACCAGCCCCGGCGTCTCCTCGCGCAGCGTGATGGACTCGGAGATGTCGATGTGCGCGACCTCGCGCGCCTTTGACCCGAACCAGCGCTGGTGGACGATCCACTCCTGGAACGCCTGCTCGTCGAGGTTCGACAGGTCAATCGCCACTGTCGTCCTCCGTGAGCTGGAACCAGTAGAAGCCGCGTGGGGCGAGCGTGAGCAGGTACGGCAGCTCGCCGATCTTCGGGAAGCGCGAGCGCCCGAAGACCTCGACCGGGCTCCGGCCCTCGTAGGCCGAGAGGTCGAGCTCGACCGCCTGCGCCGAGCGCGCGAGGTTGTGCACGCACAGCATCACGTCGTCCTCGTACACCCGCACATGGGCGAAGATCTTCGAGTTCGACGGCGCGAGCGGCTCGTAGGTGCCGAGCCCGAACACGGGGTGCTCCTTGCGCAGCGAGATGAAGCGGCGCAGCCAGCGCAGCAGCGAGGTCGGGGTGCGCAGCTGGGCCTCGACGTTCACGGCCTGGAAGCCGTAGACCGGGTCCATCAGCGGCGGCGCGTAGAGCTGCGCGAAGTCCGCGCGGCTGAAGCCGCCGTTGCGGTCGCCCGTCCACTGCATCGGCGTGCGCACGCCGTCGCGGTCGCCGAGGTAGACGTTGTCGCCCATCGAGATCTCGTCGCCGTAGTAGAGGACGGGCGAGCCGGGCAGCGAGAACATGATCGCGTGCATCAGCTCGATCTCGTCGCGGCCGCCGTCGAGCAGCGGCGCGAGGCGCCGGCGGATGCCCACGTTGATCTTCATCCGCGGGTCCTTGGCGTACTCGCCGTACATGTAGTCCCGCTCCTCGTCGGTGACCATCTCGAGCGTCAGCTCGTCGTGGTTGCGCAGGAACAGCCCCCACTGGCAGTTGTCCGGGATCGCCGGCGTCTGCTTGAGGATCTCGTAGATCGGCGTGGCGTCCTCGCGGCGCAGCGCCATGAACATGCGCGGCATCACGGGGAAGTGGAAGGCCATCTGGCACTCGTCGCCGTCGCCGAAGTACTCGACGACGTCGGCCGGCCACTGGTTGGCCTCGGCGAGCAGCACGCGGTCGGGGTACTTCGCCTCGACCTCGGCGCGCACGCGCTTGAGGTACTCGTGCGTCTCGGGCAGGTTCTCGCCGTTGGTGCCGTCGCGCTCGTAGAGGTAGGGCACGGCGTCGAGGCGGAACCCGTCCATGCCGAGGTCGAGCCAGAAGCGCAGGGCCTCGAGCATCGCCTCCTGGACCTCGGGGTTGTCGTAGTTGAGGTCCGGCTGGTGGGAGAAGAAGCGGTGCCAGAAGTACGCGCCCGCCTGGTCGTCCCACGTCCAGTTCGAGGTCTCGGTGTCCGTGAAGATGATCCGCGCTTCCTCGTACTTGTGGACGGTGTCCGACCACACGTACCAGTCGCGCTTGGGGTTGTCGGGCGCGGAGCGCGACTCCTGGAACCACGGGTGGTCGCTCGACGTGTGGTTCATGACGAGGTCGGCGATCACGCGGATGCCGCGCTGGTGGGCGGCCTCGATGAAGTCGCGGACGTCGTCGACCGTGCCGTAGTCCGGCTGGATCGTGAAGAAGTCCGAGATGTCGTAGCCGCCGTCGCGCAGGGGAGACTTGAAGAACGGCAGCAGCCAGATGCAGTCGATGCCCAGCCACTGCAGGTAGTCGAGCTTCTCGATCAGGCCGCGGAAGTCACCGGAGCCGTCGCCGTTGGCGTCGAAGAACGCGCGCGTGTGGATCTCGTAGAAGACGGCCGTCTTGAACCAGAGGGGCTCGGCCTCGAACCAGTGCCCGGGGTCGTTCCTGCTCACGATTCGACGCGCAGGATGTGGGCTTGCGTGGTCGCCGGGTCGAGCCGGACGTAGTTGCTGCCGATGCGCCAGTCGAAGTGCTCGCCGGTGAGGAGGTCGTGCACGGGGAAGACGGGCGGCAGGCCGAGCTGCGCGGGGATCAGGACGGCGCCCTCCTGAACGTGATGAGGATCGAGGTTGACCACGGTGACGATGCGGTTGCCCGGCACGGTCTTCGCGTACGCCATCAATGAGTCGTTGTGGGTGTCGAGCCAGAAGACGTTCGACAGCTCCTGGAGCGCCGGGTTCTCGTGGCGGATCTCGTTGATGTGCCGGATCATCGGCAGCAGCGGCCCGTCGAGCCGGCGCTCCTTGATCTCGTACTTCTCGGAGTCGAGGTACTCCTCGCTGCCCTCGCGCAGCGGCACGTTCTCGAAGTGCTCGAAGCCCGAGTAGATCCCGTAGGCCGGGCTGAGCGTGGTCGCCAGCACGAGCCGCGCGACGAAGGCCGGCGGGCCGCCGTGCTGGAGGTAGGCGTGGAGGATGTCGTGCGTGTTGGTGAAGAAGTTGGGCCGGAAGTACTCCTTCTCCTCGCCCCAGGCCAGCTCGTCGACGTACTCGGTCAGCTCGTGGCGCGAGTTCTTCCACGTGAAGTACGTGTAGGACTGCGTGAAGCCGAGCTTGGCGAGCTCGCGCATGACCGCGCGGCGGGTGAAGGCCTCACTGAGGAAGATCACGTCGCGGTCGACGGCCTGGACCTCTGCGATGACCCACTCCCAGAACGCGAACGGCTTCGTGTGCGGGTTGTCGATGCGGAACGCCTTCACGCCGCAGTCGACCCAGTGCAGGAGGATCCGCCGCAGCTCCTCCCACAGGGAGCGCCACTCGGGCGTGTCCCAGTTGACGTTGTAGATGTCCTGGTACTTCTTGGGCGGGTTCTCGGCGTACTTGAGCGTGCCGTCGGGGCGGCGATGGAACCACTCCGGGTGCTCGGTCAGCCACGGGTGGTTGGCCGACGCGTTGATGGCGATGTCGAGCGCGACGTCCATGTTGTGCTCGGCCGCGGTGGCGCACAGCCGGCGCAGGTCGTCCTCGGTGCCGAGGTCGGGGTTGACGGTGTCGTGGCCGCCGACCTCGTTGCCGATGCCGTAGGGCGAGCCGGGATCCTCGGGCGCCGCGACGAGGGCGTTGTTCTTGCCCTTGCGGTTGGTCATGCCGATCGGGTGGATCGGGAGCAGGTACAGCGTGTCGAAGCCGAGCTCGGCGAGCTGCGGGACCTGCTCCTCGACGCCCTTGAGGCCGCCCCACGAGCGCGGGAACAGCGAGTACCACGCGGCGAAGCGCGCGCGCAGGCGATCGACCTCGATCGGCAGCGGCTTGTCGAGCGAGGCCGCGTACGGGCGCCGGCCGACGCGCTCGACCGCCATCGCCAGCTCCGGGCTCAGCGCGGCCTGGTGCTTGGCCGTGTCGGGCAGCTCGGGATCGGCCAGCGCGGCGGCCGCCGTCTCGAGCGTCTCGCGGTCGGCGGCATCCTTCGCTTCCGCGACCTCGGCCTGCAGGAGCACGACTCCCTCGGCGAGCTCGCCGCGGAGGTCGTGCTGGCCGCCTTCGATCTTGCGCTGCAGCTCGTCGGCCCACGTCGCGAAGAGGTCGGTCCACGACTCGATCGAGAACTGCCAGCGCCCCGGCGTGGTGACCGTGAACTCGCCCGCCCAGCGCACGCCGCGGATGTGGTCGTCGACGGGACGCATGGGCGCCTCGAGCCAGCGGCGGCCGCCCGGCGCCTTGTAGCGGACGACGGCGCGGAGCTTCTCGTGGCCGTCGCGGAAGATGTCGGCCGTGACGTGGACCGTGTCGCCGACGCAGCGCTTCGGCGAGTAGCGTCCGCCGTCCAGGGTCGGTGCCGGCTTGTTGATGCGCGTGCGAGACGGCGCTTGCGAGCTCTTGGGCGTGGGCATTCCGTCCCGGGAGTATCCAGACCGCGCAACGAATAACCACTTCTCATGGCGCTCACGCGTTCAAGCGGCGTTCAGCTGCACCCCACCTCCTTGCCCTCGGGCCGCCTCGGCCGCGAGGCGTACCGCTTCGTCGACTGGCTGGCGGATGCGGGGCAGACGTGGTGGCAGATGCTGCCGCTCGGCCCGCCGGACCGGCACGGCTCGCCGTACAAGTCCGCGAGCGCGTTCGCGGCCTGGCCCGGGCTCCTGGCCGAGCCGACGGCGCCCGTGAGCCGTGAGGAGGAGCTCGACTTCCGCGAGCGCAACGCGTACTGGATCGAGGACTGGGCGCGCCTCGGCCCGCGCGGCGCGGTCGCCGACCAGGTGCGCTTCGACCGCGAGTGGGCCGCGCTGCGGCGGCACGCGGAGGAGCGCGGCGTGAAGCTGATCGGCGACGTGCCGATCTACGTCGCCCCCGGCTCGGTCGACCACCGCGCGCACCCCGAGCTGTTCCGCGACGACGCGGTGGCGGGCACGCCGCCCGACGCGTACACCGACAAGGGCCAGCTCTGGGGCAATCCGCTCTACGACTGGCCGGCGCTGCGGCGGCGCCGCTACGGCTGGTGGACCGACCGCCTGCGGCGCACGTTCGACCTCTACGACCTCGCGCGCATCGACCACTTCCGCGGCTTCTGCGCCTACTGGGCGGTCCCCAACGGCGCGCGCCACGCGCTCGGCGGGCGCTGGCAGCGCGGCCCCGGCCGCGCGCCGTTCGAGGCGGCCGCGGCCGAGCTCGGCGAGCTGCCGCTGATCGCCGAGAACCTCGGCGTCATCACCGCGGCGGTCGAGCGGCTGCGCCAGGGCCTCGGGCTGCCCGGGATGGTCGTGCTCCAGTTCGGCTTCGGCTCCGGCGACCCGCGGAACGTCCACACCCCGGTCAACCACGCCGAGGACGTCGTCGTCTACACCGGCACGCACGACAACGACACGGTGCGCGGCTGGTACTCGTCGCTGCCCGGCGAGGTCCGCGCCGAGGTCGACGAGGCGATCGACGCCGCCGGCGTGCGCGAGCGCGAGCCGCACTGGTCGCTGATCAGGCTCGCCCACGCCTCGCCGGCGCGGATCGCCGTCGTGCAGATGCAGGACGTGCTCGGGCTCGGGTCCGAGGCGCGGATGAACACGCCAGGGCGGGCTGCCGGCGCCTGGAAGTGGCGGCTGGACCGGCTGCCCGGCGCGGCTGCGGCCCGGCGGCTGCGCTCGGTCAGCGAAGCCGCGGGAAGAACTTCGGCTGGGTAGGGAGGCCGGAGTGCCGGCGCCGTGGCCGGATTTGTCACGTTACTCCCGTATAGGGGACTAACGTGACAATCCGACCCGCCTCCCTCAATGCCCGGGGTTCGTGGACACCGAGTACGAGAACGACACGAGGAAGTCGATCGCGAGGATGACGGTCCAGATGCCGGCGCCCGCGACCAGCGCTTCGCCCTCGCTGCCGGCGAGCGCGTAGCCGGCGAGCAGCAGCGGCGCGCCGACCGCCCACATGCGGGCGTGGCGGTACCAGCCCTCGCGCTCGCGCCGCGCCTTGGGAGCGCGGGGCGGCTCGGGCACCTCGCGGCCGAGCCGCCGCAGCACGAAGCGGTCGGCGATCTCGACGAGGCGCCGCGCGTAGGCGACGGAGTAGGCGACGGTGATCGCGGCGATGAGGTGCGAGGTCTGGGCGGTGGCCCCGCCCGCCAGGTCGAGCGCGGCGACGGCGAGCACGACGAGATCGGTCGAGGCGGCGGCGAGCAGGAGCACGGCGCTCGCGCGTGTGCGGTCCTGCGCGTAGCGGAGGTACAGACCGCCGACCAGCAGCGTCCAGAAGGCGATCTCGGAGGCGATGATGACGGCGTAGAGCATCTTCCCTTTTTAGCACGAGTGTGCGAAAATACAACCCGGGATGCCGAAGGTCGTCGATCACGACGCTCGCCGCCGCGAGCTCGCCGCCGCCGTCTGGCGCGTGATCTGCGCGCGCGGGCCCGAGCGCGGTGACGATCCGTGACGTGGCCGCCGAGGCGGGCTGGTCCTCCGGCGCGCTGCGCCACTACCTCCCCACCCGCGAGGAGCTGCTCGTGTTCGCGTTCCAGCTGGCGGGCGAGCGCGCGGCCGAGCGCATCCGCGCGGCGGGCGACGCGCCGGTCGGCGAGCTGCTCGAGCAGGCGCTGCCGCTCGACGACGAGCGCCGCCAGGAGGCCGCTCATCTGGTTCGCCTTCGTCGGGATCGCGCCGACCGACCCGAGGCTGGCCGCCGAGCTCGAGCGAGACCTACGACCACGTCATCGGCTGGTTCGGGGAGCGCATCGGCGACCGTGCGACAGGCCGCGGCGCTCTTCGCCGCGGTCGACGGGATCGCGATCCAGGCGCTCGCCATGCCGGGCCTGATGACGCCGGCGCGCCAGCGCGCGACCCTCCGTCTGCACCTGAACGCAATCCTGGGGTCCTAGACTCCGGGCGCTCATGGCCGCGCCGTCCGCTCCCGACCAGATCCTCGACGTCAACCGCCGCTATCACGACGTCGCGGCCGTGGACTACGACGCCAAGTGGGGCATCTCGTTCGGCGAGATCGGGCGCCACCAGGTGCTCGGCAAGGTCACCAAGCTGCTCGGCCCACGGCCGGAGCCGTTCCCGCGGGCGCTCGAGATCGGCGCCGGGACCGGCTACTTCTCGCTCAACCTCGCCGCAGGACGGCGTGATCGGCGCGCCGACCTGCACGGACATCTCGCCCGGCATGCTGGCCACGCTCGAGCGCAACGCCGCGACGCTCGGCATCGAGGTCGAGACCGCCGCGTGCGACGCGTCCGAGCTGCCGTTCGAGGACGAGAGCTTCGACATCGTGCTCGGCCACGCGGTCCTGCACCACCTGCCCGACCTCGACCGCGCGTTCGCCGAGTTCGAGCGCGTGCTGGCGCCCGGCGGCATGCTGTTCTTCGCCGGCGAGCCCTCCCGCCACGGCGACCGCATCGCGGCCGTGCCCAAGCGCGCCGGCCTCGCGCTCGCGCCGGCCTGGCGCCGCGCGATCCGCGCCCGGCCCGCCCCGCACGACGACGCCGCCGGCGAGGACGACCACGCGCTGGAGGGCATGGTCGACGTCCACGCCTTCGTCCCGGCCGACCTCGAGGACCGCGCGAGCGCCGCCGGCTTCGAGCAGGTGCGCGTGCAGGGCGAGGAGCTGCTCGCGAACTGGTTCGGCTGGTTCAACCGCACGCTCGAGGCGACCGCCGACCCCGGGACATCCCGTGGGGCTGGATCCAGTACGCCTACCGGGGCTACATCGCGCTGCAGGCCGCCGACCGGCGCCTGCTCGAGCCGCGCCTGCCGCCGCGGCTCTTCTACAACCTGATGCTCGCGGCCCGCAAGCCGTCGCGATGAGCTCGCCCGAGGCCGAGCGGCCCCCCGACAAGCCGCCGAGCCCGATGGACATCCTGCGGGACCCGCGGGCGCTCGTCGACGCGGGCCTCGGCCCCGTCGTCTTCGTCGCGGTCAACGCGCTCGCCGACCTCGAGACGGCGGCGATCGCGGCGATCGCCCTCTCGGTGGTCATCGCCGTGTTCCGCGCGGTGCGGCGCGAGCCCTTGACCAACGCGATCGGCGGCGTGCTCGGCACCGGGATCGCGGTCTTCATCGCGCTCTACACCGGCAGCGCCTCCGGGTTCTTCGTCCCGCGCGCGTTCCAGAACGCCGGGCTCGCGCTGGCCTTCTGGGGCTCGATCCTGTTCCGGCGCCCGCTGGTGGGCTTCATCGTCGCGCCGCTGTACCACTTCCCCCCGGGCTGGCACCGCGACCCGCGGATCCGGCGCGCGTTCGCGGAGGGCACAGCGGCCTTCGCGCTCGTCTTCACGGTCCGCGCCGTCGTCTACACGATCCTCATCCTCGCCGAGCGCGAGGGCGCGCTGGCCGGCGCCGTGATCGTCCTCGGCTGGCCGTGCTTCCTGGCCGCCCTGTGGTTCTGCTACCGCTACATCCCGCGTCGCCTCAAGCAGCTCGGGATCGACCCCGACGCTCTTCGAGGCAAGCGCGAGCAGTGACCTTCGCGTGGCGGTAGGCGTACGTGAGGTCGCCGCGCAGGCGGCCGAAGCGGGTCGTCTCGTACTCGACCAGCGCTGACGGGCGGACCTTGACCGCGAGCCCGTCGGCCGCGACGAGGTCGAGCGCCTGCTCGGCGATGGCGATCTGGCCGAACGCCGTCGGATGCACGTGGTCGGCCATCAGCAGGTTGCGCGCCCCGAACGCGCGCAGGTCGAGCACCAGGGCGCCCGCCGCGCGCGCCGACGCCTCGATCGCCGCGTTGACCTCCGGCACCCGGTCGCCGGCCCGCGGGCGCCCGAGGTCGAGCGGCACGGTGGCGGTCAGGGTGCGGTCGCAGCGCCCGGCGAGGAAGGCGAGCGCCTCGGTGTGGCCGCGCTCGAACGCGGCGGGGTCCCAGTCGAGCGCCCGCACGTCGTTGACGCCCACGTAGAGGCAGCCGAGGTCGTAGCGGCCGTCGCCGACGGCCGGGACCTGCCGCGCGAGCACGTCGCCGACCCGCGCGCCGTCGATCGCGTGCGGCGTGTACGGCAGCCCGAGGCCGCGCGCGAGCCAGAGCGCCCACGACTGCAGGGCCACGCCCCACTGCAGCTCTCCGCCCCCGTTGGTGATCGAGTCGCCGAGCGCGAGGATCCCGAGGCGGCAGGCGGTCACCCGCGGAGGTCTACCGCACGCGGAAGGACTTCGAACGCGCCGTGCCGGTGCCGGAGCTGTTGGAGACCCGGATGACCACGCGGTGGGAGCCCCTTGGAGAGCCGCTTCACCGTGAGCGAGACGCGCCCGCGCGAGGTGGTCCTGGTCTTGCGCGCGACGCGCACCCAGCGCTTGCCCTTCTTGCGCTCGATCGTGATGCGCACGGCCGATTCGCGGCTCGTCCGGACGCGCACGGTCACGGTCCTGGCCTTCGTGCGGGCCGAGAGCGAGCTGACCTGCGGGAGCGGGCAGCCGTCCTTCGTCCGCGCGAACCGTGCCGCGGCACGCGTCGGAGACGTCGTAGACGCCGTCGCCGTCGCCGTCGGCGGGGGGCGTCGGGGTGGGGATCGGCGTCACCGGGGTCTGGCCCGGCGGCGGCGGCTCGCAGCCGCGCGTACGCCGGCAGGCCCTTGGTCGCCGGGCACTGGTCGAACGCGTCCGTCACGCGGTCGCCGTCGTCGTCGGAGTCGCAGGCGTCGCCGTAGCCGTCGGTGTCGAGGTCGGTCTGGGCGGTGTTGAAGACCGTCCAGCAGTTGTCGGCCTCGTTGGCGATCGTGTCGCTGTCCGTGTCGACGCCGAGCCACTGCAGCGCGCCGAACGCGTTGGCGCGGCCGTCGGTGACCGAGTCCGAGTCGGCGTCCGCGAGCTGGTCGACCGACCCGAGGATGGCCTGCTTGACGCGGAGGGTCGTGAGCGTGGGATCGGACTCGAGCAGCAGCGCGGCGATGGCGGCCACCTGGGGCGACGCCATCGACGTCCCGTCCATCTCGGTGTAGCCGCCCGGGTAGGTCGAGAGGATGTCCTGGCCGGGCGCGAAGAGGTCGACCGCGCGCTCGCCGACGTTCGAGAAGCTCGTGATGAGGTCGTCGTCGTTCGTGGCGCCGACGCAGACCAGGTTCTCGGCGCTCGCGCTGCAAGGGAACACGGGCTTGACGTCGTTGTCGTTGTCCTCGTTGCCCGCCGCCGCGACGAAGAGCGTGTCCGGATGGTCCTCCATGACGTCGGTGAGCACGTCGTCGAAGACCTCGGCGTCCTCCGGGGTGAGGTCGTCCGGGTCGTTGCCGAGCGAGGCGTTGACCACGCGCACGCCGTCGTCGGCGGCGTCCTCGAACGCCTCGATGACGTCGAGGAAGCTCGCGCCCCCCGGTCCGATGACGCGCAGCGGCATGACCTTGGCCCCGTACGCCAGGCCCGCGACGCCGTGGTTGTTGTTGCCGATCGCGGCGATGATGCCGCTGACGTGGGTGCCGTGCCCGTCCTCGTCCTGCGGCGTCGCGTCGTCCTGGACGTAGTCGTGGCCGGGCACGAGGTTGGCCTGGAGGTCGAGGTGCGTCAGGTCCACGCCCGTGTCGACCACCGCGACGGTCTGGCCGAGGCCCGTCGCCAGGTCCCATGCCTCGATGCCGTCGAGGTCGGCGTCGGCGAGGCCCGTGAAGTTCTCGATCGCCCACTGGTCGGCGAGGCGGGTGTCGTTCGTCGGGGCGAGCGCGTGGAAGACCGGCTCGGGCATGGCCCAGCGCACGTCGGGATCGCGCTCGAGCTCGGCCAGCGCGGCGTCGGCGCGGCCGGCGGGCGCGGAGACGACCTCGGTGCGCGGGACCGGCACGGCTCCGACGAGCTCCACGCCCGCGTCAGAGCGGATGTCGGCGCGCTCGGCGGCGCTCAGGCCGGCGTCGCGCTGCAGGAGGATGCGGGTCGGGCTGCTCGCCACGGCGCTCGCCGGGAGCAGGACGAGCGTGAGGAGCGCGAGCGTAAGAGGACGAAAACCCACGGGCATCTTTTTTCGGCCGCGGGTGGGGAGAACTTGAGCGGCCGGACTCCTGCTACCCAACATCCTAGACTCGGCAAAGATGCGGTCACCCGGACAGACGGCCGTCGGAACCTGGAGCGGCGGCCGCTTCATGCACTTCGGCGAGCCCGTGGACGAGGAGCGCCTGGCGGCCGTCCTCCGCCCCGGAGGCGGGATCGACACGGTCATGACCGCCGACGCGTACGGCGCCGGCGAGGCCGACTCGCTGCTGGGCCGGGCGCTCGCGGGCGTGGCGCGTGAGGACTACTCCCTGGTCGGCGCGATCGGGCACGACTTCTACACCGGCGAGCGCGAGGGCGCCAAGGGCTTCCCGCGCTTCACCGACCCGCGGCTGCGCGGGCCGGAGGGCTACGCCGATTACGTCCGCATGGCCGCCGAGCGCAGCCTCGAGCGGCTCGGCGCGAGCGCGTTCGACCTGCTCCTGCTGCACAACCCGGACCGCACCGGCTACACGAGCGAGGTCGTCTGGGACGCGCTCGAGGCCCTCCGCGCCGACGGGCTGACCGGCGCGCTCGGCGTGGCCCCCGGCCCCGCCAACGGCTTCACGCTCGACCTCATCGACTGCTTCGAGCGCTTCGGCGACCGGATCGACTGGGCGATGGTGATCCTCAACCCGCTCGAGCCCTGGCCGGGCGAGCTCGTGCTCGAGCCGGCGCGCCGCCACGGCGTGCGGCTGATCACGCGCGTCGTCGACTACGGCGGGCTGTTCCACGACGACGTGCTCCCCGGCCATCCGTTCCCGCGCTGGGACCACCGCTCGTTCCGGCCGGCCGGCTGGGTCGACCGGGGCCGCGAGCAGCTCGAGCGGATGCGCCCGATCGCCGAGCGCCACGGCCTCACGCCGCTGCAGCTCGCATGCGCCTGGAACCTGGCGCACGACCCGGTGGCCTGCGTGGCGCCGACGCTGATCCAGGAGCCCGGCGAGGACGCGCGCTCGATCGAGGCCAAGCGGGCCGAGCTGGCCGCGCTGCCCGGACCCGTGCTCGAAGCCGCCGAGGTGGCCGAGATCCGCGCCATCGGCGACAACACCGGGAGCATGGCGCTCAAGGGCGCCGCGCCCGACTTCGAGGGCGATCCGCTGCCGGATCGCTGGCCGATCAGCGGCGAGCTCTCCGCTCTGGCCGGCCGCTGGGGCATCGACCCCCGGCGCGACCTCGCGCGCGCGT
>CAVRFQ010000008.1:0-111623 GCA_963720415.1 uncultured Solirubrobacteraceae bacterium | reverse complement strand
GCAGGCCGAACCCGCGCAGCAGCAGCATCGCCCGCTCGCCGGCGGTCCCGGGCTTCGGCAGCACGCCCAGGTCGGTGGCGACGCCCCACGCGTCGAAGAACGCGCGGGCGCGCAGCAGCCGTCCTTCGGCGAGCTCCGCGTAGACCACCGCGTGGACCACGACGAAGCGGCCGGTCGGGCTCACGTTGCCGATCCGCCCCTGATGGGTGCCGAGGATCTTGCAGGGCGCGCACGCGAAGTTGCCGTCGCTGAGCCGCTCGCCCGTCGCGTTCACGCGGGCGTCCGGGAACGCCCTCCAGAGCGCCTTCGCGTGCGCGGCCAGCGCGGCCGCGCCGTGCAGCGGCTCGGGGGTCAGCGGGTCCTCGTAGGCGAACTCCTCCGCGCAGACGGATTCGAACCCGGAGGGGTCGCGGCCCGACCACGCGCGCTCCCAGCCGTCGAAGAGGTCATCCACGCTCACGGGGGCCATGATGGCGGGTGATGCGCAGCCTGTTCGCCCACCGCAACTTCCGGCTCCTGCTCTACGGCCAGAGCGCTGAGCACGGTCGGCGACCGCATCGTGTTCGTCGCGCTCGCGCTGTACGTGACCGAGATCGGCACGCCGAGCGACGTCGGCATCGTGCTCGCGGCGCACGCCGTGCCGCTCGTCGGCTTCCTGCTGATCGGCGGCGTGTGGGCCGACCGGCTGCCCCGCCACCTCGTGGTCGTGACCACGGACCTGATCCGCTTCGGCCTGCACGCGCTGCTCGCCGTCCTCATCTTCACGGGCGCCGTCGAGATCTGGCACATCGTCGTGATCGAGGCCTGCTTCGGCACCGCCGAGGCGTTCTTCCGGCCGGCGCTCACCGGCCTCGTGCCGCAGACCGTGCCGGAGGAGGAGATCCAGCCGGCCCGCGCCACGCTGGGCACGATCGAGACGATCGCCGAGTTCGCCGGGCCCGCGCTCGCGACCGCGCTGGTGCTCGGCGTCGGGCCCGGCTTCGCGTTCGCCATCGACGCCGCGACGTTCCTCGTCTCGGCGGCGTTCCTGGTCCGGCTCAGGCCGCGCGGGCGCGGCGAGGCGCCGGTGCGCACGACCGTGCTCAGCGAGCTGCTCGACGGCTGGTCGGAGGTCCGGTCGCGCACGTGGATCCTCGTCGTCGTCGGCGTCTTCTCGCTCGGGCTGCTGACGTGCTTCGGCCCGTGGATGACGCTCGGGCCGACGGTCTCGATCGAGCGCTACGACACCGCCGCGATCTACGGCATCCTCGCGTCGGCGATGGGCGCGGGGACGATCGCCGGCGCGGTGATCGGCTTCCGCTGGCGACCGCGGCACCCGATGCGCACCGGCATGCTGCTCGCGCTGCCCTTCCCGACCGCCTTCGGCGCGTTCGCCCTCGGCCTGCCCGTCGCGGTGCTGTTCCCCGTCTTCGTCCTGGCGGGGACCGGGATCGCGCTGTTCGACGTCTGGTGGCACACCGCGCTCGCCCAGCGCGTGCCGCCGCACATGCTCTCGCGCGTGACGTCCTACGACTGGATGGGCTCGCTCGCGCTGCTGCCGATCGGCTACGTGCTGGCCGGCCCGCTCGGCGAGGCGCTCGGCGCGGCCGAGGTGCTCGGCGTCGGCAGCGCGATCGCGCTGGCGGCGCTCACGCTCGCGTTCACGTCACGCGAGGTCCGCGGGCTGCGCGCTATGGCAGCCGCAGGGTCCCCATGACGAGCACGACGACGTCGCCGCCGACCCGCGCGCGGCCGTCCTCCATCGACGCGAGCAGCCGGCTCGGCCGGCCCATCTCGACGCCCTGGGTGACCACGAGCCGCTCGGCGCCGAGCCGCGCGTTCGCGTAGGCGAGCAGCGGGCCGGCCGCCGAGCCGGTGGCCGGGTCCTCGCCCTCGAGCTCGCTCGGGAACGAGCGCGCCCTCGCCTCGTCGCCGTCGATCGCGCAGAGGTAGAGGTTGAAGGTGCCGTCGGCCAGCGCGGCGACGGCCGCCTGGTCCTTGCGCGCACGGCTGACCGCGTCGGCGCTCGCCAGCGGGGCGATCAGCGTCGCCAGGCCGGTGGTCACGTGCTGCGGCGCCAGCGTCGGGTGGCCGTCCTCGGGGTCCAGCCCGATCGCCGCCAGGATCGCCGCCGGGTCGACCTCGTCGCCGAATTCGGCCGGCTCCTGCAGCACCGACGCGTAGCGCGCGGTCGCCGTCGCGCTCGACGCGCACCGGCTGGATCCCCGCGTGGGTCTGCTGGCGGTACTCGACATCGGTCTCGCCGCGCTCGAGCGCGACGGCCACCGCGGTGCCGAGCGAGGGGTGCCCGGCGAACGGGATCTCCTCGGCCGGCGTCCAGATCCGGTTGCGGTAGTCGGCGACGTCCGAGGACTGCACGAACGTCGTCTCGACGAGCCGCGTCTCCTTGGCGAAGGCGAGCATCGTCTCGGGCGAGACCTCGTCGGCGTCGTGCGACGACCGCGAGGCCGTTGCCGGCCAGCGGCGTGTCGGTGAAGACGTCCAGCAGCGTGTACGGGTGCGCGCTCAGAACTCCGCCACGCCCTCTTCGGGGGTGGACGCCTGCGCGTAGAGCCGGCGCGGGATGCGGCCGGCGCGGTACGCCAGGCGGCCGCCCTCGGTGCCGAGCCGGATCGCCCGCGCCATCGCCACCGGGTCCTCGGCGCGCGAGATCGCGCTCGCGCACAGCACGGCGTCGCAGCCGAGCTCCATCGCCAGCGCGGCGTCGGACGCCGTGCCGACGCCCGCGTCGAGGATCACCGGCACCCCGGCGCGCTCCCGGATGAGGCGCAGGTTGTACGTGTTGAGCAGGCCCATGCCGGAGCCGATCGGCGAGCCGAGCGGCATCACCGCCGCGCAGCCGACGTCCTCCAGCCGGCGCGCGAGGATCGGGTCGTCGTTCGTGTACGGCAGCACGGTGAAGCCGTCGTCGACGAGCTCCTCGGCCGCCTCGAGCAGCGCCGGGGCGTCGGGCAGCAGCGTGCGCTCGTCGCCGATCACCTCGAGCTTGACCCAGTCGGTCTCGAACGCCTCGCGGGCGAGCTTGGCGGTGAGCACCGCGTCGCGCGCCGTGAAGCAGCCGGCCGTGTTGGGCAGCAGGCGCACGCCGGCGCCGTCGAGCACGTCGACGATCGAGCCGCGCTGTGCCCGGGTCGATGCGCCGCAGCGCGACGGTCACCAGCTCGGCGCCGGACGCCTCGATGGCCGCGGCGAGCGCGTCGAGCGAGCGGAAGCCGCCCGTCCCGAGCAGCAGCCGCGAGCGCATCTCCGCGCCGGCGATGGTCAGCGGATCTGCTGTGACGTCGGTCGTCGCCACTTTCAACCTCCCTGTATCGCGCGCAGGATCTCCACCCGCGCGCCGTCTTGAAGCTCGTGCGTCTCCCACTGCGTGCGGGGCACCACCTCGGCGTCGACCGCCACGGCCACCCCGCGGCCCTCGGCGGGGAGGTCGAGCGACTCGACGCGCCTCGCGGACGGTGGCCCCGTCGGCGAGCACCGGTCTCGCAGCCGTTGAGCACCACCTTCATGCCGCCACCTTCGCGAACCGCCGCGGGTCGACGAGCGGCGGCCCAGCTCGGGCAGCGGCTCGCCGCATGCCGCCGCGGCGATCAGCTCGGCGGTGAGCGGCGCGAGCAGGATCCCGTTGCGGAAGTGCCCGGTGGCCCACAGCAGGCCTTCGGCCGTGCCCGGCCCGATCGCCGGCAGGTTGTCGGGCGTCCCGGGACGCAGCCCGGCGCGCAGCTCCTCGACGTCCAGCTCGAGCACGCCGGGCACGATCTCGCTCATGTCGCGCAGCAGCTCGTACACGCCGCCGGCGGTCGGCGACGTGTCGTACCCGCGCTCCTCCATCGTCGCGCCGAGCACGTAGCCGCCGTCGGCGCGCGGGACGAGGTAGGCCTGCGGGCCGCGGATCGTGCGGTCGATCAGGCCGGGGCCGCGCGGATCGCGCAGGCGCATGATCTGGCCCTTGACCGGGCGCACCGGGACCGCGTCGGGCGCGTCGATGCGGGTCGCGCCGGTGGCCAGGAGGACCTGCCCGGCGCGCACGACCTCGCCGTCGTCGAGGCGCAGGCCGCCGTCGAGCGCGGCGGTCACGCGGCCGCGGCGGATCGTCCCGCCCTCGCGCTCGAACGCGCGGGCGAGCGCGGCCACCAGGCGGCGCGGGTCGACGGAGTGGTCGCCCGGCACGTCGAGCGCCAGGCGCACGGTCGGCGCGAGCGCCGGCTCGGCGCGGCGGGCCTGGCTCGGCCGCAGCCGCTCGACCTCGAGCCCGAGGCCACGGCGGAAGACGAGCTCGCGCTCCAGCGCCTCGGCCTCGTCGCGGTCGCGCGCCACGAGCAGCGTCCCGGTCGTGCGATGGCCGACGTCCTCGCCCAGCTCGTCGCAGAAGGCCGAGAAGCCGCGCGCGGCGCGCAGGCCGAGCTCGACCGCGGCGGCGTCGCCGACCTGCGCCTCGGCGACCGGCGCGAGCATGCCCGCGGCGACCTGCCAGGCGCCCGGCTCGCCGGCGTCGAGCACGACGGTGCGCAGGCCGCGCTGCGCCGCGCGCCATGCGCAGGCGAGGCCGATCGCCCCGCCTCCGGCTACGGCGAGGTCGTACGCGCTGAGGTCACTGCTGGACATTCCCTCCCTACGCCGGCGTTACCCGGATCAGGTTCGACGGTCGGCGGCCCACTGCCGCCCTCTCAGCCCGGTGGTCGCGGACTCCCGTAGTGGTCCTCATATGCTAGCTGCGAGATGAGCCCGCGCGAGCGCCTCGCGACCTCCCGGCTGTATCTGGTCAGCGACGCGCGACCGCGCGAGTGGCTGAGCGCCGCGCTGCGCGGCGGCGTCGATCTCGTCCAGCTGCGCGACAAGACGCTCGGTGACGACGCGCTCGTCGAGGCCGCGCTCCAGTTCCGCGCCGCGGCCGACGAGCACGGCGCGCTGTTCCTGCTCAACGACCGGCCGGACCTCGTCGCGGCGTGCCGCGCCGACGGCGTGCACGTCGGCCAGGACGACGCGACGCCCGCCGACGCGCGCGCGGCGGTCGGGCCGGATCGCATCGTCGGCCGCTCCACGCACGCGCCGGACCAGGCCGACGCCGCCGAGGCCGACCCGGACGTCGACTACCTCGCCGTCGGCCCGGTGCACGCGACGCCGACGAAGCCCGGGCGGCCCGCCGCGGGGCTCGAGTACGTCGAGTACGCCGCGCGCACCGTGCGCAAGCCGTGGTTCGCCATCGGCGGGCTCGACGCCGGCAACGTCGGCGCCGTGCTCGAGCGCGGGGCGACGCGGATCGTCGTGGTCCGCGCGATCACCGAGGCGGACGATCCCGAGCGCGCGGCACGGGAGCTCCTCGCCCATGCCTGACGACCGGATGTCCCGCGGCTACGCCCGCTCGCGCGAGCGCGACGAGGCGGTCCGCGCCTCGCTCGTCCCGCTGGAGCCCGGCGAGCGCCCGCGCGCGGTCACCGTCGCCGCGATCGTGTCGGCGATCCTCGGCTCGCTCCTGCTCGTCCGCCTCGTGGTCGGCGACGAGGGCCAGGAGAACGAGACCACCGGGATCGTGCTCTTCGCCGCGGTGCTCTTCCTCGCCGCCGCCGGGATGTGG
Source organism: uncultured Solirubrobacteraceae bacterium (assembly GCA_963720415.1). Lineage (GTDB taxonomy): Bacteria > Actinomycetota > Thermoleophilia > Solirubrobacterales > Solirubrobacteraceae > DASSUW01. The sequence goes on along the minus strand of CAVRFQ010000008.1, from coordinate 106,051 downwards.
AAGGCGCAGTACTGGGCGGTCCTCGGCTTCCAGTTCTTCCTCGGCCTCACGCTCGTCTTCGCCGCCGTCTCGCTGATGTTCGCCGGCAACCTGCTGGCCGTCGTGTACTGCGTGGTCATCCTCGGCCTCGCCGGGACGCTGTTCTGGTTCCTCGTGAAGGCGATGGCGCGGATCCAGATGCCGAAGGTCAAGAGGCCGGAGTGAGCTGGGCCTACACGCACCGCGAGACCGTTCGCTTCGGCGACCTCGACGCCATGCGCCACCTCAACAACGTGGTCTTCCTGCGCTACTTCGAGACCGCGCGGATCAGCTACTTCAACGCGCTGCTGGAGAGCCACGACCCGGTCAACCGCAGCGGCGACGGCTTCGGCTTCATCTTCGCGGCCTGCCACATCGACTACCGGTCTCCGGCCTACTTCGACGAGGACGTCGACATCCGGCTGCGGCCGTCCGACCTCGGGACCAAGTCCCTCAAGCTCGAGTTCGAGATGGCGGTCGGCGACCGCGTCATCGCCGAGGGTCACGGGGTGCTCGTGGGCTACGACTACGCGGACGAGAGCACCGTCCCGCTCCCGGACGCGCTGCGGGAACGGCTCCGCTAGCCTCAGGCGCCCATGCCCGAATCCTCGTACGACTGCATCGTCATCGGCTCCGGACCCGGCGGATATGTAGCGGCGATCCGCGCCGCACAGCTCGGGATGAAGACCGCGGTGATCGAGAAGGACACCGTCGGCGGCCGCTGCCTGAACTACGCCTGCATCCCGGCGAAGGCCGTGCTGCGCGTGGCGGACATCCTCTCCGAGATCGACGAGGCGGGGGACTTCGGCATCACCGTCGAGGGCCGGAGCGTCGACTTCGGCGCCGTCATGGAGCGCCGGAAGAAGGTCATCACGACGCTGACCGGCGGCGTGAGCGGCCTCTTCAAGAAGAACAAGATCGAGTACATCGAGGGCTTCGGCTCGGTCACCGCCGACGGCAACGTGAAGGTCGGCGGCAACTTCGACGGCACCGAGATCGAGGCCACGAAGTGCGTGATCCTCGCCACCGGCTCGGTGCCCAAGCCGCTGCCGGGCACGCAGTTCGGCGGTCGCATCATCGGCACCGAGGAGGCGTGGGCGCTGCCCGACCTCCCGGGCAAGATCGCCGTCGTCGGCGCCGGCGCCTCCGGCGCCGAGATCGCCTCCGCTTATGGCCGGCTCGGCACCGAGGTGCTGCTCTTCGAGGCGCTCGACCGCGTGCTCCCGACCGAGGACGCGGACATCTCCAAGGTCGCCGGCCGCGCGCTCGCCAAGCAGAACATGAAGATCCACACCGGCACCATGGTCGAGAACGTCCAGGGCGGCGAGGAGAAGGTCACGTTCGCGTTCGGCGACCAGAGCGAGTCGGTCGACTACTTCATCATCGCCGCGGGCCGCGGGCCCGACGTGGAGGGCCTCGGGCTCGACGAGGCGGGCGTGAAGCTCGGCGACCGCGGCCTGATCGAGGTCGACGGCGCCCTGCGCACGTCGGTCAAGGGCGTCTACGCGATCGGCGACCTCGTGCCCGGCCCCGCGCTCGCCCACAAGGCCTCCGACGAGGGCATCATCGCCGTCGAGGACGCCGCCGGGCTCGAGACGCACGCGATCGAGTACGTCGACATCCCGCGAGCGACCTTCTGCACGCCGAACGTCGGCTCCTTCGGGCTCACCGAGGAGCAGGCGCGCGAGCAGGGCATGGACGTCGTGGTCGGCAAGGTCCAGTACGGCGCCGTCGGCGGCGGCACCGTCTACGGCGACCGCAGCGGCGTCGTGAAGGTCATCGGCGACAAGAAGTACGGCGAGATGGTCGGCGGGCACATCGTCGGGTCGCGCGCGACCGAGCTGATCCAGGAGCTCGTGAACGCGAAGGCGCTCGAGGGCGGCTTCCCCGAGGTCGCCCGGATCATCCACGGGCACCCGACGCTGTCCGAGGCCGTGATGGAGGCCGCGCGGGCGGCTGATGGCTGGCTCATCCACGGCTGAGCAGCCGCGCTTCTACTTCGATCTGGCGTCGCCGGTCGCCTATCTCGCCGCCGAGCGCGTGAACCACGTGCTCGGCGAGGTGCCGGAGTGGGTGCCGGTGCGGCTGGACTCCGTCGGGCCGTTCCGCTGCGCCGAGGAGCTCGCCGCCTACCGCGAGGACGTCGAGCGCGCGGCCCGGAGGCAGGAGCTCCAGGCGTTCGTCTGGCCCGACCCGTTCCCCGCCGACACCGACTTCGCGATGCTCGCCGCGACGTACATGAAGCAGATCGGCCGCGCCGTCGCCTTCAGCCTCGCCGCGTTCCGCCAGGCCTTCGCGGGCGGCCGCGACCTGTCCGAGCGCGACAACGTGCTGATCGCGGCGGCCGCGTGCGAGACGCATCCGCTCGCGCTGATCAAGGGCGCCGAGCTGCGCGGCACGCGTGAGCGGCTCGAGCGGGCGACGCAGGAGGCGCGCGCGGCGGGCGTGACGCGAGGTCCCGGCGGTGGTGACGGTGACCGGAGCGGTCATCGAGGTGCCGGCGTGAGGGCCAACCGCGCGTACGAGCTGATCGTGCGGCGCGGCGGACGCGGCCCGGCGCTGCTGCGCTCCTCCAGCGAGCGCGACCACCTCGAGGTCGTGGAGATCGACTCGGGCGAGGTGGTGCTGTTCTGGGACACGACCCCGGCGCAGACGGGCCGCCTCTCGCGCGCGCTGAAGGCCGACCTCGCCGGGCTCGAGGCCGAGGAGTTCCTCGCCCGCTGGCGACGGTACGAGACGCCGTAACGGGGTAGTGTCCGGGCCGTGGGCGACGGCACCCTCCAGGCGGGCGTAGAGCGCGATCTCCCGGATCGCGATGCCGCCCGCGAATGGCTGGAGGCGATGATGCTCATCCGCCGCTTCGAGGAGCGCGCGGGCGAGATGTACGCGAAGGCGAAGGTCGGCGGCTTCCTCCACCTGGCCATCGGCGAGGAGGCCACGATCGTCGGCGCCGTGCGCGCCATGCGCGACGACGACTACCTGATCTCGACGTACCGCTCGCACGGCCACGCGCTGGCCCGCGGGGCGGATCCCGACCGCGTGATGGCCGAGCTGTTCGGCCGCGAGGAGGGCGTGTCGCACGGCCGCGGCGGCTCGATGCACATGTTCGACCTCGAGAACCGCTTCATGGGCGGCTACGGGATCGTCGGCGGCAACCTGCCGCTGGCGGCCGGGATGGGCCTGGCGTCCGACTACAAGGGGCTCGACGAGGTCACCGTCTGCGTGTTCGGCGACGGCGCCTCCAACCAGGGCACGTTCGGCGAGACGCTCAACCTCGCCGCGCTCTGGAACCTGCCGGTCGTCTTCATGGTCACCAACAACCAGTTCGGCATGGGCACCTCGCTCGAGCGGCACTCCGCGCAGACCGACCTGCACCGCCGCGGCGAGGGCTTCGGCGTGCCCGGCCTGCGCTGCGACGGCATGGACGTGATCGAGACCTACGTGGTGATGCGCGAGGCGATCCGGCGCGCGCGGGAGGACCGCCAGCCGATCCTCGTCGAGGCCGTCACCTACCGCTTCCGCGGGCACTCGATGGCCGACCCCGAGGAGTACCGGACCAAGGAGCAGGTCGCCGAGTGGCGCAAGCGCGACCCGATCAACACCTTCGCCGACCGGCTGCTGCGCGACGGCCTGGTCGACGAGGGCGAGCCGGAGAAGATGGACGAGGCGACCGTCGCGCGCGTCGACCAGGCGGTCAAGTTCGCCGACAACGCCGCGTTCCCGCCGCCCGAGTCGCTCTACGACCACATCTACGTGCTCGGCGACCAGGTGCAGGGCTGGTACTCGGTCGACGAGCGCTCCGCCGGCGTGCACCGCGGCGAGGACGAGCGCGCGCTGGCCGAGGCCGAGCGCGGCCCGATCGAGCCCTACCACGAGGCCGTCGAGGCGGCGCAATCGCGAGGACGTCCGAGAAGAAGCTGGCGCGATCGAGGCGCAGGCGAGGACGAGGAGCCGGGGAGGCGGAGGACGAATCCGGCGAGGACGACGACGCCGAAGAGGACGGGGACGAAGCGGGCGAGGACGAGGAGTCCGACGACGAGGAGCGCTCGGAGTGAGCGTCATCCGCTACCGCGAGGCGCTCAACCAGGCGCTGCGCGAGGAGATGCAGCGCGACGAGCGCGTCTTCCTGATGGGCGAGGACATCGGCGTCTTCAACGGCGCCTTCAAGGTGACCGCCGGCCTGCTCGAGGAGTTCGGCGAGAAGCGCGTGCGCGACACGCCGATCTCCGAGAACACGATCGTCGGCATGGGCGTCGGCGCCGCGATGACCGGCCTGCGGCCCGTCGTGGAGCTGATGACGATCAACTTCTCGCTGCTCGCGATGGACCAGATCGTCAACCACATGGCGACGATCCACTACATGTTCGGCGGCCAGGTGAAGGTGCCGATGGTCGTGCGGATGCCGCAGGGCGCGGGCCACCAGCTCGGCCCGACGCACTCGCACTGCCTCGAGGCGCTGTACCTCCACGTGCCGGGCATGCTGCTCGCCGTGCCCTCCACCGCCGCCGACGCCAAGGGCCTGCTGAAGGCGGCGATCCGCGACGACAACCCGGTCGTCTTCATCGAGCACGAGTACCTCTACGGCCAGCGCGGCGACGTGCCCGACGACGAGGACCACGTCACCCAGTTCGGCCAGGCCGCGATCCGCCGCGAGGGCTCCGACGTGACGATCGTCGGCATCTCGCGCATGGCCGTGACGGCCCAGAAGGCGGCCGACATCCTCGCCAAGGAGCACGAGGTCGAGGCCGAGGTGATCGACCCGCGCACGCTGCGCCCGCTCGACCTCGACACGATCCTCGAGTCCGTCGCCAAGACGAACCGCGCGGTGATCGTCGAGGAGGGCTGGCCGCACGGCGGCGTCGGAGCCAACCTCGCCGCGCTGATCCAGGAGCAGGCGTTCGACGACCTCGACGCGCCCGTCCAGCGCGTCACCGGCGCCGACCTGCCGATGCCGTACTCGAAGCCGCTGGAGCAGATCGCGTACCCGCACGAGCCCCAGATCGTCGAGGCCGTGCTCGCTACGTTCCGCGATATCTGACGAACTCGCCGGGCGCGTCGCCGGCCTCGAGCACGGCGGTGTGCGTCTCGGCGACGCGGCGGAGCTCGTCCGCGCCCTCCACGTCGCCGACGAGGAACGGGCAGATCGTCACCACCGGGCGTCCCCGCGACATGCGGTGCCACTCGCGCTCCACGGCGAGGATGTAGTCGAAGTCCACGCCCGCCTCGCTGACCGGGAAGCGCGCGTACCAGAGGCCGGTGAGGCCGCGGGCCAGCGCGTCGTCGAGCGCCTCCCGCCAGGGATCGGCCGAGCCCTCGGCGGGAGCGTCCGGGTCGAGGTCGACGAACACCATCCGGTCCTGCGCCTCGAGGCCGGCGACGTCGAGCCCCGCCCCGGTGAGCAGCGCGCGCTCGTGGTCGGCGTTGCCCGGCAGCGTGCGGTGCGCCAGCCAGCCGCCACGGCGGGCGCCGAGCGCGTAGAAGTCGGCGACCACGCGCGGCAGCTCGGCGGCGGTGCGCAGGAAGACGGCCAGGTGCGGGCACGGCTCGCCGTCCAGGTGCGCCTCCAGCGAGCTCATCACCCCGAACCCTACGACCGTCCGGCGGGCAGGTCGAGCGTCACCCGCGTACCGCTTTCCGGCGCGCTGTCGATCGTGACCGAGCCGCCCGCCGCTCGCGCGCGCTCGCGCATGAGCAGCAGGCCGAAGTGCCCCTGTCCCGGGCCGGCGGCGGCGGCGAACCCGCGGCCGCCGTCCTCCACGACGAGCGCGCAGCCGATCCCCGTCGCGCCGCGCGGCGAGCACGGCGCCGTCGGCGTCCGCGTGCCGCTCGACGTTGGCCAGCGCCTCCGAGACGACGCGGAGCGCCGCGGCGGCGACCGGCGGCGCCAGCTCCGGCAGCTCGCGCGTCGCACTCGAGCCGCACCCGCAGGCCGCGATGCCCGAAGCGCTCGCACAGCTCCTCGAGCGCCGGGCGCAGCCCGCCGAGGGCCGGCGGCGCCACCATGCCGGTGAGCCGCGAGCGGACGATCCCGTGGGCGGCGGTGACCGCCGCCCGCAGCCGCTCGCGGCTGGCCTCCGCGACGGCCGGCGCGGGCCGCGAGTCGAGCAGCGCGACCTCGCGCATCGCGACCGCGAGATCCTGGGCGAGGCCGTCGTGGACCTCGGCGGCGAGCCGCAGGCGCTCGCGCTCGAGCGCCGTGCGCTCCAGCTCCTGCCGCAGGCGCGCGGCGGCGATGCCGGCGCCCAGCAGGTCGCCGAGCAGCCGCAGCACGGCGCCGGACTCCGGCCCGACCGCGCCCGCCGGCTCCGCGATGACGACGCCGAGGTGGTCGCCGAGCGGCAGCACGAGCCAGCTGTCGGCCGGCGGCGTGAACGGGTGCTCCATCAGCCATGCGCCGCGGTCGCGCATCACGCAGCGGCGCGTCGCCCTGGACGGCGAGCTGCCACGCCTCGGCGTCGAACACCAGCCGCTCGCAGGGCTCGCGAGCGGCGCCCGCTACCGCGAGCCGCTCGAGCGCCGGCCGCCCGTCACCCGCCGGCACGTAGAGCGCCGCGACCTCGAAGCCGAGCGTGCCGCACATCTCCTCGAGCGCGCCGCGCGCCAGCTCCGGCAGCGTGACCGCGCTCACGAGCGCGCGGGCGGTGCGGCCCAGCGCACCGAGATCGCTGCGGGGCGGCTTCACGGTCGGCACCTACGCTACCGTCGCGCACGTGCCGCCCGTTCGCGTGCTCGTCGCCGACGACCACCAGCTGATGCGCGAGGGCACCGCCGCGCTGCTGGGCGTGGACGACCGCGATCGAGGTCGTGGGCCTCGCCCGCGACGGCGGCGAGGCGCTCGCGCTCGCCGAGCGCCGCGCGCCGGACGTCGTCCTGCTCGACCTCAACATGCCGGAGATCGACGGGCTCGAGGCGTGCGCCCGGCTGCGCGGGATGCCGTCCCGCGGCCCCGAGGTGCTGATGCTGACGGTCTCCGACGAGGAGCCCGACCTCTACGCGGCGCTGCGCGTCGGCGCGGCGGGCTACCTGACGAAGGACGTCCCGCCCGCCGAGCTGATCGAGGCGGTGCTCGCCGTCGCGCGCGGGGAGCCGCGGATCGCCCCCGCGATGGCGAGCCGGATGCTCGCCGACCTCGGGCGCGGCGCCGCGCTGCCCGAGGATCCGCTCGCCGTGCTGAGCGACCGCGAGCGCGAGGTGCTCGGCCTGGTGGCCGAGGGCCTGCGCAACCGCGAGATCGCCGAGCGGCTCGTCATCAGCGAGCCGACGGTCAAGACGCACGTCCGGCATGTCCTGGAGAAGCTGCGGATCCGCAACCGAGCGGAAGCGGCGGCGTTCGCGGCACGGCACCTGCGCTGAGCAGCGCGCGCAGGCCGCGGCGCATGCGGGCGCGGACCTCCTCGGGCGTGATCCCGAGCACCGTCGCGACGCGGCCGGTGTGGCGCCCGTGAGCCGGGCGAGCCCGACGACGTCCCGCTCCTCCTCGCGGCATCGAGGCGAAGGCGGGATCGGGCGCGGAGCGCAGCGCAAGCAGGACGGCGCGCTCGGCGAGCGCGTCGCCGTCGCCGGAGGGCGCGGCGAGGAACACGCGCTCGGTCACCTGCTCGGCCACCGCGCGGTCGCCGGAGGCGGCGAAGGCGGCCGTGTAGACGAGGGAGATCCGGTCCATGTGGCGATCGTCCCGGCGCCGCGCGCGGTCGCGGCATCGACCGGAGGGGTGAACCGGGCATCGTCCGAACGGACGATCAACCGCGAGCCGTTCGCAGTTGCGAACCGCGAGCGCATCCGCGCCGCCGGGCCCGGTCGTAGAGGGGAGCGGTTCGTCCCCCAGTCAAGGAGTGCGCAATGCGCAGATCCAAGGCCCTCGGCGCGGCGTCGGCCGCCGCGCTGGTCGCGGGCTCGCTCGCCGTCTCGGGCGTGTTCGGCTCGAGTCACCGCGAGGCACCCAGGATCCTCACGGATCCCACGGCCGACAACACCGACGTCTACGCCTTCACGGCGAAGGACGCGCCGGGCAGCCTCACCGTCGTCGCCAACTGGATCCCGCTCGAGGAGCCGGCCGGCGGTCCGTACTTCGGCAAGCTCGATCCGCGAGGCCCGGTACTACGTCAAGATCGACAACACCGGCGACGGGCGCGAGGACGTCGCCTACCGCTGGCAGTTCAAGCAGAGGTTCCGCAACCCGAACTCGTTCCTCTACGCGGCGCCGCACGGTCACCTCGGTCAACGATCCGGACATCAACTTCGTCCAGACGTACGACCTCTACCGGGAGACCTACGACAAGAAGGGCGAGCTGAAGCACTCGAAGCTCGTCGCGAACGACCTTCCGGTCGCGCCCGACAACGTCGGGCCGAAGACGATCCCGAACTACGAGGCCGTCTCCAACGGCGCGAGTCGCCCCGGTCAAGGGCGGCGGCAAGACGTTCGTCGGCCCGATCGACGATCCGTTCTTCGTCGACCTCGGCGCGGTCTTCGACGGCATCAACATCGACAAGCCCGGCCGGCCCAACATCGGCCTCGGCAACCAGGGTGGCGGCAAGGACGACGTCTCCTCGTACAACACGCACGGCTTCGTGCTGCAGGTGCCCGAGGCGCAGGTCACGCGTGACGGCAGGTCGGTCTCCGGCGCGAGCGCCGCGAACGCCGTCGTCGGCGTCTGGGCCACGACCGAGCGCAAGCGGCTCTCGGTCCGCCGCCACCGCGGCAAGCGGCACGTCAAGGCGCACTGGGTCCAGGTCTCGCGGCTCGGCAACCCGCTGATCAACGAGGTCGTCATCCCGATCGGCCAGAAGGACAAGTTCAACCGGACGTCGCCCGCCGACGACCTGCAGCAACTTCGGCAAGTACGCCCTCAACCCCGAGCCGGCCACGGCTGCTGAACGCCCTGTTCGGCCTCGGCGTCAAGGAGACCAACCGCACGGACATCGTCCAGGCGCTCCTGACCGGCGTGCCCGGCCTGACGCAGATCGGCAAGAACCCGGCGCCGGCCGACACGCTCAAGCTCAACCTGGGCGTCGCGCCCGCGGCCACCGAGAACCGCTTCGGCGTCCTCGCGGGCGACACGGCCGGCTTCCCGAACGGCCGCCGGCTGGCCGATGACGTCACCGACATCGAGCTGCGCGTCATCGCCGGCGCGCTGCTGCCCGCCGACCAGGGCGGCAAGCAGATCCCGCTCGGCGACGGCGTCGACCAGAACGACAAGCCGTTCCGTTCGGCGTTCCCGTACGTGGCGCTGCCCACGGACGGCATCTCGGGCATCGTGAAGCGCACGGAGCCCGCCCACGCGCCGGTTCCCCAGCCTCCCGGGAGCTGACGCGATGCGAGCCCGCCGCCTGTTCGCCGTCGCCCTCGCGTTCGCCGCTCGCCGTCGCCGTGTTCACGGCGACGCGGGGCGACGAGCGGGCGGCGGCGGGTCCGCCCTCCGCCGGCGCGCCGAGCCTGCGTCCCGGACGCCGACACCGACGCACGGGTTGCGCGCCTGCAGGCCGCCGTGCGCCGCGGCGCGCCGCGCGAGGCCGAGCTGGCCGCCGCGTACCTGCAGAAGGCGCGCGAGACCGGCGACCCGAGCTTCTACGCCCGCGCCGACGGCGTCCTCCGCCGCGCGCTCGGCGCGCGGCCCGGAGGATCCGGGCGAGCTGGCCGACGGCCGCCGGCGCTCGCCGCCGGCCGCCACGACTTCCGCGGCGCCCTGCGCTGCCGCGCCGGCGCCGCGCGCGCTGGCGCCGGAGGCGATCGGCGCGCTACCCGATCCTCGTCGACGCGCTGGTGGAGCTCGGCCGCTACGGCGAGGCCGAGCGGACGCTCCAGCGCATGGTCGACCTCAAGCCCAACCTCGCCGGCGTACGCGCGCGTCTCGTACTTCCGCGAGCTGACCGGCGACCTCGACCGGCGCCGCCGAGGCGCTGCGCCTGGCCGATCGCCGCCGGCGGCCCGGTGCCGCGAGAACGTCGCGTACGTGCAGTCGCTGCTCGGCTCGCTCGAGCTCAGCCCGCGGCCGGCTCGCCGGCGCCCGGCGGGCGTACGCCGCGGCGCTCGCCGCGGTGCCGGGCTACGCCCCGGCGCTCGCCGGCCGCGCCCGCCTCGCCGCCCGGGCCGGCGACCTCGACGGCGCGATCGCCGCGCTGGCGCGGGCTCGTGGCGCGGCTCCCGCTGCCCGAGTACGTCGATCGCGCTCGGCGAGGCCGAGCTGGCGGCCGGCCGCCTCGCGGCGGGCCGCGAGGACCTGGCGCTCGTCCGCGTCCAGGAGCGGCTCCTGGCCGCGGCGGGCGTGAACACCGACGTCGAGCTCGCCATCTTCGAGGCCGACCACGGCGACCGCGCCGCCGGGCCGCTGCGGCTGGCGCGCGAGGCGTGGGCGAACGCGCCCGAGCGTCCGCTCGGCCGACGCGCTCGGCTGGGCGCTGACGCGCTCCGGCCGGCCGCGAGGCGGGCCTGCGCTGGGCGCGCCGGGCGCTGCGGCTCGGCTCGCTCGACCCGACCTTCCGCTACCACGCGGGCATCGCCGCCGGGCCGCGGCGGCCGCCGCGACCTGCGCCTCGCGCTGCGCCACGGGCTCGACGCCCATCCCCTGCACGCACAGCGCGCCCGCGCGGCGCTGGAGGCCCTCCGATGATCCGCGTCCTCGTGGCCGCCGTGCTCGCGCTCGCCCTGCTGCCGGCCGCGGCGAGCGCCCACCCGCTCGGCAACTTCTCGGTCAACCACCTCGCGCGAGGTCTCGGTGTCGGCGGACCGCGTCGACGTCCGCTACATCCTCGACGAGGCCGAGATCCCGACGTTCCAGCAGCGCGCGCGTCGCCGACGCGGAGCTGCTGCGCGCGCAAGCAGGCCGAGGTCGCGGAGCGGCTCGTGCTGACCGTCGACGGCGCGCGGGTGGCGCTGCGGCCGGCCGGCGACGGCTCGATCTCGCACCCGGAGGGCGTCGGGCGGCCTGAAGACGACGCGCGTCGAGCTGCCGCTCACGCGCGCGCGGTCGCCGGCCCGCGGCGCGTCGAGCTGCGCGACGGGACGTTCCCGGGACGCGTCGGCTGGAAGGCCATCGTCGTGCGAGCCGGGCGAGCGGCACCGCGGTGCGCACCGAGCGCCGCCGGCCGACGACCCCACCGACGGCCTGCGCCGCTATCCCGAGGACCTGCTCTCGAGCCCGTCCGACGTGCGCACCGCGACGCTCGACGTGCGGCCCGGCGACGGCACGGTCGACGGCGCGAAGGCGACCGTCGCGACGGCGGAGCACCGGGCGCGGCGAGGACGGGCTCACGAAGGCGTTCGCCGACGCGGCCGCCGGCCGCGGCGTGCTGCTCCTCCTGCTGCTCACCGCGTTCGCCTGGGGCGCCATCCACGCGCTCTCGCCGGGCCACGGCAAGGCGATGGTCGCCGCCTACCTGGTCGGCACGCGCGGGACGGCGCGGCATGCGGTCGCGCTCGGCGCGACGGTCACGGTGACGCACACGATCGGCGTGTTCGCGCTCGGCGCGGTGGCGCTGCTGCTGTCGCAGTACGTGCTCCCCGAGGACCTGTACCCGTGGCTCAACCTCGCCTCCGGCGCGCTCGTGCTCGTGGTCGGCGCGGCGGTGCTGCGATCGCGGTTCCGGGCCGCGAAGCGACAGCACCACCACGACCATCGACCACGACCACGACCACGACCACGCGCACTCGCACGGAGGCCGCGCGCACAGCCACGCGGTGCCGGACCGCCTCTCGTGGCGCGGCCTGCTGGCGATGGGCGCGGCCGCGGGGATGATCCCGTGCCCGTCGGCGCTGGTGGTCCTCCTCGGCGCGATCGCGCAGGGCCAGATCGCGCTCGGGATGCTCCTCATCGTCGCGTTCAGCGCCGGCCTCGCGGCCACGCTCACGGTGCTCGGGCCTCGCGGTCGTTCACGCCGGCCGGGCGCTCAGCCGGCTCCCCGTCCCCGGCCGGCTGACCGCGGCGCTCCCGACGCTCTCGGCGCTCCTCATCGTCGGCGTCGGCCTCGTTCTCACGGTGCAAGCGGTGCCGCAGGTCGCGTGATGCCAGCTGAGAGTGATCCGCTCCTGCGTGTCGTGCGCAAGAGCGGGACAGTGGCCGGGCGGGGGTCCCGACGACAGAGGAGCACCGTGACCGTCCCGCACCGCACACCACCGCTCGAAGCGCCACTCGGTCGCCGCGGCGATCGACCTCCTCCGCAGCCGCGGCCTGCGCGTCTCGTCGGCGCGGCGGCTCGTGATCGAGGCGCTCTTCGCCGCCGAGCGGCCGCTGACCGCCGAGGAGATCGCGGCCGGCCTCGAGGGCTGGCTGCCGGCCTCCGACCTCGCGTCGGTCTACCGCAACCTCGACACGCTCGAGGAGCTCGGCCTGGTCCGCCACTTCCACGCCGGCCACGGCCCCGGGCTCTACGCGCTCGCCGCCGCCGGCGACCTCGAGTTCGTCACCTGCGAGCGCTGCGGCGCGGTCGAGGCCGTGCCGGCCGGCCGGCTCGACGCCGCACGCGCCGCTGATCGAGCGCGAGACCGGCTACCGCCCGCGCTTCACCCACTTCCCGCTCGTCGGCACGTGCCCCGCGTGCCGCACCGCCACCCCGACCCAGGAGCACCGCCGCCATGCACATACCTGACGGGTTCCTCACCAACGAGGTCGCGGTCGCGTGCGCGATCCCGGCCCTCGGCGCCGTCGCGTACGGCCTCCGGCGCGCCGAGGTCGACCTCGACGACCGCCGCGTCCCGCTGCTCGGCGTCACCGCCGCGTTCGTGTTCGCGGCGCAGATGCTCAACTTCCCGGTCGCCGGCGGCACCAGCGGCCACTTCCTCGGCGCCGCGCTCGCGGCGATCCTGCTGGGGCCGTGGCTCGCGAGCCTCGTGCTGGCGGTCGTGCTGGTCGTCCAGGCGCTCGTCTTCGCGGACGGCGGCGATCACCGCGCTCGGGGCCAACGTCTTCAACATGGGCGTGGTCGGCGGCGTGGTCGTCGGCGGGCTGATGCTCGCGGCGCGGCATGCGCTCCCGAACACCCGCGACGGCGCTGCTCGGCGTCGACCGCCGCGCGGCGCGTGGCTGGCCGTCGTGGCCGGCGCCGGCGCTGTGCGCGGCCGAGCTGGCGATCTCCGGCACGGTGCCGCTCTCCACCGTCCTGCCGGCGATGGTCGGCGTCCACACGATCATCGGCGCCGGCGAGGCGGTCATCACCGTCGCCGCCGTCAGCGCGGTGCTCGCCACGCGGCCGGACCTGATCCACGGTCCGGTGCCGCGCCGGCGAGCCCGATCCTGTCCTCGCCGGCCATCGGCGCTGACGATGAGGCTCTTCACGGTCCTCGCCCTCGCCGTCGCCATCGGGCTGGCCGCCGGCGTCTCCCCTACGCGTCCGTCGTCGCCCGACGGGCTCGAGAAGGTCGCCGGCGACAAGGCGTTCCTCGACCAGGGCCGGCTGCACGCGCGTCCAGGAACGGTCGCCGGTGCCCGACTACGCGTTCCCCGGCGTCGGCGATCCCGCGCGTGGCCACCGGCCTCGCCGGCTTCGCCGGCACGCTGCTCGTGTTCGGCCTCGGCTACGGCGTCGTGCTCGTCTCGCGCCGCGGAGCGATCGCGGCGTGAGCCAGTCCCTGCACCGCACGGGCGTGGCGGGTGATCCCGCGAGCCCGATCCATCGCCTCGACCCCCGGGCGAAGCTGATCGGGTTCGCCGGGATCACGCTCGTCGCGGTCTCGACGCCGCTGCCGGCGCTGGCCCGCGTTCGCCGCGTGCGCGGTCGCGCTGGCGGCGATCGCCGGCGGTCGGCCGCGTGCGGCCCGGCGTCATCTGGAGCGCGCGTGCGGGTGATCCTGCCGCTGGTGCTCTTCGTCGCCGCCTTCGTGCCGTTCGTGCGCGGCGGCCCGAGACGGTGCAGGTCGGCCCGCTGGCGCTCTCGCGAGGCGGGCCTGGCCACGTTCGCGCTGGTCGCCGCGAAGGCGACGATCGGCGCCGTCAGCGCCGTGCTCCTGGGCGCGACGACGAGCTTCCCGGACATCCTGCACGGGCTCGAGCGGCTGCACGCGCCGCGGCTGCTGACCGTGATCGCCGGCTTCATGTACCGCTACGTCTTCGTGATCGCCGACGAGGCGCGCCGGATGCGCGCCGCGCTCGCCGCGCGTGCCTACCGGCCGCGGCACCTCGGGCAGATCGCCGCGCTCGGCCGGATGGTCACCGCGCTCTTCCTGCGCAGCTACGAGCGCGGCGAGCGCGTGTACCTGGCGATGCTCGCGCGCGGCTACGCGGGAGCGATGCCGCGGCTCGGCGTGCTCGCCTTCCGGCGTGCCGACACGGTGTTCCTCGCGGCGCTGGCCGTCGCTCCTGCTCCCGCTGCGGGTGGCGGCATGAGCTGCGCGATCGACGCGCGCGGGCTGCGCTACCGCTACCCGAACGGCGTGGTCGGGCTCGACGGCGTCGACCTGCACGTGACGCACGGCGAGCGGGTCGCGGTGCTCGGGCCGAACGGCGCCGGCAAGACGACGCTGATGCTCCACCTCAACGGCCTGCTGAAGCGGCGAGGGCTCGCTCGAGGTGGCGGGCTTCGGGCCGGCCAGGGCGACGTCCGCGAGCTGCGCTCGGCGGTCGGGCTCGTGTTCCAGGACCCCGACGACCAGCTCTTCATGCCGACCGTCGCGCGAGGACGTCGCGTTCGGCCCGCTCAACCTCGGCCTGCCGCGCGACGAGGTGCACGAGCGCGTTCGCGCCGCGCTGGCCGCCGTGCGGATGGAGCACGTCGCCGGACCGCGCGCCGCATCAGCTGTCGCTCGGCCAGCGGCGGCGGGTGGCGATCGCGACCGTGCTGGCCATGCGCCCGCGGCCTGCTCGTGCTCGACGAGCCGTCGGCCAACCTCGACCCGCGCGCGCGGCGGGAGCTGCTCGAGGTGCTCGACACCGATCGAGCGGACGATGCTCGTCGTGACGCACGACCTGCCGTTCGCGGCCCAGCTCTGCGAGCGCGCGGTGCTGCTCTCCGGCGGCCGCATCGTCGCCGACGGGCCCTGCGCGGAGATCCTCGACGACGAGCCGCTGCTCGCTCGCGCACGACCTCGAGCTGCCGGTCGGCTTCGACCTCGCGCGTGCCCTCGAGGCTCCGCCTCGCCTGATCTGTACATTCCGGCCCATGGCCGACGTCTCGATGCCCCGTCTGTCCGACTCGATGGAGGAGGGCACGATCCTCAAGTGGCTCAAGTCCGACGGAGACGAGGTCTCCAAGGGCGAGGAGCTGGTGGAGATCGAGACCGACAAGGCCAACATGACCTACGAGGCCGACCAGGACGGGACGCTGAAGATCGTCGCCCAGGAGGGCGACACGCTGGCGGTCGGCGAGACGATCGCGTCGATCGGCGGCGGCAGCGAAACGGCGCGAGCGCCGACACCGAGGCGAAGGACGAGGACGCGGACTCGTCCGAGGAGGAGGAGCCCGAGACCGAGGCCGGAGGAGTCCGAGGCCGAGGAGTCCGAGCGACGAGGAGCCGGAGGCCGAGGAGGAGGAGCCAGAGCCGCCGAGCCCAAGGCCGAGGCGCCGCCCGGGGCGGCGGCGCCGACGGCCGCACCAAGGCCTCGCCCGTGGCGCGCCGCATGGCGCGCGAGCTCGGGCTCGAGCTCGGCCCAGGTGCAGGGCACCGGCCCGGGCGGGCGGATCGTCAAGGCCGACGTGGAGGCCGCCGCCAAGGGCGGCGACGCCGCCGAGAAGGCCGAGCCCGCCGCCAAGGAGCCGAGGCCGAGCCCGCCGCCGCGCCCGAGGCCGCGCCGGAGAAGGAGGAGAAGCAGGCCCCGCCGCCCGCGGCCGTCTCCGGCGACTCGCAGACCGGCAAGGGCGAGACGACGACGCAGGACCTCACGCGCCTGCAGCAGACGGTCGCGCGGCGGATGGCCGAGTCCAAGGCCACGGCGCCGGAGTTCGTCCTCAACATCGACGTCGACATGGACGAGGCCGTCGACCTCCGCAAGCGCCTCAAGGCCGCCGCCGCCGAGGGCCAGCCCGTGCCGTCGTTCAACGACTTCGTGGTCAAGGCGTCCGCGCTCGCGCTGCTCGACTTCCCGCGCGCCAACGGCGCGTACCGCGACGGCAAGTTCGAGCTCTACTCGCGCGTGAACGTCGGCGTCGCGGTGGCGGGCCAGGACGCGCTCGTGGTCCCGACGGTCTTCGACGCCGACACGCAAGTCGCTCGGCCAGATCGCCAGCGACACGCGCGCGCTCGCCGAGCGCGTCCGCGCCGGCGCGATCACGCCGCCCGAGCTGTCGTCGGGCACGTTCACCGTCTCCAACCTCGGCATGTTCGGGATCCAGAGCTTCGTCGCGGTGATCAACCCGCCGCAGGCGGCGATCCTCGCCGTCGGCGCGATGGCGCCGACGCCGGTCGTCCGCGACGGCGAGGTCGTGGTCCGCAACATCATGCGGCTCACGCTCGCGTGCGACCACCGGATCCTCTACGGCGCCGACGCCGCGGAGTTCCTGGGCCGCATCCGCGAGCGGCTCGAGAACCCGCTCCAGCTCGCGCTGTAGCTACGGCAGCAGCCCGGTGACGGGCTCGAGCGCCTCGTCGACGACCTGCTCGACCGGCTCCGGCGCCGCGTCGACGACCGGCGCGGCGCTCTCGCGGACCCGCGCGACGACCTGGCGGATGCTGACCGGCGCGGGCGCCGGCGGCTCGATGGCCGGCTGCGACGCGGCGGGCGGCGGCTCGGCCGGCGGCGGCCGGCGCGGCCGGCATCGACGGCCTCGTGGCCGCGCGGCGCGGGGCCGAGACGATCACGCGCCGCCGGGGCGCCGCGCGCGACGGTCGCGGCGGCGCGCCGAGCCGCCGTCGCGGGGCGCGACGCGCCGCCACGTCCGCGGCTGACCCGCGACCCCGCCGGGCACCACGACGTCGCCGCCCTTCGCCGCGGCGGCCCCGTCGCCGCCGCGCACGGCGATCAGCGCCGCGACGATCGCCGAACGCGCACAGCGCCGCCGCGATCAGCGATCCGCCGGCGCCCAGGCTGGTGAGGAGTCCGCGCAGGTTCATGGCCCCGCTACGGATCACCGTATCCGATCTACGGAAAACTGGACATGCGTCCACTCACTCGAAGCCGCCGTACGGCCGGTACGCCGCGTTCGGGACCTCCTCGGTGTCGCGCGTCACCCCCGGCGGGTTCTGGTCGGTCGTCACGAACAGGCAGAGCCAGTGCCGCGCGTCCTCGCCCGGGACGCAGGCGCGGTAGTAGTCGCGGTCGATGCGGATGACGTCGATCGTGGCGAGCGCGGCGCGGTGCTCCGGCGCCGAGCCGAGCACGTAGTCGTGCATCGCCCCCGCGACGGCCTGGCGGCGCGCGTCCTCCTCCTGCGACCGCCGAGCGGTGCAGGAGCCCGGCGAGCACGAGCAGCGGCGCGATCAGCCCGCCCAGCAGCGCGACGCCGGCGTAGTTGGCGGCGATCGCCCGCGGCAGGTCGGGCCGCCGGCGGCGGAGCAGGATCCCGGCGAGCGGCGCGGCCACCGCCACGGCGAGCAGCAGATTCACGAAGCCGGCGAGCAGGATCGCCCGGGAACACGTGCGCGGGCGCGCCGTAGTACGGCGGCAGCAGCGACGAGCACGATTCCGTCGACAGACGGTGAGCCCGATGAACGCGGGCCACTGCCAGGCGCCGCGCAGGCGCCACCGCAGTCGCCGGTGCCAGACGCGCTCCACGCCCTCCATGGCCACGCAGCGTACCCCCGTGCCGATACCCTTCCGCCCGAGTTCACGCCACCTGCGACCGGAGATCCCGGCCGGCGGCGCCAACGGCGCGGAGACCGGCGATCCCGGCGTCGCGCGCGGACGAGGAAAGGGTGAAGGCACGCCACATGGCGACTGAAACGGCTCAGCAGCAGTCCGCTACCGCCCGACGTATCCGAGCACCTGACCACGGAGGACCGGGTCGGTCTCCTGCGCGCGATGCTGATGATGCGCGGGATCGAGGAGCGCGCGATGACGCTCTACCGCCAGGGCAAGGTGCCCGGGTCGTTCTACGACGGCTTCGGCCAGGAGGCCGTCTCGGCCGGCGCCGACCTGGGCGATGGGCGCGCGCGACCGGCTCTGCATCCTGCACCGCGACCTCGCCGCGCACATCATCCGCGGCGTCGACGCCGGCCCGGATCTTCGCCCAGTACATGGGCCGCGAGGCCGGCATCACGCGCGGGCGCGACGGCAACGTGCACTTCGGCGACCGCACGCGCGGCTGCGTCGGCATGGTCTCGATGCTCCCCGACATGATGCTCATCGCCACCGGCCTCGCCATGGCCTTCAAGCTGCGCGACGAGCAGCGCGTGGCGATGACCTGGTTCGGCGACGGCTCGACCTCGCGCGGCGACTTCCACGAGGCCATGAACTGGGCCGGCGTGCAGAAGCTCCCCGTCATCTTCATCCTCGAGAACAACCAGTACGCGTACTCGACGCCGACCGCACCAGCAGTTCGCCGTCAACCCGGTCGAGCGCGCCGCCGCCTACGGCTTCCCGGGCGAGTCGGTCGACGGCAACGACCCCGAGGCGATGTTCGAGGCCACCCGCCGGGCGCGCGAGCGCGCGCTGGCCGGCGAGGGCCCGACGCTGCTCGAGGCCGTGACCATGCGCATGCACGGCCACGCCGCGCACGACGACATGAAGTACGTGCCCAAGGAGCAGGTCGAGGAGTGGCGCGCCAAGGACCCGATCGACCGCCAGGTCCGCCGCGTCGAGGCGCTCGGCGTCGACGTCCAGGCGCTCCGCGACGAGGTCAAGGCGACGATCGACGCCGCCGTCGAGGAGGCGCTGAAGAGCCCGATGCCCGACCCCGACACGCGCGACCGACCGGCTCTTCGCCGACGAGCCCGCGCTGCTCGAGGACGGCCAGGCGCCCTGGTCCGGCTTCGCCAAGGAGGCCTGAGCCGTGGCCGACCATGACCTACCTGCAGGCGATCTCCGACGGCATGCGCGAGGAGATGCGCGCCGACGAGCGCGTCTTCGTGATGGGCGAGGACATCGGCGTCTTCGGCGGCGCCTTCAAGGTGACCGACGGCTTCATCGACGAGTTCGGCCCGCAAGCGCGTGATGGACACGCCGCTGGCCGAGTCCGGGATCATCGGCACCGCGATCGGCGCGGCGGTCGAGGGCATGCGCCCGATCGCCGAGATGCAGTTCTCCGACTTCATCTCCTGCGGCTTCGACCAGCTCGTCAACGTCGCCGGGAAGATGTACTACCGCATGGGCCTCTCGGTGAACATCACCGTCCGCCTGCCCTCCGGCGGCGGCTTCTCGGGCGGCCCGTACCACTCGCAGAACCCCGAGGCGTGGTTCATGCACAGCCCGGGGCTGAAGGTCGTCGCGCCGTCGACGGCCGAGGACGCCAAGGGCCTGCTGATCAAGGCGGTGCGCGACCCCAACCCGGTCGTGTTCATGGAGCACAAGCACCTCTACCGCCGCGTGAAGGGCGACGTGCCGGACGGCACCTACGAGACGCCGTTCACCGCGCGCGTGGCGCGCGAGGGGACCGACCTCGTGGTGATCGCCTACGGCGCGATGGTGCACACCGCGCTGGAGGCGACCGAGGACATCGACGGCGCGTCGATCGAGGTGCTCGACCTGCGCTCGCTCGTCCCGCTCGACGAGGAGGCGATCCTCGCCTCGGTGCGCAAGTGCTCGAAGGTCGTGATCGTCGACGAGGCCAACCAGACCTGCGCGGCGGGCGCCCAGGTCGCGGCGCTGATCGCCGAGAAGGGCTTCGAGGACCTCGACGGCCCGGTCGTCCGCGTCGCGACGCCGGACGTGCCGATCCCGTTCTCGCCCACGCTCGAGCAGGCCGTGCTCCCGCAGGTGGACGACGTGAGGGAGGCGTGCCGTGAGCTCCTCGAGTACTGAGACCGCTGATCGACGTGACGATGCCCCAGATGGGGGTGTCGGTCGCCGAGGGCACCGTCGTCGAGTGGAAGAAGCAGCCCGGCGACTGGGTGCAGGCCGACGAGATCATCGCCTCGATCTCGACCGACAAGATCGACACCGACGTCGAGGCGCCGGCCACCGGCCGCGTGCAGGAGCTGCTCGTCGACGTCGGCACGACGGTCGAGGTCGGCACCGTGCTCGCGCGGATCGCCACCGACGCCAAGCCGGGCGAGGCGCACCGGAGCGAGAGCGACTCCGCCTCGTCGAAGGGCACCAGCGAGGCGGCCGCGGCGCTCGAGGCCGAGGGCGAGGCGGGCGAGCTCCAGGGCGACACGGCGGAGACGCATGCGGGCACCGCCCAGCGCGGCTCGCAGGCGGCCCGCAGGTCCGGCAACCGCCGCTACTCGCCGGTCGTGCATGCGGATCGCCTCCGAGCACGGGATCGACCTCGAGCAGGTCGAGGGCACGGGCCGCGGCGGCCGCGTGCGCAAGCAGGACGTGCTGGCCTTCCTCGAGAACGGCTCCGCCGCCGCGGAGGAGCCGCCGATGCACATCGAGAGCCCCTACCGGCCCGACGAGCCGGCGCCGCCGAAGACGCGCAAGCCGCGCTTCGAGCGCGCCGGTCGGCCGAGCCCGGCCGCGGGCGGCGCCAGCGCGCCGCTCTCGCGCATGCGCCAGTCGATCGGCACGCACATGCTGCACTCGCTGCAGACGGCGGCGACCTGCACCACGGTGGTGGAGGCCGACCTGATCCGCATCGAGGCCGCGCGCGGCAGGCACGGGCTTCACGTACCTGCCGTACATCGCCCGGGCGACGATCGAGACGCTGCGCGAGTTCCCGCAGCTCAACGCCACGCTCGAGGACGACACCGTCACCACGTACGACGGCGTGCACCTCGGCATCGCGGTCTCGCTCGGCGAGGGCGGCCTGATCGTGCCGGTCATCCGCGACGCCCAGGAGCTGTCGCGTCGAGGGCCTGGCGAAGCGGATCAAGGACCTCGCCGTCCGCGCGCGCGACAACGCGCTGCAGCCGGACGAGGTCCGCGGCGGCTCGTTCACGATCACCAACCCGGGCGGCTACGGCTCGATCATCGCCACCCCGGTGATCAACCAGCCGCAGGTCGCGATCCTCGACACCGAGGCCGTCGTGAAGCGCCCCGTGGTCATCACCGACGAGCTCGGGAACGACTCGATCGCCATCCGCCCCATGACCTATCTGTGCATGTCCTGGGACCACCGGGCGCTCGACGGAGCGCTCGCAGCGCAGTTCTTGAACGGATTGCGAAAGAAGCTGGAGAACTGGCCGACTACGTAGGGCAGGTCTGACGGACACCCGCCCTGGGCCGCCATTCGACGGCCCAGGGCGGGACGGACCCTACCATCGTAGGATGTGCGCGATGGACGAGCTGTGGACCTGCAACCTCGGCCGCGTCGAGTACCGCGAGGCCGTCGCGATCCAGGAGCGCCTGCGCGAGCGCGTCCAGGCCGGCGAGCTGCCCGACCTGCTGCTGCTGCTCGAGCACCCGCCCGTCTACACGCTCGGCCGCCGCTCGGAGCCCGGGGAGCTGCCCGTGGGCGGCGACATCGACGTCGTCGAGACCGAGCGCGGCGGCAAGCTGACCTACCACGGGCCGGGCCAGCTGGTCGGCTATCCGATCATGCACGTGCCCCAACGTCCGCGAGTTCGTGGAGACCATGGAGCGCGCCCTGGTCGACGCGATCGGCGAGGCCGGCGTGCCCGTCGCGACCCGCGAGGGCCGCGAGTTCACCGGCGTGTGGGCCGGCGACCGCAAGATCGCCTCGATCGGCATCCACGTCTCGCGCCGCGTGTCCATGCACGGCTTCGCCGTCAACGTCGACAACGACCTCGCGCCGTTCAGCAACGTGATCGCCTGCGGACTGCCGGACGTGCGCATGACGTCGCTGCGCGAGGAGGGCTCGGCGGACGCCGTCGACTGCTTCCGCAAGCGCGCCGCCCACGCGTTCGCCCGCGCGTTCGAGCGGCGGCAGCGGATCGTCACGCCGCGCCGCCTGGAGCCCGTGTGCGTTTCGGCCTGATGATCTTCCCCACCGACGACGCGATCGCGCCCGCCGAGCTCGGCGGCGCCGCCGAGGACGCCGGCTTCGAGGCGCTGCTGTTCGCCGAGCACACGCACATCCCGGCCAGCCGCGACACGCCGAACCCGCGCGGCGGCGAGCTGCCGCGCAAGTACTGGCACACGCACGACCCGTTCGTCGCGCTCGCGACCGTCGCGCAGGCGACCACCACGCTGCCGCATCGGCACCGGCATCTGCCTGGTCGTGGAGCGCGACCCGATCACCACCGCCAAGGAGGTCGCCTCGCTCGACGCGCTCTCCGGCGGGCGCTTCGAGTTCGGCATCGGCGCCGGCTGGAACCGCGAGGAGATGCGCAACCACGGCGACCGACCCGGGGCGCCGCTTCTCGATCATGCGCGAGCGCGTGCTGGCGATGAAGGAGATCTGGACGCAGGACGAGGCGGAGTTCCACGGCGAGCACGTCGACTTCGGCCCGCTGTGGTCGTGGCCGAAGCCGGTCCAGCAGCCGCACCCGCCGGTCCTCCTCGGCGGCATCGGCGAGAAGGTCATCGACCGCGTGCTCGACTACGGCGACGACTGGATGCCCAACCGCGCCGAGCCGGGCGAGCTGAAGCCGCGCATCGCCGAGCTGCGCGAGCGCGCCGGCCGCCACGTGCCGGTGAGCTACTACGGCGCCCCGCCCGAGGACGCGTTCGTCGAGGGCCTGGCCGAGGCCGGCGTGGACCGCGTGCTGCTCGACCTGCCCGCCGAGGGCCGCGACACGGTGCTGCCGGCGGTCGAGCGCTATGCCGAGCTCGCCGCCCGCCATCGCTGAGGAGCGGCTCGCGCAGGCGCGCGTCGGCCGCCTGGCGACGGTCACCCCGGAAGGGCTCCCGCACGTCGTCCCGGTCTGCTTCGCCCTCGCGGGCGGGACGATCTACACGGCGGTCGACCACAAGCCGAAGGCCACCCGCGCGCTCGCGCGGCTGGACAACGTCCGCGCCACCGGCCGCGCGAGCCTGCTGGTGGACCACTACGAGGAGGACTGGTCGCTCCTGTGGTGGGTCCGCGTCGACGGCACGGCCGCGGTGATCGAGTCCGAGGCCGCGATCGACGCGCTGGCCGCCAAGTACGAGCAGTACCGCGAGGCCCGGCCGGCCGGGCCGGTGATCGCCCTGGACCCGGCCCGGTGGCGCTCCTGGATACCCTCTGGGCAGTGAGCACCCGCTCCCGCGCAAACCCCGGCGGCATGGACGTCCTGAAGGTGCTGGGCCCGGACACGCTGCCGTTCCGGAGCCGCAAGCCGCGCTGGTTCAAGGTGCCGCCGCCGGGCGGCCGGGCGTACCGCGAGCTGGACCGGATGATCCGCGACGAGGGCCTGCACACGGTCTGCCAGGAGGCCGCCTGCCCGAACGTCGGCGACTGCTGGGAGCGCGGCACGGCGACGTTCATGATCCTCGGCGACACCTGCACGCGCCGCTGCGGGTTCTGCAACGTCAAGACCGGCAAGCCGACCTTCAACGACCCGCTCGAGCCGCTGCGCGTCGCCCGCTCGGTGGCCAAGATGGGCCTGCGCCACGCCGTGGTCACGAGCGTCGACCGCGACGACCTGCCCGACTACGGCGCGCAGGCCTGGGTCGGCACGATCCGCTCGATCCGGTTGCAGGCGCCGTGGTGCAAGATCGAGTGCCTCACGCCGGACTTCCGCGGCGAGGAGATGCCGCTGGCGAAGGTCATCGCCGAGCGCCCGGACGTCTTCAACCACAACGTCGAGGTCGCGCCGCGGCTGTATCCGGTCGCGCGGCGCGGCTCGCGCTGGGAGCGCTCGCTGCGCGTGCTGCGCAACGCCAAGGAGATGGGCGGCGGCGAGGTCACCACGAAGTCGGGCCTGATGGTCGGGCTCGGCGAGACGCACGAGGAGATGGTCGACGCCTTCGGGCAGCTGCGCGAGCAGGGCGTGCAGGTGCTCACCGTCGGGCAGTACCTGCGGCCGACCGAGCGCCACCTGCCGGTCGTCCGCTACTGGGACCCGGACGAGTTCACCGCGCTGGAGGCCGCCGCCTACGGGCTCGGGTTCGAGCACGTCGCCGCCGGCCCGCTGGTGCGCTCGTCCTACCACGCCGACGAGCACGTGAAGCAGGAACGTGCGGGAATCGGCCCGCTGGCCGCCGCCGGGGCTTGACCTAGCTTTAGGGGCGGACCGTGTTCCCGCTCCGCGACAACATCCCGACCGAGCACTTCCCGGTCGTCACGGTCCTGCTGATCCTGGCGAACGCGTTCGTCTACCTCTTCCTGCAGGGCGGCCTCTGGAGCCTGCCCGACGGCGGCGCGGGCGGCGACTGGCCCGTGCAGCTGTACGCGGCGATCCCGTGCGAGTTCACGAGCCAGTGCGTCGCCCAGGGCCCGCCCTCGACCATCGTCACCGCGTTCACGAGCATGTTCATGCACGGCAGCCTGCTGCACATCGGCGGCAACATGCTGTTCCTGTGGATCTTCGGCAACAACGTCGAGGACTCGATGGGCCCGGTCAAGTTCCTCGTCTTCTACGTCCTGGCCGGGCTGGCGGCCGACGCGGCGCAGATCGCCATCGACCCGAGCTCCCAGATCCCCACGCTCGGCGCGTCGGGAGCGGTCGCGGGCGTGCTCGGCGGCTACCTGCTGCTCTTCCCGCGCGCGAAGGTCGTGACGATCGTCTTCATCATCTTCTTCTTCACGATCCTCGAGCTGCCCGCGATCCTCTTCCTGGTCATCTGGATCGGGCAGCAGTTCCTGTTCGCCTACTTCGACCTCATCGGGCCGAGTGAGGGCGGCGGGGTCGCGTACTTCGCGCACATCGGCGGCTTCGTGTTCGGGTTGCTGCTGATCCGCGTCTTCGCGAGCGACAAGCGGACGAAGCGACAGCTCGACCGGGTGCTCTGATGCCGTACAACCTGCTGCAGGGGGGCCGTCGCCGCAGGCGCCGCCGCTGGCGCCCGGTCCTGGCGGTGCTGGTGCTGGCCGCCGTGGCTACGCTCCTGCTCAGCCAGCGCACGGGCGAGCAGCAGCGGTCCCCCACGCCGGTTCCCGCGGCAGCGCCCGCCGCGCCAGGCCCGCTGCTGCTGGACTCGGGGACCGCGCCGCTGGCGGGCGGCGGCACCGCGCCGTCGCCGCTCGCCGTCCTGCTCGAGGACCCGCGCGACGCGGTGACGACGCGCCTGCGCAGGCCGCCGGCGTCCGGGCTGCTGTTCGACCTCGACAGCGGCGAGGTGCTGTGGCGCCACGAGCCGCAGCGGGTGCTCCCGATCGCCTCGCTGACCAAGATGATGACCGCGCTCGTGGCCGTCGATCGCCTGAGCCCGGGCGCCCGGGTGCGGATCACCAAGGAGGCGCTCGCCTACACCGGCTCGGGCGTCGGGCTGCTGCCGCGCGGCCGGCGGATCCCGATCGACACGATGCTGCACGGGCTGATGCTGCCGTCCGGCAACGACGCCGCGATCGCCATCGCCCAGCAGGCCGCCGGCTCCGTCCCGGCCTTCATCTCGCTGATGAACGCGCGGGCACGCTCGATGGGCCTGGCGTGCACGCGGTTCTCGACGGTCAGCGGCATCCGCGACCGCGGCAACCACTCGTGCGCGCCCGACCTCGCCGCGCTGGCCCGCGCGGTGCTGCGCGAGCCGCGGCTCGCCAAGGTCGTGCGGCGCCGCTCGGCCGTCCTGCGCTTCCCGATCAAGGGCGGCAAGCTCTACCTCTACAACAACAACCCGCTGCTGCGGGCGGGCTACAAGGGCACGACCGGCCTCAAGACCGGCTACACCGAGGCGGCCGGCCGCTGCCTGGTGGCGACCGTGCGGCGCGACGGCCGCCACCTCGGCATCGTGCTGCTCGACTCCCCCGACCCGGGCCGCCAGGCGCAGCGCCTGCTCGACCGCGCCTTCAGCCGTACGCGCTGACGATCACGCGCTCGCGGGTCGTCACCGCGAGCGAGCCGTCCTCGAGCACGACCCCGTGCTGGTTGGGCGCCGTGAACCACTCCTCGCCCTCGCCGGCGGACTCGACGAGCTGCGTCCGCCGGTCCTGCCCGGGATGGCGCTCGAGGTAGAAGCGCAGCTGCTGCACGAACGTCAGCCAGCCCTCGTTGACCTCGTCGTAGATGCCCTCCCAGCCGGACTGCCCGGCAGGAGCGGCGCGGGTGATGCGGACGACCGTGCGGTCGCCCTGCGGCTCGAGCACGAACTTGCCGTCGCCGGTGTCGAGCGTGAGGTCCGGCTCCGAGGCGGTGGCGTACTGCTGGAAGATCAGCTCGATCTCGGCGGGCAGGCCGCCCTGCTCGTCGTACTCCCAGCCGAACCAGCGCCGGATCTCGCCGGGCTCACGCAGCGCGCGCCACACGGCCTCCGCGGGGGCGGCGATGACGACCTCGACGATGAGCGGCTCGCTCATGGCTCCTCCTTGGGGGCTGGGTGTCCGCCGATGACGACGCGATAGCGCCGGCCCGGCGCGTCGAACGCGGCGGCGGTCCGCGCGACGCTCTCGGCCAGCGCCTCGGTGAAGCGCTCGAGGTCGCCGGGGGCGGCGAAGCCGACCTCGGTCTCGATCGTGAAGGTGAGGAGCCGCGAGCCCTCGCCGTCGGCGGCCGCCTGCATGCGCGCGACATCGCGCACCAGGGCGGCGGCGGTGTGCGCGAGGTGCGAGGCGGCGAAGCGATCCTGCGCCGCGACGGGCTCGCCGAGGACCGACGGGTCGACGACGAAGGAGCTCGCCCGGAACACGCGCTCGGTGCAGCCGCGGCGCCGGCGCTCCTCCACGAGCTCGACCAGGCCCGCCCGCTCGAGCTCGCGCAGGTGGTAGTTCACGCGCTGGCGCGGGAGGCCCAGGGCGGCCGCCAGGCGCGTCGCCGAAGCCGGCTCGCGCAAGCGCTGGAGGAGCGTGCGCCGCAGCGGCGACAGCGCCGCGCGGACGCGCTCCGGCTCGTGCAGCAGCTCGACGCTCACGGCCGCATCATTCATTCGACAGGGAAATTTGTCAAATATCCGGGTATCGATCCGCTTGTGGCCGAGTCCCAGAACATCTACTGGCGCCGCCGCGCCACGGCGCTCGCCGGGGTCGCCGCCCTCGCGGTCGGCGGCTTCCTGCTGGCGGGGAACGGCGGCGGGGAGGACCCCGGCCCGGGCGATCCGGCGTCCGCGGCCCAGGAGCCGCCTCCGCCGCCCGAGCTCCCGCGCGGCGGGCGCAGCGTGCTCCCGGAGCACCGCGTGGTCGCGTACTACGGTGCGCCGCAGAGCCGCGAGCTGGGGGCGCTCGGCATCGGCAAGCCGGACGGCGCCGCGCGCCGGCTCGCGAAGGAGGCCGCCAGGTACCGGCGCAAGGACCGCCCCGAGCTCCCGGCGCTCGAGCTGATCGCCGTGATCGCCAACGCGGACGCCGGCGACGACGGCATGTACCGCTCGCGCCAGGAGGACTCGGTGATCCGCCGCTACCTGCGCGCCGCCCGGCGCCACAAGGCGCTGCTGCTGCTCGACATCCAGCCTGGCCGCTCGGACTTCTTCACCGAGGCGACGCGCCTCGAGAAGTGGCTCAAGGAGCCCGACGTGGGCCTCGCGCTCGACCCCGAGTGGCGGGTGAGCGGCAGCGAGGTCCCCGGCCAGGTGATCGGGCACGTCTCGCCGCGCGAGGTGAACGCGACATCGGCGTGGCTGGCCCAGCTCACGGCCGAGCACGACCTCCCGGAGAAGCTGTTCGTCATCCACCAGTTCACCGACGACATGGTCGACGACACCAAGGTCAAGCTCCGCAAGGGCCTCGAGATGGTCCTCAACGTCGACGGCTTCGGCGGCCCGGAGATCAAGTCGTCCAAGTACCGCAGCTTCGCCCGGCAGGCCCCCGACTTCCATCACGGCTTCAAGCTCTTCTACGAGGAGGACACCGACCTCATGTCGGCGCGGGACGTGATGAAGCTGCGGCCGCGGCCCGAGCTGATCGTCTACGAGTAGAGCGCGCCGACCCAGGTGTCGGTCTCGTCCGGGTGGCGGCCGCCGTGGTGGCCGCGGAAGCCCGTGGCGACGCTGGGCGAGGAGCGCAGCCAGGCCATGAGGCCCGGGCCGGGCAGCACGCAGACGTCGGCGAGCCGCGGGCCGGGCGCGACGAGGTCGGTCGCGCGCCGCACCTCGACGAGGTCGCCGAAGTGCCCGGCCAGGCCGCCGATCACCTCGTCGGGGGCCTGCGTGTGCAGGAACACGTCGCGCGCCGAGCCGGCCGGGCGGTGGGTCAGCAGGCCGGCGAGCGGCGCCCAGTCGTCGAGGAGCACGACGCGCTCCGGGTCCACCGCCACCTGCCCGTGGTCGGCGGTGACGAGCAGCAGCGCCCCCGGGACCTCGCGCAGCCCGCGCTCGAGCGTGTCGAGCGTCTTGAGGGCCGCGGCGTCGAACTCGGGCGAGCCGGGCCCGTGGACGTGGCCCGCCGCGTCGATCCGGTCCCAGTACAGGTAGACGTAGCCGGGCTCGGCGAGCGCGGCGAAGAACGCCTCCACGCCCTCCTGGAGCCGCGCGTACGGCGCGAGCCGGGCGCCCGCGGTGAAGACGCCGTCGTACGTCGACGGCGAGAACGACGCCGGATGCATGACCGTCGAGCGCACGCCGGCGGCCGCGAGACGCTGGTAGAGCGTGTCGCCCTCGATGAGCACGGCCGGGTCCAGGGCGCCATGAGCGTGTCGCGCCCGTGGTCGGCCGCGAACGAGAAGAGCAGGGGCGTGACGATCGCGTCGAGGCGTCGGCTCGAGCAGGTTCCACTCGTAGAGGCCGTGCTCGCCGACGGGGCGGCCGGTGTGCATGGTCGTGACGTGCGCGGTGGTCGTGGACGGGAACTGCGTGGCGATCGGCGTCACCTCGAGCCGGCGCAGGAACGGATGCGCGGCGTGGCGCTCGAGGAAGCGGCGGCCGAACGCGTCGAGCAGGATCGACGCCGACGCGCTCGCGCTCGCCGCCGGCGAGCAGCCGCTCCACGGTGGCCGGGATGTCCTCGAACGAGCGCACGTCGCCTGCACGCTAGCGTTCGCTTATGGATCTCAACGACACGCCCGAGCTGGCGGAGTACCGCGCGCGGGTCCGCGGCTGGCTCGACGAGCACGCTGCGCAGGCCCCGCCGGACATGGACGACGTCGCCGCGCGCAGGGAGTGGCAGCGCAAGCTGGCCGAGGGAGGTCTCGCGGCCGTCACCTGGCCGGCCGAGTACGGCGGCGCAGGGTCTCGGCCCGCTGCATCAGGTCGTGCTCAACCAGGAGATCGGCCGCGCGGGCGTGCCCGGGATCTTCGACGTGATCGGCGTCGGCATGCTCGGCCCGACGATCATCGCCCACGGCAGCGAGGACCAGAAGCAGCGCCACCTCGGCCCGATGCTGGCCGCCGACGAGGTGTGGTGCCAGCTGTTCTCCGAGCCCGCGGCGGGCTCGGACCTGGCGGGGATCCAGTCGCGCGCGCGGCGCGAGGACGACGGCGGCTGGCGGCTCTCCGGCCAGAAGGTGTGGACCACCAACGCGCAGTACGCCGTCGTTCGGGCTCCTGCTCGCCCGCACCGACGCCGGCGTGCCCAAGCACAAGGGCCTGACCATGTTCGTCGTGCCGATGGACGCCGAGGGCATCACCGTGCGCCCGCTGCGGCAGGTCTCCGGCGAGGCCCACTTCAACGAGGTCTTCTTCGACGACGTGCGGCTGCCGCCGGGCAGCGAGGTCGGGCCCGTCGACGGCGGCTGGGGCGTCGCGATGACGACGCTGATGTTCGAGCGGGTGGCGATCGGCCTCGGTGGCGAGGGCTTCGGCTGGCGCGCCGACCGCTTCGCCAAGGCGCTCGCCGTCGACCCGGCGGCGGTGCGCGACCGCGAGGTCCGGCACCGCTTCGGCGAGATCGCGGCCGAGTTCCTCGCCCTGCGCTTCCTCGGCTACCGCACGCTGACCGGGCTCCAGCAGGGCCGCATCCCGGGCCCTGAGGCCGCGCTGGCGAAGGTGACGACGATCCGCGCCGCGATCGCGGCCGGCGACCTGATCTGTCGACGTGCTCGGGCCCGAGGCGCTGGCCGACGAGCGCTTCGGCGAGCTGGTCTCCGACATGCCGGGCCTCAAGTCCGCGGGCGGCACCGAGGAGATCCTGCGCTCGATGGTCGGCGAGCGGGTGCTCGGCCTGCCGCCCGAGCCGCGGCTCGACAAGGGCGCTGCCGTTCAGCGAGCTGCGGGCGCGCGAGCGCGAGGAGGTGGCGTCGTGAACTTCGCCCTCTCCGACGAGCAGCAGTTCCTGCGCGACGCCGCGCGCGGCGCGCTCGGCCGCGTGGAGACCGTCGAGGCCGCCCGCGAGGCGCTCGACGGCGCCGAGCTGCCCGACCTGTGGCCGCTGGCCGTCGAGGCCGGCTGGCCGGGCCTGCTGGTCTCCGAGGAGCGCGGCGGCGCCGGCCTCGGCGCGATCGAGGCGATGCTCGTCTTCGCCGAGCTCGGCCGCGTGCTGGCCTCGGTGCCGCTGCTCGGGCACCTGCCGGCGACGTGGCTGCTCTACCGGCGGCGGGACGGCACGAGGCGCTGGCCGACGGCGTCGCGGCGCGCGGCGTTCGTCGCGCGCGCGCCCGCCGGACTGGAGCACCGAGCCGCGCGAGGGCCTGGAGCGCGCGAGCGCGCCCGTGCTCGACGGCGGCGCGCTGACCGGCGAGGTCTCGCTGGGTGCCCGACGCCCCCGGCGCCGACGTGCTCGTCGTCGTCACCGCGGACGGCCGGGTGGCGGTGGCCGAGGACGCCGAGGTGGAGGCGGTGCGCCGCTACGACGCGACGCGGTCGCTCGGCCACGTGCGCTTCGACGGCGCGCCGGCCACCGAGCTCGAGGGCGCCGACCCCGCCGCGGCGTGGCACCTCGCCCAGGCGCTGATCGCCGCCGAGTCGCTCGGGGCGGTCGAGGTCGCGCTCGAGACCGTCGGTGGCCTACGCCAAGGAGCGCTTCACGTTCGGGCGGGCGATCGGCTCCTACCAGGCGGTCAAGCACGAGCTGGTGGAGATCCTGCGGCGGCTCGAGAACGCCCGCTCGCTGATGTTCTACGCCGGCTGGGCGGCCAGGACCGCCCGAGGAGCTCGCGCTGGCCACCGCGGCGTTCCGCAGCGCCGCGGGCGGCGCGCTCGACCACGCGACGCGGGCGCAGATCTCCGTGCACGGCGGCATCGGGGCCACGTGGGAGCACGACGCGCCGCTCTACTTCCGGCGCGCGCAGCTCTCGCGGCGGCTGCTCGGCGGCACGGCGGGCGCGTCGGCGCAGGTGGCCGACGAGCTGTTCGCGCAGGCGGTGCCAACCTAGCGCGCGTGCGCGTCTGGACCCATGACCGCTGGCGCTTCCCGCTCCCGGACGGGCCACCGCTTCCCGATCGAGAAGTACGCGCTCCTGCGCGAGCGGGTGGAGGCGGCGGGCGTGGAGATCCGCGAGTCGGGACCGGTTCCCTGGGGCTGGCTGAACGCGGTCCACGACCCCGCGCTGGTGGCGCGGATCCAGCACGGGCGCGCTGACCCAGCGCGAGGAGCGCGGGATCGGCCTGCCCTGGTCGCCCGGCCTGGTGGAGCGCGCGCGGCGCTCGGTCGGCGGGACCGTGGAGGCCGCCGCGCCACGCCCTCGAGCACGGCGTCGGGATGAACCTGGGCGGCGGCACCCACCATGCCGGGCGGGCCTTCGCGCGCGGCTACTGCCTCTTCAACGACGTGGTCGTCGCGCTCTCCCGCATGCGGGCCGAGCAGGGCGTGCGCCGCGCGCTGGTCGTGGACTGCGACGTCCACCAGGGCGACGGCACGGCCGACCTGCTCGGGCCCGACCCGGAGGCGTTCACGCTGTCGCTCCACGGGGCGCGCAACTACCCGTTCCAGCGCATCCCCTCGGACCTCGACGTCGACATCGCCAGCGGCACCGGCGACGAGCGCTACCTGCAGGCGCTCGCCGAGGCGCTCGACCACGCCGTGCCGCTCGCCGGAGCCGAGCTGGCGTTCTACCTGGCGGGCGCCGACGCGTGGCAGGGCGACCGGCTCGGGCGCCTGGCGCTGACCAAGGAGGGCCTGCTCGCGCGCGACGAGCTGGTGCTCGACCGGCTGCGCGGGGAGGGCATCGCGGTATGCGTCGTGCTGGCCGGCGGCTACGCCGAGGACGTCCGCGACGCCGTCGACATCAACGCCGCGACGGTCGCCGCGGTGACCCGCCGCTGCTGGCCTGAGGAGCACGTGCCGATGAATATGAGGTGACCGAAGAGCCGCTCCGCAGACGCCAGATGACCCGCACGGCCGCCGCCCTGTTCGGCGCGGCCAGCGTCATCACGCTGCTCAGCGTCATCCTCCCGCACCAGCCGCAGCTCGAGACCGGGGGCCTGATCTTCGTCTCGGGCTGCTCCGCGATCGTCACCGCCGTCCTGTTGATCGGCGGCGAGCGCCTCCCCGCCTGGACCATCCACCTGTGGGCCGGCGGCGGCACCGTGCTCATCTCCTTCGGCCTGCTCTTCAACGGCGAGCGCCACGGCGGCGCGGCCGGGATGGACGAGATGTACTACCTGTGGGTCGTCCTCTACGCGACCTACTACCTGCGCCGGCTCGGCACGGCCGCGCACGTCGTGTTCATCGCCGCGGCCTACACCGTGACGCTGATCGCGATCGATCCCGGCCCGATCGCCACGAGCCGCTGGCTGACCACGGTCGGCCTCGCCACCGGGCTCCGCGATCGTCGTGCGGGCGCTCACCGAGCGGATCGAGCGGCTGCTCGCCGAGCTGCGGCTCGCCGCCTCCACCGACCCGCTCACCGGCCTGCTCAACCGCCGCGCGATCGAGCAGCGCAGCCGGCCACGAGCTGGCCCGCGCCCGGCGCACCGGCGCGCCGTTCGCCGCGCTGGTGATCGACGTCGACCGCTTCAAGGAGATCAACGACCGCGACGGCCACGCGGCCGGCGACGCGGCGCTCGTCGAGCTGGCCCGCATGCTCTCCGCGGAGCTGCGCGAGGTCGACAGCATCGCCCGCACCGGCGGCGACGAGTTCGCCGTCCTGCTCCCGGACACCGGGATGGCCGGCGCGCGGTCGACCGCCGAGCGCCTCGCGGCCCGCGCCGGGGTGGAGATCTCGATCGGCGCCGCCGTCTACGGCATCGACGGCCACAGCCTCGACGAGCTGGCGCGGG
Source organism: uncultured Solirubrobacteraceae bacterium (assembly GCA_963720415.1). GTDB lineage: Bacteria > Actinomycetota > Thermoleophilia > Solirubrobacterales > Solirubrobacteraceae > DASSUW01. The sequence goes on along the minus strand of CAVRFQ010000008.1, from coordinate 73,010 downwards.
CGGCCGACGCCGCCCTCTACGCCGCGAAGCGGCGGCGCGTCGAACCGAAGGCCCCCGCCGCGCGTTAACCCCTCCGTCGAACCGGAGGAGGTCCCATGCGCTCGCTGCCCGTGATCGCGGCGCTCGCCGTACTGCTCGTCGCCGCCGCACCCGCCGGCGCGGCCGTCAAGCGCCTCGAGGCGAACCTCAGCGGGGCCGCGGAGACCGCCCCGGCGGCGACGACGACGGCTCCGGCACCGCGAAGCTGCGCCTCGACCGGGCCAAGAAGCGCGTGTGCTTCACGATCCGCGTGCGCGACATCGGCGACGTGGTGGCGGCGCACATCCACGCGGGCGGGCGCGGCGTGGCGGGCTCGATCGCCGTCGACCTCATCGCCGCACCCGAGTCGGGCAGCCGGTTCACGGGCTGCACCGAGGACGTCCGGAAGTCGCTCGATCCGCAAGATCCTCCGGCGGCCCGGCAAGTACTACGTGAACGTGCACACCGGCGACTTCCCCGGCGGCGCCGTGCGCGGCCAGCTCCGCAAGCCTCCCTCACGCTGACCCCCTCACAACCTGCCGCCGTCCCGCTTCACCCCCGGGGCGGCGGCAGCTCTCCTAAGCTGTGCTCCTACGCGGGGGCGTAGTGGTAACGGGAGCACGCGGCCTTTGCAAGGCTGAAGTAGGGGTTCGATTCCCCTCGCCTCCACTGCTCGGCTCCGGGCCGCGCGGCGGCAACCGCGCGGCCCGTGTCGAGCGAGCCGGCCGGAGGGCGGAGATGCGCTCCGGGGCAGGAGAGTGCCCCGCCCTGTGCTCCGGCGTGTGCCTCCGTCGGGAGTGACGAGGCGGACCGCCGCAGCGGCCCCAGACGTTCAATCGGCCGTCTGCGGCCGGCAACTCAACGCCGCTGGACAGGTGTCGGCGCTACTTGTCCCAGTCGAAGTCGCGCGGCGGCCGCTGCTCGAACCACAGGCGGTCGTGCTCCGGCGTCTCCTGCAGGAACTCCGGCGTGTCCTGCAGCACGTCCTCGCTCTCGCCCTCCGCGGGCGGCTCCTCGGCGGGGGCTGCTTCGGGCTCGTCCTCCTCCAGCCAGGCGTCGCCCGCGGGCGGCGGCGGTGGGGGAGCGGGCTCCGGCTCCGGCTCGTCGAACGCCTCGACGTCGAACGGCTCGTGGTCCTCGGGCTCGGCGGCAGGCGCCTCGGGCTCGATCTCGGGCTCGCCGGCGGCCTCGGGCTCGGCCTGCGCCGCCTCGTCGGAGGGGTCCACGAACTCCGCGCGCGGCGTGTCGCCGAGCACTTCATGCTCCTGGCGCTCCACCTCACCGGGATCGGCCCCGCGGCGGCGCTTGAGCTCCAGGTGCTCTCGGATGGCGTCGTCGAGCAGTCCCATGCCGTCCCCGGACAGGCTACTCCCCCGAGGCGACGCCGTGAACGCTTCGGGGCCTCCGCGAGGTCGCCGACGCCCGGACGGTCCGGTTCTTGCCGGAGCGCTTCGCCACGTACAGCGCGCCGTCCGCGGCGGCCACCAGCGCGTCCTTGTCGGTGGCGTCGGCGGCGGCCAGCGAGGCGACCCCGAACGACGCCGTGACGCGGAGGACGCCCTCACCGTCCGGCAGCGGCAGCTCGAGCGCCTCGATCCGGCGGCGGACGCGCTCGGCGAACTGGTAGGCGCCCTCGAGGTCGGTCTGCGGCAGCGCGACGGCCATCTCCTCGCCGCCGTAGCGGGCCGGCTCGTCGATCTCGCGCGAGGACTGGCGCAGGACGCGCGCGACCTCGCCCAGCACCATGTCGCCCTGGAGGTGGCCGTACGTGTCGTTGACGGCCTTGAAGTTGTCGATGTCGAGCATGATCAGGCCCAGCTCGTGGCCGTAGCGGCGGGCGCGCTCGACCTCCGCCGTCATGACCTCCTGGAAGCGGCGGTGGTTGAACAGGCCGGTCAGCTCGTCGGTCACCGCCTGGCGCTGCACGGTCTCGTGCAGGTCGACGTTCTCGACCGAGACGCTCGCCTGGTTGGTGAGGTAGGCGAACAGCTCGCGCTCGCCGTGCGTGAACGCGCGGTCGCCGCGGGCCACGGAGACGATGCCGATCACCTGGTTGCTGTCCTCGCTCGCGCCGAGCGGCGCGGCCAGCGCGCTCGCGCCGCCGACCTGGATCTCGGCCACCTGGCCCGCGTCGATGACCGCGGCCTCGGCGGCGTGCAGCGCGCGCCGGAACGCCTCGGGCTCGCCGGTGCGGGCGACCTCCTGCAGCTTGTCGTCCTCGCCGCGCATGCTGGCGCGGCCCGCGGCGGCGCCGATGCCGTCGACGGCGGTCTGGACCACGATCTCCAGCAGGCCGACGCGGTCGAGGCCGGCCGCGAACGACTCGCCCACCCGGCGGATCGCCTCCTGCAGGCGCTCGCGCTCGCGCTGGAGCTCCTCCAGGCGCGCCTCGAGCTGGCGGGCCATCGAGTTGAACTCCTTGCCCAGGGCCGCGAACTCGTCGTTCCCCTCGGTCGGCACCTGATCGAGAAGTCGCCGCTGCCGAGCTTCTGGGCGGCGACGAGCAGGCGCTGGATCTCGGACTGGAGCCTGCGGGACACGGCCACGGCGAAGATGAACGCGAGCGCGAGGAAGCCGACGAAGGCGGCGGCCGCGAAGAGCGACGGCGCCGCGGTGGGGTCCGCCGTGTCCTGGTCGGGCAGCAGCAGGCTCATGGTCGCCGGCCCGCCGATCGCGGACACGTCGAACGAGTTCACGCGGTAGTCGGTGCCGCTGACGGCGAGGCCGCCGCCCTCCGGCAGCTCCGGCGGCGCGTTCGAGCTGGTGGACGCGAGGCGCGCGTCGCCCTGCTGGAGCACCACGTCGGCCGCCGTGAGGTTGGAGATCCGCTCCGCGAACTGGTCCGGCCCGAGCATGCTGACCGTGAGCCGGCCGGACGGGTTCTCGTTGTCGTCCACGAGCCGGCGCTCGACGGGCGCCATGGCCGGGAGCGAGCCGTACTCGAAGCGTCCCTCGCCGTCGAGCTCCATCTCGATGTAGCGGGCGCCGGTGCGCTTGCCGAGCTCGTTCGAGCCGCCGCTGGACGGGCCCGCGGCCCTCGTTCTGCACGAGCGCGTCCGCGAGCTCCTGGTCCTGCCCGATCGTCCGCGCGGTCTCGCTCGCCAGGGCCTCCTGCTCGCGCAGGATCTCCTGGGAGACGGTCTGCGACTCGGCCAGCCGGGCGTCGGTCTGGCTGCGCTCGGAGGCGACGATCAGCTGGAAGAGGACCACCGCCATGGTGATCATCGGGACCACCACGATGACCACGAAGAAGAGCCGGAGACGACTCCGGAAGCTCGGTGTTCGGAGCTGGAGGAAGCTCATATTCGCGCTCTGCGACAGGCCGCCGCAGACAACATCGTGGCAGCTATGACGAGTGCTTCACGAATCCGGGCGGAAACCCTGCCGCCCGGCGGCGTTACAATCGCACGTCCCACCCGGGGCTATAGCTCAGTTGGGAGAGCGCCTGGATCGCACCCAGGAGGTCGGGGGTTCGAGTCCCCCTAGCTCCATCGCCCCCTAGAACGCCGCGTGGCGCACGCGCGGGTCGAGCCACCCGAGGATCGCGTCGGCCAGCAGCAGGAGGACGATCAGGAGCACCGTCGTCCACAGCGCGGCCGCGATGACGATCGGCAGGTTGATGGCGTTCTCGTCGTTGTGGCCGATCGCCGCCCACACGTAGTAGAAGAACCCCGGGACCGAGAACACCCGCTCGACGAGCATGATGTTGGTGAGGAACAGCGGCAGCGCGACGGGTGCGAAGGAGACCGTCGCGCCGAACGTCGGCCGGCCGACGTGGCGGCGCATGACCCTGCCGGGGCGCACGCCCTTCGCGACCGCGGTCCGGACGTAGTCCTCGTGGGTGATCTCGCGGGCCGCGGACAGCGTCATCCGCAGGCACATGCCGGCCAGCGGCGCCGCCAGGACCAGCCAGGGGACGAGCAGCGTGTGGAACCACGTCCACGGATCCGTGAACGGCGAGGCCCAGCGCGACACGGCGTCGAAGAAGAACGGGATGGGGACCTTCCCGAACGTGGGATTGAAGAGGTACAGCGACGCCAGGCCCACGAAGTACACGGGCGCGCAGTAGGCCAGCAGGGCTCCGATCTGCAGCGCGCGGGCCCGCAGCGTCCGCGGGTTCCCGGCGCACCACAGCCCGGCCAGGACGCCGCCGACGACGCCGATGACGATCGACCCGGCCAGCAGCCAGATGTCGGCCGCCATGCCGCGCTCCCACACGACCCGGAGCGGCGTGCATTCGCCGCTCGGCCTGGCGCCGGACCCGGTTCCGCCGGGCGGCGCACAGCCGAAGTCGAGGTGCAGCAGAGCGCGGTCGAGGTCGTCCACGATCCCGCCCAGCAGCGGGTCCCCGGGCGGATGGAGATCCGGCCGCAGGATCCGCAGCCCGCCGTAGATGACGACGGCCACGGCGACCAGGACGACAGGGGCGAACGCGAGGCGACGTGCGAGACCTCCCACTCGAAGATCATGCCGCAGGCCGGGTGGATGTGTCGCCGCGACGGTAACCTCGGCCGGGTGTTCGACCACGTCGGCATCGCCGTCTCGGACCTGGCCGCTTCCGAGCGCTTCTACCGCACCGTGCTCTCCGCGCTGGGGCTCGAGCCCAGCCACGCGGACGCCGAGATCGTCGAGTGGGAGGACTGGGACATCATGCCCACGGACCGCGAGCACCCGGTGACCCGCGGCCTGCACGTCGGCTTCCGCGCGCCGACCCGCGAGGCCGTGGACGCCTTCTGGCAGGCCGGGATCGACGCCGGCTTCCGCGACGACGGCGCGCCCGGGCCGCGCGCGGAGTACGGACCCGACTACTACGGCGGGTTCCTGCTCGACCCGGACGGCAACAGCGCGGAGGCGGTGCACACGGAGCGCGAGGATCCCGTGCCGCCCGGCTGCATCGACCACCTGTGGATCCGCGTCGCCGACCTCGAGGCGTCCAAGCGCTTCTACGCGACGATCGCGCCGCACGCGGGGATCCGCCTGGGCGACGACGAGCCCGGGCGCGTCCAGTTCACGGGCGACGACTACAGCTTCTCGCTCATCGACGACGAGCGGCCGCCCACGGAGCACGTCCACATCGCCTTCCCGGCGCAGGACGACGCGACGGTGCGGGCCTTCCACGCCGCCGCGCTCGCCGCCGGCTACGAGGACAACGGCGGTCCCGGCGAGCGCGCCGTCTACCACCCGGGCTACTACGGCGCGTTCGTCCTCGACCCCGACGGGCTCAACGTCGAGGTCGTCAACCACAATCGCTGATCCCGGCATGAAGCCCCTCCTCGCGCTGGCGCTGGCACTGACGTTCGCGGCCGGCTGCGGCGAGGACGACGACGGCGCCGCGGGCGGACCGGGGTTCGAGGGCGTGCCGTGGACGGTCACCTCCGGGATCGACGTCGCGGGCTGGGAGGCGTACGCGCCGAGCGCGACCTTCGCGGACGGCACCGTGTCCGGCTCGACCGGCTGCAACCGCTTCACCGCCCCGTACACGATCGACGGCGACACGCTCGAGATCGGCACGGCCGCGCGGACCGAGATGGCGTGCCCGGCGCCGGCGGGCGCCGTCGAGAACGCGTTCGCGGACGCGCTCGAGCACGTCGCGGGCTGGCGCATGGAGGGCGCCGAGCTCGTGCTCGCCGGCGAGGACGGCGGTGAGCTGCTCCGCTTCGGGGAGCCGTCGCCGGCCGGCGCCTGGGAGGCGACGGCCTTCCTGATCGGCGACGGCGTCTCGAGCCCGATGCCCGGCACCGAGGTCACCGCGGTCTTCGAGGACGGGACGCTCTCGGGCTCGGCCGGCTGCAACACGTACCGGGCGACCTACGAGACGGGACGCGGAACGATCACGATCGGCGAGCCGGCGGCGACCATGATGGCCTGCCCCGATCCGGACGGCGTCATGGAGCAGGAGCAGGCATATCTGTCCGCGCTGCCGCTGGCGGTCGCCTATCGCGTGGAGGGCACCCAGCTCTCGCTGCTCACCGCGGACGGCACGTTCGTCGCCACGTACCAGCGCAAGCCGTAGCAATACCATCCGGGCGAGCGATGTCCGACCGATCTTTGCGTCTCGACGGCGTGGGACCACCGCACGTCCCCGTGCGCAGGATGCCGAGCTTCCTCGACCTGCCCGAGCGCACGGAGAAGCCGCGCCGCGGCGGCATCACCCACGTCCTCGACCGCGGCCTGTCGCCGCTCGACCTCGAGTCGCTGCTGATCACCGCCGGTCCGCACATCGACCTGATCAAGCTCGGCTGGGGGACCGCCTACGTGAGCGCGGCGGTGACGGACAAGGTCGCCATCTGCCGTGACGCCGGCGTCGCGATCTGCCCCGGCGGCACGCTGCTGGAGATCGCCGTCCACCAGGGACGGCTCGATCGCTACGTCGAGTGGCTGCGCGAGCTCGGGATCGACCACATCGAGGTCTCCAACGGCTCGCTGCCGCTGTCGCCCGCGCGCAAGGGCTCGCTGATCGCGAAGCTCGCGGGCGAGTTCACCGTCATCGCGGAGGTCGGCAGCAAGAGCGGGACCGACGCCGTCGCCGACGACTGGTGCGCCGAGATGCTCTCCGACCTCGCGGCGGGCGCGGCGCTCGTGATCGCCGAGGGCCGGGAGAGCGGCACGGTCGGCCTGTTCGACACCGCCGGGGACGTGCACGGGGAGCTCGTCGACGCGATCCTCCACGCGGTCGGGCAGGAGACGGTGATCTTCGAGGCGCCGCGGCGCGCGCAGCAGGCGTGGCTGCTGCGGCGCATCGGGCCCAACGTGAACCTCGGCAACATCGCGCCGGACGACGTGATCGCGCTGGAGACGCTCCGCCGCGGCCTGCGCTTCGACACGCTCGACCTGCTCCCCGACTAGATCAGCGCGCGCTCCGCGGCGGCGATCGCCGCGCGCCGCGCCCGGAGGCGCCCGCGTGCGCCGTCGAGCGCCTCCGCGCAGGAGCGCAGCATGGCGTCCATCGGCTCCGGGGCCGCGCCGCCGAGCACGGTCCGCGACGCGATCGCGGCCGCCGGGTCCAGCGCGTCGGCGAGCACCTCCGCGTCCAGCTCGAGCGGCCGGCCGAGGAGCTCGCGCGCGGCAGCGTCGAGGCTCTCGGCGTCGATCGCGCCCCGCTCGGCCACCGCCCGCCCGACGACCTTGTACGCCGATCGGTAGTCGAGTCCGGCGCGCAGGCAGAGGACGTCGGCGACGTCCGCGGCGACGGCGAAGCGCTCGCCCACCGCGCGCGCGGCCGCCGCGCGGTCGAAGGTGACGCTCTCGGCGACCGCGGCGGCGAGCGCGACGGTGCGGGTGGCCAGCTCGATCGCGCCGCCCAGCTCGCCGTAGGCGTAGAGCAGGTTGTCGGTGCGCCCGGAGGGCGTCCGCTGGGTCGCGAGCAGCCCCGTCGCGCGCCCGAGCAGGGTGCCGGCCGCGCCGCGGATCACGACGAGCGCGTAGGGGTTGCGCTTCTGCGGCATCAGCGCGCTCGCGCGGCACAGCTCGTCCCCGATCCGCAGCAGGGCGAACTCGTCGCTGCCGTAGAGCTCGAGGTCCTCGGCGAAGCGGCTGGCGTTCGTCACGGCCGTGGCCGCGTGCCACGCGGCGTCCGTGAAGCCGTCGGCCTGCCACATGGCGTCGCGGGTGTGCTCGATCGGGCCGTCGAACCCGAGCAGGTCCGAGAGGCGCGCGCGGTCGACGGCGAACCGGGAGCCGTTCACGCCGCCGGACCCCGCCGGGCTGCGGTTGACCCAGTCGAGGTCGGACTCCAGCCGCGCCAGGTCGCGCAGGGCGGGGTAGGCGAACGAGAGCAGCCAGTGCCCCGCCGTCGTCGGCTGGGCGACCTGCAGGTACGTGTAGTCGGGCATCGGCGTGTCGCGCTCGCGCGCCGCGGCGCCGACCAGCGCGGTCGCGTGGCGCAGCAGCGCGTCGCCGAGGTCGAGCAGGAGGCCGCGCACGGCGATGCGGAACGCGATCCGCCCGGCCTCGCGCCGCGGGCGCCCGGCGTTCAGCCAGCCCGCGGCGGCGCCCGCGCGCTGCTCGAGCCGGCGCTCGCGGACGTTGACGAGGTCCCCGAGGCGCGGATCGATCTCCGGCGGCGTCCCGTGCAGCTCGAGCAGCGCGGCGCGGAGCGCCCGCGCCTCCTCCGCGGGGATCGCGCCGAGCGCCGCCACGTGGGCCAGGTCGGCGAGCCCGAGCCCGCGGGCCAGCAGCGGCGCGTCGGCGAGCTCCAGCTCGTAGCCGGCGGCCACGAGCTCGGGCGCCGGCCCGCTGCGGATCCGCGCGGTGGCTCCCAGGTAGCCCTCCGGAGGCGGCTCGGTCATGCGCGCGCGAGCACCTCGTCCACGAGCGCCCCGGCCGCGCCGAGCGCCCGCTCCGGCCGCAGCAGCTCCTCGAGCTCGGCGGGCGCGAGGTGCCCGGCGATCTCCGGATCGGCCGCCAGCGCGGCGGCGAGCGGCAGGCCGGCCTCGCGGCCCGCGAGCGCGGCGCGGTGCACGAGCTCGTGGGCGCGATGCTTGCCGACGTGCGCGGCGAGCGCGAGCATGGCCGGCTCCGCCAGCACGTAGCCGTCCTCCGCGTCGAGATTCGCGCGCATGCGCTCGGGATGCACCCGCAGGCCCTCGGCGAGCTCGCGGCCGAGGGCGAGCGCCGCCGCCGAGGCGCCGACGGCCTGCGGCACGAGGGCCCACTCGGCCTTCCAGGCGGCGCCGTCGCGCTCGTGCTCGGTGACCATCCCCTCGAGCGCGAGGCCGGCGCCGGCGCGCACGATCCGCGCCAGCGTCGAGAGGTGCTCGGAGCGCTCGGGGTTCTGCTTCTGGGGCATCGTGATGCTGCCGACGACGCCCGCGGTCGGGGCCTCGGAGAGCTCGCCGATCTCGGCCCGCTGGAGGTTGTAGACCTCGTTGCCGATCTTGGCCAGCGTCGCGGTGATCATCGCGAGCAGCCCCACGAGCTCGGCGATCCGGTCGCGGCTGTTGGTCCAGCTCGTGTCGGGCACCGCGAGGCCGACGCGGGCCAGCATCCGCCGCCGCAGCTCGAGGCCGTCGTCGCCCCACGCCGACAGCGTTCCGACGGCGCCGGCGAGCTGGCCGACGGCGAGCCGCGGCTCGGCCTCGTCGATCCTGGCGCGGTGCCGGCGCAGCTCCGCCGCCCAGACGGCGGCCTTGTAGCCGAACGTGATCGGCAGCCCCGGCTGGCCGTGCGTACGCCCCAGCATCAGCGTGTCCCGGTGCTCGGCGGCGAGCGCGAGCAGCGCCGCCTCGGTCGCGCCCAGCTCGCGCCGGGCGAGCTCGAGCGTGCGCTGCATGACGAGCCCGAACCACGTGTCGGCCACGTCCTGGACCGTCGCGCCGTGGTAGACCCACTCCGCGCCCTCCGGGCCGAGCTGCTCGCGCACGACGCGGATCAGGCCGAGCGTCGAGTGGCCGCTGCGGCGGGTCTCCTCCGCGACGGCCTCGAGGTCGACGCGCTCGACGGCCGCGATCTGCTCGGCCGCGGCCGCGGGGACGATCCCCAGCTCGGCCTGCGCCGCGGCGAGCGCGGCGATGACGTCGAGCCAGCCGCGCGTGCGGCCCTCGTCCGAGAACCACGCATCCGTCTCCGGCGTGCCCCACAGATGACCGAACACGTCAGACACCGGCGAGCAGCCGGAGCGCGTCGCGGGTCTCGTCGAGGCTCGCGCCCCAGGGCACGGTGACGCGCCGCCCGTCCTGCTCGATCCCGCGCTCGCGCAGGCAGCACTTGAGCAGCGTCGGCTCGCCGCCCGGCTCCGGCTCGAGGACGAGCGGGCAGAAGTCGGCGCGGGCGCGCGGCTCGTGCCCGTACAGCGCGACGTGGATCTGCCGCGACCGCTCGCACCCGATCAGCGTCCAGTCCGCGGCGACCGGCGGCCCGTCGTCGAGGAAGTCGACCGGCGCGCCCGGGTCGATGCCCGCGCACCGGCACGGGAACAGGTAGCGCCCGGCCGGGTGCGCGGCCGCGAGCTCGAGCAGGTCGATCGGCACGAGGCGGAGCTCGAGCGGCGGCAGCTCCTCGTCGAAGTCGAGCGCGGCCTGCGCCATCTCGAGCAGCTTCGGCGGGTGCGGCGGGACCACCTCGACCACGCGGACGAGCAGCGGCGCGGGCCGGTAGATGAAGTTGACGTGCTGGAAGCGCCCCTGGACCACGTACACGGACGCCTGCCGCCCGCTCGCCGCCGCGGCCCGCGCGAGCTGGCTGGCGTTGCCGGTGTCGACGGACTCGTCGGCCACGAAGACGAGCTCGTCCGGCCCGGCGAGCACGCGCGCGTCGCGGACGGGCACGACGATCTCGTCACCGGCCTCGCGCTCGAGCTGCACGAGCGCGCGCTCGTCGCCGCGCACGGCCACGATGAACTCCGTGCGGCGGTAGACCCGGCGCGACAGGATGTGGTCGCGCAGCGCCTCCGGCTCGAGCGTGCCGACCTCCTGGACGCTCACGCCGCGATAGGGCCGTGCGATGAAGTTCGGTCCGATCTCGTTCATGCCGAGGCTCCTGCCGCCGCGCCCCAGAGGATCGCAGTTCCCGAGCTGGCGCCCCAGGACGACAGCGCGCGCGCCCGGCGCCGCGCGCCCTCGGCGTCGCCCGCCCGGATCGCGTCGAGCACGCGCTCGGCGACCTCCGGCAGCTCGCCGCGCTCGGCGCAGCGCAGGTACGCGCGCCCGAGCGGCGAGCAGCGCTCCGCGGCGCAGCCGCACCGCCGCGCCGGAGCGGTGGCGCCATGCGGCGTAGCCGGCGAGCACGTCGTCGCCGGACGGCGTGAGGCCCGGGCCGAGGCCCGCCAGCGCCGCGACGGCGCGCGGCGCGGTCGCCGCGGCGGAGCGCGGCGAGCCCGGGCGCGAGCTCGCGGCCCGGCTCGGGACACGCGGCGAGCGCGGCGCCGAGCGCCGCGCCGCCAGCCCGGCCGCAGCGGCGGCTTGCGCCGGCGCCGGCACGGCGCCGAGCACGGCGCAGGGCGATCGGCGGGCGATCGCCGAGCACGAGCGCGCCGTCCTCGATCGCGCACGGGCTCGCCGGCCGCCAGCGGACGGGCTTCGAGCCCGGTGACGGCGAGCGTCAGCGGCCCGCGCGGGGCGCGCGCGTGGGCGACGAGCAGCCACCGCCGGTCCGCAGGCGCACGTAGCCGCCCGGGTGCAGCGCGATCTCGACCGCGCCCTCGCCGCCCGCGGCCAAGCGCCCGCAGCGCCCCGGGACCCGCCCAGATTCCGCGCGCGCTCACGCATCGTCCAGCGTCGCGGCGACGCGCGTCGATCGCCGCGCGGAACGGCGCGACGGGCTGGTGGGCGACGCCGGCGCCGATCTGCCCCGTCCCGGCGCTGGCGTGCAGCACGCCGGTGGTGATCTGCGGCGTGATGCCGAGCTCGACCACGAGCCGCGCGTCGATCCCCACGGGCGTCCCCGCGCGGTCGCGCGCCGTGATCGTGAAGCGCTCCGAGCGCGCGGCGCAGATCTCCGCCATCAGCTCCGTCCGCGTTCGGCCGCGGCGGCCGCGTCGCCGCCGAAGAACGAGGCCACCGCCGGAGCGGCGGCGAGCGCCATGCCGCCGAGCCCGACGCATTCGATGACCGCCGAGTCGCCGATGTCGCGCGCGGCGTCCTCCTCGCCGTTGCCCTCCCGCAGCAGCGCGTCGGCGACCGGCGCCGCCTCCGCGACGAACCAGCGCCCGGGCATGCCGGCCAGCTGGATGCCGACGTCGGTGCCGTTGCGCGAGATGAGCGAGACGACGGTGGACCCGGCGCAGTCCGCCGTCGCGAGCGAGGCGCACTTGGCGGCGGCCATCGTCAGATTGAGGAAGAAGTGGTGGTTGCCCGCGACGAAGCGCGCCGCCTCCTCGCCGCCGACGACCGCCATCGACGGGCGCGAGCTCGCGGGTCAGCAGGTTGCCGGTGGCCTGGCTGCGCATGTGCAGCTCGTCGCCCATGTTCAGCCCCTGGGCGGCAAGCCCGAACACGTCGATCGGACCGCGGTGCTCGAGCATCCGCGCGAGCCGCGGGCCGAGGTCGTCGCGGAAGAAGCGGAGCCGCTCGATCGACGAGTCGTCGGCGACCCCGAACCACAGCGTCCGCCCGGGACCCTCGTTGAGCGTCGAGTAGGCGCGCGGCGCCCGACGTCGCGTCCTCGACGACCCAGACGGGCATCGACGGCGAGCAGACGCCCGTCATCGGCCCGACGTGGTCGTGCTCGTTCCCCGGCTCGAGCGCGACGTCGCCGCGCTCGAGCAGCGCCGCCGCCTCCTCGCGGTCGCGCGCCCATCCCTCGAAGAGCACGGCCGCGACCAGCGCGCGGCGCTGGGGGTCGCAGACGCGCTCCCACTCGATCGGCGGGCCGGCGTGGAGGAGCAGCCCGTCGCGCAGCCCGGGCACGACGGCGCCCGCCGGCTCGACCGAGACCGCCCGCGCGTCGGCGCCCTCGATCGCGGCGACCGCGCGGGCGTTGGCCGCCGCGACGGCGGCGCCGTGGCGGCCCCAGAGTCCGGTGAGCAGGCGCACCGCATCCGCCTCGCCGCCCGCGGGCGGGCGCCAGTCGACCTCGGCGACGGGGACGTCCTGGTCGCGCAGCGCGTCGGCGAACGCCGAGAGGCCGAGGGTCACGGCCTCGACGCGGGTGAGCACGTCGGCGCTCGCGGTCATGGGCTCCTCCACACTGGTTCAATGGGCCGGATGGCAGATCTCCAGGCGCTGGTCGAGGCGGTCAGGACCGCGCCCGGCCTGCTCGCCAAGCGCGACCTGTCGATCGTCGAGCGGCTCGGGGCGGACCTCGACGGGGACGACGCGGCGCTCGTGGAGCACGGCGACGGGTACGTCGTGATCTGCGGCGAGGCGATCTCGCCGCCGTTCCTGCTCGCCGACCCGTTCGGCGCCGGCTCCGCGGCGGTCGTCACCAACGTCTCCGACGTCCGCGCGATGGGCGGCCGCCCGCTGGGCGTCGTCGACATGCTGGTCGCCCCGGACCGCGCGTTCGCCGAGACCGTCCTCGACGGCATCGCGTGGGCCTCGGACAAGCTCGGCGTCCCGGTCGTCGGCGGGCACCTGACGCTTGGCCACGCGCCGTCGCTGAGCCGCCTCGTGCACCGGCGTGGTCCGCCGGCCGCTGCGCGCCACCGCCGCGCGGCCCGGCGACGTGCTGCTCGCCGCGTTCGCGACCGACGGGCGGTACATGAGCGAGACGCAGCCGTTCTTCACCGCGCTCCACGACCGCGCGCCCGAGCTGCTGCGCACCGACGGCGACGCGCTCGTCGAGGTCGCCGAGGAGGGGCTCTGCCACGCCGCGCGCGACGTCTCGATGCCGGGCATCGCCGGCTCGCTGCTGCAGATGATCGAGGGAGCCGGGACCGGCGCGGTGCTCGACGTGGCCGCCGTCCCGCGCCCCGACGGCGCGCCGCTGGAGCGCTGGCTGCTGACGTTCCCGAGCTTCGGCTTCCTGCTCGCCGCGCCGCCCGCGGCCGCCGACGCGGCGGTTGCGGCGTTCACCCGGCGCGGCCTCGCCTGCGCGCCCTGCGGGCGGTTCGACGACACGCGGGTCCTGCGGCTCGCCCTGGACGGCGCGGAGGCCCCGGCGTGGGATCTCGCCGGGACGCCGCTCACGGGCCTGGGCGCCCGAGCGGGATCGCCATCGGCTGGTGCATGATGCCGGCGTAGTGGGCCGGCGAGCCCTCGCGCACCCAGCCGAGGCGCTCGAAGAAGCGCACGTTCGGCACCTGGACCTGCGCCACCATGCGGCGCCCGCCGCAGTTGCCCGCGGTGCGGACCGCGAAGCGGACGAGCTCCCCGCCGAGCTGGTGGACGCGCGCGCCCGGCAGGACCGCGAGCCGGTCGCCCTTCCACAGGTTGCCGCCGCAGCGGGTAGAGGCGCACCGCGCCGACGATCTCGCCGTCGACCATCGCGACCACGTGCAGCGTCGCCGCCTCGTCGTCGTGCGCGTCGCGATCGGTGCCCTTGAACAGGCCCTGGTCCTCGACGAACACCTGGTGGCGGACGGCGAAGTGCGCCTCGAGCTCGTGCGCCGCGTAGGCGACGGTGAGGCCGGTGCCGCTAGTGACGGGAGTCGACGAAGAAGTCATGGATGTCCGCTCCGTTCTCGCGCTTGAACACGCGCTCCCACGCCGAGAGGCCCGAGCAGGCCTGGCAGCGGGCGCAGCCGGCCTTCGCGTCCGTGTGGTCGAACCCGGCGCCGGCGAGCATCGCCGACACCTCGGCGTAGATCCGCGCCACGTAGTCGGGGTCGGGCGGCGGCGCGTCCGCCATCAGCGTCCCGGGCACGGGCCGCAGCGGGACGACGAACGGGTACACGCCCATCTCGATCGCGCGCCGGCAGCCCTCGACGATGAGCTCCGGCCGCTCGCCCATCCCCAGCAGCACGTAGGTCGTCACGCTGCCGCGGCCGAACACCTCGACGGCGCGCTCCCATGTGCGGAAGTAGCCCTCGATGCCGCACTGCGCCTTGCCCGGCGCCACCCGGGCGAGCACCTCCGGATCGAACGTCTCGGAGTGGATGCCGACCGCGTCGACCCCGGCACGGTGGACCTCGTCGAGCACGCGGAGGTCGTCCGGCGGCTCGAACTGCACCTGGATCGGGAGCCCGCACGCCTCCTTGATCGCGTGGGCGCAGCGCGAGATGTAGATCGCCCCGCGGTCGCGCCGGTTGAGCGAGCCCGTGGTCAGCGTGACGTCGACCGCGTGGTCGAGGTCGCGCGCCGCGGTGCAGACCTCGGCGAGCTGCGCCGGCGTCTTGACCGAGACGGTCTGCTCGCCGCGCGTGAGCTCGATCCCGCAGAAGCCGCACTGCTCCGGCGTGTCCCAGTAGATGCACTTCTGCACGACCGTGGACGCGATCGAGTCCAGGTGCAGCAGCGCGATCTTCCAGTAGGGCACGCCGTCCGCGGTCTCCATGTCGTAGATCCGCGGGCGCGGCGGGAGCGTGACGGGGCCTACGACGTCGTCGTCGCGATACAGCGTCGCGCGCCGGCCCTCCACGCGCACGGTGTACGGCGACGCGTCGACGAAGCTCGCGTGCGAGGGCACGGTGAGCGGCAGCCCGCGGACCCACAGGAACATCGCGTCCGAGGGGCCGGCGCCGCCGCGGCGGCCGGGCAGCGTCCCCTCGGTCTCGTCCACCACCCGGAGCCCCATCGACTGCAGCTCGACGAGCAGCTGCCGGTCGTCGAGGCTCAGGTGGACCGGCTCAGGCATCGTTCCCGTACGCCTCTTCGTAGTTGCGCCAGAACACCCGCTCCTTGAGCTCCTGCGAGATGTCGCGGACGCCGTTGAGCTTCCAGTACTCGCTGTCGAAGTCCGACCACGGCTCGTCGGACCCGAAGAACACCCGGTCCCCGCCGATGCCCTGCTTCTCGATCTCGGTGAGCAGCCAGCGCGCGCCGAAGCCGACCGCCCACGACGTGTCCGTGTAGACCTTGTAGCCCTCGCGGACCCACTGCAGGAACTTGGGCACGAGCTTGATGTGGCCCGAGACCCCGCCGCCGAAGTGGACGAGGTAGATCTTGCAGCGCTTGCCGTACTTCTCGACCAGCGGGATGAAGTTGTTGATGTCCGAGTTGCCGCCCGGGCTCGTGTGGAAGTGGAACATCAGGTCGTGCTTCTCGCAGACGTCGAAGATCTCGTCGGCGAGCTTCGTCGTCTCCTCGTCCCACGTGGCCGGATCGGGGTTGCCCCCGAGCAGGAACGTCGTCTTCAGCGCGACCACCCGGGCCTCGCCGGCGAGCTTCAGCGCCTTCCTGGTCAGCTCCGCGTTGCGCGGCAGGAACGAGACCCAGATGGCGGCGAGGATCCGGTCGTTCGTCGTGGCCGCGTCCATGACCACGTCGTTGAGGTCGAACGACAGCTCGTGCACGGGCACGCCGTAGTTGGAGATCGCGAGCGCCCGCTCGACCTTGAAGAAGTCCATGTGGCGCTTGACGAACTGCTTGGTGTCCGCGTAGTCGTAGACCGTCGGCTTCACCGGGTGCTCGAGGTCGTAGAACTTCCACGGCGGGATCTCCCCGATGTGGCAGTGCGCGTCGATGATCCGCTTCGGATGAGTGGCCATGCTCAGCCCCTCCCGAACAGGCTGCGCGCCTGCTCGATGCGCGCCTCCCATTCCTCTTTGGAGTCGTAGGTCTGCTGCGGCATCGCCGGCGGCCGGTCGAGCAGCCACGTGCCGTCGACGGGATCGAGCTGCACGACCTCGAGCGTGTACGAGGGCCGGCTCGCGTCGAGCGGCAGGTCGGCCGCCGCGTGCAGGGCGCGGCCCGAGCTCACGTGCATCTCCAGCCGGTGCGAGCCGAGCGGCGTGACGTCCTCGAACAGGACCACCCACTCGGCTCCCTCGCGGCGCGCGCGCTCGAGGCGCTGCGCCGCCAGCTCCTTCCCGTGCTCGCGGGTGATCTCCCGGTGGCGATGGCAGAACGCGGCGTCGTAGACCGCGCCGAGGTCCATCAGCGGGAGCAGCGGCGGCGCGGAGGCCGAGACGGCCTCCTGCACGATCTCGCCGCGCTCCTGCCAGGCCAGCACCAGGTCGTCCTCGGTGTGGACGTCGCCGAGCTCGGCGGCCACGGCCCGCACCAGGCCGATGTACTCCTGGTAGAGCGCCGCGTTCACCATCACGGAGGGGTAGATCCTCGCCTCCGCGCGGCGCCACGCGTCGATCGCGGCCTCGCGGTCGAGCACGGGCACGGGCTCAGACGGTCCAGGTGTTGAGCTGGAACGCCTTCTCGCGCCAGGCCGTGAGCGCGGCGTCGAGCACGTCGAGCGGGTGGAAGGGCCGCACGCCCTCCATCAGCAGGTTCTCGGGGAACCCGTAGAGCGCGCCCGAGGCGAACCGGCAGGCGTAGACGGTCCCGCCCTCGTCGATGAACGTCTTGAGCTGGTTGTTGATGGCCATGTGGCCCGGGAACGCCTCGTCGCCCACCTTCGGGAAGCCGCGCGAGCCGGACGCCATCAGCACGCCGGGCCCGTAGAGCACGAGGTGCGTCTTGAACCCCTTGCGCTGCACACGCGTCGTGGTGAGCAGGTTGACCAGGCCTACGGAGCCCTCGTAGGGCACCGTGTGCATGAACGTGTAGGCGCTCTCGCCGGGCTCCGCCTTCACGTCCGGGAACACCTTGTCCGCCGTATCGAAGAGCTCGGTCCCCGGGTCGGGACGCTGGATCACGTCTGACTTCGCCACTGCTCCCCCTCTGGGTTGGACGAAACGGATCGCCATCGTATCCCAAAATGGACGACCGTGGCCGAAAGTCTCCGTGAAAGCCGCGAATACCGGCTAGCCAGCAGGACTCCGGTCCGTATACGATAGGAAACGTCATGCGTCAGACCGGGCGAATCCGAGGAGTCTGAGCCGGTGCGCGTCGTGGTCGCGATCGGCGGCAACGCGATCGTCCAGGCCGGCCAGGCCGGCACCTGGGAGGAGCAGCTGGTCAACGTGCAGGAGATCGCGGCGGCGGTGCTCGCGCTCCGCGACCAGGGCCACGAGGTGCTGCTCACGCACGGCAACGGCCCGCAGGTCGGCGCGCTCATGCTCCAGCAGGCGCTCGGTGAGGGCGAGGCGGCGCCGCTGCCGCTCGACGCGCTGATCGCGGCGACGCAGGGGGAGATCGGCTACCTGCTCGAGAGCGCGTTCGCCGCGCTGGACCCGACCGCGCCGGTGGCCGTGCTCCTGACCCGCGTGCTCGTCGATCTCGACGACGAGGCGTTCAGCCATCCGACGAAGCCCGTCGGCCCGTTCTACGACGAGGCCGAGGCGCGCCGCCGCGCCGAGACGCTCGGCTGGGACGTGGCGCCCGACGCCGGGCGCGGCTGGCGCCGCGTCGTGCCGAGCCCGCAGCCGCTCGAGGTGCTCGGCCAGGAGCACGCGGCGGTGCTGCTCGCGCACGGAACCGTTGTCATCTCCTGCGGCGGCGGCGGGATCCCCGTCGCGCGCCGCGGCGACGAGGTGGTCGGGGTGGCCGGGGTGATCGACAAGGACCGCTGCTCCGAGCGCCTCGCGTGCGGGATCGGCGCCGACGTGCTCGTGCTGCTCACCGGCGTGGCCCGCGTCGCGCTCGACTTCGGGACCCGCTGGGAGCGCGAGGTCGACCGCCTGACGGTCTCCGACGTGACGCGCGGGCTCGAGGCCGGCGAGTTCCCCGAGGGCAGCATGGGCCCGAAGGTCGAGTCCGCCCGCCGCTTCGTACAGGAGTGCGGCGGCCGGGCGCTGGTCACGCGGGCCGACCGGCTCGTCGCGGCCATCGCGGGCGAGGACGGCACGTGGATCGTGTCCGATTCCGCGACGGTGCCGGCGTGACCTGGGCGGTCGAGGTCGTCCGCAACCGCTACGTGGACAGCGTGCGGTTGATGAAGATCGCCAAGGACCTGCGCGCGCTCGACGGCGTCGGGCGCGCCGAGGTGGCGATGGGCACGCCGGCCAACCTCGAGCTGCTCGGCGGCCTGGGCATCGACTGCGCCGCCGGGCCCGGTGACGTCGTCGTCGCCGTCGACGGCCCCGAGGACGCGCTGGACCTCGCGCGGCGGGAGCTGGCCCCGCCGGCCGCCGGCTCGGGCGGCGAGCGTCGCGACGGTCGCCCCGCCGCGGTCGCTGGCCGCCGCCGCGCGGCGGCTCGAGGGCGCGAACGTGGCGCTGATCTCGGTGCCCGGCGAGTACGCGGCGCTCGAGGCCCACCGCGCGCTGACGCAGGGCATGCACGCCTTCCTCTTCTCCGACCACGTCAGCGTCGGCGACGAGATCGAGCTCAAGCGCCGCGGCGCCGAGCTGGGCCTGCTCGTCATGGGCCCGGGCTGCGGCACGGCGATGCTGGGGCAGGCCGGGCTGGGGTTCGCCAACGTGGTGCGGCGCGGGCCGGTCGGGATCGTCGCCGCCGCGGGCACCGGCGCGCAGGAGGCCGCGATCCTGCTCGACGGCGCGGGCGTCGGCGTCTCGCAGATCATCGGCGTCGGCGGGCGCGACCTCTCGGGCGACGTCGGCGGGATCATGTTCCGCGAGGCCATGCGGACGCTGGCCTCCGACGACGAGACCGAGATCCTGCTCCTCGTGTCCAAGCCGCCCGCCCCCGAGGTCGTGCGCCGGCTCGGAGACGTCGACGTCGACGGCAAGCGCGTGGTCGCCGCCTTCGTCGGCTGGGACGGCGGCGGCGCGCCGTTCGAGGTGCATCCGACGCTCGACGCGGGCGTCTACGCCGCCGCGGGGACGGCGCCCCCGGACGTCGCCGGGCTCGAGGCGCAGGTGGACGCCGGGCGGTCCGGCGGGCGGCTCCTGGGCCTCTACTCCGGCGGGTCGCTCGCGCATGAGGCGGTCACGATCCTCGAGCCCGCGCTCGGCGCGATCGGCGGCAACGCCGGCGACGGCGGCGAGGACGGGCACGCGATCTTCGACCTCGGCGAGGAGGAGTACACGCAGGGGCGCCCGCACCCGATGATCGACCTCGAGGTGCGGCGCGGGATGCTCGAGCGCGCCGCCGGCGACGACGGCCTCGGCTGCGTGCTGCTCGACGTCGTGATCGGCCACGGCTCGCACGCCGACCCGGCGGGCGGCCTCGCGCCGGCGCTCGGCGCGCTCAGCGGCGGCCGGCCCGTGATCGCGCATGTCTGCGGCACGCCCGCGGACCCGCAGGACGCCGACCGCCAGGCCGCGACGCTGCGCGAGGCCGGCGTGATCGTCGCGCCCACGAACGCGGCGGCGGCACGGCTGGCCGCGAGGGCGCTGGCGTGAGGGTCGCGATGCTCACCTACTCCGTGAAGCCGCGCGGCGGGGTCGTGCACGCGCTCGAGGTCGCGGAGGCGCTGACGCGCCGCGGCCACGACGTCGAGCTCGCGGCGCTGGCGCGACCGGGCGAGCGGCTGTTCCGCCCGACCCGGGTGCCGCTCCAGGTGGTCCGGCACGTCCCGATCGACGCCCCGTTCGACGAGCGCATCGCCGCGATGCTCGAGACCTACACGGAGGGGCTGCGGCCGATCCTGGGCGGGGGCGGCTACGACGTCGTGCACTCGCAGGACTGCCTGTCCGCCAACGCGGCGCTGGCGCTGCGCGACGAGGGCGTGATCGACCACGTGATCCGCACCGTGCACCACGTCGACGACTTCACCTCGCCGTCGCTGATCGAGTGCCAGGACCGCTCGATCATGGCGCCCGACCGCGTGCTCTGCGTCTCGGAGCCGTGGGTCGATCGGCTGCGGACCACGTTCGGCGTGAGCGCCGGCCTCGTCCGCAACGGCGTGGACGCCGGGCGGTTCCGGCCGGCGCGCGACGCCGCCGAGCGCGCCGCCGCGCGCGAGCTCGCGAACCTCGGCGACCGGTTCGCGGTGCTGACGGTCGGGGGCATCGAGCCGCGCAAGGGCTCGCTGACGCTGCTGGACGGCTTCGCCCGCCTGCGCGCCGCGATGCCCGGGCGCGACCCGGTGCTCCTGATCGCCGGCGGCTCCACGCTGTTCGACTACCGCCACGAGCTCGAGCGGTTCGACGTGCGCGCGAGAGAGCTCGGCGTGACCGAGCACGTGCGCGTGCTCGGGGCGCTCGAGCCCGAGGAGATCGAGCGGCTCTTCCGCGCCGCCGACGTCTTCGCGTTCCCCTCCGTCAAGGAGGGCTTCGGCCTGGCGGCGCTCGAGGCGCTCGCGGCGGAGCTGCCGGTCGTCGCCTCGGACATCGACGTCTTCCGCGGCTTCCTCGACGACGGCCGCAGCGCGCTGCTCGCGCCGGTCGGCGACGCCGCGGCGCTGGCCGCCGCGCTCGAGCGCGTGGCGCGCGACGAGGCGCTCGCCGGCCGGCTGCGGGCCGGCGGCCGCGCGGTCGTCGGCGACTACACGTGGGACGCCTCCGCCGCCGAGCACGAGCGCGAGTACCAGCGGGTCGGGAGCGTCGCGCGATGACGTCGCTCGAGGTGACCGCCACGTACCACGGCGCCTTCGCCGCGACGGTCGAGGCCCGCGGGCGGGAGATCGCCGTCGACGAGCCGGTCGCGTCCGGCGGCCAGGACGAGGGCGTGATGCCGACCGAGCTGCTCATGGCGTCCTTGGCGAGCTGCTTCGCGCTCGCCCTCGGCCACTGCGCGCGCAAGCGCGACCAGGAGCTGCCGGGGCTGCGCGTCCGCGTGGACGCCGAGCGGGCGGGGACCGAGCTGCGGTACGGCCGCGTGGTGGTGACCGCCGCCGCGGACGTCCCGCCCGCCGAGCTGACGGCCCTCGTCGAGCGGGCCAGGCGGTTCTGCTGGGTCTCCAACACGCTCGCCGAGCCACCCGAAATCGAGTACACAACGGAGGTCCCATGACCGAGCGTCTCGTCGTCATCGGGGGCGGGGGCGCCGGCACCGCCGCCGCGACCATCGCCAGGCGGCTGGCACCCGACATGAAGGTCACGCTGTTCACGGAGTTCCCCGACATCGCCTACTCGCCGTGCGGGATCCCCTTCGTGCACGGCCGTGAGATCGACAAGTTCGAGTCGCTGTTCCTCTCGACCGTCGAGCGCTACGTGGCGGACGGCCTCGACATGCGGATGGAGACGACGGTCACCGACATCGACCTCGACCGCGGGACCGTCACCGCCCGCAACACGCACGAGGGCTTCGACAAGCTCGTGGTCTGCACCGGCTTCGTGTGGGAGAAGCCCGACGTGCCGGGCTCCAACCTGCAGGGCCTGCACTACGTCAAGGACATCCGCGCGGCGATGGAGTTCGACAAGGAGCTCGACGACATGAAGCGCGTCGTCGTGCTCGGGGCGACCCCGCTCGGCGTCGAGATGGCGGGCGCGCTCGGCCACCGCGGGCTGGCCGTCGACTTCGTCGACGAGGGCCCGTGGGCGCTCTCGGAGGTCCTGGACCCCGACGTCGCCGAGCCCGTGCACGAGTCGCTGACCAACCGCGGCGTGACCCTGCGCTTCGGCACGCGGGTCGAGGCCTTCCTCGGCGGCTCGGACGGCCGCGTGCGCGCGGTCTCGACGTCCGAGGGCGAGCTCGAGTGCGACGCCGTCATCGTCTGCCTCCACAAGCTCCCCAGCGCCGGGCTGGCCGAGGCGGCCGGGCTGAAGGTCGGGACGACCGGCGGCATCATGGTCGACGAGCGGATGCGGACCTCGAAGCCGTCGGTGTGGGCGGCGGGCGACGTCGTCGAGGTGCCGCACGGCCTCTCGATGCTGCCGATCCGCGGGCTCACGGGCTCGCACGCGTACGCGCAGGGCCGGACCGCCGCGTTCGACGTCGCCGGGCGCGACCGCGTCTACGACCCGGTGTGGATCCCGTGGGGGATGGTCGCCGGCGACTACACGATCGGCGGCTTCTCGATCGGCGAGACCCTCGCGACCGCGATGGGCGTCCCGTACGTGGTGGCGAAGGGCGTCGGCGTCTCGCGCGCCCGCTACTTCCCGGGCGCGACGCGCACGCACGTCAAGCTCCTGGCCGAGCCGGACACGCTGAAGATCATCGGCGCCCAGATCCACGGCGGCGAGGGCGTCAAGGAGCGCGCCGACTTCCTCGCCTTCGCGGCCAAGCGCGGCGCGACGCTCGAGGACCTGGCGTGGATGGAGAACATCTACTCGCCGCCGATCGGCGCGCTCTTCGAGCCGATCGCGATCGCCGCGCAGAACGGCCTCGCATGAGCGGTCTCGCCGACGCGAAGCGGCACCTGCGCGACAGGTCCGAGCACTACCTCCTGCAGGACTCCGCGGCGCGGCTCGGCAAGGGCGTGCCGGGGACCTACTCGCCGTACCGCGGACGCGAGGGCCTCCTCTGGCGGCGCCTCTTCGTCCCGCTCTACCGGCGCGTGCCCTGGAGCGTGAAGCGCGCGGCGATGGACCTGCTGCAGATGACCGCGACCGGCTGGACGCCGCCCCGCCGCGAGCCCGGCGAGCCGTGGCGCCCGCCCCGACCGCCGGAGGCGTGAGCGGATGGCGGCTACGATTCCGCCCGTGAACGACCTCGCGCCCGCTTCTCTCCCGGAGATCGAGCGCAAGGTGTCGGGGCTGGGCGCCAAGCTCGCCGCCGAGCGGGCGGAGCGCGGCTGGTCGCTCGCCCAGCTCGCGCAGCGCGCCGGCATGTCGCCCGCCGCCGTGCACAAGATCGAGAAGAACGGCATGACGCCGACGATCGCGAGCCTGATGAAGATCGCGGCGGCGCTCGGGCGCAGCGTCTCGTACTTCGTCGAGGAGCCCGCGACCCCGGACGTCAGCGTCATCCGCGGCGACGAGCGCGCGCAGGTCTACACGTCCAAGCAGGGCCTCGACCTCACGAACCTCTCGGGCCGCTACGGCCCGTTCCTCATCGCGGGCGCGGAGGCCGTCGTCGAGCCGTACGCGGACAGCGGGCCGACCCCGATGAACCATCCGGGCGAGGAGCTCGTGATCGTCACCGAGGGCACGATGGAGTTCACCGTCGGCGAGGAGCAGCACCGGCTCGCGGCGGGCGACTCGATCCACTTCCGCACGCTGCTCCCGCACTCCTGGCGCAACCCGGAGGAGCAGCCCGCCCGCGCGATCTGGCTCGTCGTCCGCTCCTCCTAGGCGCCGCCTTACTCCTCCTCGAACTCGTGCTCGTGGCCCTGCCCGGTGCGGGGCTTGGAGCCGAACCCGCGCTGCATGCCGCCGGTCGAGACGCCGGGCGGCGGGCCGCCCGGCTGGGGATCGCCGGCGCGCCCGCGGTGCGACGGGCGGTCGGTGTCGCGGCTCGGCTGCACCCGCTTGGGCTCGCCCTTCTGCTTCGGGAAGTGCGGCGGCCACGGGGCGTCGCCTAGCCCGCCCTCCTCGTCGCGCCGCGCGAGCTCGTGGAGCTGGTCCAGCGAGCCCGGGACCTCGTCGATGCTGGCCGACGGATCGCCGACCTTGCGCAGGCGGTCGGGCACGGTGTCGAGCCGCAGGTCGCCGGGCTCGACGTCGGGCACCTCGTCCCACTCGAGCGCGCACGAGACCCGGGCGTCCGGCGTCGGGCGCACGGAGTAGCCCGACGCGACGGTGCGGTCGCGGGCGTTCTGGTTGTAGTCCACGAACACGCCGTGCCGCTCCTCCTTCCACCACTTGCTGGTGGCCAGGTCGGGGGCGCGGCGCTCGACCTCGCGCGCCAGCGCCAGCGCGGCGCGCCGGACCTCGAGGAAGTCCCAGAGCGGCTCGATCCGCACATTGACGTGGATGCCCTTGGACCCGGAGGTCTTCGGGTAGCCGCGCAGCCCGTGCTCGGCGAGCACGTCGCGCACGACCATCGCGGTCCGGCGCACCGCGTCCCAGGTGATGCCCGGCGTGGGGTCGAGGTCGACCCGCAGCTCGTCCGGGTGGTCGAGGTCGGCCCGCCGCGCCGGCCACGGGTTGAAGTCGATCACCCCCAGGTTGACGGCCCACACGAGGTGCGCCTCGTCGTTGGCCACGAGCTCCTCGGCGGTTCGGCCGGACGGGAACGCGACGGTCGCCGTCTGCAGCCACTCGGGCACCTTCTGCGGCACGCGCTTCTGCCAGATCGGGTCCTCCATGATCCCGTTGACGAAGCGCTTCATCACCGTGGGGCGCTCGCGCACGTGCACGAGCACGGCGTCCGCCGCGGCGACGTAGTACTCCGCGAGGTCGAGCTTCGTCCACCCGGGCTTGGGGAAGTAGACCTTCGCCGGGTTCGACAGCCGGACCTCCCGCCCGGCGACTTCGAGCGTGGTGTGCTCGCTCTTCGCCACTGGCCCGAGCGTACCGGGTGGCTAGACTGCCCCGCCCTGATGAGCCTCGTACGGCGGGCACGCCGCAAGATCGCGCGGCTGGCCGCGCCGGAGCTGGAAGCGGAGCTGCGCCGCACCCGGGCCGAGCTGGCCGCCGCGCGCTACGACCTCCCGCCCGGGGTGCAGAAGGCGATCAAGCGCGCCCGGGCCGAGCACCTCACGTACCTCAAGCCGCACAACCTGCGCTCGCTCGCGTCGGTCGTGGCCGAGGCGGAGCGCGCCGGCCGCCCGGGGCTGATCGTCGAGGCCGGGACCGCCCGCGGCGGCTCGGCGATCGTGATGGCCGCCGCCAAGGCGCCCGAGCGCCCGATGAAGGTCTACGACGTCTTCGGGATGATCCCGCCGCCGACCGAGCACGACGGCCCCGACGTGCACGAGCGCTACCGCAAGATCAGCCAGGGCGAGGCCCGGGGCGTCGGCGGCGACACGTACTACGGGTACCGCGACGACCTCTACGACGAGGTCACCGAGTCGTTCAGCCGCCTCGGCGTGCCGGCGGCCGAGAACCGCGTGGAGCTGATCCGCGGCCTGTTCGAGGACACGATCGAGCTCGACGAGCCGGTCGCCGTCGCCCACCTCGACGGCGACTGGTACGAGTCGACCATGACCTGCCTGACCCGGATCGCCCCGCTGCTCTCGCCCGGCGGCCGGATCGTGCTCGACGACTACTACGCCTGGTCAGGCTGCCGGGCCGCGGTCGACGAGTACTTCGCCGACCGCGGTGGCTTCCGCTTCGAGCAGCGGGCCCGGCTGCACGTGGTCAGGGCGCCAGCGTGATCCGGTTCGTGAGGCCGGGCGCGACGGGCGAGCGCTCCATGAAGTAGCGCACCAGCGCGTCGAGGTCGACCTCGCCGCCGAGCTGGTTCGTCCCCTCGCGGAAGGCCGAGAACCCGTCCCCGCCGTCGGCCAGGAAGTTGTTCATGGCCACCCGGTACGACGCGGCCGGGTCGACTGGCACGCCGTTGATGGCCATGTTCGAGACCTTGCTCCCGGCGGGCGCGGACGCGCTCCACGTGTACGTGAAGCCGTTCGAGACCTGGAGGATCCGGTTCTGGCCGGGTCCGGGGTTGTTGGCCTGCTGCTCCAGGATCGCCTTGAGCTGGGCGCCGGTGAACGTCTTGACGACCATCACGTTGCTGAACGGCTGGACCGTGAACAGCTCCCCGTAGGTGACCTGGCCGGGCGCCTCGCCGCCGGGCGAGGCGCTGTACACGAGGTCGGCGCGGATCCCGCCGGGGTTCATCAGCGCCACGACGGCGCCGCCGAAGTCGCTCGGCGCGGTCGCGGCGAGCTGGGCGTCGGCGATGACGTCGCCGAGCGGCGTCTCGCCGGCCGGCGTCGCCACGCGGCCGATGTCGGCCGTGATCGAGCCGACGACGCGGTTGGCGATCGGCGCCGCGATCGCGTTGTACTTGGCCAGCAGCTTCGTCTGCTTCGGGTCCTTGGGGACGTCGCGCGTGACGATGCGGTTGGTCGCGTGGACGAACTCGACGTCGTGCGAGCGGCGGTCGATCCGGAGCTCGATGTCGGTGATCAGCCGGCCGAACGACGCGGCGCTGGTCGTGAGGATGCCGCCGAACTGGCAGACGTACGGCTGGTGCGTGTGCGCCGAGACGACGGCGTCCACGGCCGGGTTGAGCGCCTCGACGATCGGCTTGATCGCGCCGGTGAAGTTGTCGCAGCGGTTGACGTCCATGTAGCCGTTCGCGAACGGCGCGGCCTGCTGGCCGCCCTCGTGGATGAGGACCACGAAGCTCTCGATCCTCCGCTCGCGACGGAGCTGGCGGACGAGGCGGTTGATGGTCACGATCTCGTCGCGGAACTCGAGGCCCGCGACGCCGGACGGGGTGACGATCAGCGGCGTGCCCTCGAGCGTGAGGCCGATGAACGCGATCCGCTCGCGGCCGGCGCGCTTGATCTCGTAGGGCGGGAGGATCGTGCGGTTGGTCCCGGAGAAGAAGACGTTGGCCGCGAGGTACTGGAAGAAGGCCCCGCTGAACGGGTCACGGTCCTGACAGCCGTCGACCGGGTGGCAGCCGCCGTCCTGCATCCGGCGGAGCTCCTTCCACCCCTCGTCGAACTCGTGGTTGCCGACGCCGGAGACGTCGACGCCCATCTTGTTGAGCGACTCGATCGTCGGCTCGTCGTGGAAGAGGCCGGAGATCAGCGGGGTGCCGCCGATGTTGTCCCCTGCGGCCACCGAGAAGCTGTGGCGGTTGCCCTTGCGCAGCTGCTTGAAGTGGGTGGCCAGGTACTCGGCGCCACCCGCGTCGACCGTGGTCGTGGGGCCGGTCGAGATGCGCCCCGAGGACCCGGCGGGCGGGTCCAGGTTCCCGTGGAAGTCGTTGATCGCCAGCAGCTGGACGGTCGTGTCCTTCTTGCCCTTGTGCTTGGCGCCTGCCGCCGGCGGCAGTGCCAGGAGCGCGACCAGCGCGACCACCGCTATCCCCAACCGAGTCATCCGTGCCCTCCCCGAAGTACGACTGTTGCCGCCGAACCGTAGCCGATCCCATGCCGGCGCTTTGCCGGTTCTTCACCCGGCGACGCGCATGCTGCGAGGCATGAAGATCGCACGCATCGCCGCACCCGTCGTCATCGCCGCCGCCGTCGCCGCCGCGCCCGCCGCCGCCTCCGCCGCGGAGTTCGAGGGCACCGTCCTCTCGGTCAACCGCGAGAAGCGCACGTTCCGCCTCGACGACAGCGAGCGGGGCATCAAGCGCATCAAGGTCACCAGCAGCACCCGCTTCGAGCGGATCGCCGGCCTCTCGGGCCTGAAGGCCGGCATGCGCAACGTCGAGACGGTCGTGCGCCGCCGCGACGGCCGCTGGATCGCCATCGAGGTCGAGCGCTCGGGCGGCGGCGGCAACCACGGCGGCGACGACGACTAGACCGAGCGCAGGGCCTCCGTAGGCGAGAGGCGGGCCGCGCGCAGCGCCGGGTAGAGGCCGGCGACGGCGCCGATGCCCGCCGCGGCGGCCACGCCGCCGCCGACGGCGACGAGCGGGACCACGACCTGCCAGCCCTGGCCCGCCGCGTAGCCCCCGGTGACCAGCGCGCCGAGGGCCACGCCGGCGAGGCCGCCCATGCCCGCGAGCAGCAGCGACTCGGCCAGGAACTGCACGCCGACGTGCCGCCGCGTCGCGCCGAGCGCCCGCCGCAGGCCGACCTCGGAGCGGCGCTCGAGCACCGAGATGACCATCACGTTGGCGATCCCCACGCCGCCCACGAGCAGCGCCACGGCGCCGAGCCCGAGGAAGAGCGACGTGAAGGCGGTCTTGGCGGCGGCCCGCGCCTCGAGCGCGTCCGACGGGCGCGAGACCTCGACCTCCTCCGGCAGCTGGGGGTTGGCGGTGCGGCCCAGCAGCGCGCGCACGCCCTCGATGTCGTCGGGCGCCGCGCGGACGTAGACCGTCGTGGCCGACGCGTCGGCGCCGAACAGCTCGGCGGCGGCGGGGAAGCCGATCAGGGCCGCGGCGTCGAGCGCCGACGCCAGCGGCACCGGCTCGAGGATCCCGACGACCTGGAACCACTGGTCGCCGATCCACACGCGCACGCCCGTCCGCGAGATGCCCAGGCGCCGGGCCGCCTCGGACCCGAGCACCACCGTCGGATAGCGGGCGGTCGCGTCGGTGAGGAAGCGCCCGCGAGCGAGCTCGATCCCGACCGTCGCCGGCAGCGACGGCTCGGCGGCCGCGACCGCGATCCCGCCGGTCTCGTTCTCGTCGATCAGCTCGGTGCGGCGCACGGTCAGGCCGCCGAGCAGCTTCGCCGCCGCGGTCGACTGCACGCCCGCGACGCGGCCGATCATCGCCGCGGCGGTCTCGGGCAGCTCCGCCTCGTCGCCGGTGAACGACTGGCCGGGCGCCACCCGGAGCAGGTTGGTGCCGAGCTGGTCGAGCTGGGCCATGAGGTCGGCCCGCGAGGACTCCGAGATGCCGAGCACGGCGACCATCGAGGCGATGCCGATGGCGACGCCGAGCGCCGACAGCGCGGCGCGCGCCCGCCGCGTGCGCAGCCCGATCGAGCCGGTGCGCAGGACGTCCGCGGCCCTCATGCGTCGCCCACCACGAGGCCGTCGCGCACCTCGACGCGGCGCGGGAGCTGCGCCGCGATGTCGCGGTCGTGGGTGATCACGAGGATCGTCGCGCCCTCGGCGTTGAGCTCGCGCAGCAGCGCGACGATCTCGCCGCCCGCCCGCGAGTCGAGGTTGCCGGTCGGCTCGTCGGCGAACACGATGGCCGGTCGGCCGACCAGCGCGCGGGCGATCGCCACCCGCTGGCGCTCGCCGCCCGAGAGCTGCGCCGGATGGTGGTCGAGCCGGTGGCCGAGCCCGACGCGCTCGAGCACCTCGCGCGCGCGCCGGCGCCGCTCGGTGGCGGGCGGCCCGGCGTAGAGCAGCCCGGTCGCGACGTTCTCCAGCGCGGTCATGCCGTCGAGCAGGAAGAACTGCTGGAAGACGAAGCCGATGTGCTGCGCCCGCAGCGCGGCGAGGGCGCGGTCGCCCGAGCTCCGACGACGTCCTGGCCCGCGACCGACACCGCGCCGCTCGTGGGCCGCTCCAGCGTGCCCATCACGTGCAGCAGCGTCGACTTGCCCGACCCCGACGGGCCGACGACGGCCAGCAGCTCGCCGCCCGCCACCCGCAGCGACACGCCGCGCAGCGCCTCGACCCCGCCCGGGTACGCCTTGCGCACCTCCTCCAGCGCGAGGACGGTCATCCCGGCACCACGACCCGCTGGCCCTCGCGCAGGCCGTCGCCGGCGACCTCGACGTAGTCGTCGGCGTACGTCGCCGGGCTCGACCGTCCAGGAGGCTGCCGCCGCTCGAGCTCGACGGCGAAGCCGCCGCCCGCCCGCGCCAGCAGCGCGGTGACCGGGACCGCGAGGACGCCGTCGCGCCGCTCGACCTCGAAGCCGACCTCGACCGGCGCCTGGTCGAGCCCGGTGCCGCGCCGCGCGGAGCTCGATGACGACCTCGATCGTCGGCTCCCCGTCCTCGGTGGCCGGAGCCTGTGCGACCTTGCCGACCTCGGTTACGCGGCCGCGCACGGTGCGCCCGCCGGGCAGCTCGACGGTCACGCGGTCGCCCTCGTGGACGAGGTCCTGCCGCTCGGCGTCGAGGTCGACGGTGACCACGCGGTGGGTCGTGGAGAGCTGCGCGATCGCGGCTCCCGGCGCCACGGCCTGGCCGAGCGCCGCCTTCAGCTCGCCGACGCGCGCCGGCCCCGAGCGGAACACGACCTCGCCGCGCGCGAGCGTCCCGTCCTCGGTGAGGCCGCGCTCGTCCTGGAAGCGCTGGACGGCCGCCGTGGTCGCCCAGGTCCACTCGTCGTCGACGGTCATGTCGCCGTCGGGGTCGTGGCCCAGCGCGCGCAGGTTGCGCTCGAGCTGGCGGACGTCCTCGCCGTCGGTCGATCCCCGGGCCGAGGTCGCGCCACGCGGGGAGCGCGCCGTAGAGCAGCCAGGCGGCCGGCTCGCCGTCGGCCTCGTAGAGCGAGCGGCCGCGGCGCAGCACGCTGCCCGGCTCGGGCAGCGCGGTGACCGTGCCGGCGGCGGCCGCCGCGAGCGGCGCCGCGCCGTCGTACCCGAGCGTGCCGTCCACGCTCTCGCGGTCGACGAGGTCGCGCCGCTCGACGGCCGCGGTGGCGGTGCCCGCGGCGGCGGCCGGGGCGGGCTCGGCGCCGTCGCCGCCGGCGATCAGGAATCCGGCGACCGCGATCGCGGCGACGCCCGCGAGCGGGACGGCCGCGCGCCTCACGGCGACGACTCCCGGGTCGGCCTGTCAGGCATCTCGTCCTCGCACGCCTCCTGGGCCTCCTTGAACTTCGCGCTCTCGGGGTCGATGTCGATGCCCGAGCCCTTGCCGATCCGGATCTGCGCCCGGCCGTTCTCGCCGAACGTCGGATCCGGCATGTCGATGCCGTGCTCGCGCATGCACGCGGCGTGCGCCAGGGCGGCCTCCTGGAACTCCTTCTGCTGCTCCTCGCTCATCTCGGGCGGCTCGATCGCGTCGAGATGCTTGCGGCAGGCCTCGTGCGCCTCATCCGCCTTCGCCTCCGAGATGCCCTCGGGCACCCTGAGCCGGATGCCGCGCTCGTCCGGTGCGGGGTCGGGCATGTCGATCCCGTTCTCGCGCATGCAGGCGGCGAAGGCGAGCATGGCGTCGCGGTCGCTCTGCTCCGGGCTCGCCGCGCCCGTCTCGCCGCCTGCGTCGTCGGCGCCGCATCCGGCCAGGAGCAGGCCGCACGCGACGAGGGTTGTGGTGATGATCTTCATGCCCTCATGGAGCCGGAGCGCCCTGAGAGCCGGTTCGCGGCTAGATAGGAATCGGATGAGAGACGGGCAGCCCGAGGCGCAGGAGCGCGCCGCCGCCCGGCGCCGCCTCGGCCGCGACCGTGCCTCCGTGGCCCTCCGCCACGTGCCGCACGATCGCCAGGCCGAGGCCCGACCCGGCGCAGCCGCGCGCGGCGGTGGAGCGGTAGAAGCGGTCGAAGACGTGCGGGAGGTCGTCCGGCGCGATGCCCGGCCCGTGGTCGCGCACCGTCAGCTCGCCCTCGCGCAGCGCGACCTCCACCGTCGCCCCCGCCGGGCTCCACTTGGCCGCGTTGTCGAGCAGGTTGGCGACCGCCCGGTCGATGCGCCCGCGCACGCCGGTGACCACGCACGGCTCCAGCTCGGCCTCGAAGGTCACGACCAGGCGCGTGGCGCCGCGCGCGGGCCACCGCGGCCTCGACCAGCTCGTCCAGGCGCAGCGTCTCGTGCGGCTCGTCCGCCGGCTCGCCGTCGCGCGCGAGCTCGACGAGGTCGCCGACCAGCTCGCTCAGCTCCTCGAGCTGGAGCACGAGGTCGCGGCGCAGGCGCTCGCGGTCGGCCGCCGGCAGCGCGCGCCGCGACCCGAGGACCTCGAGGTTGGTGCGCAGCGACGTGAGCGGCGTGCGCAGCTCGTGCGAGGCGTCGGCCACGAGCCGGCGCTGCGCCCGCTGGGACTCGTCCAGCGCGCCGAGCATCGTGTTGAAGGAGGCGGCGAGGCGCGCCAGCTCGTCGCCGCCTCCGGCCTCGATCCGGCGCGAGAGGTCGCGCGTGCGTGCGACGTGCTCGGCCGTCTCGGTCAGCTCGGTCACCGGCCGCACGGCGTGGCGCGTCGCCAGACGGCCGAGGAAGGCGGCGAGCAGGATGCCCGCGATCGAGACGAGGCCGAGGCCGAGCCGCAGATCGGCGAGCGCGCCGTCGACCTCGGTGAGCGGGCGCGCCACCTGGAGGGCCAGGCCGGGCGCGGCGCGGCGGGTGAGCACCCGCACGTTGACGCCGTCGACGTTCTCGTCGGAGAAGAACTCGCCGCGGCGGCCGTCGGCGACGGCGCGCACCTCGTCGGGGTCGCCCAGGCGGCGCTCCGCCTGGCCGCGCACCGTCATCAGGCGATCGCCTTCGACGAGCTGCGCGAACACGACGGGCCCCTCGAGCGGCTCGGGGCCGGGCAGCACGCGGGTGGTGATCCGCGCCGCCGCCGCGGGCGACGACGTCTGGCTCAGCGAGCGGTCGATCTGGCCGCGCAGCGTGTCGCGGACGACGAGGTACGTGACCACCGAGCCGAGCGCCACGGCGACGGCGACCGCGGCCGCAGCCGTGAACGCGATGCGGCGCCGGAGGCTCACGACTCGCGCAGCACGTAGCCGACCCCGCGCACCGTCTGGAGGACCCGCGGCTCGCCCCCGGCCTCGAGCTTGCGCCGCAGGTAGCCGACGTAGACCTCGAGCGAGTTCGACGCCGGCCCGAAGTCGTAGCCCCACACGCGCTCGAAGATCTGCGAGCGCGTGAGCACCTGGCGTGGGTGGCGGATGAACAGCTCCAGCAGGAGGAACTCGGTCCGCGTGAGCTCGAGGGTCCGCCCGGCCCGCTGGGCGCTGTGCGCCTCGGGCTCGACCTCGAGATCGGCGAAGCGCAGCAGCTCGCCCTGGCCGGCCGCGGCGGTGCGGCGCAGCAGCGCCCGCAGGCGGGCGAGCAGCTCCTCCAGCGCGAAGGGCTTGACGAGGTAGTCGTCCGCGCCCGCGTCGAGTCCTCGGACGCGGTCCGGGACGGCGTCGCGCGCGGTGAGGACGAGCACCGGCGTGCGGTCGCCGGCCGCGCGCAGCCGGCGGCAGACCTCGATCCCGTCGACGCGCGGCATCAGCACGTCGAGCACCAGCGCGTCGGGCGCGCGGGCCGCGAGCGCGTCGAGCGCCTCGGCGCCATCGGCGGCCAGCTCGGTGTCGTAGCCCTCGAGCCGCAGCGCCCGGTCGACGGCCTCGCGCACCGCGGTCTCGTCGTCCACGACCAGGATGCGCACACCGCGATCGTGCCTGGAGAAGCTGAAAGTCCGGTAAGAGTCAGAGAGCGGACACCGGCGCTGTGTACCGTGCCGCGCCATGCGATCCCGCCTTCTCCCGGCCCTCCCGCTCGCGCTCGCGATCGGCCTGGCCGCACCCGCCTCAGCCCAGACGCCCGGCCTGATCGAGGGCGTCTCGAAGATCCGCCCGAACGGCATCGGGAAGGTCTTCACGGGCATGACCGTCAAGGAGGCCAAGGCCGCCGCCGGGACGTACGTGAGGCAGTCGCGGGTCGGCGACTGCGTCTACCTCGACAACGGCCCGCCGAACACCGGCCAGGGCCCGACGCTGCGCTTCCACAACGGCAAGCTGCGCCACATCAACGTCGCCCGCAAGGGCTTCGCGACCAAGCGCGGCGTGGAGGTCGGCGACAAGGTGCGCAAGGTTCGCCGGCTCTACAGCGGGCTGACGAGCCGCGAGAACCTCGGCGGCGGGCGGGACCTGATCTGGAAGAAGGGCCGCGGCCGGCTGCTGTTCTCGGTGGCGGGCGGCAAGGTCTACGCGATCACCGGCGGGAGGGCCCCGTGGGTGCTGCAGGGCGAGTGCGTCTGACCTGAGACGGCGAGGGCCCCGCCGGAGCGGGGCCCTCGTGGAGCTCCTAGGCGCCGGCGGGCTGCTCGTCGCCGCCGCCGCGCGACTTCACGGCGAAAACCGCGACCGCGGCGGCTCCCGCGCCCGCGAGGATGAGCGGCACGCGCTTGACCAGCGGCGTGCGCTTCGCGACGGCGTAGACCGCCGTGCCCTTCGCGGCCTTCTTGGCGCCCTTGGCGGCCTTTCCGGCGGCCTTGAGCTTGAGGTAGGTGCCCAGCGCATCGGCGGCCTGGGACTTGCGGCTCTTCTTGCGTCGGAGGCTCATGCGCCTCGCCCTACCCGCGCATGGCCCTGCGCACGCGACTACCATCGCCGCGCAATGCGGTTCCGGCCCCGTCAGCCGTCGATTCTCGAGCTGATCTCCGAGTGGGCCGACGGCCCGCCTCCCTCTCTGCCCGACGAGCCGCCGGACGACGGCCGCACGGTCCGCTGGGGCGCCGGCGCGCTCGACGGCGTGGCCGGACGGCACGGCGGCGGCACGGTGGAGCCGGTGCGCGGGGCCGCGCTCGCGGAGCTGATCGAGCACGCCGCGAGCGGCGCCGACGACGCCCACACCGTGCTCTACGAGGCGGCCCGCGGCGACGGCATCGTGTTCGCGCTCGACGAGGCGCTGGAGGCGCTCGCCCGGGCCGGCGTCTCCGCCGAGCCGGTCGCCGCGCTCGGGCGCCGGATGGCGCGCGAGGCGCGCCACCGCGAGCCGGCCAAGCTCGCCATCTCGCTGGTCGGGAGCGCGGGCGACGAGACCGACGTCGAGCTGCTGGAGACGTTCGCCCGCCATGACGAGTTCAGCCTCGTGGCGGGGGTGGCGCTCGCCAGCGTGCTCGACGACCCGGTGCAGGCGTGGTGGCGCGTGGGCTGCCTGGCGACGGGCTGGGGCCGCGTGGAGGCGGTGGACCGGCTGGCGGGCATGGACCCCGAGCTCGACGCGGACGTGCGCGGCTGGCTCCTGCGCCACGGCTGCCGCACCGCCGACATCCCGGAGTACGTGGCCTTCGCGTGCGCGACGGCCGGCCGGCTCGAGGAGGCGCTGAGCGGGCTCGTCGACGACGAGCTGCTCGACGGCGCGTGCGCGATCCTCAGCGCGCTGGTGACCGGCGGCCCCGCCGAGGACATGAACGACTACGACCCGGCCGTGTACGTGTCGGTCGCGGTGCTCGACCTGCTCGACGGCCGCGCCCCGAACCTCGTGCGCATGTGGGCGGTCGTGGACCTGCGCAACTGGGCCGAGGACTACGAGCAGCACGTGGCGATCGCCGAGCGCTGCGGGCGGCTGCTGAGCCGCCCCGAGGCGCGCCGCTTCGTCGCCACCCGCCTCGAGCGGCCCGGCGACGTGATGCGCGTGTGGGGCGTGGCCGAGGCGATGGGGCTCGACCCGTGGGAGGCCGGCTGGCGCCACCTGCAGGAGGTCGGCGAGGACTCGGCGCTCTACTTCCAGCTCGCCCGCACGCGCGACCCGCTGCGCTTCGCGCGGCTCGTCGCGTACGCCGAGCGCTCGCTGCCGCTCGGCGCGCTCGCCACCGGCCCGGAGGACCGGCTGCTCCCGGGCGAGGCCTACCGCGAGGCGTCGCACGCGCTCGGCTGCCTCGTCCAGGAGATGGGCGCCGGGCGGTGGTCGGAGCCGCTCGTGGCGACCGCGCTCGCGAGCCCGGTGATCCTCACCCGCAACGCCGCGCTGCGCGCGCTCGCGCAGACCGCGCCGGCGGACTGGGGCATCCCGGTGCACGCCGCGCTGCGCAGGCTCGTGGCCAGCGAGCCGCGCGAGGACGTCCGCCTGCGCGCGGAGCAGCAGCTGGCGCGCCTGCCAGCCTGAGAGGGGTGCCCCGACTCCTGCTGCTCGCCGTCGCCGCCGTGGTGCTGCTCGCCGCCGGCGTGGCCGGACTCGCCGGGCGCAGCGACGGCCCGGGGCCCGGCGTCGCGGTGATCCCGACGCCGCCCGGCGAGACGACCCGGGAGTTCGAGCCGATCGCCGACCCCTTCGCATGGGACCCCGACCGCGCCGGCGAGTTCTCCCGCCGCGCGGCCGCCGGGAACAGCCACCCGCTGTACGCGCTGTCGCCCGGCGGGGTGGTGGCCAGCGCGGAGCGCACCGCCCGCTGGCGCGACCTGGTGGAGGACGCCGCCGCCGAGGCGGGCGTCGATCCCGACACGCTCGAGGCGCTCGTCTTCCTGGAGAGCGCGGGCCGCGAGGACGCCCGCGCGCCCGGCGGCCTGGAGTCGGCTGTCGGCCTCACCCAGATCCTCGCCGAGACCGGCGCGAACCTGCTCGGGATGAGCGTCGACGTGGCGGCCAGCGAGCGGTACACGCGGCAGCTCGCGCGGGCGGAGCGCCGTGGCCGCGAGCGGCGTGCCGCGGCGCTCCGCCGCGCCCGCGCCCGGGTGGACCAGCGCTTCGACCCCGAGCAGGCGCTGGCCGGCACCGCCCGCTATCTGCAGCTCGCCCTCGACCGGTTCGGCCGCGAGGACCTCTCGTTCGTCTCGTACCACATGGGCATGGGCAACCTGGAGGACGTCCTGGCCGCCTACGGCGCCGAGGACCGCCCGAGCTACGCGCAGGTCTACTTCGACTCGACGCCGGTCCGCCACGCCCGCGCGTACCGGCTGCTGAGCCGGCTCGGCGACGACTCCTCGAACTACTGGTGGAAGCTCGGCGCGGCCCGGGAGATCATGCGGCTGTGGCGCGAGGACGGCGCCGAGCTGGGGCGGCTCGACGCGCTGCACGGCGCCAAGGCCTCGGCCGAGGAGGTGCTGCACCCGCAGGCGGACACCGACGTCTACACGCTGCCCCAGGACCTGGAGCGGGCCTGGGACGCGGGCGACATCGTGGCCTTCCCCGGCGACGAGGCGACGACGGGCCTGCGGCTCGACCGGCGGATGGGCGAGCTGGCGAAGCGGATCGACCAGCCGGTCGAGCGCTACCGGGGCCTGCGCCGCTCGGCGCTGGCGATGGCGCTCTACATCGGCGCCGAGGTGCGGGAGCTGAGCGGCGGCCAGGAGCCGCTGATCGTGACCTCGACGGTCCGCGACGGCAGCTACCAGCACGAGCTGGCGAACCGCAACCGCGAGGCGACGCGCCGCTACTCGCTCCACACCACCGGCTGGGCCTTCGACGTGCTCCGCGAGTACCGCTCGCGCCGGCACGCGCTCGCCTTCCAGTTCGTGCTCGACCGGCTGCGCTCGCTGAACGTCATCGCCTGGGTGCGAGAGCCGCGCGCCATCCACATCACGGCGTCGCGCGACGCCGAAGTGCTGCTCGGTCTGCTCGAACGTGTGAACATCGACCCGTGACCGACGCCGTCCGCACGCCCGACGAGCTGCTCGAGGGCCTTCCCGGCTTCCCGTGGGAGCCGCGCTACCGCCAGGTGGACGGGCTCCGGCTCGCCCACGTCGACGAGGGCGACGGCGCGCCGGTGGTGATGTGGCACGGCGAGCCGACGTGGGGCTACCTGTGGCGCAAGGTCGCCGGCCCGGTGCTCGGCGCCGGGCACCGGGTGGTGCTGCCGGACCTCGCGGGCTTCGGCCGCTCGGACAAGCCGATGGACGCCGGCTGGTACTCGTACGACCGCCACGTCGCGATGGCGGCGACGCTGCTGGAGGACCTCGACATCCGCGGCGCGACGTTCGTCGTGCACGACTGGGGCGGCCCGATCGGGCTCCGGCTCGCCGTCGAGCACCCAGAGCGCGTGGACCGGCTGGTCGTGATGAACACCGGCCTCGTCACCGGCCACCAGCCGATGACCGACGCCTGGCACACGTTCGCCGACTTCGTCGCGAGGGTGGAGGAGCTGCCGATCTCGCTGCTCGTGCGGCGAGGCTGCGTCACCGATCCGGGCGAAGAGGTGGGCGCCGCCTACGACGCGCCGTTCGTGAACGAGGCCTCCAAGGCGGGCGCCCGGGCCTTCCCGGCGATGATCAAGGCCGGCCCGGCCATGCCGGGAGCCGCCGCCGGGCAGCGCACGCTCGACGCGCTCAAGGAGGACTCGCGGCCGCTGCTCATGCTGTGGGGAGCCGAGGACGCGGCGCTGCCGCCGGCGGTCGGCGAGGGGTTCGCGAGCGCGCTCGGCCGGCCCGCGCCGCAGGTGCTCGAGAGTTGCGGCCACTTCGTGCCGGAGGACCGTGGCGACGAAGTCGGCGCGCTGATCGCCGAGTGGTTGGCCGACTGAACCCCAACCCCGGCATTGAGGGAGAGGGTTCGGAGGGTGCATTTCTGCAACATCCGGCGCCCCGGGCCCTCGCGACTGCAGTTGTGCACCGTAGAGGTGCGGAACTGCAGCATCGCCGGGCGATCGTCCCGGAGGCTGCAGAAAAGCACCCCCAGCCTCCCTACCCAGCGGGGGTTGACGTTCAGGCCGCGGTGCGGTCCTGCTCGGCAGCCGGAGCGCTGGCCGCCGCACGCGCCTCGTAGCCGCGCCCGCGCCGAGCGGTCGGTCTTCAGCAGCGACTGGTCGGCCTTGAGCCACCGGCCGATCGCCTCGCGGACGCGGCGCGGGAGCGGGCTGGTGATCTGGATCAGCGGCCCGTTGGAGCGCGGCACGAAGACGTCGAAGCGCGGCTTCTTGAGCGCCGAGACGACCTCGCGCAGCCACGTCGTCGACCTCGACCGCCTTCACGCGCGAGCTCGGCGAGGCCGGCGGTGAGCTCGGTGTTGACGACGCTCGGCATGACCACGGAGACCTCGACGCCGGTGCCCCGCAGCTCCACCCGCGTGGCCTCCGAGAGCCCGACCACGCCGTGCTTGGTGGCGCAGTAGGTCGCGAGGTAGGGAAAGCCGCTGCGGCCCGCGATCGACGCCATGTTGCACGATGTGGCCGGTGCGGCGCGGGACCATCCGGCGCATCGCCTCCTGCGTGCCGTGGATGACCGCGCGCAGGTTGAGGTCGAGCTGGCGGGCGATGCTCTCCGCGCTCTCCTCGACGAGCGGCGTGACGGGCATGATCCCGGCGTTGTTGACGAGCACGTCGAGCGGCCCGAGGCGCTGCTCGACCTCGTCGAGGAAGG
Organism: uncultured Solirubrobacteraceae bacterium; assembly: GCA_963720415.1. Lineage (GTDB taxonomy): Bacteria > Actinomycetota > Thermoleophilia > Solirubrobacterales > Solirubrobacteraceae > DASSUW01. The sequence continues at coordinate 34,402 of CAVRFQ010000008.1, read as the reverse complement.
CCACGAGGCCCGCGTGGTCGGTGACGTCGAGCGCCGAGGCCGAGGTGGCCGTCGCCGAGCGCGGCCGCGGTCTGCTCGGCGGACCTCGCGGTCGAGGTCGCCGACCGCCACGCGGGCGCCTTCGCGGGCCAGGCTCTGCGCGATCGCGCGGCCGATGCCGCGACCGCCGCCGGTGATGGCGACGACCTTTCCGGACAGCGAGCGTGGTTCCTTGGCCATGCGACGAACCCTAGCGTCAGAGGTAGGCGCCGCTCGGCAGGTACGGGCTGAACGGACCGACGTCGCCGGCCAGGAACACCGCGCCGACGTCGAACCGCAGCTCGAGCCCCGCGGCCAGGCACGGCGCGACCGCCCAGCGCTGCGCGCTGGTGATCCACTCGACGGACGCCTCGCGCGCGCCGGCCGCCGCCAGGCAGCCGGGCAGCAGCGACGCCGCGGCCGGCCTCATCGCGGGCGGCGAGCAGCCGCACCGCGCCGTCGCGCACCACCGCGTAGCCGCGCTCGGGGAGCACGAGCATGTCGCAGCCGGCGTCGAGCAGGGCGACGATGTCGTCGCCGTGGGCGGCGCCGCGCACGACGCGGTCGACGTCGGCGGTCAGCGGCAGGTCGGCGATCGTGCCGGTGCGGACCTCGGGCGGCATGGTCACGCGGCGCGGGCGCCCGCGGGCCGCGACCGCCGGGTGCAGGCGCAGCCCGAGCCGGGAGTAGCTGCGCAGCGCCCGGGGATCGCGCGAGGCGAGCACGATCCAGCCGCGCGCGCCGGCGCCGTACGCGCAGGCGCGGGCCAGCAGCTCGCGGCCGACGCCGGTCGACTGCGCGTCGGGTCGCACGACGAGCAGCGACAGCCCCCAGAGGCCCTCGCGGAGGATCGCCAGCGCCGCAGCCGACGCACCTCCCCGCCCTGCTCGGCCACCCACGCGCCGCCCGGGTCGGTGGAGAGCAGCGCGGCCGATGCGGATCCGCGCCGGCGCCAGCGGCCCGGCAGGCTCGGGCCGCTCGTTGAACCGCCGCGCGAGGTCGCGGAAGGCGTCGACGCTGATGTCGTGGACGGCGTCGATGTCACGGGGCTCGAGCGGTCGAACTGACGGTCCGGGCACCCGGGGACCCTAGAATGCCCGCCGTGGAGCGTGTGGACGGGAGCTTCCCCCACGCCGGCCGGCGGCTGGCGTACAGCTCGTACGGCGAGGGCCGCGCGCACGGTGGTGCTGCTGCACGGCCTGCTGTTCAGCCGCCACATGCACGACGCGCTGGCCCGGGCGCTCGCCGACCGCGGCCACCGCGTGCTGACGCTCGACCTGCTCGGCCACGGCGAGTCCGACCGGCCGACCGACATGTGGCGCTACTCGATGACCGAGTTCGGGCGCGAGGTCGTGGCGCTGCTCGACCACCTCGGAGATCGACCAGGCGGCGGTCATGGGCACCTCGCTGGGCGCCAACACGACGCTCGAGGTCGCCTCGCTTGCGCCCGGAGCGCCTGCGCGGCATGGTGATCGAGATGCCGGTGCTCGACCACGCGCTGCTCGGCTGCGCCGTCGCCTTCACGCCGCTCATGCTCGGGCTCACGGCTCGGCGCGCCGGTCGCCCGGCTGCTCGCCCGCGCGGCGCGGCGCGTGCCCGCCCGCAGGCTGCCGTGGCAGGTCGACATCCTCGCTCGACTGGGTCCGCCAGGACCCCGAGCCGAGCGCGGCGGTCATCCAGGGCCTGTTCTTCGGCCGCACCGCCCCGCACCGCGACGAGCGCCGCACGTTCGAGGCGCCGACGCTGGTGATCGGCCACCAGTTCGACATCGTCCACCCGTTCTCCGACGCGGGGATGCTCGCCGAGGAGCTGCCGAACGGCCGCCTGCTGCAGGCGAACTCGATCGTCGAGCTGCGCCTGGCGCCCGAGCGGCTCACCGACGAGATCGCCGCGTTCCTCGACGAATGCTGGCGGCCGCGGGCGGCGACGCGCAAGCGCCGCAGCAGCGCCTAGCGGACCTTCGCGAAGCGGCGCACGGCGGCCATCAGCTCGTCGAGCTTCTCGTCGACTCCGGGCCGTCGCCGGCCACCGCATCGGCCACGCAGTGCCGCACGTGGCGCGTCCAGGACGTTGACGGCGACCTGCTCGAGCGCGGTCTGGACGGCGGCGACCTGGGTGAGGATGTCGATGCAGTAGGCGTCCTCGTCGACCATCCGCTGGAGGCCCCGGACCTGGCCCTCGATCCGGCGGAGCCGGTTGTGTATCGCGCTGGAATCGGCCTGCATCGGTCCAATTATACCCCGCAGGGGTACTGAGGTCCTGCTACATTTCCCCGCCGTGTCGCACCGCCAGGAGGAGAAGCAGCGCCGTCGCGAGGAGCGCCTCGCGCGCGAGAAGGCCGAGAAGGCCAAGGCCGCGCGCCAGCAAGCGGCTGCAGGTCGTGCTCGGCGGCCTGGTCGGCGATCGCGGCCGTCGTCGTCGTCGTGCTGCTCGTCACCGGCACCCTCGGCGGCGGCTAGACGGCGCCGAGGCCGGCGAGGGCGACGCGCCCGAGGCGGCCTCGAACGTCACGCTCCCCGAGCAGGCGATCGGCGACCTCGAAGGCGGCCGCCGAGGCCGCGGGCTGCAAGCTCACGCACCCCGAGATCGAGGGCGCCCAGCACGAGGACCGCGAGTTCACGGAGGCGGACTACAAGACCAACCCGCCGACCTCCGGCAACCACTTCCCCGAGTGGTACCAGGACGGCGTGTACGCGCCGGGCAGCGCGCCGCAGCTCGGCATGCTCGTCCACACGCTCGAGCACGGCCGCATCAACGTCCAGTACAAGCCGGGCACGCCGGCCGAGACGGTCGCCCAGCTCGAGGCCCTGCTCGCCGAGCAGAGCGACGGCTACCACATGCTGCTCTACGAGAACACGACGGGCATGGACGCGCAGGTCGCCGCCACCACCTGGGGCCACTCGCTGACCTGCCCGGAGATGAACGACAAGGTCTTCGACGCGCATCCGGACCTTCCGGGCCGAGTACATCGACCAGGGCCCGGAGGACGTTCCCTAGGCGCTCGCCGGCGCGGTCGAGCCTCGGACGACGAGCTCGACCGGCAGGATGACCTCGCGGTCGGCGGCGCCGCCGGTGAGCAGGCGCCCCGCGATCTCGCCCTTCTCGCAGCAGCGGCTGGCGGACGGTGGTGAGCCCGGGACGGGCCCAGCCGGCCGCCGGGATGTCGTCGAAGCCGACCACCGAGACGTCCTCGGGCACCCGCAGGCCGGCCTGCGCGCGGCCTCCAGCGCCGCCGAGGGCGAGCTGGTCGGTGGCGGCGATCAGGGCCGTGGGGCGCGGATCGGCGGCGAGCGCCTCGCGGGCGCCCGCCAGCCCGTCCTCGGGCACGTTGGCGAAGAGCTCGTAGCGCGGGACGCCCTCCCAGTCGACGCCGGCCGCCTCGAGCGCGTCGCGGTAGCCGCCGAGCCGCTCCAGGTGGTGCAGCGGGCGCTCGGTGAGCAGCGCGAAGCGCCGGTGGCCGAGCTCGAGCAGGTGCTCGGCGGCCAGCCGCGCGCCGACGCGGTCCTCGACGCCGACGAACGCGTGGCCGTCGAGGCGCGGCTCGTCGACCACGACGAGCGGCAGCCCGCGGTCGCGCGCCGCCGCCACGTTGGGATGGTCCGCGGCCAGCGCGTAGCAGGCAGAACGCGGCGACCACGGCGTCCTGCACGCCGTCCCGCGCTCGGGGATGACCAGCAGCGCCGAGCCCCGCGTCCTCGGCCGCGCGGGCGATCCCCTGCAGCAGCAGGACGGCCGCCGGGTCGGCGAACGCGTACGAGAGGCCCGCCGGCGAGCAGCAGCCCGACGGCGTCGCGGCGACCCGACCGCAGCCGCCGCGCCGCCGGGTCCGGCCCGGCGTAGCCGAGCTCGCGTGCCGTGACCAGGATCCGGTCGCGCAGCTCCGGCGCGAGCTGGTCGGGACGGTTGTAGGCGTTGGAGACCGTGGTCCGCGACACGCCGACGGCGTCGGCGATCGTCTTCAGCGTCACCCGGCTCCCCATCGGTAGGTTCTACTCGATCCCGCCGACCGGTGCACGGGATTGCGTGCTATGTGGCCGGCGGCTCGCGCCAGCCGCCGGTCTCGCCGCGGTAGAGCCCGGCGCCCGTCGTGGCGAGCCGGGCCGTGCGGGCGAGGATCCGCAGGTCGAGCCGGAGCGACGCGTGCTCGACGTACCAGAGGTCGAGCTCGATCCGCTCGTGCCACGGCAGCGAGGCGCGGCCGTTGACCTGCGCCCAGCCGGTGATCCCTGGCAGCGCGTCGAGCCGGCGCCGCTGGCGGTCGTCGTAGCGGTCGACCTGCACCTGCACGGTCGGCCGAGGTCCGACGAGCGACATCTCGCCGCGCAGGACGTTGATCAGGTTCGGCACCTCGTCGAACGACGTGCGGCGCAGCCAGGCGCCGAGCCGCGTGATGCGGTCGTCGCCCTCGTCGACGGCCAGGCCCTTGCCCATGCGTCTCCGCGCCGCTGACCATCGTGCGCAGCTTGTAGAGCTCGAACGGCCGCCCGTCGCGGCCGACGCGGCGCTGGCGGTAGATCGGGTGGCCGTGGGTCTCGAGCCGGATGCGACACGAGCGCGAGGCCGAGCAGCGGAGCGGCGAGCACGCAGCGCGAGCCCGCCGACGAGCACGTCGAGCGCGCGCTTGCGCCGCGAGCGCAGGTAGTCCGCGCGGCCTCATCGCGTGCCCTCCGGCGTCTCCCAGCCGACCTCGGTGCCGAGCCGCAGCCAGTCGTAGAGCCCGGCGGCGAGCGCCGCGGTGGTGAGCACGTAGTAGCGGGCGACCAGCAGCGGCCGCGAGCGCACCCGGCCGCCGGCCGCGGCGGCCGCCAGCAGCGCGGCCTGGGCGGCCGCGGCCGCGGCGTACGCACGGCCGCGGCGCAGCAGCGCGAGCGTCGCCAGCGCGCACGACGACGTGCAGCAGCGGCGCCGCGTAGCGCAGCAGCCGGTGCGAGGCGATCATGAGCGCGTACAGCGGCGGGTAGCCGCGCGGGTCGAGCAGGCCGCCGCGCACGATGATCGGCCACGCGTGGGCCATCATCCGCCGCTTGCGCGCCCACTCGCCCTCGACCGTCGGGACCATCTTCTCGACGGCGCGCGCGGCCGGCACGTAGACGGCGCGCCGGCCGCGCTTGACGATGTTGAAGGGGAACGCGAGGTCGTGGCCGAGGACCTCGTCGGCGGTCAGGTACGCCTCGGGCCGCACCGCGTAGATGGCGCCGTTGCCGGCCGTGACCGAGGCGAGCGCCGACTCGTGCTCGCGCAGCCACATGTCGTAGCGCCAGTACAGCCCCTCCTGGTTGGTGCCGGCGTCGTTGACGAACCGCACCTGCCCGCACGCGTAGCCGACCTCGGGGTCCGCGAAGGCCGCGGCGAGATGCCCGAGCGCGTCCGGCTCCCACAGCGCGTTGGCGTCGGAGAACGCGAGCAGCTCGCCGCGCGCGGCGCGGACCGCGGCGTCCTGCGCGCGGTACTTGCCGCCGCGCGGGAGCTCGAGCACGACGTCGGCGCCCGCGGCGCGGGCGCGCGCGGCGGTCGCGTCGGCGCCCGGCTCGGCGCCGCCGTCGACGGCCACGACGATCTCCAGCCGGTCGCGCGGCCAGTCGAGCGCCAGCGCGTTCGCGACCTTGGCGGCGATCACCGCCTCCTCGTTGTACGCGGCGACCACCAGCGTCACCATGCGGGCGCTCGGCGCCGGGCGCCGGCGGCGTCCAGGCGCGCGCTCCCGATCGCCGCACGCGGCGAGGAAGAGGCCGTAGCCCACCTGCGTCCACGCGAGCAGGGCGGCCGCGATCCAGAACAGGGCGCGCACGGCGGCGCATGGTGGCAGACGGCTGCCAGACTCGAAGGCATGGACGTCCCGGCCCTCCGCGACGGCGACCTGACGCTCCGGCCCAAGCGGCCCGGGGACATCGACGCGGTGACCGAGGCCTGCCAGGACCCGGAGATCCAGCGCTGGACCTTCGTGCCCTCGCCCTACACGCGCGCCGACGCCGAGGCGTTCTTCGCGAAGAGCGCCGAGGAGCAGGCCGCAGGGGCCGCCGCGCACTGGCTCGCCGTGGACGAGGACGGCGCGCTGCTCGGCTCCTTCAGCGTCATGGAGCTCGACCGCGAGCCGGGCTACGGGGAGATCGGCTACTGGGTCACGGCGGCCGCTCGCGGGCGCGGCGTCGCCACGCGCGGCGTGCGGCTGCTCACCGGCTGGGCGCTCGGCGAGCTCGGGCTCACGACGCTCGAGGTCCTGCCCCACAAGGACAACGCGCCGTCCCGCAGGGTCGCGGAGAAGGCGGGCTACGCCGACACCGGCGAGCTACGCGGCGCACCGAGGGCCGGGGTGGAGGAACCTGTGTACGCCGTTTACCGCCGGCCCACCCCGTAGGGTGGCGCGCTGACAGTATCCGCCGCCCCGCATGGCCGTCGAGCTCACCTACTGCGTCGTCAACACCGAGCAGCGCCAGCTCCTCAGCTACTGCCTGGACGCGATCGCGCGCGAGCGCGCGACGGTCGACTTCGAGACCGAGACGCTCGTGCTCGACAACGCGTCGCTCGACGGCTCGGCGGAGACCGCCCGCGCCCACGCCGTCACCACCGAGGTGATCGCGCTCGAGCGCCGGCGCAGCCGCGCCGAGAACGCCACCGCGCTGCTCGAGCGCGCGCGCGGGCGCTTCTGCCTGCTGCTCAACGAGGACTCCGAGCTCGAGCCGGGCGCGACGGTGGCGCTGCACGACGCGCTGGCGGCGGCCGACGACGCCGCGGCGCCGCGGGCGCGACGCTGGTGCGCGCCCGACGGCACGCGCCACGCCGTCCGCCTGGCGCTTCCCGAGCCCGTGGACGCGGCCTCGTGGCGCTCGGCCGCGGCCGCCGCTTACGCGGACCAGAGCCACGGCGCAGCGCGTGCGCGACGTCGACTGGGCGCCGGCCGCCGCGCTGCTCGTGCGCCGCGAGGCGGCAGACGGCCGTGGGCTGGCTGCAGGAGGACGAGATCGACTTCTGCCGCCGCCTGCGCGCGGCCGGCTGGCGCGTCCTCTACGTGCCCGAGGCGCGGGCCGTCGACCACGAGCCCTCCGCGCCGTGACCGACCCCGGAGGAGGCTACGGCTGGCGCAGCGCGGAGCACCTGCCGCGGCGCCGCGGCGGCGTGCTCGGCTGGGGGCAGATCGCGCGGCAGGCGGAGCTGCTGCGACGAGGATCGCCCGTTGTGCCTGCTGCTGCTGCCGGCGCCGCTGGAGACGTTCGAGCTGCGCGAGCGCGCCGAGGACCTGCTGACCGCGCCCGGCGTCGCGGCCGTCGACCCGCCGCGGCTCTCCTACGCGGCGGCCTCGCGGCTCGGGGAGTCGTTCGCCGACGGCATCGCCCTCGTGCAGGCCAAGCGGATGCGGCTGCCGGGGATCCCGCGCGCGCTCGTGCTCTTCGACCCGCTCCAGTACCCGCTGGCGCGCGTCGCTCGCCTCGGTGCACCTCGACGCCGAGCTCTGGTACGGCCCGGCCGGCGTGCCCGACGAGCCGCGCTCCCGCGAGCTCCACGATCTCGCGGCCGAGCGGGCGGCGATGCGCTTCGAGCGCTCCGGCGGCCCGGCGCGCGCCGCCAACCAGCCGCTGTGGGAGCGGATGGAGGCGCTGGGGATCGAGAGCGGCCGGCTCGGCTCCGAGCGGCCGACGTCATGGGGACCGGAGTCCTGATCTTCGGCTCGGTCCCGCGCAGCAGGTCGACGATGTTGCGCGTGATCTGGCCCACCTGCCGGTCGCCGAGCCGCTGCCCCCACTCGGGCAGGCCGACGCGGATCACGAGCCCGTCGCCCAGCTCGGTCGCGGCGAGGACCGGCCGCGGCGCCTCCGGCAGCTCGTCCGGGACCTCCGACGGCTCCTCCTCCGTCACCGTCTCCACCCCGAGCGCGGCCAGCAGCTGCTCCGCGCGCGCCCTCCGGCACGTCGGCTCTCCTCGAGCACGCTGAAGCCCGTCGAGCGCGCCGTCGAAGCCCTCCAGGAGCCCGTAGGCCGGCGTCGCCGGCGATCAGGGAGAGCGTGACCGGCGTCGAGGTGCGGCGGACGTCCTCGAACCGCGTCCCGAACGGATCCTGGATCGACGGGCTGCGTCGGCCGCACGAGGCGGCCGGCCGTGTCGTCGCGGTTGCGCAGGATCGTCACGCCGCGGCGCATGCTCTCGGCGCCGAAGCTCGCCAGCCGGCCGCCCTCGAGCACGTAGCGGCGCAGGCGACGGCCGTAGGCGCGCGTGATCCAGCGCTGCGAGCCGGCGAACAGGACGGCCTTGCGGTCGGTCGGGCGCGGGCCGCGCGAGAGGCGAGGTCGAGGTCGCTGGTGAGGTCGTAGCGGATCTTCGCCTCGTCGAGGAAGCGCAGCAGCGGCGCGGCCGTGTCGTAGAGGTCGCGCGGCAGGCCGTCGTCGAACACGCGCGGCCAGTTCACCGGCCCGCCGCCTCGAGCGTGTTCGGCGATGCCGTCGGCGTCCTGGTCGACCTGCGCCGTGCCCGTCCAGGTGAGCACGGGCAGGACGACGAGCAGCACGGCGCGCTCGCGCGACTGGACCATGACGGGCACCGCCGTGCGGTGCCGGCCCGGCGAACAGCTCGAGCGCGTAGAGCCCGGAGTCGCCGCCGGGCGCGGTGCAGCTCGACCGGCTCGCGCGCGGCCCGGCGGCCGCGGAGCCACCGGCTTCCTGGCGCCCACGCGCCGCAGCCGCCAGCGGTACGGGACGCCCGCGGGCGTCGACGTTGATCGTGACCTTCTGGCCCGACGTGACGGGCCGCACAGGCGGCTCGGCGGCGAGCGCGCGGATGGTGATGCCCGGCTCGCCGCGCGAGCTGCCGCGCACGGGCGGGATCCGTGCGCGGCTCGCGAGCCGACGTTCCAGGCGCGGTCGCGCGCGATCACCTTGACCAGGTACGTGCCGGGCGGCGCGGGCGCGCCGTCCACGCGGCCGTCCCAGACCAGCGTGCGCGAGTCCTCCACGGGACCGAGCTCGGCCACGAGCCGCGGCTCGCCGTCGTCGGTCCGGTAGACCCGGCCGCGCTTGGTCAGGCGGCGCGAGATCGAGCCGACCTCGATCTGCACGGGCACCGCCTCGGGCCCGACGATCGAGCCCGGCGTGATCGCTCTTGACCCGCGGGCGCGGCGCCTGCGTGTCGACCAGCGTGGTGCGCGGCACGATCACCGAGCGGCCCTCGCGGCGCAGCGTCACGCGCACCCGGTAGCGGCCGTCGGGCACCTTGCGGCCGCGTCGGTGCGGCCGTCCCACTCGAGCACGAGCGGCCGGTCCGGGCCGACGGTCGCGTCCTCGGCAGCCGCCGGACGCTGTCGCCGGCGGAGTCCACCACGTCGACCGAGATCTCGCTGCGCTCGCGCAGCCGGACCTCGAAGCGGTTGACCTCGCGGCGCCCGTCGCCGTTGGGGGAGAACACGCGCGCGAGGCTGACGACCTGCGCCACCGCCGGCTCGCCCTTGATGCGCTGGGCGGCGAAGAACGCCGCGAACGTCGCGCCGACGAGCAGCACGAACACGGCGCGCGCGAGCGGCGTCACCTAGGGACCCTTAGGGCGACTTGTCGGCGCCGATGACGGCCACGACGTCCGCCGGGCAGCGTGCCGGTCTCGTCCGAGCTGTTGGCCAGCGCCTGGTCTCGGGATCGATCTCCTCCAGGCGCGAGATGTCGAGCAGCCGCGCCACGTCGCGCGCCTGGCGGCGCTCGTCCTGCGCGTAGAGGATGAGCGAGTCCTGGCGCTGCTGGTCGTCGCTGTTGTCGATCCGGATCATGCCGTCGACGTAGCCGGCCTCGATCAGCTTGTCGCGCTGCCGCGACGCGAGGCCGTCCATCGACGTGCCGTTGAGCACGACGACGACCTTGTCCGGGCGCGCCTCGGCGGCGGCCTTGCCGGCGCCGGTCTGCGAGGACGGCGTGCGTGCCGCCGGGCTCGGCCGTGCGATTCGGCGGCGGCGCGGGATCGTCGCGGCGCGAGGACCATGAAGTAGACCGGGACGAAGATGGCGATCGCCAGCACGACGATCCCGATGAACGTGTAGAGGCCGGTGCGCGAGCCGTCGCCGCTCCGAGCGCGGCGTGCGGCGGGCCGGCGGCAGCGTGGTCGAGCGCGTGCGTGGAGGCGCGCAGCGGCGCGGCGGCCGGCGCCGGCCGGGGCGCGGGCTTGGGCTGCGGGCGCGGCGTGGCGCGCGGGATCTCGGTGGGCGGCTGGGCCGGCACGCCGTTGCCCGACGTCGCGGGCTCGGGCTCGGCCTTCGTCCGGCTCGCCGGTCTCGGCCGGGCTCGGTCGCGGCGACGCCCACCACGGGCTCGGGCGCCGGCGCGTCCTCGGCACTCGGCATCGCCTCGGCCTCGACGGGCTCGGCCACGACGATCGCCGGAGCCGCGGCGGCGGCGCGGGCGGCGGCCACCGCGACGGCGGGGCGCGGGCCCATCGGCACCGCCACCGGCGCGCCCGGCTTGCGCCGTTGCCGCCGACCGCGGCGGGCGCCGCGACCGGCTGCGCCGGCTCGGGCTCGGGCTCCTCGGTCCTCGGACAGCGCCTCCTCGGCCTGGGCGACGACGCGGGCCTCCAGCTCCTGCGCGCGCTCGGGCGCGCGGCCCGCCCAGTCGCGCAGGCGCTTGAGCTCGCGCGCCTGGGCGAAGTAGAGCAGTGACAGCACGGCCAGGCCGATGAACGCGGCGAGTCCGACATACGCGCCGTACTTCTCGACCTGGTCCTGGAGCGAGAACGCGAGGATCAGCACCATGGGGGCGAAGCCGTCGATTCTAGGAGGCCAACCGGCCGCCGCGCCGCGGGAGCGGTCTCGGAGGGGCCGGCGCCGTTGCCTGTGACGGGCGGCTCGAGGGTGGGCTGGACGGCGGCGCTCGCCCGCTCGGAGGCGAGCCGGGCGACCTTCGCGGCGAGCGTGGCGGCGTCGCCTTCGAGCACGAGGAGGGAGATCTCGTCGAACGTCTCCTGGACCCACGCCGGGTCGACCGCGGGGCGCGCGGCGCGCAGGATCTTGCTCGCCGGCGTGGCCTCCGGCCGCTCGTACGGGTTGAAGAGCTCCTCGTGGAGCTTCTCGCCGGGACGCGGCCCGACGATCTCGATCGCGATGTCGCGTGTCGGGCTCGAGCTTCGAGAACCGGATCATGTCGCGCGCGAGGTCGATGATCTTCACGGGGTCGCCCATCTCGAGCACGAAGACCTCGCCGCCCGCGGCGAGCGATCCGGACCGGATGACGAGCTGGACCGCCTCCGGGATCGTCATGAAGAAGCGAGTCATCTCCGGGTCGGTCACCGTCACCGGGCCGCCGTTGGCGATCTGGCGCCGGAAGATCGGGACCACCGAGCCGGACGAGCCGAGGACGTTGCCGAAGCGCACGGCGGAGAACGCGGTGTCGGGGTAGCGGCGGTCGGCCGCCTCGACGGCCCACTCGGCGAGCGCCTTGGACGCGCCCATGACCGTGGCGGGCGAGACCGCCTTGTCGGTCGAGACGAGCACGAAGATCTTGGTGCCGGCGTCGCCGGCCACGCGCGCCATCACCCGCGTCGCGAGCGCGTTGTTGCGAACGGCCTCGACGGGGTTGCTCTCCATCAGGCCGACGTGCTTGTAGGCGGCGGCGTGGAAGACGACGGTCGGGCGGTAGCTCGGCGAACACCTCCCGCATGCGCTCCTCTTCCTTGCAGTCGGCGAGCACCGCGACGGTGTTCAGCGCGTGCCGGTCCTCGACCAGCTCGCGCTCGATCTCGAACAGGTTGTCCTCGGCGTGGTCGAGCAGGACGAGCCGGCTCGGCCCGACGCGGGAGATCTGCCGGCACAGCTCGGCGCCGATCGAGCCGCCGGCCCCGGTCACGAGCACGCACCGGCCGGTGAGGTAGCCGCCGCGTCAGCTCGGTCTCCATGCGCACGGGCTCGCGGCCGAGCACGTCCTCGACCCGCACCTCGCGCACCTGGCGCGCGAGCTGGGAGCCGTTCTGGAGCAGCTCGAAGACGGTCGGCATCGTCCGCACCGGCACGCCGCGGGCGCGGCACGCGCTCACCACGCGCGCGCGCAGGGTGCCGGGCGCCGACGGGATGGCGATCAGGACCTCGTCGGGCTCGACGTCGTCGAGCACGTGCGGGAGCTCGAAGGTGGTGCCGAGCACCTCCAGCCCGCGGTCGACGCGTACGTGCTGCTTGCGCTCGTCGTCGTCGACGAAGCCCACCGGGCGGAAGCCGAGGTCGGGGTTGCGGAGGATCTCGCGCAGCAGCAGGCGGCCGCCGTCGCCCGCGCCGACGATCAGCACCGACCGCGCGTCGCGCTTGGCGCGGTAGCCGCGCAGCGGGCGCTCGTAGACGAGGTGCGTCACGTACCGCACGGCGCCCGTGAACACGAGCAGCAGCAGCCCGTAGAACACGAGCACGCCGGTGGGGACCGTGACCGTGACCAGGCCCTCGGGCGTGGAGACGAGCCGCGGCTGGACGACCGCGACGTAGACGACGAGCGCGAACACCGACGACCGCGGAGGCCTGCGCGATCTGCAGGTACTCGCGCTGCGACGAGTAGCGCATCCAGTGCCGGTAGAGCCCGAACAGCGCGTTGATGGCCACCGTGGAGCACACCGCGAACGCGATCGTGCTGGCGAACAGCTCCTCGTAGCGCGTCGGGACGCCGCCGTCGAAGCGAAGGCGGTAGGCGAGGAAATAGGCCAGCGCGGCCAGACCGGCGTCCAGCGCGGCCTGCGGCACGGCGTGGCGGTGGACGGGAAAGGCCGCGGACCGGATCCGGCGGCGCATCGCCACGATTCTATTGGCGCGGGCGGCCGACGGCGGCCAAGCCGCCGATCGGCGAGAGCAGCAGATCGGCCAGCAACGCGGGATCGCGGCGGATGCGCTGCTCCCCGGAGCCCGGTCGCTTGACCAGCGCGAGGTCCTCGGCGCGCTCGAGCCGGCGCATGCGGCCGGAGGCGATCAGGGCCTCGTCGACGGCGCCGAGGCGGCCCTCGAAGGTGGTCCAGACCGGCGTCCCGAGCGCCACGGCCTCGCGGTTCATCGTGCCGCCGGCGGACACCATGAGGTCGGCGTAGGCCACGAGCGACTGGGCGTCGATCGCCTTCTCGGGCACGATGAAGCCGCCGAGCTCGGCGCGCTGCTCGGGGATGCGCGGGAGCACCACGGTCTGCTCGCCCTCGAGCCGGTCGAGCACCTGGGCGAACAGCGGGTTCTCGAAGCGGTGGTAGAGCGAGACCGCGGGCGGGGTGCGGACCACGGCGATCGGCTTCGCCGGGTCGAGCCCCAGCTCCGCGAGCACCGACGGGTCGGGCTCGAAGTCCGCGAGGTAGTACTCCTCCTTGAGGCCCGGGTAGGGCCGGAGCTTGGCGGGCGTGGCGCCGTACGGCTTCAGTCGCTCGAGCGGGATGACGTCCGGCACGACGATCGCCTTGACGAGGCGGCAGTTGACCGTGTGCTGGACCTTCGCCCACTCGTAGTCGAACGCCGTCGAGCTCGGGATCCGGAGCAGCTTGGCCGCCACCGTGACGTCGTTGGAGCCGTGGCCGAGCGCGACGTCGATCCCCCGCCCGCGCGCCCAGCGCGCGAGGGCGGTCGAGCGGCTGAGGAGCCCGAGGCCCTTCGCCGCCAGGCGACCCCCGCGGTGGTGGCCGATCGCCTCGCAGGGCAGCCCGTGGCGCTCGCACAGGTCGAGCGTCTGCGCGAAGTCGCGCGCCGTGATCAGCACCTCGGCGCCGCGCTCCTCCAGCACTCGCACGATCGGTCGCATGACCAGGACGTGCGGCGAATTCGTGAGGTCGATCCAGACCTTAATCGGGTACTCCCATCGGCGCGGCACACCCTAGTAAGCGCAAGTTCGGGGGCGGGCTTGCGTTGCAGCCGTCAAGAAGGCCCTATTCGACTCTCTGCGGGAGGTCCCCTTTCATGCGCAAGCTCCTTGCTGCGTGCGTCGCGTGTGCCGGCGCGGCTCTGGCACTCGCCGGCCCGGCGGCCGCCGAGCCGGCCTGGGCGCCGGCGGCTTCGGCCCCGATCCACCCGGGCGTCCAGACGGACACCAACGGCGGCCAGTGCACGGCGAACTTCGTCTTCTTCGACGCGTCCGACAACGTGTACATCGGCCAGGCCGCCCACTGCTCGGGCACCGACGGCAACACCGCCACCAACGGCTGCGAGGCGGGCTCGCTGCCGCACGGCACCCAGGTGAACGTCGACGGCGCCACCCAGCCGGGCACGATCGTCTACTCCTCGTGGGTGGCGATGCAGGCCGCGGGCGAGACCGACCCTGACGCCTGCGCGTACAACGACATCGCGCTCATCAGGCTCGCCGCGGCCGACTACGGCAAGGTGAACCCGAGCATCCCGTTCTGGGGCGGCCCGACCGGCATCACCGACACCACGGCCCAGGGCGACAAGGTCATCTCCTACGGCAACTCGTCGCTGCGCCTCGGCATCACGCAGCTCTCGCCGAAGGAGGGCCTGAGCCTCGGCACGGCCGGCAACGGCTGGACCCATCAGGTCTACACCGTTCGCCGGGCATCCCGGGCGACTCGGGCAGCGCGTTCATCGACCGCGAGGGCCGCGGCTTCGGCGTGCTGAGCACCCTGCAGCTCGCTCCGCTGGCCGGCGCCAACGGCGTCAGCGACCTCTCGCGCATGGTCGCGTACATGGAGTCGCACGGCGGGCCCGACGTGACGCTCGCCGAGGGCACCGAGGCCTTCCGCGGGCCGCTGCTGCCCTAAAGGACAGGAGTCCGCAGCGGCACGGTGGGTACCCTGGACCGCCGTGCCGCTGCCGCTGTTCTTCGCCTCGCTGACGGACCCCATCGTCCAGTTCGCCGTCGACGTGATCGACAAGATGGGGCTCCCCGGGATCTTCGTGCTGATGGTCGCCGAGAGCGCCTGCATCCCGATCCCGTCGGAGACCACGTTCCTCTTCGCGGGCTTCAACGTGTCGCGCGGCGAGTACTCGATGTTCGCCGTCGTGGCGGTCGGGACGTTCGCGAACGTGGTCGGATCGTGGATCGCCTACGCGGTCGGGTACTTCGGCCGCGTCGACATCCTGGAGAAGCACGGCAAGAAGCTGCACATCAAGCCGTCGCACCTCCAGTGGGCCGACCGGTGGTTCGAGCGCTACGGCGACGCGACCGTGTTCTTCTCGCGCATGCTGCCGATCATCCGCACGTTCATCTCGCTCCCGGCGGGCGTGGCGCGGATGCCGTTCTGGCGCTTCACGCTGCTGACGACGCTCGGGTGCATCCCGTGGATCTTCATGCTGACCTTCGTCGGCAAGCAGGTCGGGGACGAGTGGGAGTCCTGGAAGGACTACCTCCACTACGTGGACTACGCCGTGGCGGCGGCGATCGTCCTCTTTGCGATCTGGCTGTTCATCCGGTGGCGCCGCAACCGCAACGATCCGCTCTCGGCGTCCGGCGAGCCGGCCGCCGATGCCACGCGCTGACGAGACCGTCCTCCTCGGGCTGCTGCAGGGCCCGGCCGAGCTGCTCCCCGTCTCCTCCTCCGCCCACGTCGGGCTGCTGCCCTGGGCGCTCGGGTGGGAGCACGCGTCGCTGCCCGCGGCCGAGCGCAAGGAGGTCGAGGTGGCGCTGCACTTCGGCACCGCCCTGGTACTCGCGCTCGAGCGCCGCACGTTGCGGTGGCGCTTCCTCGCCGCCGCCACGCTACCGCCCGCGCTGGCGGGCCTGGCGTTCGAACGACGCGTCGAGGAGCGATTCGGAACGCCGCCGTCGGTCGCGTTCGGGCTCGTCGCCGGCGCCGCGGCGATGGCCCTCGCCGACCGCGTGCCGGTCACGCGCGGGTCGTCGACGGTCGCCGACGGGCTCGTGCTCGGCGCCGCCCAGGCGCTCGCGCTGATCCCCGGCGTGTCGCGCAGCGGCGCCACCCGCGCGGCCGCCCGCGCGCGCGGGTTCAGCCGCGACGACGCCGCCGAGCTGTCGCGCGAGGTCGCGCTGCCGGTGCTGGCCGGGGCGACGGTGCTGAAGGGCTTCCGCCTCGCCCGCCGGCGCCCGCCGCGCTCGACGCTCGTCTCGCTGGGCGCCGGCGCCGCTGCCGCGGCGCTGTCCACGTTCGTCGCGGCGCGGTTCGAGCCGCGAGCGACGCTGAGCGCGTTCGCCGCCTATCGCGTCGCGGTCGCCGGGGGGATCCTGGCGGTGGCGTCGCGCCGGCGAACTGCGGCTGGGTAGGGGAGCGAGATCGCCGCGCCGGAAAGCGGTGGGTCGGTCCATGGGTCGTAGAGACCCACAGACAGCCCCCGGTCGATCCCGTCTCCATCAATGCCGGGTCCTGGCCGGGTCAATGACCGTCCCGTATGCCAGGATCGGCGGCGATGACCGACGCGTACGCCCAGTCCGGCGTCGACACCGGCGCGGCCGACCGCGGCGTGGCGGCGCTCGTCGACGTGCTGAAGACGATCGACACCGGCCATCCCTCGCGGGTCGTGCCGCTGCCCGGGCACTTCGCGGCCGTGCTGCGGCTCGCGCCGAACCTCGGGATCGCGCTGGGGACCGACGGCGTCGGGTCGAAGCTCATCGTCGCCGAGCAGGCCGGGCGGTACGACACGGTCGGAATCGACTGCGTCGCCATGAACGTCAACGACGTCGTGTGCGTCGGCGCCGAGCCGATCGCCGTGCTCGACTACCTCGCCGTCGAGCGGGTCGATCCCGACACGATGCGCGCGATCGCGACCGGCCTCAAGCGCGGCGCCGAGCTCGCCGGGGTCGAGATCCCCGGCGGCGAGGTCGCGGTGCTGCCGGAGCTGATCCGCGGGCACCCGTCGCCGAACGGGTTCGACCTCACCGCGGCGTGCGTCGGCACCGTCGCGCTCGACGCCATCGTCAGCGGCGCGGACTGCCGTCCCGGGGACGCGCTGATCGGCGTGCCGTCGTCCGGCCTGCACAGCAACGGCTACTCGCTCGCCCGCAGGGCGCTCGAGAGCCTCGCGCTCGACGACCGGCCCGCCGCGCTGCAGGGAGCCTCGGTCGCCGACGCCCTGCTCGAGCCGACCGTGATCTACGTGCGGGCCGTGCTCGACCTGCTGCGCTCGGGCCTGCGCGTGCACGGCCTCGCGCACATCACCGGCGGCGGGCTGCTGAACCTCACGCGGCTGAGCCCGCACGTCGGCTTCGCCGTCGAGGACCCGCTGCCCGTGCCGCCCGTCTTCGGGCTCGTGCAGGAGCTGGGCCGCGTGGCCGAGGCCGAGATGTGGGAGGTCTTCAACATGGGCTGCGGCTTCTGCGTCGTGGTCCCGGCCACGACCGCCGACGCGGCCACCGCGCTGCTCGCCGCCCACCACCCCGGCGCGCGCCGGATCGGCACGGTCACCGACCGCGCCAAGCAGGTCGAGGTCGGCGGCCTAGTCCTCGTCTGAGTCGTCGGGCGGCGCGCCCGGGACTCCGGGATCCGCCTTCTTGCTCTCCCAGTCCTTCCGCGTCTCGCCGATCTCGTCGTCGAGGCGCTCGGAGCGCTTCTCCATGTCGTCGAGCTGGTCGTCGTCGAGGCCTTCGCGCTCGGTCATGCTTCCTCCTCGGACTTGGCCCGCTCGTCGAGCTTCTTCTTCAGGTAGGCGGCGCGCTCCGCCCGGCGCTCGTGCGCCTTCTCCTCGGCCGGCTCGGTCGCGCCGTCGGCCTGCTTGCGCTCGGCCATCACGCGCTGGACCTGCTCGACCTGCAGCTCTTCGGTCTTGGGATCGGCCATACGGGCATTATCGCCCGCAGCGGCCTCAGCGACACTCGGCGAGGAAGATCCAGAACGGCGAGTCGGGCTCGCGCCCGTTGAGGATCGCCGGCGTGCCGTGCGGTTGGTACATGTGCGCGAGCCTGAGCTCGGTGTAACGGGTGGCGGCGGCGCGCATCAGCTCCTCCTCGACGCGCTCCATCGGCCAGTCGTTCACGTGATGGTGGTTGAGGTGCGACCCGTGGTACTCCGGGTTCGGGAACGAGACCAGGAGCGTCGGCGCCGCGTTGAAGACGTTGCGCAGGGCGGCCGGCCCGTCGTCCAGGTGCTCGAGCACCTCGAACATGACGGCCGCGTCGGCGGCCGGGAGCTCGTCCTTGCAGACGTCGAAGCCGTAGGTGAGGTCGGCGCCGCCGGGCCAGCGGGGGCGCTCGTGCTCGGCGGGAACCCAGAGGTCGAAGCCGCGCACGGTGTCGGCGCGCCAGGTCAGCATCTCGCTGCCGTAGCCGGTGCCGCAGCCCACGTCGAGGAAGTGGCGGCCGGGGAGGACGCCGAGGGCCATCGAGTAGCGGGTGGCGTGCTCGGCCATCGTGGAGGCGCCGGCCATGCCGGGGTAGGCGCGCTCGGGCATCGCGACGTCGTCGCCGCCGAGCGTCGCGGAGTCGCGCCACGCGCGGGCGTCGACGCGCTCGAGGTCGGCCAGGTTGGCCTCGGCGTCCTCGTTGCCCTCGTCGAGGGCCAGGCAGGTGAGCAGGAAGGCCTTCGCGCGCTCCGAGTCGCCCCGGGCGAGCTCCACGACCGCGAGGTCGTTGAGCGCGGTCGGGTTCGCCGGCGCGGCGGCCTGCGCGAGCAGCGCGGCGGCGGCGTCGAGGTCACCGGCCTCGAAGGCGGCGACGCCGTCGGCATGAGCGGCGTGCGGAGACATAGGGCTCCTGACAGGGGAGGACGACGGGCGGATACCCGCGTGTTCGGCAGCCGCCGGCAGAAGTTAAGTCCTGGTCGCCACGGCCGATCAACCGGTCGAATGCGCCCGCCGCTGAACATCGCCGTCAAGGACCACTTCGGCGCGGCGGCCGCGCTGACCCGGGCGCTGCTCGCCGCCGGCCACAACGTCGGAAGCGCCGACCTGTACGCGCCCGACCTGCTGCTGATCGACCTCGATCCGCCGAAGTTCGGCTACCGCGAGCTCATCGACCGCCATCGCGCGACCGGCGCGAAGGTGCTGCTCTACCCGCACGGCGCCGCTCCGGCGCTGGAGTACGACGGCCTCTACGAGCCGTACGAGCACGTCGACGGCCGCATGGTCATCGGACCGGGTCACGCCGAGTTCCTGCGCCGCATCGAGTACGCCCACCCCACGCCCGTGATCGGGTGGTCGATGTGCGGCATGCTGCCGTTCCGCCCCCGCGCCGACGTGCGCCGCGTGCTGTTCGCCCCGACCCACCCGTCCGGCTACGGCACGCTCATGGACTTCCATCGCGAGCTCAACGCGCAGGCGTACTCGCGGCTGCTCGATGGCCCGTGGGAGGTGACCGTCCGCCATCTCGGCACGCTCGAGCAGAACGGCCTGTGGCATGCGGACGGCGTGCACTTCGTCCAGGGGAACATGGACCTCGCCCACGGCGAGATCGACGCCACCGACGTCGTCGTGGCAGGCGAGGGCACGTTCCCGCACGTCTCGATCGCCCGCGGCGTGCCGACCGTGATCTACGCCCAGGGCCTGCCCGTCTCGTACGGCGAGCCCGGCGAGGAGCCGGTCCCGTTCCTGCGCTCGGACCGCTATCGCGACTACCTCCGCTATCCGTTCGACCCGGCCGACGGCCCGCTCGACGAGATCCTGCACGCCGCCGCCGCGAGCGAGCGGCCGATCGCCGACTGGAAGCGCCGCTTCGTCGGGCAGCCGTTCGACCCGGCCGCCTTCGTCGCCCTGGTGGAGCGCACCGTCTGGGCGCCGCCACCGGTGCCGGTGATCGACGAGACGCGCGGTCTCACCGTGGTCGGCCTCGCCGACGAGATGCTCGAGCGGCCCGCGCTGTTGGCGGGCTACGCCCGCGACGTCGGGCCGGACGACGACGCGACGCTGGTCCTGTGGGGCCCCGGCCTCGAGCCGGACGCGCTGCTCGCCACCGTGCAGGCGGCCGTGGCGGCCGCGGGCGTCGACGAGAGCCGCCTGCCCGACATCCTGCTGCTGCCGCTGCCGGGCACGAAGGCCGTCGACCGCGCGCTCGCGGAGCGCGCCGACGCGCTGCTGAGCGAGTGGCCCGCCGCCGGGCTGGTCGGCCGGCTCCCGCGCTTCTCCGGCCTGCTGTCGCCGACGCCCTAGCGGCGCGCCAGCGCGAACAGCGTCGAGCACTGGAACTTGCTGCTTCCAGCGCGGCACGCGCTCGATCTCGTCCGGATCGACGATCCGCCCCGCGTCGCCCTCGCCGAGCAGCGCCGGCGGGAGCGGATGAAGTTGAAGAACGCCTGCGCCTCCAGCCGGAGCCCGTGCCCGGCGAGCTCGTCGCCGTAGGTCAGCGGGTTCGCGCGCACGTTGTAGGTGGGAGGGGCCGGCCGGAGCTGGTCCTCGAGCGCGGACCAGAGCGTCGCCATCTCCGCGTCGGTCATGTAGGCGAGCACGTTCAGGGCGACGAGCGCGTCGAACGGGCCCACGCCGCGCAGCTCGCCGGCGCCGCCCACCTCGTACGCCGGCCCGCCTCCGCGCTCCCGCGCGAGGTCGATCATGGCGCCGGCCGGGTCGAGGCCGACCACGTCGAAGCCGGCGGCCGCCAGCCGGCGCGCGTAGACGCCGTCGCCGCAGTAGCGGACCGAGTCGGTGTCGCGTCCGAACGTGCCTGACATCACGCCTCCAGCCGGCCGACGAGCCACATGTTCGATGACAGCCCGCTCGCGGCCAGGAAGTCCTGGAACGCGTCGCCGACGCGGTCCCAGTCCTCGATCAGGACGCGACGCAGGAACGCGTCGAGCTCGACCTCGCCCGCGAGCGCCCGCTTGCGCACCAGCTCCGCGTCGAGCCGGCCCGGCGTCTGCGACTCGACCACGGCGAACCCGCAGCGCTCGAGCAGCGCGCCGAGCGAGGCAGGATGGAAGTAGTTGAGGTGCTCGGCGTCGACGGTCGCCGACAGCTCGCCGAGGGTCTCGATGTCGAATCCATGCACGTTCGGGCACGTGAGCATGAGCAGCCCGCCCGGGCGCAGGACGGCCGCGCAGCGCTCGATGAAGGCCCGCGGCGCGAACAGGTGCTCCAGGACCTCGAAGCTCGTGACGACGTCGGACGTCGCCAGCGCCGCCTGCTCGACCGGCGCCTCGATCACCTCCAGGCCCTTCCCGCGGCAGGTCTCGGCCAGGTGCGGCTCCGGCTCGAGCGCGACGACGCGCTCGAACGCGCCCAGCCGCCGCACCTCCTCGCAGAACGTCCCGTAGCCCGCGCCGACGTCGACCAGCGTCCCGGCGCCCGCGCCGTGCCGGCGCGCGAGCTCGGCGACGCGCTCGGCGCGCGGGCCGAAGATGCGCTCCCGGCGCGCGTCCTCGGATGCGGGGAACACCACGGTGTTCCAGTACTCGTAGTTCGACGAGCTGCGGTAGTACTCGTCCAGCAGGCCCGGATCCGGGCGCGGGCTCACGTAGACGCTGTCGCAGGCCGCGCAGCGCCGGTAGTCGAGGCCGTACTTGCTCCATCGCGGCTCGTACCCGGTCGCCTCGCACGCCGGGCACGCGACCTCCACGAAGCGGTCGCGCCGCTCCAGCAGCCACGCGACGTCGGCGGCGTAGCGCCGGGCCTGCTCGGCCATCAGCGCGTCGGGCCGGATGTCCGTCTCGCGCAGGCGGCTCACACGAGGGCGCCGCGGCGCTCGTCGAAGGCGCGGATGGAGTCCTTGGCCCAGCGGCCCTGCTCGTCCTTCGCCCACACGCGCGGGTCGCGGAAGCCGTCGCACACGGCGTCGAACTCGTCCTCGTCCATGCCGACGTAGTCGAGCCAGCGCTCGAGATCCCGGCGCGGCTTCACGTGGTCGTAGCGCTCGACCATCTCGATCGCCTCGCCGCGCGTCATCTTCCCGCCGCGCACGTCCTTGCACGAGTGGTCGGTGCCGCGGCCGTAGCCGAACTTGACGAACTTGAGGTAGTCGTGGATGCCGTTCTCGTGCATGTCGTCGAGGTTCGACATCCGCCGGTAGGTGCGCTCGAACGGCTCGGGCGACTCCTCGAAGCCCCAGTCGCGGACCATCATCTCGGTGTGGGCGTTGGCGTCCCAGTC
Source organism: uncultured Solirubrobacteraceae bacterium (assembly GCA_963720415.1). Taxonomy (GTDB): domain Bacteria; phylum Actinomycetota; class Thermoleophilia; order Solirubrobacterales; family Solirubrobacteraceae; genus DASSUW01. The sequence goes on along the minus strand of CAVRFQ010000008.1, from coordinate 12,498 downwards.
GACGTAGTTGCCCAGGTAGATGCCGCGCACCCCGACGTCGGCCAGCGCCTCGTCGCTCGGATAGCGCGCCCACAGCAGGTCCTGCGGCCCGAGGCCCTCGGTCTCCTCGATCATGTCGTGCCAGTCGTAGCCCCGCTGGACGTGCTCGAGCCGGAACTTGGCCGTCATCTCGATGCGGTCGTTGAGCGAGTACATGCCGGCCAGGTCGGTGAAGCCGTGCTCGCCCCAGATGATCAGCGGGATCCGGTGCTGGACCGCGATCTGCACCGGGTAGGTGAAGATCCCGCAATGGGCGTGCCAGTTCATGTCGCCCATCATCCGGAAGCACAGGCGGTTCATCTTCTTCAGGACCGGGACGCTGGGGCTGAAGAAGACGTGGTCGCAGCCGAACCGCTCGCGCAGGTTCCGCAGGTTCCGCAGGCCCACGGGCAGGTAGTTGTTGCCGTGGTAGGTGACGAGCAGCGGGCGCAGCCCGAACTCCTGCGTGATCACGTACGTCTGGTAGTGCGAGTCCTTGCCGCCGGAGACCGGGATGATGCAGTCGTAGTTGGAGCCGTCCTTCGAGCGGTGCTGCTCGAGGATCTCCCCGAGCTCCTCCTTGCGGTCGGCCCAGTCGATGCGGCGCTTCTGGTCGTTGACGCGGCAGCCGGTGCAGACGCCCTCGTCGTCGTACATCGCGGCGGCGGCAGCCGCTGACGGGTAGACGCAGCGCGTGCAGTAGTGCTGGAGCGGGATCCCGGTCATCTCCGTGGCAGTATGGCGGCGGCATGACTCCGAACGCAGACGACGCGGCCCGCCTGGAGGCGCTGTGGGCGGGCGGGTTCGGCGACGACTACGTCGTGCGCAACCGGGCGGCGGGCGAGGGCCGGCGGCCGTTCTGGGAGGCGCGCGTGGCCGCGCTCGGATTCGGCTCGGCGCTCGAGGTCGGCTGCAACGTGGGCGCCAACCTCGTGTGGCTGGCCGAGCTGCTCGGGCCGGCGAGCGTCGCCGGCGTGGACGTCAACGAGCGCGCGCTGGAGATCCTGCGCGAGCGCGTCCCGGGCATCGACGCCCGCCGCGCGAGCGCCCGCGCGCTCCCGTTCGGCGACGGCGCGTTCGATCTGACGTTCACCACCGGCGTGCTGATCCACCAGCCGCCCGAGGAGCTCCCGCAGGTGATGGACGAGATCGTCCGGTGCTCGCGCCGCTACGTGCTCTGCGGCGAGTACCGCGCGGATGGCCTCGAGGAGGTCCCGTACCGCGGCGAGGAGGGCGCGCTCTTCCGCCACGACTACGGGCGCCTGTACCAGGAGCGCCACCCGTCGCTGCGGCTCGTGGAGGAGGGGTTCCTCGCCCGCGCGGACGGCGTGTGGGACGACATCACGTACTGGGTGTTCGAGAAGGGTTGATCGCCCTCGTCGACTACGGCATGGGCAACCACCGGTCCGTGCTGAACGCGTTCGACGCGATCGGCGCTCCGGCGGTGCTGGTCGCCGACCCGGCGGAGGTGGTCGCGGCCGAGCGGGTGGTGCTCCCCGGCGTCGGCGCGTTCCGGGACGCGATCGCCGCGCTGCGCGAGCGCGGTCTGGCGCAGGCGGTGCGCGACGCGGCGGCGGCCGGGCGGCCGGTCCTCGGGCTCTGCCTCGGCATGCAGCTGCTCGCCACGCGCTCGCTCGAGTTCGGCGACCACGAGGGGCTCGGCCTGATCGGCGGCACGGTCGAGCGCATCGTCACCGAGCCGGGCCTGCGGATCCCGCACGTCGGCTGGAACGACCTCGAGGTGCGGCGGGCGGACGCGATCCTCGGCGGCCTCGGGCCGGAGCCGACGTTCTACTACGTCCACTCGTACGAGCTCCGCGCCGACGACGAAGCGGCGGTCACGGGCGTCACCGACTACGGCCGCCCGGTCACCGCCACGGTGTCGTCCGGCCGCGTGTTCGGCGTCCAGTTCCATCCCGAGAAGAGCGCGGCCGACGGCCTCGCGGTGCTCAAGGGCTTCTCCACGTGCTGAAGACGCGCCTCATCCCCTGCCTGCTGCTGATGAACGGGCTGCTCGTGCGCAGCGAGGAGTTCACCCTGCACCAGGTCATCGGGAACCCGGTGAACCAGGTCGAGCGCTTCAACGCGTGGGCCGTCGACGAGCTGATCTACATCGACATCACCCGCGAGGGCGCGCACGACCTGCGCCGCGACGACCACAAGATCAAGGCCAAGACCGACGTGCTGGAGATCATCGACGAGGTCTCGCGGAGCTGCTTCATGCCGCTCACGTTCGGCGGCGGCATCCGCACGATCGAGGACATCCGGCTGCGGCTCGCCCACGGCGCCGACAAGGTGACGATCAACACCGCGGCGGTCGAGCGACCGGCGTTCGTGGAGGAGGCGGCCGGCGTCTTCGGCAGCCAGGCGATCATCGTCTCGATCGACGCGCGGGAGCGCGACGGCGGCTGGGAGGTGATGACGCGCTGCGGCCGCGAGGGCACCGGGCTCGACGTCGTCGAGTGGGCGCGGGAGGCCGAGGCGCGCGGGGCGGGCGAGATCTTCCTCAACTCGGTCGACCGCGACGGGACGGCGGGCGGCTACGACCTCGCCCTGATCGAGGCGGTCAGCGCGGCCACCTCGATCCCCGTCATCGCCTGCGGCGGCGTCGGCCGCTTCAAGCACCTGGTCGACGGCGTGGCCGCGGGCGCCTCGGCCGTGTCGGCGGCCAACATCTTCCACTTCACCGAGCACAGCACCCAGCACGCGAAGCGCGCGCTGGCCGACGCGGGCGTCCCGGTCCGGCTCTAGGGGGTGCCCAACGGGACATCGCTCTACACGTAAAGGCCCGTTGGGCGGGCCCCCACTCAAAGCATCTCCCAGAGGAGGATGTCGTCCTCCTCGACGTCGACCTTCAGCGCCCGGCCCAGCACCAGCTCGAGGTGCTTCGGCGGGATGCCGTAGCCGGGCCGCTTCGTGGTGATCATGTCCGCCTCGAGCACCGTGCCCGCGGGCATGGCGCGCGCGGCGATGAGGCTGCGGCGGCCGAGGCCGTACATCTCCTCGCGCTCCTCGGGCGACGGGCCGTCCTTGCGCCCGTCGCCGAGCGCCGCCTGGGCGTCGCGGATGCCGGCCACCATCGCGCGGAGCTCGTCCGGCTCGACCGCGAACGGATGGTCGGGCCCGCGCATCCCGCGGTCGAGCGTGAAGTGCTTCTCGACGAAGGCCGCGCCGAGCGCCGCCGCCGCGATCGGGACCGCGATGCCGAGCGAATGGTCCGAGAGCCCGACCGGCACGCGGAACGCCTGCTCCATGGTCGCCATCGCCCGCAGGTTGATCCGCTCGGCGGGCGCCGGGTAGACCGACGTGCACTGCATGAGGCCGACGGCGGGCGCTCCGCCCTCGACCGCGGCGGCGAGCGCGTCCTCGACCTCGCCGAGCACCGCCATGCCGGTCGAGATGAGCAGCGGCCGGCCGGTGGCGGCGGCCGCGCGGATCAGCTGCGGGTCGACGATCTCGAACGACGCGATCTTGAGCGCCGGGACGTCGAGCGCGTCGAGCTCGTGCACGGCGTCGTGGTCGAACGGGCTCGAGAAGAACGCGATGCCGCGCTCGCGCGCGTACGCGTCGAGGTCGCGCTGCCACTCGCGGGGCAGCGAGATGTCCTCGAGGAGCTCCGACGGGGACTGGTCGGTGAGCTCCTCCAGGTACTTGAAGCGCGGCGTCTTCGTCGAGTAGAGGCCGCGCCCGGAGTAGGTCTGGAACTTCACGGCGTCGGCCCCGGCGTCGGCGGCGACGTCGATCAGCCCGCGCGCCGTGTCGAGGTCGCGGTTGTGGTTGGCGCCGGCCTCGGCGATGACGTACGTCGGGTGCCCGGGGCCGACCATCCGGCCGCCGATCGCGAACTCGCGCGGGAGGCTCACACGGCCTCCCGCAGCTCGGCGATCACGCGGTCCTGGTCCGCGTCGGTCAGCGCCGGGAAGCACGGCAGCGACAGACAGCCCTCGTAGTAGCCCTCCGCCTCGGGGCACAGGCCCGGCCCGTAGCCGTAGGTCTCCGCGTACCACGGGTGGCGATAGACGGGCACGTAGTGCACCTGGCACAGGATGCCGCGCTCGCGGAGGCGGTCGTACAGCCGGCGCCGGGCCGGCGCGCCCTCGCGGTGTCGTACGACGAAGAGGTGGTAGCCGTGCCGGGAGCCCGGGGGCGCCGCCGGGGCGAGCTCGAGCGCCTCGACGCCGGCGAGCCCCTCGCGATAGCGGGCCGCGACCGCGTTGCGGCGTGCCACGAAGCGGTCGAGCTTCGCCAGCTGCGAGCGGCCGAGGGCGCTCTGCACGTCGGAAAGCCGGTAGTTGAGCCCGAGCGCGTGCTGGAGGCGCAGCCAGGGCTCCTCGTCGAGCTCGGCGGTCGCCGCCATGCCGTGGCTGCGGAACGCGGCCAGCCGGTCGCGCAGGCCCTCGTCGCGCGTGGTCACCATCCCGCCCTCGGCGGTCGTGATCGGCTTGACGGGATGGAAGGAGAAGACCGCCATGTCCGAGTGGCGGCAGTTGCCGACGGGCCCGTCCGGCGTCGACGCCCCGGCCGCGTGGGCGGCGTCCTCCACGATCGCGACGTCCGGGCCGACGGCGGCCCGGATCTCGGCCACCGGCGCGGGCAGGCCCGCGAAGTGCACCGGCACCACGACGCGGGTGCGCTCGGTCAGCGCCGCGGCCACCGTGCGGGCGCTGACGTTCCAGGTGTCGCGCTCGATGTCGGCGAACGTGGGCGTGGCGCCGAGATACGCGCCGCAGTTCGCGCTGGCGACGAACGTGAGGGCGCTCGTCAGCAGCTCGTCGCCCGGGCCGGCGCCGGCCGCGAACGCCGCCGCGTGCAGGCCCGCGGTGCCCGAGGAGAAGGCGACGGCGTAGGGCGCGTCGCACGCGGCCGCGAACGCCTCCTCGAACGCCGCCACCGCCGGACCCTGGGTGAGCCAGTCGCCCCGCAGCGTGTCGACCACGGCCTGGACGTCGCGGTCGTCGAGCGACTGCCGTCCGTAGGGGATGGGCATCGCGCGGCAGTCTACGATGCGCCCGTGCCCGGTCCGGTGCTGTTCCTCGGGCGCGAGGACTCGGCGATCCTCGCCCATCTGCGCGAGGTCGAGCCGGCCGTGTCCGTGCTCGGGCCCGAGGAGCCGCTGACCGTCGAGCGGATCGGCGAGCTCGATCCGCTGCTGGCGGTGATCCACGGCTACCGCCTGATCCTCCGGCGCCCGGTCCTCGACCGGCTGCCGGACCGCGTGGTCAACCTCCACATCGGCTACCTGCCGTACAACCGCGGCGCCGACCCGAACCTCTGGAGCGCGCTGGAAGGCACGCCGGCGGGCATCACGATCCACTACGTCGACGAGGGCGTCGACACCGGCGACATCATCGCCCGGCGCCGGCTCGAGTTCGGCGACGACGAGACGCTGGCCGGCAGCTACGCGGCGCTCCAGGCCGCGATGCTCGCGCTCTTCCGGGAGCACTGGCCGGCGATCCGGGCGGGGACGTGCGAGCGCCACCCGCAGACCGGTCCCGGCACGTCGCATCGGGTGGCCGACCGCGCCGCCGTCGAGCACCTGATCACCGACGGCTGGGACACGCCGCTCGGCGCCCTGCGCTGATTCAGCCGAGCGCCGCGAGCACCCGCGGGGCGCCCTGGCCGTCGACCAGCTCGCGCCCGCGGCGCGACAGCTCGCGCCGGCGCCCGGCGTCGCGGGCCAGCTCGCGCACCGCGGCGACGATGCGCTCCGGCCGCAGGTCCGCGTGCCAGCCGAGCGACACCGCGACACCCTCCTGCTCGAGCCCGCTCGCGATCGCGCGCTGGTTCTCGGCGAGGACGATGGCCAGCTGCGGCGTCCCGAGCCGCGCGAGCTCCCACGAGGTGCTCCCCGCGCCGGTGACGGCGAGGTCGGCCCAGGCCATCCGCCGCGGCACGTCGCCGGCGTCGACGATCAGCTCGACCGGATGCGGGCCCGCCGACGCCGCGCGGTCGAGCGCGTCGCGGTGCGGGTTGGCGGCGCCCACGAGCACCTGCACCTCGTGCGGCTCGTCGAGCAGCGCGAGCGCGCGCAGCACGCGCGACGACACGTCGTCGGCATCGCCGCCGCCGAGCGTCACGAGGATGCGCCGGGCGACCGCCGGCGTGTCCGCCGGCGGCGCGTCCCACTCGCGGAACTCGCGCCGGAGCAGCGCGTGCGCGGGGCCGAGCAGGAGCCGGGCGCCCGGCGCCCTGTCGCGGTAGAGGTCCTCCGCGGCGCCGGCGTTCTGGTTGAGCAGTACATGCGCGTGGTAGCGCGGGAGGTGGGCGTGGTCGTCGACGACGAGCACGCGCGCGCCGCCGTCCGCGAGCGCCCGCTGGTAGCGGCCGTCGAGGTGATAGCCGTCGACCACGACCCAGCGCGCGCCGTGGGCGAGCGTCTCCTCGGCGTCGGCGACGCTGCCGGGCTCGGCGGCGAGCGCCGCGACCCGCACGCCGTCGCGGCCGGCGCGCGCGACGAACGCGTCGGGCGGATCGGCCATCACGAACGTCGCCGCCCCGCCGCCGGAGTCGGCGAGCGCCTGCGCCAGCGCCAGGCACCGCATCGCATGGCCCATGCCGATGGCCGTCGAGGCGTCGGCGCGGATCGCGAGATCCGTCATGCGACCGGGTCGTCCTGGCGCACGGCGGCGTTGACGGCCGCGAGCTCCGGGTGGGCGCGGACGTGCGCGATGACGTCCGCTGCCGGCAGCGGCGCGTCGGCGAGGCCGAGGTCGGCGTACAGCCGCCGGACGAGCTCGAGGTCCTCCGCGGTGTCGACCGTCCAGCGCAGGTCGGCGGCGTCGAGCGGACTCTGGACGGAGCGCAGCTCGAACAGGTCCGGGCGCTCGGAGCGGCAGAACCAGGTGACGTGCTCGCGCGCCGGCCGCGACGTGGCGAGGCGGCCCATGCGCTCGAGCGCGTCGCGCCACAGCGCCTCGGTGTCGAGCCCGCGCGGCAGCGTGCGCTCGAGGATGTTCGACGCGTAGTCCGCGCGCTCCGACTCGAGCGCGCCGATGACGGCGTCGGTCTCACCGGGATCGATCAGCGGGCAATCCGCCGTGACGCGGACGACGAGGTCGGCGGACGCCTCGCGGGCGGCGCCCAGGTAGCGCGCGAGGACGTCGTGCTCGCTGCCGCGGTGCCAGCGCACGCCGAGCCGGCCGGCCAGCGCCACCAGCTCGTCGTCGTCGTCGTTGGTCGTGACGGCGAGGACGATCTCGTCCGCGCGCTCGCAGCGCTGGAGACGCTCCAGCTCGCGCTGGAGCAGCGGGCGGCCCGCGAGATCCATCAGCACCTTCCCCGGCAGGCGCGCCGACGTCATGCGGGCCTGCACGATCACGACCCGGTGCATGCCGCGATCGTAGGGCAGGAGCGCGCCGGAGCCGCGCTTGGCCTGGATCCAGGCTTAGACTGGCGCCGGTGGACTTCGACCTCGACGGCAAGACCATCCTCGTGACCGGCGGGACGGGCTCGTTCGGCACCGCGTTCGTGCGCACCGTCCTCGAGAGCTACGACGTGAAGTCGGTGCGGGCGTTCAGCCGCGACGAGCTCAAGCAGTCCGAGCTCGCGAGCGCGATCACCGACGACCGGCTGCGCCTCCTCATCGGCGACGTGCGCGATCGCGACCGCCTGCGGCTCGCCACCCGCGGCGTCGACGTGATCGTCCACGCCGCGGCCCTCAAGCAAGTGCCCGCCTGCGAGTACAACCCGTTCGAGGCCGTGCAGACGAACGTGATGGGGGCCGAGAACGTCGTGTCGGCGGCGATCGAGAACGACGTGCCGATGACGATCGCGCTGAGCACGGACAAGGCCGTCAACCCGGTCAACCTGTACGGCGCGACCAAGCTCTGCGCCGAGAAGATCGTGGCGCAGGCGATGGCCTACGCGGCCGGCACCTCGGCGCGCTTCGCGTCCGTCCGGTACGGCAACGTCGTCGGCAGCCGCGGGAGCGTGATCCCGATCTTCAAGCAGCAGGCGCTGGACGGGATGGTGACGATCACCGACGAGCGCATGACGCGGTTCTGGATCACGCTCGACGAGGCCGTCCGGTTCGTGCTCAGCTGCCTGCCGCTGGTCCAGGGCGGCGAGACGTTCGTGCCGAAGATCCCGAGCATGCGCGTCGTGGACATCGCGGAGGCGCTGGCGCCGGGGGTCGAGCGGCAGGTCGTCGGGATCCGCCCGGGAGAGAAGCTGCACGAGGTGCTCGTGACCGAGGACGAGGCGCGCCACTGCTACGACCTCGACGATCGCTACATGATCCTGCCGCAGCTCGCGACGTGGGGCCTGCAGCAGCCGCGCGGCGCGCCGCTCCCCGACGGCTTCCGGTACTCGTCGGACCAGAACGATCGCTGGATCGACGAGGACGAGCTCCGGCGCATGGCCGACGTGCTCCCGCCGCGGCGCAGGGCGACGGACCGCGCGCCGGCCGACGCCTGAGGCTCAGCCGAGTCGGACGTAGCCGATGGCGCCGCCGCCGTCGGTCCCGTACGTGCGCGTCGAGACCTTGTCGGACGAGTTGCCCTCGATCGTGTTGATGCTGCCGTCGGCGCCGACCGACTCGACGATGCCGATGTGCTCGTCCCAGACGATGAGGTCGCCCGGCTGCGGCGGCCCGCTGCCGGCGGGGATGGCCTTGCCGGCGCTCTGGCCCCACGCCCACACGTCGTCGACGCGGCCGAAGCCCTGACCGGCGTCGCCGATCGGCACGCCCGCCTCTCGGGCGGCCCAGGAGACGAAGTACGCGCACCACGGCCCCGGGCCGGGCGCGCCGGCCGTGGCCTGGCGGAACTGGGAGATGCGGGGCGAGTCGTTGGAGCCGGGCGGCTGCTCGGCCACGCCGATCTCGCTGCGGGCGAGGTTGACCATCGCCTGGCCGGCGGACGTGCCGCCGGTGGCCGGGAGCATCGCCGTCGAAGCGGTCGCGGCGGGCGGGATTCCATTCATGCCGGCGGCCTGGAGCGCCGTGTTGAAGGTCGCCGCGGTGGACGCCGGCGGCGCCTGCTGCGGCGGCAGCGGCGACATGAGGCCCTGGATCTGGGCGATCCGCGCGATGGTGGCCTCGAGGCCCATCAGGCGGCGACGGGCTCCCGGACGGCCTCGCGGAGCACCTCGGCCCAGCGCAGCGACGTGACCTGGGCGCGGCGGTGCTCGACGACGTGCTCGTACGCCGCCGTGCCGACCCGCTCGCGCAGGTCCGCGTCGGCGACGAGCTCGCGCAGGATCTCGCCGGCCTCGGCGGCGGTCGCGGCATGGAAGCCGGTCACGCCGTGCTCGATGTCGGGGTAGACCTCGGGGTCGGCGATGCACGGCATCGCCAGCGCGGCGGCCTCGAGCCAGCGCAGGTCGCTCTTGCCCTTGAAGAAGTCGCCCTTGCCGGCGGGCGCGAGCGCGATGTCGAAGTGGCGCATGGCGGCCGGGTAGGCCTCGAGCCCGGCGAAGGGCAGCGAGAGCGCACGGTCGCCGAACTCGGCATCGAGCCAGTGCGCGAACGGCTGGCCGACGCTGGTGAACGTGGTGGCCGGCACGTCGCGCATGACCGCGGCGACCTGCTCCATCCACGGCTTCACGGCGGCCGCGTGGCCGGTGCCGCCCGCCCAGCCGATGCCGACGTGGTCGCGCGCGGGCCGGGAGAACTCGTAGCGCACGAGGTCGATGCCGTTGCGGCACGTCCAGGTGCTGGGGTTGACCGCGCGGTAGCGCCGCGCGAGCCAGTCGGTCGAGCAGATGATGCCGTCGGCCGCCCGCATGCACAGCTCGTGGGCCTCCACCGACGCGCGGTCGAACTTGTCGGCGTGGGCGTGGTGGCCGAGGCCCCGGACGCCGTGGAGCCAGTCGTCGATCTCGTAGAGGACGGTCACGCCCGCCGCCTGCCACTCGCGGATCTGCTTGAGCCAGTGCGGCCCGGAGAGCTGCTGGACGATCGCGATCTCGTAGCCGGCGACCTCGTCGAGCGTGAAGTCGACGTGCGTCGAGCCGGCGCGGACGCGGCCGTCGGCCGGCTCGCCCTTGACGGAGATCCAGTCGCAGCCGAGCACGGTGGCCGGCAGCGCGCAGCGGTACCACGCGACGGCGGGGGCGCCGCCGCGGGCGATGAAGAGGGTGCGGGGGAGGTCGCTCATACCAGTGCCGGGGTGAAGTTGGAGAAGTCGGTCGTGCCCCACTTGTCGAGGAGCCGCTTGAACGACTCGACCTGCCAGCGCTCGATCTGCGGCGTGGGGTTGCCGCGGAACACGCTCTCGTGATGGAACGCGCAGACGCTGGGCTCGTAGATGCACTGGCGGCCGGACTGGAAGACGCGCAGGCAGTAGTCCATGTCCTCGTGCGCCATGCGATAGCCGGGGTCGTAGATGCCGACCGCCTCGAGCGTCTCGTGGCGGATCAGCTGCAGCGCGCCGGTGACGGGGCAGAGCATGGGGTTCAGGGCCTCGGGCAGGTTCGCCGGGCCGTACTGGCAGCGGTGCCAGAAGGCGCGGGTGCGCGGGGAGAAGAACACGCCGGCGTGCTGGATCGCGCCGTTCGGGTAGAGCAGGCGGGCGCCGACGACGGCCGCCGGGCGGCCCTCGGTGTCGGTGCGGGCGACCATGCGGTCGAGCCAGCCGGCCTCGTGGAACTCGATGTCCGCGTTCACGAGCACGGCGTCGCGGCCGGTGTCCAGCGCGCGCTGGAGCCCGACGTTGACCGTGCGCGAGAAGCCCTCGTTCTCCTCCTTGGCGATCAGCTCGTAGCCGAGCTCCTCGACCGCGGCCGCGAGCGGCGCGATCAGGTCACGGTTGGGGCTGCCGTCGTCGATCACCAGCACGCCGGCGTCGGGCGCCGTGCTCCACAGCGACACGAGGCAGCGGACGAGCAGGTCGAGATCCTGCGGCGTGCGCAGGAACGAGGGGATGACGCACAGCGGTGCGTGCGGGACGGTCATGACCTCGCAATCGGCCGTCAGGCGGCGATCTTGAGCGCGACCGCGCGCTCCCACGCGCCGGCCGCCGTGGCGATCGTCCGCTCGCGCTCGACGTACGCCCGGGCGGCGTCGCCGAGCCGGCGGCGGAGGCCGGGGTCGTCCACCAGCGTGAGCATGGCCTCGCGCGCCTCGTCGGCCGTGGCGGCGTGCAGCCCGGTCTCGCCGTCGATCACCGACGGGTAGACGGCCGGGTCGGCGATGACGGGCAGGCCGAGCGCGGCGGCCTCGAGGAAGCGGAGGTCGCTCTTCGCCGCGAAGAACGGCGACGCGGCGGCCGGGGCGAGCGCGACGTCGAACGCGGCCATCGCGGCGGGGTAGCTGTCGAGCGCGGTGAAGGGCACGGCGGTCGAGCGGTCGCCGAAGGACTCGGCGAGCTGGTGGCCGAAGGGCTGTCCGACCGAGCGGAAGCGCGCGGCCGGGCGCGCCTCGAGCACGTCGGCGACCGAGCGCAGCCACGGGCGCATCGCCCGGGCGTGACCGGTGCCGCCGGCCCAGCCGAGCGTGACGGTGTCGCGCTGCGGGAGCGGGTACGGGTAGCGCGCGAGGTCGATCCCGTTCGGGCACACCGCGATGCGGTCGTTGAGATCGGCCAGCCGGCCGGCGAGCACCGGCGTCGAGCAGATCACGCCGTCGCACGCGCGGATCGCGGCCTCGTGGGCGCGGATGAGCTGCGGCGGGAACTTCGCCGCGTACTCGTGCCCCGGCTCGGCGGCCACGCCGCGGAGGTCGTCGTCGATCTCGTAGAGGACGGCCACGCCGGCGCGCTGCAGCTCGGCGATCCGCTCCAGCCACGCCGCGCCCCGCACCATCTGGAGGACCACGACGTCGTAGCCGGACCAGGCGGACTCGTCGAGCGGCGTGTCGAGGCCGCCGGTGGCCAGGCGCAGGGACCCGGGCTCGCCGACGACGCCGAGCCAGTCGGCGCCGAGCGTCATGGCCGGGAGCGCGCAGCGGTACCAGCAGACGCCGCCGTTGCCGGTGCCGACGAAGAGGACGTTCATGCGATCTCCAGCGCGAACGGGCGGCGCAGGTCGGCGCCGAAGCGGTCGAGCAGCCGCTCCTTGGCGGCCAGGCCCAGGCGCTCGCGGTCGGCGGCGGGCACGCCCGCCCAGGCCACGTGGTGGTGGACGGCCACGGCGCGCGGCTCGTAGACGCAGGCGCCGCCGGCGGCGAACGCCCGCAGGCAGAGGTCGAGGTCCTCGCTGCCGACGCGGTAGCCCTCGTCGAAGCCGCCGAGCGCGACCAGCGCGTCGTGGCGGATCAGCGTGAGCGCGGCGCCGACCGGGCAGGTCGCGGGCTCGAGCGTCGCGGGGAGGTCGGCGGGGGCGAAGAGGAGGCGCGGCTCGAAGCTGCCGTGCAGCTGCGAGTACAGGAAGCCCGCGTGCTGGACCGTGCCGTCGGGGAAGAGCAGGCGCGCGCCGGCGATCACGCCGGGCGCGTCGAGCAGCGCGTCGAGCCAGCCGGCCTCCGTGAGCTCGACGTCGGCGTGCACGACGACGGCGTCGGCGCCGACGCCCTCGGCGATCGCGAGCCCGGCGTTGGCCGCG
>CAVRFQ010000007.1:0-168698 GCA_963720415.1 uncultured Solirubrobacteraceae bacterium | reverse complement strand
CATCACGGCGCCGACCGAGATGCAGGCGCTGGAGGCGGGCGAGAACACGCTGATCGCCGAGGCCGCCGACGCCGAGAACGAGATCTCCAAGGTCGAGTTCTTCGTCGACGGCGCCAAGGTCGGCGAGGACGCGTCCGCGCCGTACTCCGTCGACTGGACGGCGACCGAGGAGAAGTACTACCTCGTCCACGCCGTCGCGACGAACAGCAAGGGGCTCACCGGCGACTCGCGCAAGGTGCGCTTCTCGATCGGCGAGTTCGGCGTGCGGCCGCCGTGGGAGACGTTCGACAACGTCGACGCCGCCTACGACAAGCTCGGCAACACGTTCACGGTCAGCGCCGCGGGCGCCGACCTGTGGCAGGGCACCGACCAGTACGGCGTGGTCTACCTGCCGGGCGGCGCTGGGGCGAACTTCGACGCCACCGTCAAGGTCAACACGTTCGACGCGACCCACACGAACGCCAAGGCCGGGATCATGGTCCGCAACGACGTTACCCAGCCCGGCGCCGCCACCGGCTACCTCGTCGTGGGCGAGAAGGGCAACGGCGAAGCGGAGTACATGCACGACGCCGGCGGCAACGGCCAGGTGAACAACACCGGCGAGCCGGTGGCGACCGCATGCCCGGGCAACAACATCCCGACGTGGCTGAAGGTGTCCAAGCGGGGAACCGAGTTCGAGGTCTTCTGCTCGAAGAACGGCACCGACTGGACGCAGGTGGGTCTCACCACGACGATCCCGACCGCCGCGGCGACGCAGGACATCGGCCTGTTCGTGGTCTCGCACATCGCCGGGACCCGGGCGACCGCCGAGTTCACCGACTGGACGCTCGACAACGACCCGCCGACCGACCCGGAGGAGCCGCCGAGCGATCCCGCGCCGAGCTGCCTGCCGCCGCTCAGCGACGAGTTCGACGGCGAGCTGAGCGCTGAGCGGTGGACCACGGTCCGCGGCGCGCCCGCCACGAGCGGCGGCTCGCTGGTCATGCCGGTCACGAACGGCGACATCGACGGCCCGAACACCGGGCCGATCTCCTACGCCGGCCAGGCGCTGCCCGCGGGCAACTGGCAGGCGACGACCAAGCTCACGATCGACGGCGACAACGAGTGGCAGTACGGCGCGCTCGCCGTCCACGTCGACGACGACAACTACACGAAGCTCGCCTTCACGGAGAACCCGCAGGGCGCCCGCTTCGTCGAGTTCTGGTCAGAGACGAACGGGAGCCGCACGGGGCACGGCAACAACGCCACGGTCCCGGCGAACTTCCCGACGACCATCCACCTGCGGCTCACCAACGCCAACGGGAGCCTCACCGGCGCCTGGTCGCAGGACGGCGTCACGTGGACCGACATCAACGGCACCGCGCCGCTGAAGACGGGCGGGACGCTCGGGCTCCTCGCGGCGGGCGACACGGACGCGCAGAACGTCGACGCGGCGTTCGACTTCTTCCGCGTCACCCCCGACCGGGACGACACCCGGCCGGCGGCGAACGACGACTTCGAGGGCGCGGCCCTCGACGGCTGCCGCTGGGACGGCATCCACAACTACAACTCCAACCGCGTGAAGCTGGAGGACGGCAAGCTCGCGATCACGACGTTCCCGGCCGACATCAGCGGCGCGGACAACGGCGCGATCGAGAATCTGATCCTGCAGACGCCGCCGGCCGGCGACTGGGTCGCCGAGACGCGCATGACCGCGCCGCTCGGCGACAACTGGCAGCTCGCGGGCCTGCTGCTGTTCAGCGACGCCGATCACTACGTCAAGTACGACGTCGTGGCCGACAACGCGCCGGGCGCGACGCCCGACCGCCGCGTGGAGCTGCGCTACGAGAACGGCGGGCCGCTGACCGGGCCCTCGGGCGCGGCTGACCTGCGCCCGCCGCCGGCCAGCCCGGACGACACGTGGTCGCTGCGGCTGATCAAGCAGGGCGACACCTACACGGCGGCGATCAGCGCGGACGGCGAGACCTGGGTGCAGTCGCCCGGCTCGGTCACCGTCGCGCTGGACGGCCCGAAGCTCGGCCTGATGGCGATCGGCCCGGACCAGACGACCCCGATCACGGTCGGATTCGAGTACTTCCGCGTCGGGGCCGCCGACACGGAGGCACCGGCGACGGTCGCCACGCTCGCGCCGGCGGCGCCGGACGGCGAGGACGGGTGGTACACGAGCGAGCCGGCGCTGACCCTCGCCACCGAGGCGGGCGCCACCACGGAGTACAAGCTCTCAGGCGGCGCGTTCCAGGCGTATGACGGCCCGGTGACGCTCGGCGCCGAGGGCACGACGGTCGTGACCTACCGGTCGACGGACGCCGCGGGCAACCGCGAGGCCGACAAGACCGTGACGGTCAAGGTCGACACGACGGCGCCGACGTCCACGGCGACGCTCGACCCGGCGCAGCCGGGCTCCGGGCCGGTGACGGTCACGCTGGCCGGCTCGGATGCGGCCGGCGGCTCCGGGCTCGACACCCTCGAGTACCGGCTCGACGGCGGCGCCTGGACGGCCTACGACGCGCCGGTCGTCGTCTCGGAGGCGGGTGAGCACACGCTCGAGCATCGCGCCGCGGACATCGCGGGCAACCAGGGCGAGACCGGCGAGGTGGAGTTCACGATCGCCGGCGACGACCCGGGCGCGCCGACCGTGCAGGGCTTCGCCGATCCCGCCACGGGCGCGGCGCCGCTGCGCGTGCGCTTCTCGGCCACCGGGCTCGATCCGGACGGCGGCACGCTGCGCTACCGCTGGGAGTTCGAGAACGGGACCGTCTTCGGCTCCGATGCCGAGTACACGTTCACGGAGCCGGGCGTCCACGAGGCGACGGTCACCGTGACCGACGACGAGGGCGACACGGCCTCCGACGTGGTCGAGGTCACCGTCACGGAGCCCGAGAACGCGGCGCCGACCGTGCAGGCCTCGGTCGACAAGCCGTCGGGCCCGGCCCCGCACGCCGTGAAGTTCACCGCCACCGGCAGCGACCCGGACGGCCCGGCGAGCGAGCTGGAGTACCTGTGGGACTTCGGCGACGGTCGCGGCACGTCGCTGGAGCGCAACCCCGAGCGCACGTACCTCGAGCCGGGCTCGTACGTCGCGAAGGTGACGGTCACCGACGCCGGCGGCGCTTCGGCCACGGCCGAGGTGCCGGTCACGGTCACCGATCCGCCCGGCAACCGGGCTCCGGCGGTCGAGGCCGCGGTGGCGCCGCGGTCGGGGAACGCCCCGCTCACGGTGCTGCTGTCCGCCGACGGCACAGATCCCGACGGCGACGAGCTCACGTACACGTGGACGTTCGGCGACGGCCAGACCGGCGCCGGCGCGCAGACGTGGCACACCTACGCCGGGCCGGGCACGTTCACGGCCGAGGTGACGGCCACCGACCCGGACGGGCTGACCGCCAGGGCGACGGTCCAGGTGACCGTCGGCAACCCGCCCGGCAACCAGGCCCCGACCGTCCAGGCGGCCGCCGATCCGACCCAGGGCGCCGGTCCGCTGACCGTGCGCTTCAGCAGCTTCGGGCGCGACCCCGAGGGCGGCTCGCTGATGTACGTCTGGGAGTTCGGCGACGGCGGCATGGCCGGCGGCGCGGCCGCCACGCACACCTTCGCGGCGCCCGGCACGTACACGGCGAAGGTCACGGTGACCGACGCCCAGGGCGCCACGGGCACGGCGACCGTCACGGTGACCGTCGCCGCCGCGGGCGCGCGCGGCGGCGTCAGGGGCGCGTCGGCGGAGATGGTCGTGCCCTCCTCGGTGAAGGCGTTCCTCCGGCGCGGGCTGCGGCTGACCGTCCCGTGCGCGGGCTCCGGCCCCGGCCGGGCGGCGGCCACGGTGAGCCGGGCCACGGCCCGCCGCCTCGGTCTCGCGAGGCGGACGCTCGCCACCGCGCGCGTCCGCTGCACGGCCGGCGGGCAGGCCTCCGTGCGCCTGAAGCCGGCGCGATCGGCCGCCCGGCGGCTCGCGCAGGCGCGCCGGCTGGGCATCACCGTCCGCGTGCGCACGCCCGGCGCCAAGGCGTTCCAGCGGGTGGTGACGGTGCGCTAGCACCACGTTGAGCCAACATCGCACTTGAAGTGATGCCAAAGTGGTGCCATACTGGCGCCCATGGACCTGAACCCCTATGTGGAGAACCTCAGGCGCGAGCTCGCCGTCGCCGCCGAAGCCGGCGGCGACGACGCTCGCGCCCTCGCGGAGCGCCTGACCGCTCCGCTCGAGTCGGCGATCCGGCTCACGCTGCTCGACGCGCTGTCGGCCGCGGCCGACGAGATCACGCGCGAGCTCGCGCCCGGCTCGGTCGAGCTGCGCCTGCGCTCCGGCGAGCCCGGCTTCGTCGTGGCGGCCGACGAGCCGCACGAGCCCGGGAGCGACGACCCGCCGCCGCCCGACCTGGAGGACGGCGCCACGGCGCGGATCAACCTCCGCCTGCCCGAGCAGCTGAAGGCCGGCGTCGAGCAGGCCGCGAGCCGCGAGCGGCTGTCGGTCAACGCCTGGCTCGTGCGCGCGGTCGCCACCGCGGTGCACGACGGCCCCGGTCGCGCGGCGCAGCGCTCCGGCGGGCGCTTCGGCCAGTCCTACAGCGGATGGGTCCGGTGACCGCCATGCCCACCTTCGACACCGCTCAGCCCATCACGGCGACGATCGACCTCGGGGCCGGCGCCGTCCGCATCGTCGCGTCCGAGCGCGCCACCACCGCGATCGACGTCCGGCCCTCCGACGCCTCGAACGAGGAGGACCGCAAGGTCTCCGAGCTCACCCGCGTCGAGTACGCGGACGGCCGGCTGCTCGTGAAGGCGCCGAGGCAGCGCAACTGGCTCAGCCGCAGCGGCGGCGGCTCGATCGACGTGACGATCGAGCTCCCGGCCGGCTCGGACGTGCACGGGAACGGCGCCGCGGCCGACTTCGACTGCGACGGCCCGATCGGCGAGTGCCGCATCAAGTCGGGCCTCGGCCACATCCGCGTCGACGAGGCGGGCAGGCTGGCCGTCAGGAGCGGCCTCGGCGACATCAGCGTGGAGCGCGTGACCGGCGCGGCGGACATCACCACCGGCTCGGGCGACGTGCGTGCGCACGAGCTCGAGGGGACCGCCGTGGTCAGGAACTCGAACGGCGCGACGTGGATCGGCGTGGCCGGGGCCGACCTGCGGGTGAACGCCGCCAACGGCGGCGTCGCCGTCGACGTCGCGCGCTCCACCGTCGTGGCCAAGTCCGCCAACGGCGACATCACGCTGCGCGAGGTCACGCGCGGCACGGTCGTGCTCGAGACCCGGCTCGGCCACCTCGAGGTCGGCATCCCCGAGGGGACCGCCGCGTTCCTCGACGTCCGGTCGTCCGCCGGCAGGCTCTACAACTCGCTCGAGGCGAGCGAGGCGCCCGAAGGGCCGGCGGAGACGGTCGAGGTGCGAGGCCGCACGTCCGCCGGCGACATCGTGATCCGGAGGCCCTGAGAAAAAGACGGCCCCGCCGAGACCGGCAGGTGAGAGAGGGGAGCGATCTCGACGGGGCCTATGGGAGGAGAGAGACCACTCTCTCGCGATCCCTTTCAGAAGTCAAAGACCAATCAGGGCCACGACTTATAAGGTTCGCGTATGGAACTCCGCCACCTGCGCTGCCTGGTCATGGTCGCCGACGAAGCGCACTTCACCCGGGCGGCGCGGCGGCTGAGGATCGCGCAGCCCGCGCTCTCGCAGCAGATCCGCCGGCTGGAGGCCGAGGTCGGGCTCCCGCTGGTGGAGCGGACGACGCGCAGCGTGCGGATGACGGCGGCCGGCAAGGTGCTCGTCGAGCACGCCCGCCGGATGCTGCGCGAGGCCGACACGGCGGTCGCCGAGCTGCACGACCTGCGCGGGCTGCAGACCGGGCGGCTCGCCGTCGGCGCCTCGCAGACGATGGGCTCGGTCGACCTGTCCGAGCTGCTCGCCGAGTTCCATCGCCGCTATCCGGGCGTCGAGCTCGCGGTGGAGGAGGACATCAGCCTCGGCCTGGCCGAGGCGCTGGCGCGCGACGAGCTCGACCTCGCGTTCATCACGCTCGCGGCCGAGGGGCTCGAGTCGCACCGCGTGGCCTCCGAGTCGCTCGTCTGCATCGTGCCGCCCGGCCACGCGCTCGCCGACCGCGCGAGCGTCGAGCTGCGGGACCTCGAGCCCGAGCCGTTCGTCGTCTTCCGGCGCGGCGCGACGATCCGCCAGCGCGTCGACGAGGCGGCCCGCGAGAGCGGCTTCGCGCCGGAGGTGCTGTGCGAGACGAACAACGTCGGCCGCATGGGCTCGCTCGTCGCCGCCGGGCTCGGCGTCGCGGTCCTGCCCGAGTCCGACGCGGCCCGCATCGGCCCCGGCGTCGCCGTCGTGCCGTTCGGGGAGCCGGTGCTCACCCACACGGTCTACATGAGCTGGCGCGCGGAGCGGCGGCACTCGCCGGCCGCGCGCGCGTTCGCCGAGATGGTCGTCGGGTAGCGTCCGGGGCCGATGCTGACGTTCCTCGGCCTCTCGGTGCTCCTGATCCTCACGCCCGGCCCGAACCAGGCGCTGCTGACCAGCCGTGTGCTCGCCGGCGGGCGGCCGCCCGGCTGGGCGGTCGTGCGCGGCCTCACGTGCGGCATGGTCCTGCACATCGTCGCCGCGATCGTGGGCCTGAGCGCGCTGCTGGCCTCGAGCTCGACCGTGTTCGGCTGGGTCAAGCTCCTCGGCGGCGCGTACCTCGTCTACCTCGGCGTCTCGGCGTTCGTGCGCGCCCGGCGCGGCGCGGAGGAGGAGGCGGTGACGCCGCCGCGCTCGGGGTCGCCGTTCCGGGACGGCCTGATGAGCATGGCGCTCAACCCCAAGGCGGGCGTGTTCTTCGTCGCGGTCGTGCCGCAGTTCGTGACGCCCGGGCCCGGCGCCTCGGGCCGCGTCGCGCTGCTGCTGTGCGTCTACGGCGCGCTGTGCATCGTCTTCTGGTCGACCTTCGTGCTGCTCCTGCACGGCGCCCGCGAGCTGGTGCGGCGGCCCGCGGTCCGGCGCGCGCTCGAGCGCGTCACGGGCTGCGCGCTCGTCGGCCTCGGCGTGCGGCTCGCCGCCGGCCGGTGACCGGGCGCGCCGAGGATCTGCTGGGCTGGCTCGAGCCTCGCGCCGACGAGATGGCGGCGCTGCTCGAGGAGCTCGTCGCGGTCGACACCGAGAACCCGCCCGGCCGCAACCTCGGGCGCTGCGGCGCGCTGCTGCGCGACGCCATGGAGCGGCTGGGCCTCGCGCCCGAGCTGATCGAGCTCCCGCCGAGCCGCGAGCTGGAGGATCCGTGCGTGGTGCGGGGCGCCGCCGGGGACGGCGAGCGGATCGTCTACTTCCACGGGCACTTCGACGTCGTGCCGGCCCAGAGCCGCGCGCAGTTCCGCCCCGAGCGGCGCGACGGCAGGATCATCGGGCGCGGCGCCGCCGACATGAAGGGCGGGCTCGTGAGCATGCTCTACGGCGCCGCCGCGGCCCGCGAGGCGGGGCTGCTCGGCGACGGGCGGATCGTCCTGCACCTGGTGTGCGACGAGGAGACCGGCAGCGTCGCGGGGTCCGGTCACCTGCGCGAGGCGGGCCTGATCGACGGCGGCGCGCTGGCGATGGTCACACCCGAGCCCACGGGCGGGGTGATCTGGAACGCCAACCGCGGCGCGATCACGCTGCGCGTGGAGGTGGGCGGGCGCGAGGCCCACGTCGGCCAGGCGCACCTCGGCGTCAACGCGTTCGAGCACATGGTCCGCGTCGCCGGGCCGCTCGGCGAGCTCGCCCGCGAGCTGCTGGAGCAGCGCGACTCGATGCTCGTCGTGGGCGGCGCCGCCGGCGCCGGCGCGAACTTCAACGTCGTCCCGGGGTCGGCGTGGTTCTCCGTCGACCGCCGCTTCAACCCGGACGAGGACCTCGACGAGGAGGTCGCCCGGCTCACCGACGCGATCGCCGCGGCGGCCGCGGGCGCCGACGTCAAGGTCGAGGTCCTGCAGCGCCAGCCTTCGGCCTCCACCGAGGCCACGCACCCGATGGCGCTGACGCTCGCGGAGTGCGTCACCGCGGTCGAGGGATCCGCCCCCGCGTTCGAGATGTGCCCGGGCGTCCTCGAGATCCGCTGGTACGCGCAGCTCGGGATCCCCGCCTTCGCCTACGGCGCCGGCCGGCTCGACGTCTCCCACGGGCCCGAGGAGTTCATCGACGAGGCCGCGATGCGCCGCTGCGCGGCGGTCTACGCGCTGTTCGCCGGCGAAGCGCTCAGCGGCTAGCTGTCGAACCCGAGCCCGAGGCGGTCGAGCAGGCGGAGCCACGGGCCGCGGCGGCCGCCGTGGTCGTCGGCGCGGGCGAGCGCGCGGCGCGTCGCCTGGATGACCGCCCAGCGGATCGGCTCCGGCGGGAAGGGGACGGGGCGGGTGCGGACCAGCTTGAGCCGCGTCCGCTCGGTGTCGCGGCCGTCGAGCAGGTCGAGCGCGGTGCGGGCGCCGAAGCGGCTCGCTCCCACGCCGAGGCCGGTGTAGCCGACCGCGTAGACGGCCTTGCCGCCGAGCGCGCGGCCGAAGGTCACGCAGAAGCGGCTGCAGGTGTCGATCGGGCCGCCCCAGGCGTGCGTGAAGCCGATGCCCTCCAGGGCCGGGAAGGTCTCGAGCAGGTGCCGGGCGAGGACGTCGTGGACCGGCGGGTAGCGGCTCAGCCGCGCGTCGTCGACCCGGTTGCCGAACCGGTAGACCGCCTCGTAGCCGCCGAACAGGATCCGGCCGTCGGGCGTGAGCCGGTAGTAGTGGAAGCGGTTGCCGCGGTCGGCGATCCCCTGGCCGCCGGCCCAGCCGATCGCGCGGCGCTGCTCCGCCGACAGCGGCTCGGTGGCGACGACATAGTCGTAGACCGGCGCGACGAGCCGGCGGATCGAGCGGGTCAGCGGCGGATAGGCGCCGGTGGCCAGCAGCACGCGGTCCGCGCGCACGACGCCGCCCGGCGTGCGCAGCTCCGACGCCGTGGCCGACTCCACCGGGGTGCGCTCGTGGAGCCGCACGCCGAGCCCGACGGCCGCGCGCCGCAGCCCGAGGGCGAGCGCCCCCGGGTCGGCGAGCGCGATCCCGGTGCGCTGGTGGATCGCTCCGAGGTAGGTGGGGGAGGCGACCTCGGCACGCACGGCGTCGCGGTCGAGCACCGAGGCCTCCCAGCCGTAGCGCCGCAGCAGCGCGGCCTCCTCCTCGAGGCCGGCGAGCTCGTGCGGCTGGGTGGCGACGGAGAGCATCCCGGTCTCCTCCCAGGCGGCGTCGATCCGGTGGTGCTCGAGGTCGGCCCTCATCCCCGCGAGGTTCTCGCGCCCGAGGGCCTCGAGCGCCTCCAGCTCGCGCTCGAACCGGGCGACCCCGTTGAGCAGGCCGTGGGTGAGCGACGCGTCGACGAACCCGCCGTTGCGGCCGCTGCCGCCGAAGCCCGCGGCCTCGGCCTCGAGGAGCACGACCTCGCGCTCCGGGCGCTCCCGCTTGGCCATGACGGCCGCCCACAGCCCCGTGAAGCCGGCGCCGACGATCGCCAGGTCGGCCTCCGCCGCGCCGTCCAGCGGGGGCGCCTCGGCGGGCCGCGGCCGGTCGAGCCACAGGGGCAGGGGGGAGGCGTCGCCGGGGCGCACGGCGCCAGCCTACGGGTCAGGCGAGGAAGCGCCCCGCAACGCTGCGGAAGAAGTCCGCGCGGGTGATCACGCCCAGTACCTCGCCGCGGTCGGCGACGGGCACGAGCAGCACGCGGTGGTGGAGGAAGATCTCGGCGACCTCGAGGTCGGAGAAGTCCGGGCCGACGTCGACGTGGTCGGTGTTGACGTAGGCGCGGACCGGCTCGGCGCGGCAGCTCAAGCGCTTCTCCAGCGTCGCCTCGAGGCTCTTCTTCACGAAGCCCGCGTGCTTGAGCTGGCCGAGGTACCCGGGGAACACGGCGCCGAGGAACTCGCGCTCGCCGAAGATGCCGAACAGCTTCCCGCCGTCGACGACGGGGAGCGCCGGGAGGTCGGTGTCGAGCAGCGCGCGGGCCGCGACCTCGACGGTGTCGTCGGCGCGGAGGGTGGGCGCGTCGCGAAGCAGCGGGTCGGTGACGGTGCGTGGGCTCATCAGAGGTACCTCAGGGCGATGTAAGCGGTCGCGATGACCATAGAGACCAGCGTCACGGGCACGCCGATCCGCAGGAACTGCACGAACCCGATGGGCCGGCCGGCGCGGGCGGCCATGCCCGCCGCGGCCACGTTGGCGGCGGCGGCCACGAGCGTGGCGTTGCCGCCGAAGCAGGCGCCGAGCGCGAGCGCCCACCAGTAGGCGTCGTCGCCGTCGCCCTGGAGCGACTCCACCACCGGGATCATCGCCGCGGTGAACGGGATGTTGTCGACGAGCGCTGAGCCGACCGCCGAGGCCCACGCGATCCCGAGCAGCTCGGCGGTGCGGTCTCCCGCCGTGACGTCGGCGATCCCGTTGGCCACCTCGTCGATGGCGCCCGTCTCCTCCAGCGCGCCGACCATCACGAACAGGCCGATGAAGAAGAACAGGGTCGGCCACTCGATCCCGGCCAGCGAGTCCTCGATCCTCTGGCGGCTCACGAACAGCATCACCGTCGCGCCGGTCATCGCCACCGTCGCCGGCTCCAGGTGCAGGGCCTGATGGGCGAAGAAGAGCAGGATCGTGCCCACGAGCACCGGCACCGTGCGCTTGAGCTCGTCCATGTCCTCGATCGACCGCCGCGCGTCGAGCTCCATCACGCGCGCCCGCGCCTCGGGCTCGACCTGGAGCTTGCGCCGGTACACGAGGTAGAGCCCGCCGGTGACCACGACGCACGTCACGATCGCGACCGGCGCGAGGTTGACGATGAAGGCCATGAACGAGAGGTCCGTCGCCCCGGCGATGAGGATGTTCGGCGGGTCGCCGATCAGCGTGGCGGTCCCGCCGATGTTCGAGACGAGGATCTCGATGATCACGAGCGGGATCGGATCGATGTCCAGCGCGTCGGCGAGCAGGAACGTGATCGGCACCATCAGCAGCACCGTCGTGAGGTTGTCCAGGAACGCCGAGAGCACCGCGGTCGTGCCCGCGAGCGACACGACCACCCACAGCGGGCGGCCGCCGGAGAGCTGGCCGGCCTTGATCGCGAGCCAGTTGTAGACGCCCGTCGGCTCGGTGATCTTGACCATCAGCATCATCCCGGCCAGCAGGCCGAGCGTGTTCCAGTCGATCGCCTCGATCGCGACGTGCTGATCGATCGTCTGCGTGACCAGCACGGCCACCGCGCCGGCGAGCGCGATCTTGGTGCGGTCGACGCGCTCGCTCGCGATGAGCGCGAGCACGACGGCGAAGATGAGGATGGCGAAGAGCATGCGTCAGCGTGTCGCCGACCAGTCTTCCCGGCACACCAGAGCCAGGGAGCCTAGCGGGCGCGTACGCTGCGCGGCGCATGGCCCTCGCCGTCGGCGTGTTCGCGGTCGCGCTGCTGGTGATCGCCAGTGAGCGCGTGGACCGCACCAAGGTCGCCCTCGCGGCGGCCGGCGTCGTCGTGCTCGGTCAGGCGATCGACCAGGGAGCGGCGATCGACGCGATCGACTGGAACACGCTCGGGCTGCTCGCCGGGATGATGATCATGGTCCGGCTGACGGAGCCGACGGGCGTCTACACGTGGCTCGCGATCAAGGCCGGCCAGCTCTCGCGCGGCCGGCCGCCGCTCGTCGTCCTCGCCCTCACCGGCACCACCGCGGTGCTCTCCGCGTTCCTGGACAACCTCACGACGGTCCTGCTCATGGTGCCGTTGACGTTCCTGCTCGCCGACGCGCTCGGCATCGACCCGATCCCGCTGATCGCTGCCGAGATCCTCGTGTCGAACATCGGCGGCACCGCCACGCTGATCGGCGACCCGCCCAACATCCTCATCGCCGGGGCGACGGGGCTCTCGTTCACCGCGTTCATCACCAACCTGGCGCCGATCTGCGTCGTGGTCTTCGCGGTGGTGACCGCCGGTCTCTACGCCGTGTTCCGCCACCGCCTGCAGGTCGCGCCCGAGGCCCGGGCGCGCGTGATGGACCTCGACGCCTCGCGGTCGATCGAGGACATGGACGAGCTCAAGCGCACCGTCCCGGTGCTCGTGGGCACGATCCTCGCCTTCTTCGCGCACCAGGCCCTCGGGCTCGAGCCCGCGACGGTCGCGCTGGCGGGCGCGACGGTGATGCTCTTCCTCAGCCGCCAGCCGGTCGACGCCGCGCTCTCGGGGATCGAGTGGCCGACGCTCTTCTTCTTCGTCGGCCTCTTCGTCCTCGTCGGCTCGCTGGAGGAGACCGGGGCGATCGACGAGGTGGCCGAGGGGATCGGCAACGTGACGGCGGGCAACCGCGACGCCGAGCTGCTCGGCATCGCCTGGGCCTCGGCGATCGGCTCCGGCATCGTGGACAACATCCCCTTCACCGCCGCGATGATCCCCGTGGTCGACTCGCTCGAGCCGGCGAGCGGCGACAGCGCCTACTGGTGGGCGCTGTCGCTCGGCGCGTGCTTCGGCGGCAACGCCACGCTGATCGCGGCCGCCGCGAACGTCGCCGCGGCGGGCATGGCCGCGCGGGCCGGCACGCCGATCGGCTTCATGTTCTTCCTGCGCGTGGGCGTGCCCGTGACGCTGGTCTCGATGCTGCTCTCGACCGCGTACATCGCGGTCCGCTACCTGTGAGCTACTCGCCCTTGTGCGCCTTGGAGGCGCGCTTGACGACCTTGACCGAGAACTTCGAGGGTTGCGCCCGCACGGTCGGGTTGTCGATGTCGCCGAGGCGGTCGATCAGCTTGATCCACTGCTCGGGCTTGAGCACGGCGTCGATCTGCTTGGCGGCCTGGCGGTTCTCGCCGTAGAGCGGGCGCCAGCCGACGTGGATGTGGTCGTCGTGGTCGCCCATGGCGTACGTGTTGTCCGCGCCGTCGAACGTCATCAGGGAGATGATCTGGTGCGGCTTCATCGTGCCCTGGAGCTTGAGCAGGCTCTGGATCGTCACGTCGGTGATCGAGCCGGCGCCCTGGGTGGCGGGGGTGATGACGATGCCGTTGATCGCGCCGATGTCCATCGCCGTGCCGGTCGAGTGCTCGGACACATTGCCGCCGGCCGTGTAGTAGCCGTGGCCGCACTTGAGCGACGTGACCGTCGGCTTGAGGCCGTTGGTCGCCAGATAGAGCAGCGTGGCCAGCACGCGGCGGTCGATCTGGCCGGAGCGGATGTCGCCCTGGCCGCAGCCGTAGACCTCGATCCGCGGGTCGGCGAGGACGCGGCGGACGAGCTGCTCCTTGCTCAGCAGCAGGAGCTGGCCGATCGACGGGTTCTCCGCGTCGGCGCCGAAGAAGGGGTTCTTGCCCTTGGCCCGGTAGATCGCCGTGGACTCGAGCAGCTTCCAGCCGTCGAGGATCGGCTTCGGGTCGATCCGCGGGGCGCCGCGGCCGGCGGGACGGATCTCGAACTTGAGGTACGGCGCCGACTTGGCGGTCTTGGCGCCGAGGCGGCCGATGATCGTGCCGCCGATCACCCGGGCGCCCTTCTTGAAGGCCTTCGGGCGGAAGTCTCGGGGGTCGAAGCCGAGCGGCGCGCGCTGGGTGACCTCGGCGCCGGCGTCGGCGAGCTGGACGCTGCCGCCGGAGGTGCGGGCGGCGGCGCGGGTCGGGTGCGCGAAGAGGCGCTCCTTCACCGGCAGCTCGGGCTCGACGGTGACCTCCTCGGCGGCGGCGGGCTCGGCGACCGTCTTGTCGAGGTCGCGCGTCGGCGTCTTCTCGCGCTCGGCGCGGCGGCGCTTCGAGCGGTCCTTCGGCGCCGGATAGGTCTTGGAGACCTCGCCGAGATGCGCGTAGGTGTAGGCGTTGCCGTAGACGTCCTGGAGGATCACGAAGCGGCCCAGGCGCTTGTTCTTGCCGACCTTGACCACGCGGCCGTCGTTGACGGCGACGATCGGCGCGCCGGCGCGGGAGAAGATCTTGATGCCGCGCCGGGCCTCCTCGGACTCCACGACCATCGCCGCGTTGCCCTCCTTGACCTTGTTGCCCTTCTTGGTCAGCTGCCCGGCGTAGGTCGCCTTGGCGTGGACGGGGAAGCGGCCCTGCGTGAGGCCCGTGAGGGAGCCGATGAGGTCGCTCGGCAGGCCGCCGATGACCTGGGCCCGCATCAGGACGGAGTCCACGTACCAGTTGGCGTGGTTGTACGCGAAGACGGCGCGCCGGATGTCCGTGTCGGCGCCCGCGGCCTTGAGGTAGCGGGCGGCGGCGAAGATCGCGTCGACGGGGTTGAAGGGGTCCTTCTCGCCGTCCCCGTTGGCGTCCACGCCGTAGGCGGCCCACGTGGGGGGCATGAACTGCATCCAGCCCAGGGCGCCGGCGGAGGAGATGTTCAGGTTGCGCCCGTAGTCGGTCTCGATCTCGTTGATCGCGGCCAGGATCTCCCAGCGCACGCCGTACTGCATGCCGGCGGCCTGGTAGATGGGGAGGAGGAAGGGCGGGATCCGGAACTTGTCGATGAAGAAGTTCGGGACGCCGATGCGGGCCGGCCCGACCGTCGCGAGCGAGTAGGTCGGGTTCGACGGGGCGGGGGTGCCGTTCGGGTTCGTCAGCTGCGGCGCGGGGGTCAGACGACGCTGGTGCGTTTCGTCACGATGTCCCTTGCCGTCGACCGAGATCCCGCAATCTCGACCTGTAGTCGAGGCTGAGGCCTTGCCGGCCTGACCCTTGCACTTCCGGACGTTGCCCTCGCCCGACTCGGCGTTCGGCGCTTCCGGGCTCGGCGTGGCCGTGGCGGTCGGCGTGGCCGTCTCGGTGGGCGCGGCGGTGGCCGTGGGGTCCGGCGTGGCGACCGTGGTCTCCACGGGCGTGGCCGTGGCGGTCGGGGTGGAGGTCGTGGTCGGCGTCGGCTCGGGCGTGGCGCCGGCAGTCGCGGCCGGCGTGGGCGCGGGCGTGGTGGCCGGCTCCGTGATCGGCGTGGCCGTCGCCTCGGGCGGCGTGGGCTCAGGCGTGGGCGCCTGCGCCGGGGCCGCGACGCCCAGGACCGCGGCGAAGACCGCGGACACCGCGAGCGCGATGCTGAGGATGCGGCGCATCATGAGCACGGCGCGTACACGCGCGGGAAGAGGAGGATGAGCGTCGTCACGAGAGAAGACAGGGGAAGCCCGACCCTCTGAAGTTCGGCATTCGGGGGGTCGGTCTTGAGCCGCGAAACTGGGGTCGTCGCCCCAGTTGCGTTATCTCAGTCTCGAGTTGAGCCTTAGGTTGGCCCTGAATCGCTCTGCCACCAGCGCAGCAGCTCGCCCGGCTGCATGTCGCGGCTGACCGCGAGCGAGAGGATCCGCGTGCGCACGTCCGTCCACGCCAGCACGTTCGCCTCCTCGGTCTGCCAGCACGCGACACGGCCCTCGTCGTACGGCCCGGCGCACCCGGCGTCCTCGTTGCCCTTGGCGAGCCGGTCGAAGGCGGCGTCGAGGGCCGCGCGGTCCTCGTACTCGTAGTAGTCGACGGCCGCGGGCGCCGCCGCGGTGCAGACCACGGCGGCCTTGAGGTCCCGCTGGACGGCGGGCAGGACGTCCTCGCCGGGCACGCAGGAGCCCGCGAACGAGGCCGGGACGTGCGCGATCAGCTTCGCGTGGCGGCCGGGGTCGCCGACGGCGGGCTCCATGCCGCCCGGCGGGAGCAGCAGCGCCGCCGCGGCGATGGCCGCGGTGGTGGCCAGCGCACCCGCGACGGGGGTCAGGACCCGCCGGCGCGCCGGCCGCGGGGCCGGGCGCTCGGCGAAGGCCATGAGGTTCACGTAGCGGTTGGCGAGGTGGGGCTGGCGGCGGACGAGCTGCGCGACGCGCGGCAGCGTCCGGCTGCGGGCCTGCCTCGCCTGGTCGACGACTCCGGCGTCGCTCACCATCGGCCCGAGCGAGCCGCCCACCAGCAGGCGGTCGAGCGCGTTCAGCGCGGACTCGAGGTCGCCGCACACGGCGAGCCCGATCTGGTCGCCGGAGTAGACGACCGCGCGGTCGTAGGGCCAGATGAGCGGGTCGACGATGCCGACCGGGCGGGCGAGCGTCACGAGGAAGCGCAGCGGCGCGATCCGGTCGCGCTGGCTCTTGAGCGCGCCGAAGAAGCGCGCGACGAGGAAGGTGAGCTCCGCGCGCTTGCCGTCCTTCAGCAGCGCGGCGAGGAGATCGCCCTCGATCAGGATGATCCGCGTCCCGAACAGGCTCGTGAGGGTCATCAGGCCGTCGACGCGGTCGGTCACGTAGACGTCGACGCGGCGGTCGTAGGCCAGCCGGGCGCGCACGTCGTCGAGCACCGCGTGCAGCTCGGGCAGGCTCTCGGGGGTCGCCTTGACGGCGTTCCCGAGCAGGTTGGCGCGCAGGACCTGGAGCCCGGCCCAGCCCAGCAGCACGGCCGCCGGGCCGACCACCATCGTCCAGATCACCTGCTCGCGCTCGAGGCGCTTGAAGAAGAGGACCGCCGCGAGGCCGATGAGGGCGACGCTCGCCGCGACGGCCAGCACGAGGCGCGAGCGCTCGGAGGGATGGCGGAGCAGGGTGAGGTCGGGCACCCGATCACGATCCCGCGCGCGGGTTGCAGCAGCCTTGTCGCAGGCTTGGCGGACCGTTGGGCCGGGCATGCCACGATCAGGACATGCCGCGCCTGCGCGACACCGACCGCCCCCTGAGCGACCGAGCGGCGCCGCTCATCGAGGAGGCCGCCGAGCGGTCGCGGGTCTCGATGCGGACCCGCCTCGAGCGCCTGCGGCTCTCGTGGCGCTCCGTGCTGCAGGCCGGCATCGCCGCCGGGCTCGCCTGGCTGTTCGCCACGGAGGTGCTCGGGCACCCCGATCCGTTCTTCGCGCCGGTGTCGGCGATCATCACGCTCGGGCTCACCGTCTCCCAGCGCGGCCGGCGAGCGGTGGAGGTCGCGATCGGCGTGGCCGTCGGCATCGCGGTCGGCGACCTGCTCGTGCTGGCGATCGGCGTCGGGGCGGCACAGCTCACGATCGTCGTGATGCTCGCGACGTCGCTGGCCATCCTCCTCGGCAGCGGGCAGATGTTCGTCACGCAGGCGGCGGTCTCCGCCGCGCTGGTCGCGACCATCCAGCCGCCGACCGACGGCGTGACCTTCGCCCGCTTCCTCGACGCGCTGGCCGGCGGCACGATCGCGCTGATCGTCAGCGGCCTCGTGCTGCCCGCCGACCCCGTCTCGCTGGTGCGGCGGGCGGCGAAGCCCCTGCTCGAGGAGCTCGCGGCGACGCTGGACGACATCGTCGTGGCGATCACCGAGCGCGACCGCGAGCGGGCCGAGGCCGCCCTCCGGCGAGCACGCGGCATCGACGAGCTGAGCGCGAGCTTCCTCGAGGCGGTCGACGTCAGCCGCGAGACGATCCGGTACGCGCCGCCGCGACGGCGATTGCGCGGCCGCGTCGAGGGCTACGCGGACGCCGCCACGCAGATCGACCTCGCGGTACGCAACGTCCGCGTGCTCGCCCGCGGCGCGATCCGCGCCGTCCGGCTCGACGAGAACATGCCGCCCGAGACCGCCGAGGCGGTGAGCGAGCTGGCTGCCGCCGTGCGCGCGTACTGCGACGGGCTCGACAACCCGAAGGCCGTCGAGCGCGTCCGCGAGCACGCGCTGCGCGCCGCCGCCAAGGCCACGCTCGTGCTCGAGAACACGGGGAACCTGTCGGTGAGCGTGATCGTCGGTCAGGTCCGCTCGACGGCGACGGACCTCTTGGCGGGCACCGGGATGGCCACGGACGAGGCCGTCGAGGCGGTCCACGCCGCGGTCAGCCAGGCGGTGGAGGAGGCGGGCGTCTGACCCTGCTGGACGTCGGCGACGGCCACCGGATCCACTGGGAGGTCCACGGCGAGGGACGCCCCGCGGTGGTCCTGCACGGCGGCCCGGGATCCGGCTGCCCGCCGTTCTGGCTCGAGGCGTTCGACCTCGCGCGCCACCGGGTCGTGCTCTTCGACCAGCGCGGCTGCGGCCGCAGTGAGCCGCTCGGCGAGCTGCGCGCCAACACGACGCACCACCTCCTCGCCGACATCGAGGCGCTGCGCGAGCACCTCGGGATCGAGCGCTGGCTCGTGCTCGGCGCCTCGTGGGGCTCGGCGCTCGGCCTCGCCTACGCGCAGCGCCACCCCGACCGCGTGAGCGAGATGGTCCTCTTCTCGGTCGTCGGGAGCCCGCGCCGTGACGCCGAGTGGGCGACCGTGCAGATCGGGCGCATGTTCCCGGCCGCCTGGCGGCGCTTCATGGCGCTGGTGCCCGACGGCGAGCGGCCGGTAGACGCCTACAGCCGCCTGCTCGACGACCCCGCCACGGCCGACCACGCGGCGCGCGAGTGGTGCGCGTGGGAGGACGCGCTGATCTCCGCGCCGCCGAGCCCGCGCTACGAGGATCCGGAGTTCCGCGTGACCTTCGCCCGGATCGTGACGCACTACTGGCGGCACGCGTGCTGGCTCGAGGACGACGAGCTGCTGCGCGGCGCCGGCCGTCTGGCCGGCATCCCCGGCGTGCTCGTCCACGGCTCCCGCGACGTCGGCGCGCCGCTCGACTTCGCGTGGGAGCTCTCGCAGCGCTGGGGCGAGCTGGTGGTCGTCGACGAGGACCACCAGGGCGGTCCTGAGATGCGGGCCGCGGTCGTGAGGGCGATCGACCGCTTCGCTCAGGGCTGATCGCGCGGGCACCAGAACGTGGTGCGCCCGCCGATCGTCGCGCGCTCGAGCGGGGTCCCGCAGCGCGGGCAGACCCCGCCGCGCTCGCGGTGCGGGGTGAAGTGGCCGGTGTGCGCGCCGCCGTTCTTGATGGCGTCGCGCAGGGCGGCGCGGATGGCGCGGCGGAGGTGGTCGAGCTCGTCGGTGGAGAGCTCGTTCGCCGGGCGCCGCGGGTTGAGCCGGGCGCGCCAGAGGATCTCGTCGGCGAGCAGGTTGCCGACGCCGGAGATCACGCCCTGGTCGAGCAGCCGCGCCTTGACCGGGCCGCCGCCGCGGGCGAAGCGCTTGCGGAACTCGTCGCGGCCGACCTCGGCGGCGTCCGGCCCGACGTGCGAGAAGTCGGGCTCGAGCACCGCGCGGCCGAGGCGGCGCTTGTCGCGCAGCGCGAGCCGGCCGCCGTCGGCGAACTCGATCGAGAACCGGTCCCAGTTGCGCGGAGCGGGCGCCTCGTCCACCGTGAGGCTGCCGGCCATCCCGAGGTGCAGGCCGAGCGACGGCCCGCCGTCGGTGTCCGCCCAGAGGAACTTCCCGCGCCGGTGGGCGTCGACCAGCCGGTGGCCCACGAGCGCCGCCGCCATCTCGCCGGGCGAGTGGGGGCGGCACACGTAGGTGTCATGGTCGTCGACCGCCACGATCTGGCGGCCGACGACCTTCTCCATCTGCTGGCGGGCGCGCTCGGCCTCGGGGAGCTCCGGCATGGAGCTCTCAGCCTACGCGGCCTCGGACGCCACCTTCGCGGCGATCCGCGCCGCGCGGGCCTTGGCCTTGTGCTCCGGCTGCAGCACCGTCGCCGCGACGATGACGGCGAGGCCGACGAGCCCGGCGCCGACGATGAACGCGAGCTGGTAGCCGCCGGTCAGCGCCGAGGCGGCCGACTCGCCCGCGGCGGTCAGGTCCTCGCTGCGCGAGGCCGACAGCGTGGCGAGCACGGCGAGCCCGAGGGCGGCGCCGACCTGCACCGTGGTGTTGACGAGGCCGGACGCGAGCCCGGCGTCCTCCGGCGTGGCGCCCGACATCGAGAGCGTCATCAGCGCCGGGAAGGCGACGCCGCTGCCGATGCCCATCAGCACCATGACCGGCGCGACGTGCAGGAGGTACTCGCCCGCGACCGGGGCCTGCGTGAACCAGGCGAGGCCGGCCGCGATCAGCACCAGGCCGGGCAGCAGCGTCGCGCGGGCGCCGAACCGCATGATCAGCCGCTCGCTGTAGCGCAGCGACATCAGGCCCATGAGGACCGTCGTGGGGAGGAAGGCGAGTCCGATCTCCAGCGCGCTGTAGCCGAGCACCTGCTCGAGGTACAGCGAGCCCATGAAGAACACGCCGAACATGCCGGCGATGGCCAGCGCCTGGATCGCGTTGGCGCCCGACACGTTGCGCGAGCGGAAGATCCGCAGCGGCACGAGCGGGTTGCTCGCCGTCGCCTCCCGCGCCACGAAGGCCACGAGCAGGGCGATCGAGACCGCGCCGAGGACGAGCGTCCGCCCGGCGGTCCAGCCCAGCTCGGCCGCGGGCTGCACGATCGTGTACACGCCGAGCATCAGCGAGCCGGTGATGAGCACGGCGCCGGGGATGTCGGCGCCCTTGCCGAAGCCGATGCCCTCGTCGTGCTCCAGCAGCCGCATCGCGGCCACGGCCGTGGCGATCCCGATCGGCAGGTTGATGAAGAAGATCCAGTGCCAGTTGATTGCCTCGGTGAGCACGCCGCCGGCCAGCAGGCCGATCGAGCCGCCGGCCGAGGCGACGAACGCGTAGGCGCCGATCGCCTTCGCCTGCTCCCGGGGCTCCGGGAACATCGTCACGATCATGCCGAGGATCACGGCGGACGTCATCGCGCCGCCGACGCCCTGCACGAAGCGGGCGATCACGAGCATCTCCTGCGTCTGCGCGAGGCCGCACAGCAGCGAGGCGAGGATGAACACGGCAAGTCCCGCCAGGAACATCGTCTTGCGGCCGATCAGATCACCGATCCGGCCGGCCAGCAGGAGCAGTCCGCCGAACGCGATCAGGTACGCGTTGACCACCCACGCCAGGCTCGACTGGGAGAAGTCCAGCTCGCTCTGGATCGAGGGCAGCGCCACGTTCACGACGGTGGCGTCGAGGACGATCATCAGCATGCCCACGCACAGGACGTAGAGCGCAAGCCATCGGTGTCGGTCGGTCTGGGGAGCCATCGGGGGGAGCCTCCACGTCATTTGGGTTGCCAGAAAGCGATCTCGCCTCCGGCCGGCGTAGCGATCACGCTGCGCCGGCCGGCCGGCCCCTCGCG
The DNA here is from genome assembly GCA_963720415.1 of uncultured Solirubrobacteraceae bacterium. Lineage (GTDB taxonomy): Bacteria > Actinomycetota > Thermoleophilia > Solirubrobacterales > Solirubrobacteraceae > DASSUW01. The sequence goes on along the minus strand of CAVRFQ010000007.1, from coordinate 147,774 downwards.
GGGATCGAGGAGCACGGAGGCGCCGAGCGAGCGGGCCCGCTCGGTGCTGGCGTCGACGTCGCGCACCGCGACGTAGGGCAGCCACACCGACCGAGGCGTCTCGCACTCGACGATGCCGCCGCCGACCCCGTGACCCATCGCGAGCGCCCAGTAGGCGCTGCCGCCGGCGCGGATGTGCTCCGGCTTCCAGCCGCACAGGCCGGCGTAGAAGTCCCGCGCACGCGGGAGGTCGCCGGTGTGGAGCTCGAGATGGACTACGGGGTCCGGTGCCATGTCACATAGACCGGCCACCCGTACCGAACTCATCGAAATCCGCGACTAAGTTCGGGAAACGATGAGCGCGCTTGCCGACACACAGCTGCTGACCGCCGCCCGCGACGGAGACGAGGACGCCTACCGCAGGCTCGTCGAGCCCCGTGCAGCCGAGCTCCAGGCGCACTGCTACCGCATGCTCGGATCGGTCCACGACGCCGAGGACGCGCTGCAGGAGGCGCTGCTCCGCGCCTGGCGCGGGATCGGGCGGTTCGAGGGCCGCAGCTCGGTCCGCTCCTGGCTCTACCGGATCGCCACCAACACCTGCCTCGACGCGGTGGCCGGCCGCAAGAAGCGGGTGCTGCCGATCGACTACGGCCCGGGCGCCGACCCTCACGACTCGCCCGGCGTGCCCGTCGTCGAGAACGTCTGGGTGGAGCCGTACGCGGGCGTCGAGGAGGACTTCGAGCAGCGCGAGAGCGTCGAGCTGGCGTTCGTCGCCGCGCTCCAGCACCTGCCCGCCACCCAGCGCGCGGTGCTGATCCTGCGCGAGGTGCTGGGCTTCTCAGCCGCCGAGGTCGCCGAGACGCTCGACACGACGGTCGCGGGCGTCAACAGCGCGCTGCAGCGCGCGCGCAAGGCGGTCGACGAGCGGGTGCCGGAGGAGAGTCAGCAGGCCACGCTGCGCGAGCTGGGCGACGAGCGCGCGCGGGAGATCGTCGAGCGCTACATGGCCGCCCTCGAGAGCGGCGACGTCGATGCCGTCGTCGCCCTGCTCACCGAGGACGCCACGTGGTCGATGCCGCCGTGCCCCGCCTGGTACCGCGGCCGCGAGGCCGTCACGGCGTTCCTCTCCGAGTACCCGCTCCAGGAGCGCTGGCGCCACGTCCCGACCCGCGCCAACGGGCAGCTCGCGGTCGGCTGTTACATGTGGGACGGCGAGAAGTACGCCGCCGCGGTCCTGGACGTGCTGACGCTGCGCGGCGACAAGATCGTCGACGTCACGGCGTTCCTGGCGCCGTGGGTGTTCCGGCGGTTCGGCGACGCCGAGGGGCACATGACGGTCGACGAGTTCGCGCGGTTCGGGCTTCCTGCGGAGCTGTAGACCAACCCCGGCTGCGTAGGGAGGCTGGGGGGTCGGCCTGGCGGCGGATTTGTCACGTTGTTCCTCTATAGGGGACTAACGTGACAATCCCGGCCGATCCCGCTCCCCTCAATGCCGGGGTTCAGGGAACCGGCCGCGATCGCCTGATCGACCGCGTCGGGCGCCAGCACGGCCTCGATGACCATGACCGCGGCGCCGATCACGCCGGCGCGGTCGTCCAAGGTCGACCGGGAGATGCGGATCGAGCGGGTGGCGAGCGCGGTCGAGCGGCGGTAGACGACCTCGCGGACGCCGGCCAGGAGATGCTCGTCGGCGTGGGCGATGTCGCCGCCGATGACGATCACGCCCGGGTTGAAGAAGTTCACCGCGCTGGCGAGGACGCCGCCGAGCTCGCGCCCCGCCTGGCGCACGAGGCGCATCGCCTCGGGGCGGCCGTCGCGGACGTGATGGACGACGTCGCGCGAGTTGGACGCCTCGATGCCGTGCTTGCTGAGCGCGGCCGCCATGGCGCCGCCGCCGGCGATCGCCTCGAGGCAGCCGAGGTTGCCGCAGCGGCAGATGACGTCGTCGTGGTCGGGGACGTGGATGTGGCCGATGTCGCCGGCCGCGCCCTGGGCGCCGCGGTGGATGCGCCCGTCGGTGATGACGCCGCAGCCGATGCCGGTGCCGACCTTGACGAACAGCATGTGCGCGGTGTCCCGCCAGCGGGCCCAGTACTCGCCGAGGGCCATGATGTTCACGTCGTTGTCGATGAGGACGGTCGCGCCGTAGCGCTCGCGCAGCCGCGCGGCGACGCCGTAGCCGTCCCAGCCGGGCATGATCGGCGGCGCGACCGGCGTGCCCGTCGCGAACTCGACCGGGCCGGGGATGCCGACCCCGATCCCGCGCACGTCGGCGAGGGCGTGGCCGCTCTCGATGACCAGCGCGTCGAAGGTCTCCTCGAGCCAGTCCAGGACCAGGTCGGGACCTTCGGCGATCGGGATGTCGGTCCGGGTCTCGACCATGACATCGCCGGCGAGGTCGGTCACCGCGACGCGTGAGTGGGTGGCGCCCAGGTCGGCCGCGAGCACGACCCCGGCGTTGCGGTTGAACGCGAAGGTCTTGGGCGGCCGGCCGCCGGTGGACGCGCTCGCCCCGGCGGGGATCACCAGGCGCTGGGCGAGCAGGGCGTCCATGCGCTGGGCGACCGTCGAGCGCGCCAGCCCGGTGAGCGCCACGAGCTCGGCGCGCGTGCTCGCGCGGCCGTCGCGGATGAGGCGCAGCATCGCTCCCGCGCCCGCGCTCGCCGTGCTCCCGTTGCCAGGTCCGGGCGCGATCGGGACCGGGCGCGCGGCGTCGAAACGCCGATTCGCGTCTACATCTTCGGTCCCCAGCAGGTCAGACATCGGGCTCCAGAATGCCACAAGGTTCGGGTTGCGTCTTGATTCGTTCCAACATTGCGGGAATCTGTCAAGTCGATCGAGCTCTTTTGCTTGACCCCCGACAAAAGTGCAGGTAGCGTCCGGCCCATGGAGAGAGGGCTGCCGGTGGCGGCCGTGGAGGAGCCGGCCGCCGCCAGTGAGGGATGGATGCGGACGCGAGCTGAGGGGCTCGCCGACCGCTACGAAGAGCTGCTCGCGCAGGCCGAGACCGCCGCGGTGCGGTGGCGCTGGGCCACGCCGACCTCGGGGCACGGCGACGTCGAGCCGTTCCGGCTGCAGCGGATGGGATGCTCGCCGGGACGCTGGCTGCACCGTCCGCCGCCGCCGTGGCAGGAGCACGAGGCGATCGGGTTCGATGCGCTCGGGCGCGTCGTCTGCGTGCGGCAGTACGACGCGACCGGCGAGGTCTGGCTCGAGCGCTTCTCCAGGTGGGGGCGCGACCAGGTCGAGGTCGCGTGCTTCCGGGCGCCGCTCGAATGCGGCGACGGTGAGATGCCGGCCGAGCTGCAATCCGTCATGCGGATGCGGCTTGCGGCCGGGAAGCCGGTCGAGAGCGAGCGCTTCATGCCGCCGACCGGTTCCTGCTCACGCGAGCGCTACCGGCACGAGGGCGGCCGGCTCGCACGCGTCGAGGAGGACTCCTGTGACGACGGAGGCGGGCTCGCGACGGTCGTCAAGGAGGTCATCTACGGCGAGGACGGGCGCGTGACGGGCGTCGACGTCCTCGGACCGGATGGCAGGCAGGCCGTCTGGCGGAACGGGGGACAGCCACATCCCTCGCGGCGGGAGGCTCGGCCCGCCGCGGTGGCACGGCTCCGCCGTCAGGTCTGCGCTTGAGGCTCCGCGCCGTCGGCGTAGCCGGCGGCGCGGCCCGCCTCGGCCAGCCGCTCGGCCATGCGGCGGTTGGCCTCGTCGATCATCTCGCCGTCGAACATCGCCGCCCCGCGGCCGAGTTCGACCGCCTCGCGGTAGGCGGCGAGCAGCGCCTCGGCGCGCTCCCACTCCTCGCGTGCCGGGGTGAAGACCTCGTTGACGGTGGCGATCTGCCGTGGGTGGATCGTCCACTTGCCGTCCATCCCCAGGGCGCGGGCGAGCCGGGCGCGGGCGCGCAGGCCCTCGTCGTCGTCGAAGGCGGCGTACGGGCCGTCGATGGCCTGGATCCCGGCCGCGCGGGCCGCCACGACGAGCCGTGAGAACACGTAGTTGAGGTGGTCGCCGGGGTAGCCCTCGGGCGCCCCGCCGATCGTGGTGATCGGGATGCCGATCGAGGCGCTGTAGTCGCCGGGGCCGAAGATCAGCGTCTCCATCCGGGGCGACGCGGCGGCGATCGCCTCGCACGCCAGCAGTCCCGTGGCGTCCTCGATCTGGGCCTCGATGCCGATCCGCCCGAGCTCCAGGTCTCGCGCCATCTCGATCTGCGAGAGCAGCTTGGCCGTCATCTCCACGTCGCCGGGCGTCCGGACCTTGGGCAGCATGATCGCGTCGAGCCGGTCGCCGGCCTGCTCCACGACGTCGATGAGGTCGCGGTAGTAGTGCGGGGTGTCGGTGCCGTTGACGCGGACGACCACGGTCTTGCCGCCGAAGTCCTGCTCCTTGAGCGCGGCGATCACGAGCTCGCGGGCGCTCGCCTTCTCGCTCGCCGCGACCGCGTCCTCGAGGTCGAGGAACACCTCGTCGGCGTCGAGGCCGGCGGCCTTGGCGAGGAAGCGCTCGCTGGAGCCGGGGACGGAGTGGCAGGTGCGGCGTGGGCGCATGCGAGCGGGCAACCCTACATGCGTCGCTACCCTGATCGCCCTCGTGCGCAGCGTGCTCCTGGCGACATTCCTCCTGCTGCTCGCCGCGCCCGCGGCGCAGGCCGCGGTGACCGTCGACATGAAGGTCTCGTCGGGCGAGATCCGCTACGGCCAGGAGACCGAGGTCACCGGCACGGCGCTGCTCGACGGCGTCCCGTTCGCGGGCCAGCCGGTCGCGCTCGAGGCCAAGAGCTACCCGTTCGAGGGCGCGTTCGAGGTGATCGAGACCGGCGTGACGGGCCCCGACGGCACGTACACGTTCAAGCGCGAGCTCGAGCGCAACACCGACCTGCGGGTCACCACCGGCGGCGCCGTCGCGCCGCGCGCGCGGGTCTACGTCGCGCCCGCCCTGGTGCTGAGCTACCAGGCCCGCAACGCCCGCGTGATCCGCGTGACGCAGCGCTACCGCGTGCCGCGCGGCGTCAGGCTCGACAAGCCGACGATCTTCTACGTCGGCAAGCACGGCGCCAAGCGCGCGCCGCGGGCCGCCGTCGGCGAGCTGGAGCGCATCCGCGCCGGCCGCTACCGGTCGAGCGCGGTCGTGCGGCTGCCGGACAAGTGGAACGGGCGCTTCCGCTACGCGAGCTGCTTCAGGTACACGGGCGGCAGCGGGATGGGCAACCCCCGCTCGTCCTGCCCGCGGCGCTTCAAGTTCTAGAGGTCATACGCGGCGGCCAGCTCCGGGTCCTTCCGGGCCAGCATCTCGGCGAGGTCGACCATCACGCGGCACTGCTTCCACGTCGCGTCGTCCTGCATCTTCCCGTCGATCATGTGCACGCCGGCGCCGTCCGGGATCGCCTCGATGACCTTCTTGGCGAACGCGACCTCGGCCGGGTCGGGGGAGAAGACCTTGCGGGCGATGTCGATCTGCGCGGGGTGCAGCGACCAGGCGCCGACGCAGCCCATCAGGTAGGCGGCGCGGAACTGCGCCTCGCAGCCCTCGAGGTCGCGGATGTCGCCGAACGGCCCGTAGAACGGGAGGATGCCGGCCCCGGCGCAGGCGTCGACCATGCGGCCGAGCGTGTAGTGCCAGAGGTCCTGCTGGGAGGCCGCGCGCGGCGCGTCCCCCTCGGGGTCGGCGAGCACGACGTAGCCGGGATGGCCGCCGCCGACGCGAGTCGTCTTCATCCTGCGCGACGCCGCGAGGTCGGCCGGGCCGAGGCTCATGCCCTGCATGCGCGGCGACGCGGTGGCGATCTCCTCCACGTTGGCCACGCCCTGGGCGGTCTCGAGGATCGCGTGGACGAGGATCGGCTCGTCGAGCCCGGCGCGCGCCTCGAGCTGGGCGAGCAGGCGATCGACGTAGTGGATGTCCCACGGCCCCTCGACCTTCGGCACCATCACGACGTCGAGCTTCTCGCCGATCTCCGCCACGACCTGCGTCAGGTCGTCGAGCACCCAGGGCGACTCGAGCGCGTTCACCCGCGTCCAGAGGGCGGTCCCGCCGAGCTCGATCTCGCGGCCGACCTTGATCAGGCCCGCCCGCGCGGCCTCCTTGCGGTCGACCGGGATCGCGTCCTCGAGGTTGCCGAGGAGGATGTCGGTCTTCGTGGCGATGTCTGCCGCCTTGGCGACCATCTTCTCGTTCGAGAAGTCGAGGAAGTGGATCATCCGCGAGGGCACGATCGGGATCTCGCGGACGGGCTCGGGAGCGCCTATGGCGAGCGGCGTGAAGAAGGAACGGGGGCTGCGCATGGGCGCCGGATCGTAGAGTCCCCGGGCCTATGAGCACCTCAGTCGACACCGATCAGCGCTCCCGCGAGGCCTCGGGCGCGCATCCCTACGGCCGCTACTTCGAGGAGTTCGAGGTGGGCGCCGTCTACAAGCACTGGCCCGCCAAGACGGTGACCGAGGCCGACGATCACCTCTTCTGCCTGATCACGATGAACCACCATCCGCTGCACCTCAACGACGTCTACGCCGCCGGCACGCAGCAGGGGCGCAACGTCGTGGTGGGGCCGTACGTCTACTCGCTCGCGCTGGGCATGAGCGTGTCCGACATCTCGGGCAAGGCGATCGCGAACCTGGCCACGGAGGCGCTCAGCCACCCGAACCCGGTGTTCCACGGAGACACGCTGTTCGCCGAGACCGAGGTGCTCGAGGCGCGCGAGTCGAGCTCGAAGCCCGACCGCGGGATCGTGAAGGTCCACACCCGCGTGCTCAACCAGGACGGCGTCCTGGTGGCCGAGTTCAAGCGGCTCGTGCTCGTTCCCAAGCGCGACGGCTAAGCCTGGATCCCACCGATCCCCGCGGCGCCTCGCCGCCGTGGCCGTTCGTCTCTGACTCGGCCCACGGCGCCGAGTCATCCACGGATCATCGGCGGATCCAGGCTAGGCGCGCCGCGCGCGCGGCTGCTGGGTCCGCCGGCCGGACGGCCTGACGGTGCGGCGCAGGGACGCGGCGGCCCGGCGGGCCGGGGCGCGGAGCGCCATGCCCGCGCCGACCAGGACGGCGAGGATGACCTCGAGGATGAGGGGGTCGGGCTCGGGCCGGCGGCTGCCGTGGAGGCGGCGCCGGCGGGGGCGGCGAACAGCAGGACGGCGACGACGGTGGCGAAGGTGACGCGGCTCATGGGCCACAGACTTCACCCCGCGGCTTGTCGAATGGTTGGTGCGACCTTGGCGTCAGCGTTGCGGCGTCCCGCCCTCGGCGGGCTCGGGCACCACGACCGGTCGCGGCTCGCCCTGCCCGCGCCAGAGGAAGCGCTGCGCGTACCACGCGGGGCCGGGGCCGATCCGCTCCCACCCCGCATCCTGGAGCGCCGCGACGAGCAGCTTGACGCTGGCGATCATCTCCGGCGTCGGCGGCTCGGGGTCCGTCATCAGCGTCCACTTGAGCGCGGGCGACTCGGCCAGCGACTGGCGCCGTGAGCCGCCGGGCGGTCCGCCCATCGCCCGGAACGCCGACTTGACGTAGCCGGCCTTCCACGCGATCTCGCACGTCCACACGGTCGCCGCCTCCTCGGGCCACGGCCGCGGCCGGGCGAACCGCTTGGCGGGCACGACCGGAGGCGGCGTGGACGGGCGCACGGCCTCGGGCGCGCTGCCCAGCGGGGTGGCGGGCCGCTCCGGGCGGGGGCCGAGCGACCTCGGCGGCGGCGGCGCGGGCTTGGGCGGCGGCGGGGGCGCGGCCGGCGGCGGCGGGGGAGGGGCGGCGACGACGGGCGGCGGCTTCGGCGGCGCGGGCCGCACGGGGGCGGGCGCCTCCACGGCCGCCACGACCGGCGCGGGCCGGGTCCGCGCCACGCGCATCCGCCGCGTCGTGCGGCGGCGCCGGCGGACCTGGGAGGTCGTCAGTCCGGCCGCGAACGCGATGACGATCCCGCCGATCAGGACCGGCACCGGCAGCCCGCCCGCCTCGGCCTGGGCGGGCACGATCGAGCGCTCGGCGGCGGCCTCGGCCTCGCGGGCGACGCGATCCTGCTCGGCCAGCGCGGGCGCCGTGAGCGACATGGCGTGAGCACCCGCGGCCATCACCGCGAGCACCAGCATCACTGCCGTCAGATACCACCAGGAAGTACGCAGAACACGCATGGTCGCCCGGACTTGAGACCTTCGGCCTAGACGTTTCTCCAGGCTTTTCGTTGGACGAACGGCTGAATCCCGAACGGCCGACCTGTGGCAAAGTGCCATCTTTCCCCTGGCCGACACCGAGAGGTTGATCCGACCCGTGACGATCGAGACGACCGCCCTGACCACGAACCAGAAGCTCCTGAACTGGGTCGAGGAGGTGGCGGAGCTCACCCAGCCGGACCGTGTCCATTGGTGCGACGGCTCCGCGGAGGAGTACGACCGATTGGCGCAGTCATTGGTCGACGCGGGCACGTTCGAGCGGCTCTCGGACGCCAAGCGACCCAACTCCTACCTCGCCCTCTCGGACCCGGACGACGTGGCGCGCGTGGAGGACCGCACGTTCATCTGCAGCGAGAACGAGGACGACGCGGGACCGACCAACCACTGGCGCGACCCGGCCGAGATGCGCGAGCTGCTCACGGAGAAGTTCCGCGGGTCGATGCGCGGCCACACGATGTACGTCGTCCCCTTCAGCATGGGTCCTCTCGGGTCTCCGATCGCCGAGATCGGCGTGCAGCTGACCGACTCGGCCTACGTGGCGGTGTCGATGCGGATCATGACCCGAATGGGTAAAGGCGCGCTCGACGTGCTCGGCGACGAGGGCGAGTTCGTCCCGTGCCTGCACACCGTCGGGGCGCCGAACGACACCTCGCCGTGGCCCTGCAACAGCGAGAAGTACATCGTCCACTTCCCCGAGACGCGCGAGATCTGGTCCTACGGCTCCGGCTACGGCGGCAACGCGCTGCTGGGCAAGAAGTGCCTCGCGCTGCGGATCGCCTCGGTGATGGCCCGCGACGAGGGCTGGCTCGCCGAGCACATGCTGATCATCAAGGTCACCTCGCCCGAGGGGAGGTCGAAGGTGCTCACGGGCGCCTTCCCGAGCGCCTCCGGCAAGACCAACCTGGCGATGATGGTCCCGGCCCTGGAGGGCTGGAAGGTCGAGACGATCGGCGACGACATCGCCTGGATGAAGTTCGGCGACGACGGCCGCCTCTACGCGGTCAACCCCGAGGCCGGCTTCTTCGGCGTCGCGCCGAACACGAGCTACGCGACCAACCCGAACGCGATCGAGACGATCCGCGCGAACACGATCTTCACCAACTGCGCGAAGACCGACGACGGCGACATCTGGTGGGAGGGCGGCACGCCCGACCCGCCCGAGCACGCGATCGACTGGAAGGGCGACGACTGGACGCCGGAGTCCGACAGCCCGGCCGCCCACCCCAACGCGCGCTTCACGACGCCCGCGGCGCAGTGCCCGTCGATCGCCCCCGAGTGGGAGGACCCGGCCGGCGTGGCCGTCGACGCCTTCCTGTTCGGCGGCCGCCGCGCGACGGTCGTGCCGCTCGTCCGCGAGGCGTTCGACTGGGAGCACGGCACGTTCCTCGGGGCGACGATGAGCGCGGAGACCACCGCCGCCGCGGCCGGCGCGGTCGGCACCCTGCGCTTCGACCCGATGGCCATGCTCCCGTTCGCCGGCTACAACATGGCCGACTATTTCGGCCACTGGCTCGCGCTCGGCGCCCGCGAGGGCGTGCAGATGCCGGGGATCTACATGGTCAACTGGTTCCGCAAGGACGACGACGGCAAGTTCCTCTGGCCCGGCTTCGGCGAGAACGCCCGCGTGCTGGCCTGGATCTTCCGCCGGCTCGACGGCGACGCGGAGGCCCGCGAGACGCCGATCGGCAACGTGCCGCGCCCGGAGGATCTCGACACCGAGGGCCTCGACATCGCGCCCGAGAAGCTCGAGCAGCTGCTCAGCGTCGACGAGGAAGGGCTGCGCTCCGAGCTCGATCAGGTGCGCGAGTTCCTCGACAAGTTCGGCGATCGGCTGCCCGCGCAGATCCGCACCCAGTTCGACGCCCTGGAGGCCAAGCTCGCATAGCGCCGCGGGGCAGGTCATGATTGGGTCTCAGTGAGCCTCGCGGAGGAGACCGAGGCCGGCTCATCGCCGGCGAGCGGCCTGCTGGAGCTGATCGAAGGGAAGGTGCCAGCCGAGCGCGCGGATGCGGTCCGCGCGTTCGCCGGCGCCTACCTGCGGCGGCTGTCCGGCGACGCCGCCGAGGGCATATCGCCCGAGGACCTCGTCGCCGAGGTCATCGGCGCGTTCGAGTTCGCGTCCGGCCGCGGCGACGAGCCTGCGGCCGTGCGCGCCTTCAACCCGTCGCGCGAGGCCCACGGCTACGAGCCGCTCGGCTCGGTGATCGAGACCAACACCGACGACTGGCCGTTCCTCGTGGACTCGGTCTCGGGCGAGCTCGAGGGCCGCGGGCTCGACGTCGTGCGCCTGCTGCACCCCGTGGTCGGCATCGAGCGCGACGGCAACGGCCGGATCACCGCCGTCGGCCGCGCCCGCGAGGCGCCGCGCCGCGAGTCGATCATGCACTTCGACCTCGCGCGCCGGCTCGACGACGCCGAGCTGGCCGAGGTCGAGGAGGCGGTCCGCGGCGTCCTGCGCGCCGTGCGCGCGGTGGTCAACGACTTCAAGGCGATGAGCGAGCGGGTCGACGACATGATCACCGTCGCCCGCGCCGGCACCGCGCGCTACCCGCGCGACGAGGTGCACGAGGTCGCCGACTTCCTCGAGTGGCTGCTGAAGGGCAACTTCGTCCTCCTCGGCGCCCGCGAGTACGACATCACGAACGAGACGATCAGCGTCATCGAGGGCTCGGGCCTCGGCATCCTCGGCGACGAGGGCCGCTCGGTCTTCAGCAAGCCGGTCCCGCTGGAGAAGCTCCCGCCCGGCGTCCGCGAGCGGGCGACCGGCGGCGACCTGCTGCTCGTGGCCAAGACCAACGCCGTCTCTCCCGTGCACCGGCACGAGCGGATGGACTACGTCGGCGTCAAGCGCGTCTCGCGCACGGGCGAGATCGTCGGCGAGTCGCGGCTGCTCGGCCTGTTCACGTCGAAGGCGTTCGCCGAGCGCGCGTCCGACACCCCGCTGCTGCACCGCAAGCTGCGCCAGGCGCTCGACGCCGAGGACCTGATCGAGGGCTCGCACGACTACAAGGCCGCCGTCGCGCTCTTCGACTCGTTCCCGAAGGAGGAGCTCTTCTCCGCGCCGGTCGACGACCTGCGGCGCGCGGTGGTCGCGCTCACCGGGCTCGAGGGGTCCGACAAGGTGCGCCTGCTCGGCCGCCGCGATCCCGACGGGCGCAGCGCGTCGATCATCCTCTCGCTCCCGCGCTCGCGCTACAGCTCCAAGCTCGTCGCGCGCGTGACCGCGCTGCTGCGGCGGCGCTACGACACGAGCGGCGTCGAGGCCCACCACGTCATGGACGAGGGCGAGCGCGTCCGCGTGCACTTCTTCGCCCACGCCGGCGCCGGGCTCGCCGAGGCGCCGATCCGCGAGGTCGAGGCCGAGGCCGTCGCGCTCGCGCGCACGTGGGACGACGAGCTGGCCGCCGTGCTCGGGCCGGCCCACCGCGCGCTCGCCGCCTCATGGGGCCCGCGCTTCCCCGACCACTACAAGGGCTACACGACGCCCGACCTCGCGGCGATCGACGTCGGCTGCTTCGAGCGGCTCGGCAGCGACGAGTCGCTGGTCGTGAGCCTGCACCCGATCGCCGACGCGCGGCCGACGCGCGTGGCGCTCTACAAGCGCGGCGCCAAGATCGAGCTCTCGCGCGTGATGCCCATGCTCGAGGACCTCGGGCTGCGCGTGATCGAGGAGATCTCCACGCGACTGGTCGGCGACGACGAGATGTGGGTGCAGGAGTTCCGCGTGCTCGGGCCGGGCGAGGAGGCGCTCCCGCTGGGCGACGTCGGCGACCGCGTGGCCGAGACGATCGCGGCCGTCTATCACGGCCACGCCGAGTCGGATCCGCTCAACCGGCTCGTGGTCTCCGCGGGGCTCGACCGCCAGCAGGTCGCGATCCTGCGCGCGTACCGCAAGTACCGGCAGCGGATCGGCTCGCGCTTCACCGAGGGCTACCAGAACGACGTGCTGGTGGCGAACTCCTCGATCACCGCCAAGCTCGTGCGCTACTTCGAGCTGCGCTTCGACCCGACGCGGGAGACCGACGAGGTCGCCGAGAGCGAGCTGCGCGACGAGATCATGGCCGAGCTCGAGGAGGTCGCCTCGATCGACCACGACCGCATCCTGCGCAACCAGCTCGGCGCGATCGACGCGACGCTGCGCACGAGCGCCTACAAGGCCGGCCGCGGCGCGACGGCCTTCAAGCTGCGCTCGGCCGAGGTCCCGGCGATGCCGATGCCGTCGCCCGAGTTCGAGATCTACGTCTACGCCGCGGACATGGAGGGCATCCACCTGCGCGGCGGCAAGATCGCGCGCGGCGGCATCCGCTTCTCCGACCGCATGGACTACCGCACCGAGGTCTACGGCCTCATGCGGGCGCAGCTGACCAAGAACGCGATCATCGTCCCCGCGGGCGCGAAGGGCGGCTTCATCCTCAAGCGCGCGACCGTCGACCGCGCGGCGATCGAGGAGGCGTACGTCACCTACATCCGCGCGCTGCTCGACGTCACCGACAACCTCGTAGACGGCGAGGTCGTGCGGCCGGACGGCGTCCGGGTCCGCGACGAGGACGACACGTACCTGGTCGTGGCGGCCGACAAGGGCACCGCGACGTTCTCCGACACCGCCAACGCCGTGTCCGCCGAGTACGGGTTCTGGCTCGACGACGCGTTCGCCTCGGGCGGGTCGGTCGGCTACGACCACAAGAAGCTGGGGATCACCGCGCGCGGGGCGTGGGAGTCGGTCAAGCGCCACTTCCGCGAGCTCGGGCTCGATCCCGCGGCCGACGAGTTCACCGTCGTGGGGATCGGCGACATGTCCGGCGACGTGTTCGGCAACGGGATGCTGCTGTCGGACAAGATCAAGCTGCTCGCGGCCTACGACCACCGGCACGTGTTCATCGACCCGGACCCGGATCCGGCGGCGTCGTTCGCCGAGCGCAAGCGGCTCTTCGAGCTGGGGCGGGCGGGATCTTGTTCCTGGGACGACTACTCGCGCGACGTGATGTCCGAGGGCGGCGGGGTGTTCCGGCGCGACGCCAAGTGGATCGAGCTGCCCGAGCGCGCCCGCTCGCTCCTGGGGCTCGAGGAGGAGCGCACCGCGCCCAACGACGTCATCCGCGCGATCCTGCGGTCGCAGGTCGACCTGCTGTGGAACGGCGGCATCGGAACGGTGGTCAAGGCCTCGACGGAGACCGACGCCGACGCGCACGACCGCGCGAGCGACGCGATCCGGGTCGACGCCCGCGACCTGCGCTGCCGCGTCGTGGGGGAGGGCGGGAACCTGGGGCTCACGCGGCGCGCCCGCGTCGAGTTCTCCGCGGCCGGCGGCCTCATCAACGCGGACTTCATCGACAACTCGGCGGGGGTCGACTGCTCCGATCACGAGGTCAACCTGAAGATCCTGCTGGGGCTGGCCGAGCGGCGCGGGGAGATGACGCGCACGCAGCGCGACGAGCTGCTGGAGGCGGTCACCGGCGACGTGGTCGAGCACGTGCTCTACGACTCGTTCGTCCAGGCGCAGATCATCGCCCAGGAGGTCGGGCGCGCGGGCATGCGGATGTTCGCCTACGAGGATCTGTGCGGGCTGCTCGAGGAGACCGGGTTGCTGGACCGCGCCTCCGAGGCGCTGCCCGGCAACGAGGAGCTCAGCGAGCGCCGCCGCGGCGGGCGCGCGCTCGAGCGGCCGGAGCTGGCGATCTTCGTCGCGTACTCGAAGCGCTGGGTGGCGCGCGAGCTGGAGGCGAGCGGCTTCGCCGACGACCCGTGGCTCGAGCGCGACCTGCGGAACTACTTCCCCTCGGCCGTGGTCGAGCGCTGCGGCCATCTGCTGAGCGAGCACCCGCTGCGCGCCCAGCTGGTCTGCATGCTCAATGCCAACTCGGTGGTCAACGCGCTCGGGCCGACGTTCGTGTCCCAGCTCGTGGCCGAGAAGGGCGCCGCCGTCTCCGAGGTCGTCCGCGCCTTCCGGATCGCGTGCGAGGTCACCGGCGCCGACCCGCTGTGGGAGGCGATCGAGGACCTGACGGGCGTGGGCCGGAGCGAGCAGCTCGAGCTGCTGGGCGGCGTCGACGCGCTGGTCGAGGCGACGGCGCGGTGGTATCTGACCTGGGCGCCGGGCGCGCCGTTCGAGGAGACGATCGCGGTGGGCCGCGACGGGTTCGAGCGGCTCGCGGCGGCGCTCGCCCACCTCGGCACCGAGGACCGCCGCGCGCGGCGGTCGGAGGTCGTCGAGCGGGCGGTCGCCGAGGGTGTGCCCGACGACGTCGCGCAGGCCCACGCGCTGCGGGCCGAGCTGGTCCACGCGCCCGACGTGATCGCGGCCGCCGCGTCGTCCGAGCGGTCCGTCGAGGACGTCGCGCGGGTGTTCTTCGCGCTCGGGGCGGAGCTGCGGCTCGACTGGATGGAGCGTGAGCTGGCCCGGGTGCGGTCGGCGACGCGGATGCAGCGGTGGGCGCTGCAGGCCGTGCGCGAGGACGCGTTCAAGGCTCGCCGTTCGCTGGCGCTGACGGCGTTGCGGGAGTCGCCAGGGGCCGAGCCGCTGGTCGCGGTCGAGCGGTTCCTGCATGCCCATGCGGGGTCGGCTCGGCGGTTGGAGGCGTTCCTGCGGGCTCTGGCTCGCGAGGGTGACAACGACCTCGCCGGGTTGGCGCTCGCCGTGCGGCAGCTGGGCTCGCTGATCGACTGATCGTTGGCTGGGGCCGGGCCGCGTCATGCCCTCCCGGGGCAGCGCTCGCAGGCTCGCGCTCGAGCGCCCCGGGAGGCCATGCCGCGGCCCGTCCGCGGCAGCGCCAGTGCCCCGACGTCTGCTCTGTCCCGGCTTGCGGGAGGGCGGCATAGCACTGGTTTGCGTGGGCACAGGCTTCCGTGTGCAGTCTCGATCGGAATACCGAGCCCGGGGGTGGACGTCTCGTTCGATCCCGGCCCCGGCGGCCCCGGCCTCTGATTCAACGATCGCTTGTTGCTCGGGTACGGAGCCGCGTGCTGGTCGTCCGCCGGCTGGAGATTCGGTTCGCTGTGTGAGTGGCCCGGGCTCCGGCGGCCAGAGAGGCGCGACGGGCCTTGCGATGCCCAAGCTGGCGGTCGATGTTCCGGCTTCTGGCGCTTCTCGCCGCGGTGGGCGACATCGCCGTCTTCTCCGCCAGCGGCGAACAGCGCGTGACCGTCCTGGAGCCACCGAGCGGCAACCGTTTCGTGGTCGATCCGTGCTGGGCGTCGCCGACGACCCTGGTCACGCTCAATGAGGGGCCGCCGTCGTTGCTGCAGCGCCGCGAGGGCGCCGCCGCGCCGGTCACCGTGCGCCGCGTGCGCAGCATGGTCGGCGCCTCGCTGGCGCCCGGCTGCAGGACCATGGCCCTGCTCCGGAGTGGGCCGCGCGGCTACGACGTCTGGCTGCGCTCCCGCGGTCACACGCGCCGCGTGCTGCGCACGAGCACGTATTGGGAGACCCGGCCGCGCTTCTCGTGGACCCCCGACGCGCGTCGCGTCGCGGTCTCGGCACGGGACTCCAACGCTCGCCTGCGCGTGCTCGACGTCGCGAGCGGCCGCGTGCGCCGCGGCTTCTCGACGCGCAGGCGTGGCGGCGTCGACTACCTCGGCGCCCAGGCCCTGAGCTCCGACGGCCGCCTCGTCGTCCACGACGAGGGCAGCCCAGACTTCCGTGTCCGCATCGCCGACGTCTGGACGGGAGAGGTCCGCGTGCTGATCAAGCCGGCCCGGGCTGCCGCGTTCTCGCGGAAGGGCGATCGGGTCGCGGTCCTGCACGCCGACGGCGTCAGGATCCTCGACCCCGCGGGCCACACCCTCGCCACGGTCCCGGACGTCACGGGCGACCACCTGGCGTGGTCGCCCGACGACACGCGCATCGCCGTCACGGGCGACAGCGACGCGGCCTCCGTCGACGTGATCGACCTCACGGCCGTCCCGCCGCTCGTCGACCGGCGCTTGAAGCCCTCGCATAGCTTCTCGAGCCCGGCGGTGTGGTCACCCGACGGCACGCAGCTGGCGATCGAACGCGATCCGTTCTGAGTCACGCGCATGAACGAGGAACGCCTCGCCACGGCCGTCGTCGAGCGCCTCCGGCGCACCGGAACGGTGGATCCGCTCGCTTGGGTTCCGGCGTTCGGTCTGAAGCAAGGCCCGACGGAACGACCAGCGGTCTCGCCGCTGAGATCTTCGGCGAGCAGCCCACGCGGGAGGAGCTCGACGCGCTCGCAAGCGTCTTGTTCCGGCTCGGGACGAACGGGAGCGGAGGTCCGACAGTTCAAGCCGAACCCCAAGACCGGCAAGCTCGGGCCCGTGCGTGGCACCGAAAAGCCGTCTACGGACTCGCCGGAGCGGCCGCATCACAGATCCTGAGGCCTAGGCACGCCTCCGCGCTGCAATGCGGCGTCCGGCTCACTATGGACTGGACTTCCGGCGTCCGTCGAGGGCGTCGCGCGAGTCTTCTTCGCGCTTGGGTACGGGGCCGCGCGCCGGGCCCTGCGTCGGCTGACGATTGGGTTCGCTGGGGTGAGCGGTCCGGGCTCAGGTGGCCAGAGAGGGAGGCGGGCCGTGCCGGCCGGCACGGGCGGCGCATGGCGTCAGCGCGTTGCGCGGGCGATGCCGGCAGGTCTCATCCGACTACCCCTTTCACGCTGCTAGCGACGGTCGGCACAATCGCTGGGCGGAGTGTCGCCAATTGCGAGTTGCAGTCGTGCCAGGGGCTGGTGCGGTTCGCTATGGGCAGTGAGGGCGTCCCGCGCCGCGGGGAGTTGCTAGTCGCCTGCTGCTCGGGGCGGGGGACGGCCGAGGAATGCTTCAAGCGCCACCCACGCCGCCTCGTGAGTGAGCGGGCCGAGCCGCAAGGTCGTACCCGCCGACGCGCTCTCCTGCACCGTCGCGCGCAGGTTGAGCTCCGAGAGCTTCTGCGCTTGATACTCGGCGCGCTGCGCGCCCGTGGCGCCCTCGTAGTGCGCGTCCAAGCCGAACCGACCGCCTTCCACCGGCCACACCGACAGCTGATCGGGCGCCCACGTAGGTCCGGTCTCGGCTGGCAGCGGCGTGTACGCGACCATGTCCGCGTGAGCGTCGCGCTCGTGGATGCTGCGTCGTGCCGACCATGAGCGGTCCGGCGCCGGCCGAGGCTCGTCATTCCGCCGGTCAGGCTCTTGACGTTTGCGCCTAGGGCTCACCGGCTCACCGTAACGTCCCCCGAGCACCGGGTGGTCGCACTGCCGCCATGCGCGACCAACGCTAGCGACGGCGGCGCTCCGCGAGACGCCGGCGTGTCGTCCATCGCAGGGGTTCGTCACTGCGACAGCTCAAGGCAGTAGCCGTCGCTCACGCCCCTTCTCGGTCCCCTCAACCAGAGCCCAACGGCTGTGGGAACGAGGTCCGCGCTTAGCTCGAGCCTTTGCACAGTCGCGGGGAAGCGCGGGGCCGCTTACCGCGGTTTGTCTGCGATCATCGCCGGTTGCATGACCGAGCCGTTCGCCGAGATTCTCAGGGGCGGCCATCCCAACTCGCTCGGTCGCACCGAAGAGGTGGTTGCCATCGTGGTCGCCGATCGGCAGCGCTTGGAGGAGTTGTTCGTCAGCCTGGCCGAGTCCGATGAGCTCGTCCGGATGCGGGCCGGAGACGCGCTTGAGAAGGTGTGCCGCGAGCAACCGGGCTGGTTCAGGCCGCACGTCGACCGGCTGATCGCTGAGGTCGGGTCGATCGAGCAGCCGTCGATCCAATGGCACGTCGCCCAGATGCTGCAGCACCTTCGCGGCGATCTGTCGGACGAGCAAGCACGGCGCGCCAAAGAGCTGCTCCAGCGCAACCTGACCCGGTCCACGGACTGGATCGTCCTCAATGTGACGATGGATGTCCTGGCGGAGTGGGCAACGGACGACCCGGAACTAGCTGAATGGCTCATCCCAGTGCTAGAGCGGCTTCGCGCCGATCCACGCAAGTCGGTCGCCAAGCGTGCCGCGAAACGCCTCTCGGAGTCCACGCAGTGAAGTGCCTCTGAACCGGCGAGGCCGCGGTGGGTGGTTCGCGACGCTCTCGGCGGGCTTCAGGGGCAAAGCGAGTTCCGTCTCGCAGGCGGATCCCTGCCCGGACGGGGGCGCCCGGCAGCGAGCAGCGGTCAAGGACGATCCGCGATGACTACCGCGCCTGTCTCCAAGCAACACTCGCCCTTGCGCCGGGCTCTGGGTCGCTGATCCCGTGGTGGACTCCTTACCGCCGTCGCCCAGGGTGGTAGTGACGCCTCGACTCACGCCATCATGAAGACGGTGCACGCCGGCGCCGAGATCGAGCTGAGCGCGGCGGAGGCGCGCGGCGTCGCACTCGCCGCGCAGGGCATCGGCCGACCGCGGCCGAACGGGCGGATCGACGTCCGCCACCTGCGGCGTGCGATCGACGACGTCGGCCTGTTGCAGCTGGACTCGGTCAACGTCCTCTGCCGCTCCCATTACTTGCCGCTCTTCTCCCGGCTCGGTCCCTACCGACGGGCCACCCTTGACCGCCTGGCCGCGCATGCCGACACCGCCGCCGGACCCGCGACGCGGTCCGGGCGCGTGCGCGGCCTGTTCGAGTACTGGGGGCACGAGGCTTCGCTGCTGCCGGTCGAACTGCAGCCGCTGCTGCGCTGGCGAATGGCGCGGGCAGAGAAGCTCACCGAGAAACCGGCGCGCTTACTGGCCGCGGAGAAGCCCGAGCTGCTCGAGTCGGTTCTGCGCACGGTGGAAGAGCGGGGCCCGATCCGCGCGGCCGAGGTCGCCACGCCGGTGCGCAAGCCGAGAAACCGCTGGTACAACTGGAGCGAGGGCAAGATCGCGCTCGACTACCTCTTCTTCGCGGGCCGCGTGTGCGCCGCCCATCGCGTCCGTTTCGAGCGTCACTACGACCTGCCCGAGCGGGTGTTGCCCGAGGCCGTACTCGATGCCCCGACTCCAGCCGAGGACGAGGCGCAGCGCCGGCTGCTGCTGATCGCGGCAGTACGCCTCGGCGTCGCGACTGAGCCTGACCTCGGTGATTATTTCCGCCTGCCGCGGGCGGAGTCGAAGGCGCGCCTGGCGGAGCTGGTCGAGGCGGGCACCCTTACGCCGACGCGAGTCGAGGGCTGGAGCGCCACCGCCTACGTCGCGGCGGAGCGGCTGCCGGCGCCCGCACGTGAAGCGCGCGCGTTGCTGGGGCCCTTCGACCCGCTGGTCTGGTCGCGGCGGCGCACCGAACGGCTCTTCGGTTTCCGCTACCGGATCGAGCTCTACACGCCAAAGGCGAAGCGGGTCCATGGCTACTACGTGCTTCCGTTCCTCCTCGGCGATCGCCTGGTGGCGCGGGTCGACGTCAAGGGCGACCGGCAGGCGGGGGTGCTGCAGGTGCTCGGCGCGTTCGCCGAGCCGGGGGCTGATCCCGGCGCGGTGGCCCCGGAGCTGGCGGAGGAGCTGCGGTTGCTCGCGGGCTGGCTCGAGCTCGAGCGCGTCTCGGTGGCGAGGAAAGGGGACCTCGCCGAGAAGCTGGCCAAAGCGGTCGACGCGGCAGCGTCGTCGCTAGATCTCGCGTAGTCTCGATCAACCGCGGACTAGCGCTTGCGCGAAGAGTTGCAGCGGCCGTGAATCGGGCGCCGCTACCGCAGCTGCTGCTCCTATGCCAAGAAGTTGATGGGTGGGGATGTCCAGGATCGTGGAAGCAGCGCCCGGTCCCTTTGGACGCGGCTAGAGGTGTCGCCGGTGGATGTCTTTGATCACTTGGGCACGGTTGCTCTGATGAGTTTCGAGGGTTCTCGGCGTCATACCGGTTGACTGTCCCCACACGAGGAGGAGTGCGGAATGCCGAGAGTGATCAATGCGATGAGCGGCGTCTCGGCCGACGGCTGTATCGTCGGGCCGGACGGGCAGTCCGACTGGTCGATGCCCGACGCCGAGCTTCACCGACTTCATGGCAAGCGGACGCCCGCGCTCGCCGGCCACCTGTCGGGGTGTCGCTCGACCACCACTGCGGTGGCAGGTGCACGATGAGCGCTCCTACTTCGATCACCGTCACGCCGGTCTTCGTCGCCGACCTTGCCGTCGAGGGCGAGCGGATGCCGGTCTACGTGCACGTCATCGAGCATCCCGATGCGCGCGTGCTGGTCGACACCGGCATGACGGAGCTGCACCCGCTGATGGCCGACATGGATCCCCGCCTCCGGCCGCTCAGCGAGCAGGACTTCGATATCGCCGGCATCGACATCGTCGTCAACACGCACCTGCACGCCGACCACTGCGGCGGCAACCACCTCTTCGCCGGCAAGCCGATCTACGTCCAGCGTCGGGAGCTCGACGACGTGCGCAGCAAGGACGGCTACACCATTCGCGAGTGGGTCGAGGCGCCCGGCGTGGACTACGTGCCGGTCGACGGCGAGCTCGAGCTGCTGCCCGGGCTGCGACTGGTCCCGGCGCCGGGCCACACGCCCGGCATGCAGATGGTCGTCGTCGAGACCGGCGGGCGCCCGGTGATCGTCGGCGGTGACGTGGCGGTGTGGTTCGGGGAGTTCGACGAGCCGCCCACCGAAGGCCGGCAGCGGGTCCTTGCGCTCGACCCCGAGCTCGTCTGGCTCACGCACGAGCGCGAGCCGTGGCGACCCCCCACCGCCTGAGGCATGTGACCGATGAGTTTCGGCCAGCGGGGCAGTCAGTAGGGCATCAGGGGGCCGCTGTTAGCGTGGCCTCGTACCACCCGCCAGAAGGAGCGACGAGTGATGCAGTTCTTCTTGACTGTGCCCCACGATTCGGCCGAGGAGCCGACCATGGAGTCGATGGACCCGGCCGAGCTGGAGGCCGCGCTGGCCGCCGTGGAGGCGTTCAACGCCGATCTGAACGAGTCGGGGGCGTTTGTCTTCGCCGGGGGGCTGCATCCGCCGTCGTCGGCCAAGACCGTCGATGCCAGCAGCGGCGAGCCCGTTGTGGTCGACGGACCGTTCGTCGAGGCGCCGGAGTACGTCGGCGGCTTCTGGGTGATCGAGGCCGCAGACCAGGACGCAGCGGTCCAGTGGGCGACGCAGGCGTCGAAGGCGCTGGGTGGCCGCATCGAGGTGCGCGCCTTTCAGGACCCGTCGGACGCCTGACCCTACGCAGATCGCCGGCAGCCCCGCCCGGCGCCACGGAGTTCCCGAGTCGCGCCCGGCGTGCTGCTTCTGCCTAATGCGGAAGTGGGCGGGTACTTGCCGGCTGTGGGTGCTGCGCGTCAGGTCTGTCGGCAGTGCGGTAGTGCAGCCGGTGCCCGCAGGGGCCGGTGCGCAGCATGCGGCGCGTTGATGGACGTGGCGACCAGCGTGGACCGTGAGGAACACGCTGGGTGCGAGTCATCTGACCGACCTCCGATCTCCGGTTGGCCGGCGTTGGTACGTTGCTGAGGTGGCGGAGGCCCCAGATCGCCAAGAGCTACTGACTGCTCTGACTACCGAGCACTTCACGCTCCAGGGCGCCCGCTCGCAGACCGCGAGCGAGAGCGCTTCCCGCGCCTCGCTCTACATCCTCTCCGTCTCCAGCACCCTGGTCGCGCTGGGGTTCATCGGCCAGGCTTCGCAGGTCGGCACGACCTTCGACGTCTTCGCCCTCACCGTGCTCCCGACGCTCTATGTCCTCGGCGTCTTCACCTTCGTGCGAGTGGTCGAGTGCGGTGCCGAGGACTTCCGCTACGGCGTCGCGATCAACCGGATCCGCAACTACTACAAGCAGATCGCCGGCGACCAGGCGAAGCTCTTCCTGCTCTCCGGGCATGACGACGGACGAGGAGTGTTCGAGAACGCTGCGATACCGCCCGAGGGTCGCAAGCAGTTCTTCACCTTCGCGACCGTCGTCGCGGTCATCAACAGCGTGGTCGGTGGCAGCGCGATCGCGATCGCGCTCGGAGCGATCGCCGATGCCTCGCTCGGCGTTGCCGTGGGCGTGGGCGGCGTCGCAGCGCTCGTTTCCCTTGTTGCTCTGCTCCGTTACGCCGACCGGCTGCTCGAGGAGCGCGCGGGGCGCACCGAGTCGATCTTCCCTTCGCCGCAGTAGCGTCGGACGACGGCCACGCCGACCCGACCTGGCACTGCCCGCGCTGACGCGTCATCGTGCGCCCGGTGAGTGAGCTCGGCACCACCTCGACGGTCGGCGGCCGCACGGATCGGGTGGTCCTAGCTGCGGTCGTGCTGGCGTTGCCGCTCGTGCTGGTGGTGGCGCTCCTGGCGTTCCCGGAGATCGACGAGCGGTGGGAGGACCGGTCGGCGCATTTCTGGATCGTGCTGCTGGCGGGTGTGGTGAACGCGGCGCTCGCGCTGGCGATCACCGAGGCCGGCCGCCGCCGGCGGGATGCGCGGTTGCTGCTCATCGGGCTCGCGTTCCTCTGCAGCGCCGGGTTCCTCGGCCTCCACGCTCTCGCCACTCCGGGTGAGCTCGTGAGTGACGCGAACGCCGGCTTCGTGCTCGCGACGCCGGTTGGTCTCGTGGCCGCCGCGGCGCTCGCGGCGGCTTCGGCGGTCGAGTACCGGCTGGCGGCTTCGCTGCGCATCGTGCGCAGCTCGCGGCTGCTGGTCGTGCTGGTCCTGACGGTGATCGGCGCCTGGGCGGTGGTGTCGCTCGCCGAGCTTCCGCCGCTGCGGGACAGCGTCACGCCGGACGAGGTCGAGCTGCCGCTCGCCCTGCTCGCCGCCATCGGCGTCCCGCTGTACGCGTACGCCGCGTTCGCGTACCTCCGGGTCTGGAGGCGCCGGCGGTCGCGGCTCTCGCTCGCGGTGGCGTTCGCGTTCGCGCTGCTCGCCGAGGCGCTCGTGGTGGCGGTCGCGTCGCTGGCGACGACCTGGCAGCTGAGCTGGTGGGAGTGGCACGTGCTGATGGCGATCAGCTTCGCCGCGATCGGCGCTGCCTCGTGGTCGGAGTGGTACGAGGAGCGGTTCAGCGCGCTGTATCTCGACGAGACGCTTGCCGGCCGTCGCGACGTGACGGTGCTGTTCGCCGACCTGGCGGGATTCACGCCGTTCTCGGAGGCGAACGGGCCCGAGGCCGTGCACCGGATGCTGCTGACCTACTTCAGCGAGCTGACGCCGATGATCACCGACGAGTTCGGCGGCGAGGTGCAGGACTTCGTCGGGGATCAGATCTTCGCCATCTTCAACAAGCGCGGCGATCAGCCGGACCATGCCCTTCAGGCGGCCCGTGCGGCGCTCGAGCTGCAGGAGCGGACGGCCGCCATCCGAGCCGGCCATCCCGACTGGCCGCGCTTCCGGGTCGGGCTCAACACGGGGCCCGTCCTGGCCGGGATCGTCGGCGGCCGCGGGCACCGCATCCACGGCGTGTTCGGCGACACGGTCAACCTCGGCGCCCGGCTCGAGTCGCACGCTCCGGCCGGCGGCGTCGTGATCGGCGAGGCCACCCGCGCGCGTCTTCCGGAGGGCACCGACGCCAGCGCCCTGCCCGAGATGCAGGTCAAGGGCAAGCAGCAGCCCGTCGCCCCGTTCGTGCTCCACAGCCTTCCTCCGGCGGCGACGAATCGGGCTCGGGATACGTGACGACTGCGGTCTACTGGTCCTGCTGCGCCTCGCGGAGCTCCCGCTCGGCGTCCTCCAGCCGCTGTCGCGCCTCGTCAGTCGCCGCGCCCGCCGGGTCCTCCACCGCCTCCCGGGCCTTGTCGACCTCGCGCTGGGCGTCTTGAACCTGCTGCTGGGCCTCGTCGACGCGCTCGTTGAGCTGGTCGACCTCGTCCCCGCAGCCCGCGGCGATCGTGGCGGCGGCGAGAACGGACGGAACGAGGAGTCGCATGCGGTGGGTCATCGAACCATTGTTGCGTCAGTTCCGTCCCGCTCGGCCACGCGGACGCTGAACAGCGGCAGGAAGAGCTGCGTCAGCGGGCCGATCGCGAGCGCGTAGATCACGGTGACCGCGCCCAGCGTCCCGCCCAGCAGGAAGCCGGTGACGACGACCGCGACCTCGATCGAGGTGCGCACGAGGCGCACCGACGCGCCCGTGACCCTGACGAGCCCGGTCATCAGCCCGTCGCGCGGGCCGGGGCCGAGATGTGCGCCGATGTAGGCCGCGGTCGCGGCGCCGTTGAGCACGACGCCGGCGACCGCCATGGACACCCGCCCGGCCATGCCGGCGCTCTCGGGGATGAGCGCGAGCGCCGGGTCGATCACCACGCTGATCACCACGACGTTGGAGATCGTGCCCAGTCCCGGCCGCTCGTGCAGCGGCCACCACGCCAGCATCACCAGCGCGCCGACGAGCGCGATCACGACGCCGAACGGGAGCCCGAGCCGCTCGGACAGCCCCTGGTGGAGCACGTCCCAGGGCATGTTGCCCAGGTCCGACCGGATCATCAGCGCCATGGAGACGCCGTAGAGCACGAGTGAGACGTAGAGCTGGACCACGCGGCGCCGCATCGTGGTCCAGCATGGCGGAGAGCTTCCCGGCGTGGCCGCCCGGGCTCAGCCGATCGACGGCGCGGGCGCCGCGCGAGCCACCTCGCGGGGCGTGCGGTTGCCGGCGTAGACGAGCGTGCCGGCGCCGAGCAGCAGCACCAGCGCGGCTCCGAGCGAGATCCAGGCGGCGGTGCCGAGGAACGCGACCTCGGCTCCCGCGCTGATCTCGGTGTCGACGCCGCGCGAGCCGTCGGCGTTCATGACGACGATCGACCAGTCGCCGTCCTCGAGGTCCCAGGCGACGGTCTGCTTGCCGGAGCCGTGGGCGGAGGCCGCCCAGAACTGCTGGTCGGCCGGGCGCTCGGGGCGGCGGTCGCCGGCGCTGTCGCGGTCGTGGTACGAGGCGTGGAAGGGCGAGTAGTCGACGTCGGTCACCGAGGTGTACGACGTGCCGTGCAGGTAGTCGGTCACGTCGCTCGTGCGGGCGATCCCGACGAACACGGGCTTCTCGTCGTTCGACTCCACCGACAGCCGCACGTTGCCGAGGTCGCTGCGGTCCATGACCCAGCCGGCCGCGTCGAGGTCGATGTCCATGTTCTCGGTGGCGAGGGCGTAGGTGCCCGCGGTGTAGCGCTCCTTGCCGGTCGTGAGGTAGCCGTCGTCGTCGGTCCGGGAGTCGCCCCAGAGCAGGAGCGCGCCGGCGGCGATGAAGCCGACGGCCAGGACGGCGGCGACGCTGGCGGCGACGATCGCGGCGATGCGGCCGCCGCTCCGTCGCGGGGCAGGGGGATACGGCGTCGTGGTCTCTTGCATGGGGTCTCCGGTTCAGGGGGTTGACGCACCCCCCGACGGGAGACGCGGCGCAGCTCGCTAGGCGAACGCGGGCCGGCGGAACGCCGGCAGCAGGCTGCGGCGACGACGCGGTGAGACGGCGGCGCGTGCCCGACGCCATTCGACGAGCGTGAGCTCGGCCGGGGCCTCGCTCTCGACGTAGTTCATGAAGTGATCGGGCATGGCATGAAAGGTCCCACGCACGGTCCGCCGCGACAGCCGAGGCAGCATCCCGGCTCCGAGGTGCTGCCCGGCGTTCCCGGGGTGGAGGAGGCCCCACCCGGGGCTAGTCTGTGGCCGGTGATGCGAGTCACGCTGATCGCGCTGGTCGCGCTGCTCCTGGCGCCCGCCGCCGCGCACGCCGACGGCGTGTCGTGCAAGCGGGTCGTGAACCCGTATCCGGACACGCGCTACGAGGGCGCCGACCTCACGCGGATCCGCGGCGAGCACGTCCGCTGCGCGACCGCCCGCCGCGTCGCGACGCGCGCGCACCACAAGGCCCTCGGGATCACGCCCTCGAGCAGCGGGGTCCGGCACCTGCGGTGGAACGGCTGGCGCGTCCGCGGCGACCTGCGAGGGGACACCGACCGCTACGTCGCCCGCAAGGGCGCGAAGCGCGTCCGCTGGCGCTTCTAGGCCGGCCGTGGCGCGCCGCCGCCGCGGAACCGCGCGGCGAGCCGCTTGAGCGCGTCCTTGAACCCGTCCGTGACGAGGCCGAGCAGGAGCAGGACGAGCCACTGGAACCCGGACGCGGCGGAGAGGTCGGCCAGCGGCGCGAGGTAGGCGTTGCGCAGCCACGGGCTGCGCAGCTCGAACTCGACGACGGCATCGCCCTCGGAGATCGGCAGCTCGACCTCCTCGAGATCGGCGACCGGGCGCTCCTCGCGCGCCGTGGGGGCCGGGAACGTCGTGCCGATCGCGTATCGCTCGGCGACCAGCGTCATCGTCGAGCCCTCGCCGAACGGGAGCGTGAGGAACGGCGCGTCCGCCTGCGGCCCCACGGACAGGCTCGTGTCCGGCAGGTCGATCGAGTTGTCGGTCTCGCCCGGCACGCGGCGCACGTCGAGCGGCTCCTCGCGGGTCCGCTCGAACTCGAGCCGGAGGTTGCTCTCGGTGGGCCGCCACTCGTCGCCGAGCTGCTCGCTCAGGCCGCGGCGGACGAGCCTCCGCGGCTGCAGCCCGTGCTCGCGCGCGTACCGGATCAGCGGGCGGTACCGCAGGAGCGCCTCGAGGTCGGCCCGCGCGATCCGCATGCGCTCGGAGACCGCCGCCGTGCCGCGGTCGGCGGCGAGGGTGGACGTCGCGACGTACGTGGCCGGCAGCTCGACCTGCAGCCTCGCGCTCGGGCCGGCGTCCTCGGAGTCGCCCGAGTTCAGCGTCATCGCCGCGACGACGCCGGCGACCGCCAGCACGACGAGCCCGGCGAGGAGCCCGCGGCGGCCGATGTGCGGCCGCAGCCGCGGGATCTCCCAGAACGCGCGGAGCGCCAGGCCGATGACGACGTAGGGGATCAGCGCCGGCTCGAACAAGCAGAGGACCAGCGCCACCGCCACACCTGCCCGGAACAGCCACCGCATCGGCGAGCGTCATCTCCTGTCGTCGCCAGCAGAACGATGCTCGCAGCGCCTCACCGTGGCGGTCAAGCGATGAGTTTCCGCCCGCGCGGCGGTCTGTATCCCGATGACCACCGCACCGCAGACGAAGTTCGACGGCCGCTTCAGCGACCCGGCGTCGACCGCCACGCCGTGGCCCGAGGCCCTCGCCGCACTCGAGCGCGCCGAGCTCTACTGGCTCACGACCGTCCGGGCCGACGGCCGGCCGCACGTGACGCCGCTGATCGGCGTCGCGCACGACGGCGCGATGCACTTCTGCACCGGCCTGCGCGAGCAGAAGGCGCACAACCTCGACGTCAACCCGCAGATCGCGCTCACCACCGGCACGAACACGTGGGCGGAGGGCCTCGACGTGGTGGTCGAGGGCACCGCGGTCCGGGTCGCCGACAACGGCGCGCTGCAGGAGATCGCCGACGCGTACGAGGCCAAGTACGGCAGCGACTGGCACTTCGACGTCGGCGACGGCGTGTTCGGCGAGGGCGAGCTGGCCGCGGCGGTGTTCCGCATCGAGCCGTCGAAGGTCCTGGCCTTCGCCAAGGCGCCGCACGGGCAGACCGCGTACCGCTTCTAGGCCGCCGCGGCGGCGGCGCGCCCGGCGACGCGGCCGGAGAACAGGCAGCCGCCGAGGAACGTGCCCTCGAGCGACCGGTAGCCGTGCATGCCGCCCCCGCCGAACCCGGCCACCTCGCCGGCCGCGTACACGCCCGGCAGCGCCGAGCCGTCGGCGCGCAGGACGCGGCCCTCGAGGTCCGTCTGCAGCCCGCCGAGCGTCTTGCGCGTGAGGATGTGCAGCTTGACCGCGATCAGCGGCCCGGCCTTCGGGTCCAGCAGCTTGTGCGGCGCGGCGACGCGGGTGACGCGGTCGGCCACGTAGCGCCGCGCGCCGCGGATCGCGACCACCTGCAGGTCCTTCGTGAACGGGTTGTCGAGCTCGCGGTCGCGCGCCACGATCTCGCGCTCGACGGCCTCGGCGTCGAGGAGCGGCGCGTCGGTGAGCGGTTCATCCCGGCGACCAGCGAGCGCAGGTCGCGCTCGACCACGAAGTCCGGCCCTTCGCGCAGGAACGCCGCCACCGGCGGCGGGGCGCCCGAGCCCACGCGCGTCTTCAGGAGCTCGCGCACGCTGCGTCCGGTGAGGTCGGGGTTCTGCTCGGACCCCGACAGCGCGAACTCCTTCTCGACGATCCTCTGGGTCAGCACGAACCACGTGTGGTCGTGCCCGGTGCGGGTGATGTGCTCCAGCGTCCCGAGCGTGTCGAAGCCCGGGAAGAGCGGCACCGGGAGCCGGCGGCCGGTCGCGTCCAGCCACAGCGACGACGGGCCGGGCAGGATGCGGATCCCGTGCATCGGCCAGATCGGGTCCCAGTTGCGGATGCCCTCCGTGTAGTGCCACATGCGGTCGGGGTGGATGACGTTCCCGCCCGCGTCCTGGGCGATCTCGATCATGCGCCCGTCGACGTGCGCGGGCACGCCGGAGAGCATGCTCCGCGGCGGTGACCCGAGCCGCTCCGGCCAGCTCCGGCGCACCAGCTCGTGGTTGCCGCCGATCCCGCCCGAGGTGACGATCACCGCGCCGGCGGCGAAGGAGAACTCGCCCACCGCGTCGCGGTTGCTCGAGCGGCCGCGCGCGCACGCGTCCGGGGCCAGCACCGTGCCCGACACGCCCTCGCCCGGCGTCAGCGCGTCGACGCGGTGGCGGAAGCGCAGGTCGACGAGCCCGCGGTCGCGCGCGGCGAGCACCTGCCGCACGAACGGCTCGATCAGCCCCGGCCCCGTGCCCCAGGTCAGGTGGAAGCGCGGAACCGAGTTCCCGTGCCCGATGGCGCCGTAGCCGCCGCGCTCGGCCCAGCCGACGTTCGGCACGAGCCGCACGCCCAGCTCCCGCAGCCACGCGCGCTTCTCGCCTGAGGCGAAGTCCACGTAGGCCTCGGCCCAGCGGCGCGGCCACTCGTCGTCGGGCCGGTCGAAGCCGGCGGTGCCGAGCCAGTCCTGCCAGGCCAGCGCCCGGGAGTCGCGGATCCGCATACGCCGCTGCTCGGGGCTGTCGACGAGGAACAGCCCGCCGAACGACCAGAAGGCCTGGCCGCCGAGCGACGCCTCGGGCTCCTGGTCGACGAGGATGACGCGGCGGCCGGCGGCGGCCAGCTCGGCGGTGGCGACCAGCCCGGCCAGGCCGGCGCCGACCACCACGACGTCGGCGCCCGCGCTCAGAGCTCGACCGCCTCGCCGATCGGCAGCCACCGCAGCCGCTCGGCCTCCCGCGTGCCCGCGAACGCGCGCTCGACGCCCTCCCGGCCGTCGCGGAAGTGCGACCAGCCCTCGTAGTGGATCGGGACGATCGTGCGCGGCCGGATCAGCCGGCAGAGCTCGACCGCGTCGGCCCCGGTCATCGTGTAGCGCAGCGGCCCGGTGACCGGGAAGCGCACGCCGCCGAGGTGCAGCACCGCGACGTCCACGGTGAGCCGCGAGGCCACCTCGCGCACCCCGTCGTAGAGCACGGTGTCGCCTGAGATCCAGAGCACGCCGTGCTCCTGGCCGTCCCAGCGCAGCGCGAAGCCGATCACGTCGCCGACGATCGGGTGGCTCAGCGGCGGGCCGTGGCGGCACGGCGTCGCGGTGATCTCGATCGACGGGCGGTCCGGCGCCTCCAGCACGGTCGTCTGCCAGTCCGAGAGGCCGCGCGCGCCGCCGCCCAGCCGCCCGGCCCCCGACGTCGTGGTGACCACGACGCCCGCGGACGGCAGCAGCGCCCGGCCGGCCGGGTCGAGGTTGTCCCCGTGGTGGTCGTGCGAGAGCAGCACCGCGTCGATGCGCCCGAGGTCCTCCGCGGCGATCGCCGGCCCGGCCGTCTTGTGCGAGCCGGTGCCCCAGCCGAACCGGTACGCCCCGCCCGCGGGGTCGAACGTCGGGTCGGTCAGCAGCCGCCAGCCCTCGACCTCGATCAGGGCGGTCGGGCCGCCGATGTGGGTGATCCTCACGGGCGCACCATCCGCGCCCGGTTGCGGGCGGTGCGCACGGCCCGGCTCAGCGTCTCGACGTCGTACGCGCCCTCGTGGCGGCGGCCGTTGACGAAGAACGTCGGCGTCCCCGCCACGTTGCTGTTGTCGGCGCTGTTCACGTCGTCGCTCACCCGCGCCGCGTGGACGTGCCGGTCCAGGTCGTTCCAGAAGCGCTCGCCGTCGAGCCCGAGCTCGGTCGCGTAGCGGTCGAGGTCTGGCGGCTCGAGCGCGTCGCCGTGCGCGATCAGGAGGTCGTGCATCGGCCAGAACCTCCCCTGCGCGGCCGCCGCCTCGGCCGCCTCGGCGGCCATCTGGGCGTGGGGATGGACGTCGCTGAGCGGCAGGTGCCGCCAGACGTAGCGCAGATCGTCGCCGAACGAGTCGAGCAGCTCCCGGACGACTTCCTCGGCCTGGCCGCAGTAGGGGCACTCATAGTCGCCGTACTCAATCAGGGTCACGGGCGCGTCGGGCGCGCCGCGGTCGTGGTCGCGCTCGTGATCGACGTCGTCGACCAGGTCGGTGAGCTCCTCCGAGGTGCGGCTGATCTGGCGCGCGCGCACCTCCTCCGGGATCCGGGCCACGACCCGGGTGACGATCCAGGCCAGCAGCGCGGCCACGATCGCCGACGAGATGACGCCGAGCTTGGCCTCCTCGAGCTGCTGCCCCTCGAACGCGATGCCGGCGATCAGCAGCGTCACGGTGAAGCCGATGCCGCACACCATCGCGCCGACCACGCGCACCGGCCAGCTCAGCGCGAGCAGCACCTCGCCCGGCCAGAGGCGCCGGATCAGCCAGATCCCGCCGAAGATGCCGATCGGCTTGCCGACGACGTAGCCGAAGAAGATGCCGAGCGTGATCGGCGACGTGATCGCATCGGCGATCAGGTCGCCGTCGATGTGGATGCCGGTGTTGGCCAGCGCGAAGAGCGGCACGATCACGTAGCTCGTCCACGGATGGAGGCGGAACTGGAGCCGGTCGTTGGGCGAGATCGCCGCCGCCACCCCGAGCTGGGCGGAGCGGGCGAGCGCCGGCGTGGGCTGCTCGCGGAACGAGCGCGTGAGCTCGGTGACCTGCTCGAGGTTGCTCCGCGTCGGCGGGTAGGCGCCGGTGACCAGGCCGACGGCCAGGCCGGTGATGACCGGGTCGATGCCTGCCTCGTGCAGCGCGGCCCAGACCCCGACCCCGAGCAGCGCGGCGGCCGGGCCGCGCCAGCCGGTGGGCGCGAAGCGCAGCGGGAGAAGCGCCGCGAACAGCGCCACCGCCACCGCGAGGGCCGCGAAGTCGACCTCCTCCGCGTAGACGATCGCGATCACCAGCAGCGCGACGAGGTCGTCGAACACCGTCACGGTGAGGAGGCTCAGCCGCAGGCGGGTGGCGCGCGGGGCGATCAGCGCGAGGACGCCGAGCGCGAACGCCGTGTCGGTCGACATCGCGGTGCCCCACCCGTGCGCCGCGTCGCCGCCCGCGTTGAAGGCCAGGTAGATGACGACGGCGATCGCCATGCCGCCGACCGCGGCGGCGAACGGGACCGCCACGCGGCGCCGCTCACGGAGCTGCCCCAACGCCATCTCGCGCTTGGCCTCGAGCCCGACGACGAGGAAGAAGAACGTCATCAGGCCTTCGTTGATCCAGCCGCGCAGGTCGAGCACGAGCTCCGAGCCGCCGAGGCGCACCGCGAGCTCGGTGGTCCACACGTCCTCGTAGGACTCCCAGAGGTGGGAGTTGGACCAGACGAGCGCGGCGATCGCCGCGACCAGCAGCACGACGGCGCCGCCGGTCTCGGTGCGCAGGAAGTCGCGCAGCGGGGCGGCGAGGTTGCGCGCCCAGGCGGTCTTGCCTCGGAACGGTGCGGTGCTCACGCCCCGCATTGTGGGGGCAGAGCGGGACTAACGTCCGCGAACGGTGAAGGAGATGCGCGCCGGGCCGCCCGGAGCGGTCAGCGTGAGGGTGTAGCGGCCGGCCTTCAGGTAGAGCCCGGCGACCGTCTTGGAGACCTTCCAGCGCGTGCTGCCGGCGTTCACGGCGATCTTCGTGCGGGTGACGCGGCGCGAGCCCCTGCGGCTGAGCGCGACGTCGAGCCGCGTCGACGCCGAGGTGGTGAAGCGGAGGGTGCCGGCGCGCGAGCGGCAGCGCCTGGTCGTGCAGACCACGACCCGGCCGGAGAGCTTGAGCCCGCTCACCGTGGCCGGCGCGGGGGTGGGGGCCACGGGCGGCGTCGGGGTCGGGGCGGGCGTGTCCACGACGGGCGTGACGGGGGTCGGCGCCGGCGTCGGCGTGGGGGTCGGCGTCGGGGTCGGGGCCGGGCCGGAGACCGAGGAGGACGCGGCGGTCGGGGTCGCCAGCGGCAGCGCGCGGACCGCGCTCTCGTTCCCCGCGGAGTCGACGGCGGCGACGCCGAACATCACGGCCTGTCCGCCGGTCAGCCCGGTGATCACCGTGTCGCTGGTGGCCGGCTCCGCGACGGGGAGGGCGCTCCAGAGGAGCAGCTCCGTCCGGCGGTAGACGCGATAGCCGGCCAGGTCGCCGTCGGCGACGTCGGGCCAGTCGAGCGCGACCTCCTCGACGCCCGCCGCCGAGGTGCCGGGGTCCGGCTTGACCGGGGCGGTGGTGTCGGTGGGCGCCGCGGCGGGGACGCCGAGCGCCGATGCGGCGTTGAGGCGGCCGCCGACCTGCGCCAGGCCCGTCAGGCCCGGGACGAGGTCGGCGCTCGCCAGCAGCTGGTCCTTGATCTGCTCGGCGCCGAAGGCGGGGTTGGCGGCGGCGACGAGCGCCGCGGCGCCGGCCACGTGCGGCGCGGCCATCGACGTCCCGTTCATGAGCTCGAAGCCGTCGCCGGTCTCGAAGTAGTAGTCCAGGTCGTTGGTCATCCCGCGCGGGAAGGTCGAGACGATGTTGACGCCGGGGGCGAAGAGGTCGACGTTGGCCGCCCCGTAGTTGGAGAAGCCGGCGAGCGCGTCGTCCTGGTCGGTGGCGCCGACGCAGAGCACGTTCGGCTCCGGGTAGGCGCACGGGTACCGGGGCGCCGCGTCGACGTCGGCCTCGTCGTTGCCCGCCGCGACGACGAAGAGCGTGCCGGGATGCTCCTGGATCGCCTCCTGCTCGGCGGTCGTGATGCTCTCGGAGCCGAGCGAGGCGTTGACGACGCGGATGCCGTGGTCGCCCGCCCAGTCGAACGCGGCGGCGACGTCGGAGCCGTAGCCCTGCCCGTTCTGGTCGAGGACGCGCAGGCTGACCAGGTCGGCGTCGGGGGCGACGCCGACGCCGCCGGCGCCGTCCTCGGCGGCCGCGACGGTCCCCGCCACGTGCGTGCCGTGGCCGTCGAGGTCGGTCGGGTCGGCGTCGTCGTCGACGAAGTCGTAGCCGGGGAGGAGGCGCGGCTGGAGGTCCGGGTGGCCGGCGTCGACGCCCGAGTCGACGACCGCGACGGTGACGCCGGCGCCGCGGGTGACGGCCCAGGCCTCCGGCGCGTCGATGTCCACATCTGGCGTGCCGCGGTTGTTCCACACGTTCTGGCCGGTGTTCTGCAGGCCCCATTGGAGGTGCTGGAAGGGATCGGCGGCGGCGTAGCGGAGGCGATCCGGCTCGGCCCACAGGACGTCGGGGTCGGCGCGCAGCTCGCGCAGCGCGTCGGCGCGGTCGCCGCGGCCGGCGAGGACGACCTCGATGCCGGGGATGCCGAGCGTGTGGTCGAGCCGCACGTCAGCGTCGGCGCGGATGTCGGAGCGCTCGGCGGCGGTGAGGCCGGGGGCCCGCTTGAGGACGATGCGCTCCGCCGCCTGAGCTGCGGGCGCGGCCGCGAGAGCGGCGAGCAGCGAGCAGGCAGTGGCACAGATCCCCCGGGTCATTCAAGATTCAGATCGGCAGAAAGGGCGGTGGCTTTGAACCAGGCGTCAGGAACCGGACAGTGGGAGGCTCTCGGGCGCGCGATCGACGGCGAGATCCTGCGACCCGGCTCATCAGGCTACGAGGCCGCGCGCCGGCCCGCGATCGCCCGCTTCCACGATGTGCGCCCCGCGGCGGTCGTGCGCTGCCGGACGCCCGAGGACGTGGCCGCCACGCTCGCCTTCGGGATGCCCGCCGTGGCGCGCAGCGGCGGGCACTGCTTCGCCGGGCGCTCCACGAGCGCCGGCGTCGTGATCGACGTCGGGCCGATGGACGCCGTCACGGTGTCCGGCGGCATCGCGACGGTCGGCGCCGGGGCGCGCCTCGGCCGCGTCTATGACGCGCTCGACGAGCACGGCGTCACGATCCCGGCGGGCTGCGGCCCGGACGTCGGGATCGCCGGGCTCACCCTGGGCGGCGGGCCTCGGCATCCTCGGGCGCCTGCACGGGCTGACGAGCGATTCGCTGCTCGCCGCGCAGGTCGTGCTCCCGGACGGCCGGATCGTCGAGTGCGACGAGCAGCGCGAGGCGGAGCTGTTCTGGGCGCTGCGCGGCTCCGGCGGCGGCCACTTCGGGGTCGTGACGTCGCTGACGTTCCGCACGCTCGCGTCCCCGGCCGCGACCGCGTTCGACCTCCGCTGGCCGGTCTCCGCGGCGCCGGCGCTGATCGCGGCCTGGCAGGAGGCGGAGCTGCCCGACGCGGTGGCCGCCAGCGTCCTGGTGGGCGACGACGCGAGGCTGTTCGGCGCCGCCCTCCTCGGCGAGGCGGACACCGTCGCGGCGCTCGAGCGGTTCGGCGATCCGGAGTCGGCCGCCTTCCACCACGGCTCGTACCGCGAGGTCAAGCGCCATCTCGCGGGCGACGGCGCGCGCGACCATCGCCACCCGTACTGCAAGTCGGAGTTCTTCCGGCGGCCGCTGCCGGCCGAGGCGATCGCGGCGCTGATCGACCACCTCGAGCCGGGCGGCGAGCTCGACTTCTCGCCCTGGGGCGGCGCCTACAACCGCGTGCCGGCCGGCGCGACCGCCTTCCCCCACCGGCAGGAGCGGTTCCTGCTCAAGCACTCGGTGAACCTCGAGCCGGACGCTCCCGTGGAGCCCGCGCGGCGCTGGCTCCGGCGCTCGTGGGAGCTCGTGCACCCGTACGGCTCCGGCGGCAGCTACGTCAACTTCCCCGACCCCGATCTCGACGACGAGCTGCGCGCGTACTGGGGCTCCAACCACGACCGCCTGGTCGCGCTCAAGCGCTCGCTAGGCGGCTAGCGAGCGCCCGCACCGCGGCGCGCAGCGCCTCCGGGCGGCGGATCGCGAACTCGCAGCCGGCACCGGCGAGCAGGCCGGCCGCCCAGTCGAGCGACTCGGCGCGCATGCGCAGCACCGTCCGCTCGCCGTCGGCCTCGAGCTCGGCCAGCGACGGCGGGAAGCGGCCGGCGGCGGTCTCGTGGTCGAGGTCGAGCACGATCTCGATCTCGTGCGTCCAGGGGACGCGGGCGAGCGTGCGGTGGACGAACGCGACGGCGTCGAAGCCGTCGGGGACGGGCTCGCCGGGGCCGCCGAGGCGGACGTCGCCGACGCGGTCGGCGCGCAGCGCCCGCGGCTCGCCGCGGCCGTGGTCGTAGGCGGGCACGTACCAGCGGCCCGCGTGGGCGACGAGGCCGTAGGGGCTCAGCTCGCGCTCGGACTCGCGGCCCGTGCCGTCGGTGTAGCTCGCCTCGATGCGGCGGCCGCGCCACGCCGCCTCGGCGAGCGCCAGCAGCGTCTCGCCGCGCGGCGGGCCGGCGGTCGGCGCGGGGCCGCTCACGCTCAGCGTGTGCTCGAGCGCCTCGACGCGCAGGCGGACGCGTTCCGGCAGCACGCGGTGGAGCTTGGCCAGCGCGCCGTCGGCGTCGAGCCCGTCGCGGCGTGCGGCGAGCAGGCCGAGCGCGACGGCGATCGCCTCGGTGGCCGTGAACATGAGCGGCGGCATGCGGTAGCCGGGCCGCAGCCGGTAGCCGCCGGCGGGCCCGCGCTCGGCCTCGATCGGGATGCCGAGGCGCCGCAGCGACTCGACGTCGCGCCGCAGCGTGCGCACGTCGACGCCGAGGTGGTCGGCGAGCTGCGGCCCGGGCGCCGCGCCGCGGTCCTGGAGCGCCTCGAGCAGCAGCAGCACCCGATCGGTCTTGGCCATGTTGAGGACAGATTCTGCCCTCTTTCCTCGCTAGGGTCCAGGACATGCCCCATGAACCTCGCCACGTGTCCTTCCTCGAGCGCCAGGGCCGCCTCAAGCACTACGGCATCGGCCTCCGCGGCCAGGAGCCGCGGCCGGCGCTCGCCGGCGCCGTCCGCGGCGTCGCCGAACGCGCCGTGCCCGACGGCGCGTTCGGCTTCACGATCGCCCACGACGCCGCGTTCAACGGCCTCGGCCTCGTCTACTGGTGGGCGGACGAGAACGAGATCCACCACCGGATCTACGCCGCGCCGCTCGACGACCCGGCGGCGCTCGAGCTCGTCGACGGCACCGGCATGGCGTGCGTGTGGGAGCTCGAGGTGATCGACTTCGAGCGCCGCGCCTGGCTCGAGGACGTGCTCAAGGGCGGCGACGCCGAGCGCTACCTGGACCGCGCGCTCGAGCCGGTGGACGTCTGATGCCGGCCACCGACTTCGACTTCCTGCCGGGCGAGTGGACCGTCGCCAACCGGCGGCTGGTCGACATGCTCGACCCGGCCTGCGACGAGTGGGAGGAGTTCGAGGCCGTCTCTGAGGCGCGGGCGATCCTCGGCGGCGGCGGGAACGTCGACACGTTCCACGGGCCGGGCTACGAGGGCTTCTCGCTGCGACTCTACGACCCGGAGGCCGACCTCTGGCGCATCTGGTGGAGCTCGACGGCGCGCCCGGGCCGGCTCGACCCGCCGGTCGAGGGGCGCTTCTCGGCGGACGGGACGGCGCGCTTCGAGACCGACGACCTGCTCGACGGCGTCCCGATCCGGATGCGCTTCGTCTGGTCGGAGATCACGGACGCGTCAGCCCTCTGGGAGCAGTCGTTCTCCTTCGACGGCGGCGCGACCTGGAAGCTGAACTGGACGATGCGGCTAGTGCGGGTGCTCGCCGGTGGCGGCGGGCGGGCGTGACTCCTCGGCGAGCGAGGTGATCGTGAGCAGGCCGCGGGCGGCGTCCTCGAGCACGCCTGTGGCCTCCTCGTTCGAGCGCGCGTAGAGCTCGACCAGCAGGTGCACGACGATCTGGTCCTCGTCGTGCTTGTGGAAGCGCACGTGGGTGAAGAACTCGCGTGTGCCGTGGTCGCCGAACGCCGCGTACGCGAGCGAGTCGGCGGCCTCGGGGCCGGAGCAGGTCTCGACCGCGTCCGCGTCGACCGTCACGGTGCACGAGGCGACCCACGGCGTGCCGGCCACCATGCGCTCCCAGCGGTCCTCGATCGGCTCTATGCGGCCGTTGTGGAACGCGAGGTGCGGCTGGTCGTGCATGCAGTCGAGGCACTGGACGACGGCCTCCTGCAGCTCGTCGACCACCTCGGCCCGCTCGCCGCTCACCGGGTCGATCCGGTGGATGCCCTCGTAGTGGACCTGCACCTCGAGCTCTTGAGACCAGCAGCGGTAGCAACGCAGCCAAGCGCCGATCGGCGCACCATCGGAACCCTCCATACGCAGCCATTCTATGCTCCGGCCCGTGCGGTACCTGGGACTGGCCCTCGCGCTGCTCTGCATGGCGGGTTGCGGCGAGTCCGAGCCGCCGCCCGACGAGCAGGTCCGCACCGTCGTCACCGAGTTCGGGCAGGTGATCGCCGCCAAGGACTACGCGGCGCTCTGCGACCGGATCCTCGCCCCTTCGCTGGTGGAGGACGTCGAGTCGATCGGGCTCCCGTGCGAGGAGGCCCTGCGCCAGGGCCTCGGCGACCGCGAGGATCCGCGGCTGGCGATCGGCGAGGTGCAGGTGAACGGCGACGAGGCGACCGCCGACATCCGGACCTCGGCGGCCGGCGAGGAGCCGTCGAGGGATACGCTGAGGCTCCAGAACCTCGACGGGACGTGGAAGATCACGTCCCTCGGAACCTGAGGTCAGGAGACCGGCATGGCCGACGAGCAGATCAGCGACCGCATCGAGGCCCTCGTCAAGGAGGAGCACGAGCTGCTGGACCGCGGCGGCAGCCAGCACGGGCTCGACGAGACCGGGCACGCCCGGCTCGAGGAGATCCGCGTGGAGCTGGACCGCTACTGGGATCTATTGCGCCAGCGGCGGGCGAGGCGGCGCGCCGGGGAGGACCCGGAGGGCGCCAGCCCGCGTGACGCCGACACGGTCGAGCACTACCTGCAATGACCGTCGAGCTCGGCGCCTTCGTGGTCCCCTCGGCAGAGGACCCGGAGGAGCTGCTCGAGCAGGTGCTGACCGTCGAGCGCTCCGGGCTCGATCTGGTCGGCATCCAGGACCATCCGTACCAGCGGCGCTTCCTCGACACGTTCTCCCTGCTCGCGTTCCTCGCGGCGCGGACCGAGCGCGTGCGGCTGTTCCCGGACGTGGCCAACCTGCCGCTGCGCGATCCGGCGATGCTCGCGAAGGCCGCGGCGTCGATCGACGTGCTGAGCGGCGGCCGGTTCGAGCTCGGGCTCGGCGCCGGCGCGTTCTGGGAGGGCGTGGAGGCGTTCGGCGGGCCGAGGCGGACCGGGCCGGAGTCGGTCGACGCCCTCGAGGAGGCGATCGCGGTGCTGCGGGCCTGCTGGAGCGGCGACGGCTCCGTGACCTTCGACGGCGCGCACTACCGCGTGAAGGGGATGAAGTTCGGGCCGCCGCCCGCGCACCCGATCGGGATCTGGCTCGGCGCCTACGGCCCGCGGATGATGCGCGTGGTCGGCCGGCTGGCCGACGGCTGGCTGCCCAGCCTCCCGCGGCTGCCGCTCGACGAGCTGCCCGGCCGCATCGCGATGATCGAGGAGGCGGCGGAGCGCGCCGGGCGCGACCCGCGGTCGATCCGGCGGATCGCCAACGTCAACGGCGAGATCGTCGACGGCCCGGTGCGGGGCTGGCTCGAGGGGCCGCCCGAGCACTGGATCGCCGAGCTCGGCACGCTCGCGCGCGACCACGGCTTCACCGGCTTCGTGCTGTGGAGCAAGGGCGACATGACCGAGCAGCTCGGCCGCCTCGCCGATGAGGTGGCGCCCGCGCTCAGGTCTGCGTCGGGAACCCCAGGTTGACGCCCGCGTGGCTCGGGTCCGGCCAGCGGGTCGTGACCACCTTGCCGCGCGTGTAGAAGCGCACGCCGTCGGGCCCGTGCATGTGCAGGTCGCCGAACAGCGAGCCCTTCCAGCCGCCGAACGAGTGGTAGGCCATCGGGACCGGGATCGGCACGTTGACGCCGATCATGCCGGCCGTCGCCTCCTGCTCGAACATGCGGGCGGCGCCGCCGTCGCGGGTGAAGATCGCCGCGCCGTTGCCGTACTCGTTGGCGTTGAGCAGCTCGACCGCCTCGGTGTAGCTGCCGGCGCGCACGACCACGAGCACGGGGCCGAAGATCTCCTCGTCGTAGACCCGCATGCCGGGCTTGACGTGGTCGAAGACGCAGGGGCCGAGGAAGTAGCCGCCCTCGTGGCCGTCGACCGTGAGCTCGCGGCCGTCGACCGCCAGCTCCGCGCCCTCCTCGACGCCGGAGTCGACCAGGCCGTGGACCTTGTCGTAGTGCTGCTGGGAGACGAGCGGGCCCATGTCCGACGACGGGTCGGTGCCCGGGCCGATGGTCAGGCCGTCGATGCGCTCGCGGATGCGGTCCAGCAGCGGCTCGGCGACGTCGCCGACCGTGACGGCGACCGAGACCGCCATGCAGCGCTGGCCGGCGGAGCCGTACGCGGCGGAGACGAGGCCGTCGGCGGCCAGGTCGAGGTCGGCGTCCGGGAGCACGACGGCGTGGTTCTTGGCGCCGCCGAGGGCCTGGACGCGCTTGCCGTGCGCCGTGCCGGTCTCGTAGATGTGGCGCGCGACGGGCGTCGAGCCCACGAACGACACGGCCGCGATGCCGGGGTGGGTGAGGATCGCGTCGACCGCCTCGCGGTCGCCGTGCACGACGCTGAACACGCCGTCGGGCAGGCCGGCCTCGGCCAGCAGCTCGGCGAGGCGCATGCTGGCTGAGGGGTCCTGCTCGGAGGGCTTGAGGATGAAGGCGTTGCCGCTCGCGAGCGCCACGGGCGCCATCCACAGCGGCACCATCACCGGGAAGTTGAAGGGCGTGATGCCGGCGACGACGCCGAGCGGCATCCGCATCGAGTGCGAGTCCACGCCCGTGGAGACCTGCGGCGTCATCTCGCCCTTGAGCAGGTGGCCGAGGCCGCAGGCGAACTCGACGATCTCCAGCCCGCGCGTGACCTCGCCGCGGGCGTCGGAGAGCACCTTGCCGTGCTCGCGCGTGATCAGCGCGGCCAGCTCGTCCTTGTGCGCGTGCACGAGCTCGCGGAAGGCGAACATCACCTGCGCGCGCTTGGTCAGCGACGCCGCGCCCCAGCCGCGCGCGGCGTCGGTGGCCGCGGCGACCGCGCGATCGACGTCGGCCGCGGAGGCGAACGGCACCCGCGCCACCACCTCGCCGGTGGCCGGATCGGTCACCTCCCCATGACGCTCGGCGGCGCGCTCGTCGCGCCGGCCGCCGATCCAGTGGTTCAGCAGGGTCGTCGTCTCGCTCGCCGTGGTGCTCATGGCCTGCATCGTGGCACGCGCGGAGTGACGAAACACCCTCGGAGCGTCGCGATTCTGTCGGGCGTGTGCGACGGAACGTCGTGCCTGGCATCCTCAAAGGCGATGGATCTCGACACGCCGCACGGCCCGGCCCGCGCGCACATCCACGAAGTCGGCGACCCGCGGCTCTACGTCGTGCTCGGCCACGGCGCCGGGGGAGGGGTGCAGGCGCGCGACATCGTCAAGGCGACGAAGGCCGCCAACGAGGCCGGCGCGACCGTTGCCCTGATCGAGCAGCCCTACCGCGTCGCCGGGCGCAGGTCTCCCGCCCCCGCCAAGCAGCTCGACGCCGCGTGGGAGGCCGTCATCGAGCAGCTCCCCATCGAAGGCCTGCCGCTGATCACCGGCGGCCGCAGCGCGGGCGCCCGCGTGGCGTGCCGGACCGCCGCCGCGACGAACGCCAAGGGCATCCTCTGCCTCAGCTTCCCCCTCCACCCGCCTGGCAGGCCCGAGAAGTCGCGGCTCGACGAGCTCGAGCAGGTCGACGTGCCCGTGCTGATCATCCAGGGCGCCAGCGACCCCTTCGGGATGCCGCCGGCCGCGCCCGGCCGCGAGGTCGTCGAGGTCCCCGGCAACCACAGCCCCACCGGGAACCTCGAGACCCACGCGCAGGCGATCAGGGCCTGGCTAGACGCGTTCTAGCCGCGCGACGCCGATGTGCGTGTCGGCCATCCCGTAGAACACGAACCGCGCGGCCGAGCGCGCGAGGACGCGCGACGGGTCGTCCGGGTCGAGCAGCAGCGCGCCGGCCTCGTAGCGGACCTTCTGCTGCTGGTCCCAGCCCTCGACCATCTCGCCCGTGACCCCGTGGTGGATGGCACAGCCAGCCCTCGGGAACGCGCACCGGCGGCGGGCCGGCGCCGATCTTCAGCGCCCCACCGGGAGCACGCTCATGCCCGGCGGCTTCGCGATCGCCGAACGCTAGGAGGTTCCCCGATGCCGCGGGCGGCGCCGCCCGCGAGCATCGCCTCCATGAACAAGACCCTGATCGCCGCGCTGGTCGCGGCAACGGCGCTGCTGGCGCCGGCCGCAGCGCAGGCCGCGACGGTCAGCCTCGAGAACGGCGCGATCGTCTACCGCGCCGGCGGCACGGAGGCCATCGACCTCTACGTCTCGACCTTCAAGCCGTGGGACGAAGACACGACCTACCTGATCCTCGACGACGACGTACCGCAGACGATCACGTCGGGTCCGTGCTTCACGAGCGACGCCTACCCGGCGGTCTTCTGCCCGCTCGACGGGACGCCGCTCAGGATCGAGGGCGGCGACGGCGACGACGGCGTGAGCATCGGCAGCACGATCCCCGACGGCAAGCCGATCTCCGTCGACGGCAAGGCCGGCAACGACGAGATCTCCGACAAGTTCGACAGCACGGCCGGCCGAGCTCTCGCGGGCGGGCCGGGCAACGACACGATCCTCGGCTACGGCGGCAACGACTCGATCGACGGCGGCGACGGCAACGACGTCGTGGACGGCGGCGCGGGCAACGACGCGGTGCTCGGCGGCGCCGGGGACGACGAGATGTGGGGCGACCACTACAAGCAGCCCGGCGCCGACCTGCTCGACGGCGGGCCCGGGACGGACACCACCGAGGAGTGGGGCATCCCGTCCGACCTCACCAACCAGCCGCGGACGAACGTCACGCTCGACGGCGTCGCCAACGACGGCCGGCCCGGCGAGGGCGACAACGTGATCGGCATCGAGCGCATCCGCGTCAGCGTGGTCGGCGACTACGTCGGCAGCGAGGGCGCCGACGAGATCAAGGTCATCAACCCGGGCAACGAGGGCCCGTCCTCGCTCTCGGGTCGCGGCGGCAACGACATCCTCGTGGCCGAGGACTTCGACGACGTGGTCGACGGCGGCGCCGGCAACGACATCGTCGAGGGCGGCCGCGGCAACGACACAGTGACCGGCGGCCCGGGCCGCGACACGATCATGGGCGACGCCACGAGCTCGCACTGCTCCTGGTACTCGTGCCAGATCCCGTGGGGCAACGACACGATCGACGCCCGCGACGGCGAGATCGA
Organism: uncultured Solirubrobacteraceae bacterium; assembly: GCA_963720415.1. GTDB lineage: Bacteria > Actinomycetota > Thermoleophilia > Solirubrobacterales > Solirubrobacteraceae > DASSUW01. The sequence continues at coordinate 105,242 of CAVRFQ010000007.1, read as the reverse complement.
CAACGTCGACTGCGGGATCGGAACCGACACGGCGATCGTCGACGCGAACGACGTGGTCGCCAACTGCGAGACGGTCACCAGCACGGGCCCGAGCCCGAGCCCGAGCGCCCTCGCCTTCAAGGTGAAGACGACGAAGCTGCGCGGGCTCGCGAAGAGCGGGTTGACGGTCAGCGTCCCGTGCTCGTCGGCGTGCACGGTGTCCGGCACGCTGCTCAGCGGCGGCAAGAAGGTCGGCAGCGGCAAGGGCTCGGCGGCGGCCGGCGGCACGGCCAAGGTGAAGCTGAAGCTCGCCGCCAAGGCGAAGCGCCGCTTCGCGAAGGCGCGCAAGGCGACCGTGACCGTGAAGCTGACGGTCAAGGCCGGTGGGGCGGCGCAGACCGGCTCCAGGACCCTGAAGCTCAAGCGCTAGCGGGCTTCCAGCAGCGCCAGCAAGGCGGCCTCGTCGAGGCCCGGGTCCTGCCCCTCGAGCCAGGCCCGGGCCTCGCGCCGCCCGCCCAGCGCGCGCAGCCCGCGCTCCCCGTGCTCGGCCGTGAACTCGGCCAGCGCGCCGAGGCGCCGGGCGCGGGTGCGGGCGGCCGGCAGGTCGAGCGCCGCCCGGTGCTCGTCCAGCGCCGCCACCAGGTCTTCGATCCCCGCCACCGGGGGAACGGAGGAGACGGCGACGACCGGCACGCCGCGCTCGCCGAGGGAGCGCAGCGCGGCGTGCAGGTCCCGCCGGGCCCGCTGGGCCACCTGGCCGAGGTCGGCCTTGGTCACCACCAGCACGTCGGGCACCTCCATGATCCCGGCCTTGAGGAACTGGAGCACGTCGCCGGAGCCGGGCTGCACCACGACGGCGACGGTGTCGGCCGCCTCGGCCACGTCGGTCTCCGACTGCCCGACCCCGACCGTCTCGATGACCACGACGTCGAACGCCGCGGCCAGCGCCTGCGCGGCCGTCCGCGTCGCGGGGGCGAGGCCGCCGAGCCGCTCGCCGGCCGCCGTCGAGCGGATGAACAGGCCGCGGTCGGCCGGGTCGGCCTCGATCCGCGCGCGGTCGCCGAGCAGCGCGCCGCCGGAGCGCTTGGAGGTCGGGTCGACCGCGAGGACCGCGACCGTCCGGCCGCCGGCCCGCCACGCGCGCGCCAGCGCCGAGAGGAGCGTCGACTTGCCCGCGCCCGGCGGGCCGGTGACGCCGACCACGTGCGCGCCGGCCTCGGCGCCGAGCCTGGCCGGCGCGACCTCGGCCAGCAGCGCCGCGATCTCCTCACGGCGGTTGCGGCTCTCGAGCAGGTTGAGGGCGGCGGGCGCCGCGGTCAGGTCGCGCTCCCGCAGCCGGGCGCCGAGCTCCGCTCCGCTCACGCGGCTGAGCGTACGCCGTTGCGCTCGGCGACGATCCCGACCACGTCGCGCAGGATGCGCGTGATCTCGAAGTCCTTCGGGGTGTAGACCGCGGCGACGCCGGCGGCCTTGAGCGCGGCGACGTCGGCCTCCGGGATGATCCCGCCGACCACCACGGGGATGTCGGCGCCGTCGAGCGCCGCGATGACGCCGGGGATCAGCTCGCGGTGCGAGCCGGAGAGGATCGAGAGGCCGATGACGTGCACGCCCTCGTCGACGGCCGAGCGGGCGATCTGCGCGGGCGTGAGGCGGATGCCCTCGTAGACGACGTCCATGCCCGCGTCGCGCGCGCGGACGGCGATCTGCTCGGCGCCGTTGGAGTGGCCGTCGAGGCCGGGCTTGCCCACGAGGATCTTGACCGTGCGGCCGAGCGCGTCGCCCACGCGGGCGACCTCGTCGCGCAGCTCGTCGAGCTCCGGCCCGGCGGCCGGCGCGGCCGCCTCGCCGACCCCGGTCGGCGCGCGGTAGGAGCCGAACGAGTCGCGCAGCGCGGCGGCCCACTCGCCGGTGGTCACGCCCGCGCGGGCGGCCGCCAGCGTCGCCTCCATGACGTTCTCGTCGCTCGCCGCGACCCGCCGCAGCTCGTCGAGGGCGGCCGTGACGTCGCCGCGCCCGGCGCGCCAGGCGTCGAGCGCGTCGCGCGCCTCCTGCTCCACCGCCGGGTCGACCACCATGATCCCGCCGTCGGCGGTCAGCGGCGACGGCTCGGTCTCCTCGAATCGGTTCACGCCGACCATCGTCTGCTCGCCGGACTCGATCCGCCGGATGCGCTCGCGGTGGGACTCGACGAGCGCCGCCTTCATGTAGGCGACCGCCTCGACCGCGCCGCCCTGCTCGTCCACGCGCGCCATCTCGGCGCGGGCGCCCTCGAGCAGCTCCGCGACGAGGCCGTCCATCACCTTCGAGCCCTCGAAGATGTCCGGGTACTCGAGCAGGTCCGTCTCGTACGCGAGCACCTGCTGGATGCGCAGCGACCACTGCTGGTCCCACGGCCGCGGGAGCCCGAGCGCCTCGTTCCACGCCGGGAGCTGGACCGCCCGGGCGCGGGCGTCGCGGCCGAGCGTGACCGCGAGCGCCTCGAGCACGATCCGCTGGACGTTGTTCTCCGGCTGGGCCTCGGTCAGCCCGAGCGAGTTGACCTGGACGCCGTAGCGGAACCGCAGGTGGCGCACGTCGCGCACGCCGTAGCGCTCGCGGCCGAGCTCCTCCCACAGGATCCCCATCGCGCGCAGCTTCGCGTGCTCCTCGACGAAGCGCACCCCGGCGTTGACGAAGAAGCTGATGCGCCCGAAGACCGCGCCCATGCGGTCCTCCGGCACCCGGTCGCGCACCGCGTCGAGCACCGCGATCGCCGTCGACATCGCGTAGGCGATCTCCTGCACCGGCGTCGCTCCCGCCTCCTGCAGGTGGTAGGAGCAGATGTTCACCGGGTTCCAGCGCGGGACGTGCTCGACGGTGTAGGCGACGGTGTCGGCGATCAGCCGCATCGACGGCTCGGGCGGGAACGCGTAGGTCCCGCGCGAGAGGTACTCCTTGATGATGTCGTTCTGGGTCGTGCCCTGGAGCTGGCCGGCGGCGATCCCGTTCTCCTCGGCGACGACCATGTAGAGCGCCAGCAGCCAGGCCGCGGTGGCGTTGATGGTCATCGACGTGTTCATCCGGTCGAGCGGGATGCCGTCCATGAGCGCGTGCATGTCGCCCTTGTGGGCCACCGGGACGCCGACCTTGCCGACCTCGCCGCGAGCCAGCTCGTGGTCGGCGTCGTAGCCGGTCTGGGTCGGCAGGTCGAAGGCCACCGAGAGCCCGGTCTGGCCCTTGGCGAGGTTGCGCCGGTACAGCTCGTTCGACCGCGTCGCGGTCGAGTGACCGGCGTAGGTCCGCATCATCCAGGGCTTGTCCGGCTCGGGGAGGCGGTGGCTCATTGCAACTGATTCTGCCGTAGCCTGCGCGGGCGATGCGGCAGATCGACGTGCTCCACCGCGGGCAGGCGAAGGTCATCGCGTGCTTCGAGGTCGACGGGATCCTCGTCGATCCGGGCCCCCAGTCGTGCGAGGAGACGCTGCTCGCGGCCCTCGGCGGCGAGCGGCCCCGCGCGCTCCTGCTCACGCACATCCACTTCGACCACGCGGGCGCGGCCGGCTCGCTGGTGCGGCGCTGGCCCGACCTCGACGTCTACGTCCACGAGCGCGGCGCGCCCCACATGGCCCACCCCGAGAAGCTCGTGGCCAGCGCCGCGCGGCTCTACGGCGGCGAGGACGGGCTGCGCGAGACCTGGGGCGAGGTCGTCCCGGTCCCCGAGGAGCGCCTCAAGGTGCTGACCGGCGGCGAGGAGGTGCTCGGCTTCCAGGTCAAGTACACGCCCGGCCATGCCTCGCACCACGTCTGCTACTTCCGGGACGGCGTGGCGTTCGTCGGCGACATGGCGGGCGTCCGGGTCCCGCCGTACGACCTCACGCTGGCGCCCACCCCGCCGCCGGACATCGACGTCGAGGCGTGGGAGCGCTCGCTCGACGCGATCGCCGAGTGGGAGCCGGACACGCTCGCGCTCACGCACTTCGGCACGTCCGACGACCCGCCGGCGCAGCTCGCCGCCGTCCGCGACGCGCTGCGCTTCCAGGCCGACCTCGCCGCGAGCGGCGACCAGGCGGCCTTCGAGGCGGCGATGCACGAGCGGATCGCACGGGAGGCGCCGGACGAGGTCGCGGCGGCCGAGCTGGCCGCCCCGCTCGACCATCTCTTCCTCGGTCTTGATCGCTGGCATAGGAAGCGCGGGTAAGACCCAATTCGTATGCGGCTTACTCGCATTCGCAAGCTCATGGCGAGCGCCTTAGCATGAACGAGGTCGTCGAGGTACCGAAGGTTCGCGATCCCGGCTCCGGCCTGGGCGACAACTGGCGCGTGATCGTCCTCAACGACGACCACAACACGTTCGACCACGTCGCCCACACGCTCGCGCGCACGATCCCGGGCGTCTCGGTGGCCGGCGGCTACGCGCTCGCCGACGCCATCCACAACACCGGCCAGGCGATCGTCTGGACCGGGATGAAGGAGACGGCCGAGCTGTACTGGGAGCAGCTCGAGCAGGCGGGGCTCACCATGGCCCCGCTCGAGCAGGGCTAGCGACCGATCAGCCTGCCAGCGGCTCGCTCGCCCGGCGGCCGCGGATCGAGACGAGGTAGAGAACGCCGCCGAGTGCCATGTAGCCGCCCAGGACCGCGAGGTGCGCGTCGTGCATGCCCGCGGCCGAGAGGAAGCTGATGCCGGCGAGGGTGGAAAGACCACCGCTCACGAGCATCGGCACCTGGCGAGTCCCGCGGAGCGCGAGCACGAACTGGATGGCGCCGGAGACCACGGCCCAGGCTCCGAACGCGGTGAGCGTGGCGGCGGCGTCGGCGCCGAAGGCGGTCGCTCCGACGCCCACCGCGGCGAGCGTGCTGATCGTGGCGTTGACGCGGAGCGGGGTCGCGTCCGGTCGGCGGTGCGCGCCGGCCAGCGAGGCGACTACGTCGATCAGCGGGTAGGTCGCGAGCAGCGCGGCCGCGGCGAGCGGGATCTCAGCGTCGGTGGTGGGCACGCGATCGCCGATCGCCACGACGACCGCCGCCGCCCAGATGAGGGCGAGCACGGCGCGAGTGAGGACGATGCGTTGCGGAGACTGATGAGCGGACAAGGCGCCTCTTTCGGGAGGGGGGTGTCACCAGAGAGAGCGATCGCTCTCTCTGGTGACCTAGAGAATCACCGTCACCGAGCAATGTCAAGAGCGATCGCTCTCTCTTCTTGTACGATCAGTGCGACATGTCCGCCTCCCAACCGCCTCCGACCCAGAAGCGCTCTGAAGCACGGGAGCGTCTGCTGGTCGCCGCGTCGCGGCTGTTCTACGCCGAGGGCATCAACGGCGTGGGGATCGAGCGGCTCGTCAAGGAGGGGCAGGTGACGCTTGCGACCTTCTACCGGCATTTCCCCGGCAAGGTCGATCTGGTCGTCGCCTACCTGCGCGGTGCGCACGATGACATCGCGGCGCGCGCCGCGGAGCAGGCCGAGAGGCTGCAGGGGCGCGACCTCGTCCGCGCCATCGGCGACGACGTCGCCTCCCAGATCCGGCAGGCCGCCTTCCGCGGCTGCGCCTTCCTCAACGCCGCCTCGGAGTTCGAAGACCCGCGGAGCCCGGTCCGCCAGGTCGTCGCCGAGCACCGCCAGTGGTATTACCAGCTCCTCCGTCGAGCCTTCGAGGACGCCGGCCACGAGCTTCCCACCAACGCCGCCCGCCACTTCGTGATGCTCCGCGACGGGGCGATGACCGCGGCGTACCTCGACACGCCCACCACCGCCATCCGCACCTTCACCCGCGGTGTCGACGGCCTGATCCGCACGATCGACACCATCCCCTGATCGCCGAAGTCATACTTCGCGCATGCCGGTGCCCGCACCGCAGTACGAGGCGGCCCAGTTCTTCGATCTCTCGCTCGACCTGCACTGCATCGCCGGCCTGGACGGCTACTACAAGCTGGTCAACGCGTCGTTCGAACGCGTGCTGGGCTACTCGCGTGACGAGCTGTTGTCGCGGCCGTTCGTGGAGTTCACGCATCCGGATGACGTCGAGCACTCGCGCGAGGCGCTCAGCCGCCTGGCCGATACCGGTGAGGACATCATCGGATTGGAGGTCCGCCTCGTGTGCGCCGACGGTTCGGCGCGCCTGTTCGAGTGGAACACGCGCACGGTGCCCCGCCTGGGCGTCGTGTACGCCGTCGGCAGGGACGTGACCGACCGCACGGCGCTGGCCTCCGAACAGGCCGCGCTGCGCCGCGTGGCGACGTTGGTGGCGCGCGAGTCCTCGCCCGACGTCGTCTTCGCGTCCGTCGCCGAGGAGGTGGGACGACTCCTGGGTGTGGAGAGCACGGCGATGTTCCGGTACGAGGACGGCGAGACCTTCACCGTCATCGCGAATCGGGGCGCGCCCGCCGCCCGGGTCGCCATCGGCCTTCGATTACCCCTGGGAGGGCGCAACATCGTCTCGAGCGTCTTTCGCGCGGCTGCGTCCGCGCGCATCGACGACTACGCGGACGCCACCGGCGCGGCCGGGGTCGAGGCGCGTGCGGCGGGGGTGCGCTCAGCGGTCGGCGCGCCGATCATCGTCGACGGCAGGCTCTGGGGCGCGATGGTCGCCGCTGCGGCCGAGCCGTTGCCGCGGGACACGGAGTCCCGGATGGGCGGGTTCACCGAGCTGGTTGCCACCGCGATCGCGAACATCGACGCCCGTTCGGAGCTGACCGCGTCGCGAGCGCGACTCGTGGCCGCGGCCGACGAGGAGCGGCGGCGCGTGGTGCGCGATCTGCACGACGGGGCGCAGCAACGCCTGGTCCACACGGTGATCCTGCTCAAGCTGGCCCAGCAGGCGCTCGAACGGCACGCCGCCGACGCTCCGTCGCTGGTGAGCGAGGCGCGCGAGCACGCGGAGCGCGCCACGCACGAGCTCCGCGAGCTCGCCCACGGGATCCTGCCCACGGCGCTGACGACGGGAGGACTGCGGACGGGCGTCGCGGCGCTGGCGTCCCGGATGCCGGTGCCGGTGGAGATCGAGATCCCCGCCGACCGCCTGCCGGCCGCGATCGAGGCGACCGCGTACTTCGTCGCCGCCGAAGCGCTCACCAACGTCGCCAAGCACGCGAGCGCCGCGAGCGCCGTGGTCTCCGCCCGGGTCGAGGCCGGAACGCTGCACGTCGAGGTACGCGACGACGGCGTCGGCGGCGCCCGCCCGGACGGCGGCGGCCTGGTCGGGCTCGCCGACCGGCTCGCCGCGCACGACGGCCGCCTGCACGTCGAGAGCCCCGCCGGCGGCGGCACGCTGGTCGCGGCGGCCATCCCCATCTCGGCGGCGACCGCTGTCGAGCGATAGCTCGCCGGCGAACGGCGTCGTCGCGCTGAGGCGTGCTAGTCGACGACCCCGTTGGCGGCGAGCTCGCCGTGGGACACGCGCTCGAACCACGTGTAGAGGACCGGCACCTGGTACCAGCTCGTGTAGTCCGCGCGCCACTCCATGAACTCCGGGCCGTACCAGTAGGCGTCGAAGTCGCCCTTGTCGTTGAAGTGCGAGAACTGCCAGAAGCGGTAGCGGTCGTCGTTCGAGCGCAGCACCTCGTAGTCGCTCGCCCCGTAGCGCAGCGCGAGCGGCGCGATCTCCAGCAGCGCGACCTCGAACTGGTCGCCCCGGAAGAGGGTCGAGTACCACGGGATGTTCACGACGCCGGCCATGTCACGCTCCTACCTCCGCCCGGATCGCGCCCGGGCCGTCCGCGGTCTTACCCAGTCCCTCGGACTCCGCTCCCACGAGGATCGCGATCTTGCCGAGGTGCTCGTTGTCCTTCATCAGCTGGTGCGCCTCGGCCACCTGGTCGAAGCCCAGCGTCCTCCAGAGTACGGGACGGATGGCCCCGGACTCGATCAGCTCGTTCGCCTTGTGGCACTCGTAGGCGTTCGCGAAGTGCGAGCCGACGATGTTCTTCTGGCGCATCCACAGGTAGCGGACGTCGAAGTCGAGGTTGAAGCCCGTGGTCCCGGCGCAGATCACGACGCTGCCGAACGGCTTGAGCACGAGCACCGAGGTGGGGAACGTCGCCTTGCCGACGTGCTCGAACACGATGTCGGGCGCCGCGCCGAGCTTCTCCTCGACCGCCCGGCAGAAGCGGCGTGACTCCTTGAAGCGCGCCTTCTCCTCCTCCGGGGTCTCGCCGCCGCGGCGCATCATGCCCGTGAACTCGTTGCGGTCGATGACGTCGCAGGCGCCGAGCTGGCGGCAGAGGTCGGCCTTCTCGGCCGAGGAGACGACGCCGACCGCGTCGGCCCCCGCCAGCCTGCAGAGCTGCAGCGCGAAGACGCCGAGCCCGCCCGCCGCGCCCCAGACCAGCACGCGGTGGCCCGCCTGCAGGCTGACCTGGCGGACGAGCATCCGGTAGGCGGTGAAGTAGGTCAGGCCGTAGGAGGCGGCCTCCTCCCAGGTCAGCGCGGCCGGCTTGGGCAGCAGCTGCTGGGCCTGGACCTTGCAGAACTGCGCGAACGACCCCCAGGTGGTCTCGTAGCCCCAGATCTTCTGCGACGGCGCGGCCATCGGGTCGAGCCCGTGCACCTCCGGATCCTCGTAGGAGGCCTGGTTGCAGTGGATGACGACCTCGTCTCCGGGCTTCCACTTGGTCACGCCGGGGCCGACCTTCCAGACGACCCCCGAGGCGTCCGAGCCGCCGATGTGGTGGTCCTCCTCGTGGTAGCGGAAGACCGAGATCGGCTCGCCGAGCGCCGCCCAGACGTTGTTGTAGTTCACGCCGGCGGCCATCACGCGTACGACGACCTCCATCGCGCCCGGCTGCGGTACCTCCATCTCCTCGATCTGGAAGGCGTCGCGCGGGAGGCCGAAGCGCTCCTCGCGGATCACCCAGGCGGCCATGGTCTCTGGAAGCTCGCCCGGCTCGGTGGAGACCCGGGCGATGTCAGCGGCGTCGACTGGCATATGCCGGGACCCTATATGCCGCTCAGAACCAATCGCGTCGCTTCACCCACAGCACTGTGGCCAGGATCACAGTCGGCACGACGAGCCCGCCGACGCCGAAGATGAGGAAGTCCGAGCGCGACTGCACGCTGTCCACCAGCCACTGGAAGTTCTGGCCGAAGAAGCCGGTGATCAGCGTCCAGACCACGAAGAACGTCGCGACGACGCTGAGCCGCGTGGCCGTGCGGTTCAGGCGCTCGGCGCTCGCGTTGAAGTAGATGCCGGTGAGCGCGGTGAGGTCGTCGTTCTGGCGCTGGAGCTCGCCGCCGATCTGCGACAGGTGGTCGCCGACGTCGCGCAGGTACTCGCGCGTGCTCTTGCTCAGGCCCGCGAGGTCGAGCACCGCGCCGGCCGCCGACTGGAACTGGTCGCGCTGGCCGGCGATCAGCCGCTGCAGCTCGTGGACCTCCTGCTTGACCCGGTAGACGCGGCCCAGCAGCTCGCGCCGCGGCCGCTCGAGCACCTCGGCCTCGAGGGAGTCGACGCCGTCCTCCAGCTTGCCGATGGCCGGATAGAAGGCGTCGGTCATCGCGTCGAAGATGCGGTAGACGAGGTAGTCCTCCGTGCTCGTGTCCGCGGGCTTGAGCGTGTCGTGCAGCTCGTCGAGCAGTGGCAGCGGCTCGCGGTGCACCGTGATGATCCAGTACCCGGAGACGTAGACGTGGACCTCGACAGGGTGCACGACGCGTTCGCCCGGGCCGTCCAGGATCGCGGTGAAGAAGACCACGAGCACGTAGTCCTCGTAGGCGTCGACCTTCGGCCGCTGGCCGAACTCGCGCGTGTCCTCGAGGGCCATCGGGTGCAGGCCGAGCTCGGCCTGCAGCGTGTCGAGATCGTCGCCGGACGGCCCTTCGAGATCGAGCCAGAAGAACTCGTCGCGCCGCCGGTGGTCGGCGATCTGCTCGCGGTCGATGCTGGTCAGGACGAGCACTGCGAGGCAGGCTACGCCACGCCGCGGTCCTCCAGGAGCGCCTCGAGCGCGCCGACCGAGTCGGCGAGCTCGGCGGTCCCGTCCAGCACCAGGTCCGCGTGCTCGGGCGGCTCGTACGGGTCGTCGATGCCGGTCAGCCCCTTGAGCGTCCCCGCGCGGGCGCGGCGGTAGAGGCCCTCGGGGTCGCGCTGCTCGCACACCTCGAGCGGCGTGTCGACGAACACCTCGATGAACGGCAGGCCGCCCTCCTCGTGGCGGCGGCGCACGCGCTCGCGGTGCTCGGCGTAGGGCGAGACGAGCGACACGAGGGTGACGAGGCCGGCGGCCGGCATGCGGGCCGCATCGGCAGCCAGCCGTGCGGGCCCTCGATCACGAGGTCGCCGCCGCGGTCAGCCGTGCAGCCCGCACTCGGTCTTGTTCGAGCCGGCCCAGCGCCCGTCGCGCTCGGCGCCGGCCGCGGTGCAGTGCGTGCAGCCGATCGACGCGTAGCCGCGATCGTGCAGCGGGTTGTACGGCAGGTCGTTCTCGACGATGTAGTGCCACACGTCCGCCTCGCTCCAGTCGGCGAGCGGGTTGGCCTTCCAGCGGTCGTGCTTGCCGTCCCAGGCGAGCTTCGGCGTGTTCCGGCGGCCGATCGACTGGTCGCGGCGCACGCCCGAGACCCAGGCGTCGGCGTCGGCCAGCGCCGCGGTCAGCGGGTCGACCTTGCGCAGCCGGCAGCACTCGTCCGGGTCGGTCTCCCACAGCCGGTCGCCGTGGGTGGCGGCCTGGCGGCCGAGGCTCGGGCCCTGGAACACCTCGACGGTGATGCCGTAGCGCTCCTCGACGCGCTTCCACGTCTCGTACGTCTCGGGGAAGAGGACGTGCGTGTCGAGCGTGAAGATGCGGGCGTCGGGGGCGACGCGCAGCATCAGGTCGAGGATGACCGAGGCCTCCTTCTGGAACGAACAGGCCACCGCGAGCCGGGGGTGGAAGCGCTCGGCCATGTACGCGAGCACGCTGCTCGCATCCATGGCCTCCAGGTCGGGACTCACGCGGGTCGCGGCTAGGGCCATCCCTGAAATGTACTAAACCCGATCCACTTACGGGATATTGGGCCTTGTACAGTCGCTAGCATTCTGCAAGTGACTGTTGCGGAGGACGTGGAAGCCCTGGACGCCTATTCGCGGGTGGTGACGCGGGTCGCGGAGACGCTCGGCCCGTCGGTGGCCAACCTGCGCGTCCGCGGGCGGCGCGGGATGGCGGGTGGCGGATCGGGCGTCGTGATCACGCCCGACGGCTTCCTGCTCACCAGCGCGCACGTGGTCGCCGGCGGGCGGTCGGTGCGCGCCTCGTTCGTCGACGGCACGGACCTCGAGGCGACCGTGGTCGGCGCCGACCCGCTCTCCGACCTCGCCGTCCTGCGGGCCGCGTCGGCGCGCCTGGAGCCCGCCGAGCTGGGCGACGCGGCCGGCCTGAAGGTCGGCCAGCTCGTCGTGGCGATCGGGAACCCGCACGGCTACGCCGGCTCGGTGACCGCCGGCGTGGTGTCGGCGCTCGGCCGCTCGCTGCCCGCCCGCAACGGCACGGCGACGCGCATCATCGACGACGTCATCCAGACCGACGCCGCGCTCAATCCCGGCAACTCCGGCGGCGCGCTGGTGGACGGCCGCGGCCGCGTGGTCGGGATCAACACCGCGGTCGCGGGCATCGGGCTCGGCCTCGCCGTGCCGATCAACGCCACCACGCGCCGGATCGTCGCCGCGCTGATGCGCGACGGCCGCGTGCGCCGCTCCTGGATCGGGATCGCGGGCGGCGCGCGGCCGCTGCCGCCTCGCGTGGCCGCGACGATCGGCCGCGACCGGGCGATCGAGGTCGTCGAGGTGATCGAGGGATCGCCGGCGGCGGGCGCCGGACTGCGCGCGGAGGACCTGATCGTGGGCGTCGACGGCGTGCCGGTCCGCGGGGTCGACGACCTCCAGCGCCTGATGACCGAGGAGCGGATCGACGTGCCGTGCGTGCTCGACGTGGTCCGTCACGGCGTCGAGCGCACCATCGAGCTCGTGCCGCGGGAGCTCGACGGCTGACGCCGTATCCTTCCGCGCCGTGCGGGCGCGCCTTCTCGTCCTGATCACGCTGGCGGTCGCCGGCTGCGGTGGGGACGAGCCGTCCGGGACGGCCTCGACGCCCACGCCGAACCCGACCACGGCCGCGCCCGACGCCACGCCCGCGCCGCCGGGCAGCGCGGCGAACGCGTTCATCGGCTCGCTCGCCGTCGACCCCGGCGACGGCACGCTGATGATCGGCACCGGCCTCGGCCTCTTCCGCGCGGAGAAGGGCGCGAAGCAGGCGGAGCGCGTGACCGGCGAGCTGGCGTCGCCCGACGGCTCCGGCCCCGTCTCCAGCAACCTCGTGGTGCGCTACGCCGCCGCCGGCGACCTGCTCGGCTCGGGCCACCCCGAGGGGAGCGGCACCGGCCTGCCGGAGAACATCGGCCTGGTGCGCTCCTCGGATGCCGGCGACAGCTGGGAGGTCGTGTCCGCCTTCGGCGACGCGGACTTCCACATCCTCCAGGCGCGCGGCGACCGCGTCGTGGCCGTGAAGGTCGAGGAGACCGACATCCAGGTCAGCACCGACGGCGGGCGCGCGTTCGAGCCGCGGACGCCCCCGACGCTGCCGCTCGACGTCGAGTTCGACGCCGAGGATCCGAAGCGGATGGTCGTCGCCACCGCGCAGGGCATCTTCACGTCGGGCGACGAGGGCCGCTCGTGGCGCCCGCGCGACCCGATCGCCAGCGAGCAGCTCGCCTGGGTGAAGCCCACCGAGCTCTATCGCGCCGACCCCGGCGGGGCGGTCAAGGTCAGCGCCGACGGCGGCGCCACCTGGGAGGAGCGCGGCAACGTCGGGCTGACCGTCAACGAGCTGGCCTTCGACGCCGACGGCACGCTCTACGCGTCGGTCCCCGGCGGCGAAATCAAGACCTCGTCCGACGGCGGGGCGACCTGGGAGCCCCTCCTACGGCTGGAGTAGCTCGTTCTGCGCCGACTCGCGGCGCTCCCCGACCTCGAGCGCGGCCGGCTCGATGCCGCCGGCGCTGGCGCTGAGCGAGTAGGTCCCCTCGGGCGGGTCCACCTTCAGCTGCGCCGTCGAGCGCTCCGCGATCTCGCGCGTGGTGCGCGAGATGCCGCCGCTCGCGCCGCCGATCTCGTCGGTCTCGAACGTCACCTGCTGCGGCACGCCGGACTGGTTGGAGATGATGATCACGACCGGCCCGGAGCCGAAGGCGCGCGGCGAGACCCGCACGCGATCGTCGTTGATCGCGGCCGTCACGTTGATCGGCGCGGGCGGCCGCGGCTCGTTCCTGTAGTCGGCGGCGTCCTCCTCGCCGCAGCCCGCGAACGCGGCCGTCGCGACCGCCAGGAGCATCACGCGCTTCACGCGGGCGACTGTAACCGAGTGCCCGCCTGCAAGGGCCGGTTCATGCCGTCCGGGGCGAGGCGTAAGACACGCTGCCCGATGCCCGAGCCAGCCCTCCTCGCCTCGTCGCTCGCCGGAGCCGAGTTCCTCGCCGTCGACACGGAGACGAACGGGCAGGCGAAGGAGCGCTGCGAGCTGACCGAGGTGGGCGCCGTGCTGGTCGGCGGGGGAGAGCTGCACGAACGCTGGAGCTCGCTCGTCGGGGTGTCCGAGCCGCTCGGCCGCGGCATCCAGCGCTTCACCGGGATCACGCAGTCGATGGTCGACGAGGCGCCGCCGCCGGAGGTGGTCCTGCCCGAGCTGGCGGAGCAGCTCCGCGGGCGGGTGCTGGTGGCCCACAACGCGCGGTTCGACGTCGGCGTCCTGCGCCAGGCGTTCGAGCGCGCGGACCTCGAGTGGCCCGACCCGCCGGTGCTGTGCACCGTCGCCGTCGCCCGCCGCATGGCGCCGCTGCAGCGCCGTCGCGGGCTCGCCTCGCTGGCCGACGCGCTCGGCATCGAGGTGGCGGTCTCGCACCGCGCCCTGCCCGATGCCGAGACCTGCGCGCGCGTGCTCTGCGCGCTGCTGCCGCGGCTGTGCGCGAACGCGCGCACGGTGGGCGAGGCGCTGCTGCTGCTCCGGCCGAAGCGACCGACGCGGATCAGGCCGCCGAAGGGCACCCGCGGGCGCGACGACCGTCCCGACCTGTCCTCGCTCCCGAAGGACCCGGGCGTCTACATCTTCCGCGACGCCGACGGCCGCCCGCTGTACGTGGGCAAGTCGGTCTGCCTGCGGACCCGTGCCCGGGCGCACTTCACGACGCCCTCGACCTGGACCGGCGAGGCCGAGCACGTCGACTACCAGCCGACCGAGTCAGAGCTCGGCGCGCTGGTGCTCGAGAACCGCCTGATCAAGGCGCTCAAGCCGCCCGGGAACACGATGCTCAAGAAGGACGCCGACGGCTACGTCTACCTGCGCTGCAGGCTCGACATCCCGTTCCCGATCCTCGAGGTCGCCCGCGAGCCGGCCGCCGGCCATGCCGTGTGCGTCGGCCCGGTGCGCGGCCGCGCTGCGGCGGCCGAGCTGGTGGAGCAGCTCAACTCGCTGTTCGGCCTGCGCCACTGCGGGAGAGGGCTGGCCCGGCGCCAGCACCCGTCGGCGTACGGGCAGATGGGCCGCTGCCTGTCGCCGTGCCTGGGCGACCTGGACCCGAACCTCTACCGCCGGCGGCTCGACGACGCGCTCGGGCTGTTCGAGGACGACGGCGGCGCCGCGCTGCTCGCGCACGTGGACGCGCAGATGCGGGCGGCGGCCGCCGCGGAGCAGTTCGAGCGCGCCGCGTGGCTGCGGCGCCGCTCGAAGCGCCTGGAGTCGCTGCTCGGCCGGCTCGGCGGCGTGCTGCGCGCCGCCCACGCGGGAGCCCGGCTCGTGCTGGCGCCGCATCCCGCGGACCCGGGGCGGGCCGACGCGTTCTGGATCGTCGCGGGCCGCGTCGCCGACTGGGGCCCGCTTCCGGAGGCCGGCGAGCTCGCCGCGCGGACGGAGGCCGCGCTCGCCGCGGCCCCCGTGGGCGGAGGCTGGCTGCCGGCGTCCGAGCTCGGCGAGGCGCGCATCGTGGGCGCGTGGCTGGCGGCGCACGAGACGGCGCCGGTGCTCGAGCTCTCGCGCGGCTTCGACGAGCGCGCGCTAGGCCGGCTCGTCGGGCGGCTGGGCGCTCGCGACGGCGACCAGGACCGCGCCCTGCAGGTCTCGTAGCTCGGCCACGCGCTCCTCGAGGTCGGCCTCGACGCGGTCCGGGGCGGCGCCGGCGTCGATCAGGTCCTGGGCGAGCACGGCGAGCGCGCGCTCGACCTCCTGCTGCGCGGCGAGCAGCTTCTGCATGTGGTCGCGGACCGCCGGGTCGGTGACGTCGAGCCGCTCGGCCGCGAGCTGCACGAGGCGGGTGGTGAGCGCGGCTCTCACGTGGAGGACTTCCGGCCGCCCCAGGCGAGCACCGACAGCGGGCCGAGCGGTTCGCGCTCGTGCGCCGGCGCCGGGCTGACCTGCGGCGCGGGCCGGAGGTCGTCGGCCACCACGTGCGTGACCGGGATGCCGGTGAAGCGCGCGACGCGGTGCGGGAAGTCGTGCTGGAGCCACTTGGAGCTGCGCCCCGGCAGCGTGCAGACGATCGCCTCGTCGTGCCTGGCCGGGTCGAAGCACTCGGCCACCGCCTCCATCGGGTCGGCGTCGCCGATCGCGCCCTCCGCCTCGAGGCCGGCCGCGCGCATGCCGGCGAGCGCCTCGTCGAGCCGCTCGCGCACGGCCTCGCGGCCGCCGAGCCCTGGTCCGTGCGCCGGCATCACCAGCGTGATGCGGATCGGCGACCGCTCCGCGCGGTGCTTCAGCGCTTCGAGGAGATCGTGCGAGCTCGCCGTCAGGTTGGCGACGACGAGGACGTTCGTGGCCATGGCCGGATGCTACCCCCCGAAGGGGAGGGCGACCACCTCGGCGGTCACGTCGCCCTCGCCGACGGCGAGCGTGTCGCCGACGGCGGCCTCGCGGCGCACGATCGCGAGCGCGATCCGGCCGTGGACGGGGGAGACCGCGACGCTCCCGATCCGCCCGACCTGCTTCTCGCCGAGCCGCAGCGGCTCGCCGCTCGCGGCGGGCGCGGAGAGCCGCAGCCCGCGCAGATGCCGGTTCGGCTTGCCGCGGTAGTGCAGCCGCGCGACGGTCTCCTGGCCGACATAGCAGCCCTTGGTGAACGAGACCGCGCGCTCGTTGAGATCGGCCTCCTGCGGGATCACGCTCTCGTCGAGGTCGATGCCGTAGCGCGGCCGGCCGGTCTCCACGCGGAGCACCTCGGCCGCCTCCTCGCCCACGGCCGGCACGCCCAGCTCGGCCGCGACGAGCTCCTTGGACTCCGCCGGGACGAAGACGTCGACGCCGACGTCGGTGGCGGCGAGCACGACCGTCACGCCGGCGATCTCGGCGCGGCGGTTGGCGTGCTCCTCGACGAGGTCCTCGGCGCCGGCCACGCGCCGCGCGTCCGGCCCGACGAGCGAGAGCAGCGCCGTCTCGAGCGTGCGCTTGTGCAGCTCCACCTCGCGGCCGAGCTTGAAGCGCCGGATCATGTTGAAGAGCTCCTGCAGCGCGACGCGCTCGGTGTCGAGCAGCAGCTCGTCGCCGACATCGAGCACGCGCAGGTCGCCGAGCATCTTGCCCTTGTGGGTGAGGAACGCGGCGTAGCAGCCGCGGCCCGGCTCGAGGCCCTCGATGTCGTTGGTCACCTGGCCGTGCAGGAATGCCTTCGCCTCGGCGCCGGTCAGCGCGAGCTTGCCGCGCTCGGAGCGGTCGACGAGGCCGCACGAGTCGGTGAGCACCCGGGTGTCTGCGATCGCGGCCATCCTTCAGCGAGGATACGAGACGTGTCGTACGTGCTCGGCGTGGACCTCGGCGCCACCAACCTCCGCGTGGCGCTCGGGACGCCGGACGGCGAGATCGCCGAGCGTTCCGACGAGCCGATCCCGGCGACGGTCGAGGGCCTCGTGGAGCGGGTCGTGGCGCTGTCCGGCGGGGCGGCCGTGTCCGGCGCCGCGATCGGGATCCCCGGTGTTCCGGCGGGCGACGGCTTCGGCCGGCTGATCGCCGGCGCGTCCGGGCTGGCGGGCGCGCCGCTGCGGGAGATGTTCGATCAGGCGCTCGGCGTGCCGGTGCGGATCGAGAACGACCTCAACCTCGCCGCCCTCGCCGAGCACCGCGCCCGCGGCGTCGACGACCTCGTGTTCGTCGGCGTCGGGACGGGCGTCGGCATGGGGATCGTCAGCGGCGGCCGGCTGCTGCGCGGCGCGCACGGCGCAGCGGGCGAGCTCGGCCACCTGCCGCTGGCCGCGCGCGACGCGGTGGCGGGCGCCGACGGGCTCGGCCCGCTCGAGTCGGTGACCGCCGGCGCCGGGCTCCCCGCGCCGGCGCACGAGGCGTACGGGCGGGGCGCCGAGGACGCGCTGGCCGCCGGGCTGCGCGCCGTGCAGGTGCTGCTCGACCCCGAGCTGATCGTGCTCGGCGGGGGCATCGGCTCGCGCGCGGACGTGCTCGACGCGGTCCGCGCGGCGTTCGCGCCACCGGCGCCGCGCGTCGAGCACAGCGTGCACGGCGAGGACGCCGGGCTGATCGGCGCGCTACTCCTCGCGGACCCGGGCTAGCCGGCGCTCGACCTCGTGCTGCAGCTCGTCGAGCACCCGCTCGCGCGGCACTCCGGCGCCCAGCGCGGAGCGCACGACCTCGGCCTCCTCGGCGCCGTCGAGGCGCTCGAGCAGCCGCAGCAGCCCGTCGAGGCTCTGCCCGCGCGCCGGGGCGAGCGGGTCGTCGGGATCGACGGGAAAGGGCGAGCCGGCCATGTAGCCTTCCCCGCGAATCATGCCGCTTGCCGAGACCTTCGACGAGATCCGCGACTCCCTGCCGTCCGACTGGAGCGACATGGAGCTCGACCTGCGGGTCCAGGAGGAGCGCTACATCGAGGCGGCCACGCTGCTCGTGACGTGCAACGCGCAGCCGTACTCGATGCACGACTGGCACTTCCGCCTCCTGGTGGCGCACCGCTTCGGCCACGCCGCCGCCGCGCCCGCCGTGCACGGCACCCTGAAGCTGCTCGACGACGCCGGCATCGCCGGGGAGCTCGTCCTGCGCGAGGTGCGCAGCGGCCGGGTCGAGACGATCCAGGACTGGGGCCGCCCGGAGTCGTTCCGGCAGGAGTTCCGCAGGCGCAACTCGCAGTGAGCGACGGACCTCGGTCCGTTTCTTGACGCACCGTCCTTTCGTAGTGTCAGACTACGAAACGGCGATGGCCATAACCCGAAGTCCGATCAAGTTCCGCAAGCGCGTGATCGTGCGCTTCGCAGGCGACTCGGGTGACGGGATGCAGCTCGCCGGCAGCCGCTTCACGGAGGCCACGGCCGAGCACGGCAACGACTTCGCCACGCTCCCGAGCTTCCCCGCCGAGATCCGCGCTCCCGCCGGCACGCTCGCCGGCGTGTCCGCGTTCCAGATCCACTTCGCCGACGCGGACATCCTCACCCCGGGCGACGAGCCGGACGTGCTGGTGGCCATGAACCCCGCCGCGCTCAAGAGCGAGCTCGGCGGCCTCGCCCGCGCCGGCACGGTGATCGCCAACGAGGACGCGTTCAGCAAGCGCAACCTGCAGAAGGCCGGCTACGAGAGCAACCCGCTCGAGGACGGATCGCTCGACGGCTACCACCTGATCCGCATCCCGATGACGTCGCTCACCGCCGCCGCGGTCGAGGCGATCGAGAGCGTCTCGACGCGTGACGCGGGGCGGGCCAAGAACCTCTTCGCGCTCGGCGTCGTGTCCTGGCTCTACGACCGCCCGACGGAGCCGACCGAGGACTGGCTGCGGCGCAAGTTCGTCAACAAGCCCGGCCCGCTGGAGGCCAACCTCTCGGCCTTCCGCGCCGGCTGGAACTTCGGCGAGACCTCCGAGCTCATCGACGTGCAGTACCGCGTCGACCCGGCCACCGACGTCGCGCCCGGCACCTACCGCAACATCAACGGCACCACGGCCACCGCGCTCGGCCTGATGGCGGCGAGCGTGAAGTCGGGCCTGCACCTGGTGCTCGCGAGCTACCCGATCACCCCGGCGTCCGAGCTGCTGCACGAGCTGGCGCGCCACCAGAACCTCGGCGTGCGCACGATGCAGGCGGAGGACGAGATCGCCGCCGCAGGCATGGCGCTCGGCGCGGCGTTCGGCGGGGCGCTCGGCGTCACCGCCACGAGCGGCCCGGGGATGGACCTCAAAGCCGAGACGATCGGCCTCGCCGTGATGCTCGAGCTGCCGATGATCGTGATCGACGTCCAGCGCGCCGGCCCGTCGACGGGCATGCCGACCAAGACCGAGCAGTCGGACCTGCTGATGGCCATCCACGGCCGCCACGGCGAGTCGCCGCTGCCCGTCATCGCCGCCTCCACGCCCGGCCAGTGCTTCGAGGCCGCGTACGAGGCCGCCCGCATCGCGGTCCGCTATCGGACGCCCGTGATCCTGCTCACCGACCTCTTCCTGGCCAACTCGAGCGAGCCGTGGAAGATCCCCGATCCGGACCTGCTGGAGCCGATCGACCCGGCGTTCGCCGAGGCCGGCGACGAGCCGTTCGAGCCCTACTCGCGCGATGAGAGGGGCGCGCGGCCGTGGGCGATCCCCGGCACGCCCGGCCTGGCCCACCGCATCGGCGGCCTGGAGAAGGCGGACGGCAGCGGCGACATCTCCTACGACGGCGTCAACCACGCGCGGATGACGCGGATCCGGGCCGACAAGATCGCCGGCATCGCCGCCGACCTCCCACCCCTCGAGGTCGACGCCGACCCGGACGCCGACCTGCTCGTGCTGGGCTGGGGCTCGAGCCGCGGCGCCATCCGCGCCGCCGCCCGCCGCGTGCGCGCCAACGGGCACTCGGTGGCGATCGCGCACCTGCACCACGTCCATCCGCTGCCGACCAACCTCGGCGAGATCCTGCACCGCTACGAGCGCGTCCTGGTGCCGGAGATGAACACCGGCCAGCTCGCGCAGCTCCTGCGCGCGCAGTACCTGGTCGGCGTCGAGAGCCACTGCAAGCTCGAGGGCAAGCCGCTGTTCGCGGCCGAGCTCGAGCGGGCCATCCTGGAGCGCCTGTGACCGAGGCGCTGACCAAGAAGGACTTCGCCTCCGACCAGGAGACGCGCTGGTGCCCGGGCTGCGGCGACTACGCCGTGCTCGCCGCCGTGCAGGGCCTGATGCCCGAGCTGGGGATCCCGCCGCACCGCGTCGTGTTCGTGTCCGGCATCGGCTGCGCGGGGCGCTTCGCGTACTACATGGACACGTACGGGATGCACGGCATCCACGGCCGCGCGCCGGCCCTCGCCACCGGCCTGGCCGCCGCGCGCGACGACCTGAGCGTCTGGATCGTGACCGGCGACGGCGACGCGCTGTCGATCGGCGGCAACCACCTGATCCACGCGCTGCGCCGCAACGTGCCGGTGAAGATCCTCATGTTCAACAACCAGATCTACGGGCTCACCAAGGGGCAGGCGTCGCCGACCTCGGAGCTCGGCAAGGTCACGAAGTCGACGCCGTTCGGCGCGCAGGACGAGCCGTTCAACCCGCTCTCGCTCGTGCTCGGCGCGGGCGCCACGTTCGCCGCCCGCACCGTCGACCGCGACCGGCACCACATGACCGACGTGCTGCGCGCCGCCGCCGAGCACAAGGGCTCCGCCTTCGTCGAGATCTACCAGAACTGCCCGGTGTTCAACGACGGCGCGTTCTTCGCGCTGACCGAGAAGGACCGCGCCGTCTTCAACCGCATCCCGCTCGTGCACGGCGAGCCGATCCGCTTCGGCCCCGACCTCGAGCACGGCGTCGCGCGCGCCGAGGACGGGTCGCTGACGATCGTCGCGGGCGACCGCGACGACCTCGTGGTCCACGACGCCCACCGCGACGACCCGACGCTCGCGTTCGCCCTCGCCCGTCTGGCCGACTCGCCCAACGAGCCGACGCCGATCGGCGTCTTCCGCGCGGTCGAGCGCCCGGTGGGCATCAGCGACGTCTCGCGCAGGCTGGCCGCGGCGCGCGAGTCGCTCGGCCCGGGAGCGCTCGACGAGCTGCTCCTGGCCGGCGACACCTGGCAGGTCGCCTAGGTGTAAGACGCGAGCAGGTTGTTCCGTCGTGCGGTGGGTGGCGCGGGGCGAACTGCGGCTGGGTAGGGAGGCGAGGGAGCCGGCCGTGCCGGCGGTCCTCCGGCGATGCGTGGCGAGTTCTGTGCGCTATGCGAGCAGAATGCGCCACGGATTTCCGGCGACGCCGACCTCGCCGCTCTCCCACCCAGCCGGGGTTGACGTTCAGGCGGCCCGGGCGAACAACCTGCTCGGGGCCTACACCTGGGCGCCGTCCCAGGACCGGCGGTAGGCGCCGACCAGGAACGCGTCGACCGCTGCGGCGTCCGACCGCTCCGGCAGGCGCTCGTCGTCCGTGGCCCGCTCCAGCCGCGCCGCGGCGTCGTCGAGCCGCCGGAGCACCTCGTCGAGCGGCACCTCGCCGGCGCGCACGGCGCGCAGCGCCGCGCGGTCGGGCTCGCCCACGGGCAGCGTGATCCGGCCGGACGTCATCAGCTCGTGGCCCTGATGGGCGATACGCAGCGCGTGCATCGCGTACTTGGTGTCGTAGCCATGGCGGCTCGACAGCTCGCGCGTCCGTGTGGCGTGCCGCTCGCCGGTCAGTCCGCGCCGCTGCGCGTCGAGGTAGCCGAGGAAGGCGCGCCCGGCGGCGCGCGAGACGAACGCCGGGGCGAGCGCCTGCAGCTCGCGGCCGAGGTCGGTCCGCTCGACGACGTGCTCGTCCGGAACGAAGAGCGGCAGCAGCACGGTCGGGCTGCGGTTGAGCGCGAGGTGACACCACTTGCGCAGGCCGTACACCGTGAGGTCGAGATCGCCAGGGCCGCTCGGGGCGCCCTCAGGCTGCGTGCGGAGCACGTAGTGCTCGAACCGCCGCAGGCCGAGCAGGTACTCGGGCGGCTCGACGCAGATGCCCATCTCGTCGCGGTCGTCGGTCCCCGGGTTCGACAGCCCGTGCACCACCGAGCCGACCGTCGTGCGGAGGATCAGCCCGCGCTCGGCGACCTCCCGCGCGCGCTCGAGGTCGGGCTCGAGGCTGTTGGTCGTCGGCGTCGCCGCCCAGGATGTCAGCCGGCGAGCTCGGCCAGGGCCGCTTCGGCGGCGCGCGTGGAGGTGCGCAGGACGTCGAGGTCGACGTTGCGCAGCGTGTCGCAGCGCTCGTGGTAGCAGTCGTCGAGCCCGGTGAAGATGCCGCCGATCGGGATGCCCGCGCGCTCGAACGGCGCGTGGTCGGAGTTGCCGCCGAGGCGGACCTCGCCGGTCCCGCGCGGCAGGTGGCGGCGCAGGGCGTCATCGATCCGCGGGGCGCCGTCGTAGACCTCCGGTGACGCGTCCGGCGTGCCGACCATGTCGAGGTTCACGTAGGCGGCGATGCGGCGCCGCTCCTCGTCGTCGAGGCCGGCGACGTACCGGCGCGAGCCGACGAGGCCGATCTCCTCGGCGCCCCAGAAGCCGAAGCGCAGCGGCAGCCCGCGGCCGGCCGGGCCGGTCTCGCCGATCACGTTCGCGGTCGTGCGCGTCTCCGACACGGCGCGCACGGTCACGCGCGCCCGCCGGCCGGCCTCCAGGGAGCCGGTCGCCGCCACCGGGATCCGCAGGCCCGGGCGCTGGAGCGAGCCCGCCACGGGCCGGTCGTCGGTGATGAGCGCGGCCGCCGCGCCGGCCCGCTGGGCGTTGCGCGCCTTGACGCGGAAGAAGCACGTTCCGCGCCGGATGAGCGCGATCTCGCCCGGCCGCAGCGCGCGGAAGTCGCCCGGCGTGCAGCCCAGTCCGACGGCGCGCAGGCGCCCGGCCGCGGCGCCGCCCGGGGAGAACTGGAGCGTCCGCGCGGTCACCTCGCGCCCGCCGACCGCCACCCGCGGGGGCGCCGTCTCGCGGTAGTACGGCACCTCGAACCGCCGTCGCGCGACCCGGTAGCCGGCGGCCCGGAGCCGCCCCTCGATGTAGTCGGCGGTGGCCTCGTCGCCCGGGGATCCGGCGGCGCGGGCGCCGCCGTGGTCGTCGGCGATCCGCTGCAGCGCCTGCAGGTGCGCGCCGAGCCCCGTCGGGGCCGGCCGCTCGCGCTGCGGAGCGGGCTGCTCGTCGTCGCCGCCCCGCAGGAGCAGTGCCCCGAGGACGGCGACGAGAGCCAGCGGTATCGCCCAGCGCAGCACGCGATCAGCATGCCGCGCGGCCGGTCAGCCCGTCGTGCGGTGCTTGAACCGCGAGACGCAGAGCGGCGCGGCGATCGCCAGGAAGGCCACCGACCACAGCACGGCCGCGACGACGGGGTGCACGAGCGGCCACGGCGCGTCGGCCGGCACCGCGGTCGGGTTCCCGAACAGCGTGCGCACCGCGGCGACGACCGCGCTGATCGGGTTCCACTCGGCGATCTGCTGCAACCCGTCCGGGAGGCCGTCGGCCGGGACGAACGCGTTCGACAGGAACGTCAGCGGGAACACGGTCATGAACGCGATGCCCTGGACCGCGTCGGGGCTGCGCGCGATCACCCCGATGAGCGTGCCGAGCCAGATCATCGCCGCGGCGAAGAGGGCCAGGAGCGCGAACCCGGCGATGGCGTCCGCCGCGCCGGCGTCGATGCTCCAGCCGACGGCGAGGCCGGTGACCGTGAGGATCGCGATGGCGACCAGGGCGGCGCCGAACTCGGCCAGGAAGTGGCCGATCAGGTACGCCGACCGCGAGGTGGGGAGGGAGCGCACGCGGTCGACCATGCCTTCGCCGAGGTCGGTGGCGATCGAGACGCCGGGGCCCATCATCCCGAACGCGAGCGACTGCACGAGGATCCCGCCGATCAGGTACGCGGTGTAGTCGCCGCCCGGGACGGCGATCACGCCGCCGAACACGAAGGCGAACAGCAGCACGAACATGATCGGCTGGAGCGTGACGTCGAGCAGCTTCTCGGGGATCTGTCGGACGTGCTCGAGGTTGCGGCGCGCGAGCACCAGGCTGTCGGAGACCAGCCAGCGGGAGCGGAGAGCGAGCGAGGACATCAGGCGGCGACCTTCGGTCGGTCGGTGGTCAGGGTCAGGAAGACGTCGTCGAGCGTGGCCTCGCGACGGTGGACGTCGGTCGCGGCCACGTCGGCGGCGTCGAGCGCGCGGACGACGTCGAGGAGCGGCGTGCCGGCCGCGACCGGCACGGTGACGACGAGCCCGTCGGACGAGGACGGCCCGTCGGCGAACGGGGCCAGCGCCGCCTCGGCGGCGAAGAGGTCCCCCTCGGCGGCGACCGCGATGTCGAGCCGCTCGCCGCCGATCCGCGCCTTGAGCTCGCCCGGCGAGCCGGACGCGACGACGCGGCCGTGGTCGAGCACGACGATGTCGTCGGCGAGCCGGTCGGCCTCTTCGAGGTACTGCGTGGTCAGCAGCACCGTGGCGCCGTCGCGGACGAGCTCGCGCAGCAGCTCCCAGAGCTCGTTGCGGCTCTGCGGGTCGAGGCCCGTCGTCGGCTCGTCGAGGAACAGGACGGGCGGCGCGGCGACGAGCGTGGCCGCGAGGTCGAGCCTGCGGCGCATGCCGCCGGAGAACGTCTTGACGAGCCGGTCGGCGGCGTCGGCGAGGTCGAGCCGCTCGAGCAGCTCCTCCGCGCGGCGGCGGGCGTCCGCCCGCGGCAGGTGGTAGAGGCGGCCGACCAGCTCGAGGTTCTTGCGGGCGGTCAGGAGGCCGTCGACGGTCGCGGCCTGGGCGGCGAGGCCCATGCGGGCGCGGACCTCGGGCGCGTCGGCGACGACGTCGAAGCCCGCCACCCGGGCGCTGCCCGTCGTGGGGAGGGCGAGCGTGGTGAGGATGCGGACGGCGGTGGTCTTGCCGGCGCCGTTGTGGCCGAGCAGGCCGAGGACGGTTCCGGCGGGGACGTCGAGGTCGAGGTCGCGCAGCGCCCACAGGTCGCCGTAGCGCTTGCCGAGACCCTCGGTCACGATCCCGCTGTTCGTATTCCGTACGTGAGTTTCGTACAACATACGACCAGTCTAGTGGTACGGTGTACGAATGTCAACCGCGAGGGAGCCGCTCCCGATCTGGTCGCGGCCCGAGCCGGGCGGGCGGAAGCCCGCGCACTCGCGCGAGCGGATCGCCGAGGCGGCGCTGCGGATCGCCGACGAGGAGGGCTACGAGGCGGTGACCATGCGCCGGGTCGCGGCCGCGCTGGGCGCGGGCACGATGACCCTCTACCACTACGTCCGCAACAAGGACGAGCTGACCGCGCTGATGGACGACGCGATCATGGGCGAGGTGCTCGTGCCCGAGGACGAGCTGGCCGAGGGCTGGCGCGAGGGCATGGCGCAGATCGCCCGCCGGTCCTACGGCGCGTTCCAGCGCCACCCGTGGATCTTCGACGCGCCCGACGACGACGGGGGCGGCGGTCCGAACGCGCTGCGCCACGTCGAGCAGTCGCTCCAGGTCGCGGCCCGCACGGGCCTCGACTTCGCCGGGATGTTCGAGCTCGTCGGGCTCGTCGACGACTACGTCTTCGGCCACGCGATGCGCGCACGCGCGACCGGCGCGCAGCAGGGCGCCGACGAGTGGCAGGAGCGGCTCGAGGGGCTGATCGCCTATCTGGATTCGCAGCTCGGGAGCGGCGAGTTCCCGGTCCTGGCGGCCTGGGCCGGCGACGACGTGCGCGGCGCCTTCGCCAAGGTGGGGGAGATGTCGACGGACGCCGGCCGCTTCGAGCGCGGCCTCGAGACCCTGCTCGACGGGATCGAAGCGGGCCTCAGGGGTTCCTGAAGGGCCTGACCAGCGAGAGGTCGAAGGCCTCTTCCACGACGGGCCGCTCGTCGAGGATGCCGAACTCGACATCCCAGTCCGCCCACTCCTGCAGGACGTCCTCGCGCAGCTGCCCGTAGCCGCGGGCGCCGGCGGTGAACGACGGCGCCACGGCGTCGAGCTGCGCCGTCGCGGCCTCGCGGTCGAGCCCCGAATCGGCGTCGACCAGCGCGGTCACGGCGCTCTCGGGGTCGACCTGCGCCTGGGAGTAGCCGCGCTGCAGCGCCCGGATCGTGGCCTCGACCACCGGCCGCTTCTCCTCCAGGGTGCGCCGCGTGACGGTCAGCACGAGCTCGGGGTAGGCGGGCGCGCCGAAGTCGTCGACGCGGAACTCGCGCATGTCCGGCCGGCGCTCCTTCAGCGCGACGCCCTCGACGTTCCAGAACGCCGTCGCGCCGTCGACCCGGCCCGCGAGCAGCGTGCGGACGGCCTCGAAGCCGATCGTGGTGTGCGCACCGCGTCGGGGTCGCCGCCGTCGCCCTCGACCACCGAGCGCAGGACCGCGACGTCGGACGGCAGGCCGGTCACCCCGACGCGCCCGCCCTCCAGGTCGCGCGGGCGCCGGACGGCGGGCTGGGCGAGCACGGAGGCCAGCGGCCGCTGCACGACCGCCATGACGCCGACGAGGTCGGCGCCCTCCTGCGCGGGCGATCCCGAGATCGTGGATGTCGAGGATCGCCATGTCGGCCCGGCCGCCCTGGAGCTGGCGCAGCGCGTCGGTCGACGCGCCGGGCGCCTGGACCTCGAGCATCACGCCCTCGGCGTCGTCGTACTCGCGCGAGAGGGCGAGGTAGATCCCCGCGTGGACGCCGTTCGGCGTGAAGTCGAGGAGGAGCGTCGCCGCCTGGTCGGGGCGGTCGGAGCCGCTCGTGCCACCGCAGCCGGCCAGCAGGAGCAGCGCCAGCAGCAGGAGGGCCTTGGGGCGCGGCACGGGCGGACATGATGGCGGCCCCGGTATCGTCCCGGCGGCATGACGCGCCGCCGGGTCACGTTCTCACGCAACCTGACGCTCTCGCTCTCGCGCACGTGCCGGTGCCACTGCAAGTACTGCGCGTTCGCGACGCACCAGACGCACCTGCACGAGCCCGACGAGGTCGAGCGGCTGATCGACGGCGCCGCGCGCCGCCGCGTGAAGGAGCTGCTCGTGCTCACCGGCGAGGCGCCCGACCACCATCCCGGCGTGCGCGCGAAGCTCGCCGAGCTCGGCTTCGAGGACTTCACGGCGTACGTCGTCTGGGCCTGCGAGCGGGCGCTGGAGCGCGGCGTGCTCCCGCACACCAACCTCGGCGTCCTCGGCCGCGACGACCTCGCCCGCCTGCGCGAGGTGACCGCCTCGCAGGGCCTGATGCTCGAGTCGGTCAATCCCGACCTCGTCGCCCACCAGGGGTCGCCGACGAAGCACCCGGACCTGCGGCTGCGGACGATCCGGGACGCGCAGGAGCTGCGGATCCCGTTCACCAGCGGGATCCTCGTCGGGATCGGCGAGTCGGAGGAGGACCGGATCGCCTCGCTGGAGGCGCTCGCCGGGTTCGATCACCTCCAGGAGGTGATCCTGCAGAACTTCGTCCCGCACCGGCGCTACTACGGCGAGGAGCCGGCCGACATCGCCACCGAGGCGGCGGAGGGGTTCTGGCGCACCGGCCTGCACGACGGGCCGGTCCACGGCGCGCCCAAGTGGGCCACGCCGGTGAGCATCGAGGATCTCAAGCGGCTGATCGCCGAGGCGAAGCGGCTGCTCCCCGGCGTCGGCATCCAGGTGCCGCCGAACCTGAGCGACTGGTGGCCGGAGCTCGTGGCCGCGGGCGCCACCGACCTCGGCGGCCTGTCGGCCAACGGCGACCACATCTCGCCCGAGCACCCGTTCCCCTCGCCGGCCCAGGTCCGCAAGCGGCTGGCCGAGGACGGCGTGGCGCTGGCCGAGCGGCTCTGCGTGTACGGGAAGTACATCGACGAGGAGTGGCTCGCGCCGCGCGTGCTCGAGGTCGTCCGCGACCGCTACCGGGCGTTCATCCCGCGGCGCGGCACGGCGGCCACCGCACCCGGCACCATCGCCCGCGCCCGGGACGGCTTCGCTCTGGCGCCCGACGAGCTCGCCGCGATGTTCGCCGAGAGCCGCCCCGAGGTGATCGAGGACATGCGCCAGGCGGCCGACGACCTGCGCGCCGAGCTGGCGGGCGACCTCGTCACGTTCGTCGTCAACCGCAACATCAACGTCTCCAACGTCTGCGTGGTCGGGTGCGCGTTCTGCGGCTTCGGCGTCGGCCGCCGCTCGCCCGACGCCTACGAGCACGACCGCGAGGAGTTCGTCAGCCGCGTGCACGACGCGGTGGCGTTCGGCGCGACCGAGATCTGCATGCAGTCGGGCATCCATCCCGACTGGGGGCTGGAGGACTACCTCGGCTGGCTGCGGCTGGCCAAGGAGACCGCCCCGCAGATCCACATGCACGCGTACAGCCCGATGGAGATCGCGCACATGTGCGACGTCGAGGGCCTGCCGCCGGCCGAGGTCCTCACGCGCCTCGCCGAGGCCGGGCTGGACTCGGTCCCCGGCACCGCCGCCGAGGTGCTCGACGACGGCGTGCGCTCGCGCATCAGCCCCAACAAGCTGCCCGCCGGGCGCTGGGTGGAGATCATCGAGGCCGCCCACGGCGTGGGGCTGCGCTCGACGGTGACGGTGATGTTCGGCCACATCGAGACCCCGCAGGAGCTGGCCGAGCACATGCGCGTGGTCCGCACGCTGCAGGAGCGGACCGGCGGCTTCACCGAGTTCGTGCCGCTCTCCTTCATCCCGTTCCACACCCAGCTCGGGCGCACGCACGGGATCGAGGAGATCAGCCGCGAGGAGAACCTCAAGCACACGGCGGTCTTCCGGCTCGCGCTCGGGCGCACGATCACCAACCTGCAGGCGAGCTGGGTCAAGATGGGCCTCGACGCCGCCACCGAGGCGCTGCGCTGGGGCGTCAACGACCTCGGCGGCACGCTGATGGAGGAGTCGATCTCCCGCATGGCCGGCTCGTACCACGGCGTCAAGCTCGACCCTGACGATCTCGTCGGCGCGGCACACGAGGCGGGCCGGCCCGCCGCGGAGCGGAGCACCCTGTACGGGATCCGCCGGCGCTACGAGCTCGTCGCCGCGGTCTGATGGCGGGCCTCGTCCTCGGGCCCATGAACCGCTGGGCCGGCACCGACGAGGCCACCGTCTGGGTGGAGGCCGACGCCGCCTGCGAGGTCGAGGTCCGCGCCGTAGGCGTCGCGCCGGTGCGGCAGCGGACGTTCGAGGTCCAGGGCCACCACTACGCGATCGTGCGGGTCGGCGGCCTGCCCGAGGACGCCGCCACGCCGTACGAGGTGGCGCTCGACGGCGAGCTGGTCTGGCCGGAGCCGGACAGCTCGTTCCCGCCCAGCGCGCTGCGCACGCACTCGAAGAGCGGCGCCGCGCGGATCGTGTTCGGCTCCTGCCGCACCGCGTACCCGCACGAGCCGCCCTACACGGACTCGCCGGACGACCACGACGACGGCCGCGAGGTCGACGCGCTGCGGGCGATCGCCCTGCGGATGGCGCGGTCGGACACGGACGAGTGGCCCCACACGGTGCTCCTGCTCGGCGACCAGGTGTACGCGGACGAGGTCTCGCCCGACACGCTGGAGTTCCTCCGCTCACGGCGCGACACGAGCGTGCCGCCGGGCGAGACGATCGCCGACTTCGAGGAGTACACGCACCTCTACCGCGAGGCGTGGTCGGATCCGACGATCCGCTGGCTGCTCTCGACCGTGCCCTCGGCGATGATCTTCGACGACCACGACGTCATCGACGACTGGAACACGTCGCTCGACTGGCTCGAGGAGATGCGCGCGACCGACTGGTGGGACAAGCGCGTGGTGGGCGCGTTCATGGCGTACGCGCTCTACCAGCACTGGGGCAACCTGAACCCGGACACGCTCGAGGACGATCCCGTGTACCAGCGCACCCGCGAGCTGGGCGCCGCGCCGCTGGCCGCCGCCGCCTACACGTGGGACCGCGAGGTCGAGGGCGCGCGCTGGAGCTACTGCCGCGACGTCGGCAACACGCGGATCGTGATGATCGACTCGCGCGCCGGGCGCGTGCTCACCCCGGGCCGGCGCAGCATGGTCGACGGCGACGAGTGGCGGTGGATCACCGAGCACGCGACCGGCGGCTTCGACCACCTGCTGATCGGCACCTCGCTGCCGCTGATCATGGCGCCCGGCCTGCACTACCTCGAGGCGTGGAACGAGGCGGTCTGCGACGGGGCGTGGGGCAAGCTCGCGTCGCGTGTCGGGGAGAAGATCCGCCAGGGGGCCGACCTCGAGCACTGGGCCGCCTTCCGCGACTCCTTCGAGGCGATGGTCCAGCTGCTGCGCGAGGTCGGCGCCGGCGGGCGCGGGCACGCGCCGGCATCGATCGTCGTGCTCTCCGGCGACGTGCACCACGCCTACCTCGCGGAGATCGGCTTCCCGCGAGGGAGCGGCGTGACGTCACACGTCTGGCAGGCCACCTGCTCGCCCTTTCGCAACCCGCTGAGCACGAACGAGAAGCGCGCGGTCATGGCCGGCTTCAGCCGTGCCGGCACCGCGTTCGGGCGCCTGCTGGCGCGCTCCGCCGGCGTTCCCGCGCCGCCGGTCCGCTGGCGCTTCCAGGACGGCGATCCGCGCTTCGACAACCAGATCGGGACGCTGGAGCTCGACGGCCGCGCGGCACTAGCACGACTGGAGCGCGCCGTCCAGACCGAGCGCGGACACGAGCATCCGGAGCTCGAGGTCGCCGACGAGCATGCGCTCGCCTAACGGCGTCTTCGCACGCGCTTAAGACTTCCAAGTACATGATGGTGCCAGCGAACCGTCTGGAGAGGCGACGCACCGCGTGACCAGTAGGAATACCGACGCCCAGCTGCTGAAGGCAGCCAAGCAGGACCCGGAGGCGTTCCGCGAGTTCTACGACCGCTATGCGGTCTGGATCAGCTCGTGGTTCATGCGCCATACCGGTTCCGAGCCCGCCAGCCTCGACCTGACCGCGGAGACATTCGCGCAGGCCTGGCATGCGTCACGCCGGTTCCGAGACCTCGCCGACGGAAATGGTGCTCCGTGGCTCTTCGGCATCGCCCGAAACCTGCTGCGCCAGTACCACAAGCACAACCGCATCGAGTC
Organism: uncultured Solirubrobacteraceae bacterium; assembly: GCA_963720415.1. GTDB lineage: Bacteria > Actinomycetota > Thermoleophilia > Solirubrobacterales > Solirubrobacteraceae > DASSUW01. The sequence continues at coordinate 74,401 of CAVRFQ010000007.1, read as the reverse complement.
CGCGGCGCGCGAGCGGCTGGGTCTCCAGCCGAGCCACGCCGAGTGTGAGGACTACGAGCGGGTGGACGATCGGAGCGAGGCCGGCGCATTGGCCCCGCTGCTCCGGCGCGCCGTGCGGGCCCTGCCCGCCGACCAGCGGCGCGCCCTGGAGCTGCGCATCGTCCACCAGCTCTCGTACGAGGCGGTCGCCGGACGTCTGGGTTGCACCCAGAACGCCGCGCGGCTGCGCGTCTCACGCGCCCTGCGGGCCGTCACCACGCAGATGAAGGGCGCTCAGGCTTGAGCGCCAAGGAGAGGAGGCTGATGGCCGCCAACACGATCACCCAGATGCCCGGAGCCTACGAGCGCCGGGTCGCGGAGCGCACGCGCTCCGCACGATTGATCCGCGAGTCGATCTCGCTGCTGAGCTCGAAGTGGTCGGTCGACATCCTGCTGGCGCTCGGGGACGGCACACGCCGCTACCACGAGCTCCTGGAGGATCTCCAGCCGATCTCAGAGAAGGTGCTGACGCAGACGCTCCGCAGCATGGAGCGCGACGGCGTCGTCGCCCGCCGCGTGCACGCCGAGGTGCCGCCGCGCGTCGAGTACGCGCTGACGCCGCTCGGCGCGACCATGGCGCCGCCGCTGAAGGCGCTCGGGTCGTGGTCGCTCACGCACGGCAAGCGGGTCGAGGAGGCTCGCGACCGGTTCGACGCGCGGCTGGCCGCCAAGCGCGCGGCGTAGCTAGCGGAACAGGTCGTCCTCGAGCGCGCGGACCAGCGCCGCCGCTCCAGGGCCGTCCTGGGGGATGACATGAGGGGAGAGCCCGCGGATGCGAACCGCGGGCTCGCGAGTGTCCTTGCCGCGGACGAGGTCGGCGGCCGCCGCCGCCTCGTCGGCGACGGCGATCACCGTCGCCGCCAGCTCGCGGCCGTCGGTGTCGTGCCGCCCGCGCCAGTCCGCGGCGGGCGCGAGCCCGGCGCAGCCGATCGCCACCTCGCACTGGCCCTGGCGCCATGCGCGGCCGAACGAGTCGCTGATCACGACCGCGCAGCCGAGGCGGGCGCGCAGCGCGCGCGCCGACGCGTCGGGGTCGTCCGGCAGCAGCACGAGCGTGTCCGCCGCTCCGGCGTTGGACGCGTCCACGCCGGCGTTGGCGCAGACGAAGCCGTGGCGGGTGCGGGAGATCAGCCGCCCGCGGTCGGCACGGAGGAGCTCCTCGGACTCGTCGAGCACCACCTGGAGCGAGCGCGGGTCCTTGCCGTGCTCGGCCGCCAGCTCGAGCGCCCGCGGGCCCGGCTCGACGCTCGCGAGCGCGACGACCCGCCCCTCGGCCTTTGAGACGACCTTGTGGGCCACCGCGAGCACGTCGGTCGGCCCCAGGCCGCCGATCCGCCCGGCGGCGGCGTGCAGCAGCGCGGCGAGGTCGTCGCCCGGCCGGACCTCCGGCAGGCCGGGCAGCGCGGTGAGCTCGATCACGCCGCGGCGTGCACGAGCCGGTCCAGCACCGTCCGCGTGCGCGACGCGCCCTCGGGCCGCAGCGCCAGAGCCGCGCGCAGGGCCGTGAGGTCCGCGGGCGTGTCGACGTCGAGGCCCAGCGACGGCAGCTCGCGCACGCGGATGGCGGCGCCGGCGGCGCGGGCGAGCGCGGCGTGGCGGGCCAGCGAGCCGGCGCCGAACGACGGCGGCACGGCCGTCGGCGGCGCGAGCAGCAGCGCGTTGGTGCCGGTGCCGTGGCGGTCGGGCACGATCACCACGTGCGGCGGCTCTCCCTCGAGGGCGAGCAGGCCCTCCAGCTCCCGCGGGTCGGCCGCCGGGCAGTCGCCGGGGACGAGCAGGACGCGGTCGGCCCCGCCGGCGAGCGCGGCGTCGATGCCCCTGGCGGCGGCCGCCGACTGGCCCGCCTCCTCCGGGTCGTGCACCACAGCGGCGCCGGACTCCTCGGCCCGGCGCGCGGCCAGCGGCTCGGCGGTCACGACGATCACCTCGTCCACCAGGGACTCCAGCGCGGCGAGCACGTCGGACACCATGGCGGCGGCCAGCTCCTGGCGCTCTTCGCCGCCGATCGCGTCGCCGAGCCGGCGCTTGGCACGGGAGAACGACTTCACTGGCAGCACGGCGACGGTCCGCACGCTCCGATCCTAACCGGCCAGCCCGCGCGCGAGCGCGAGGGTCTCGCGGGCGACGCGCCCGCGGGAGGCGGGGTCGCCCATCTCGACGTCGGTCTCCAGCGTGGGGATGTCGGCCCGCTCGTCGGCCACGAGGCCGTCGAGCAGGCCGTCGTAGTGGGCGACGACGCCCTCGGAGCTGAGCGGATGGCCGGCCCAGGTCAGGAACGCGTCGGTCGGTCCCTTGAGCACCTGGCCGCGCACGAGCGGCGAGACCGCGACGATCGGGGCGCCGGCCGCGAGGAGCGCCTCGCGCAGGCCGGGGACGGCGAGGATCGGGCCGATCGAGATCACCGGGTTCGAGGGGCCGATGACGATCGCCGTCGCGCCCGCGATCGCGTCGAGCACCTCGGGCGTCGGCCTCGCGTCTTCGATGCCGCGCAGCTCGACGCCCTCGACCGGGCCCGCGCCGCGCTCGCGGATCATGAAGTCCTGGAAGCCGTGCCACGCGCCGCGGGCCTTGACGTGGGTGCGGACCGGCTCGTCGCACATGGGGAGCACGCGCGCGCGGACGCCGAGCGCCTCGCGGGCCTCGTCGATCGCCTCCGTGAGACGCGCGCCCTCGGCGAGGCGGCGGGCGCGGCGCAGGCAGAGCGCGAGGTCGCGGTCGCCGAGGTTGAACCACACGTCGTCGCCCAGCTCGCGCAGGCCCTCCATCACGTGGAAGGTGTCGTCCTCCAGGCCCCAGCCGCGCTCGTCGATCCGGTCGGCGAGCCAGAAGGTGACGAGGTCGGGGTCGGGCGAGACGTACGCGCCGTAGGCCTCGACGTCGTCGCCGGTGTTGGCGATCACCGTGAGCGCCTCGGTCTCGTCGAGCAGCCCGCGGGCGAGCTTGGCCCCGCCGGTGCCACCGGCGAGCAGGACAACCATGGGCGCGGCAGGCTATACGCTCAGGCCGTATGCGGCTCGAAGGACGGATCGCGCTGGTCACCGGCGGCGCGTCGGGGATCGGGGCGGCCACGGTCCGGCGGCTGGCCGCCGAGGGCGCGCGGGTCGCGGTCGCCGACATCGACGAGGCGGGCGCGCGGGACGTGGCGGGCGAGGTCGACGGCCTCGCCGTGCGGATGGACGTCACCGAAGCCGCGTCGGCCCGCGAGGGCGTCGCCGCGGCCGTGGAGGCGCTCGGGCCGCTCGACGTGCTGGTCAACAACGCCGGCACCGATCGCTTCGCGTTCTTCGTGCACACGGACGAGGAGCTGTGGGACTTCGTCCTCGGCGTCAACCTGCGCGGGACCATCGCGGTGACGCACGCGGCGCTCGACGCGATGCAGCGCCGCGGCAGCGGCTCGATCGTCAACGTCGCGTCCGAGGCCGGGCGGGTCGGCTCGCAGGGCTCGGTCACCTACTCGGCGGCCAAGGCCGGCGTGATCGGCTTCACGCGCGCGCTGGCCCGCGAGTCCTCGCGCTACGGCGTGCGCGTCAACGCGGTCGCGCCGGGGCCGATCGACACGCCGCTGCTCAACTCCGCGCCGGAGCAGCTCGGTGAGATCGGCGAGCGGCTCAAGCAGGGCATGATCGGCGCGACGGCGATGCGCCGCATCGGGCAGCCGGAGGAGGTCGCGGCGACGATCGCGTTCCTGGCGAGCGACGACGCGTCCTACGTCACCGGGCAGACGGTCAACGTCTCCGGCGGCCTCTCGATGGCGTGAGCCTAGGATCTGGGGCGTGAACGTCGCCATCCGTGAGGTGGGACCCCGTGACGGGTTCCAGAACGAGCCCGAGGTCATCTCGACCGACGACAAGGTGCGCCTGATCGAGCTGCTGGCCGCGGCCGGGCTCAAGCGCCTGGAGGTCACGAGCTTCGTGCGCGCGGACGTCATCCCGCAGCTCGCCGACGCGCACGAGGTGCTCGCGCGCGTCTCGGTGCCCGACGACGTCTCGCTGTCCGTGCTGATCCCGAACGAGCGCGGGCTCGACAACGCGCTGGCGCTGCGCGAGCGCTTCCACGAGGTCAACGTGTTCCTCTCGGCCTCCGAGTCGCACAACCGGGCCAACGTGAACCGCTCGGTCGAGGAGTCGCTCACCGGCGTCGAGAAGGTGCTCGGCCGCGCGCGGGCCGAGGGCCTGCGCTGCGAGGGCGTGATCTCGGTGGCGTTCGGCTGCCCCTACGAGGGCCACGTGCCTCCTTCGCGGGTGTTCGAGATCGCCGAGCGGCTCGTGGCGGCGGGCGCCGTGGAGATCGGCTTCGGCGACACGACGGGCATGGCCAACCCGGCGCAGGTGCGCGAGTTCTTCCCGGGGGCGAGGGCGGCGCTCGGCGACGACGTGGAGCTCACCGCGCACTTCCACAACACGCGCGGGCAGGGCCTGGCGAACGTCTACGCCGCGCTCGAAGCGGGCGTCCGCAGCTTCGAGTCGAGCTTCGGCGAGCTGGGCGGATGCCCGGTGCCGCGCGGCGCGACCGGCAACATCGCCACCGAGGACCTGGTCTCGATGCTGCACGAGATGGGCATGGAGACGGGCGTGTCGCTCGAGGCGCTGCTCGACGCGGCGCGCGCGGCGCAGGCCGTGCTCGGCCGGCCACTGGGCTCGCACGTGCTCACGGCCGGGCCGGTGGTGTGGAACTCGCCCCGCTGACGACGCTGCGGCTGGGCGGGCCGGCGGCGTCGTTCGTCGAGGCGCGCAGCGAGGACGAGCTCGTCGCGGAGGCCCGCGACGCCGCGCTCGTGCTCGCGGGCGGCTCGAACGTGGTGATCGCCGACGAGGGCGTCCCCGGCAAGGTCGTGCGGATCGCGACCCGCGGGGTGGCGCGCTCCGGCGACCGGCTGACGGTCGCCGCCGGCGAGGACTGGGACGCGCTCGTGGCGCTCTGCGTCGCCGAGGGCCTGCAGGGCTTCGAGTGCCTGTCCGGGATCCCCGGCTCGGTCGGCGCGACGCCGATCCAGAATGTCGGCGCGTACGGGCAGGAGGTGGCCGAGACCGTCGAGTCCGTCCGTGTGCTCGACCGCCGGACCGGCGCCGTCGAGGACCTCCCGGCCGCCGCGTGCGGGTTCGTCTACCGCGGCAGCGTGTTCAAGTACCGCGACGAGCGCGTCGTGCTCTCCGTGAGCTTCCGGATGCGCTGCTCCCGGCTGTCCGGGCCGCTGCGCTACGCGGAGCTGGCGCGGGCGCTCGACGTGCCGGTCGGCGGCTCGGCGCCGCTCAGCGAGGTCCGCGTGGCCGTGCTCGCCCTGCGGCGCGGGAAGGGCATGGTGATCGACCCGGCCGATCCCGACTCGGTCAGCGCGGGCTCGTTCTTCACCAACCCGATCCTCGACGCGGCGCCGCCCGGCGCGCCGGCCTGGCCGGAGCCCGACGGGCGGGTCAAGACGTCGGCGGCATGGCTGATCGAGCAGGCCGGCTTCGCGCGCGGGTACGGCGACGGCCGGATCGGCATCTCGCGCAAGCACACGTTGGCGCTGGTGAACCGTGGCGGGGGGACCACCGCGGAGCTGATGGCGCTCGCCCGGGAGATCGCGGGGGGTGTGGAGGCGCGGTTCGGGATCGCGCTGCACCCCGAGCCGGTGCTCGTGGGGCACTCGTGGGACGGGCGAACGTCAACTGCGGCTGGGTAGGGAGGCTGGCCGGCCCGCGCGCCGGTGAGGGTGCATTTCTGCAGCATTGCGGCGTCCCGCGGCGCGTGGCTGCAGTTGCGCACCTATACGGTGCTCAATTGCAGCCGCGGCGGTCGCGCGCGCCGGAAGTTGCAGAAATGCACCCCCATCGAACCCGCCTCCCTACCCAGCCGGGGTTCGATCCCTAGCGCCCGCTGAACGACGGCTGCCGCTTCTCCCGGAACGCCCGCGCGCCCTCGGCGAAGTCGGCCGTGCCGGCGCAACGCTCCTGCGCCGTGACCTCGAGCTCCAGGGTGGCGGCCAGCGCCGGCTTGGCCGACGCGTCCATGACGCGCTTGGCGAGCCCGACCGCCACCGGGGCGCAGGCGAGCAGCTCGTCGACCAGCGTCTGCACGGCGTCGTCGAGCTCCTCGGCGGGGGCGACGCGGTTGGCGAGCCCGATCCGCTCGGCCTCCTCGCCCGCGATCAGCTTCCCGGTCATGACGAGCTCCTTGGCCCGGCCGAGACCGACGATCGACGGGAGCCGCGACGAGCCGCCCACGTCCGGGATCAGGCCGACCCGGACCTCGGGCATGCCGATCACGGCGTCGGACGCCATCACGCGCAGGTCGCAGGCCAGCGCGAGCTCCATCGCGCCGCCGATGCACGCGCCGTGGATCTGGCAGATCGTCGGCTTGGTCATCTCCTCGGCGAGGTTCCACGCGTCGAGGCAGGCGCGGCGGAACGGGCGCAGGTCGTCCGGGGACTCGGAGAGCGCGGCGAGCGACCCGAGGTCCATGCCGGAGGAGAACATCGGGCCGGCGCCGCGCACGACCACGCAGCGGACCGACGCGTCGGCGGCCGCTTCGCGCAGCGCGTCGCCGGTCGCGGTCACCAGCTCGCCGTTGAAGGCGTTGCGCTTCTCGGGCCGGTTCAGGACGATGTGGCGGACGGGCCCGCGGTCTTCGGTCAGCACGAGGGTCATGCCGGGGACCATACGCGTGAGGTACGGTCGGCAGGTGACGCCGCTGCGTGTGGGCGTGATGCTGGACACGGCCCGCGTGCCGGCCTGGACGGCGTGGATCCTGGGCGAGATCGCCGCCCGCGATCACCTGACGCTGGCGCTGGCCGTCCTCGGCGGGGCGACCCGGCCGCCGCGGCGCATGCGCGTGTTCGGGCTCTACGAGGCGCTCGACCGGCGGGCGTTCCGCGTGCAGCCCGACGCGCTCGCCCCGGTCGACGTCTCCCCGCTGCTCGCGGGCGTCGCGCGCGCCTCGCCGGAGGAGGCCGGCGACCACGATCTCGACGTGCTGCTCGCGCTCGGGAGCGAGCGCCCCCAGGGAGCGGTGCTCGGCGCCGCGCGCCACGGCGTGTGGGCCTACCGGCACGGGGCGTTCGGCGAGCCGTCCCCGACGACGCCGAGCGCGCTGGAGCTGCTCGACGAGCGCGGGAGCGTCGTCATCTACGAGTCGGTGGCCGCGACGGACGCGGTGTCGCTGCACCGCAACCGCGTGCCCGTGCTCTGGAAGAGCGCCCGCTTCGCGCTCAGGCGGCTCGACGGCCTCGCGAGCGGTGACTGGCGTCCGCCGCCCGAGCGCGAGCCGCCGCCGCCCGAGCCATCCCAGCCGACCGCCGCCCAGACGCTCCGGCACGCCGGTCGCGTCGCCCGCCGCGTGGCCCGGCGCAAGCTGCGCAACGCCGCGTACCAGCACCAGTGGTTCGTCGGCCTGCGCCGGCGGCCGGGCGACCGCCTCCCCGCCGACGACCCGGCGCCGTGGCACGCCGTGCTGCCGCCGCGCGACCGCTCGTACGCCGACCCGTTCGTGATCGCCCACGAGGGCGGGACGTACGTCTTCCTCGAGATCCTCGACCACGCGAGCGGGACGGGACGGCTCGGCGTCGCCCCGCTCGAGCCCGGCGGGGCGCTCGGCGCGATCGAGCCGATCCTGCCGATGCCCCACCACACGTCGTACCCGTACGTCTTCCGCGACGGCGGCGGCCTCTTCCTGATCCCCGAGACCGGCGACGCGCGGCGCGTCGACCTCTACGCCGCCACCGGCTTCCCCACCGGCTGGGAGCACGTGGCCACGCTCCTCGACGGCGTGAACGCCGTCGACGCGACCGTCTGCCCGCACGGCGGGCGCTACTGGATGTGGGTCACCATCGCGGTGCCGGGCGGCCGGCTCCGCGACGAGACGTTCCTCTACTCGAGCGACCGGCTCGACGGCGGCTGGACGCCGCACCCGCGCAACCCGGTCGTGTCCGACGTCCGGAGCGCCCGTCCCGCGGGCCGGCCGTTCGTGCACGACGGCCGCCTCATCCGCCCCTCGCAGTGCTGCGCCGGCCGCTACGGGGAGCGGGTCGTGCTCAGCCACGTCGAGGTGCTCACGCCCGACGACTACCGCGAGCGCCCGTGCGGCCGGCTCGGGCCGGAGTGGGCCGCGATGCCGAACCTGGCGGCCCACACGTACACGTTCGACGGCGGCTGGGAGGCCACGGACGGCCTGCGCCTGTTCAGGCGCGGCGTGCCTGGAACTGCCACGAGGCGTCGCTGAAGCGGTCGACCCGGATCTCGAAGCCGTCGAGCAGCGCGAAGAACTCCTCCGGCGTCCGCGAGACCAGTCCCGGGTGCAGCTCGCCGGCGATCGCGCGGACGTCGCCGAGCCGGGTGCAGCTCGCCAGCACGTCGTACTCCGCGCCCTCGACGTCGAGCTTGAGCAGGTCGATGCGCTCGAGGCCGAGCTCGTCCATCAGCTCGTCGAGGCTCACCGTGGCGACGGTGACGGGCCTGCCGCGCCGCGCCACCAGCGACGAGGCGAGCGAGTTCTCCGAGCAGAAGAACGTGGACCTGCCCGTCCTGCCGCTGATCGCGCGCCGGTCGAGCGTCACGCCCTCGTAGTCGCCCGCGTTCGCCTGCAGCGCCGCGAACGTGCCGGGATCCGGCTCGAGGCCGTGGATCCGCGCGGCGGGATAGCGGTGGCGGAAGTAGGTGATGGCCGTGCCGATGTGGCTGCCGAGGTCGACGATCTCATGCACGTCGTCGAGTCCCGGCATCTCGTACAGCTCGTCGCGCAGCACCTCGCCGACCGTGGCGAGGTCCGTGGTGTCGCGGACGGTCATCGGGCCGGTCCGGAGCTGGAGGGCGACCGGCCCGGCCCGCCCGAGCCGCCGGCGTGCCGGCAGCCACACGGCGGCCCAGATCAGCCGCGCCCGCGCCAGCGGCGTCGGGCCCAGCGCGGCCAGGTGCCGGCCGTGCGCGACCGCCCGGCCTACCCCACCACCTTGCCCATGAGGGCGACGAGATCTCCGAGCTCGCTCGCGAAGTCGTCGAAGTCGGAGGTGCGGATGAGCTGCGGGGCGTCGCACAGCGCCTCCTCGGGGCGAGGGTGGGCTTCGACGATGATCCCGTCAGCGCCGGCCGCCACGGCCGCTCGCGCGAGCGCGGGCACGAGCTCGCGCCGCCCGGCGGCGTGGGAGGGGTCGACGATCACCGGCAGATGCGTGCGCTCCTTGAGCACCGGCACTGCACCGATGTCGAGCGTGAACCGGGTCGCCGACTCGAACGTCTTGATGCCGCGCTCGCACAGGATCACGCGCGGGTTGCCCTCCTTGAGGATGTACTCCGCCGCCATCAGGAGCTCGTCGATCGAGGCCGACGGGCCGCGCTTGAGCAGCACCGGCCGGTCGCTGCCGGCCCACCTCGGACAGGAGCAGGAAGTTCTGCATGTTGCGGGCGCCGATCTGGATGACGTCCGTCGTCCCGGCGACCAGCTCGATGTGCCGCGGGTCGAGCAGCTCGGTCACCAGGGGCAGGCCCGTCTCCTCGCGCGCCTCGGCGAGGATCTCGAGGGCGAGCGACCCGAGGCCGCGAAAGCTGTACGGGGAGGTGCGCGGCTTGAACGCCCCGCCGCGCAGCATCGTGGCGCCGGCCGCGTGGACGGCGCGAGCCGTGGCCAGCGTCTGCTCGCGCGACTCGACCGTGCACGGCCCGGCGATGAGCCCGAAGTGCCCGCCGCCGATCCGGCGGCCGCGGACCTGGATCACCGTCGGGTCCGGCGAGCTCTCGACCGAGACGAGCTTGTACGGCTTGGACACCGGCAGCAGCCGCTCGACGCCGGCGATGCCGTCGAGCGAGAGGCTCTCGAGCAGGCCGTGCTCGCCGATCGCGCCGATCACGGTCGACTCCCGGCCGGGCGCCACGCGGCCGCGCGCGCCGGCCTCGGCGAGGCGCGCGAGCACGTCCTCCACCTGGTCGTCGGGTGCCGCTCCGTCCATCACGATCATGAACTGGAGCTCGTGCGAGCCGTTGGTCTCGATCATGGGTGCATCTCCCAGCGCCGTCGGAGCTCGTCGGCGACGAGCGGTGTGACCGTCCCCACGTGCCATGTGCGTCCGCCCTCGAGGCCCCACACGGGCTCGACGCCGCGGACCGACCCGCTCAGGAACACCTCGTCCGCGGCGAGCAGGCGGGCGAACGAGATCGGCTCCTCGCGGATCGGGACGAGCTCGAGCAGCCGCGCGCGGGTGACGCCGGGGAGGATGCGGCCGTCGGCAGGCGGGGTGACGACGGCGCGGTCCTCGACGACGAACACGTTCGCGCGCGAGGCCTCCAGCACGGTCCCGTCGCCGTCGACGACAAGCGCCACCGAGTCGCCCGTCTCGGCCTCCTCGAGCAGGCGGCGGTCGGCCCACTTGTGCGCGCCGAGGCCGCCGTGCACGTCGAGCCGGCTGAGCCGCACACCGCGCGCGAACGGCGGGAAGACCACCGACTCCTCGACCGCCGCCACGCGGACGTCCGCCGCGGCTAGGCCGTTGCCGTTGGGCGCCACCGTGACCCGCAGCCGGCCGAGCGGGACCTCGCGCGCCGCGGAGGCGACCAGGTCGCGAACCCCGGGCGCGCCGGCTCCGTAGAGCTCCTCGACGCTCGATCCGAGGCGCGCGACGTGGGCTTCGAGCTCGAGCGCGCGCCCGTCGCGGACGAGGAGCGTCTCGAAGACGCCGCGCGCCGGGTCGGGACGGCTACGTTGCACGCTCATGGGGCTGCGCGCCATCGCATCGGACATCGGTTGCCTCGCCCGCCGGGACGGCGTCGTGCCGACGGTGCGCAAGATGGGCCGGGCGCTGGGGAGCGAGGAGCTGATCGTGCTCGCCAAGCGCCTCGACGACATCGAGGCGATCGCGCTCGAGCAGCGGCTGGAGATCGCCGACCTCCACGCGGCGGACCTGCCGGCGCTGGCGGGCTTCAACCGCCGCCGCTGCGACACGCGCGCCACCGCCCGCTTCGCCGCCGGCCTCGACCGCGGCGACCGCGGCTTCGTCGCCCGCCTCGACGGCGGCGAGGTCGCCGGCTTCTACTGGTGGGCCGACGGTGACCATCCGCACCTCGACCGGCTCGGGATCCGCCTCGCCGACGGCGACGTGTACGGGTTCGACTTCTTCCTCGCCGAGGAGCACCGCGGCGAGGGCCGCGCCGTCGAGTTCCTCCACGGCATCGAGACGCGGCTGCGGGCCCTCGGCTACGAGCGGGTGTGGGGCTACGTGCGCGCGGACAACCGCCCGGCCCGCTGGCTCTACAGCATGCGGGGCTATGAGGCGGTCGGCAGCGTGCATCTCAAGCTCGGCCGCATGCCATAGCTACACCAGGTACTTCCGGAGGACCTTGCCGAGCGGGCTCCGCGGGATCTCGTCGCGGAACTCCACCACCTGCGGGACCTTGAAGTTCGCGAGGCGCTCGCGGCAGAACTCGATCACCTCGCGCTCGCCGCACCCCTCGCCGGGGACGACGACCGCCTTGACCGACTCCTCGCGGCCGTTGGTGACGCCGACGACCACGGCCTCGCGCACCTTCGGATGGGCGAGCACGACGTCCTCGACCTCGATCGGGTCGACCTTGTGGCCCGCGACCTCGATCAGCAGCTTCTTGCGGCCGGTCACGTGGAGGCGGCCCGCGTCGTCGATCCTCCCGAGGTCGCCGGTGAGGAACCAGCCGTCGCGGAACACCTGGCGGTTGAGCTCGGCCATCGACGAGTAGCCCTCGGTCATGGCCGGGCTCGAGACGGCGACCTCGCCGTCCTCGATCCTGACCTGCACGCGGCCGACCGGCGTGCCGACCGAGCCGGGCACGGGCTCCGGGTCGAGGTCGGCGGTCAGCGTCCCGGCCTCGGTGCAGCCGTAGAGCTCGCGCACCGGGATGCCGAACCGCTCGCGGAACGCCTCGGACGTCTCGCCCGCGAGCGCGGTGCCGGCCGAGAAGCAGAGGCGCAGCGCGGACAGGTCGGCCGGCGACGGCGCGCCGGCGAGATGGCCGAAGATGAACGGCACCCCGGGGAAGACGGTGATCCGCTCGCGCTCGAGCAGCTCGAGCGCCCGCCGGCGCCGGAGGACGAAGGGCTGCGGATCGTCGAGGAAGACCAGCGTGGCGCCGTGGCGGGCGGCCGCGATCAGGCAGCAGCCCATCCCGTACGTGTGGAAGAGCGGGATCGCGCAGAAGAACCGGTCGTCGGGGCCGAGGAACGAGTAGCTCTCGGCCTCCGCCCAGAGCTGACCGTGCGTCCGCGCCAGCCGCTTCGGGCGCCCGGTCGAGCCGGACGAGAACTGGAGGACGAACGTCTCGTCCGCGCCGCGCGGCTCCAGCCGGCGGCGCGGGTGGCGCTCGATCATCCGGGCCACCTGCCGCTCGTCGGCGATGACCTCGCGGACGCCGCAGGCGTTCATGCAGAACGCGCGCTCGTCGGCCTTGAACTGCGGGTTGAGCGGGACGACCACGGCGCCCAGGCCGGTGACGGCGAAGAACGCGGTCACGAAGGCGGGTCCGTTGGGCAGCAGCAGCGCGACGGCGTCGCCCGGCTCGACCCCGCCCGCCGCGAGCGACCCGGCGAGGCGCTCGACGCGCTCGAGCAGCTCCGCGTGCGTGACGCGCTCGTCGCCGTGCACCAGCGCGACGTGCTCCGGCCGCGCTTCCGCGTTCGCGTAGAGGAAGCCGGTCACCATGCCCGCGCCGTCTCCCGCCGCCGCTCGATGAACGCCTCCATGTGGGCGAGGCTGCGGAAGTTCGCCGGCACCAGCTCCTCGTCGCGGACCTCGATGCCGAACCGCTCCGCCAGGAACGCGACGAGCTGCGTCACGCCGAGCGAGTCGATCACCCCGCGCGCCAGCAGGTCGTCGTCCCGCTCGATCGACCGCGGCCCCCGGCCGAGCGCGATCTCGTCGACGATGAAGGTCTCGAGCTCGGCTGTCACGCTCATGCGGCCATCTCCTCAGACGAGGTACTTGAGCAGCACCTTGCCGAGCGAGCTGCGGGGGATCTCGTCCCGGAACTCGACCAGCTGCGGCACCTTGTAGTTCGCCAGGCGTTCGCGGCAGAACCGGATCAGCTCGCGTTCGCCGCAGCGCTCGTCGGCGACGACGACGGCCTTGACGAGCTCCTCGCCGTCGATGCCGCTGGGGACGCCCACGACGACCACCTCGCGGACCCGCGGATGCACCGCCAGCACGTCCTCGACCTCGATCGGGTCGACCTTGTCGCCGCTCACGTCGATGAGCCTCTTGCTGCGGCCGGTGATGAACAGGCGGCCCGCCTCGTCGAGGCGCCCGCGATCGCCCGACGGGAAGCGGTCGCCGTGGCGGCGCGTCATGCCGGGGCTGCTGATGGCGATGTCGCCGATGCGGCCGGGCTCGAGCGGCTCGCCCGTCCGGTCCAGCACGTCGACGCCGATGCCCGGGAGGGGCCGGCCGACGGAGGCGGCGGTGGCCCACGGGTCCTCGTCGAGGTTGACCGTGACGGTGCCGGTCTCGGTCAGCCCGTACAGCTGCCGGATCGGCACGCCGAAGGCGGCGGCGAACGCGTCGTGGGTCGAGCGCGGGAGCGCGTTGCCGGCCGAGAAGCACAGCCGCACGGCGGAGAGGTCGGCGCCGCCGCCCGCCTCGGCGAGGGCACGGAACGCGAACGGCACGCTCGGGAGCACCGTGACCCGCTCGCGCTCGATGAGCTCGAGGATGCGCTCGCGCACGAGCGGGAGCGGCCGGCCCGGGTCGGCGATCACGAGGCTCGCGCCGCTGCGGATCGCCGCGAGCAGGCAGCAGCCGAGCCCGTAGGCGTGGAACATCGGGATCGAGCAGAAGATCGTGTCGTCCGGCGTCAGCCCCATCGCCGCGACGACGCTGTCGACCTCCCAGCGCAGCTGCCGGTTGGTGCGCCCGACGCGCTTCGGGAGGCCCGTCGAGCCCGACGAGTACGCCATCAGGACCTTCTCGTCGGGTCCGCGCGGCTCCGGCTCGAGCGGCGGAGAGGCGGCGATCAGCGCATCCGCGTCGGCGAGCACGCGGACGTTGCCGTTGCAGAGCGCGGCGCCCGCCGGGTCGGTGAGCACCGTCCGGACCCCGCAGTCGCGCAGATGGAAGGCGATCTCGGCGCGCTTGTACTGCGGGCTCAGCGGCAGGACGACCGCGCGGAGCTGCGCGATGGCGAGGAAGCCGACCACGAAGCCCGGCCCGTTGGGGAGCAGCAGCGCGACGCGGTCGCCAGGCCCGACGCCGGCGGCCGCCAGGCCGCCCGCCAGCCGCCCGGCGCGCTCCCACAGCTCGTCGCGGCCGATCCGCTCGTCGCCGCAGACCAGCGACGGGCTACGCGTGGCCGACAGCACCCGCGAGCCCTCGCTCGTGCTCGACCGGGCCGGCGACCCAGGTCGTCTCGGCGCCGGCGGCGAGCGCGACCGCCTCGATCAGCGCCTCGGCCTTGAGGAGCATCTCGTCGAACTCCTCGTCCGGATCGGACTGCATGATGATCGCGCCGCCGGCCCCGATCGAGACGGACCGGCCGTCGAGCACGATCGTGCGGATGACGATGTTGAGGTCGGAGCCGCCGCTCAGGCCCAGGTAGCCGATCGCGCCGGAGTAGACGCCGCGCGGCTCGTGCTCGAGCCCGTCGATGATCTGCATCGTGCGCTTCTTGGGCGCGCCGGTCATCGACCCGCCGGGGAAGCACGCGCGGATGCAGTCCGCCGGACCGAGGTCCTCGCGCAGGCGCCCGCTCACCGTCGACACGAGCTGGTGGACCGTCTCGTAGGACTCGATCGCCATCAGGTGCGGCACGTGGACGGAGCCGATCTCGCACACGAGCCCGAGGTCGTTGCGGAGCAGGTCCGTGATCATCAGGTTCTCGGCGCGGTTCTTCTCGCTCGTCCGCAGCTCCTCGCCGAGCGCGCTGTCCTCGTCCGGCGTGCGGCCGCGGCGCGTCGTGCCCTTGATCGGCTTCGCCTCGACGGCGCGGTCGCGCCCGACGCGCAGGAACCGCTCGGGGGAGGAGCTGAGGACCGCCGCGTCGCCGAGGCGCAGGTAGGCGGAGAACGGCGCCGGGTTGACGTGGCGCAGGATCCGGTAGGTGGTCAGCGGATCGGGCGCGACGTCCGCGGTCAGCCGGTTGGTCAGGCAGACCTCGTACGTCTCGCCGTCGACGAGGTGCTCGTGGATGCGGCGGATGTCCTCGACGTACTGCTCGTAGGAGCGGCTGAGCCGGAACTCCAGCGACTCTCGGCGCTGGGTGCGCGGTGGGTCAGGCAGCGGCGGGAGGGCGTCCAGTCGCCGCAGCGTGTCACGCACCCAGCGCCTTCCCTCCGTGAGCCCGGAGGCGTCGGCGAGGCACAGCACGTACGTGGCCTGCTCGACGTGGTCGAACGCGATGAGCCGGTCGGCGAGGACGAACGCGGCGTCCGGAAGGGGAGACCGGTACGCCGCGTCGCCCTCGCAATCGGCCTTGAGCTCATAGCCGAGGTACCCGACGTAGCCGCCATTGAGGTCGAACGGCAGGTCGTCGTCACGGCGGTGCATCCTGCGGAGCTCGCGACCGAGGTGGTCGAAGATCGTCTCGTGGTGGAGCTCGGCGCCGCCCGCCCGGTCGACGCGGACCTCGCGGCGCTCGACGTCGTAGCTCACGCGCGCGCCCAGCGGACCGCCGGCCGCGCCCATGAACGAGAAGCGCGAGCGCTCGTCGCAGGCCTTGCTGCTGTCGAGCCAGAAGGCGTCGCGCTCGGCCCCGAAGAGATGCACGAAGGCGCTCTCGGCGTCGTAGGAGCGCGCGACGCGCTCGACGACGAGGTCGAGCTCGGAGTCGCGCGCCGGCTCCTGGTTCGTGCCGCGCGGGACCACGCACTCGGCGGGCGCGCGACGGGGGGTCCCGGGCCGCCCGTTCGCGGTCAGGTCGCGGAAGTTCTCCAGCAGGCGCCGGCCGTGCTCGGTGCAGATCGACTCGGGGTGGAACTGCACGCCCCACTGCGGGCGGTCGCGGTGGGCGACGCCCATGAGCACCCCGTCGGCCGTCCAGGCGATCGGGGCGAGCCACGCCGGCAGCGGCTGGGCCACGCACAGCGAGTGGTAGCGGACGGCGTCGAAGCCCTGCGGGATGCCGGCGAAGAGCGGGGAGTCGTCGTGATAGACGGCGCTGAGCCGCCCGTGCATGACCTCGGGCGCGCGCACGACCGTGCCGCCGGAGAAGCACGCGAGGCCCTGGTGGCCCAGGCAGACGCCCAGCACCGGGACGCGGGCACGGTCGATGGCCTCGCCGCACACGCCGAAGTCTGCCGGGTGCTCCGGGCGCCCCGGGCCGGGCGAGATGACGATGTTGTCGAAGCCCCAGCTCTCCAGCTCCGCCCAGGTCACGCCGTCGTTGCGGATGACGACCGGGTCCTCACCGTTCGTCTCGGCGAGCAGCTGGAAGAGGTTGAAGGTGAACGAGTCGTAGTTGTCCAGCAGCAGGGTCCGCACGTTGGGCAACCTAGAATGCGCCCATTGGGCACAAGTGGCAGCGTGCGTTGGCTTGTCGTTTGACTTCCCGGGTAGGCATTTGCGCATGACCGACCGACTCAGCGCCATCTCGAGCCTGGAGGCGCTCGACCGCCCCGCGAAGAAGCTCGGCGGTGCCGCCCGCCGGCTCACGAAGCCCAAGCCGGTCAAGGAGCTGCTGAGCGGCAGCCGGCTCGGGCATCCGCTGCACCCGGTGCTCACCGACGTGACGCTCGGGACGCTGACCAGCGCCGTCCTGCTCGACTGGCTGGGCGGCGAGGCGTCGCGGTCCGCGTCCCGGCGGCTGATCGGGATCGGCCTGCTCAGCGCCGTGCCGACCGTCGCGACCGGCTACAGCGACTGGGGCGACGCGGAGGTGGGCGACGAGTCCGCGCGGCGCGTGGGGATCGTGCACGCCGCGTGCAACGGGACCGCGACGGCGCTCTTCGCGGCGTCGCTGGCCGCGCGCGCCCGCGGCGGGAACGGGCGGATGCTCGCGCTCGCCGGCGCGGGAGCGCTGGCGGCGGGCGGCTACCTCGGAGGGCACCTCGCGTTCGCCGAGGGCGTCGGCGTCAACCGCACGACGTTCGAGGAGGGCGGCGAGGACTGGACCGCGGTGCTCGCGGACGCCGAGCTGACCGACGGCGAGATGCGCTGCGTGGTCGCCGACCGCACCCCGGTGCTCGTCACCCGGGTCCAGGGCGGCCTGTACGCGCTCTCCAACCGCTGCTCGCATTTCGGCGGGCCGCTGAACGAGGGCGGGCTCGACGGCTTCGAGGTCACCTGCCCGTGGCACGACAGCGTGTTCGACGTGCGCGACGGCGCGCTGGTCCACGGACCGGCCGCCTACCCGCAGCCCGCGTGGGACGCGCGCGTGCGCGAAGGGCAGATCGAAGTCCGGCGCAGGTAGCCTGCGGGAGGTGCTCGAGCTCCTGCGCCCGCCGCCCCATCGCGGACCGCTGATCGCTGCCGGCGCGGTGGTGCTCGCGGCGGGGCTCGCGCTGCTCGAGCTGCGCCTCGGCGACGACCTCTCGGACTTCGCGCACTTCGTGATCCTGGCGCTGCCCGCCGCATTGATCCTCGCGCTCGGCCTGCAGGCGCCCAACGAGGACGGCCGCCCGCCGGCGTATCAGTCGGTGCTGCTCGTCACGGGCCTGCTGCTCGAGTACGCCGCGCTGCTGCGGCTCGCGTCCCTGCTCGGGGCGGAGGACTTCCTCGGCGACTTCCCGGCCGGCGAGCTGACCTGGACCTCGCTGGTCGTCTCCGGGACCGCGGTGTTCGCCGCGATCCACCGGCGCTCGGCGATCTGCCTCCTGCTCGCGGCGATCGCGGGCGGCGTCGGGCTGCTCTCCGGCTGGGAGTGGATCTTCTCGCCCGGCACCTTCACCGCCGCGCGCTGGCTCCTGATCGCGCTGGCCGGCGGCCTCGTGCTCACGGCCCTGCGCTTCCGGGCCGACGCGCCGCGCCAGGCGGAGCTGCTGATCGACGCGGGCGGCCTGGCGATCCTCTTCATCGGCCTGCAGGGCGTCCTCAGCGCGTTCCTCGCCTCGATCGGCGCGACCGTCTCGGGCGGCGGCCCGGCGCTGCCGGACTTCTGGGAGCTGATCGTGTTCGGCGCCGGCTGCGGCCTCGTCGCCTTCGGTGCGATCGACCGCTCGCCGGGCCCGGCCTGGCTCGGCTTCGCGAACCTCGTCGTGTTCATCGCCGCCGTCGGCTTCAACAGCGACGACACGCTCTACTTCTGGCCGTTCGCGCTGCTCATCCTCGGCGCCGTGGCGATGGGGGCCGGGCTGCGTCCGCGCCAGCCGCTGCCGCCCGAGCCGGACGCCTACCGCGCCGGCGACATGCCGCTGGCCTCACGCTCGACCGACGACGAGATGGTGCTGCGCGTGCGGGTCGACGACGGGCCGGGGGACCGGTGATCGACGCCCGCCGCGAGCTGCTCGGGCGCCTGGTCGACCACGCGGCGCTCTTCCCTCCGGCGTCGCTCGACATGCCCGCCGCGATCGAGGCGGACCGCGACGGCCCGGGCGGGCGAGCACGCCTGGATGCTGGACCGCTTCATCGTGCCGGCCTCCCGGCTGGGCGAGCTGCCGCGCGAGGCGCCGCGGCTGAGCGTGGTGCTCGACGGCGGCGAGGGCGACCTCGAGGGCGTGGCCGAGGCGGTCGCCGGC
Organism: uncultured Solirubrobacteraceae bacterium; assembly: GCA_963720415.1. Taxonomy (GTDB): domain Bacteria; phylum Actinomycetota; class Thermoleophilia; order Solirubrobacterales; family Solirubrobacteraceae; genus DASSUW01. Next base: position 55,771 of record CAVRFQ010000007.1, on the reverse strand, counting down.
GGCCGTGAGGTGGAGCTGGTCGAGGCCCGGATCGACCCGTCGTGGATCCCGGACACGCAGGCGCTCGTGCGCGAGAAGCTCCCGCGGGCGCAGGCCTTCTGGGAGCTGTCGCCGGGCCGCGGGCTGCGCGGCGCGGTCGCCGCGGTCCGCGAGGCAGAGGCGGGCGCGAAGATCCGCTGCGGCGGCGTGACCGCCGACGCCTTCCCGCCCGTCGAGGCGGTCGCGGCCTTCGTCGCCGCGTGCCGCGACGCCGGGGTGCCCTTCAAGGCCACGGCCGGGCTCCACCACCCGATCCGGCACGTCGAGCCGAAGTCGGGCTTCCACATGCACGGCTTCCTCAACCTGCTGGCCGCCGCCGTGCTCGCGCACGCCGACGGCCTGGCCGAGGACGAGCTCGCGGCGATCCTCGCCGAGGAGGATCCCGCCGCGTTCGCCGTCGGCGCCGGCGGGCTCGAGGTCCATGGGCGCCACGCCGGGGCCGTGGCGATCGCCGAGGCGCGCGCCGAGCTGTTCGTCGCCTACGGCTCGTGCTCGTTCGACGAGCCGGTCGACGACCTCACCGCGCTGGGGGTGCTCCCGGTATGACGAAGACGCGGCTCCCGATCTTCGAGCCGTACCTCGCGTCGTCGCGCGGCCCGATGCCGGGCCAGACGTCCCACTCGTAGCGCCCCGGCGCGAGCGGCGCCGCGAGCTGGAACCGCGGCCGCTCCGGCCAGCGCGAGAGGATCTTCCTGCCGTCGCGGGAGAGCTGGACGTTGTAGTACGACGCGCGGTGGACGGGCGTCCACCGCAGCAGGGGCGGGGCCGCCAGGACCGCGCCGTCGGCCGGGACGAGCAGCCGCGGCCCGGGGACCACGGAGACGGTCCGGCGCGACCGGTTGGCGGCCCGGTCGCGCGACGCGACCGTGTAGCGGTACCGCCTGCCGTTCACGGCCGAGAAGTCGGTGAAGCTCCTCGGCCGGCCGCGGTAGACGGTGCTGTCCTCCGTGCCGCCCCGGCCGGGAGCGCGCAGGATGGCGATCGACCGCGCCTCCGGGGCGGCGATCCTCAGTCGCACGGCGCCGTCGCGCGGCACCGCGCGGACGGCGGGACGCGGCGGCGGCGTCGCGTCGTAGCGGATCGCGAAGCTCTCCAGCGCGACGTTGCCCGCCTTGTCGCGGCACCCGCCGATCACGCGCGCGAGGGCGCCGTCGGGGCCCCGGTAGAGGACCGGCGGGCACTCCGCGATGCCCGACAGCGCGTCCTTGCCCTTGAAGCGCCAGCGGACGGGCCGGGTGTACCAGCGACCGTGGTCGGGCTTGCGCACCGGCCGGCCGCGCGTGACGTCGGGACCCGTCGCGTCGTAGCGCAGCGGGAAGGAGGCGGCGGCGCTCGTGTTGCCGGCGACGTCGGTGCAGGTGCCGCTCACCTCCGCGCTCGCGCTGTCCGGCCGCGAGTACGTCGCGAGGGTGCACGAACGGAGGCCGGACGTCGCGTCGCTGCCCGAGAACGCCACGTCGACGGGCGCGCGGTACCACCCGCTGCCGTCGGGCCCGCGACTCGCCGCGCCGCCCGCGACGACCGGGACCGTCTTGTCGATGCTGACCGTCGCCGGCACCCACGTCCACGTGCCGCCGACGAGCACGCCGCAGAGCCACGTGACGACGCCCTCCGCGGTGAGCGTCTCGGCGATCGGGCAGTTGTCGCTGTCCGCCACCGCCGGGCTGGGGAACCAGCGGAGCACGACGTCGGTGGTGTGCCAGCCGGTGCAGTCGGCGGGGCCCGGCGTGCACGAGAACTGCACGACCTGCGCCTCCGCGCTCCGCGTGCCGGCGGCGGCGAAGACGACCGCGAGGGCGATCGGCAGCAGGCTGCGGCGGAGCGTCACCCGGTCACCTCGAGCCGAGGCGTCGCTGGACCTGCGCCGCCTGGGAGAGCAGGAGCGCGCTCGACGCGACGACGGCGAACAGCGCCAGGGCGCTGCCGACGAGCAGCGAGTCGCGGTCGGGGGGCTCGGCGCGGCGGGTCGCCGTCCGCGCGGGCGCGCTCACGGCCGGCTTCGCGCGGCGCTCCGCCGCTGCGGCCCGGCGCTCGGCCAGCGAGGCGGCCCGGCGCCGCTGGGCCGCGCGGCGCCTGGCGGCGGCCTGGCGCTCGGCGACCGCGGCGGCCCGGCGGCGCTCGGCCGCGCGGCGCCTGGCGGCGGCACGGCGAGCGGCGGCCGCCGAGGCGTCAGGGCGGGCCTGCGGAGGAGGAGCCGGGCGGGGCGCCGCGGTCGGCACCGGGGCCGGGGTCGGGGCGGGTGCCACGGGGGGCGCGGGCGTGCTCGGCGCCGGTGCGGGCGTGCTCGGCGGGGGCGCGGGGGGCGGCGAGCTGCCCGGCGGCGGATCGGGTTGCGCGGAGGGGCCGGGCGGCGGCGCCGGGTCCGGTGACTGCGCGACGGCGGGAGCGGCGGCGACAAGGAGGATCAGCGAGACCAGGACCGCGACGGGCCGTGACAGCAGCTCCGCTGTGCAGTGCTCCTTCCGCAACCGTCTCTCGACTCCTTTCTGCCTGCGGGCCGAACGTATTGAGCGCTCGCGCGCCACGTCAAGCGCGCCTGCAAGATCCCGGTCAGAACCATGATCAACCTAAGCCGATCCCTGAGCAGTCAGGAATTTCGAACCAACGCGGTTCCACTAGATTCAGGTCCTGCCATGGAGCGTGCCCGCGTCCTCCTGCTGATCACGCTCGCGGAGACCGGTGGCGCCCAGACCTACGTCGCCTCCCTGCTTCCGGCGCTGGCGGCCGAGTACGACGTCGCCGTCGCCGCCCACGGCGACGGCCCGCTCCGCGACGCGGCGGAGCGCGCCGGCGTCCGCTACCTGCCGTTGCGCCACGTCCGCCGGCCGCTCGACGTCCGGGAGGACCTGCTCGGCCTGGTCGAGCTCTTCCGGCTGTTCCGCCGGGAGCGCCCGCTCCTGGTGCACGCCAACAGCTCCAAGGCCGGGATCCTCGGGCGGCTCGCGGCATTCGCCGCGCGCGTCCCGGCGCGGATCTTCACCGTCCACGGGTGGGCGTTCAAGGCGCACCGGGGCCGAGCGGCACGGGCCTACCTCTGGGCCGACCGCCTCATGAGCCCGCTCACGACGACGACGATCTGCGTCGCCGGGAGCGAGCGCGAGGCCGGGCTGCGCGCCCGCACCTGCCGTGCCGCCCGCACCGTCGTCATCCACAACGGCGTCGACCTGGAGCGGCCGCGCCGAACGCGGGAAGCGGCCGTTCCGCTGACCCTGCTCAGCGTCGGCCGGCTGCGGCCGCCGAAGGACTTCACGACCCTCGTGCGGGCCGTCGCCGCGCTGCCCGCGGGCTCGGCCCGCCTGCGGATCGCGGGCGACGGGCCCGGCCGGGCGGACCTGGAGGCCGAGATCGCCCGGCTCGGGGCCGACGCGTGCGAGCTCCTGGGCACCCGGCCCGACGTGGACGAGCTGCTCGCGGGCAGCGACGTCTTCGTGCTCTCGAGCGCGTCGGAGGGGCTGCCCATGTCGGTGCTCGAGGCGATGGCCGCCGGGCTGCCCGTCGTCGCGTCGGCGGTCGGCGGCGTGCCGGAGCTGGTCCGCGACGGCGAGACCGGCCTGCTCGTCCCGCCGGGCGACGCCGCGGCGCTGGGCGCGGCGCTCGCCCGTCTCGTCGCCGATCCGGCGCTCGCCGGCCGGCTCGGAGCGGGCGGCCGCAGACTGGCCGAGAGCGACTTCTCGCTCGCCCGCTGCCGGCGGGCGCACCTCGACGTCTACCGCGCCGCGCTCGGGCGGTAGCGCGCCCGGCGGTAGGCCGCCCGCAGCACCGACGGGCGATCGTGCCCGCCCTCGAGCTTCGCCCGGAAGTCGTCGAGCCGGTCGCCCGCGTCGACGGCCGTCCGCCGCAGCGCCAGCCGGTCGGTGGCGGGCGCGTTGGCGCCGGGCTCGCAGGTCGTCGCGACCTCGAAGCCGGCGAGGGCGACCAGCTCCCGCTCGCGCTCGCCGTACAGCCCGGCGGGGTAGCAGAACGCGGGCACGGCTCGCTCGAGGCGCGCCTCCAGCGCCGCCTTGGACCCGGCGATCTCGCGCGCCGCGGCCGCCCGGTCGAGCGCCGTCAGGTTCGGGTGGGTGACGGTGTGCGCCTCGAAGGAGAGCGCCGAGCCGCGATCGAGGGCGACGACCTCGCTCCAGCTCATCACCGGCGGCTGCACGTCGTACCAGCTGAACGTGGCGGTGCCGTCGAGCACGCCGGTCGCGACGAACACGGTGGCCTGGAAGCCGTGCGTCTCCAGCACCGGCAGCGCGTGCTCGGCGACATCCCGGTAGCCGTCGTCGAAGCTGAGCGCGACGACGCGGTCGGGCGTCTCCCCCGAGGCCAGGAGCCGCGCGGCCTCGGCCACGTCCACCACCCGGTAGCCCTCACGGGCGAGCAGCCCCATCTGCTCGGCGAACCGCCGCGGCGCGACGGCGAGCGGGTCCGGATCGTCCGCGATCCGGTGGTAGAAGAGGATGCGCAGGCCGGGCCGCGCCGGGCGTCCTCGCGCGCTCCACAGCGCCGTCCGAGCGCGGGTCAGCGCGGGCTTGACGGCCTGGACCCAGGCCGGTCCGAGCGTCAGGCGCTCAGGCATCGCGGGTCCAACCCTAATCAAACGCCCCCGCGCCACACTCGCGCCGTGACGGTCGACGTCCACGACGCGATCGACCCACTGGCCGCGGAGTGGGACCTCTTGGCCGACCGGACCGGGGCGCAGCCGTTCGCGCGCCCCGGCTGGTTGGAGGCCTGGTGGGCGGCGTTCGGGACGGGCGAGCTCGTGGTGGTCACCGTCAGGCGGCACGGGCGGCTGACCGGCGTGCTCCCGCTGCGCCGCCGCTCCGGCGTCCTGGCGTCGCCGACCAACGCGCACACCCCCGCCTTCGCCGTGCTGGCCGAGGACGACGCGGCCCGGGCGGAGCTCGCAGCGTGGACGTTCGCCCGGCGGCCGCGACGCGTGCAGCTCGACTACCTCGACGCCTCCGACCCGGCGCTGCCCGAGCTCTACCGGTCCGCCGCCGCCGCGCGCCACAGCGTCCTGCGCACGACGGTCCAGCGCTCGCCCTACGCCGTGCTCACCCCCGGCCAGGACGTCGACCGCCGCCTGGGCGGCAAGCCGGCCCGCAACCTGCGCCGCAACCTCCGTCGCCTCGAGGAGACCGGCCACGTCGCGTTCGAGCTGCTGACCGCTCCGGCCGACCTCGAGGCCGTGCTGCGGGAGGGCTTCCGCGTCGAGGCCTCCGGCTGGAAGGCGGAGCGCGGGACCGCGATCGCCTCGAGCCCGGCCACGCGGGCGTTCTACACCGGTGTCGCCCGCTGGGCGACCACGGCGGGCCTGCTGCGGCTGGGCGTCCTTCGGCTCGAAGGGCGCGCGATCGCGTTCGCGTTCGCGCTGCAGGACCGCACGGCCTGCTACCTGCTCAAGGGCGGCTACGAGCCCGGCCTGCGCCGCTTCGCGCCCGGCAAGCTGCTGGTCCGGAGCCTCATCGCCGCGGCGACCGAGTCGGGCGCCCAGCGGTTCGAGTTCCTCGGCGCGGCCGAGCCGTGGAAGCTCGAATGGACGCGCCGGATGCACGAGCGCGTCCTCGTCCGGACGTACGCGCCGACGGTCCTGGGCACCGCCGACCGCGCGACCCAGACCGCGTACCTGCGCTACGGCAAGCCGCTGGCCAAGCGCGCGCTCACGCGGGTGCGATGAGCGAGACGGTGCTCATGCCGCTGGCGCCGCTCGACCCGCGCGTATGGGCCGGCCGCCGGCGCGGCAGCCTGCCGTTCCCGCTCGAGGAGGAGGGCTGCCGGCTCTACTCCCGCGCCCGCCACGGCCTGGTGGCCGGGCTGCGCGCGCTGGACATCGGCGAGGGCGACGAGATCCTCGTCCCCGCGTACCACCACGGGTCGGAGGTCGAGGCCCTCGAGCACGCCGGGATCCGCTGCGTGTTCTACGACTGCGCCCCCGATCTGGCGCCGGACGCGGCACAGCTCGAGTGGCTCGCCGGGGAGCGCACGCGCGCGCTGCACCTCACCCACCATCTCGGCTTCCCGCAGGACGCCCGGCGCTGGCGGCGCTGGTGCGACGAGCGCGGCCTCGCGCTGATCGAGGACGCGGCGCAGGCATGGCTCGCGCGCACCGGGGACCGCCCGGCCGGCGCCTTCGGGGACATCGCGATCTTCTCGCTGTACAAGACGTTCGGGCTGCCGGACGGCGGCGCGCTGCTGTGCCGCGCCGGCGCCGCCCCGCCCGCCGCCCCGCGTGAACGGGGCGTGCTGCGCCTGGGACTCGAGCACGCCGCGTGGCTGGCCGGGCGCTCGCCGGCCGTCGGACGGCTCGCCACGCGCCTGCGGCCGCCGGGCCGCGGCGACGCGACGTCCGACTTCGCCTTCGGCACCGCCCGGCCTCCGGCGGCGGCGACGCTGCACGCGCTGCCGCGCGTCGCCGAGCCGTCGGCCGTGGAGCGGCGTCGCGGCCACTACGAGCTGGCTGCTGGCACGCGTGGCCGCCGCCGTGCCCGCGCCGTTCGACCGGCTGGCCGCCGGCGCGAACCCGTTCGTGCTGCCGGTCTCGGTCCGCGGACAAGCCGGCCCTGCTGCCGGCCCTGCGCGCGAGGGGCATCCGGGCGCTCGACCTGTGGTCGGTCCCGCACCCGTCGCTCGAGGTCGCGCGCTTCCCGCGCGCGGCCGAGCTGCGCCGGACGCTGGTCGGCCTGCCCGTGCACCAGGAGCTCCGGCAGCGCGACCTCGAGCGGATCGCCGCGGCGGCTCGGAGGCGCGGGGCCGTGAGGCGCGGGACGACCTGGGTGCTCGCGGCCCTCCTCGCCTGCGTCGGCGTGCTCCTGGTCTCCGCCTTCGATGCCGAGCGCGGCGGCTCCTCGGCCGGCGGGGCGGGCGCCACGACCGGCCGGATCGGCGCTCCGCTCGCGACCGGGACCGGTCGCGCCCGCGTGGCCTACACCGGCCCGCGCGACCTCGACGGCAGGACGACGCTGCGGGCGCGCGTGCGGGCGCCCGGCCCGCGCGTGATCGCCGTGACGTTCCTGCTCGACGGCGAGCCGCTCGGCACCGACACGACCGCGCCCTACGCGCTCGACGTCGACGCCTCCCGGATCCGCCCGGGCCGCCACCGGCTGCGCGTCGCCGCGGTGGACCGCATCGGCGGCAGGACGACGACCCGCCCCGTCCGCGTGCAGGCGAGCGCCGGGCCGTCGGACGTCCTCGCGGCGTCGCCGTCGACCGGGCTCGACCGCGCGCTCGAGGCGCTCGCTCGCGGGCACGTGACGGTCCGCCTCGCTCCCGGCCGCTACGTCGTCCCCCACCTCGAGATGGGCAGCGGCGCGCGGCTCGAGGGCGCGGGCCCGCGGACCGTCCTGGCCGCCGGCGCCGCCGGCTGGTCGCTCCTCACCCTCCGCGGCCACGGCGTGCGGCTGTCGGACCTGACCATCGACGGCGGGCGGCGCATGGAGCGCGCGATCGGCGTGGCCGGCGGCTCCCACGACGTGCGCATCCAGCGCGTGCGGATCGGCGGCGTGCTGCAGACCGGGGTGGAGGTGTGGGGCGAGCACTCGGAGGTGTCGATCCAGGACTCGGCGATCACCGGCGGCGGCGCGACCGGCGCCGGGGTCTTCGAGCTCGGCTCGGACGAGTCGCGCGACATGAGCGTCATCCGCACGCGGATCAGCGGCTTCCGCAGCCACGGCATCAACTTCGCCCAGCGCTTCTACGGCCGGCCCGCGGCCGCGCGCCGGGGCCTGGCGCTCGACAACCGCATCAGCGCCATCGACGACCCGGACGCCGACCGCGGCACGCACGAGGGCGCGATCTGGTCGGGCGGCGTCGAGGCGGCGATCATCGGCAACCGCATCCGCGACACGGGGTGGGACGGCATCCAGACCGTCGGCTCGTCGCGCGGGGTGACCGTCGTCGGCAACGACATCGCGCGGACCCTGGTGGGGATCTACCTCGAGCACGAGACGAACGCCTCGCTGTTCGCCCGCAACCGGATCGCCGACGTCGCCACCGGCATCAACGTCGAGTGGCGCTACGACGACGCCGGCTCGAGCGGCAACACGTTCGAGGGCAACACGATCGTGCGCCCGAGCGACGCCGGGCTCTTCGTCGACGTCGAGGGCGACCGCAACATGATCGAGGGGAATGTCGTCGCCGGCGGCAGCGGGCCCGCCGTGGTCCTGCAGGGGGCGTCCCGCAACGTCGTCACGCGCAACGTCGCGTGCGGTCGCGGCGGCCAGGAGCTCGTCGTCCAGCAGAGCGCGCACCACGACGACGGCCGGGCGGCCCACTCGCTCGCCAACCGCGTGGAGGGCAACGCGACCGCCGAGACGTGCCCGGCCCCGTGAACGCCGACCCCGACACCGGCACGGTAGCCGGCAACTCGCTGCGGATGCTCGGCGCGCAGGTGGCGGGCAACGCCGGCTACTTCGTCTCGGTGCTCGTGCTCGCCCGCGGGCTGCGCCCCGGCGACCGCGGCGCCGTCGCGTTCGTCACGGTGAGCGCGCTCGTGATCTCGTGCCTGGCGAGCCTCGGGGTCGCCGACGCGACGAAGGTCTTCGCCGCCCGCCGGCCGCCGGACCGGCCGCGCCTGCTCTCCAACGTCGTGCTCGTGAGCGCGCTCGGCGCGGCGGCCGGCGGGGTCCTCGCGTGCGGAGCCCTGCTCGCGTGGCCGCAGGCGCGCCCGCCGGCCGTCGGCCGGGTCGAGCTCGCCGCGATCGCCGCGGGCGCGGTGGTCGGGGCCATCGGCCTGGCCGGCGCCGCCGTCCTGCACGGCTGCAGCCGCTTCCGGACCTACTCGCGCCTGCTCGCGGCCGGGCCGTGGCTGTACGCCGTGCTCGTCGGCGCGGCGTGGGCCGGCTGGGGGCTGACCGTCGACAAGGCCGTGGTCGCGTGGGTCGTCGCCCAGGCCGTTCCCGCGTGCCTGTTCTGCGCGGCGGCCGCGCGCGTCAGCGGCGTCGGGCGGCCCGACCTGCGACTGCTGGTGGAGACGATGCGCTACGGGCTGCGGGCCTGGCTCGGCGGCCTCGCCCACCTGCTCAACGCGCGCCTCGACCAGGTGCTGCTCGGCCTGCTCGCCTCGCAGGCCGCGCTCGGCACGTATGCCGTCGCGGTCAACGCGTCCGAGATCCTCTTCTACCTGCCGTCGGCGGTCGCCACGGCGCTGCTGCCGGCGGTGGCGCGCAGCGGCCGCAGCGCCGGCGTCGAGCAGACGCTGCGCGTGTTCCGCGCGGTGGTGATCGTGACGCTCGCCGCCGTCGTGGTGGCGGCCGCGCTCGGGCCGCTGCTGCTGCCGCTCGTCTTCGGCCCCGACTACCGCGGCTCGGTCGAGCCGTTCCTCTGGCTGCTCCCGAGCGCCATCGGGTTCGTCTCGAGCGCCGTCTTCTCGAACGCCCTCCTCGCCTCGGGATCGCCCGCGCTGTCATCGCTCGGCCCCGTGGTGTCGCTCGCGGTCGGCATCACCCTCGACATCGTGCTGATCCCGCGCCTCGGCGCGACGGGCGCCGCGATCGCGGCCAGCTCGGCGCTGCTCACCGGCGGCGCCGCGGCGGCCGCCGCCTACGTCCTGCGGGTCAGGCTCAGGCCGGGAGCGCTCGTCCCGCGGCGCGCGGACGTCGCGCTGCTCGCGAGCCGGGCCATCCGCCGCGCCGGGGCCAGGCCCTCGTAGTAGAGGCGCTGCGCCGGCGTCTCCTTGAGCCGCAGGCGGGCGTGGAGCGATGCCTCGCGCGCCGCCGCCATGGCCCGGCCCCGCGATGTCGAGGCGAGCCCCACGCCCTGGTAGAGCGGCTCCAGCCGGTCGGCGAGCTCGAGCTTGTAGCGCTCGCTCCCGCCCAGGAACTCCACGCGCCGCGCGCCCTCGGCCGCGGCGGCCTCGATCGCGTCGAGCGTCGCCACCTGGCCCGGGGACCAGCGCGCCAGGGCCGGATCGAAGGCGAGCTCGTGGAAGTACATCCGGCCTTCCAGGAGGAAGTAGTAGTTGCACGCCATCGCCCGCCCGCCCGCCCGCAGCAGGGCGATGCGGGCGACGTCGAGCGGCGCCAGCGCGCGCAGGGCCGCGCGGTGGAAGCGGCGGCCGTCCGGCGTCGCGAAGCCCGAGGCCTCCGGCCGGTCGAGCCAGCGGGCCTCGTGCAGGCGGAACGCCTCCTCGAGCGCCGGGAGCAGCTCGTCGAGCGTGCGGGCGACCTCGAACGTGACCTCGCCGAAGCCGCTGAGCTGCTTGCGCCGCCGGCGGTGCAGGTTGCGCCGCTTCGAGGACGTGCGCGACCGGTAGACCGCCTCCCAGCCGGGCTCGAGGTCGAGGACCGGCGCCTCGGCGCGGGCGAGCAGCCGCAGCCGTCCCGCGCCCGCGGCGGCGGCCAGCCGGCTGTGCTCGGGCAGCCCGAACAGGTCGGCGACGTCGGCGCCCGAGTCCGCCGCGCGGTCGACGAGCAGGCGCACGGTCGACGGATCGGCGCCGTCCGCCACGAGGACGTCGGCCAGCGCGGCGGCGTCCTCGCCGAGGAAGTGGGCGACCCGGACGCCGAGCCGGCGCTCGACGAACAGCGGCAGCGCGCCGGTCAGCCGCGCGCCCTCGCGGGCGACGTGGACGGTCAGCAGCCCGCGGTGGGAGTGATGGCGCCACCACTCGAGCAGCCACCCGTGGAGCAGGAACGGGCTCGGCCGGCGCATGGCCCGGACGAGATCGTCCCATTCCGGGGCCAGAGCGGCGAAGCCCGCGGCGTCGGTAATCGTCGAGACGCGTGATATCACGGCGCCAGCGAGCGGTAGACGCCCTCGAGCCGGTCCATCTCGGCCCGCCGGTCACGGTGTCGCTCGGCCAGCTCGCGCCCGCGGCACGACAGGCGCTCCGCGAGCCGCGGATCCCCGAGCACGCGCAGGATCGCGGCCGCCACCGCCGCCGCATCGACCGGCACGACGAGCGCGTCGCGGCCGGGCTCGATCAGCTCGTGGACCCACGGCAGGTCCGATACCACGAGCGGGCAGCCGCACGCCATGGCCTCCCAGACCGACCGCGGGGAGCTGTCGGAGGAGGGGATCGACAGGCAGACGTCCGCCGCCTGGTAGTACCACGCCATCTGCTCGTACGGGACGTGGCCGATCACGCGCACGCGGCCGTCGAGCCGGTCGCCCTCGGCGCCCATGTGCTTGAGGATCAGCTGCGCGTCGGGCTGCGCCTCGGCGACGATGGCGAACGCCGCGAGGACCGTCTCGGGGTTGTACACGGGCGTGAGCGAGCGCGGGCTGAGCACCACCGGGCCGGGACCGAGGCCGAGCCGCTCGCGCAGCCGCGGGCGCGCGCCGTCGACCGGCGCGAACGCCTGCAGGTCGACGCCCCAGTTCACCAGCACGGTGGCGTCGCGCGGCGCCCCGAGCTGGACGAGGCGGTCGAGCAGGGCCTGCGAGTCGCCCATGGCCACGCGGGCGCGCCGCACCGCGATCCGGCTCGCGAGCGTCCGCACGCGGTTGGCGGCGAGCACGTCCGAGCCCCAGGCCATCGCGACCAGCGGCGACGCGCCGGCGACGGCCGCGAGCGCCGCGTACCCGCACATCCAGTGCGCGTGGACGACGTCGGGGCGCAGCTCGCGGCGCAGCCGCCGGATCCAGCGCACGTGCGCCGTCACGCCGGCGGCCGTGCGCCGAGGGGAGGGCGGCGCGGCGATCACGCGGACGCCGGCGGCGGGCAGGACGGACGGCGGGAGGCTCGGCTCGACGTCGCCCGCCGCGATGACGTCGCAGCCGCGCTCGTGCATGGCCAGTGCGAGGTGCTCCACGTGGGGGTGGTTGACCGGGCCGAGCATGAGGACTCGCAGGGGGCGGCTCATGCGGCGTTCGCGTAGCGGTGGGCGAACGGGTCGTCGTACCGGCCGGCCTCGAGCGCCGCGACGACCTCCTCGACGCCGTCCGGCACCCGCCGGGCGGGGACGAAGCCCAGCTCGGCGCGGATGCGCTCGAACGACACGCGGTAGTCGCGGGGATCCTCGGCGCGGTGGACGTAGCGCACGTCGCCGCGGCCCAGGCGCGCGACGATCAGCTCGACGAGATCGAGCTTGCGGTGGTTCTCGTCGCTGCGCCCGACGTTGTAGACGCGCCCGCCGACCCGCTCGCGCGGCGCGTCGATCACCCGGCGGATCGCCGCCGCGGCGTCGCCGACGTGCACGTACGGGCGCCAGAACCGCTCCCCGAAGACGTCGAGGCGCCGCCCCGCCCAGAGGTCGCGCGTGAACTCGTTCACGGTGAGGTCGAAGCGCATGCGCGGCGCGACGCCGTAGACGGTGGCGAAGCGCAGGCACGTGACCGCCGGGCCGCCGTCGCGGCGCTCCAGCAGATCGCGCTCGAGGGCCACCTTCTGCTCGGCGTAGAGGGAGACGGGGCGCAGGGGCGCCGTCTCGTCGACCAGCCACCGCTCGTCGCCCGTGCGGCCGTAGTTCGAGCACGTCGAGGCGAACACGAGCCGCCGGACGCGCAGCGTCCTGGCGTCGCGCGCGAGGGCGCGGCCCGCGTCGACGTTGACCGCCCGCGAGAGCGCCGGCCGGCGCGCGCACGCCGGGTCGCCGACGATGGCCGCCAGGTGCACGACCGCGGCGGCCCCCGCGAGCGCCGCCCGCCGCGCCGCGGCATCGCGGACGTCGCCCTCGACGATCCGGGCGCCGCGCCCGGCGAGCTCGGCCGCCACCGCGTGCTGGCCGTGGAGCAGCGAGTCGAGCACCGTCACCTCGTGACCGGCCGCGAGCAGCTCGCCGGTCGCGAGCGCTCCGAGGTAGCCGGCTCCGCCCGTCACGCAGATCCTCATCGCGCCGGCTCCCCGAGGAGGTCCGCGAGCAGCTCGTCGGCATCCGTCTGGGCGCGCCGGAAGTCGTCCTCGCGCCCGATGTCGAGCCAGTAGCCGTCGTAGGCGTAGGCGCCGACGGGGGCGCCGTCCGCGAGCAGCCGGAGCACGAGGTCCGGCAGGTCGCAGTACTCCCCGGCCGCCAGCACCGCCACCGCGGCCGGCTCGAGCACGTAGACCCCCATGCTGACCGTGTACTGCAGCTCGGGCTTCTCCTCGTAGCCGAGCACCCGGCGCGTGGCGCCGACGGCGCCGTCGACGTGCAGGACGCCGTAGTCCGCCCGGACGCTGCGGCGGTGGGTGGCGACCGTCAGCGCGTTGCCGGCCTCCTCGTGAGCGGAGACGAGCGCGCGGAAGTCGAGCGTCGTCAGCACGTCGCCGTTCGTCATCAGGAACGTCCCGTCGAGGTCCGGGATCGACGCCAGCGGGCCGGCGGTTCCGAGGGCGTGCTCCTCGTCGTGATATCGCACCGAGACGCCCTGTGCCGAGCCGTCGCCGACGACCGCCCGCACGAGGTGGGCGAGGTGGCCGACCGCGAGCGTGACGTCGTCGAGGCCGGCGGCGCCGAGCTGGTGGAGGAGGATCTCCAGGATCGGGCGCGAGCCCACCGGCATGAGCGGTTTCGGCAGGACGGTCGTGTACGGGGCGAGGCGCGATCCGCGCCCGCCGGCGAGGACGATGGCCCGGCGGGTCATGGCGTTCCTTTCGCGTTGGTCGCCCGTGGCGGCGCGGGCGCCGCGTATGTACGGTCGGAACGAGGGTGAGCAGCGCGCCCAGCATCAGCGCAGGCCGTGTAGGCCCCGTCGCCGGGCTCGCCGGGGCGATGGCGGCCGGGCTCGCGATGGGCGCGGCGCTCGCGGGTCACCCGCCGGCGCCCGTGGCCGTCGCCGGCGTCGCCGGCGCGGCGGCCGTGCTCGCGCTCGCCGCGGCGCGCTACGAGCTGACCATCGCCCTCGGTTTCCTGCTGCTCGGCGTCGTCCGCGTGGAGCCGGCGCCCACCGACGCGCTGCTGGCGGCCGTCATCGCGCTGGCCGTGGCCGGAGGCGCGCTCGACCTCGAGCGCGTGCCGCGCACGATGCTCGCGCTGCTCGTCGTCCTGCTCGTCCTCAACCTGCTGTCGCTCGCCGCGGCGGAGGACCTCGGCCAGTCGCTGCGGTTCCTCTCGATCACGCTGTACCTCGCCGTCCTGGCGGTCTGGCTGACGAGCTTCCTGCGCACGCGCGAGCGGATGCGGCTGGTGGTCGGCGCCTACGTCGCCGGGGCGGTGGCCTCCGCGGTGCTGGCGCTGGTCACCCTCGTCGCCGGCGACGGCATCGAGCGCGCCCAGGGCCTGTTCAAGGACCCGAACGTGTTCGGCCCGTTCCTCGTCCCGGCGGCCCTGATACTGCTCGAGGAGACGCTCCGGCCGCGCCTGTTCAGCCTTCCGCGCGTGGTCAGCGGCGGGCTCGTGGCGGTGCTCACGCTCGGGGTCGTCTTCTCGTACTCGCGCGCCGGCTGGCTCAACCTCGCCGTGGCGCTGCTGGTCATGCTCGTCGTGATGTCGCTGCGGCCGGGCGCCGCGCGCGTGGCGGTCGCCACGCTGGCCCTGGTGGCCGTCGTGGGCGCCGTCGCCGGGACCGTGGTCGTGGTCAGCGGCTCGACGACGTTCCTGCAGGAGCGGGCCCGCGTGCAGACGTACGACACGCAGCGCTTCTCCGCCCAGCGGACCGGCCTGCGGCTCGCGGCCGAGCATCCGCTGGGCGTCGGGCCCGGCCAGTTCGAGCGCGACCAGCCGGTCTCGGCCCACAGCATCTACGTGCGCGTGCTCGCGGAGCAGGGCGTGCCGGGGCTCGTGGTCCTCGTCGCGCTGCTCGCCGGGACGCTCGCGCTCGCCGCGGCCAACGCCGCGGCGGGCCGCGACGCCTTCGGCGTCGGCTCGGCGGTGCTGCTCGGCGCCTGGTGCGGACTGCTGGCCAACAGCGCGTTCGTGGACACGCTGCACTGGCGCCACCTGTGGCTCGTGGCCGCGCTGGTCTGGGTCGCGGCCGCCCGCCGGGCCCGGTGAGTGGGCGGGCTCAGCGCGCACGGCGGATCCGGTGCGCGCGCACGCGCGCCGCGATCGTGGGCCAGCCCGAGCCGTACGCGAGGTAGCAGGCGGCGCCGGCCAGCATCCGCTTGCGGTCCGCGGACAGCGGCAGCGCGTGGATGACGGGCAGCGCGGCCTTGAGCGTGCGCGGCGCCGGCGACGCCCGGCGGTGGCGCCGGCGCTCGGCGTACAGCCGGGGGTGGCGCTCGCGCAGGCGGGCGTACCGCTCGGCGTGGCGGCTGGACGATGCCGAGAGCCGGCGGCCGGGCCGCACGCGGTACTCGCCGGTCAGGGTGGGCACGCCGATCCCCTCGAAGCCCGCCTCCGCGAGCGTCATCCAGAGGTCCCAGTCCTCGTAGCCGCCGGCGAGGTCCCACCCGCCCGCCTCGAGCACGACCTGGCGCCGGTACAGCGCGCTGAGCGGCAGGTGGTTCTGGTAGCTCAGCTGCCAGGGGTCCAGCGACGGCAGGCTGTGCTGGACGAACTCGAGCCCGCCGAAGTGCCGCGCGCCGCCCCAGGCGGCGACCGCGCGCGGCCGCCGGTCGAGCTCGCCGCGGAGGAGCCGCAGCGCGCCGGGCAGCAGCCGGTCGTCGGCGTCGAGCGGCATCACGTAGTCGGCCCGCGCCGCCCGCACGCCGCTCATCCGCGCCGGCCCGGGGCCGCGGTTGGGCTGGCGCAGGACGCGCACGCCGGTGCGCGCGAGCCGGTCGAGCGCCGCCAGGGTCCGCGGATCGGTGGACCCGTCGTCGACGACGAGGATCTCGACCGGCACGTCCTGGCCACGGACGGAGTCGACCGCCTCGTCGAGCGTCTCCCCGTCGTCATGGCAAGGGATGACGACCGCGATCTCCGTGATATCACGCGGCTCAGCGGTCATCGGCGAGCACGTAGGCGACGTTCTCCGGCTGCATCACGGGCTCGCGCTCGAAGATCAGCGTGGCGAGCGTCTCGCAGAGGATCAGCAGGTCGACGCCGGACGAGCGGTGCTTGGCGTAGTACAGGTCGTGGCAGAGCTTCCACGCCGACCCGATGTCCGAGCCCGCGTAGCCGCACCGGATCTGCGCCCAGCCGGTGATGCCGGGGCGCATCAGGTGGCGCCGCTGGTAGTAGGGCAGCATCCCCTCGAGCCGGTCGACGAACTGCGGCTGCTCGGGGCGCGGCCCGACGAGGCTCATCTCGCCGCGCAGCACGTTGACGAGCTGCGGCAGCTCGTCGAGGTGCGTCCGGCGCAGGAACCCGCCCACGCGGGTCATGCGCGGGTCGTCCGCGCACGCCCACTGGGCCGAGGCGTCGGCGCCGACGCGCATCGAGCGCAGCTTGTGCAGGCGGAACGGCCGCCCGCCCTCGCCGATCCGGATCTGGCTGAAGAGCGCCGGACCGCCGTCGCGGCGGATCAGCAGGACCAGGATCGGGAGCAGGGGCGCGACCACCACCAGCGCCAGCGATGCGCCGGCCACGTCGATCGCGCGCTTGACCGACGTCGCGGCGACGCGGGCGTGCGGATCGGCCAGGCACTGGAACCACGAGGCGTTGATCTCGGCCGTCGGGACGTGCCCGAAGACCTCCTCGAACAGCGATGACAGCTCCACGAGCCGGACGGGGAGGTCCAGGCACGTCCGGGTCACCTCGTCGAAGACGGCCATCCGCGGCGCCTCCGTGCCCATGACGAGCAGGTCGACGTCGTGCTCGACGACGATGCGCCCGAGCTCGCCGAGCGAGCCGAGCACGGGAGGGCCCGTGTCCGCCGGGTCGGCCCCGGAGCCGACGCGGCCGACGAGCACCCACTGCCGCGAGCCGCCGGCCTCGAGCGCGAGAGCCAGCCGGGAGGCCGCCGCCGGCCCGCCGATGAAGGCCGCGCGCAGGCTCCCGGGCGCCGCCGAGCGCCCTGGACGCGCCAGGAACGCCGTGGCCGCCAGAGCGCCGAGCAGGCCGAGCGGCGCGAGGGCCGGCGTGCCGGTGAGGAGCGCGACCAGCGCCAGCGCGCCCAGGCCCAGCAGCGGGCCCATGAACGGGTAGGCGCGGCTCATGAGCGGCAGCAGCGCGGCCTGGGCCCGGACCCGGCGGGCGAGCCACGCGCCGCCCGCCAGCGCGCAGAAGGCGAGCACCGCCACGCGGAGGCGATCGCCCGGCGCCGCGAGGAAGGCGAGCACGATGGCCCCGCCGAGCGGCGCCACCGTCACGTCGCGCCGCGGCTCGAGCCAGCGCCACGCGCGCCAGGGCGCGTGTGCCCGCGCCTGGCGTGGCGGCTCCGTCGTGTCGGGCCTCTCCTCCGTGACGATCACCAGCCGACCGTACGGGCGCGGCATTGGGCGTTCGTGGCCCCGCCCGTTGGACCGCGGTTTGTCGGATCAGCGCGTTTCCGGCTCGCTCGCGGCGAGCTCCGGGACGTCGCTCTCGCGGTGGCTGCCGTTCCGTGAGGCGGTCCGCGGGCGGGCCGGAGCGCGCACCTGCGCGGCGAAGCCGGTGCGGGCGATCTCCATCGCGTCCCGCGGCGAGCACACGACCACGAGGCCGAGGCCGCGGAGCCCGAGCGCGTCGACGAGGCGGCGCCCCGCGGCGGCGTCGGCGACCGAGGCCACCCCGACGCGGGCCACGAGGACGACGGCGGCGGTGTGCGCGGCGAGCGGCCGCAGCCGCTTGCCGTGCGCCTCGCGCGGGCTCTGGACGACGATGTAGCGGTAGTCGGTGCCCTTGAGCTCGGCCAGCTGCTGGTCGATGTCGGCGCAGACGAGCGTCGGCACCTCGGACGGAGCCTCACCGCGCGCGGCTCGCCCGCTCGTGGGCGCGAAACGCACCAGCGCGGTGGCATGGCCGCCCCAGGCGAGCGACCGCGCGAGCGCCGTGGCGACCTGCTCGGCGCCGTCCTCGCGGTCGATCGAGTGGACGAGGACGACCCGCTGGCCGCGCGGCGGGAGGGCGCCCCGCACCGCGCCCTGCAGCGCCGCCTCCTCGATGACCGCCTGGTCGACCGCCTTCGAGCCGCCACGGCCGGTCAGCCCGGACACCTTCGCCGGCAGGGCGGCCAGCAGCGGGAGTCCCAGGATCCGGCTGAGCGTGCCGGCGTCCGGGACGCGGGGGCGCATCTGGTCGCGGGCGACGGCGACCAGCATCGCCAGGAGGAGGGCCGACACGAACGCGAGCACGGCGCTGCGGACCGGCCGCGGCGCGTAGGGGCCTGCCGGGGGAGACGCCCGCTGGACGAGCCGCAGGCCCGAGCCGGCCATCACCTCGTCGACCGCAAGCTCGCTCTGCCGGTCCCGGAGGGCCTCCAGGTCGGTGGCCGGCGCTCCGGCGCGGCGGAGCCGCGCGATCTCCTCGGTCAGGCGCTCGCGCGCCCGCGTCGCCACGACGCGCTGCATGCGCGCGCTCTCCGCGAGGAACGTCGCGGCGACCGCGTTGGCGATGTCGGCGGCACGCCGGGGGTCGTCGGCGCTGACGTCCACGTCGAGGATGCTCGCCGCCGGATCGACCCGGGCGGTCACCGCGGCCGCGATCGACGCGGCCGTCTCGCCGGGCACGCTCCGGGCGGCGTCGGCGAGCACGTTCGGGGCGGTCACGAGCTCGCGACTCGTCGCCAGCCGCCGGTCGGCGCTGGCGATGTCCACCGGCTCGCCGGCCGCGGGCTCGTCCGCGATCCTGGCGCTTGCGCGATAACGCTCCGGTGATATCACCGCCACGGCGAGCACCAGGCCGGTCACGATCACGACGACGGCCGCGATCAGCCGGGCGTTCCTGCGGATGGCGCCGCTGAGCTGCCGGAGGTCGACGGGCGGGTCCAGCGTCGGCTCGGGGCCCACGGTTGTCTCGGTGCGTGCTGTCGGCTGCTCGGCCATGTCGCCCAATGTCCGCCGGGCGGTGCGAGCCCCACCACGTCGCGGGATGGCGACGCTAGAGCTCCGGCGTTAGGTCCCCGTTGGCCACCGTTATGGGTGACACATTTAACCTTGCGCTGAGGCGATCTCGTGTACTAAAGGTGTCAGAAGCAATTTTCGGACAGTCCAAGGCGACGGAGTGGCTTGTGAGCCGGACGACAGGAAGGTCGATGTGACTTACGCGGATTCAGGACTGCCGATCATGTCCGGCCGCCGGAGCGAGGGCGTCGTCCTCGTCGATCGCGGAAGCATCGTCTGGTGGAGCGCGGCCGTCGAGGCCTGCCTCCAGGTCGCGGGCATGCGGTGGATGCGCGGGATGCCCTGCTGCGAAGCGCTCCAGTGCGCCGCCAACGACGACGGCGCATGCCTCTCGGCGCGCGCGCTCGAGCAGGACGACGGGCTTCCTGCGCGCCCATGGCGGGCCGGCGAAGGCGATCGCTGCCTGGAGGCCACGCTGGCCGGCCGGCGGCTCCGGTCGGGCGGCGGCTGCATGTCGGTCTTCGAGCTCCAGGACTTACGCGCAGGTGCGTGCGGCGTCGCGCCGCGCGAGCGGGACGTCCGCGTCTCGGGGCTCGGCCGTCTCTCGGTCAGCGTCGGCGGCCGGCTGCGCGACGGCGACTGGCTCCAGCAGCGTCCCGGCCAGGTCTTCCGCTACCTGCTGGCGTCGCGCGAGGCGGCGCAGCGCTCCGAGGCGATCGCCAGCGCGCTATGGCCCGAACGCGGCCCGTCGGCCGTCGCGAACGTCCGATACTGCGTGTTCAAGCTCCGCGAGCAGCTTGCGGAGGGACCGGACCCGAGCTGCTCGGTGATCGCGCGCGATGCCGCCGGCTACCGGATCGACATGCCCCGGGTGGAGCTGGACGTGGACGAGTTCCAGGCCAAGGCGGCGGCCGGTATCACGGCCCACCGCGGCGGCGACTCCGCGACGGCGGAGGCGATCCTGACCGAGGCGCTCGCGCTCTACCGCGGCGAGTTCCTCGCCGACGACCCCTACGCGGACTGGGCGTTCAGCGAGCGCGAGTACCTGCGCTCGCTGGCCGGCAAGGGCCTCGCGGCGATGGCGCAGATCTCGCTCGCCGCGGGCCGCCTCGTGGGCGCGGCCGACCATCTCCAGCGGCTCGCCCAGCTCGAGCCCTTCGACTCGCACGTGCACCAGATGCTGATCGAGGTCTGCCTGCGCCGCGGCCGCCGCACCGAGGCGCTGCGCCACTACCACGCGCTCCGGGCGCGCCTGCACCGGGCCTTCGGCGAGCAGCCGGACTTCGAGATGACGACCGTCGCGGCGGGGCTCGCCTGCCGGCAGCGCGATCCCGGCGCCGGGCGCGCCGCGCGGGTGCCCTCGGCGAACCTCGCCCTCGACATCCGGTAGGAGTCTTCCGACCTCGTGATATCACCTCGAGGAGGTGGTGTTTACAGTGAAGTTCGAGAAATGTGTCTGTAATATCAGTGTCGTCAATGAGACAACCCGGGCCTCGACGCACCTCCAGGTGGAGCGCTGCGCGAGGTGGGTATGCGGACCCTGGCGCGCGCGGGCTGTTGCTCGCGCGGATGGTCTGGCGTAGAGTCGCGCGACCATGACAAGCCTGGCGGACGAGGCGGTACGGCACTACCTCAACCTCCCTTACAGGATCGCTCTGACGCGGGACGGCGCCGAGGACGAGCGGCCCTGGCGAGCGGCCGTCGAGGAGCTGGCCGGCTGCGAGGCGCGCGGCGCGACGCCGACCGACGCGGCGGCGCGCGTCCCGGCGGCGCTGGCGGAGTGGGTGGCGAGCGCGCAGTCCGAGGGCCGGCAGGTGCCGGAGCCGCGCGACGGGCGCGCGTACAGCGGGAAGCTGCTCCTGCGGATGCCGCAGAGCCTGCACGGCGAGCTGGCCAAGGCCGCCGAGGACGAGCACGTCAGCCTGAACGCGTACATCACCGTCCTGCTCACCGCGGCGCTCCAGGGAAGCCACGCCGAGCCGGCCGCGCGGACGCATCCCGCGCCGTTCGCCGAGCCGGCCGAAGTCGCCCCGGAGACCAGCGCCGAGAGCGCGCGGCTCCAGCGCTTCCTCGCCGTGGCCCTGGCCGCCAACGTCGCCGTGGTCGCCGTCGCCGCGATCATCGCGATCGTGCTGCTGATCAGCGCGTCCTGAGCCTCACGCGACCGGCGCGGGCGCGCGCAGGTCGCGCAGTCCGCGGGTCAGCTCGATCTGCGGCGTCCAACCGAGCGCCGCTCGCGCCGCCGAGGCGTCGAGGCAGGACCGCTCGATGTCGCCGGGCCGGGGTGGGGAGAGCTCGACCTCGACGCCGAGACCGCGGGCGAGCTCGATGACCGAGGTCTCACGGCCGCTGCCCACGTTCAGGACTCCGCGGCAGGCGGCACGGGCGGCCGCCGCGAAGGCGGCGGCGACGTCGCCGACGTGGACGAAGTCGCGGGTCTGACGGCCGTCGCCGAACACCACGGCGGAGCGCCCGTCGGCCGCCGCGCCGGAGAAGATGGCGACGACGCCCGCCTCGCCGTGGGCGTCCTGGCGGGGGCCGTAGACGTTGGCCATGCGCAGCGCCAGGGTCGACAGCCCGTGCAGCCGGTCGTAGAGCGCGAGGTACGACTCGGCCGCGGCCTTGCTCGCGCCGTACGGGGACAGCGGGGCGACGCGCCCCGACTCCGGCGTCGGGAGCCGGTCAGGACGTCCGTAGACGGCGGCGGTCGACGCGAGCACGAGCCGTCCCGCTCCCGCGCGGCGGGCCGCCTCGAGCACCGCGGCCGTGCCGGCGACGTTGACGGTCGCGTCGTATGCGGGCTCGTCGACGGAGCGGCGGGCGTCGATGTGCGCCGCGAGGTGGAACACGACGTCCGGCCCGATCGCGGCGGCGAGGTCGGCCAGCGCCGCGGCGTCGGTGACGTCCTCGCCGTAGAGCTCCGCGCCGCGCTCGAGGGCCGGCTCGACGTTCGCCAGTCGGCCGGTCGAGAGGTCGTCGACGATGTGGACCTCGTCGCCGCGGGCCACGAGCGCGTCGACGACGTGCGATCCGATGAAGCCGGCGCCGCCGGTGACGAGGGCCTTCACGTCGCGACCAAAGCAGGTCGCGACGCGGCTCCCAAGCCGGGCTAACGCGCGTCTCACGCGCGCCCAACCCGCAGCTCCGAGTCGAGCGCGTCCACCACCCCGAGCGCGAGGTCGAGCGCCGCGCTCATCGCGGCCTCGTCGACGGTCGTGTCGTCGGGCTGATGCGCGCGCGGGGCGATCCCGCGCTCGTCGAGGCAGCCGACGCGCACGCCCCGCGCCGACGGCCGCGGCCCGCGGGGCGTCGCGCCGAGGGCGGCCGCGACGTGGGCCGCGCCCCAGCCTCGCAGGGCGGGGGCGCCGGCGCCGCAGGGGCCGATCTCGAGCAGCACGCCGCCGAGGCGCTCGCGGCGGATCGCGCGCGGGACAGCGTGGCCGGCGCCAACCAGGAGGAGCATCGGGGCCAGCACGCGCGGCGGCTCGCGCGTCAGCTCGTCGAACACGGCGAGCGCGACCGCCACGCCGGAGGCGTTGTCGTTCGCGCCCGGCGACGGGCCGGACAGCGCGATGTCGAGCGCGGCGGCGAACGCGACGAGCAGCACCGCGGTCGGGACGAGCTGGAGCGCGCCGAGCCACGTGCCCCCGACGCCGGCGAGCCGGGCGCCGGCGGCGCCGGCCAGCGCCACGCCGCACGCCGCGAGGACGGCGGGCGGCGGGCGCCGCGCCCGCCAGCGGTCGTTGAGCGCGAGCCCGCGCTTGGGCGCGTCGTACGCGGCGGCGATGACCAGCGGCACGCCCTCGGGTGCGGCGGTGAGCACGTGCTGGGTCGCGCGGCGCACGAGGAACGGCAGCGGCAGCGCGGCGGCCCACGCGACCAGGATCAGCGCCCCGGCCGCGCTCACCGCGAGCCCGGCGGCGGGCGCGGCCGTCGAGAGGAGGCTCCCGGCCACGGCGAGCAGGCAGCCGAGCGCGAGCGTCGCGTTGCGCTGCGGCCGCACCCAGCGGGTCTCCACGAACACCTCGTGGCCGCGGCGGCGCAGCTCGTCGTGCAGCCACAGCGAGGCGCGCCGCTCGGCGTCCGTGCACGCGCCGCGGCCTGAGAACGAGACCAGCGCGTCGACCACCGGGCGCATGGCGGGCACCGTATAGCCTGCTCCGCTGGATGGACGCAGCCGACCTCGCCTTCGCCGGAGCCGCGCGCCAGGCGGAGCTGATCCGCTCGCGCGAGGCCTCCTCACGCGAGCTGACCGAGCTCTACCTCGACCGGATCGACCGCCTCGATCCCCGGCTCAACGCCTACCGCGTCGTGTTCGAGGAGCGGGCCCTGGCCGAGGCCGACCAGGCCGACGCCCGCGCCAAGGCCGGCGACACGCGCCCGCTGCTGGGCGTGCCGATCGCGATCAAGGACGACTGCGACGTGGCCGGCGCCGCGACCGCGTTCGGCTGCTACACCGACGGCCGGCCGGTGGCCGCCGACGCCGAGGTGGTGCGCCGCCTGCGCTCCGCCGGCGCGGTGATCCTCGGCAAGACCCACGTCCCGGAGCTCACCGTCACGCCGTGGACCGAGTCGCCCGCCTACGGCGCGACCCGCAACCCGTGGGACGTGCACCGGACGTCCGGCGGCTCGTCGGGCGGCTCCGGCACCGCCGTCGCCGCCGGCCTCTGCGGAGCCGCCCTCGGGTCCGACGGCGCGGGCTCGATCCGCATCCCCGCCGCGTGCTGCGGCCTGTTCGGCCTCAAGGCGCAGAACGGCTCCGTGCCCACCGCCCCGGTCGTCGAGCCGTGGCACGGGATGTCGATGTGGGGCCCGCTCACCCGCCACGTCGCCGACAGCGCGGTCATCTACGACGCGATCAAGGACGGCGCGAGGTCGTTCTCGGCGCTCGACGCTCCGGGGCGCCTGAAGATCGCCGTCTCGGTGAGGACGCCGCCGCTCACCGGCGTCCAGGCCGACGCCGAGCAGCTCAGCGGCGTCGCGGCCGTCGCGGACGCGCTCCGCGACCTCGGCCACGAGGTGATCGAGCGCGAGATCGAGTACCCGCTGGCCACCGGCGCCAACGTGCTCTCGCGCTACATGCGCGGGATCCACGACATGGGCCGGGCGATGGCACATCCCGAGGAGCTGTCGCGCCGCACGCGCGGCTACATCCGGATCGGCGGCGCGATCCCGATGGCGGCCGTGCAGCGCGCGAAGGCGGCCGCCGAGGCCGACGCCGCCGCGATCGGCCGGGTCTTCGACGACGGCGTCTCGGCCGTGCTCACGCCGATGTTCACCCGCCGGCCGCCGCGCGTCGGCGAGTACGAGGGCCGCCCGGCGGTGTGGTGCTTCGCCGGCTCGGTGCGCTTCGTGCCCTACTGCGGCACCTTCAACCACACCGGCCAGCCCGCGGCGTCGATCCCGGCGGCGTGGACGTCCGACGGCTTCCCGGTCGGCGCCCAGCTCGTCGTGCAGCGCGAGCAGGAGCCGCTGCTGCTCTCCCTCGCGGCGCAGCTCGAGACCGCGCTCGGCTGGGCCGACCGGCGCCCGGAGATGGCCGCGTGACCCCCGCCGGCCTGCGCGAGATCGCCGAGGCCGTGGCCCGCGAGGCCGGCCGTCAGCTCCGCGAGGCCTTCGCCGGCCCGCGCATCAACGTGACCGCCAAGTCCAGCCCGACCGACCTCGTCTCCGAGGCCGACCACGCCGCCGAGCGCCTGATTCGCGAGCGGCTGGCCTCGGCGCGGCCGGGCGACGGCTTCCTGGGGGAGGAGGGCGGCGACGCGGAGGGGACGACCGGCGTGCGCTGGGTCGTCGATCCGCTCGACGGGACGATCAACTTCCTCTTCGGCATCCCGCAGTGGGCGGTCAGCATCGCCTGCGAGGACGGCGAGGGGACCCTCGCGGGCGTGATCTACGACCCGATGCGCGACGAGCTCTGGTCGGCCGTGCGCGACGGGCCGGCGCTGCTCGACGGGCGGCCGATCGAGGCGTCCACGCGCGACGACCTCGCCACCGCGATGGTCGCCACCGGGTTCGGCTACGACGCCGAGGTGCGGGCGCTGCAGGCCGAGGTCGTGGCGCGGCTGCTCCCGCGCGTGCGCGACATCCGGCGCTTCGGCTCGGCGGCGCTGGATCTCGCCTGGACGGCCGCGGGGCGGTACGACGCGTTCTACGAGCGCGGGCTCAACAGCTGGGACCGCGCCGCGGGCGAGCTCTTGTGCCTACGCGCCGGGTTGTCGGTGCGGGAACTGGCGCCTTCCCCGCCTGCAGGCGGCGGAATGCTGGTCGCGCCGGCCGCGCTCATCGACGAGCTCGACTCACTGGTGGCCTGACCGGGTACATGCCGGTCATGACTATTGCCGCCGTAGCCGCGTTCTGCGTCCTGATCCTCATCCTCGCGTTCCTGGCGCCGCGGCTCTCGCGGCATCCCGAGCGCGGCGGCCAGAAGGTCCTCGGCTTCGGTGGCCGCGGCGCCGGCAAGGCGCCCGGCCCGCTCGGCCGCTGGCTGCGCAAGCCGTTCCAGTCGTCGCAGAAGGCCGTCTCCAAGAGCGGCAGCGCGGGCCGCAAGGGCCGCAGCAAGATGCCGCTCTAGCCCGGCAGGTAGTCGAAGACCCGCACGACCGGCTCCTGGCCGCGCTCGCCGAGGGCGGCGCGGCGCCGGTCGGAGTCGCGCCACGCCGGCGGCGGCTCCGCCGCCTCGTAGAACGTGACGGGGTGGTCGCCCCAGTGGCAGCCGAGCTCGGTCGCCATCAGGTGGTCGAGCATCTCCGCGCGGCGGATGGCGTCCCAGCAGCGGCGCGCGAGCTCGACCTGGTCCCCGGCCCGCTCGTGCGCCTGGCGGGCCGCCCGCTCGGCGTCGCACAGCGCGGCGTTCATGAGCGCGTGGACGAACGCCTTCCGCTCCTCGGCTCCGGCCGGGAGGTCGACGGTGCGCGGCGGCCGCCGGTCGCCGTTCTCGGCGACGGCGATGAAGCCGTCGCGCCTCGGCGGCGCGGGCGCGCGGACCCGCAGCTCCCGCGGCTCGCCCGGCGGCAGCGCGCCGAGATCGTCGAGGACGACCCGCTCGCTCGCGGCCGGCAGCTCGGCGACGTGGCGCTCCTGGCGATGCAGCAGCCCGGTGAGGATCCGCAGGCCCGGCTCGTCGACCACCGGATCGATCCGCTCGAGATGGACGCGGACCGCGGCGATCAGCGAGGGCTTGAGCTCCCCGTAGGCGATCTCGAGGTACTCGGGCGTGCCGGCTGCCGTCGCGCGGTCGAGCAGCGCCGCGAGCGCCTCCGGCGGCCCGCCCGCCGCGCCTCCCAGCTCCGCGATGCGCGCGTCCAGCTCGGCGGCCGCGAGCGCATCGTCGTGCAGGTGGTCGCCGAGCAGGGCCTTGACCTCGAAGCGCGGCTCGAGCGGCAGGTGGGCGCACGAGAGGTGCGCCAGCTCGCGCAGCACGTGGAGGTAGCTCGAGAGGCGGGTGGCGCTCTCTTCGACGTCGTAGCCGGCCGTCATGAGGTGCCCGGGGCGGGACTCGAACCCGCACGCCCGCAAGGGCAGGGCTTTTTGAGAGCCCCGAGTCTGCCATTCCTCCACCCGGGCGGGCGGGGGACATCGTAGGTCAGGCGAGGGGTGACGGGGGAATGCTCGTCGCGCCGTGGACCTTGGGGATCACCATCGCGACCTCGTCCGGGTAGCACCACGACCACTCCTCGCCCGGCTCGAGCGAGCGGACGATCGGGTGCCCGGAGCTCGTGGCGTGGGCCGTCGCGTGCCGGTTCGGCGAGCTGTCGCAGCAGCCGACGTGGCCGCACTCGAGGCAGATCCGCAGGTGGACCCACTTGCCGCCGCTCGCCAGGCAGTCCTCGCAGCCCTCGACGGCGTCCGGCAGCTCGGTGACGTGGACGTGGTCGAGGTGGCTGCAGCTCGCCATGGCGCTTACGCGGGCGCGGGCGCGGGGCCGCCGCGGGCGGGGGACTCGGGGGGCGGCTCGTCGGCCTGCCGCTCGACCTCGACGTTCCAGGCCTGGCGGAAGCCGCTCATCGAGAAGGCGATGAGCAGGATCTGGACGGGCACGATCAGGGCGGTCAGGAGCCCGAGGATGCCCTCGTCGATCGCGGGGTCGGCGAAGCCCGGCTTGTCGCGGTCGAACCAGGCCGGCGCGGACACCGCGGCGAAGATCAGCAGGATGATCGCGAGCGCGGCGGCCAGCGGCAGCACGCCGCGGCTCCAGCGCAGGACGAAGAACGCGATCACGAGGTACACGAGGATGTACGCGATCTGGAGCGCCTTGGCGCCCTGCAGCGTGTCCCACCCGCCGACCGTGACGATGCCCACCAGGAGGGCCGACGCGAGCAGCAGCAGGACGACGATGCCGCGCGTGACCTTCGAAGCGGCCTTCTCGCGGTTGGGGTGCTCGATCGATACCTCGGCCATCCCGCAGCGACCATACAATCTCGCTGCCGGGCGTGCGGCGCTTGTCGCACGCCGGGCCCACGCGGGCGTGGCGGAATTGGTAGACGCGCGAGGTTTAGGTCCTCGTGGCCGCAAGCCGTGGGGGTTCGAGTCCCTCCGCCCGCATTGGTCGTCACAAGCGAGACAACGACGTCGCACTTAGGCGCTACACTGGTGTCTCACATGAGTCGCCCGGTCGAATACATGCGCGCCGACGCCGCACGCAACGTGCAGCGAATCATCGAGGTGGCCGCCCGGCTGCTCAGCGAGAACCCGAGCGCCGGCATGGGCGATCTCGCCTCGGAGGCGGGCATCAGCCGGGCGACCGTGTACCGGCACTTCGCGACCCGCGAGGCGCTGATCGACGCGATCGCGCGCGAGGCGAGCGCACAGGCCGAGCGCTCCGTCGCCGAGACGCGGCTGGGCGAGGGCAGCGCGACCGAGGCCCTCGAGCGCCTGGTCGGCGCCTGGCTCGACCTCGCCGACCGGTTCGCGTTCCTGCAGCTCGCGCCCCCGAGCCTCTCGGACGAGGACCGCGAGCACCGGCGGCGCGTGCTGCGCGAGCCGCTGCTCGAGCTCATCCGCCGCGGCCAGGCCGCGGGCGAGTTCTCGGCCGCCGTGTCGCCCGAGTGGGCGGCACGCGTGGTCGGCGCGCTGGTCCAGGCGGGCGCCCGCGCCGTCGGCGACGGGACGCTGTCGCGAGCCGCCGCCGGCGATGCCGTCGTCGACACCCTGCTGGGAGGGCTCCGCCCATGAGCGAGACCAACGGCGCGGCCGCAGCGGCCGTCCCCGGGAGCGACGGCCTGCACGGCCGCGCGCTCGCGACCGTCTTCGGCGCCCTCATGCTCGGCATGTTCCTGGCGGCGCTCGACCAGACCATCGTCTCGACCGCGCTGCCCACGATCGTCGGCGACCTCGGCGGCATCAACCATCTCTCGTGGGTCGTCACGTCGTACCTGCTGGCCTCGACGGCTTCGACGCCGCTGTACGGCAAGCTCGGCGACATGTACGGGCGCAAGCCCGTCTTCCTCGCCGCGATCCTGATCTTCCTCGCCGGCTCGCTGCTCTCGGGCCTGAGCCGCTCGATGGGCGAGCTGATCGCGTTCCGCGGCCTGCAGGGGGTGGGCGCCGGCGGGCTCATGGTCGGCGCCCAGGCGATCATCGCCGACATCGTCCCGCCGCGCGACCGCGGCCGCTACATGGGCCTGATCGGCTCCGTGTTCGCGATCGCGTCGGTCGCCGGGCCGCTGCTCGGCGGCTTCCTCGTCGAGACGTTGTCCTGGCGCTGGGTCTTCTACGTGAACATGCCGATCGGGGTCGCGGCCGTGCTCGTCGTCACGTTCCGGCTGCACCTGAGCACGCCATCGCAGCGCCACAAGATCGACTACCTCGGCGCGGTGCTGCTCACCGCGGGCGTCAGCGCGCTGATCCTCCTCACGACCTGGGGCGGCAACGAGTACGACTGGGGATCGCCGATCATCGTCGGGCTCGGCGTCGCAGGCGTGCTGCTCATCGCGGCGTTCCTCTGGCAGGAGACGCGGGCCGCCGAGCCGATCATCCCGCTCGCGCTCTTCCGCTCCTCGATCTTCCGCGTCGCCACGAGCCTCGGGTTCCTGATCGGCCTCGCGATGTTCGGCGCGATCATCTTCATCCCGCTCTTCCTGCAGCTCGTCTACGGCGTGAGCCCCACGAGCTCGGGGCTGCGGATGATCCCGCTGATGGCCGGCCTGCTCGGCGCGAGCATCATCTCGGGCCGGGCGATCAGCCGGATCGGGCGCTACAAGGCGTTCCCGGTCGCCGGCACGGGGATCACCGCCATCGGCATGTTCCTGCTCTCGCGCCTCGAGGTGGACACGGCGCCGTGGATCGCGTCCGTGTACATGCTCGTGCTCGGCATCGGGATCGGCCTCGTGATGCAGGTGCTCGTGCTCGTCGTCCAGAACGACGCGCCGCGCCGCGACGTCGGGGTCGCGACTTCCACCGCCACCTTCTTCCGCTCGATGGGCGGCTCGCTCGGCGTCGCGCTCTTCGGCGCGATCTTCGCCTCCCGGCTGGCGAGCGAGCTCACCACGATGCCGGCGAGCGTCGCCCGCGAGCTCGGCGGCGGCGGGCTGAACGTGAGCCCGGACCAGGTGCACGCGCTGCCCACCGCGCTGCGCGAGGACTTCCTCGTCGCGTTCGTCAACGCGCTGCAGCCGGTCTTCCTCGTCGGCGCGGCGCTCACGGCTGTCGCGTTCGCGATCTCGTGGCTGCTGCGCGAGGAGCCACTGCGCCAGTCGGTGTACGAGACGGCGGAGCACGCCGTACCTGGGCCGGTCGCCCCGGCCACGCCGCCACCGGCGCGCTGACCTCACGACTTCGCCTCCACGAAGGAGTCGAGCAGGGCCACGCTCGCGCGCCGGCTCACCGAGATGTTGCGCGGGTTGGACTGCGTCCAGCGGATCCCGAGCCGCTCGCACGACGCGCAGAACAGCGCGC
Source organism: uncultured Solirubrobacteraceae bacterium (assembly GCA_963720415.1). Taxonomy (GTDB): domain Bacteria; phylum Actinomycetota; class Thermoleophilia; order Solirubrobacterales; family Solirubrobacteraceae; genus DASSUW01. The sequence goes on along the minus strand of CAVRFQ010000007.1, from coordinate 26,130 downwards.
GGATGTCGGCCGACCGGTTCGAGAAGAACCACCGCGCATAGGCGTACTCCGCCGCCCGCCCGCTCGGCAGCCGCGTCGTGAAGCGGTTGATCGTGCGGCAGCCGTCGGAGTGCAGCAGGCCGCGCAGGAACTCCCGTGGGAACGCGTCGACGATCTCGCGCTGCCACAGCTCGAGCACGATCGGCCGCTCGTGCTTGCGGCCCGGACCGTGCTGGGGGAACGCCTCCGGCCAGCGCTTGCTGTCACCGACGACGCGCACGCATCGACGCGCGCGATCCGGTTGCGCCCGGACCCGTCGTGGCAATCCCGTCGCCAGCACGGCCGCGCGACAGGCCTCCACGAGGACCGGGTACGCGGCATCGCAGGTAATGACCAGCCGGCACGTGCGCGGAAACTCCGCCACGTGTCCGTCGCCGAGGTAGAGGCCGAGGAGGTGGCTGTACGCCGGTCGATCGGTCGGACGCCAGGGTCTCGCCATGGGAACGTATGTTCCCATGCGGTGCGGACGTGATCTCCCGACGTTGGCGTCTACAATCGCCCTGGCTCGCTCTCTCGGGGGACTGGTCCAACGGCTAGGATGGCGGTCTCCAAAACCGCAGGTTGGGGTTCGATTCCCTGGTCCCCCGCTCGGACGCGCGACGTTTTCGAGGTTGCGGCTCGGCCGCACCGCCGTGGCGGTGCGGCTGCGCGCGAGATGAAGTGGTGCTGCGCCTCCCGACCTGACCCTCGCGCGAGCTGGCCCCCTACCGGCCGGCGCGGCGACGCATCAGCGCCGAGGCGGCTCTACGAGCACGAGCTTTCCCCGGTTCAGCATCTGCGCGATGGCACAGGCCTTCTCGATCTGCGCGTACGTGTAGCGGACCGGGTTATGCAGTGTCTCGATGTGGACGCCTGGGATCTGCATGAGCTTGGTGATTCCCGTTTTCCCTGCGCACGTACCATCGGCACCGACGATGAGCGAGATGAGGTCCACGGTCTTCGCGAAAGGCCTACTCGACGGATGTGTGACCCTCGTCACCGGGGGCGGGACCGGTCTCGGGCGCGCGGCCGCCGCCGAGCTGGTGGCGTGCGGCGCGGCGGTCGTGATCGCCGGGCGGAGGGAGGAGGTGCTCGCCGCGGCCGCCGACGAGATCGGGGCCACGTACGTGCAGGGGGACGTCCGCGAGCCCGCCGACGCCGAGCGCCTCGTCAGGGCGTGCCTCGACCGGCACGGCCGCCTGGACGTGCTCGTCAACAACGCCGGCGGCCAGTACTTCACGCCCGCCGAGGCGATCGAGCCGAAGGGCTGGCGCGCGGTCACGCGGCTCAACATCGGCGGGACGGACCTGATGAGCCGCACCGCGGTCGAGCTCGCGATGCGGCCCGCCGGCCGGGGGACGATCGTCAACACGACCCTCTCCCCGCACCACGGCCTCACCGGGATGGCCCACTCGAGCGCCGCCCGGGCCGCCGTCGAGGGTTACACGCGCGCCCTCGCGCGCGAGTGGGCGCCCGACGGGATCGCCGTCCTCGCCCTCGCACCGGGGCCGTTCGACTCGGCGGCGCTGCGCAAGTACCCCGAGCCCGTCTGGAGGGGCGCGGCGCGCACCGTGCCGCTGCAGCGCCTGGGCCGCGAGGACGAGCACGCCTGGCTCGTCGCGCTCGCCGCTTCGCCGCTCGGGCGGGCGCTCTCCGGCTCCGTGATCACGCTCGACGGCGCTCGCGACAACTGGTTCGGCCCGTGGCCGCCGCCGTCGCTGATCGACGACGGCGGCGCCGTCCCCGCCGAGGAGCGTCGCCCGCCAGCCTGACAGCGGATCGCCGCACGGCTATGATCGGGCCGTCCGCTGCGGGCGAAGTGTTGTGGTTGCACAGAAGCCTTCCAAGCTTCTAGGGCGGGTTCGATTCCCGTCGCCCGCTCTAGAGTGGACACAGCCACGGGGAGTGGCGCAGTCTGGTAGCGCACCCGGCTGGGGGCCGGGCGGTCGCAGGTTCAAATCCTGTCTCCCCGACTCAGCGAAAGGCCCGCATTTGCGGGCCTTTTGTGTTCTCCGGCGGCTTACGCGACGATGAGCTGGGGACCAATCGGGGGACCAATTTTTCTCGCCGTCGCCCTATAAGGGCCATGAAGCGGCCATACGGGACGGGGCACATCTACGAGAAGTCCGGCGCCTACTACGGGCGCTGGCGCACGCCGGGCGGTCGGCGGCGGAACCGGCGGCTCGGCCCGGTGCGCCAGCCGGGATCGAGCGACGGGCTGACGCGGGCGATGGCCGAGCGGGAGCTGCGGAAGGCCCAGGAGGCCGAGCTCGCGGCGGCGCCGGCCGCCGAGGACGCGCGCGGGCGGACGGTCGACGACGCGGCCGACGCGCTGCGCGACCGGCTCGAGCTGCAGGGCGCTCGCAAGTCGTACCGCCAGAACTGCGAGTCGATGCAGCGCGTCCACATCTCGCCGGCGATGGGTTCGACGGCGCGTCGCCGAGGTCTCGACCGCCGACGTCGAGGCGCTCGCGCGGGCGATGCTGCGGCGTGGCCTGGCGCCGAAGTCGGTCCGCAACGTCATCACGTTCCTGCACGGCGTCTTCGACCTGGCCGTCGATCGAGGCTGGTGCGTGACCAACCCAGTGACGCGGGCAGCACGGCCGCGTCGGCGCGGCAGCGGGCGCGAGCCCCGACCTGCAGTTCCTCACGGTGCCCGAGCTCGAGGCCGTGATCGCGGCGATCCCGAACGAGGTCGTCCGGCGCGACGCCGGCGCCGACGCGGCGCGGCCGCCGCGGGCCGGCGCCGCCGCCTCCGCCGGACGTCCTCGGTCCGGTGCTCCGCGTCCTCATCCTCGCCGCGGCGGTGACCGGCCTGCGGCAGTCCGAGCTGCTCGGGATCCGCTGGCGCGACATCGACGTCACGGCGAGCCGCGTGCGCGTCCGCAACGCGTTCGTCCGCGGCGAGCACTCGAGCGAGGGCAAGTCGGACCTCAGCACGCGCCGCTCGGTGCCGATGGCGGACTGGCTCGCCAACGAGCTCGCCGCGTGGCGCGAGCGCACGGCGTTCGCTGACGACGACGACCTGGTCTTCGCCCATCCGCAGCTCGGCCGGCCGCTCGATCCGTCGAAGGTCACGAAGCGCTTCAAGGCCGCGTGCCGTGACGCCGGCGTTCGCGAGATCCGCTTCCACGACCTCCGGCACACGTTCGCGACGTCGCTCGCCGCATCGGGTGCGCCGCTGCGGGCGATCCAGGAGTTCCTCGGACACGCCGACCTGAAGACGACGCAGATCTACGCGCACTACGCGCCGGCGGCATGGGAGGTCGACATGGTCAACAGCGCATTCGACCGTTCCCGCCAGGTATGAGCGATGCACCGGTCGCGAAAACGGCGCGAGGCTACGGGGCAACAACGACGACTAGATGCTGGCGCTGGTCTTGCTTGATGTCGCGATCGGGCGCGGAATCTTCCGCCCGCGCTCCTGCTCATGCGTGTAATAGCGCTTGATAGCCCTCGCCGTCTGGGGCGACGTCCGGCTCAGGTACTTTGCGGAGCGAGCGAGGCCGCCCTGCGAGGACGTCTTCTTGGTGACGGGCGTCATCTCAATCAGTGTACGCGTACAGGTACTCGAGGCCGGGATTGTCGTCGCTTGGCCGAAGATCAAGGTGGCCCTGCCACCCAGGGACTTCATCGGCCAGCAAGAGGACCTTACCCGGCCTGTCCAGCGGCTCATCTAAGTTATCGGCCTGATCGTGGACGGCCTCAAGGCCCTCCGGATCGAGGGCTTCGAGCGCATCACGGATGGTGAAGTCTTCGGCCGGCGGCATGAACGCGATCTGCCACGGCTCGATTCGGTCGGGGTCAAGGTCAGCCAACGAAATCCCAAGCAGCTCTGCGGCAAACTCGATGCCGTCGAGAACCTCGACGCGACTCTCTTCGGTCGCGAACGCGAATCCCGCTGCGGCCCAGACGTATTTGCCCTTGTCGACGGCCGTCAGCCCGATCTCGGTGATCCCCACAGCCTGATAGAGCTCGACCGACGCACGAAGTACCCGGCGGCCGCGGCCCGCGCCCTGCGCCGCCTCGGGCAGCTCGAACTTGAAGTGGTCGGCCTTGCCTCGCCGCGTGTCGATCCGACGCTGAATAACGCCGGTTCCGTCGAGCTCGCCAGAAAGCGGATGCAACTCCGCGCTGAGCTCTGCAACGAGAGCGCCCTCCTCGATCCACGTGGCAGAACCCTCGAGCACGCGCAGCTCGAAGTCCGGTGGCGTGTAGGCGTCGAGTAGTTCAGGAACGATCAGATGACCGTCCTCAGCCAGATCTACCAATCCCGATGAGGCGAGTCGACCGAGCCACACGTCCAAGATCGATGCAGCGGACACGGCGCCGCAGTATGGGTTGGACCTCGGACGACGGAGACGCGGATCTCCAACGGCCCGCAAGTCAGAACCCGCTGGGCACACCCTGCACCAAATTGGTGCACCGGCTGGGCCAAATCTGTCCGACACCGGCTTAAGCGTCGGAGCCGGTGTCGTGTTGTCGATCGGAAAACTCGCCCCGGGCCAGGCCCGGTACTACCTCGACCAAGCCGAGGGGCGTGTCGACGTGGTGCAGAGCATTGGCGACGGCATCGAGGACTACTACGCCGGCGGAGCCGAGGCGCGGGGCGAGTGGATCGGATCGGCTGCGCGGACGCTCGGGCTGTCCGGAGCCGTCGAAGGTGACGCGCTGCGCCGCGTCCTCGCCGGCAACGACCCCTGGTCGGGCGAGCCTCTCCGGACGACGCGCGGCCGGACCACGGTGGCCGGCTTCGACCTGACGTTCTCGGCGCCGAAGAGCGTCAGCGTCGTATTCGGTGTCGGCGATCCTGACGTGACAGCAGCCGTCCGGCGGGCGCACGAGCACGCAGTCCAGGAGGCCTTCGGCTATCTGGAGCGGTCGGCGGCGGCGGTGCGCCGGGGTCGCGGTGGCGCGAGCGTTCATCAGGCGGGCGGGCTCGTCGCTGCGGCGTTCCGCCACCGCACATCACGGATGGGTGATCCGCAGCTGCACACGCATCTCCTCGTGGCGAACCTCGGGCGTGGTCCCGATGGCCGGTGGTCGGCGCTCGATGCACGGCAGATCTACGCCCATGCCCGGGTCGCGAGCTTCATCTACCAGGCCGTCCTGCGTGGAGAGCTCACTCGCGAGCTCGGCGTCGCGTGGACGCCGGTGCGGGAGGCATCGCCGAGATCGAGGGGATGCCGACTCCGGTGATGCGGGCGTTCAGCCAGCGGCGGGCACAGATCGAGACAGCACTGGCTGACCGGGGCCTGGACGGCGTACGCGCGGCGGAGGCGGCGACTCTGGCGACCAGGCGGCGGAAGAGCGCGACCGTTCAGCCGGAGCTCCTGCAACGGCAATGGCGGGAGCGGGCAGCTGCGCTCGGGCTCGACGCTCGCGAGGTCCGTCGGCTGCTGGGCCGCGCCGCGAGCCGTCCGCTCGACAGCATCAGGCTCACAGCGCTGCGAACCGAGCTTGCTGGCCGTCGCGGACTGACCTACCGGCGCTCCAGCTTCGGCCGACGAGACGTGCTGCTCGAGCTTTGCGAGCGCCTTGCGCCCGGCACGACCATCAGCGCGCGCGAGCTCGAGGACGCGGCGGACGGCTTCCTGTCGTCCTCGCGCGTCGTGCCGCTGATGGGCGATCGGGCCCTGGACGCCGATGCATTCCAGGCCCGCGACGGTCGTCGGCTGCCGGCCGCCACCGACGAGCGTCGCTACTCGACTCCTGAACTGCTCGCACTCGAGCAACAGCTCGTCGAGCGCGCACGTCGCTCACGGCACCGCGTCCCGACCGCCGGACGCGCCGTCGACGCTGTGATCGCGGCGCGGCCCTCGCTCTCCGACGAACAGCGCGCCATGGTTCGGCATCTCTGCGAGAGGGACGATGCCATCGCCATCGTCAGCGGCAAGGCGGGCACGGGCAAGACCTACGCCCTCGGCGCGGCACGCGAGGCGTGGGAGGCGGCCGGCTTCCCGGTGCGCGGCGCCGCACTCGCCCGCCGAGCAGCGTGTGAGCTGCAGGACGGCGCCGGCATCGAGAGCACGACGGTCGCCGCGCTGCTCGCGGGGCGGGATCTTCCCCGGCACGCGGTCCTCGTCCTCGACGAGGCCGGGATGATCGGCACGCGGCAGCTCTCGGCGGTCCTCCGCCGCGTCTCGTCGGCGCGCGGCAAGCTCGTGCTCGTCGGTGACCATCGTCAGCTACCGGAGCTGGAGGCCGGCGGCGCGTTCCGCGGCCTCGTCCATCGAGGGATGGCAGTCGAGCTGCACGACGACCTCCGGCAGAGAGAAGCCTGGGAACGTGATGCGCTCGACCAGCTGCGAGACGGACACGCGGAAGAAGCGCTGGAGCAGTACGTGCGGCGCGATCGCGTGATCGTCGGCGGTGACGTGCGGCAGCGGCTCGTCGACGATTGGCTCTCTCAGCGCGGCGATCCCGAAGCATCGGTGATGATCGCCCGCCGGCGCTCCGACGTCGCCGATCTCAATGCCCGCGCCCGCCTGGCGCTCCGCGAAGCAGGTGAGCTCGGCGTCGAGGAGATCGTGCTGCCTGGAGGCCGCTTCGCCGTCGGCGACCAGGTCGTCGTCAAGCGCAACGCTCGCGACATCAACGTCAGTAACGGCGAGCGTGGGCACGTCGTCGCACTCGGCCGTCAGACGGTCGACTGGAATGCGGCGGGAGGCGAGTCGCGCTCGACCAACGGTTCCTGCTTGAGTCGACGGAGCACGGCGACCCGTCACTCGTCCACGGCTACGCGATCACCGGTCACATCGCCCAGGGCCTCACAACTGAGCGGACGTACGTGCTCGCCGAGAGCGGTGCGTCCCGCGAGTGGCTCTACGTCGCGCTCAGCCGCGGCCGTCAAGCCAACCGCCTCTACGTCGCCGACGTCGACCGCTCGCGCGACGAGTTCGCCCCGGTCGACCCGCGGCGCCGCGACGCGTTGCGTCGGTTCGCGACAGGACTCGCACGAACCGAGGCTCAGCCGATGGCCATCGACATCGCCGCCGAACAACGGCGTCGTCGACGCGACGAGCTCGAGCAGCGGATCGCCGATAGGCAGGCACGCCGGGACCGCGACGACGACTTCGGGCTCGAGCGATGACGCCGCTCCTCACGGCCCAGGAGGTGGCCGACCGACTCGGCGTGAGCAAGGACTGGGTCTGGGCGCAGGCTCGCGCGGGGACCATCCCGCACGTTCGCCTCGGCCGCTACCGGCGGTTCCGAGCCGAGGCGATCGAGGCGTGGATCATTGAGATAGAAGCTTCGAACGGGGCTGCCGTTCCCGCAAAGGAGCACGCCCGGCCTCACGCGCAGCGCGACTGATCGGCCTGAGTTTCGGGCCGATCTCTCCGATCAGCATCGACGGGACCGCGAGCGACGAGTCGACGCTATTGCCCTCGGACGGGGCGAGCCGCGCCGGCGGTGAGAAGAGCGCGTACGCCGGAGAGGTAGTCCGCGGGGTAGGTGCCTCGGATCAGCAGTCGTTGCAGGGCGAACGCGTGCACGATGCCGAACAGCACGGCGCCGACTTCGACCGGCGCGACGAGATCGATCAGGCGAGCGTGCGGCTCGACGCGATCGACGAGCTGAGCCGCGTCCGTGCCTCCGCGCCCGCGGCGATCACCCGTGTCGGGTGATGAGCTCTCACCCGGCGCGCCGGGATGCTTCCGTCAAATGCCCATGGTCGGTGGCGCGCGCAGGCGCTCGCCGTGAGAGGAGTTTGAGTGTCTGAGATCACGAGCGCCGACCGTGAGCGGCTTCCGATCGCTGATCGCGCGTACGAGGGGCCGGTCTACGAGGACGCCAAGGATCCGGCCGCGAAGTTCCCGCCGATCGAGCCGCTGCGTCCGCCGGCGGGTGCGCCGAATGTCCTGATCGTGCTGATCGACGATGCCGGGTTCGGCTCGTCGAGCGCGTTCGGCGGGCCGTGCCGGACGCCGACGGCGGAGCGCCTGGCCGGCGAGGGGTTGAAGTTCACGCGCTTTCACACGACGGCGCTGTGCTCGCCGACGCGGGCGGCGCTGCTGTCGGGCCGCAACCACCACTCGGTCGGGATGGGCGGGATCACGGAGATCGCGACGTCGGCGCCGGGCTACAGCTCGGTGCGTCCGAACACGTGCGCGCCGCTGGCGGAGACGCTCAAGCTCAACGGCTACGCGACGGCGCAGTTCGGCAAGTGCCACGAGGTCCCGGTGTGGGAGACGAGCCCGCTCGGCCCGTTCGACTCGTGGCCGGCGGGCGGCGGCGGCTTCGAGTACTTCTACGGCTTCATCGCCGGCGAGACGAACCAGTACTACCCCGCGCTCTACGAGGGGACCACGCCGGTCGAGCCCGACCAGCACCCCGGAGGAGGGCTACCACCTCACCGAGGACATGACCGACAGGGCGATCAAGTGGATCCGCCAGCAGAAGGCGCTGATGGCCGACAAGCCGTTCTTCGCCTACTTCGCGCCCGGCGCCACGCACGCCCCGCACCACGTCCCGCCGGAGTGGTCGGCGAAGTACAAGGGCGCCTTCGACCAGGGCTGGGACCGCCTGCGCGAGGAGACGTTCGCCCGCCAGAAGGAGCTCGGCGTGATCCCGCCCGAGGCCGAGCTGACGGCCCGGCCCGAAGAGATCCCGGCCTGGGACGAGATCGCCGACGAGCTCAAGCCCGTGCTCGCCCGCCAGATGGAGGTCTACGCCGGCTTCATGGAGCACACCGACCACCACGTCGGCCGGCTCGATCGACGCGCTCGACGACCTCGGCGTGCTCGAGGACACGCTCGTCTACTACATCGTCGGCGACAACGGGGCGAGCGCCGAGGGCGGCGTGCACGGCTGCTTCAACGAGCTGATCCCGCTCAACGGCGCCGGCGAGCTGGAGACGACCGAGTTCATGGCCGAGCGGATCGACAAGTTCGGGACCCCGGAGGCCTACAACCACTACGCGGTCGGCTGGGCGCACGCGATGGACACGCCGTACCAGTGGACCAAGCAGGTCGCCTCGCACTGGGGCGGCACGCGCAACGGCACGATCGTGCACTGGCCCGCGGGCATCCAGGCGCGCGGCGAGCTGCGCAACCAGTTCCATCACGTCATCGACATCGCGCCCACCGTCCTGGAAGCCGCCGGCCTGCCGGAGCCCGACGACGGTCCACGGCGTCGACCAGAAGCCGTACGAGGGCGTGAGCATGCGCTACGCGTTCGACGACGCCGGCGCGGCCGAGCGCCACGTGACCCAGTACTTCGAGATGTTCTGCAACCGCGGCATCTACCACGAGGGCTGGACCGCCGTCACGCGCCACTCCACGCCGTGGATCCAGGGAAAGCCGCTGCCCCCGTTCGCCGACGACACCTGGGAGCTCTACGACACCAACACCGACTGGAGCCAGGCGCACGACCTCGCCGCCGCAGATGCCCGACAAGCTCGACGAGCTCCAGGCGCTGTTCATGGAGGAGGCGCGCAAGTACGGCGTCCTGCCGCTCGACGACCGCCGGATCGAGCGCTTCAACTCCGACCTCGCCGGGCGCCCGACGCTGATCAAGGGCAACTCGCAACTGCTCTTCGGCGGCATGGGCCGCCTCACCGAGAACGTCGTCATCAACGTCAAGAACAAGTCGCACGCGGTGACCGCCGAAGTGACGATCCCCGACGGCGGCGCCGACGGCGTGATCGTCGCCCAGGGCGGCGCAGTTCGGCGGCTGGAGCCTGTACCTCGAGGACGGCCGGCCGACGTACGCCTACAACCTGCTCGGCCTCCAGCACTTCGACATCGGCAGCGACACGCCCGTCCCGCCCGGCACCCACCAGGTGCGCATGGAGTTCACCTACGACGGCGGCGGGCTCGGCAAGGGCGGCGCCGTCGCCCTCTACCTCGACGGCACCAAGACCGGCGAAGGCCGCATCGACGCGACCGTCCCGCTGGCCTTCTCGGGCGACGAGACCTGCGACATCGGCTCCGACACCGCCTCACCCGTCAGCGACCGATACACGCCCGAGAGCAGCCGCTTCACCGGCACCGTCGAATGGGTCCAGATCGACATCGCCGACGCCGCCGAGGACCTCGACCACCTGATCACCGCCGACGAACGCCTCAAGATCGCCATGGCACGCCAATAGCTGCTTCCCGATCCTGCGCATCTACGGGCCGCTGGAGCCCTGGTCGACACCCGGAGTCATCCCGACCCGCCCACTAGACCTGCCCACTTCGTTCAAGATCGGCCGCCGGCTGGGGAACAATCTGGGGAACAAATTGAGGGCAAGTGAGCCCAAGTAGACACAGCCAACTTGGCTCTAGAAAGCCAAATCCGCCCCGCCACAAGTGCCTTGGGCTTGCTGGGGGCCGGGCGGTCGCAGGTTCAAATCCTGTCTCCCCGACTGAGAATCGCAGGTTCAATTCCTGCGACTGGTCGACGAATCGACGGTCCAGGGCCAATCTCGACCGCACAGGCACGGTCAAAGAGGCTGTCGGCTCTCGCGATCGCCCTTACGCTTTGCCGGCGATGCTGCGTATTCGCCTGCTCGGTGGTCTCGAGGTCGATGCCGGGGTTGCGGGAGGCGGACGTCCCGGCGGGGAGACCGGCACGGCTGTTGCTCGGTTGGCTCGCCGCCTTTCCGGGCGAGCATGCGCGTGCCGACGTGGCGGCCCGGTTGTGGCCGGACGTGCTCGACTCGAGCGCTCGGGCGAGCCTGCGCACGGCACTCAGCGAGCTGCGCGGGGCGCTCGGTCCCGCGGCCGTGCATCTGCGGGCGACGCGCGAGACGGTGGGGCTTGGCGGCCAGGGCCTGTGGGTCGACCTGCGCGCGTTCTCGGAGCTGATCGGCGCGGGTCGGCTCGAGGAGGCTCTCGCGCTCTGCCGCGGCGAGGTGCTGGAGGGTCTCGACGAGGAGTGGGTGTTCGAGCTGCGCTCGCGACACGCCGCCGAGCGAGCGGAGGCGGTGATCGTGCTGGCACGCGCTGCGAGGGAGGCGGGAGATGCCGGCTCGGCGCTGGCGTGGGCCCGCCGACTGGCCGCGTGGGCTCCGCTGGACGAGGCGGCTGAGCGCGAGCTGATGCTGGCGCTGGCGGCGGCGGGCGATCGTGGGGCCGCGCTGCGTTCCTACGCCGATTTCTCGCGGCGGCTGGCGCGCGAGCTGAGCGTTACGCCTTCGGGGCCCACGCGCGAGCTGGCGTCGCGACTGCGGCGCGAGGAGCTCGGCACGGCGGCGGCGGCCGCGTCCGGCCTGCCGTTGCCCGAGCGCCTCGATGCGGTTCGGGGTGGCGCCTTCGCGGGGCGGCAGGCGGCGGGCGCTCGCCTGCACGAGGCGTTCGCGCGTGCGCGCAGCGGCGAGCGCTGTGTCGCGTTGGTGACCGGTGAGGCGGGCATCGGGAAGACCCGTCTGCTGGCGGAGTTTGCGCATGCAGTGCAGCGGGCTGGGGCGCTCGTGCTGTACGGACGCTGCGAGGAGGAGCCGGCGAGGCCGTACCAGCCATTCGCGGAGGCGCTGGCGCCGCTCACGGTCCCTGACGTCCTCGCGGGCGGCCTCGGGGAGCTCTCGGCGGGCCGCCCGGGCGAGCCGGCCTCCGACCCGGAGGCCGACCGCGCCCGGATGTTCGACGCCGTCGCCGAGTGGCTCGAAGAGGTCGCGGCGAGGCGGCCGCTCGTGCTCGCCCTCGACGACCTGCACTGGGCGGATCGGCCGACGCTGCTTCTCGTGCGCCGCCTGGCCACTCGGCCTCAGCGCGTCCCTCTGCTCCTGCTCGGAGGCGCCCGGGACGTCGAGCGACGCCCGGGCCACCCGCTCACGGAGGCGCTCGCCGAGATCCGGCGCGACCGGCCGGTCGTCCGAGTGGCCGCTGCACGGGCTCGACGAGGCGGCCGTTGCCACCGTCGTGGAGGCGTTGACGGGGACGCGCCCGGACCGGGCCGCCACCCGTGCGCTGCGCGAGCGAACCGGCGGGAACCCGTTCTTCGTGCGCGAGCTGGCGCAGCACGCTGGGCAGGGGAGGCCGTCGCTCCCGGACGCCGTGAACGAGATCGTCGCCGCACGTGTCGGCCGGCTCCCGGAGCGCGCACGACGGCTGCTCGAGGTCGCCGCGGTCGCCGGCTCCGAGTTCGACGCTGGAGCTCGTACGGGCGGGGACGGCCGAGCCGGAGGAGACGGTGCTGGACGCGCTCGACGACGCCCTGCGGGCGGGCCTGGTGCGGGAGCTGCCGGGAACCGAGCGGCTCGCGTTCGCGCACGCGCTGGTGCGAGACGCGCTCGTCGGACAGTTGTCGGCCGCGCGGCGCGCCTACCTGCACCGCCGCATCGCCGACGTGCTGGCCGAGCGGGCCGAGAGCGCGCCCGAGCAGTGGCTGGCCCCGCTCGCACACCACGCGCTCGCCGGCGCCCGCGCCGACCCCGAGCCCGCCCTCGCGTACGCGTTGGACGCCGGGCGACAGGCCGTCGAGCGGCTGGCCTGGGAGGACGCAGTCGAGCTGCTCGAGCGCGCCGAGGGACTTGCCCGCAGCCGCGCGGCGCCGGGACGGCTGGCCGAGGTTCTCGTCGCGCTCGGGACGCGCGCCTGCGCGCGGGCGAGACCGACCGCTGCTCGGATCGCGTTCGAGGAGGCAGCGCGGCTTGCCCGCGAGGAGCTGCGCGACGACCTGCTCGCGCGTGCGGCGCTCGGCGCCGCCGGACTCGGCGTGACGATCGTCGCGGTCGACGAGCCGCTCGTCGCGCTCCTCGAGGATGCGCTCGAGCGCCTCCAGCCGGACCAGGCTTCGCTGCGGGTACGGCTGCTCTCCAGACTCGCCATCGCTCTCGCCTACGCGCCTGACGAGCCGCGCCGACGGGCGCTCGTCGAGGAGGCCGTCGCGGCGGCACGTACGCTCGCGGATCCCGGCGCGCTCGCCATGGCGCTCACGGCCTCGCACGTCGTGCTCTGGGCGCCGGAGGATCTGCAGCGCCCGGCTCGCCGCCGCCGACGAGCTCGTCGCGCTCGGAGAGCGCACCGGCGACCCGGAGATCGAGCTGCACGGGCGGCACTGGCGCGTCGTCGACCTGCTCGAGCACGGCGACGTCGCTCCGGCGGCCGATGAGATCCGGGTCTATGACCGGCTGGCCGCCGACGCGCGGCTGTCCGCGTTCTCGTGGTACGTGCCGGCCTGGCGTGCGGCGCTCTCGGGCTACCGGGGCGAGCACGCCGCGGCGAGACAGCTCGCGCACGAGGCGCACGCTCAGGCGACACGCGTCGGGGACCACAACGCCGACCATGTGTTCGCGGCGATCGAGTACACGCTGCACGGCGCCGAGAGACGTTGCCGGAGTTCGACCTCGGCTACCTGCGAGCGCGGATCCGATCAGCGGCGGGGCGCTCGTACCGGGCCGGCCTCGCGCTCTGCCTCGCCGAGCTCGGCGACGAGAACGCGGCGCGGGCGCTGCTCGACGAGGCGGTGACCGAGGGCTTCGAGCGCATGCCACGCGACGGCAACCTCCTGATCGGCCTCGCGCAGCTCGCCGAGGCGAGCGCCGCGGTCGGCCACGTCGAGTGCGCCGCCGCGGTCGTCCCGCTGCTGGAGCCTTTCGCCGACCGCATGGTCGTGCTCGTGCGGGCAACCGGGCTCGTCGGCTCAGCCGCGCGACCGCTTGGCCGCGCCCTTGCGGCGGCCGGACGAACGGACGAAGCGATCGACGCTCTCGAGGCCGCGATCTCGGCCGATCGCGCGCGCGGGGGGACCCCGTTCGCCGCGCACGCGCAGCGCGACCTCGCTGAGACCTTGCTCGCCCGCGGCGCCCCCGGAGACGCTACACGGGCGGGTGCGCTGCTCGAGGAGGCAGCCGCAACGGCGGGTCGTCTTGGTTTCGCCGAGCCGGCCCGCCGCGCACGCGCGCTGCTCGCCTCCGCTACGGCCGGGCCTCCAGCACGAGGTTGAACGGCGTCTCGGCCGCGCGGCGAATCGAAGAGAAGCCCGCCGTCTCGAGCACCCCGCGCAGCGCGGCCGCCCCGGCCTGCGCGCCGAGCGCGGGCGTTCGCGCGGCCTCCGTCGGCGATCGCGTGCGGGACGCAGATGAGCGCCGAACCCGCATAGAAGATCCGGCCGACCGGGTTGAGGTTGTCCTCCGTCCGGTCGCCCGCCTGCGGCTCGACGAGCATCAGCGTGCCGTCGGGCGCCAGCGCCTCGCGGATGTGGCGCGCTGCTCCGGTCGGATCGCCGAGGTCGTGGAGCGTGTCGAAGACGCAGACGAGGTCGTAGCCCTCACCCGGGAAGGCGTCGGCGCCCGCTACCTCGAACCGCACCCGCTCCGCGACGCCTGCCTCCGCCGCCGCCTCGCGGGCGCGCTCGATCCCGCCCGCATGCGAGTCGATGCCCGCGAAGGTCGACGCGGGGAACGCCTCGGCCATGATGATCGTCGAGGCGCCGTGGCCGCACCCGACGTCCGCCACCCGCGCCCCCGCCCGCAGCTTCTCGACGACGCCGTCGAGCGCCGGGAGCCAGCCGCCCACCAGGTGCTGGCGGTAGCCGGCGCGGAAGAAGGCCTCGGTTCCGGCGAAGAGACGGTGGTCGTGCTCGCGCCAGGGCAGGCCCGCGCCGCTCCGGAACGCGTCGACCAGGCGGTCCTCGTCGGCGAACAACGACGCCAGGATGTCGTACGCGCCCAGCAGATAGAAATCGCTCTCCTCGTCAGCGAGCGCGACCGCCTGCTCCGGCGGGAGCGCGTACCTCCCGCTCGCCGCGTCGTAGGTCACGTAGCCGCCGGCGGCCTGGTTGCCGAGCCACTCCCGCACCATCCGGGGCTCCGTCCCGCTCAGCTCCGCAAGCTCGTCCGGCGTGGCGGGACCGCCGTCGGCGAGAGCGCGGTAGAGGCCGAGCCGGGAACCGAGCCGAACGAGCGGCGCGCTGAACGAAGCCGCCAGATCCACCACGGCCTGCCCCATGAATGCCTCGAGCCTGGACTGATCGATCGCTGCCGTCGCCATCGGGCGCCTCCTGAAGATGATTGACGAAGCGATCGTCCCGGCTGCCCGCAAACGCACCGCAAGCCCAGCGCAAGTCCGGCACGGGCCCGCCCGCCCGGCCGGCGGACCGATCGAGATCTTCGAACGTGCTCGACCGCTAACCGGGGTATTGGTCCTCGTCATCCTCGACGCGCTGCACGAGCTGCCCGAGCACGCCGGCTCGGACCAGCTCGGCTAGCAAGCGCGATAGCAACGCGCGTCATGCAGGTCAGCTCGGCACCGAGGCCCCGCCGAGCGCCAGCAGCGCTCCGCCGGCGCCGGCGGCGACGAGGGTGAGGACGACGCCGCGGCGGAGGGCGAAGAGCACGACCGCGGCGGCGGCGAGCAGGACGTACTGCCACGTCTCGGTGAGCGCGAGAGCGAGGGGGATCGCGGCGCCGGCGATGGCGCCGATCGCGGCGGGGCCGGCGCCGTCGAGGAAGGTGCGGACCCACAGGTTGCGGCGGAACCGGTCGAAGCGGTCCGCGCCGATGAGGATGAACGAGAACGACGGCGCGAACGCGACGGCGGCCGCGAGCAGCCCGCCGCCGACGCCGGCGGCCGCGTAGCCGACGACAGCGACCGTGTGGGTGACGGGGCCGGGGGTGACCTGGCCGAGCGCGACGGCGTTCAGGAACTCGCCGGCCGTCATCCAGCCGTACGTCTCGACCGCGTCGTGCTGCATGAGCGGGATGATCACGAAGCCGCCTCCGTAGGAGAGGGCGCCGACCTTGAGCGCGACCCAGCAGAGCGCGAGCAGCCCGCCGGTGCCCGCGGAGGCCGCCGCGGCGAGCACCGGCCACGCGTGCGTCGCGACGCCGGCGCGCCGGCCGGCGACCTCGACGGCGCCGCAGGCGAGCAGCACGAGCACGAGCCACGCGCCGACGGTGGCGGCCGAGAGGGCGCCCGCCAGCGCGTAGACGAGCCAGCGCGTGGTCGACGGGGTCCGGCGCCAGCTCGCGGGGGCGAGGTCGCCGGAGGCTCGCAGCGCGACGGCGGCGACGGCGGCGCCTGCGCCGGCGCCCGCCCCGAGCACCCAGTCCGGCGGCGCGTCGGCGAGGAACAGCGCCGCCAGCGCGAGGATGGCCACGAGGCCGGGCACGATGAAGCAGAGCCCGCCGACGAGCGCTCCCGCGAGGCCGTTCAACCGCCAGGCGCAGTAGATGGCCATCTGCGTGGAGGCGGGCCCGGGCAGCAGGTTCGTGGCGGCGATCGCGTCCTCGAAGTCGTCGTCGCTCATCCAGCGGCGGCGCTCGACGCACAGCTCGCGCAGGAGCGCGATATGGGCGGGCGGGCCGCCGAAGCCGACGCAGCCGATGCGGCCCCACTCGCGTGCGACGGTCGCGAGGCCGACTGCCGGGGCCTCGCGAACGCCGGACGTCACGCCGGCTGGAAGAGCTCGATCGGGTTGCCGGCGGGGTCCTCGAGCAGGATCTGCCGTCCGCCGGGGCCGGTGACGATGTCGTTGCGGAACACGGCGCCGGTCTCGCGCAGCCGCTCGACCTCCTGCTCGATGTCGTCGACGATGAAGTGGATGCGGTTCCAGCCGCCGGCGTGCGGCACCCGGCCGTCCGGCATGGGACGGCCGGCCGAGCTGGTGGGCCCGCTGAGGAGCAGGCGCAGGTTGCCGCGGGTGACGTCGGCGAAGGCGGGCGCGGCGTCGGTGCGCAGCTCGAAGCCGAGGCGATCGCGGTAGAAGGCGACGGCGCTCTCGACGTCGTCGACCATGTAGCGGACGTTCACGAGCTCGTCAGGCATTGGCGAAGGCCTCCCGAGGGTGGGTGAAGAAGAACGCGATGCGGACGGCGAGCTCGTCGGCGGTGCGCTCGAAGGCGGCACCGTCCTCGGCGGCAGGGTCGCGCAGGCTCCAGTGCGTCGCGGTCGGGCCGCCGGGGAGCTCCGGGCAGACCTCGCGGACGCGGTCGCAGAGCGTGACCACGTGGTCGAACCGAACGCCGACGAGCTCGTCGAAGTGCTTGGAGCGCCGTCCGGAGATGTCGATCCCGCGCTCGCGCATGACCCGCACCGCCTCCGGATGAAGTGGCTTGGGCCGGCTGCCGGCGCTCGCGGCGGTCACGCCGGGGAGCTCCTCGGCGAGCGCCTCGGCCATCTGCGAGCGCGCGCTGTTGCCGGTGCACAGGAACAGCACGTGCGCGCGCGCGACCCGGTCGCCGTGCCTGGCGCCGCCGAGCCCGGGGTGCAGCTCAGCCCCGGCGCCGGCGAGCTTGTCCGAGCAGCCCGCGAGGTCGAGCACGTAGTACGTGTCGCGCCCGTCGGCCAGGCTCCGCCGCGCGGACACGAGCCCACCCTCGCGCAACAGGCGCAGGTGGTACGAGACCAGGTTCTGCCGCTCGCCCGCCAGCTCGCAGAGCTCCCCGACCCGCAGGTCGCTGCGGGCGAGCTCCTTCAAGAGCCGCCACCGGATCGGGTGCGCGCTCAGACGGAGAAAGGGCGGGACCGCCGCGCTCATACGGCGGAGAATACATCAAACGTGATTGATCTAACTTCGGATGACGGAGGTACCTTCTTCCGGCGGCTACACTCGCGGCGGCGATGCAGAACCGGGAAGTCGGTGCGAGTCCGACACGGTCCTCGCCACTGTGACCAGGGAGCTCGAACCCCAAGGGAATCGCCCTCCGGGCGATTTCCCGCCACTGGGCCGACCGGCCTGGGAAGGCAGGGTGGAGCGCTCGACCTGGGAGTCAGGAGACCGCCTGCATCACCGCTTAGTGCCGATCCACGAGCGATGGAGGGGCTGTGCCGAATCTCATCGAGCCCTCATAGGCCTGAACGACGGGCCGGTCATCTGTGCCGAGGGCTTCCTGTTCGAGCTGGAGCGCCGCGGCTACCTGAGCGCGGGCGAGTTCGTCCCCGAGGTCGCCCTGGAATATCCGGACGCCCTCCGGACGCTGCACGTGGACTACCAGCGGGCCGGCTCGGACGTCGTCGAGGCGTTCACCTACAACGGCCACCGCGAGAAGATGCGCGTCATCGGCAAGGAGGACCTGCTCGAGCCGCTGAACCGCGCCGCGCTCCAGATCGCCCGGGAGGTCGCCGATCAGCGACCCGGCGACCTCATGGCCGGCAACATCTCCAACACCAACATCTGGGATCCCGAGGACACCGCCCGCCAGGCCGAGGTGCGCGGCATGTTCGAGGAGATGGTGGGCTGGGCCGTCGAGGGCGGCGCCGACATGATCATCGGCGAGACGTTCTACTTCGCCGGCGAGGCGCTGGCGGCGCTCGAGGTCGCGAAGGCCACCGGCCTGCCCGTCGTCCTCACCATCGCGCCGATGGCGTTCGAGGAGATGGCGGACGGAGTCGGGATCGTCGAGACGTGCCAGCGGCTGGAGCAGGGCGGCGCGGCCGTGGTGGGCATGAACTGCTTCCGCGGGCCCGACACGATGCTGCCGTGGCTCAAGCAGATCCGCGAGGCGGTCTCGTGCCACGTCGGCGCGCTGCCGATCCCGTACCGGACCAGCACCGAGGAGCCGACGTTCTTCAACCTCAGCGACGACCGCGCGCGGGTCCCGTCGCCGCACGGCCGGACCTTCCCGACCGCGCTGGACCCGCTGTACGCCAACCGGTACGAGATCGGCGCCTTCGCCAAGGAGGTCCACGAGCTCGGCGTCAACTACCTCGGCGTCTGCTGCGGCGCCTCGCCCATGCTGGTCCGCGAGGTCGCGGAGGCCGTCGGGAAGACCACCGAGGCCAGCCGGTTCTCCGAGAACATGCGCAACCACTTCATGTACGGCGACAACGAGCGGCTGCCCGAGCACATCGTCGCGCTCGGCGACGACGCCTAGCGGGCGGTCATCCCGGGGCCGGGCTCGACGTGGACGTCCGATGACGTCACGACCTCGCCGCACTCCGCGCAGCGCAGCTCGATCTGCGTGACGCTGCCGCACGCGCGGTGGCGCCGGAGGACGGGCGGGCCGGCATCGCCGGCGGTCCAGCGATCGCCCCACTGGGCCATCACCATGAGCACGTCCACGAACTCGAAGCCCTTGCCGGTCAGCTCGTACTCGTACCGCGCCGGGCGCTCGGAGTAGAGGCGGCGCTCCAGCATCCCCTCCTCGACGAGGTGCTTGAGCCGCTCGGCGAGGACCTTCCGGGAGATGCCGAGGTCGCGCTGCAGGCCGTCGAACCGGTTGATGCCGACCCAGACGTCACGCAGCACCAGCGGCGACCAGGGCTCGCCGGCGACCGCGAGGCTGCGCGCGATGGAGCACGTCATCTCGGAGAAGTCCGTGCGCTGCATGGGGAGAGCATACCGTGAGTTCCGTTAGGGAACTCACTGTGATACGGTCCTGCGCATGACGCTCGAGCAAGGAGATCTCAGGCTGCTGGGAACGGAGCTCGCAGAACGGCTTCTCACGTCGACGATCCCGGCCCGCTACGCGTACACGGCACTGGACGGCACGCCGCGCATCGTGAGCAGCTGGTTCGTGTGGACGGGCGAGGAGCTCGTGCTGCCGACGTTCATCTCGGCGCCGCACATCAGCCACGCCACCTACCGGCTGCGCGCGTTGCGGGAGAACCCGGACGTCGCGGTCTCGATCGACACCGAGACCTTCCCGCCCGAAGTGCTCAGCATCCGCGGGCGGGCCGAGATCACCGAGGTCGACGGCGTCGCGGACGAGTACGCCGAGGCCGCCCATCGCTTCCTCGGCTCGGAGGAGGCGACGGGCTATCTCGCCCAGATCGACCAGCCGGGGACGCGCATGGCGCGCATCGCCGTCCGGCCGGCCTGGGTCGCGCTCATGGACTTCCAGACCCGGATGCCGAGCGCCCTCGGCGGCGTCCAGTAGGGCGATGATCCTCGTCACCGGCGGGTTCGGCTCGATCGGCGCCCATACGGCGCTCGCGCTCGCCGACCTGGACGAGCGGGTCGTCGTCACCCGGCGGCGCAGAACGGACCCGCCGTCCTTCCTCGCAGGGCGCGTGGCGGTGGAGCAGGCGGACCTGACCGACCTCGGCTCCCTCCGGGCGATCGGCGACCGGCACGAGATCACGGCGATCGTCCACCTCGCGGCCGTCGCGCTCGAGGAGCCCGATCCGATCGCGTTCATGCAGAGGAACACCACGATGCTGCTCAACGCGCTCGAGGTCGCGCGCGCGTGGGGCGTGCGGCGCTTCGCGGTGGCGAGCAGCATCGGCGTCTACATCGGCACGCCCGGGCCGCGCTGGCACGAGGACCTGGCGCTCGTCCCGGCCACGGCGCCGAACTCGATCCTGGCGTTCAAGAAGTCCGTCGAGGCGATCGCTCCCTCGGTCCTGGAGGGCACCGGCGTCGAGCCGATCATCCTGCGCATCGGCACGATCTGGGGCCCGCTCGGCCATCCCGACTCGCCGTTCCTCCCGCTCCCGCGGCTCATCTCCGCCACCGTGCGCGGCGAGGACCCGGACCTGACTCCGCCGCGGCCGCCGGGCTTCGCCGGCGACGGCGGCGACCGCTGCTACGTCAAGGACTGCGGACGGGCGATCGCCCTGCTCATGCGTACCGGGTCGCTCCGGCACGACACGTACAACGTCTCCTCCGGGCAGCCGGTCGCCAACCATGAGTTCGTCACCGCGGTCAACGCCGCGGTCCCCGGCGCCGAGGCGTCGCTGCGCCCCGGCCGCAGCCCCGGCGCGCCGGCGGACGATCCGTACCTCGACATCACCCGCCTCGTCCGCGACACCGGGTTCGAGCCGGCCTTCGACGTGCGGGCCGGCGTCGCGGACTACGTCGCGTGGCTTCGCGACAATCCGTCCTGAAGTGAGCGCCGGCCCCACGCCCGACGAGCGGACCCGCTACTCCTCTCGACGAGAGGATCGGGTCGACGACCACGCGTGGCCGGCGTTCGACGCGGAAGGCCGGAGGTTGCTGGAGTCGGCCGGCGACGTCATCCGACCTGACGCCGGCGAGGTGCTGTGGGATGCGGGCGACGCCTACGACCTCTACCTCGTCGTCGCCGGCGGGGTCTCGCTCGTGGACCGGCGGGACGACCGGGTCGTCATCGTCGTCGAAGCCGGCGACTTCGTCGGCGAGCTCGGCATGCTCATGGGGCAACCGGCCTTCCTCGCGGGCGTCGCCCTGGCGGGCACCACGCTCCTGCGAGTGCGCGTCGAAGACCTGAAACGGCTCGTGGCGACCGCCGCGGAGCTGGGCGACACGCTGCTCACGGCCTTCGATGCGCGGCGGCGCATGCTGTCCCGCTGGGGCGAGGGCGGCCTGGTGCTCGCCGGCGACGACGACCCCGACCTGCACCGGCTCCGAGAGTTCGCCGAGCGCAACCACATCCCCTATCGGACGGTGCTGCGCTCGGACGCGTCCGCCTGGGCCGAGATCGCCGCCACCTGCGCGCTTCCCGAGAAGGGGACGGCCGTGGTGTCCGGACGACGGCGCATCCTGACGCGACCGACGACGCGCGAGCTGGCCGCCGCCGTCGGTCTCGACCTCTCCGGGCTGACCGACCGGGCGCGTTGCGACCTGGTCATCGTCGGCGCCGGGCCGGCGGGCCTGGCCGCTGCCGTCTATGGGGCCTCCGAGGGGCTTGACGTCATCCTCGTCGAGGACGTGGCCCTCGGCGGGCAGGCCGGCACGTCGTCGCGGATCGAGAACTACCTCGGCTTTCCACGCGGGATCTCCGGCAGCGAGCTCGCCCGGGCGGCGTTGCTGCAGGCCGTCAAGTTCGGGGCGCGACTGGTCTCGCCCCGATCGGTCACCCGGCTGTCGCGCGGCCCGGACGGGTTCACGGTCCGGCTCGACGACCACAACGACGTCGCCGCGCGAGCCGTCGTCATCGCCAGCGGCGTCCGGTACCGCCGCCTGGAGATCCCCGGCGTCGCCGAGCTCGAAGGTCGCGGCGTCTACTACGCCGCGACCGAGCTCGAGGCACGGGCATGCGTCGGCCAGAACGCGGTCGTGGTGGGAGGCGCCAACTCGGCCGGGCAGGCCGCGCTGTTCCTCGCCCAGCATGTCGACCAGGTCCACGTCCTCATCCGCCGTGACGACCTCGGCGCCACCATGTCGAGCTACCTCGCGCAGCGGCTCGCCCATCACGACCGGATCACGGTCCACCCTCGGTCGCACCTGAGCTCGGTCGAGGGCGGCGACCGTCTGACCGCGCTCACCTGGCGGGACGAGCACGGGCAACGCGACGTCCGGCTCCAGGCAGGCGGGCTGTTCCTCATGATCGGCGCGGTCCCACGCACCGCATGGCTGCACGACGTGGGGCTCGAGCTCGACCCCAGGGGCTTCGTGGTCACCCGGGGGACCTTCGCGACGTCGATCGACGGGTTGTTCGCCGTCGGCGACGTCCGCGCCGGGTCCGTCAAGCGAGTCGCGTCGGCGGTCGGAGAAGGATCGGTCGTGATATCCGCCGTGCACGCCTATCTGGGCGGCCTATCGCGCCTGTGAGCGCTCGGCGACCGGTCGCAGGAAGTCCGGGATCTGCGGCACGAGGACACGATCGGTCTCCTGCTCCCAATGGCGTTCCATCGCCGCCAGGTGCTCGTCCATGACACGCTCGATGCGCTCGTAGTCGGCCGACCGGATCGCCGCCAGCGTCCGCTCGTGGATGTCGATGACCCAGTCGGGGATCGGCGGCTGGTGCAGGGCCATGTCGCGAGCGATCTCCAGCCGTCGCAGCAACATGCGCATCAGCGGGACGATCGAGGTGTTTCCCGTGGCGCGCGCGATCCGCAGGTGGAACTGCGTGTCGAGCTGCAGGAACCGATCCTCGTTCGCCAGGACGTCGCCCTGCGCGAGCAGCGCCTTCTGCGCATCGACGATCGACTGGAGCCGGGCGAAGTCCTCCTCGCGTGCGTTGAGCGCCGCCAGCTGGGCCACGCGCGGCTCGATGAGCCGGCGTGCCTCGAGCACGCCCGCGACCTCGTCGAGGCGCAGCTCGGACTTCGCGCGCAACAGCTCGAGCGGCACGTAGCCCGACGCCACGAACGTCCCCCCGGTGGACCCCGAGCGCACGGACAGCACGCCGGCGTTCACCAGCACCCGCACCGCCTCGCGCAGCGTCGGGCGGCTGATCTGCATCGCGGCGGCGAGCTCGCGCTCGGACGGCAGGCGCTCGCCCTCCGCGAGCTCGCCGAGGCGGACGCGATCGGCGATCTGCTCGACGGCGCCTTCGAACGTCCGGCGGGGACCGACCGGAGCGAAGCCATGATCCATGGGGGGAGCGTAGCTTCCCGGTGGCGGATTGCACACATGCCCACCATTGGTCTAGAAATAGACCAGAGTGGGAGCAATAGTTGCCAGACCGGCGCCCGGTCGCGCTGTCCGACCGCTATCTGGCGCTGGACGGGACGGTGTACCTGTCAGGCGTGCAGGCGCTGGTGCGCGTGCTGCTCGACCAGCACCGCGCCGACGCGCGCGCCGGGCTGCGCACCGCGACGCTCGTCTCGGGCTACCAGGGCTCGCCGCTCGCCGGCTTCGACCGCGAGGTGCGCCGGGCTCGGCGCGCTCGCGAGCGAGCACGAGCTCGTGCTGCGGCCCGGCGGTCAACGAGGAGCTGGGCGCGACCGCGGTCTGGGGCTCCCAGCTCGCGGCGACCCTGCCGGGCCCGCTCTACGACGGCGTGGTCGGCGTCTGGTACGGCAAGGCGCCGGGCGTCGACCGCGCCGCCGACGCCATCCGGCACGGCAACTTCGTCGGAACCGACCCGCGCGGCGGCGTGCTCGCGCTCTGCGGCGACGACCCGGCGTGCAAGTCCTCGACGCTCCCGTCGCGCGTCCGAGTCGCTGCTCGCGGCGCTCAGGTGCCGGTGCTGCGCCCGGCGAGCGTGCAGGAGCTCCTCGATCTCGGCCGCCACGCGATCGCGCTGCTCGCGCGCATCCGGGCTCTGGGCCGCGATGAAGGTCGTCACCGCGGTCGCCGACGCGACCGGCGACGGTCGAGGTCGGCTCGAGCGGGTCGAGCCGGTCGTCCCGCCGCTCGAGGGGAGGGCAGGCCTACGTGCCACCGGCCCGTCGGCGCACCTGCTCGCGCCGCCTCGCTCGACATGGAGCGCACGCTCATCGGGGTGCGGCTGGAGCTCGCCAAGCGCTACGCGGCGCTCAACCGCCTCAACCGCGTCACGCACGACGCGCCGCGGCGCCCGGCTCGGGATCGTCGCCGCCGGCGCGGACGTACCACGAGCTGCTGCAGGCGCTGGAGGACCTCGGGCTCGGCGCGGACGCGCTCGCCGCGTGCGGCATCCTGAAGGTCGGGATGCCCTTCCCGCTCGACGAGGAGGCGGTGCGCGAGTTCGCCGACGGGCTCGACGAGGTGCTCGTGGTCGAGGAGAAGCGCCCGTTCCTCGAGCGGCTGGTCAAGGACGCGCTCTACGGCGCGCGCCGCACGCGCCGCGCGATCGTCGGCAAGCGCGACGAGCACGGCGCGCCGCTCTGCCGGCGGCCGGCGTGCTCGACGCCGACGGATCGCGCGCGCGCGTCGCGGCGCGGCTGCTCGGGCGTTACGACTGCCGGCGGTCCGGGCGCGGCTCGACGAGCTCGACGCGATCGCGCGCACGGCCGCGCCCGCTCGCTCGGCGCGGCGCGGACGCCGTTCTTCTGCTCGGGCTGCCCGCACAACACTCAGCACCCAGGCGCCGGACGACGCGCTCGTCGGCGCCGGCATCGGCTGCCACACGATGGTGATGCTGAGCCCGCAGGGCACGGGCAGGTCGCCGGGCATCACGCAGATGGGCGGCGAGGGCGCGCAGTGGATCGGCGTGGCGCCGTTCCTCGAGCCCCGACCACTTCGTCCAGAACCTCGGCGACGGCACGTTCCACCACTCCGGCTCGCTGGCGATCCGCGCGGCCGTCGCGGCCGAGCTGAACGTCACCTACAAGCTGCTCTACAACGACGACGGTCGCGATGACCGGCGGCCAGCACGTCGCGGGCCAGCTGCCGGTCGCCGCGCTGGCGCGCAGCCTCGCGGCCGAGGGCGTGAGGCGGATCGTCGATCACGACCGAGGACACCTCGCGCTACGCGCGGCGTGAAGCTGCCGGCGACGCCGAGGTGCGCGACCGCGTCGCGGCTGATCGCAGACCCAGCGCGAGCTCGCCGCGGTCGCGGGCGTGACGGTCCTGATCCACGACCAGGCCTGCGCCGCCGAGCTGCGCCGCGCGCGCAAGCGCGGCAAGGCGCCCGAGCCGCCGCAGCAGGTGGTCATCAACGAGCGCGTCTGCGAGGGCTGCGGCGACTGCGGCGAGAAGTCCGGCTGCCTCTCGGTCGAGCCGGTCGAGACCGAGTTCGGCCGCAAGACCCGCGATCCACCAGGCCTCGTGCAACAAGGACTTCTCGTGCCTCGAGGGCGACTGCCCGTCGTTCCTGACGATCGTCCCGGCCGACGGCGGCGAGCCAGCGCGGCCGTCCCGTCGCCGTGCCGCGACGCTGCCGACGCCGGACCCGTGCGTCACCGGCCGACGACGTCCGCGTGCGCCTGGTCGGCATCGGCGGCACCGGCGTCGTCACCGGTCAGCCAGGTGCTCGGGATGGCCGCGATGCTCGACGGCCGCCACGCCAGCGGCCTCGACCAGACCGGCCTCGCCAGAAGGCGGGCCCGGTCGTCTCCGACGTGCGGATCTCCGACGCGCCGATCGCCGAGGGCGGCCGGCCCCGTCGCGCGCAGGCGGTCGACGTGCTGCTCGGCTTCGACCTGCTCGGTGCCGCCGACGCCCCGCAACCTGCGCGTGGCCGACCCGGCGCACGGTCGCGGTCGTCTCCGACGAGCGTCGTGCCGACGGGCGAGATGGTCATCGACCCGGACGCGGCGCCGCCCGACGTCGACGCCGCGCAGGCGGCGATCGACGCGCGTCACGCGCGAGGAGAACGTCTTCCTCGACGCGCAGGCGCTCTCGCAGGCGCTGTTCGGCGATCACTTGCCCGCCAACGTGTGGTGCTCGGCGCCGCCTGGCAGCGCGGCGCGATCCCCCTTCCACGGGCGATCGCGAGGCCTTGCGGCTCAACGGCGCCGGGGTCGAGAGCAACCTGGCGGCGTTCGAGTGGGGCGCGCCTGGTGGGTGGCCGGAGGCGGTCGCGGGCTGCTGGCGCCCGGCCAGGCCGCCGGGAGCGGTGCAGCCGCTCGTCGACCGCCTCGCGCCCGAGCCGGGCGAACTCCGCCGGCTGTCGAGATCCGAGTGCCCGACCTCGTCGGCTGGGGCGGTCGTCGCGCCGTGGAACGCTACGTC
>CAVRFQ010000006.1:0-12765 GCA_963720415.1 uncultured Solirubrobacteraceae bacterium | reverse complement strand
GACGCGCTCGTCCGCGTGCACGCGAGCGAAGCCGAACGGCTGCCGGGGAGCACGGCCGTGACCGAGGAGGTCGCCCGCGGGCTGCACAAGCTGATGGCGTACAAGGACGAGTACGAGGTCGCCCGCCTGCACCTCGATGGGCTGCGCGCCCTGCCGCGCGGCACGAAGGTCACGTTCCACCTCCACCCGCCGCTCCTGCGCGCGCTCGGCCTGCGTCGCAAGGTCCGCCTCGGCCGTTGGATCGTGCCCCTGCTCTGGGTGCTCGCCCGGTCGCGACGCCTCCGCGGCACTCCCCTGGATCCCTTCGGGCACGCGCACGTCCGCCGTGTCGAGCGCCGGCTTCCGGGCGAGTACATGGCACACGTGGATGCGGCGCTCGAGGTCGCGTCGCTGCCCGATCTCGTGCGGGGATACGAGGGCATCAAGCTCGACGGGGTCGCCCGCTTCCGGGAGCGCGCGACGGCGTTGAGTCCGGCACCGGGCCGGAGCGCGGCTTGACACGTGCGCGTCGATTGGTCTAGAACATGACCAGTTTCTGCATCGACCCATGGCCCATGAGCGACGGACGGCCCAGAGTGGAGTTCACACCCATCGAGAGCCGCCAGCTGTTCGAGGAGGCGCTCACGCAGATCGCCGACGCCGTGTGGCTCGGAGACCTGGTCATCGGCGACCGCCTTCCGTCCGAGCGCGTCATGGCGGCGCAGATGAACATCAGCCGCCCGACGCTGCGGGAGGCGATCCGGGCGTTGAGCGAGTGCGGGCTGCTCGAGGTCCGGCCGGGAGCGGGCGCATACGTCCGTGGCCACGAGCTGCCGGCCGGGCTCGTCGAAGAGCGTGCGCGGGTCCGGATGGGCGAGGTTGCCGAGGTGCTCGAGGCACGACGAGCGCTCGAGCCGCAGATCGCCCGGCTCGCGGCGATCGACACGCGCCCGGCGGACTTCACCGCGATGCGGCGGGCGATGGACCGGCAAGCCCGCGCGGGCGACGATCGCGACCGGTTCCTGCGGTACGAGATCGCCTTCCATCTCAGCCTGGCGCGCGCGGCTCGCAACACCGTGCTCGAGCCCTTGATGAGGCGCATCCTCGCGAAGGTCGAGAGCGTGATGGACATGGTGCTCCTCGACCACGACGTCGAGCGGACGATCGACATCCACGCGCGGACGATCGAGGCGATCCGCGCCGGCGACCCGGAGGAGATCGACGCCACCATGGACGAGCACCTGGCCATGACCGAGGCCGTGTGGGAACAGGCGACCCGAGGGGCTCGGCCGCGACGGCCGGGCCGCCCGCTCACGACGTCGACGCGCGATGCCTGAGACCAGGATGGTCTCCCTGGCGGCGGCGGTGACGGGGCTGCCCTCGTCCGGGATCCGCGATCTCGCGAATGCCGCGGCCGAGATCCCGGGAGCGATCCGCCTCGATCTCGGGCAGCCGATGTTCCGCACGCCGCCGCACATCTCCGAGGCGGCCAAGGCGGCGATCGACGACGGGTTCACGCAGTACACGCAGACGCTCGGCACGCCGTCGCTGCGGGAGGCCGTCCGCGAGAAGCTGGCCCGGGTCAACGACCTCGACCTGAAGGACGTCGACGTCGCCTGCACGGCCGGTGGCGTCGGCGCGGTGGCGGCAGCCATGGCCGCCGTCCTGAGCGCGGGCGACGAGGTGCTCATCCCCGACCCGGCCTGGCCGAACTACCGGATGATCTGCGCCTGGCTCGGCGCGCGAGCGGTCCCGTACCCCTGCCCGGCCGCCGACGGATTCGTACCGGACGTCGGGCGGCTGGCCGGGCTCGTCGGCCCGCGCACCCGCATGCTCGTCGTGAACAGCCCCAACAACCCGACGGGCGCCGTGTACGACTCGTCGACGCTGGAGGCGCTCGCACGGCTCGCCCATGACCGGGAGATCGCGCTGCTGAGCGACGAGTGCTACGACGAGATCCGCTTCGACGGATCCACCCTCGGGCTCTCCAAGGTCGCCGAAGGCAACCCCGGGCTGATCTCGGTCTTCACCTGCTCGAAGACCTACGCCATGACGGGCTGGCGGCTCGGCTACCTGACCGCACACCCGGACGTGCTCGCGAGCATCGGCAAGGTGCTCGAGTCCTACAGCAGCTGCCCGAGCTCGATCTCGCAGGCGGCTGCCGAGGCCGCGCTCCGAGGTCCGAGCGACTGTGTCGTCGAGATGGTCGACGCCTACCGCGAGCGGCGCGACCTCGTCGTCGGCGAGCTGGCCGGCACGGACCTGCTGCTGCACGCGCCGGAGGGCGCGTTCTACGCGATGATCCGGACGGCCGGCGCCGGCCTGTCGAGCCGCGACTTCGCGTTCGGCCTGCTCCGCGAGCAGCAGGTCTCGACCGCGCCGGGCAGCGCGTTCGGGTCCTCCGACGACGCCGTCCGCATCTCGCTCGCCGGATCCACCGGCGACCTGTCCGAGGGTCTGACGCGGCTCCGGCGATACACGACGACGCTGAAGGGACTCCAGACATGAGCGCGAGCGAGCCACGTGCGCAGTTCTTCAAGTTCGAGACGGCTTCCCCGCTGACCCCCGTCGCGGGGGTGACGATGAGGACGGCCTATGGCTCAGAGGGCTCGCTGAGCCTGGTCCGGCTCGAGCCCGGCGCCGAGGTGCCCCTCCACAGCCATCCGCACGAGCAGCTCGGGATCGTCCTCGAAGGCGTGGAGATCCTGTTGATCGATGGACAGGAGCACCACGTGCGGCCGCAGCAGGCCTATGTGATCCCCGG
Source organism: uncultured Solirubrobacteraceae bacterium (assembly GCA_963720415.1). GTDB lineage: Bacteria > Actinomycetota > Thermoleophilia > Solirubrobacterales > Solirubrobacteraceae > DASSUW01. The sequence continues at coordinate 10,022 of CAVRFQ010000006.1, read as the reverse complement.
CGGGGTCGAGCACGGCGGCCGCGGCGGCCCGGAAGGCTGCCTCGCCCTGGACATCTTCATCCCGACCCGCGAGGACTACCGCTCGGCGGCCGCGCCGCCCCTGGACGCTCTCGAGGCCGCAGAGGGATAGCCCGTCGTGCTGCTGTCGCTGGAGGGCCGGCGAGCCGTCGTGCCCGCGGCCTCCTCCGGGCTCGGCTTCGCCGCCGCCGCGGCGCTCGCGGCGGAAGGCGCGCACGTCGTGATCTGCGGCAGGGACGCCGCGCGGGTCGACGAGGCCGTGGGCCGGCTGGGCTCAGGCGCCGGCGGGATCGTGGCCGACGTGGGCACGGTCGCCGGCGCGGCGGACTTCGTCACGAGGGCGGAAGAGGCGTTGCAGGGGCCGATCGAGATCCTCGTGCTCAACGGCCCCGGGCCCGCGCCCGGGAACTTCGCGTCGGTTCGCGGCGCGGACTACGCCCGAGGTGTCGAGGGCACCCTGCTCGCGCCCATCGAGATGTGCTGCCGGGTCGTCCCCGGGATGCGCGAGCGATCGTGGGGACGGGTCGTCGCCATCACGTCCGTGGCGGTCCGGCAGCCGATCGCGAACCTCATCGTCTCCAACACCGCCAGGACGGGGTTGACCGCCTTTCTGAAGACCCTCGCCCTGGAGACGGCGGCGGAAGGCGTCACGGTGAACTCCGTGCAGCCGGGGCTCCACGGGACCGCGCGGCTGCTCGAGGTCTACGGCGACCGGCTGGACGACGAGGTCCGCCAGATCCCCGCCGGACGGCTGGGCGGCGTGAAGGAGTTCGGCCAGATCGTCGCGTTCCTGTGCTCGGAGCCGGCGTCCTACGTCACCGGCGCCGGGCTGCAGGTGGACGGTGGCCTGTACCGGGGGCTGATGTAGACCCAGGCTCACCGGTGATCGGCGACGGCCCCGCCGCCGAGGGTGCCGTTTCCCTGCGCGAACGTCGACGTCATGGCGAGGTCGACCGCGGCGTGCACGGCCTGCAGCCGCGGAACCGCGACTCCCACCAGCTCGGCGAGCTCGATCACGGCGGTCGCGATCGCCGCGAGCTCGAGCGTCTTCCCGGCTTCGTAGTCCTGGAGCATCGACGTCTTGTGGTCGCCGACCTTGCGGGCGCCCTCGAGGCGGCGCTCCACGTCGATCCTGGGGTGACTTCCGAGTGCCGCCGCGACCGCGAGGGCCTCCTCCATGATGCCCCGCACGAGCGTGCGCGTGGAGGGATGCGTGCAGAGCTCGCCGAGCGTCGCGCCGGTCAGGACGCTCAACGGGTTCAGCGCGACGTTGCCCATCAGCTTGATCCACAGCTCCGCGCGGATGTCGGGGGTGATGGGGCACTTGAGCCCGCCGGCCGCCATCGCCTCGCTGAACGCCTGGCAGCGCGGCGAGATCGAGCCGTCCGGCTCCCCGATCGAGAAGCGCGTCCCCTCGATGTGGCGGACGACGCCGGGGGCGTCGAGCTCGGTCGAGCAGTAGACCACGCAGCCGATGGCCCGCTCGGGAGCCATCACGGCCGACACGGCGCCGCCGGGGTCGACGGCCTCGATGCGGCGTCCGCGGTACGCCCCGGGCAGCTCGTGGAAGTACCACCACGGCACGCCGTTCTGGGCCGCGACGACGGACGTGTCGGGGCCGAGGAGGGGCTCGAGCAGCGGCCCCGCGGTCGCGTACGAGTACGCCTTCAGGCCGAGGAAGACCGCATCGACCGGACCGATCTCGCGCGGGTCGTCGGTGGCGGGCGGATGCGCGGTGAAATCGCCGCGCGGGCTCAGCACCTTGACGCCGTCGCGCCGGAGCGCCTCGACCTGCGCGCCGCGGGCGACCAGATGGACGTCGGCGCCGCCGCGGGCGAGCGCGGCGCCGACGTAGGCGCCGATGGCGCCGGCGCCGAGGACGGCGATCCTCATGACGCCAGCAGATCCGCCATCGCCCGGCGCTGGATCTTGCCCGTCGGTCCCTTGGGGATCTCAGCCACGATCGCGATGAAGGCCGGCACCTTGAAGGCCGCGAGGCGATCGGCGCAGTGCGCCGTGAGGGCGCGCTCATCGGCGTCGGACCGGACGACGACCGCCGCGCCGACCTTCTCGCCGAGCTTGGCGTCGGGCGCCGCGAACGCCACGGCCTCGGCCACGGCGGGGTGCGACAGCAGCGCGTCCTCGACCTCGTGCGGCGAGATCTTCTCGCCGCCGCGGTTGATGAGCTCCTTGAGCCGGCCGTCGAGCGTGAGGTAGCCGTCGTCGGAGAGGTGGCCGCGATCCCCGGTGCGGAACCACCCGTCGCGGAACGCCTCCGCGTTCGCCTCGGGCCGGTCGCGATAGCCGTCGACGATCGACGGCCCTCGCACCGCGACCTCGCCGGAGCCGCCCGCGGCGACCGGCCGCCAGGCGTCGTCGAGGACGGCGACCTCGACGCCGGTCGCGAGGCCGACCGTGCGCGGCCGGCGCTCGCCGGGAGGAAGGGGGTTCGACGCCATCTGGTGCGTCGCCTCGGTCATGCCGTAGGCCTCCACGAGCGGCGTCTGGAAGCGCTCCTCGAACTGCGACCAGAGCGGCTCCGGGAGCGCGGACGAGCACGACCGCGCGAACCGCAGGCGATGCCCTGGCTCGTGCGCGCGCGCGAGAAGCTTCTGGTGGATCGTCGGCACCGCCGAGTACCAGGTGGCGCCGACGCTCGCGCAGTCCTCCCAGAACCCCCCGGGGTTGAAGCGTCCCGGGATCGCGACGGTGCCGCCGCTCGCGAGGGTCGCGAGCGTCGAGGCGACGAGGCCGTGGACGTGGAAGAGCGGCATCACGCAGTGGCTGACGTCCGCTTCGCCGAGGCCATAGGTCGCCACGATGGTGCGCGCCGACAGGACGAGGTTCCGCTGGCGCAGCGGCACGAGCTTCGGGCGGCTGGTCGTGCCGCTCGTATGGAGCAGCAACGCGACGCTGTCCGGCGTTCCCGTGGCGTGGCCGTGGGCCGGCGTCACGCCCTCGAGCCTCGCGTCCGGCCCGAGCCTGTGGACGGGCAGGCCGAGCTGCCGGGCGGCCGCGACCGGGTTCTCGCCGGCCGTGGCGTCCAGCACGATCGCCTGCGGCCGGAGATCGTCGAGGTAGCCGCGCAGCTCCTGCTCGGTGTAGGCCTGGTTGAGCGGCGCCGCCGCCGCGCCGGCGGCGATGACCGCGAGGAACGCCACGACGAAGGGCGGCCCGTTGCCCAGCGAGAGCGCGACGGTGTCGCCCGCGCCGACGCCCACCGCGGCCAGCTGGCATGCCAGCGCGTCCACCGCGTCGTGCAGCTCGGCGTAGCTCAGCGACTCCGCGCCCGGTCGCAGGAGGGCCGGGTGGGCGTCGGCACGCGGAATCGCCGCGAGCAGCGTGAGCGGTTGATCTCCGGTCATGGGACCTTTCGTGTGAGATGATGCACCAATGGTCCTACCAACTGACCAGGGTGTTGTCGAGGCGGCGCGACGGATCGCGGACGCCGATGAGCGCGCCGTGCCCCGAAGATGAGCGGTGGAGCACCGGCGAGCATCGACTGGTCGTCGATGCGCGCGGGCGGCCGCTCCGTCGCCGACGACCTCGTCGCCCGGCTGCGGCGCATGATCTTCGACGGAGAGCTCGCCCCGGGCGCGAAGCTGCCACCCGAGCGCGAGCTGCAGGCCATGCTCGGGGTCTCCCGTGTCTCCGTGCGCGAGGCGCTGCATCAGCTCGAGCTCCAGGGCCTGGTGGACCGGCGCCCCGGGCGCGGCACGGTCGTCGTCGCACCCGATCGCTCGGACCGGGCGGCGACGCTGCTCGCCCGGTTGACCGCGGCGGATCGGGACCTGCTCGAGCTCATGGACCTCCGCGCGGCGATCGAGCCGCCGATCGCCGCGCGCGCCGCCGCCCGGGCGACCGTGGCCGACGTCCAGGAGCTCCGCGACCTCGTCGACGAGATGCAGCGCACGTCGACGGTGGAGCGCGTCACCGAGCTCGACGAGGCGTTCCACGCGGCGATCGCGCGCGCGACCCACAACCCGCTGTTCTCGCAGCTCCTCGACGTGATCCGGGACTGGCTGCGGGCGACGCGTCGCACGGCGCTCCAGAGCGGCCGGCGGCGTCGCGAGTCGATCGCGGCGCACACCCGCATCGTCGCCGCGATCGCCGCCCGCGATGCGGACGCCGCCGCCGCGGCCATGCGCGAGCACATCGAGACGGTGAACCGGCTCCTGGAGGCGAACCCGGGAGAGCCGTCGTGAGCGGCACCGCGATGGTCACGGGGGCCTCCTCGGGCATCGGGAAGGCCTATGCCGAGGCGCTCGCGTCCAGGGGATGGGACCTCGTGCTGGTCGCGCGCCGTGGCCAGCGGCTGGCCGAGCTCGCACGCGCGCTCTCGGCCCGGCATGGCGTCGTCGCCGAGACCCTGGCCGTCGACCTGGCCGCCGCCGAGGGTCGCGCTCGCGCGGCCGAGCGCGCGGCCGCCGGGCTCGACATGCTCGTCAACAACGCCGGGTTCGGCAGCTTCGCGCCGTTCGCCGAGCTCGACCCGGAGGTGGCGGAGGCGATGGTCGCCGTGCACGTCCAGGCGCCGCTCGACCTCACGCGCGCGGCCGTGCCTCCGATGCTGGCGGCCGGCGGCGGAACGATCGTGAACGTGGCGTCCGGCCTGGCGTTCTCCGGCGCCCTCGCGCGCGACGCGCGGAAGCGGCGCGGGTCGATCGTCTATGCGGGAGTCAAGGCGTTCGTGGTCACGTTCACGCGCGCGCTCGCGTCGGAGCTGGACGGCACCGGGATCCGCGTCCAGGCGCTCTGCCCGTCTGCGACCGCTACCGAGTTCCACGGACCCGACACTCCGGCTTCGGCGATGCGCGCGGACGACGTCGTCGCGGCCTCGTTGCACGCCCTCGACGTCGGCGAGGTGCTCTGCCTCCCCGGGCTGGAGGACGCCGGGCTCCCCGGCCGGCTGGCCGCGCTCGAGCTCGCGCTGCTGGACGGCAACGCCGGCCCGGAGCTCGCCGGGCGCTACCGGCGCGGAGCGGTGGCGTGAGCGACGCGCGGGTGCTGATCGTCGACGACCATCCCGTCGTGCGGCACGGGCTGCGCAGCATGCTCTCCCTGCTGCCCGACATGCACTGCGCCGGTGAGGCCGAGTCCGGCCCCGAGGCCATCCGCGCCGCCGCCGCGAGCGATCCCGACGTCGTGCTGCTCGACCTCCGCCTGCCGGGCGCCGACGGGATCCAGGTCGCGCGAGCGCTCCGCCGCGTCGTGCCGCAGGCGCGGATCCTGATCGTCACCGTCGACGACGACCCGGGCGAAGCGGCGCGAGCGCTCGAGGCCGGAGTCGACGGCTTCCTGCTCAAGACCGCGACCGTCGAGGAGCTCGGCGCGGCGATCCGCCGGACCCTGCGCGGCGAGCGTGTCGTCGCCTCGGAGCTGATGGGACCGCTGCTCAACGGCTACGCGGCCCTCCTGCGCGAGCGCACGAGCCACGAGTCCGATCTGTCCGCCGAGGAGCTGCGGATCCTCGACGGCGTCGCTCACGGCCGCAGCTACCGGGAGCTCGCCTCCGCGATGTTCCTGAGCGAGATCACGGTGCGCCGGCGGGTGCAGGACATCTACCGCAAGCTCGACGTGCGCGATCGGGCGCACGCCGTCGCGGTGGCTATGCGGCGGGGGCTGATCTGACCGGGTTGCGCAGGACGCCGATGCCCTCCACCTCGGTCTCGACGACGTCGCCGGGCTGGAGGTGACGGGGCGGGCTCATGAACTCGCCGCACCCCCAGGGCGTGCCGGTGAGGACCACGTCGCCGGGGTCGAGGGTGAAGGCCCGCGAGCAGTGCGACAGCAACTGGGCGACGCCGAAGAGCATGAACTCGGTGCTCGAGTCCTGCACCGTCTCGCCGTTGACGCGGGTCCGCAGGCCGAGCCGCTGCGGGTCGCCGAGCTCGTCCGGAGTGACGATCTCGGGTCCGAGCGGGCAGAACGTGTCGAGGCTCTTGCCGCGCGTCCATTGGCCGTCCCCGAACTGCAGGTCGCGCGCGGACACGTCGTTCGCGACCGTGTAGCCCAAGACGCCGTCGAGCGCCGCCTCCGCGGGCACGTCGCGGAGCGGCGATCCGATCACCGCCGCCAACTCGACCTCCCAATCGACGCGCGACGTCAGCGTCGCGTCGAAGACGATCGCCTCTTCCGGTCCGATGACGCTCGACGGGAACTTCGCGAACACGAGCGGCGCAGCCGGCGCCTCCAGCCCCGCCTCGCGGATGTGGTCGAGGTAGTTGAGGCCGATCGCGACGATCTTGCCCGGGCGCAGCGGCGCCTCGGGAACCGGGTTCTCGAGCGGCGCGGGCGACGCTTGATCCACCGCTCGCCGGAGCGCGGCAGCACCGGATCGGACCAGCGCGCCGAGGTCGTCGGACGCGAGCGCGTGCCAGGACTCACCACGGCGCACCGCGGCAACGCGACGATCGAGGACGCGCATCTGGGCCAGGCGCATGTGGTGCGCGAGCGTACCGGCGCGGCGGCGCGCGATGCCGCCGCGGCGCCGATTGAGCGGCGTTACGCGCAACAGTGAGCGCCGCGAACGGCATCGGCAGGCGTAGCATCGGCGCGATGCCAGCACCCGAGCTGTCGCAGCGCGCCCTCTCGATGCCGGCCTCCGGCATCCGCGACATGATGGGCCGTGCGGCCCGCATGGACGACGTCGTGCACCTCGAGGTGGGGGAGCCGGGGTTCCGGACGCCCGAGCACATCATCGAGGCGGCGCTGCGCGCTGCCCGCGACGGCCAGACGCGCTACACGCCCGCGGCCGGTGTCCCGGCGCTGCGCGAGGCGGTGGCGGACCGCGTCAGCGAGCGCTGGGGTCGTGCGGTGACCCCCGGGCAGGTCATCGTCACCGTGGGAGGCGTCAACGCGATCGCGCTGGCCGGGCTCGCCGCGCTCGATCCCGGGGACGAGGTGCTGCTCCCGGATCCCGGCTGGCCGAACTACCTGGGCATGGCCGAGCTGGCCGGCGCGACCGCGGTCATGTATCCGCTGCCGACCGAGCGCGGCTTCGCTCCCGACCCCGACCAGCTCGCCGCGCTGATCACGCCGCGCACGCGCGCGCTGGTGATCAACACTCCCGGCAACCCGACCGGCGGCGTGTTCGACGCCGGCGTCGTCGAGGGCCTCGTGGGCCTGTGCGAGCGTCACGGGATCCGCCTGATCTCCGACGAGATGTACGAGGACCTCGTGTTCGGCGCGAGCCATGTGTCCGCCGCCGCGAGCGCCGAGGAGGTCATCTACGTCTCGGGCTGCTCGAAGACCTACGCGATGACCGGCTGGCGCCTCGGCTTCGCCGTCGCGCCCGAGCCCGTCATCACGGCCATGGAGCGGCTCCAGGAGCCGCTCGTGTCGTGTGCGTCGTCGGTCTCACAGGCGGCCGCCGTCGCGGCGCTGCGCGGACCCCAGGAGTGCGTCGCCGAGATGCGCGCCGCATACGAGCGGCGCCGCGACACCGTCGTCGAGCTGCTCGGACCGGAGCTCGTGCCCGTCACGCCCCTCGGCGGCTTCTATGCGATGGTCGACCTCGGCGGGACCGGCCTGAGCGGCATGGAGCTCGGGCTCGCGGTGCTCGAGTCGGCGCGCGTCGCCACCGCGCCGGGCGCCGCGTTCGGGACGACCATCGACGACTTCGTCCGCGTGTCGTTCGCGGGCGCCGACGACGAGGTCGAAGAGGGCTGCCGCCGGTTGCTCGCGTTCCACGCGGGTCACCAGCCGACGGCGACCCCGTCCTTGCGCGGGTCCGAGCCGCCGGCGTAGGCGTCACCGCGGCGCATGGCGAGCTGGGCGCCGCCGGCCTCGAACCGCGCGAGCGGCTCGAGCTCGTGCCCGCGCTTCTCCAGCGCGTCGGCCAGCTCGGGGTCGAAGCCGGGCTCGATCGCCAGCCCCCGTCCGCCGACCGCGCGCCAGCGCGGCGCCGCGACCGCTGCCTGCGGCTCCGCGCCGTCCTCGAGCAGCGCGCGCAGGATCTGCTGCTGGCCCTGCGGCTGCATGAACCCGCCGACCACGCCCAGCGAGGCGACGAACCGGCCGGCCGCGCCCACCATCGCCGGGATGATCGTGTGGAACGGACGCTTGCCCGGCGCCGGGCAGTTGGGATGCCCGTCCTCGAGCGTGAAGCCGGCGCCGCGGTTCTGGAGCGTGAAGCCGAGGCCCGGGACGGCGATCCCGGAGCCGAATCCCTCGTAGACGCTCTGGATGAACGAGCAGCTCCCGGCGTCGCGGGTGGCGACGGCCACGTAGACGGTGTCGCCGGGCCGGCCCGCGGTCGCCTCGATGGCGCGGTCGTCGGCGATCGCCGCTCGCCGCAGCGCGACGTAGCGTGGATCGAGCAGGGCCGCGGTCACGTCGCCCGCCACGCGCGGATCGCCGACGTGCGCCGCGGCATCCGCGACCGCGAGCTTCATCGACTCGATGGCCACGTGCTCGCGCGCGGCGCGATCGGGAGGGGCGGCGCCGCCGTAGATGGCGAGCGACTCGAGGACGACGATGCCCTGGTTCGGCAGCGGCATCTCGAAGATGTCGTGGCCGAGGAACGAGGTCGAGATCGGGTCCACCCACTCGGGCCCGGCCCACGCCTCGATGTCGTCCGCCCGCAGCGGTCCGCCGGCCGCCCGCACCGCATCGCCGATCCGGGCCGGGACGTCGCCCGCGTAGTACGCCGCCGGGCCGCCGCTCGCGATCGCGCGCAGCATGGCGCCGAGCTCGGGGTTGGCGAACGGCCGGCCCGCCGCCGGTGGCGTCCCGCCGGGGAGGAAGAGGGCGGCTGCCGCGGCGTCGCGGGCGAGCTTCTCGGCTGACGCCGCCCACTCCTCGGCGATCCGCGGCGCGACCGGGAACCCGCGCTCGGCGAGGTCGATGGCCGGCTGCAGGACGGTGTCGAGACCGAGCCGGCCGAAGCGCGCGAGCAGCGCATCCCAGCCCGCGACCGCTCCCGGCACCGTGATCGACCACGGGCCGGCGGCCGGCATGACCGTGTGCCCGGCATCGCGCAGTGCCGCGACGCTCAGGCCCGCCGGCGCGACGCCGGAGGCCGCCAGCCCCGTCGGCGCCGGCTCGGACGGCGGCCAGAAGAGCGCGAACGCGTCGCCGCCGATGCCGGTCGACCGCGGGTCGACGACGCAGAGGACGGCCGCGGCGGCGACGGCGGCGTCCGCCGCCGAGCCGCCGAGGTCGAGCATCTCGACGGCGGCGCGTGAAGCATCCGGATGGCTGGTCGCGACGGCGCCGCGCTCGCCCCGAGCGGTAGCGGGCTCTTGCCTCTGACTCGCCGGTAGCCCCATCGTGCGCGACCTCCTAAGATCGTAGCCATCTTGTATCCAAATTTGGGTGTAGATTGGCACAGGTAGGAGGAGAGATGACCGACGCCGCTGACGCATCGACTGAGAAGGAGCCGCCCGGCCGGGGCGCGCGGCGCGGTCGCCGGCTGCTCTCGAACGAGATCTTCACGGCGCTCGAGGCCGCGATCATCACCCGCGAGTACCCGCCGGGGACGCACCTCGTGGAAGAGGACATCGCGAGCGAGCGCGGCGTCTCGCGCATGCCGGTGCGCGAGGCCTTCCGCATGCTCCAGCGGGCGGGCTGGATCGAGGTCACGCCGTACGCCGGGGCGCGGGTCCGCTTTCCGCAGCTGCACGAGCTGCGCGCGGTGTTCGAGCTCCGGCACAGGCTCGGCCAGTTCGCGGCCGAGCTGGCCGCGATGCGCGCGACGCCGGAGCAGCACGAGCGGCTGCGTGAGCTCGTCGACGCAGGCACCGAGGCGGCCGAGGGCGGCGACAGGTTCGCGGTGGCCGAGCTCAACTGGGAGTTCCATCGCGTCCTCGCGTCGTGCACCCACAACGCCGCGCTCGAGCGCACGCTCGACGACCTGGACAAGCAGATGCGCTGGCACTTCGCCGCCACCGGCAGCGCCCGCGGGCGCGACTCGTGGCTCGAGCACGCCGACATCATCGCGGCGGTGCTCGCCGGCGACTCGGGCCGCGCGGGCCAGCTGACGCTCGAGCACAGCCGGCGCA
>CAVRFQ010000005.1:0-331948 GCA_963720415.1 uncultured Solirubrobacteraceae bacterium | reverse complement strand
CGAGGCCGAGCTCGCGCGCCGCCTCCAGCACACCCACGGCCTGGGTGTCGGAGGCCGCGAAGACCGCGGTCGGCCGCGACGGCGTCGCCAGCAACTCGCCGGCCAGCGCCGCCGCCGGCTCGCGTCCGTGCGCGGCACGGCACGTCAGCGCCGGATCCGGGTCGATGCCGGCCGCGGCCAGCGCCTCCTGGTACCCGACGCGCCGCATCGCGCTGGACGTGAAGCCGTGGTAGTTGTGCTCGAGGTCGCCGACGAAGGCGATCCGCCGGTGGCCGAGCTCGAGCAGGTGCTCGGTGGCGAGCCGGCCGCCGGCCACGTCGTCGGTGTGGACTGCGGGAACGCGCTCGTGAGGATGGTCCACGAGCACGATGGGCGTCCCGGCGGCCTCGAACCGCTCGAGGTCCTCGTCCGTCGGGCAGAGCGAGATCGAGAGCAGGCCGTCGAGCGCTCCGGGCAGGTCGCGGAACGACCGCGAGTCCTGGCCGGGGCGTTCGACGTCGAAGAGGACGAGCTGGTAGCGGGAGCCCGCGAGCACGTGCGAGACCCCGCGCAGCCGCTCCATCACCGAAGGGCGCGTGAAGAACGGCGCCACGACCCCGACGGACTCGGTGCGGCCGGTCGACAGGGCCCGCGCCGCGGCGTTCGGGGCATAGCCGAGATCGGCGATCGCGTCGAGCACCCTCTGGCGCGTCTCGTCCCGTACAGCGGGAGACGCGTTGAGCACGCGCGACACCGTCGCCACACCGACACCGGCTCGCTTCGCGACCTCGGCGATGGTCGCCATCCCCTCGAGTCTCCTCTCCCTTGGAACCGCTTCCATGGAAGCATTGCAGGTGGATGGAGTCAACGTCGCATCCCACTGCGGGGTTCGTATCCTCCGCCGCCATGACGTGGTGGAGAGACGGAGTCCTGTACCAGATCTACCCCCGCTCGTTCGCGGACGCGAACGGCGACGGGATCGGCGACCTGCGGGGGATCACCTCGCGTCTGGACCACCTCGAGTGGCTCGGGATCGACGGCATCTGGCTCAACCCGACGATGCCGTCGCCCAACGACGACTGGGGCTACGACGTCGCCGACTACGTCGGCGTGCACCCCGACCTCGGGACGCTGGAGGATCTCGACGAGCTGATCGCCGCGGCCGGCGAGCGCGGCATCCGCGTGCTGCTCGATCTCGTCCCGAACCACACGAGCGACCGCCACCCGTGGTTCGTCGACGCGCTCACCGGACGGGACGCCCGGCACCGCGACTTCTACGTCTGGACCGACGAGCCCAACAACTGGCTCTCGAACTTCGGCGGCTCGGCGTGGACCCTCGACGAGGCCTCCGGCCAGTACTACCTGAACAACTTCCTGCCGACGCAGCCCGACCTGAACTGGTGGAGCGAGGACGTGCGCGAGGCGTTCGACGACGTCCTGCGCTTCTGGCTCGACCGCGGGATCGCCGGCTTCCGCATCGACGTCTGCCACGCGATCGTCAAGGACAGCGAGCTGCGCGACGACCCGGCCGCCACGCCCGACGACCATCCGAAGGTGCGCGAGCGCGGCACCCGCCAGGTCTTCTCCATGAACCGGCCCGAGGTCCACGACGTGCTCAAGCGCTGGCGCGCGATCGCCGGCGAGCGGATCCTGGTGGGGGAGACGTACGTGCTCGACGTCGACCAGCTGATCCCCTTCTACGGCAGCGGCGAGGACCAGCTCCACCTCGCGTTCAACTTCCTCTTCGTGCACGCCGAGCTCGACGCGGCCGAGCTGCGCCCGATCGTCGAGGCGATCGAGGAGAAGCTGCCGGTTGGCGCCTGGCCGGTGTGGACGGGCTCGAACCACGACGCGGGCCGGCTGGCCACGCGCTGGGCGGGCGGGGACGAGCGCAAGGCGCGGGCCGCGCTGATGCTGCTGCTCACCCTGCGGGGCACGGCGTTCCTGTACTACGGCGACGAGATCGGCCTGCCCGACGTCAAGCTCGATCCGGCATTCGCGCTCGACCCGGTGCCCCACCGGACGGGCGACCCGAGCCGCAACCGCGACGAGTGCCGCACGCCGATGCCGTGGAACGGCGAGCTGGGCGCGGGGTTCACGGGCAACGGCGCGGCGCCGTGGCTCCCGATCGGCGACGCGGCGGCCCGCAACGTGGCCGATCAGCGCTCGGATCCCGGCTCGGTGCTCCACTTCGTCCGCGACCTGATCGCGCTGCGGCGCTCGCGTGGCGACCTGCGCGACGGCGCCTACGAGACCGTGGCCGGCGAGCCGTGGGCGTTCCGGCGCGGCGCCGGGACGACGGTCGCCCTGAACCTCTCCGACGCGCCCGTCGAGGTCGCCGCGCGGGGCACGGTCCTCGCCGGGACGGACCGCGAGCGCCGCTCGTTCGACGGACGCCTCGGCCCGTGGGAGGGCGTGATCCTCGATGGCTGAGCTCGCCTGGTGGCAGCGCGGCGCGATCTACCAGATCTACCCGCGCTCGTTCGCGGACTCGGACGGCGACGGGGTCGGCGACCTGCGCGGGATCGCGTCGCGGCTCGACCACCTCGCCGATCTCGCGGTCGAGGCGATCTGGCTGTCGCCGTTCTTCCGCTCGCCGATGGCCGACTTCGGCTACGACGTCTCCGACTACCGCGACGTCGACCCGATCTTCGGCACGCTCGCCGACTTCGACCACCTGGTCGCCGAGTGCCACGCCCGGGACATGCGCGTGGTCATCGACTGGGTCCCGAACCACACGTCGGACCAGCACCCGTGGTTCCAGGCCTCGCGCAGCTCCCGCGAGGACCCGAAGCGCGACTGGTACGTCTGGCGCGACGGCGACGAGCCGCCCAACGACTGGATGTCGCAGTTCAAGGCCGTCGGGCCCTCGTGGACGTTCGACGAGCCGACGGGCCAGTGGTACCTGCACTCGTTCATGCGCGAGCAGCCCGACCTCGACTGGGACAACCCGGAGGTCGAGGCGGCCATGCACGACGTCATCCGCTTCTGGTTCGACCGCGGCGTCGACGGCCTGCGGCTCGACGCCATCCACAAGATCGCCAAGGACCCGCTGCTGCGCGACCACGTGGGCGCCCCGCGGCGCCACGACGAGGACTGGGAGACCATCCACGAGCGCCTGCGCGGCATCCGGCGGGTCGTCGACGAGTACGACGACCGGATGGTCGTCGGTGAGGTCGCCCTGCAGGACCTGCACCGCATCGTCGGCTACCTGGAGTCGGGCGACCAGCTCCACCTCGCCCACAACTTCGTGTTCGTCGACCTGCCCTGGGACGCCGACGGCTACCGCACCTCGATCGACGACTTCGAGGCGCTGGCCGACCGCACGGCGTGGCCGGCCTGGTTCCTCGAGAACCACGACAAGCCGCGGCTGGCCTCGCGGTTCGGCCCCGGGCCGGCGCGGGCGGCCGCGGTGCTGCTCTACGCCCTGCGCGGCACGCCGTTCGTCTACCAGGGGCAGGAGCTGGGGATGCAGGACGTGGCGATCCCGCCGGACCGCGTGGTCGACGTGGACGGCCGCGACCCGGAGCGCTCGCCGGTCCCGTGGACCGACGGGCCGGGCGCCGGGTTCACCGACGGCGAGCCGTGGCTGCCGATCGACGATCGCTTCAACGCGCGGGCGCAGGACGGCGATCCGCGCTCCTCGCTCACGCTGTTCCGCCGGCTGGCGGCGCTGCGGCGCGGGTCCGCCGCCCTGCTGGGCGGCTCGCAGCGGACGCTCGAGGCGGGCGCCGACGTGCTCGCGTGGGTGCGCGAGGCGGAGGGCGAGAGGCTGCTGGCGGCGGTCAACTTCGCGGCCGCGCCGCGGCCCGTGGCGTACGGCGGGACGCTGCTCGTCTCGAGCGACCCCGACCGCTCCGAGGGCGAAGTGGACAACATCGTGCTCGGCCCCGACGAGGCCGTGGTCCTGAGGCTCGATGGCTGAGCTCGACGACCTGCTGTCGGACGAGGGCTGGCCCTACGCCTCGACGCCGCCCGTCGAGGAGGGCGACCCCGGGCGCTTCCACGCGCTGTTCGGGCGCGACTCGCTGATCACCGCGCTGCAGGTGCTGCCCGCGCGGCCGGACGTGGCACGGGCGACGCTGCGGGGCCTGGCCGCGCGGCAGGGGCGCGCGGCGCATCCGGGCACGCTGGAGGAGCCGGGCAAGATCGGGCACGAGTTCCGCGACGAGGCGCCGGAGCCGTTCGTGCAGGCGGGCTGGCCGGCGACCGGCGACTTCGCCTACTACGGCACCGCCGACGCGAGCTCCGTGGTTCATCGTCCTGGCCGGGCTCGTCGAGGGGTTCGAGGACGCCGCGCGGGCGGCGGGGGAGTGGCTGACCGGCGCGCTCGACCGCGGCGACGGGCTGGTGCGGCACGCGGGCGGCGAGTGGCCGGCGCTGACCCAGCAGGGCTGGCGCGACACCGTCGACCCGACGGCCTCCTACGGCGGCGGCATCCTGCGTCCCGACGGCGGCGTGCCGGAGGCCCCGCTCGCCGACGTCGACTCCCAGGCCGTCGCCTACGCGGCGCTGGTGCGCGCTCGGCGAGCACGAGCGCGCCGCGGCATTGCGCGCGCGGCTGTCGGCGCTCGGGCCCGACGTCATGGCCGTCGAGGCGGGCGATCGCGTCGTGCCCGGCGCAGGGTCGCAGCTCGGCTGGCTGCTGTGGGCCGACGCGCTCGACGACGACGCGCGCGAGGCCGCGGCCGAGCGGCTGTCGCGGCCGGACATCCTCACCTCGTACGGCCTGCGGACCCTGACCACCGAGTCGCCCGTGTTCGAGCCCCACGCCTACCACCGCGGCACGGTCTGGCCGTTCGACTCGTGGCTCGGCTGGGGCGGCCTGCGCGCGGCCGGCCGGCTGGCGGAGGCCGAGCGCGTGCGCACCGGCGTGCTGGCGGCGCTCGGAGAGCTGCGCCGCGCGCCGGAGCTCTATGCCGTGACGGTCGAGGGCGAGCTGCAGCCCGTGCCGCTCTCCAACCGCGTCCAGGCGTGGACGGTCGGCGCCCGGTGGGCGCTGGAGAACGAGTGGGACGGCCGCCCGCCGCGACCGTCCCACCGCCCGGGTCAGCGCGCCTGAACCACCAACTCGTGGTCACCGCGGCCCGCCTGCACGGTGACCTCGAGCCCGCGGTTGGTGGTGCGCGCGTCCCAGTCGACGCTCCGGCCGTCGAGCTTGACCGAGCGGATGCCGGTTCCGCGCGGCAGCGTGTGGCCGATCTGGAGCGTCCGCAGCCGCACGTCTGCCTCCACGGACGTGCGGTAGCGCTTGCCGTCACGCGAGGCGGAGACGTCGAGCGAGCCCTTGCCCACCCGGATGTCCCTGCCCGCGATCGGGGCCGACGACGGCAGCTGCGGCACGACCTCGACGCGGTCGCGCCCCATGTCCGGCCGCACGCCGAGCTGCTGGTGGACGACCGGCCACGCCGTGCCCAGGTTGCCCCAGGCCTGGATGAACATCGAGCGGCAGGTCCAGCAGCGGTCGATGTTCTTGCCGAACGCCGGTGACGGCACGATCTCCGGCATGGCGCCGGGCATCTCGTCCGGCGTCCCGTTGGTGGCCGGCTGGGAGAACATCGTCTCCACGTTGGCGTCGATGTAGCGCTTCTGCTGCTCGGCGCCGAGGCGGCCGTAGTTGCCCTCGCCCACGGCCTGGATCGCGGTGTTCAGCGTGAAGATCTGCGCCTCGCCGGCGCCGGCGGGACCGCCGCCGCAGCCGGTGTGGAACAGACCGCGGTTGAGCGGCCGCGAGCCGCTGAAGCAGTCCGTCTCGTGCAGGGCCAGCGAGCGGGTGCCGTTCTCGCGGCTCGCGAGGCCGGGCACCGCGCGCTCGCCGATGGTCAGCTCCGCGTCCATCGGCGTGCCGGTGATCCAGTGCTTCTGCTGGATCTTCGCGCCGGTCTCGCTCAGCGAGTCGGCGTGCAGCGCCTCGTCCTCCATCCACCACTCGTCCTCGAAGCGGGCGTAGAGGTCGTCCGCCAGGCCCTGGGCCCAGCGGCGCGTGGCGGTGTCGCCCTTCGACCGCGCCAGGTCGGCGAGGTCGTAGAGGCCGCGGATGTAATAGACGTTGTTGTCGAGCTTCTCCGGGCCCATGCCCTCGCGCTCGACGTTGCCCAGGCCCTCGAGCCAGCCGTCGCCGTCCTCGTCGAGGTTCTCGGCCGCGTACCTCAGGTTGCGGACCGTGAAGTCGTACATCTCGTCGCGGAAGCGGTCGTCGCCGGTCCAGCGCCACAGCAGCGCGACGATGCTCGGGAACTTGACCGTCTCGTCGGTGTTGCCGGGGTCGGTGTTGGAGCCGAACCAGATCGAGCCGTCGGTGACGATCTCGTGCACGAGCTTGCCGGAGCCCTCGTTGGCGATCTCCGACACGTCGCGCAGCGCGCGCATGTGGTCCATGGTCGGCTCGAACTGGCCGAGCGCGACGCTGGCGAACGCCGTGTACTCGCCGTCGGTGCCGAAGATCCACGGGTAGTCGGGCCAGCCGGCGCCGCGGAAGCGCACATGGTCGACGGTGCCCGCGGGCTGCGGGTACTGCCGGCCCTGGTCGACGTGGCGGACCTGCAGGTCCTCGGCGACCTGGGTCGAGTCGGCGAGGTTCTGCTTGCCCCAGTCGATGCCGTCCTGCAGGCGGCGGTCGCCGGGCAGCGAGAGCTTGGACCAGTCGCCGAGCTCCTCGCGGGACTCGATCTTGCGCTCGAGCGCCTTGCCGGGGTTGCTCACGGCCTTGTCGAACTGGCGCCGGGCGTCGCCCAGGCCCTTGTCGGAGCCGGCGACGGCGATCCACAGCGTCTCGCTGCTGCGGCCGCGGACGCGGACCTCGTAGCGGAGCTGCCCGCCCTTGCCCTGCCCGAACGGGCCGTCGTCGCAGAGGCTGGGCATCTCCTGCGCCGTGCAGACGTTGTCGCCCTGGTCGCCGCGGTTGGTCGTGCCGACCTCACCGCCGGCCGGACGCCGGTCGGAGCCGACGAGCGCCGCGTAGTCGTGCGGCTCGTAGTTCGGGTTCGGCAGCTTGCCCTGGTCCTGGAAGACGCAGCCTGCGGCCGTCGAAGCTCGCGGTGTCGGGCAGGTTCTGGCGCGCGTTGGGCTCGGCGTTGTCGAAGCCCCACGGGTACGCGCCCATCAGCTCCGAGTGGGCGTCGACCTTGACCGTGACGGTGCGGGTCGTCGAGGCCGGGTTGGTCAGCTCGAGGCCGTAGAGGACGCCGCGCGTCCCGTCGGGCGCGAAGTCGGTGCGCCTGACCTTCAGGCCGGCGGTGTCCGGCAGGTCCATCTCGGTGTAGCCCCAGCCGCTGCGGAAGCTCGTCGCCTGGCCGATCCACTGGTCGCCGATCCCGAACCACACGCCGTCGGCGAGCTTCAGCGGCGGCGACCACACGCCGCCCATCTCTCCCGTGATGTGCCAGCCGTTGGCGTAGAAGCGGCCGTCCTGGAAGCCGACCGAGTACGCGCGGTCGCCCGATGCGAGGGCGCGGCGATCCTGCAGCCGGTCGGAGACCGACAGCTCCGGCGCGGCCTGCGCCGCCGCCGGCGCGATCGATGCCGCCAGGAACAGCCCGGCGGCCACGGTACGTCTTAGACCCAAGGTGATCCCCTCCCTTAAGCGCTTAAGTCACCTGCCGTGCCACGATACCCCACTCATGCCCCGCTCAATCGATTCCGACGCACCGAGGCGGCCGACCATCGACGACGTCGCCGCTCGGGCGGGCGTCTCCGTCGCCGCCGTCTCGTTCGCCATGAACGACCGGCCGGGGGTGGGGGAGGGCACGCGGGCGCGGATCCTCGCGGCGGCCGAGGAGCTGGGCTGGCGTCCGAGCGCGCTCGGGCGGGCGCTGTCGGAGTCGCGGTCGCGGGCGATCGGGCTGCTGCTCGAGCGGCCGCTGGAGCAGCTCGAGGTCGACCCCTTCTTCGTGCGCTTCCTCGCGGGCGTGGAGCGGACCCTGGCGCGCACCGACCATGCGCTGGTGCTGCGCGTGAGCGACGAGGCGACCGACCTCGGCGCGTACGAGCGCCTGGCGGGCCGCGTGGACGGGTTCCTGCTGTGCGACGTCGAGCTCGACGACCCGCGCTTCGAGGTGGTCGCGCTGCCCGCCGTCGTGGCCGGCCATCCGGTCTCGCCGTGCCCGTTCCCGTGGCTGGAGACCGAGCACGCGAGCGGCATGCGGGCGGCGGTCGAGCACCTCGTCGGCGCTCGGGCACGAGCGGATCGGCTTCTGCGGCGGCGGCGAGCGCCTCGAGCACGTCCAGGCCCGCCTGGCGGTGTGGCGCTCGGCGATCGTGGCGGCGGGGCTCGAGCCCGGGCCGGTCGTCTTCGCGGACCCGCTGGCGCTGCCCGGCGAGGACGTCACCGCGATCGTGCACACCAGCGACGTGCTCGCGGCGGCCGCGCTGCCGGCCGCGCACGCCCGCGGGATCTCGATCACCGGCTTCGACGACTCGCCCCTGGCCGCCCTGGCCTCGCCGCCGATCACGTCCGTGCGCGTCGACTACGCGCAGTTCGGCGAGGCCGCCGCCGCGGCGCTGCTGGCCGTGATCGCGGGGGAGCCGGTCCCGGCGTTCGCCGGCTCGGAGCCCGAGCTGGTGGCGCGGGCCTCTACAGCTCCGCGTCCGGGTTCGTGACCTCGCCCTGGCGCAGCCGGGAGTGGCGCATCCCGTAGACGAGGTAGATGAGCAGGCCGAAGGCCATCCAGACCGAGGAACCGCAGCCACGTGGTCCCGGGCAGGTCGACCATCAGGTAGATGCAGAGCGCGGTGCCGATGAGCGGGAACCACGGCACGAACGGGACGCGGTAGCCGCGCTCGAGGTCCGGCCGCGTGCGGCGCAGGATGATCACGCCGATGTTCACCACGACGAACGCGAACAGCGTGCCGATGTTGACGAGCTTGACGATCTCCGACAGCGGCACGACCGCGGCGAGGATCGCGAAGACGACGCCGAGGACGCCGATGATGAACACCGGCGTGCGGGTCTTCGGGTTGACCTTCGCGACACGCCGCGGGAGCAGCCCGTCGCGGCTCATCGCGAAGAGGATCCGCGACTGGCCGTAGAGCAGCGTCAGCACGACGCTCGTGATCGCCACGAGCGCGCCGAAGGAGATGATGTCGGCGCCCCACGAGAAGCCCGCGCCCTCGGACAGCACGGTGGCCAGCGGGGCCTCGGCGCCCTTGAGCTGGTCGAACGGCAGCGCGCCGGTCGCGACCAGGGCGACGATGATGTAGAGGGTCGTCGCGATCGCCAGCGAGCCGATGATCGCCCTCGGCAGGTCGCGGGCCGGCTCCTTGACCTCCTCGCCGGACGTGGAGACCGCGTCGAACCCGATGTAGGCGAAGAAGATCAGCGAGGCGGCGGTCACCGTGCCGCCGAAGCCCTCGCCCTCGACGAAGAACGGGTCGAAGTTGTCGGCCGTGAACGCCGTGATGCCGAGCACGATGAAGAGCGCGAGCACGCCCAGCTTGATCGCGACCATGATCGTGTTCGTCCGGGCCGTCTCGCGCACGCCGATCATCAGCACGCCCGCGACGGCGAGCACGAGGAAGGCGGCGGGCAGGTTCACCGTGCCGCCGTCGCCCGGCGGGTTGGCGATCGCCTCCGGCAGCGCGATGCCGAAGAGGCTGTCGAGCAGCTCGTTGAAGTACTGGCCCCAGCCGACGGCCACGCCGGCGATCGACACGCCGTACTCGAGGATCAGGTCCCAGCCGATGATCCACGCGGCGAGCTCGCCGAGCGTCGCGTACGAGTACGTGTACGCGGAGCCGGAGACCGGGATCGAGGAGGCGAGCTCGGCGAACGCCAGCGCGGAGAAGGCGCAGGTCACGCCGGCGAGCAGGAACGCGATGACGATCGACGGGCCCGACGTCGTGATCGCCTCGCCGATGATCACGAAGATGCCGGTGCCGATGATGGCGCCGAGGCCGAGCGCGGTGAGGTCGAGCGCGCCGACGGCGCGGCGGAGCTCGGTCTCCTTCTGGTGGGTGTCCTCGACGAGCTTGCCTACCGGCTTCGTCGCGAAGATGCCCCGACTCATGCGTCCCTCCCGGGCGGTGAGATGACGAGGACCGGCCGGCGCGCCCGCCGGATGAGCTGGATCGTGTTGTCGCCCAGCAGGCGCCGGGCGACGGCGCCGCGGGTGGACCCGCCCACGACGATGAGGTCCGCGTCGCGGTCCTCGGCGAAGATCAGGACGCTGCGCACGACCGGCCCGTGGAGCGTGTGGGCGGTCGCGTCGATGCCCTCGGAGCGGATCTGCTCGGCCAGCGCCTCCGCGGTCTCGCGTGCCGGCTCGGCGGCCTCCTCGCGCGGGAGGGTCGAGAACGCCTCCAGGTCGATGCCGTCGGCGCTCACCACGTCGACCACCGCCCCATGCTGCCCGGCGAGCTGCGCCGCCGCCACCGCCAGCCACGGCTGGTCGGACCCCGCCTTGGCGGCCACCACGATCCGCTCCACGACTCACCTCCGGTTGTCCCCTGGGCCCCGCCTACCCATCCGGCGCGCCGTCTATCGTTATTGGGTCCATGCCGCCCTTCAAGCTCGACGCCGTCTACTCACCAACCGCCGACCAGCCGAAGGCGATCGACGGCCTCGTCGAGGGGGTCGAGTCCGGCGCCCGCGGCGTCACCCTGCTGGGCGCCACCGGCACCGGCAAGACGATGACGATGGCGGCGACGATCGAGCGCATGCAGCGTCCCGCGCTCGTCCTCGCCCACAACAAGACGCTCGCGGCGCAGCTCTGCAACGAGTTCCGCACGTACTTCCCGCAGAACGCGGTCGAGTACTTCGTCTCGTACTACGACTACTACCAGCCCGAGGCCTACGTCCCCTCGAAGGACCTCTACATCGAGAAGGACTCGGCGATCAACCAGGAGATCGACCGCCTGCGCCACGCCGCCACGGCGGCGCTGTTCGCGCGCCGCGACGTGGTGATCGTCGCCTCGGTGTCGGCGATCTTCGGCCTCGGCTCGCCGGAGACGTACAACGACAACTGCCAGATCCTGCTCAAGGGCGGCGAGGTCGACCGCGACGAGCTGCTGCGCAAGCTCGTCTACCTCCAGTACAACCGCAACGACACCGCGCTCGGGCGCGGCACGTTCCGCGTGCGGGGCGACACGCTGGAGGTCTTCCCCGCCTACGCCGAGACGGCGTTCCGCGCGCTCCTGTTCGGCGACGAGGTCGAGCGGCTGCAGCACTTCGACCCGCTGACGGGCGAGCTGATCGTCGACGACCTCGAGCACGTCGCGATCTGGCCGGCCACGCACTACAACGTCAAGGAAGGCACGATGGAGCGCGCGGTCGAGGAGATCGGGCGCGAGCTCAACCACCGCACCGCCGAGCTCGAGGCTGAGGGCAAGCTGCTCGAGTCGCACCGCCTGCGCCAGCGCACGCAGTACGACATGGAGATGCTGCGCGAGGTCGGCTTCTGCTCCGGGATCGAGAACTACTCGCGGATCCTCGACGGCCGGCCGCCGGGCGCGCGCCCGTACTGCCTGATCGACTACTTCCCCAAGGACTTCGTCTGCTTCATCGACGAGTCGCACCAGACGGTGCCGCAGCTCGGCGCCATGTACGAGGGCGACCGCTCGCGCAAGTCGACGCTCGTGGACTACGGGTTCCGGCTCCCGAGCGCGATGGACAACCGGCCGCAGACGTTCGAGGAGTTCCTCTCGATCACCCCGCAGCTGGTCTTCGTGTCCGCGACGCCGGGGCCGTACGAGCGCGAGCACTCGGCGGCGATCGTCGAGCAGATCGTGCGGCCGACCGGGATCGTCGACCCCGAGGTCGAGGTGCGCGAGACGCGCAACCAGATCGACGACCTGATGCGCGAGATCCGCGCGCGGGCCGAGCGCAACGAGCGCGTGCTCGTCACGACGCTTGACGAAGAAGATGAGCGAGGACCTCACGGACTACCTGCTCGAGATGGGCTTCAAGGTCCGCTACCTGCACTCGGAGATCGACACGCTGGAGCGGATCCAGATCATCCGCGAGCTGCGGCTCGGCGAGTACGACGTGCTCGTCGGCGTGAACCTGCTGCGCGAGGGCCTCGACCTGCCCGAGGTGTCCCTGGTCGCCATCTTGGATGCCGACAAGGAGGGCTTCCTCCGCGGCGAGACCTCGCTGATCCAGACGATCGGCCGCGCGGCCCGCAACGTCGAGGGCAAGGTCCTGATGTACGCCGACAAGCAGACGGCGGCGATGCGCAAGGCGATCGACGAGACCGACCGCCGGCGCGCGATCCAGGTCCAGTACAACCTCGACAACGGCATCACGGCGGAGACGATCGTCAAGGGCATCTCCGACATCAGCGAGTTCCTGATGGGGGACAGCAAGGTCCCCAAGTCGCGCCGCCGCCGGCGCGAGAAGCGCGTCGACATGGAGCCGCACGAGATCGAGACGACGATCGTCGAGCTCGAGGAGGAGATGCTCGCCGCCGCCGAGGAGCTGCGGTTCGAGTACGCCGCCAAGCTGCGCGACGAGATCCGCGAGCTGCGGCGCGAGCTCGACGAGGCCGCGACCGCGTCGTAAGCGCGGTGCACTACGTCAACCGCGCGCCGGGCTGACCCGGCCGGTTGACGAAACGCACCGCGCCGTCCACCAACCCCGGCATTGAGGGAGGCGGGGCCGGTTTCGCGGTGCATTTCTGCAACCTTTCGCCGCCGCGCGTCCCGAGGCTGCAGTTCGGCACCGTATAGGTGCGCAACTGCAGCCTCCACCGGGATCCCGGCGCGAGGCTGCACTTCTGCACCCAGCCTCCCTACCCAGCGCAGTTCGAAGTTCGCGCTCACAACCGCGAAGTACCGTCCGTTCAACCCCCATGGACACCGAACGCGCCTACCAGGCGGTCACGGACCGCGACGCCGCATACGACGGCCGGTTCATCACCGCGGTCCGCACCACGGGCATCTACTGCCGGCCGACATGCCCGGCTCGCACGCCGCTGCGACGGAACGTGACGTTCTACGCGACCGCGGAGGAGGCCCGCGCCGCCGGCTACCGGGCCTGCAAGCGCTGTCGACCGTAGCCTTCCTCGCCCTCCGCGCCGTCCCCGGGATCGAGGAGGTGTCGCGGCGGCGTCTACCGCCGCACGGTCCGAGGACCTGACGGTCCGGGCGTGATCGATCTGCGCGACGGCGCGCCGCCGGCGGGAGCGCTCGCGACGCGGCTCGCCGGAGCCGATCCCGCGGCCGCCGACGCGCACCTCGCGGGCGACCCGTGGCTCGGGCCGCTGATCGCCGCGCGGCCCGGCCTGCGGAT
Organism: uncultured Solirubrobacteraceae bacterium; assembly: GCA_963720415.1. Classification (GTDB taxonomy): domain Bacteria; phylum Actinomycetota; class Thermoleophilia; order Solirubrobacterales; family Solirubrobacteraceae; genus DASSUW01. The sequence continues at coordinate 318,744 of CAVRFQ010000005.1, read as the reverse complement.
GCCGGGCACGGTCGACGGCGGCGAGCTGGCGGTGCGCGCGGTGCTCGGCCAGCAGGTCTCGCTCGCCGCCGCGCGCACGCTCGCGGCGCGGCTGGTCGCGGAGGCGGGGGAGCCGCTGCCGGAGCCGGTGGGCGGGCTGACGCACCTCTGGCCGCGGCCGGAGGCGATCGCCGAGGCGGCGCCGCGGATGGCGATGCCGCGCTCCCGGCAGCGCGCGGTCGCGGCGGTGGCGGGCGCGCTGGCGGACGGGCTGCGGCTCGACCCGGGCGACGACGTCGCGCCGCTGCTCGAGCTTCCCGGGATCGGGCCGTGGACGGCGGCGTACGTGGCCATGCGCGCGCTCGGCGACCCGGACGCCTGGCTGCCGACCGACATCGGCGTCCGGCACGGGCTGGAGCGGATCGGCGCGCCGCCCGGGGCCGCGGACGCGTGGCGCCCGCACCGGGCGCACGCGGTGAGGCATCTGTGGGCTGCGTCATGATCCGCCGCGATGGACACCGCGGCGCTGCTCGACTGGTACGGCCGCGTGCGGCGGCCGCTGCCGTGGCGCGCGACGCGCGACCCGTACGCGCTGCTCGTCAGCGAGGTCATGCTGCAGCAGACCCAGGCGCTGCGCGTGGTCCCGTACTACGAGGCGTTCCTCGCCCGCTTCCCCGACCCGGCCGCGCTCGCCGCGGCCGCCCCGCGCGACGTGCTCGCCGCCTGGAGCGGGCTCGGCTACAACCGGCGCGCGCTGGCGCTGCAGGCCGCGGCGCGCGTCGTCGCGGAGGACGGCTGGCCGGAGGACCTGACCGAGCTCCCCGGCGTCGGCCCGTACACGGCGGCCGCCGTCGGCTCGTTCGCGTGGGACCGGCAGGAGGCGGCGATCGACACGAACGTGCGGCGCGTGATCGGGCGCCACGGCGGGGCCGGGGCCGCGGAGCTGCTCCCGCCGGGCCGCGCGGCCGGCTTCAACCAGGCGATGATGGAGCTCGGCGCCACGGTCTGCCGCCCGCGGGCGCCGCGCTGCGGCGACTGCCCCGTCCGCGAGGGCTGCGCCGCCCATGCCGCCGGCGGCCCGGTGATCGCGCCCCGGCGCCGCGGCTCGGAGCGGTTCGAGGACAGCGATCGCTGGGCGCGCGGCCGCATCCTGGCGGCGCTCGTCCACGACGGCCCGCTGCCCGCGGGACTGGGCCGCGAGCGCCGCGAGCGCGCGCTGGCGGGCCTCGAGCGCGACGGCCTGATCGTCCGCGGCGAGGGCGGGGCCGTGCGGCTCCCTGGCGTTCACACGTCCACTACACGACTATCCTGACCGCGTGGACCGAGACGCCATCGAGCGCCGCGACTTCCCCGTAGGGCGCCGTGGCTACGACCCGGCGGCCGTCGACGCGCACCTCCGGCACCTCGCCGACGAGTTCGAAGCCCTGCGCGGCCGCGCGCCCGCCGCGCCCCCGCCGTCGCCGTTCTCGGCCGGCACGTCGGACCAGGTCCGCGTGATCCTCGAGGCCGCCGAGGCCGGCGCCGCCGAGCTGCGCGCCGACGCCGGCCGCCAGGCGAGCGAGCACGTCGCCCGCGTCCAGGAGGCCGCCGGGAGCATGATGGGCCGGCTCGACGAGCTCGAGCGCGAGATGAACGCCCTGCTCGAGGCCCTGCGCGCGAGCGGCGAGCGCCTGAGCGCGGGCCTCGCGCAGCTCCAGGGCCAGGCCGGCGAGCTCGGCGCGGCCACGGCCCCCGAGCCGCCGCCGGAGCCGCCCGCCGAGGAGCCCGCGCCGCCCCCCGCGGCGAACGGCGCCCCGCCCGGCGACGAGACCGGCGCCCGCCTGATCGCCCTCAACATGGCGCTGAGCGGCACGCCGCGCGACGAGACCGCCCGCTACCTCGCCGAGCACTTCGAGCTCGCCGACCCCGAGGCGCTGCTCGACGACGTCTACGAGCGGGCGGGCCGATGAGGAGGCCCGCGGAGATGGACGCGCTGCGCGGCCGGATGGCCGAGCTCAGCGACCTGCACTCGATCTGCCGGCTGCTGACCTGGGACCAGCAGACGATGATGCCGCCCGCCGGGGCGGAGTCGCGGGCCGAGCGGCTCGGCACGATCGCGCTCACCATCCACTCCCGCGAGAGCGATCCCGGGCTGGCGAAGCTGCTCGACGCGCTCGAGCCGTGGGCGGCGGGGGAGGACCCCGACTCCGACGACGCGCGCCTCGTCCAGTGGGTCCGCCGGGACTTCGAGAAGTCCGTGCGCGTGCCCGCCGAGCTCGCGGCCGAGCTGTCGCGGGCCAAGGCGCTCGGCCAGCACGCCTGGCAGGAGGCCCGCGCGTCCAACGACTTCTCGCGCTTCCGCGACGCGCTCGTCCACCACGTCGAGCTCCGCCACCGCTACGTCGCCTGCTTCGAGGGCCACGCCCATCCCTACGACGCCCTGCTCGACGACTTCGAGCCCGGCCTCACGACCGCCGAGCTCCGGCCGCTGCTCGGCGAGCTGCGGGACGCCCTGGTCCCGCTCGTGGCCGCGGCCGGCGACCGCGACCAGCCGCGCAACGACGGCGCGTTCTCCGGCACGTTCGACGCCGAGTCCCAGCGGGTCGCGGTCCTCGACGTCCTCGAGGGCGTCGGCTTCGACCCCGACTCCTGGCGGCTCGACCCGGCGCTGCACCCGTTCGCCTCCAGCCTCTCGCCCGACGACGTCCGGCTCACCACCAAGTACGACGAGTCCGACTTCGCCGTCGCGCTCTACTCGGCGCTGCACGAGTTCGGCCACGGCCTATCGGAGGCGGCGGTCGACCGCTCGCTCGTCCGGACCACCCTCGAGGACCCCGTCTCGCTGGGCGTTCACGAGTCGCAGAGCCGCATGTGGGAGAACATCATCGGCCGCTCGCGCCCGTTCTGCACCTGGCTGCTGCCGCGGATCAACGCCACGCTCCCGGGCGCGCTGCACGATCTCGACGCGATCGGGCTCTACCGCGCCGTCAACACCGTCCAGCCCTCGCTCATCCGCACCGAGGCCGACGAGACGACGTACAACCTGCACATCGTCCTGCGGTTCGAGCTGGAGCTCGCGCTGACCGAGGGCACGCTCTCGGTCGACGGCCTCCCGCAGGCGTGGGACGAGGGGATGCACCGCCTGCTCGGCGTCGAGGTCCCCGGCCCGGCCGACGGCGTCCTGCAGGACGTCCACTGGAGCGTCGGGCTGCTCGGCTACTTCCCCACGTACACGCTCGGCAACCTGATCGCGTCGCAGCTCTGGGAGAAGCTCGCCGAGGACCTCCCGGACGTCGACGAGCTGCTCGAGCGCGGCGACTTCGCGCCCGTGAGGGAGTGGCTGCGCGTCAACGTGCACCGCCACGGACGCAAGTACCTGCCGCGCGAGCTGCTCCGACATGTGACCGGCGATGACCTCCGCGTGGAGCCGTTCCTCCGGTATTTGCGAGAGAAGCTCGCCGACTCCGGGGTCCTGGCGCGCACCGCCTGACACGAACGTCCGTTCCCCTATCTATCATCGGTGCGGTCTTATGTCCCGTTCCGATTTCCTCGTCGTCTCCGGCGCCCGCGAGCACAACCTGAAGGACGTCACGGTCTCGCTCCCGCGGGACTCGCTGGTGGTCATCACCGGCCTGTCCGGCTCGGGCAAGTCGTCCCTGGCGTTCGACACGATCTACGCCGAGGGGCAGCGGCGCTACGTCGAGTCGCTGTCGGCCTACGCGCGCCAGTTCCTGGGGCAGATGGACAAGCCGGACGTGGACTCGATCGAGGGCCTGTCGCCGGCCATCTCGATCGACCAGAAGACCACGTCGCGCAACCCGCGGTCGACGGTCGGCACCGTCACCGAGATCTACGACTACCTGCGCCTGCTGTGGGCGCGGATCGGCAAGCCGCACTGCTTCAACTGCGGGCGCCCGATCGCCGCGCAGTCGGCCGAGCAGATCATCGACCAGATCATGGCCACCGAGGACGGCGAGCGGTTCATGGTCCTGGCCCCGATCGTCCGCGGCCGCAAGGGCGAGTACGGCAAGCAGCTGGCCGAGCTGCGCAGCGAGGGCTTCACGCGCGTCAAGGTGGACGGCGAGCTGCGGCTGCTCGAGGAGGAGATCGTCCTCGACAAGAAGTTCAAGCACGACATCTCGGTGGTCGTCGACCGGCTGGTGATGCGGCGCGACCTGCGCAAGCGGCTGGCCGACTCGGTGGAGACGGCGGTCTCGCTGGCCGACGGGATGGTGGAGATCCAGACTCGTGCCGCGCGACGGCGGCGAGGCGACCGTCACGACGTACTCGGAGAAGTTCGCCTGCCTGCACTGCGGCATCTCGATGCCCGAGCTCGAGCCGCGCTCGTTCTCCTTCAACTCGCCGCACGGCGCCTGCCCGCGCTGCACCGGCCTCGGGTCGCAGATGGAGATCGATCCCGAGCTCGTGGTGCCGGACCCGTCGCTGACGCTCAACGAGGGCGCGATCCTGCCGTGGGCGAGCGGCGCGACGAGCTACTACGAGCAGATCACGTCGGCGATCGCCGACCGCTACGAGATCGACCTCGACGCCCCGTGGGAGGAGCTCGACGACGAGCAGCAGGACCTGTTCCTGTACGGCACGAACGGCGACAAGCTGTACGTCTCGTACCGCAACCGGATGGGCCGCAAGCGCTCGTACATGACGACCTTCGAGGGCATCGTCCCCAACCTCGAGCGCCGCTACCGGGAGACCGACTCGGACTGGTCGCGGGAGAAGATCGAGGAGTACATGTCGGTGCGGCCCTGCCCGGAGTGCGGCGGGCGCGCGGCTGCGGCCCGAGTCGCGGGCGGTGAAGGTCGGCGGCCTGGCGATCCACGAGTTCAGCGGGATGAGCGCGGCGCGCGCGCATCGAGTGGCTCGACGGCGCTCGAGCTGTCGGATCAGGATCGCGCGATCGCGCGGCTGATCCTGCGGGAGATCGACGAGCGGCTCCGCTTCCTCGACAACGTCGGCGTCGGCTACCTGTCGATGGACCGCGCGTCGGCGACGCTGTCGGGCGGCGAGGCGCAGCGGATCCGGCTGGCCACGCAGATCGGCTCGTCGCTGGTCGGCGTGCTCTACATCCTCGACGAGCCGTCGATCGGCCTCCACCAGCGCGACAACGAGCGCCTGATCGCGACGCTCAAGCGCCTGCGCGACCTCGGCAACACGGTGCTCGTGGTCGAGCACGACGAGGGGACGATGCACGCGGCCGACCACCTGGTCGACATGGGGCCGGGCGCGGGCGAGCACGGCGGCTACGTCGTCGCGGCGGGGACGGCCGAGGAGGTCATGCGGGTCCCGGAGTCGCTGACCGGCCAGTTCCTCTCCGGCGCGCGGCGGATCGAGCCGCCGGCCGAGCGCCGCAAGCCGTCGGGCCACGTCGAGATCCAGGGCGCGACGCAGCACAACCTCAAGAACGTCGACGTCAAGGTGCCGCTCGGCGTCTTCACGGCGGTGACCGGCGTGTCGGGCTCCGGCAAGTCGACGCTCGTCAACGAGATCCTCTACAAGGCGATCTCGAACAAGCTGCACCGGGCGCGGATGCGGCCGGGCGCGCACAAGCGCATCCGCGGGCTCGAGCACCTCGACAAGATCATCAGCGTCGACCAGTCGCCGATCGGCCGCACGCCGCGGTCCAACCCGGCGACCTACATCGGGCTGTTCGACCAGATCCGCGACCTCTTCTCCAAGACGCAGGAGGCGCGCGCCCGCGGGTACAAGCCGGGCCGCTTCTCGTTCAACGTCAAGGGCGGGCGCTGCGAGGTCTGCCGCGGCGACGGGCAGATCAAGATCGAGATGCACTTCCTGCCCGACGTGTACGTCCCGTGCGAGCAGTGCCACGGCAAGCGCTACAACCGCGAGACGCTGGACATCCGCTTCAAGGGCAAGAACATCGCCGACATCCTCGAGATGCCGATCGAGGAGGCGCTCGAGTTCTTCGCCCACATCCCGAAGATCAAGCGCCGGCTGCAGACGCTGCACGACGTGGGGCTCGACTACATGCGCCTCGGCCAGCCGGCCACCACGCTCTCGGGCGGCGAGGCGCAGCGCATCAAGCTCGCGGCCGAGCTCTCGAAGGTCGCGACGGGGCGGACGCTGTACATCCTCGACGAGCCGACCACGGGCCTGCACTTCGCCGACATCCAGCGGCTGCTGGAGGTGCTCCAGCGGCTGGTCGAAGCCGGCAACTCGGTCGTGGTGATCGAGCACAACCTCGACGTCATCAAGGTCGCCGACCAGCTGATCGACATGGGGCCCGAGGGCGGCGAGGAGGGCGGTTACGTCATGGCCACGGGGACGCCGGAGGAGGTCGCGGCCGTCGAGGCGTCGCACACGGGCGCGTTCCTGCGCGACCTCGTGAAGGCGGGCGCGAAGCCCAAGAAGCCACGCGCCCGCCGGCGCAAGGTCGCGGCGGCGGCCTAGGCCGGCGCCACATGTAGGGCTAGCCGCACCGACGCCCGGGAGGCCTTGGCGTAACCTCCGCGAGGTCATGATCGATCGCCGACGGTTCTAAGCAGCACGCATCGCAGCGCCCGCCCCGTGCGGTGCGCCCGCGTGCTCCGGCCGTCCGCGTCCTTGACATAGCTGTCCTCTCCGCCGCCCACAGACGGTTGCCGCGGAAGAGTGCGGACGGACCGCTCCCACCGACCCATCGTCCCGAGGAGCGCTCGTGTCTCGCCATCCAAAGCAGAAGCTCAAGCTCCGCCGCCAGCCGGTGCCTCGTCAGCAGCCCGCGGCCAAGATCAACCGCCCGGTCCAGCCACGCAAGCTCCCGGCGCAGTACCGCCGCAGCTGAGCACGTCGCCCTGAGGCCGCGCCCGGACGGGCGCGGCCCTCAGCGGCTCTCGCCGCGGCGCACGCGGGCGATGATCGAGTCGATCCGCCGCCGCGCGTCCGCCGCGTCCGTGGTCGCGTAGCCGGCGTGGCCGGCGGGCGCCGCCCACGGGACGAGCCGGTCGTACTCGAGCTCGCGCACCAGCTCGAGGCTCTCGAGGAACCGCGCGCGGTCGCTGCCCGAGACGTCGAGCGCCACGACCCAGTCGTCGCCGTCGAGGTAGATCGAGTCGCCGGTGAACAGCGCGCCCTCCCACAGGAACGCCGTCGCGCCCGGCGTGTGACCGGGAATCGGGACGATCTCGAAGTCGTCGCCGAGTACCGAGCGCCCCGCGAACGTGCCGTCGACGGCCATGCGCGAGGCGGCCTGCTCGCGATCGAGCTCGTGCACGAGGGTCGGGACGCCTTCCAGCGGGCCGGCGAACATCGCCTCGTGCCAGTGGTTGAGGTAGCGCGCGGTCACGTCGCCGAGCCCGGCGGGCACGCCGGCGCCGTAGACGAGGAGGTCGCCTTCAGCGCGCTCGAGCAGGTACGAGCGGATGACGAGGGAGGGGGCGAAGGGCAACGGCTGCGGAGCCGTCGCGCGGAGTCCTGGGATGAGGGTGTCCATGTCGACGGCGAGCGTAGGACCACCGCTCGCCGTCTCCCATGGGCAATTCGGCCTAGGACCTCAGGCGGGGCTAGCCGCCGAAGCGCGACCTCAGCGCCTGCACGTTGTCCACGTAGCGCGCCGTGTCGTCGTACATGCCGCGCTCGCGCACGGAGGCGAGGCCCTGGTAGTAGCCGGCGATCGCCGCGTTCTCGTCGCCGCCCGCATCCGTCAGCAGGCGCTTGAGGTACATGACGCCGGCGTGGATGTTGTCGTTCGCGGAGTTCGGGTCGAGCTGCTGCCCGCCCGCCAGGTTCTGCTGCACGTAGTCCCACGTGCCCGGCATCACCTGCATCACGCCGCGGGCGTTGGCGGAGGAGACCATGCTGTTGTTGAAGCCGCTCTCCTGCCACGCGATCGCGGCGGCCAGCGAGGGGGAGACCCCGTGCGAGGCCGCGACGTTCTGGACGTCCGTGGCCGAGACGTGCTGCGCGGTGGGCGCGGGCGCGGCATCGGGCACCACGGTCTCCGCGGGCGCCGGCTGGCTCGCCTGCGCCGGGGCGGCCGAGCCGCCGGGGAGCTTGAGCACGGTGCCGGTGAGCAGCAGGCCGTTCGGATCGAGGCCGTTCATGGCCGCCATCGCGCTCACCGAGGTGCCGGTCTGGGCGGCGAGGGCGGACAGCGTGTCGCCCGGGCGCACCGTGTAGCCGCCCTGGGGCGCCGGAGCGCCTGACGCGACCGGCGTCGCCGCGGCGGGCTCGGCCGCGGCCGGCGCGGCCTGCGCCGTCTCGGCGGGCACGATCCCGGCCTGCTGGAGCGCCGCGTAGCCCTCGACCGTGCTCGGGACCATGACCGTGGAGCCGAGCACCACCTGCGAGTCCTCCGACAGGCCGTTGAAGGCCGCCACGGTGCGGGTGGTCAGGTTGTTGGCGGCCGAGATCGACCACAGCGTCTCGCCTGGCTGGACTATGTGCGGGACCGCCGCCGATGCGGGCGCGGCAGGAACCAGCAGGAAGGTCAGCAACAACAGCAGTCGGGTCGGGCGCAAGATGACGTGGTCCTCCGTGTCCGGGGTCGTACATCCATCCTCACCCGGTCCGGACACTCCGGGAACCGGTGCGCGCGGTGTTACGACATCCTGCAACGCGCCCTTCATGGCATGCTCAGCGCCTTGGACGTGGCCGATCTCAGGCTCTGGGCGCAGAAATGGCGGTGGTACGAGCGCAGTTCGCTGCCCTGGAACCGGGCGCGCCTGCACTACGAGTTCGCGCGCCGCCGGGCCTTCTGCCGCTGGCCCGTGCACGGCAACGTGCTCGAGATGCTGCTCGAGGACCGGCTGGAGCTCGGCGAGCACGTCGTGCTCGAGCCGAACGTGTGGCTGACGGCGCAGGCGCCGGCGCGCATCCGCATCGGCGGCGGCACGTTCCTCAACCTCTGCGTCCAGGTCGCGGCGGTCGAGCTCGTGGAGATCGGCGAGCACTGCATGCTGGCCAACGGCTGCTTCGTGACCGACGCGAACCATCGCTTCGACGACCCGGACAAGCCGGTGCCGTGGCAGGGCTTCACGTCGAAGGGCCCGACCCGGCTCGGCGACAACGTGTGGCTCGGCGCGAACGTCGTGGTCACCAGCGGGGTGACGATCGGGGAGCGCAGCGTGGTCGGCGCCAACTCGGTGGTGACCACCGACCTCCCGCCGTTCTCGATCGCCGCCGGAGTCCCCGCGAAGGTCATCCGGTCGGTCGAGTACCCAGCCGCGGGCGCGGGTTTCGCCCCCCGGGCGAACACCCGCAAGTGAACCCGGCGCCCTGGGCCGGTGTTCGCCTAGCCCTTGGAAAGCATGATGTGGACGCCGTACACGACGGCCGCCGCGAACAGCGCGAAGGCCAGCACGGCCATGCTCGCGTAGGCGACGGCCGCGGGGTTGCGGCCGCTGCGGGCGGCCTCGGCCGAGCGCGCGAGCCCGAGCACCACGAACGAGTACGCGATGGTGACGAACACGCCCGCGACGAGCGACACCCACACGACCTCGAAGATGTCCCCCGCCTTGACGGTGGCCAGCACGGCTCAGCCCTCCGCCGTCAGGGTCCGGCCCCCGGCGAGCCGCCGCGCGAAGACGACGGCGAGGGCGGTCAGGAGGGCCCCGGACACGATCACGGGACCGGCGGCGCCGTCGCCGAACAGCTGCACGACGCCGTAGGTCGCGGCGCCGACGATGGCGGCGGCCGGCGTCGTCAGCACCCACGCCGTCACGATGTTCCCCGCCACGCCCCAGCGCACGGCGGAGATCCGCTTGGCGGCGCCGGCGCCCATGATCGCGCCGGAGATCACGTGCGTGGTCGACAGGGGGAAGCCGACGTGGGAGGCCGAGAGGATCACCGCGGATCCGACGCCCTGGGCCGCGAAGCCCTGCGCCGGGTCCATCTTGATGATCCGGCTGCCCATCGTCCGGATGATGCGCCAGCCGCCGACGTAGGTGCCCAGCGCGATCGCCGTCGCGGCCGAGACCACGACCCACGTCGGCGGGTCGGCGCCGGACTCGAGGTGCCCGCTGGCCACCAGCGCCAGCGCGATGATGCCCATCGTCTTCTGGGCGTCGTTGGTGCCGTGCGAGAGCGAGAACAGGCTGCCGGTGACGATCTGCCCGAGCCGGAAGCCGCGCGTCACGGTGCCGGGCTTCTGGCGCCCGACGATCCGGTAGCAGAAGAGGATCGCGATGCCGGTCGTGACCAGCGCCAGGACCGGCGCGACGAGCGCCGGGATCATCACCTTCTCGATCAGGCCGTCGCCGTACACGGCCTTCGGGCCCTCGGCGGCGAACGCCGCGCCCACGACGCCGCCGATCAGGGCGTGCGAGCTCGAGGACGGGAGCCCGAAGTACCACGTCGCCAGGTTCCAGGCGATCGCGCCGATCAGGCCCGCGAAGACGATGTCGAGCGTGACGAGGCCGGCGTCGACGATGCCCGAGGCGATGGTGGCGGCGACCGCCAGCGACAGGAAGGCCCCGACGAAGTTCAGCACCGCGGCCATGAGCACGGCCACGCGCGGCGCCATGGCCCGCGTGGAGATCGACGTCGCCACCGAGTTGGCGGTGTCGTGGAACCCGTTGGTGAAGTCGAACGCGAGCGCCGTCGCGACCACGATGACAAGGACGACGTCGGTGGCGACCATCTACTGGTTCTTGATGACGATGCCCTCGAGGATGTTCGCGGTCTTCTCGGTGGAGTCGATCGCGTCCTCGAGGCGCTCGAAGATGTCCTTCCAGCGGATCACGAGCATCGGGTCGATCCCGCGCTCGAACAGCGAGGCGAGCGCCTCGCGCAGCACGCGGTCGCCGTCGTTCTCCAGCCGGTTGACCTCGACCGTGTAGTGGTGGATGTCCTTGAAGGTCCGCAGGCGCGGGATCGCGCCCGCGATCGCCCTGGCGGCCTCGTGCAGGATCTGGCCCATCTCGATGGCCTTGTCCATCGTGGCCTCGATCCGGTACAGCCCGAGGAAGTCGGAGACCTCCTCGATGAAGTCGACGATGTCGTCGAGCGCCGAGGCGAGGGCGTAGATGTCCTCGCGGTCGATCGGCGTGACGAACGTGTGGTTGAGGCGCTGGATGATGTCGTGGGTGATGCGGTCACCCTCGTGCTCGCAGTCGCGAACCTCGCGCGCGAGCTCGCCCTGCTCGGGCCATTCCTCGAGGAGCTTCTCGAGCAGCCCGGCCGCACGGACGATGTTCGCTCCCGCCTCTTCGAACAGGTCGAAGAACTCGCGTTCCTTGGGCGCGAAAAGCTGCGACAGCCGGGCCATGGCGGCGGAGTGTAGGAGGCCGCCCGGCAGGACCCCCGGCTACTTGTGAAGGACTTGTGAACGTCGTGTGATCAGACGGCCGTGCGGTGGGGCGGCAACATGGCGCGCAGCCGGTCGAGCTCCTCGGGCGCGATCCCGTAGTCGTGCTCCGGCGCCGGGAAGACGCGCCTGCGGACCTCGTCCGTGTACGCGGTGACGCCGCGGACCATCTCGGACTTCACGTCGGCGTAGCGCTTGACGAACTTGGGCTTGAAGCCGTCGTGGATGCCGAGCAGGTCGTGCAGGACGAGCACCTGCCCGTCGGTGCTGGCGCCGGCGCCGATCCCGATCACCGGGATCTCCATGTGGCCCATGATCGCGTCGGTGACCTCGGCGGGGATGGCCTCGAAGACGATCGAGAAGCAGCCGGCCTCCTGCAGCGCGAGCGCGTCGTCGAGCACGTGCCTGGCCCGCTCGGCGGTGCGGCCCTGCGCGCGGTAGCCGCCCAGCGCGGTCGCGGTCTGCGGCGTGAGGCCGACGTGGCCCATGACCGGCACGCCGGCGCGCACGATGGCGCGGGCGCGCTCGGCGCTGGCGCCGCCGCCCTCGAGCTTGACGGCGTCGCAGCCGGCCTCCTTCACGAAGCGGTGCGCCGTCGCGATGGCCTGCGCGTCCGAGGCCTCGTAGGAGCCGAACGGCAGGTCGCCGACCAGCAGCGGCGCCCTCAGGCCGCGCCGCACGGCGGCGGCGAGCATGAGCAGCTCCTCGACGGTCACCGGGACGGTGTCCTCGTAGCCGAGGACGTTGTTGGCGGCCGAGTCGCCGACGAGCACGATGTCCACGCCGGCCTCCTCGACGACGATGGCGCTCGGATGGTCGTACGCGGTGACCATCACGATCGGCTCGCCGAGCGCGCGCATCTCGGCGAGCTTGGTCAGCGTCACGGGCTTGCGGTCGCTGCGGGGCGGGGACGACATCGTGCTCCTCCTATGTGGTCGGCGCCCGCTCCGGGGTCGCCGCCGATTGGACGATGGTGTTGTCGATGAGGCGGATCGCGCCGATGCGCGCCGCCACGGCCACCAATACCCGGCCGTTGACGGTCTTGATCGGCTGAAAGCTGTCGGGGTTGACGAGGGCGAGGTACTCCGGCTCCACGCCGTCCATGGCGGCGCGGGCGGCCCGGGCCACCGCGGCGGCGTCGCGCTCGCCGGCCGCGATCGCGTCCGCGGCGGCCTGCAGGCCCTTCGAGAGCGACGTGGCGCGCTCCCGCTCGGCGGGCGCGAGGCGGACGTTGCGGCTCGACAGCGCGAGGCCGTCCGGCTCGCGGACGGTGGGGACGACCGCGAGCTCGACGGGCAGGTCGAGGTCGCGGACCATCCGCTTGAGCACGGCGACCTGCTGGGCGTCCTTCTGCCCGAAGAACGCGACGTCGGGCGCCACGACGTTGAAGAGCTTGGTGACGACCGTGCACACGCCGGCGAAGTGGCCGGGGCCGCGCTCGGAGCCCTCGAGCACGTCGGAGAGGCCCTCGACGCGCACCGACGTGCTGAAGCCGGGCGGGTACACGTCCTCGACCGGCGGCATGTAGAGCACGTCGACGCCGAGGTCCGCGGCCTCGGCCGCGTCGCGCTCCTCGCTGCGCGGGTAGGCGGCGAGGTCGGCCGGGTCGTTGAACTGCGCCGGGTTCACGAACAGCGAGACCACGACCTCGTCGCAGCGCTCGCGGGCGGCCCGCATGAGGGCGTGGTGGCCGGCGTGGAAGGCGCCCATCGTGGGGACGAGCGCGATCGTGCGGCCCGCGGCGCGGAGGGCGGCGCCGTGCGCGCGCATCTCGGCGGTGCTGCGGATCGTCCTCATGCCGCCACCGCGCGCGTGGCGTCGACCATGGCGTCGAACAGCGGCAGCAGGTCGGGCGTGCGCTCGGCCACCGCGGCCCGCTGGCGGGCGACCGTCTCGTGGTCGCCGCGGGCGATCGGGCCGGTCAGCGCGCCCTCGGCGCCGCGCGCCGCCCAGTTCTCCACGGCCTCCCGCACCAGGGGCACGAGGTACTCGCGGTCGACGCCGGCGGTGGCGGCCAGGCGCTCCGCCGCGCCCTCGAGCGCGACGAGGAAGTTCGACGCGATCGATGCCGCGGCGTGGTAGGCGGCGCGGTCCTCGTCGGCCACGCGGGTGGCGCGCATGCCGAGCGCCGCGGCCAGCGCCTCCGCGACCGCGAGGGCACGCTGCGTCGAGCCGTCGACGGCGCAGCCCGCGCCCCGCAGGACGCCGGGCGCGGCACCGGCCGGCACCGTCATCAGCGGATGCAGCGAGAACGCCTCGTGCGGCGCCAGGACGCCGAGGCCCGTGGCGCCCGAGCAGTGGCCGACCAGGGGGCCCGCCTCGATCGCCCGCGCCGCGGAGGCGATCTCCGAGTCCGGCACGCACAGCAGGACGGTCGTGGCGCCACGCGCGCTCGCCCCACGACCGAGTGGACCCGGCGCCCCGAGGGCTTTGGCGAGTACGGATCCGAGGCGGCCAGCCCCGACGATGGCGATGGAGTCCAGTTCCCTCACGGAGATACCGGCTTCAGGCTTCGAGCTTCAGGATAGTCCGCCGCGAGCCTGATTAGAGTCGTGGATGATGGGAACCGCAGCCGAAAGGCGCGAGGAGCTGAAGGCCGTCTACGAGCAGGCGCGCGACTGCACGAAGTGCGCCCAGCTCGCGTCGACGCGGCAGACGGTCGTCTTCGGCTCCGGGAACGCCGACGCCGACCTCATGTTCGTCGGCGAGGCGCCGGGCGCCAACGAGGATCGCCAGGGCCTGCCGTTCGTCGGCCAGGCGGGCCGCCTGCTCGACACGCTGCTCGAGGAGATCGGCCTCACGCGCGGCGACGTCTTCATCGCCAACGTGCTCAAGTGCCTTCGGTACGACTCGATGGTCCAGCTCGGCGACGGCTCGTGGGAGCGCATCGGCCGCCTCGTCCGCGATCGCTACTCGGGAACCGTGATGTCGGTGGACGCGGACGGTGGCTTGGTGCCCCGGACCGTGACCGGCTGGCACGCGACGCCGCTGTCCGATCGCCGGGTCTTCCGGCTCAGCTTCCGCAACGCGAAGGAGTCGAGCGGCGGGAAGGCGTCGACGCAGTTGACGCATGACCACCCCGTGTTGACCGAGCGTGGCTATGTCCCTGCCGGGGAGCTGCAGTCGACCGATCGCGTCGCTACGGGCCAAGGGCTCAGCGAGCTGGCGCGCGACGTCGTCTGCGGCTCGCTGCTGGGCGATGCCTCGATCACCGGGGCGCGATCCGCGGTCACGTTCGGACACTCGGCCAGGCAGCGCGAGTACGCGCTCTTCAAGGCGGGTCTGCTCAAGGAGCTCGAGCCGATCGCCGAGGACCGCCAGGTCGCGGCCGTTGCTGGCGATGACCGCGTCTACGACGTCGTCCATGTCCGGACACGAGCCGCTCGATCGCTGCGGCCTCTGCGTGCCGACTTCTACCAGCCCGTCAAGGTCGTACCCGCGTGGATGGCGGAGGAGCTCAATCCGCGCATGCTCGCCTTCTGGTTCATGGACGATGGCTACTGCCGGATCCGCGGCGGTGGCCGCCGGCCGCTCGCGGAGATCGCGACGGTGGGCTTCTCGGACGCGGACCGCCAGGTGCTGCTGCGCGGCCTGCTGCGCCTCGGGCTACCCGCCAAGGCGACACGTGGGCGGATCTACTTCGACGTGCCCACGACGCGCAAGCTCTCCGAGCTGATCGCTCCGTACGTGCCGCCGTCGATGCGCTACAAGCTCGTGCCCGAGGTCGAGGCTTCGGTCTCTTTCGACGAGTCCGCACTCGAACGTGGTCCGGTGCGGGTGACTTACGACGACGTCGAGATCGAGGACGTCACGGATCAGATGGGCGCGGACCGCACGTTCTTCTGCATCGACGTCGACCAGACCCACAACTTCGTCACCGCGGGTGGGGTCGTCCACAACTGCCGGCCTCCCGGGAACCGCGACCCGCTCCCGCAGGAGATCGACGCCTGCCAGGACTACCTCTTCCGCCAGCTCGAGCTGATCGAGCCGCGCGTGGTGTGCACGCTGGGCAACTTCTCGACCAAGCTCCTGCGCGGCGACCCGGCGACCGGCATCACCCGCCTGCACGGCCGCGAGGAGGTGCGGCGGATCGGCCCGCGGCGCGTGCGGCTGTACCCGATCTACCACCCCGCGGCGGCGCTCTACACGCCGCAGATGCTCGACGTCCTGCGGGCCGACTTCCGGCGGCTCCCGGAGCTGCTCGCGCTCGACCCGCCGGAGCAGCCGGAGCCGGAGGCCGAGCCGGAGCTCGTCGTCGAGGACCCGGAGATGCTCGAGGCCGAGGCCGAGCACGCGAGCCCGAGGCGGCTCAGCTCGGGCTCTTCTGAGCCGCGCGCTCGTCGGCCGTGATCGCGTAGCGCTCGTGGTCGCGCCACTGGCCGCCGATCAGCAGGTAGCGCGGGGAGAAGCCCTCGAGCCGGAAGCCGGCGCCGCGGGCCAGCGCGATCGACGGCTGGTTGCCGGGCTGGATGTTGGCCTCCAGCCGGTGCAGCGCGAGCGCGCCGAACGTGTGGTCGAGCAGCTGCTCCATCGCCTCCCGCATGAGCCCCTGGCCGGCGAACCGCTGGTGCGCGTAGTAGCCGAGGTAGGCGGACTGGAACGCGCCGCGGACGATCTGCGAGACCGTGAACACGCCGACGATGTCCCGCTCGTCCTCGACCGGGCAGGCGAGCAGGCACGCGAAGTCGTCGCGCCGCGAGCGGGCGTAGAGGTCGTCGAACTGGTCCGTGCGCTCCGGCGGGTACGTCCACGGGCGGTGCAGCTCGCGGCTCTCGCGGGCGAGGGCGAGGAAGGCCTCGCGGTCCACGCGCTCGAGCACCCGCAGCGTGACCCGCGCGCCGTCGGGCGCCGGATCGGGATCGATCTCCGACGGGCGGAGCGCGCCGCCCGCGACGGCCGACAGCGGGCGGCGGCGGAGCATCGGACGTCTCACAGGAGAAATCAGAGCGCACCGGCATGACCGTCGCCATCGATGCACGCGCGGCGGCGCGGCCGGAGCTCGGCGGCGTCGAGCGCTGGACCCGCGAGCTCGCGGCGCGGCTGCCGGCCCTGCGGCCGGGCGGCTACGAGGTCCTGACGCCGCCGGCGGCGCTCGCGCACCGCGCCGGCCACGCGTGGGAGCAGCTCGTGCTGCCGGTCCGCGCGGCGCGGGCGCGGGCGCTGCTGTGCCCGGCCAACCTCGCGCCGCTCGCCCATCCGCGGACGGTCGTGATCGTCCACGACGCGGCGCCGCTGCGCCATCCCGGCTGGTACTCGCGGACGTACGCCGCCGCGCAGCGCGTGCTGCTGCCCGCCGTGATCCGGCGCGCCGACCGCGTGCTCACCGTGTCCGAGTTCTCGCGCGGCGAGCTGCGTGACCTCTTCGGCGTCGATGCGACGGTGGTCTACGGCGGGGTCGACGAGCGGTTCGCGCCGGGGGCGCCGGCGCCCGGCCGCCCGTACGTGCTCTGCGTGGCCTCCCACACGGCGCGCAAGAACCTCGCCGCGCTCGTCCCCGCGGCCCGCGCGCTCGCGGAGCGCGGGATCGACGTCGTCGTGGCCGGCGGCCACCGCCCGCAGTTCGCGCGCGAGCAGGGGCTCGACGGCCTGCGCCTGCTCGGCCACGTCGACGACGCGCTGACCTGCCCGGCCTCTACGCCGGCGCCCTCGCCTTCGCGCTCCCGTCGCTCTACGAGGGCTTCGGGCTGCCCGTGCTCGAGGCGATGGCCGCGGGCGTCCCGGTCGTCGCCGCGAACACGAGCGCGCTGCCCGAGACGTGCGGCGGCGCGGCGCTGCTGGCGGAGCCGACCGGCGAGGCGTTCGCGGCCGCGCTCACCGGGCTCGTGGACGACGACGCCGAGCGGGAGCGGCTGCGCGCCGCCGGCCTCGCCCGGGCGAGCGGCTTCACCTGGGACGCGACCGCGCGCGCGGTCGACGCCGTGCTCAACCCTTGAGCTGCTTCGCGACCTTGCGGAACGCCGCGAAGGCGGGCGTCGGGGTGAGCATGTCGCCCTCCAGCCGCCGCAGGCCCGACCACGCGAACACGCTGTCCGCCGTCGGCCGGGACAGCCACGTGTACCAGTAGACCCGCTCGATCCGGAGCTTCCTGCGGTTCTTCGCGAGGACCCGCAGCCCGGTCGTGAGGCGCTTGGCCTGGCCCGCGTCGGTCGTCGCGATGCCGATCGGATCGGGCGCGCGCCCCTTGGCCGCCGGCCACGACAGCTCGGTCACCCAGAGCGGCTTGCGCCGGTCGTCGAAGCGGCCCATCACGACGCGCACGGCGCGCAGGTACTGCGGCAGCCGCGCGGGCTTGGCGGTGTAGGGGTGGATCGCGACGGCGTCGAACGCCTTCTTGCCGCCGGCCTTGTAGATCTCGCGCAGCGCCTGCCAGCCGTTCGGGAGCCCGGCGAGCACCACGCGCGCCCTGGGATCGACCTTGCGCAGGCCCCGTCGCGCGGCGCGGAGCAGCCTGACGTAGCCCGCCGCGAACGGCTGCCGCGACCAGTACCCGTTCAGGTTCGGCTCGTTCCAGAGCTGCCAGTCCGCGGATCGGGCGGCGCGGCACCTCGGGGTGCTCGGTCCAGAACGATCCCTTCGGCCCGTAGCGCCCGACCAGCTGCGGCGAGGAAGCGCGCGTAGTCGGCGGGATCGCGCGGGGGCGAGGCCGGCCATCGTCCGGGTTGCGGCGCGCCCAGCCGGGCGTGGAGAAGACGACCGGGAGGATCGTCATGCCCGCGCGCGGCGGCGCGCAGGACGGGGCGGTCGTAGGCGGTGAAGTCGACCGCGCCGGGCCCGAGCGGCTGCCCCTGCGTCCAGTAGAAGGCCACGCGCGCGCTCGACGCGCCGCTGTCGGCCATCAGCGTCCACTCGGCCGGCGTAGGCCTCGTCGAAGTCGATCAGCGGGCCGTCCGCCGCCACGCCGAGCCAGTCGTCCGGCACCCGCGCCGAAGCGGCGGCGGGGAACAGGAGCAGGACGAGCGCGAGCGCGGCGATTCTGAGCATGAAAAGGTCACAACACCCGGGGTGGCCGGTCGGAGCGCATCTGCGAATAGGATGACGTCCGGATGGCCCGCTCGCGTCGCGCTCGTGCACGACTTCCTGCTCGACCTGCGCGGGGCGGAGCGCGTCTTCGCCGCGATCTGCGACGCCTGGCCGGACGCCGACGTCTTCACCGCGGTCTACGACGAGGACGGCACCGAGGGCCGCTTCGCCGACCGCGACCCGCAGACCTCGTTCCTGCAGAAGCTGCGCCCGAGCGCCAAGACCTTCCGGCCGCTGCTGCCGCTCTACCCGTACGCGATCGAGTCGCTCGACCTGCGCGGGTACGACCTCGTCATCTCCTCCTCGAGCGCGTGGGCGCACGGCGTCCTGCCCGCGCCCGGCGCCGTCCACGTCTCCTACTGCCACAACCCGTTCCGCTACGCGTGGTCCGAGCGCGAGGCGACGCTCGCGGCGCGGCCCGCGCCGCTCCGGCTGCCGCTCCAGGTCGTGCTCTCCCGCTGGCGGCGCTGGGACTGGATCGCCGCGCAGCGGGTCGACAGGTACGTGGCGAACTCGCGGCTCACCGCGTCGCGCGTGCGCCGCTACTTCGGCCGCGAGGCCGACGTGCTGCACCCGCCGGTGGAGCTCGAGCGCTTCCATCCCGGCCGAGTCGGCGACCACTACCTGATCGTCGCCGAGCTGATGGCGCACAAGCGGATCGACGTCGCCGTCGAGGCGTTCAACCGGCTCGGCGCGCCGCTCGTGGTGGTGGGCGACGGGCCCGAGCTGCGCCGCCTGCGCCGCCTCGCGGGCCCGACCGTGCGCTTCGCCGGCCGCCTCCCCGATCCGGCGGTCGCCACCCTCATGCGCAGCGCGAAGGCGCTCGTGGTCACGGCCGCCGAGGAGTTCGGGATCGCCGCCGTGGAGTCGCTCGGCGTCCGGCCGGCCGGTGATCGCGCTCGCGTCCGGCGGCGTGCTCGAGAGCGTCCACGAGGGCGAGACCGGCGCCTACTATCGCGCGAACGATCCGGACGCGCTGGCCGAGGTCGTGGCCGCGTTCGACCCGCTCGAGATCGATCCCGTCGACTGCGTGGAGGCCGCGCGGCAGTTCGGCTCCGATCGCTTCCAGGCCGCCCTGCGCGGTATCGTCGACGAGGCGGTTGCCGCCGAGTCGACAGCGGAGCGCGACCGGCCGGCGGTGGTCACCGGCCTCCTTCCGCGCCGAGCAGCTCGGCGTGCTGCCGCTCGGCGCTGATCTGTGCGCTAGGACACACAACCCTGAGCGCAAACCCCCCGGGTTTGCGATTCACTTCCTCATTGGCGCCTAAAACCTGCGTGCAGCGGGCAGAAAACCGCGTAACTTGCGGCGGCGCCAAGGGTTCTCTTTGTAGTGCCCGGACTCCTTCGTGAGTCCGGACGCCTGAACTGGGTATGGGTCCTCCACGTAGACCCGGTTCGAGCATCGCCTTGAAGGACGGCCGTCCGACCTCCCCCGGGCGGGCCGACCTAAGACGGTGGCCGCAGGACGCGGCACCCAGCCGGTACGCCATCGGCCATGACTGCACGGCCAAGGTGGTTGCATCGGCAACCGGATCGCGCTATAATTCCTACTGCAAGAGTTGGTTTTCTGAAATGGCTACCACCACACCGCCAAGGCGAAAGGAAAGACCACGAGCACGCTCACCGATATCCCGCGTCAGCGGATCGCGCCCGAACACGAGGCCGATCCCACCATGGACTCCCTCCAGCTGCTGCTGCGTGAGGCCGGTCGCTACCCCCTGCTCAAGCCCAGCGAGGAGATCGAGCTGGCACAGCGCATCGAGAAGGGCGACCTCGCCGCCAAGGACCGCATGATCAACTCGAACCTGCGTCTGGTCGTCGCGAACGCGCGCCGCTACCAGGGTCAGGGCCTTGCGCTCGGCGACCTCATCCAGGAGGGCATGCTCGGCCTCATCCGGGCCGTGGAGAAGTTCGATTGGCGCAAGGGGTTCCGGTTCTCGACGTACGCGACGCTGTGGATCCGCCAGGCCATCCAGCGCGGACTGGAGAACACGAGCCGGACCATCCGGCTCCCTGTCCACGTGGCCCAGCGGTCCCGGAAGGTCGGGCGTATCGAGCGCGAGCTCACGACCAAGCTCGGTCACGAGCCGACGGACGAGGAGATCGCCGCAGTGGCGGACCTCCCGCTCGAGGACGTGATCGAGATCCGCAAGGCGGATCGCGCGGTGGTCAGCCTCGACAAGCCGGTCGGCGACGAGGGAGACACCTCCTTCGGCGACCTGCTGGCGATCGAGACGGCCCCCGTCGACGAAGAGGTCGGAGAGAAGCTTCGCTCGGAGACGCTCCTGAGCGCGATCGCTGAGCTCCCCGAGCAGGAGCGCAACGTGATCGAGATGCGCTTCGGCGCCGGCGACCAGGAGCCTCAGACGCTCAGCCAGGCCGGCCGCAAGCTCGGTGTCTCCACCGAGCGCGCGCGTCAGATCGAGGAGCGGGCCCTTAAGCGCCTGAGCCAGCGCACAGACGTGATGGCGCTGCGCGAGGCCGCGTAACCACCCCACGCAACGAGAGATCGCCGCCGGACATCCGGGGCCTCGGTCGTTTAAGGGCCTTCGCGGCGGATGTCGCCGGCGCCCTGGACGTCCGACCGGACGTCGGGCTCGCCGCGGTAGGTGACGTCGCCGGCGCCCTCGATCGGTCACGTCGAGCTCGTCGCTGACGTTCAGCGTCGGCGTCCGCCGCGCCCTGGACCACCACGCGCGCGGTGCGGACCGCGAGCTCCTCGAGGTTGGCGTCGCCCGCGCCCTGGATCGTGGCCATCGAGCCGGTCGACCGTCCCGCTCGCCTCGACGTCGCCGGCGCCCTCGACCTCGAGCTCGAGCGACTCGGCGTCGAGGCCGCTGAGCGTGACGTCGCCCGAGCCCTCGACCGTCACGGCCGCGAGCGTCGGCGGCCGAGACCTCGACGACGACGTCGCCGAGCGGGTCGGGGCCGATGACGATGCCGCGGTCGCGGACGTCGACGTGCAGGACGCCGCCGCTCGACTCGGTGTGACGCGGTCGAGGACGTTCTCGCCGGCCGCGCACGCGGACCTCGCGGCCGTCGCCGGGCACGAACCGGCACGTCGACGCTCGTCGGACACCTCGAGGCGGTCGAACGGCGCCGACCTCGCGGGTCTCCGTGATCCGGTCGCCGCCGCCGCAGCCGGCGACGAGGACGAGCAGGACGACCGGCGCGAGGCGCTTCATGCGCCCCCGATCGGGATCTCCGCGATCAGCGTGGTCCCGAGGCCGGGCGGGGAGTCGATGTCCAGGCGCCCGTCGAGCGCCTCGACGCGGTCGCGCAGGCCGCGCAGGCCCGTGCCGGCGCTCGAAGTCCGCCCCGCCGGCGCCGTCGTCGCGCACGATCAGCCGCACGCGGCCGTGCTCGACACTCAGGCTCACGCTGGCCGACATCGCGCCCGGCGTACTTGGCGACGTTGGTCAGCGCCTCCGCGGTGACGAAGTAGCAGGCGGACTCGACCGCGGCGGGCAGCCGCTGCTCGGGCACGCCGTCGACCGGTGGTCGGGACCGGCGCCCGCGCCGCGAGCGCCTCCAGCGCCGGCCCGAGCCCGCGCTCGGTGAGCAGGGCGGGGTGGATGCCGCTGGCCAGCTCGCGCAGCTCCTTGACGGCGAGCTTGGCCTCCTCGCGGGCCTCGGCGATCAGCGGCGCGGCGGCGGCCGGGTCGGTGGCAGGCGCGACTCGGCCAGTCCGAGCGTCAGCGACAGCGCCACGAGCCGCTGCTGGGCGCCGTCGTGCAGGTCGCGCTCGATCCGGCGGCGCTCGGCGTCGGCGGCGGCGATGATGCGCGCGCGGGCGTCGCGCAGGTCGTCGACGCGCTCGCGCAGCTGCTCGGTGCTCGGGCCGAGCATCACGCGGGCGAACAGCGCCCACAGCCACGCCATGCCGTTGTAGAGGTGCAGCGAGAGCAGCACGGCTGGCGCGCCGAGCAGCACGAGCGGCAGCGCCTGGAGCGGCGACTCGACGATCCAGCCGAAGAACGTCACCGTGCGTGAACGAGCACGATGAGCGGCGCGAACAGCAGCGTGAGCGAGAAGAAGCCCGAGGCGACGACGACCGCGAAGCTACGCGACGCCGAGCGGGAACTTGAGCGCGACGAAGACGAGGCTCTTCCACGTCACCGGGTCGCGCAGCCAGCGGGTGATGCGCTCGAGCGGCGAGCGGCCGCGGCGCTCGGGCGGGCGCGCGATCGGCACGCCGAGCATGGCGCGGGCGACGCCGCGCTCGATCGGCGGCCATGCCGCGCCAGGCGGCCAGCGTGGCGAGCAGGATCGCCAGGCCGACGATGAGCATCGGCGAGCGCGACGCCGAGCGAGACGCCGACCACGAGCACGACGAAGTAGGCCAGGCCGAGCGGGAACGCGAGCAGGAGGTAGGCGAGGTTCAGCCACGTCTGCGGGCGCAGCACGACGCCCGGCGAAGCGGCGCAGCCAGAAGCTCACGGCTGCGGAGGCTAGCCGGGGGCCGTCGTCCTGCCGCTACGGGGTTCCGGCGGGCGGCGGTGTGGACAGCCCCACCGCCGCGGCGAAGCGCGCTGCCGCCTGCGCTCCGTCGACGGGCGCCGCCGTCGCCGTCGTGCCGGCGAGCACCGCCTGCATGACGCGTGCGCCGTCGGCCGCGTCACCCGGCGCGTACAGCCACTCGGCCGGGAGCAGCTCCCTCGGCCCGCCGGCGGCCGGCGCCACCACGGGACGGCCCGCGGCGAGCGCTTCCACGATCACGAGCCCGTACGGCTCCTCGTCGGCGCAGTGGAGCAGGCAGCGGGCCCGCTCGAGCGCGGGGCGGGGGTCCTCCAGCGCGCCGCTGAACGTGACGCGGCCCGCGAGGTCGGGCCGCGCGGCGCGGGCGCGCAGCGCCTCGGCGAACGCCGGGGGGTCGCCGGGCAGCGGCTCGCCTACGAGCTCCAGCTCGAGGCCGGGGATCCGCGCCGCGATCTCGAGCGCGAGGTCGGCCCGCTTCCACGGGACGAGCGCGCCGAGCACCAGCGCCCGCCGCGCATCCGGCGGCGCGGGCATGCGCCAGTGCTCGAGGTCGACGCCGGGGTTGATCACCTGCGCGCCGCCGACCGCGCCGGCGATCGCGTGCGAGAGCGCGATCGACGCGTCGGCCCGCGAGCTCGCCCAGCGGACGGCGCGGGCGATGACCGGCCCGCGCGGCAGGTCCTGGTGGAGCGCGACGACGGGCGCGAGCGACGCGACCGACGCCAGCACCGCCCGCTGCCCCGACGCGACCACGACCGCCGGCCGGTGGCGGCGGGTGAGCGTCGCGACGTCCCGCGCCAGCCCCGCCAGCGACCGCAGCGCCGCGAAGCGGGCGCCGCGCAGGCGCAGCGACCGCTGCGGGAGCGTCAGCACCTCGATGCCGCGCGCTCGGGCCGCCGACGCCAGCGGTCCCTCGGGGCACGCGAGCAGCACCGGCGCCGGCAGCGCGCCCGACCAGTCGAGCAGCACGCGCTCCGCGCCGCCCAGGACGCCGGCGTAGGAGACGAGGAGGACCGGCGCCCGCGCGGGGGCGCCGTGCCGCGCCCGGCGGAGCGCCGCCAGCTGCGCGCGCGGCCGCGCGGCGTCGCCGCCGAAGATCGCGTGACCGATCGTCCGGGTCGCGAAGGTCAGCGCCTGCGCCAGATCGTCCGCGCGGACCGCGCGCGCCCCGAGGGTCGAGGCGATCGCCTCGCGCCGGCGCCGTGCGAGCAGCTCCAGAGGCTCGCCGTCGCGCAGCACGGCGTGGCCGCCCGTGTGGCGCAGCCGCAGCTCCGGGTGCAGGACCGTCGGCACGCCCCCGGCGCCGGCGCGCAGGCACAGCTCCATGTCCTCGGCGAGCAGGTGCACGGCCGGGTCGAACGGCCCGAGCCGCCGCAGCAGCTCCGTCGATCCCGCCACGCAGGCCGCGATCGCCCAGCCGACGACCCGCGTCCCTTCCGCGCGGTACGGCTCGAGCCGGTCGCGCAGCTTGGCCGGCAGGAGCGGCGGATGCACGACGGCGCCGGCGATCGCCTCGAGCGTGCCGGGCACGGGATGCGCCGACCGCTGCACGCTCCCGTCCGGGTTCAGCAGCCGCGGCACGTGCAGCTCGCCCGGACGCGCGGACGCGAGCGCCGCCAGGCGGGCGAGCGAGTCGTCGAGCAGCTCGCAGTCCGGGTTCAGCAGCACCGTGACGGGCTCGCGCGCGCGCTCGACGCCCACGTTGCACGCGGCGCCGAACCCGATGTCGCCGGCCACCACGACCTCGCAGCCGCGCGAGCGCGCCAGCTCCGCGCCGCCGTCGCGCGACCCCGAGTCGACGACCACGAGCTGCGCCTCGACGCCCCGCGCGGCGAACGAGTCGAGCAGCGTCCGCAGCTCCGGCTCGGAGTCGTGGAGGACGATGACGGCGGTGAATCCGGGCAAGCGCGAGACCGTACATGCGGCTTGCTCCCGCTCGCGGGCTCGCAGGAGCGCCTTGATTACACTGGCGCGCCGATGTCGATCGACGATCTGCGCGCGCAGGCACTCGAGGCGGTCCGGCGCTACGCGGAGGTCGCGCTCGCCCCCGAGCCGTTCGAGCCCGGCCGCTCGACCGTCCCGGTCGCGGCCAAGGTCGTCGACGAGGCCGACCTCGTCGCGCTGACCGACGCGGTGCTCGACGGCTGGCTCACCGAAGGGCGCTTCGCGCGCGCGTTCACCGAGGCCTTCGCCGCCCACGCCGGCCGCCGTCATGCGCTGCTGGTCGGCTCCGGGTCGCAGGCCAACCTGCTCGCCGTCGCGGCCGCGTGCTCGCACCTGCACGAGCGGCCGCTGCGGCCGGGCGACGAGGTGGTCACGGCCGCGATCGGCTTCCCGACGACGGTCACGCCGCTCTACCAGCACGGGCTGGTGCCCGTGTACGTCGACGTGGAGCCCGACACCTACAACCCGTCGCTCGAGGCGCTGGCCGCCGCGATCGGGCCCCGCACGCGCGCACTGGTCCTCGCGCACACGCTGGGGAACCCGTTCGACGCGCCGGGCGTCGCCGAGCTGTGCCGCGAGCGCGATCTCTTCCTCGTCGAGGACGTCTGCGACGCGCTCGGCTCTGAGATCGGCGGCCGGCAGGTCGGCACGTTCGGTCACGCGGCGAGCTACTCGTTCTATCCCGCCCACCACATGACCACCGGGGAGGGCGGCGCCGTCACGTGCGACGACCCCACCTGGCACCGCGCGCTCGCCTCGCTGCGCGAGTGGGGCCGCGACTGCTACTGCCCGCCCGGGGTCAACGACGCCTGCGGGCGCCGCTTCGAGGGGCGCTTCGGCGAGCTGCCCGAGGGCTACGACCACAAGTACGTCTTCTCGCACGTCGGCTTCAACTTCAAGATCACCGACATGCAGGCCGCGCTCGGGCTCTCGCAGCTCGGCAAGGTCGACGGCTTCCACGCCGCGCGGCGCGCGAACTTCGCCCGGCTCGACGCCGCGCTGCGGCCGCTCTCCGAGCACGCCGTGCTCCCGCGCGCGCTGCCCGGCGCCGACCCGTCCTGGTTCGGCTATCCGCTGACCCTGCGCGAGGGCGGCGGGGAGCGGCGGCGCGAGCTGCAGCGGTTCCTGCTCGGGCGTGGGATCGACTCGCGCCTGCTGCTCGCCGGCAACCTCGTCCGCCAGCCCGGCTTCCTCGGGCTCGAGCACCGCGTCGCGGGCGACCTCCCGCACGCCGACCGCATCACCGAGGCCGCGATCTGGGTCGGCTGCTGGCCGGGGCTCGACGAGCCGCGGCTCGACTGGATCGCCGAGTCGCTGACCGCGTTCCTCACCTGAGCTCGAGGACCTCGAACCGCCCGTAGCGCGCCGCCGGGCGGTAGGCCTGGGCGAGGTACTCGTCGAGCAGCGTCACGCCGCTCGACTCGCCGGCCCGGTTCGGCTCCGGGGCGGCGGTGAGCGGCGACGTGTCGCGCACGACGGCCGGCGGCCGCGCGCGCTCGAGCGTCGGCGACGATCTCCCGCTGCACCGGCGCGGAGGTGACGACGCCGGGCGCGGCGATGTCGTAGCGGGTGGCGTTGGGCCGGTCGGCGAGCACGTAGAGCAGGGGGTAGCCGGAGGTGACGAGGTCGGCGCGGCGCGTCGCGACGTAGGTCGGCGTGCCGGCCGGCACCCGCGCCTGGAGGTCCGCGACCGACGCGCTCGAGGTCGTCGCGCGTCGGCCGGCGGGACGCGCACGCCGTCGGCGACCGGCAGCGCGAGCGCGACGTAGTCGCGGCGCAGCTCGAGCCAGCGGCGGTCGGCGCCCTCCACGACCGCGTACGCGAGCACCGCCACGGCGACCACCGTGGCGACGCGCGCCCGCGCGCGTCGCCCACGCCGCGAGCACCGCGACCATCACCGCCAGCGGCGCCGTGTGGAAGATGTCGGGGCGCGTGACCAGGTAGTGCGCCATGCCGACCGCGAAGACGGCGACGGCGAGCTGCCACGGCGCCCGGTCGCGGGCCAGCGCGACCAGCGCCGCACACCAGCCCGAGTCACCAGGACCAGCGGCAGGTAGAGGACGAGCAGGTTCTCCGCCGAGTCCGAGAGGAAGCCGCCGACCGACGCCGGTGTTCAGCGGCCCGTCGTAGTCGAGCGGGAACGGCAGCGACTGGTAGTCGGAGAAGTCGGTCAGCGGGTAGTCGATCAGCAGGTCGAACGACGGTCCGGCGCCCGGCGAGCGGCGACGACCGGCGCGTACAGCACGGCGGCGGTCGCGAGCGCGGCGCGCGGCGAAGCGCGCCGGCGGACGCGCGGCGCGCCGCGCCACCGCGCAGCGCGGCCAGGATCCCGATCCCGAGGTAGGCCGCGAACTCGATCCGCCAGAACGCCGCGGCCCCCGCGAGCACGCCGGCCCACGCGGGCCGCCGCTCGAACAGCAGCAGCGCGCCGAGGGCGAGCACGAGCGTCGGCGGGAACGGGTGCGGCCCGCTCGGGTACGCCATGGCCAGCGCCGCGGCCAGCCACGCGACGAGCGCCATGCCGCGGCGACGCCCCGCCGCGCAGGGCGAGCCGCCACACCAGCACCGCGACCAGCGCGTCGCACAGCACGCGCACACCCGCCAGGCGAGCAGCGACGGCCCGAACACCTCCCACAGCCCGCCCAGGAGCAGCGGCTGGCCGGGCGGGTAGAACCACCAGAAGTCCGAGTACGGCACCTGGCCGTCCGCGATCCGCGCCGCCGCCTGCAGCATCAGCCCCTCGTCGTTCGGCTGGATGCCGTCGAGCACCGTGATCCCGGAGATCACCGCCGCCGCCAGGAACAGCAAGCGGCAGGCGCCGTCAGCGCAGGCGCTGTAGACGCGTCGCGCATCCGTAGCGGTCCACCCGTTCGAGCAGCGGCCCCAGCAGCGGCTCGAGGTCGCGCAGCCCGGCCGGCAGTCGACGAACACGAAGCGCGCTCCGCGAGCGGCGGGCGAGCTCCTGCGCGGCGGCGGCGTCCATGTCGCCCTCGAACAGCGCGCGCGTCTCGCGCACGCGCTCGTCCCAGTCCGGCGTCCACGACAGCGCGCCGACGTACATCTCGCGCCCGGTCCTGTACGGCAGCATGTGCCCGCCGTACGCGGGCGCCAGCACGCCGCCCGGCCGCGGGTCGCGCTCCAGCGCGTCGAGCGCCTCCTGCTCGCCCTCGAACACGAAGTACGGGTCGCCGGCCGCGCGCACGCTGTTCACGGCCACGGTCGAGCTTGTGCGCGATCCCGGGCACGGTCATGAGCACCAGCGCCGCGACGACGAGGGCCGGACGGGGCTGCCAGCGAGACGCCACGCCCTGCACGGCGAGGATCGACAGCGGCATGGCCAGCCCCTGGAACGAGTGGTAGGGGAACGTGCCGATCGGCAGCAGGTAGACCGCGAGCGCGGCGAACGGCCACATGCGCACGGCCACCTCCTGCCAGCTCGGCGCCGGCAGCCGGTACGCGAGCGCGGCCGGCGCGGCGAGCGGCAGCACGCGTCAGCACGATCGCCCACCACGGCCAGCTCCACGTGGCCTGCGAGCCCGCGGCGTTGGACTCGCCGGCGAGCTTCCAGGCCTCGTCGTAGACCGAGAGCAGGAAGTAGTAGACCGCCGGCACGGCGATCGCCGCCGGCACGACCAGGGCCGTCCACGAGGGCCGCTCGCCGGAGCGCCGCCAGCGCCAGCGCCTCGACGGCCAGCACGATCAGCGCCAGCGTCGCGCCCTGCCACGGCTGCAGCCAGCACACGAGCGAGCGCGCCCGCCGCGCGGCGAGCGCGATCCGCCGCCGCGCTCGGCGCGAGCAGCACGAGCGGCATCAGGAACGACCGCGATGGCGGTCATCAGGTAGCCCCAGAGGAACTGCCCGGTCCACATCTCGCCCGGAGAT
This sequence comes from uncultured Solirubrobacteraceae bacterium, assembly GCA_963720415.1. GTDB lineage: Bacteria > Actinomycetota > Thermoleophilia > Solirubrobacterales > Solirubrobacteraceae > DASSUW01. The sequence continues at coordinate 290,200 of CAVRFQ010000005.1, read as the reverse complement.
GAAGTCGAACGTGTACTGCCGCGGGTTGCCGCCCCAGTCGCGTCCACGCCACGATCCAGCTCATGCGGCATGACCGCGAACAGCACGAGGACCAGCGCCGCTGTGCCGCTGGCCGCCGGGCGGCAGCAGCCGGCGCACGTAGAGCAGCGCGCCCACGAACGTGAGGCCGACCGCGACCGGCTTCCACAGCAGGTAGACGAGCGGCACCGTGATCCCCAGCGTCGCGTGCAGCACGCCCGAGATCAGGAAGCCCGGATGCAGGAAGACGCGGCTGTCGGGCGCCATGTCGTACTCGTTGCCGATCAGCCCGTGCTCGCCCGCCTGGCGGATCCACGTGAAGTACTGGAGCTGGTCGGACGCGAAGCAGCCCGTCGGCGCCGGTGAGCGCGCGGCCCTTGGTGAGCAGCGCCGCGAGCATCACCACCGAGAGCCCGGAGAGCACGACGAGCGCTCCGAGCTCGATCCGGTCGAGCCGCCTCACCGCAGGGTCCCCGCCCGGCGCAGGCGGCGCCCGATCCGCCGCAGAGCGGCGCCCGCGCCCTCGTCGGCCAGCGTCTGCGGCAGCGCCCAGCGGTAGTGGCCGAGCGTCGCGCGGCGCACCACCCCGCGCCGGATCGCCCGCCGCGGCGCGTCGGAGACGCACCACTCGGCGAGCGGCGCGACCACCCGCTCCCAGCTCAGCGACGGGGCGAAGGCGGCGACGCGCTCCCGCGTCGCCTCCGGCGCGCGCAGCAGCTCCTCGCAGGCGGCCGCGAAGGCGGCGTCGTCGCCGGGCGGCACGGTCAGCCCGAGGCCCTCGCGCTCCACGAGGTCGGCCATCGCGTCGCCGCGCGTGGCGACCACCGGCAGCCCCGCCCACAGGTAGTCGAGGACGCGCGTGCGGTGCGCGTAGCGCGCCTCCAGGTGGTCGTGATGGGCGGTGATCCCGAGGTCGGCCTCCGCCAGCCAGCCGCCGCGCTCCTCGTACGGGACCCAGCCGCGGTTGATGTGCACGCGGTCGAGCCCGCGCGCCTCGGCCAGCGCCGCCTCGAGGTACCCGGCCTGGCCCGTGGCCTCCAGCCCGGGCCTCCCCGCGCCCATGACCACGAGGTGCACGCCGTCCATCCGCGCGACCGCGCGCATCGGCGTCGAGGCGTCGAGCCATCCCCACAGCCCGCCGCCCCACAGCAGCACCTTCTCGTCCGGCCCGATCTGCGGGTACGCGGCGCGCAGCCCGCCCGGCGCCGGGAGCGGCTCGTCCGGGACGCCGAACGGCACCTCCATGACGAGGTCGCCGCTCTCGATCAGCCCGTGCAGCGCGAGCCCGCCGATCCACAGGTCGCGCTGGCGCTCGTTGGCGCACAGGATCAGGTCCGCCGCCGCGGCCTGCGCGATCGTGCGCTGGACGATCGCCGAGCGGATCCGGCGCCGCGCCCGCGGGGAGCGGTGCGCGACCGCCTCCAGCACCTCGACGACGATCGGGTTGTAGAGGTCGATGACCAGCCGCGGCCCGCCCGCGATCCGCTCGAGCGCGGTCGGCGGGAGCTCCTGCGCGAGCACGATGTCGTGCTCCCGCGCGGCGCGCACGAGCGCCTCGACGTCGGACATCCCGGCCTCGATCAGCGGCAGCTCGGAGACGCTCGGCGCCGGGGCGGCGACCGTCACGTCGCACGTCGCGCTCAGCGCCCGCGCCAGCTCGGAGGCGCGGATGGCCGGGCCGGCCATCCGGCCGCCGACCGGCTCGGCCGAGATCACCAGCACCGACCGCCTCATGGGCGCTCCAGCAGTCGCCGCCCGCCGAGCGCGGCCAGCACCGCCGCGTACACCGCCGCGCCGAGCGGGATCAGCACGGCGAGGGTCGCCTCGCGCAGCCACACCAGCACCGCGGCCATCGCCGCGGCGGCGACCACCGCGCGCCACAGCGCCCGCAGCCGCGGCGTCAGCCCCATGCGACGGACGAGCATCCACCCGCCGGCCAGGAGCAGCAGCTCGCAGCCGAGCGCGATCGCGGCCGCCGCGTCGGCGCCGTAGCTCGGCACCAGGGCGAAGTTGAGCGCCAGGTTCACGACCAGCGCGGTGACCGCCAGCAGCAGCACCTCGCGGCGGTGGTCGGCGGCGATCAGCGTGTAGCCGAGCAGCCCGCTGATCCACGCGGCACCCGCCGCGCAGAGCAGCAGCCGCAGCGGTGTCGCCGCCTCCGCGAACGCGTCGCCGGCGACCAGGCGCACGAGCTCGGGCGCCAGCACCAGCCCGCCGGCGGCGATCGGCGCGGCCAGCGCCACGAAGAGGTCGGCCGTGGCGTCGATCACGCGTGCCGCGAGCTCGCGCTGCTCGGTGACGTAGCGGGAGAGGAGGGGGAAGGCGGAGGTCATGACGATGGCGGGGATGACGGCGAGCAGCTCGAAGATCCGGTACGCGAGCGTGTACTGGCCGACCTCGGCGAACGGGCGGAAGAGCGACAGGATGAACGTGTCGGCGCGGAAGTAGAGCTCGTTGACCGCCAGCGCGATCCCGAGCGGGACGGCCGGGACCAGCAGCTCGCGCCAGTGCGCGAGCCGCGGGCGGATCCGCACCATCGCGGCGGTGATCGCCAGGCTGACCGCCGCGCCGACCGCGATGCTCACCACGACGCCCTCGATCTCGAGGTCGGATTCGACGACCACGATCAGCGCGGCGAGCGCGGCGAGCCGCCCGGCGACGTCGGCGATGGCGGCGCGGCCCATCTGCAGGCGCGCCTGGAAGACCGTCGAGAGCGACGTGGTGGCCAGTCCGATCACGAACGGCACGCCCGCGAGGAGGATCACGATCCGCAGGTCCGGCGAGTACGCGAGCGACACGAGGCCGGCGGCGGCGACGACGGCCAGGCCGAGCAGCAGCCGGAGCGTCAGCGCGCCGCCGACGAGCTCGGCCGTTCGCCGCGGCTCGCGGCTGATCTCCCGCACGAGGACGGTGACGATCCCGAAGTCCGCCAGCACGCCGAGCATCTGCACGAGCGCGAGGGCCAGCGCGAGGTTGCCGTAGCCGGCCGCGCCGAGATAGCGGGTGGTGATGGCGATCGACGCGGCGCCGATGACCAGCACCGCCGCCTTGCCGAGCGCCTGCGCGGCGGTGTTGCGCGCGACCTGCCGGGCGATCGTCACCGCGGCGCCGCGGTGGTCACCTCGAGCGGCGCCGCCGGCGGCCGCAGCAGCTCCCACCGGTGGCCGCGCTCGTCGAGCCGGAAGCGGGCGAGGACCCACAGGGTCTTCAGCCCGTACCGCACCGAGGCGCGGAACGACACGCTCGACGCCTCGAGGAAGTAGCGCGTGGGGATCGGCAGCTCGACGACGTGGCTCCCGCTGCGCACGATCTGGGCGAAGATCTCCTGGTCGAAGACGAAGTCGTCGGAGTTGCGCAGGAACGCGACCCGGCGCAGGAAGTCGGCCGAGAACGCGCGGTAGCCGGTGTGGTACTCGGAGAACCCCCGCCGGAACACGAGGTTCTCGACGCCGGTCAGGGCCCGGTTGCCCACCCACTTCCAGCGCGGCATGCCGCCGACGATCGCCTCGTCCTCGAGCAGCCGCGAGCCGATCACCACGTCGGCGATCCCCGCCTCGATCGGCTTGACCATCCGCGCCACGAGCGCCGGGTCGTACTGGTTGTCGGCGTGGACCATGACCACGATCTCGGCGCCGTCGAGCAGCGCCCGGACGTAGCACGTCTTCTGGTTGCCGCCGTAGCCGCGGTTGGCCGGGTGGCGGATGAGGTCGAACCCCTCGCGCAGCGCGACCGCGGAGGTCTCGTCCGGGCTGGCGTCGTCGACCAGCAGCGCCCGGTCGACGGCCTCCACCGGCATCTCCTTGGCCACGGCGGGGATCGTCTCCGCGGCGCGGTAGGCGGGCAGCACGACGGTCACGCGGTTGCCGCCGCTGCCCTGCGCGAGCGGCTTCGCCGGAGCGGTGACCGGGATCCGGTGGGCGAGCACCACGCGCTCGTCGCCGAGCGAGAGGGAGACCGTCCGGCGGCCGAGCGCCGTGCGCCCGAGCGCCTTCAGGGCGGCGCCGGCGCTCCCGCCGCGCTCGCCCAGGCCGGCGAGCCAGTAGCGCAGCTCGAACGAGCGCACGAGCGGGACGTCCTCCGAGATCACGAGGCCGGCACCGCTCAGCAGCTCGCACAGCGTGCGCCGCGGCAGCAGGCAGGTGTGCGCGGGGACCAGGCCCCACCAGCGCGAGCCGGCGATGCGCGCGGTGGGGGAGGCCGGGTCGGGCGTGACCACGCACAGGGCGCCGCCGTCGGCCAGCATGGACGCGCAGGTACGCAGCGCCCCCGCGGGATCGTCGAGGTGCTCGACGACGTCGGCGAGCACGATCACGTCGTAGCGCCTCCCGGTGTCCTCCAGCTCGTGCTCTTCGACATCCAGGCCGAGCACGTCGCGCGCGTACGCCGCCCCGGCCCGCGAGAGCTCGAGCCCGCTGACCTCGAAGCCGCGGCGGCGAGCCTCGTCGAGCAGCAGCCCGTGGCCGCAGCCGACGTCGAGCAGCCGGCCGCCGCTCACGTGGCGGCCGATCAGGTCGAGCAGCCGCCGCGCCGTGGCCCGGCGGCCCGCCTCCTCGCGCAGGTAGGCGTCGTCGCGCATGTCGCGGTAGAGCTCGTGCAGGTCGTCGCCGGACGGCAGGCTCGGCTGCTGCACGGCGCCGCAGTTCGCGCACGCGAACAGGTCGCCGTGCTGCCCCGGCCGGTGATTGCTGGGGGCGAAGTCGGCCGACTGCGCGGGCCCCCCGCGACCGGGATGGCGCAACTCGAGCGGCCCGTTGCAGATCCGGCAGGGGCGCGGGTCCATCGGAGGCGGCAGCCTATCTCGTGTCCCGATCCGGCAGTTCGACGGCAATAGACTGCCGCCGATGCATGCGCCCCAGCTGTCGGTCGTGGTGCCCGCGTACAACGAGGCGACCGTGATCGGCAGGACGCTGGAGGCGCTGCACGCCGAGCTCGACCGCCAGGGGCTGCTGTACGAGGTGATCGTGGTCGACAACGCGAGCGGCGACGGCACGGTGGCCGCCGCGGAGGCGGGCGGCGCGCGCGTGCTGCGCAACCCGGTCAACCTCGGCAAGGGCGGCTCGATGCGCCGTGGGATGCTCGAGGCCACCGGCGCGCTGCGGCTGCACTGCGACGCCGACTGCGGCCCGTCGCTGCCCGCGCTGGGCCGGCTGCTGGCGCGGATCGAGCACGCCGACGTGGTGGTCGGCTCGCGCCTGGCTCCCGGAGCCGCGGTCGGGCGGCGCCAGCCGGTGCGGCGCCGGATCGCCGGCCGGAGCTTCGTCGGCCTGTGCCGGCTCGCGCTCGGCGAGCCGACGCGCGACCTGTTCTGCGGCTTCAAGCTGTGGCGGGCCGAGGCGGCGGAGGCCTCGTACCGCGAGTCGCGCCTCGACGGCTGGGTCTTCGACGCCGAGACGCTGGCCCTGGCGCGCGCGATGGGGTTCCGGATCGCTGAGGTCGGGATCCCGTGGGAGGACCGCGAGGGGTCGCGGCTCTCGATGCCGCGCGTGATCGTCCCGGTCACGCGCGACCTCCTGGCCGTGCGCCGCCGCGTCCGCGCCGTGTCGGCGCGCGGGCCGCGGTTCGAGCCGCAGGTCGCGCACAAGGGGTGAGCCGGCCGCTCGACCGGTTCGGCGCCGCCGTCCTGGCGGCCCTGGCCGCCATGGCCGTGGCCGTGCTCGCCGGGCTGCTGCTGCGGGTCTGGACGCAGGGCGGCCTCGTGACCGGCGCCGACGGCTACCTGGTCGCGGATCCGATGCAGTACCTCGACTGGGCGCGGCAATCGGGCGAGCACGGGCTGATCGGCAACCGGCACGACCTCGCGGACGGCCCGCGGTCGTTCCTGCATCCCGGGCTGCTGCTCTCCGGCCTGCTGTACCGGCTGGGCGCGGGACCGGCCGTGGCGTACCTGCTCTGGAAGCCGGTCGCCGTGGTCGTGCTCTTCGCCGGCGCCCTGGTGTTCGTGCGCCGCCTCGTGCCGCGGGTGGGCGACCGCCGGCTCGCGCTGGTGCTCGGCCTGTTCTTCTGCTCGCCGGTCGCGGCCGTGGTCGGCTGGGCCGCGCTGGGCGACGCCGGCGACAAGCTCTCGATCGACTTCATCACCGGGGAGCTGTGGACCGGCTCCTACCTCTGGGGCTACCTGTTCACGGCGATCGCCGTCGGCCTGGTGCCCCTGGGCGTGCTGGCCTACGAGCGCCGGCGGCTCGTACTCGCGGCGGCGATCGGGCTGCTGATCGCGTGGCTGCAGCCGTGGCAGGGCGCGACGTTCGCGATCGTGCTCGTCGCGAGCGAGCTCCTGCGGCGGAGGTCGCTCCTCGATCTCGCGCTCCCGCTGGCGGCCACGGCCGCGCCCGCCGTCTACTACCTGCTGCTCTCGCTGCTCGACCCGTCGTGGGAGCTGGCCGGCCGGGTCAACGACCTGCCGCGCTGGCCGTGGTGGGTGCTCGTGGCCGGGCTCGGCCCGCTGGCCGTGCCCGCCGCGTTCGCGTACCGGCTGCCGGCGCCCGACTTCGCCTCGGTGGCGCTGCGGGTCTGGCCGCTGGCCGGGCTGCTCGTGTACTTCCAGCCGGCCGGGACCTTCCCGTTCCACGCCCTGCAGGGCCTGGCGCTGCCGCTCTCGATCCTCGCCGTGCTCGCGCTGCGGTCGTGGCTCGGGGAGCGCCGGCTGCCGCTCGCCGCGGCGGTGGCGGCCGTGGTCGTGCTGTGCGGGATCGGGACCGCCTACCGCGTGGCCGAGCTGGCCGACGCCGTCCACGTCGGGCGCCAGCCGTTCTTCCTCACCGCGGAGGAGCGCGAAGCCCTGCGGTACCTCGACCGCGCGGAGGAGCCCGGCGGCGTACTGGCGCCCGTCTACACGGGCATCGTCGTGCCCGCGTACACGGGGCGGGAGACCTGGATCGGCGCCGGATCGTGGACGCCGCGCCAGCCCGAGCGCACCCAGGAGGCCGAGGCGCTGTTCGGCGGGCGGCTCGACGCCGCGCAGGCCGAGGAGCTGGTGCGGCGGTCCGGCGCGCGCTTCCTGCTCAGCGACTGCCACGGCCGGGCGGACATCTCCGGCGTCGTGGCGGGCTTCACCGAGCCGCCGCGGCGGTTCGGCTGCGCGACCGTGTGGAGGGTGGGGTGAGGGCGCGCTTCCCGCACGTCGACGCCCTGCGCGCGATCGCGGCGCTGAGCATCGTCGCCTACCACCTCGCGTTCCTGCTCGGCGGCTTCGAGCTCGCCGGCGTCGGGCGATGGCTCGCGCGGCTCAACGTGGGCGTGCCGCTCTTCTTCGCCATCTCCGGCTTCCTGCTCTACCGCCCGTGGGTTCGGGCGCGGCTGGCCGGCGACCCGGCTCCGTCGACGCGGACCTACGCCGTCCGGCGCGCCTTGCGGATCCTGCCCGCCTACTGGGTGGCGCTGACCCTCATCGCGCTGCTGGTGGGACGGTCGAGCGTCTTCGACTGGCCGGACGCCGCCGTCTACTACGGCCTGCTGCAGGGCTATGACGCGGAGCGGTTCACCGGCGGCATCGGGCCCGCGTGGACGCTGACCATCGAGATCGCCTTCTACGCGCTGCTGCCGCTGCTGGCGCTGGGCATGCGCCGCGTGCCGGGCGGGCTGCGGGGCGAGCTGGCGATGCTCGCCGGGCTCGTCGCGGTCTCCGTCGTGTTCAAGGTCGCGGTGCTCGCGCTGGTGGATCACGACGCGCCGTCGTACCTGGTGCTGCTCGCCGCGTTCCCGGCCCAGCTCGACATGTTCGCGGCAGGCATGGCGCTCGCCGCGCTCAGCGCCGCGGGGCTCGGGCGCGCGGGCGGCTGGTGGTGGCTCGTCGCGCTGGCCGCGTTCCTCGTCCTGGGGCTGTGGACGCCCGACGCCGACGCCCCGCGCGTGCTGGGCGAGCACGCCCTGCAGACGATCGTGGCCGCCGCGCTGCTGGCCCCGGCGGTGCTGGGGGAGGGCGACGGCGGCGTGCGCGGGGTGCTCGCCTGGCGGCCGCTGGCCTGGGTGGGCCTCGTGTCCTACGGCGTCTATCTCTGGCATCTCGACACGCTGCGCGAGCTGGTCGACGCCGGCCTGCCCGCGGGCGCCGTGATCGTCGCCGGGACCGCGCTCTCGATCGCCCTGGGGGCGGCGAGCTGGTACGCGCTCGAGCGCTTCGCGCAGCGCCTCGGCCACCGGCGGCGGGTGGCGCGATGAAGGTCGCCGCCGCGCTGCTCCTGGCCGGGCCGCTCGCGCTGGCGCTCGCCAAGGGCGGCTACTTCGACGAGGGGCGCCTGTGGGCGGGCATCGGCGCGTGGCTGCTGGTTGCCGTCGCGGCCTTCGTCGCGCCCCGCCCGCTGCCGCGCAGCCGGGCCGCGATCGCCGCCCTGGCCGGGCTCGCGGGCCTCCTGGCGTGGACGCTGATCTCGTTCGCCTGGGCGCCGCTGCGCGCGCCGGCGGTCGACGACGCCCAGCGCCTCGCCCTCTACCTGGCCGTCCTGATCGCGGCGACGGCGCTGCTGCGCGGCGACGCGGCGCGCTGGGTGGTCCCGGCGATCGCCGCCTCGATCGTCGCCGCCACGCTCTACGGGCTCTCCGAGCGGCTGCTGCCGGGCATCTTCGAGCTGACCCGCTCGCGCGCGGCGATGGGGCGGCTCGATCAGCCGCTGACGTACTGGAACGCGATGGGCGCGTGGGCGGCGATCGGGCTCGTGCTGTGCGCGCGGATCGCCGGTGCCCGACGGCTCGCCGCAGCCGGGGCCGCGCCCCTGGGCGCCGCCGTCGCCCTCTCGTTCTCGCGCGGCGCGATCGCCGCGGCGATCATCGGGCTCGGCGTGCTCGCCACGCTCGATCCGCGCGGCCTGCGGGCGATCGCCGTGTGCGCCGGCAGCGCGCTGCTGGCCGGCGTGGCGGCCGCGTCGCTGCCCGCCGTCCGCACGCTCGAGGGCTCGCGCGAGTCCGAGGGCCTCGTGCTGCTCGGCGCGCTCGCGATCCTGGCGGTCGCCGCGGTGCTGCTCGTGCCCCGCGAGCCGGCGGCCCGGCCCGCGGCCCGGGGCTCGCGGCGCCGGCTCGTCGTCGCCGTCCTCGCGGCGTCGCTCCTGCTGGTCGCGGGCGCCGCCGCGATCGAGGGCGGGACGCCGGACGACGGCGCGACGGCGACGCGCCTGTCGAGCACGGCCACGAACCGCTACGCGTACTGGGAGGTCGCGCTGTCGTCGTTCGCGGACGCGCCGCTGCAGGGCCACGGCTCGGGGTCGTTCGGCGCCGACTGGCTGCGCGAGCGCGACGTGCCGGAGGTGGTCCGCGACGCCCATTCGCTGGAGCTCGAGACGGCGGCCGAGCTCGGGCTCGCCGGCCTGGCGCTGCTGGGGCTGCTCCTCGGCGGCGTCGGCGCCGCCGCGGCCGTCGCGCTCGGCAGGGAGCGGGCGGCCGCCGTCGGCCCGGTCGCGGGCCTCGCCGTCTGGGCCGTGCACAGCGCGCTCGACTGGGACTGGGAGATGCCCGCGCTGACGCTGGTGGCGCTCCTGCTCGCGGGGCTGCTGCTCGCCCTGGCCGACGAGGCGCGGCCCGCCGGGCGCACGCCGCTGGCCGCCCGCGGGGCGCTCGCGCTCGCCGGCGTCGCGCTGGCCGCGGGGCTCGCCGCCGAGCTCCGGAGCGCGAACCTCGTCGCGGGCGTGCGGGGGTCGCCCGACCGGTCCGGCGCCCTCGACTCGCTCGAGCGCGCGCGAGAGCTCAGCCTGGACCGGACCACGCCGGACGTCGACCGCGTCAGGCTGCTGCTGTTCCGCCGTCGCGACCGGGAGGCGGCGGCGATCGCCGACGTCGTCGCCCGGCGCGAGCCGGAGAACGCGTACGCCTGGGAGCTCGTCCGCCTCGCGAACGAGACGGTCGATCCGGCCCGGGCGCGCGAGGCGCGGGAGCAGCTCGCGCGGCTCGTCAGGCGGGCGCCGTGACCGTCGCGGGCGCTGACGCGCGCAGCGACGGGAGCAGGACCGCCACCGCGGCGGCGAGCTGGATCGCCAGCACGATCGCGGCGAAGACCGCGACCGACTCGATGTCCCACACCAGCAGCAGCACCGGCTCGGCCAGGGCCACCGCGCCCAGCGGCAGCAGGAAGCGCGACGAGCCGATGGCCAGCAGGAACTGCACGCCGAGGTAGGCGAAGCCGAGCAGGCTCATGGCCAGCGCCAGCAGCGTCAGGGCGCGCGCGGCGCTCGTGTACTCGGCGCCGAAGCCGAGCCTGAGCACCGTCTCGGGCAGCAGGGCGAAGATGAGCAGGGCGGGCGCGGCGACCGCTCCCACCACGCCGAGCGCGCGCAGCAGCACGGGCCGCGCGGCCTTGCCCGCGGCGGCGCGGCGCGCGGCCTCCGGGAGCAGGTAGAGCCCGACCCCTACGGCTGTCCAGACGACGATCTTGGCCGCCACCGCCGCGGCCGCGTAGGCGCCGGCGAGGCCGTCGGCGACCTGGTGGCGGACGATGATCACGTCCATGTTCTGCAGCCCGGCGATCAGCACGAGCGCGGCGATCGGCACGGTCGCCTCGCGGATCAGGCGGCGCAGCGGCCACGAGGTCGGCGTCGCGTCGCCCGCCGGCGACCGGCGCGCGAGGACGGCGCCCAGCGCCAGCGCCGCGACCGCCATCGCCAGCGGCATGCCGAGGTAGGCCCCGGTCGTCCCGAGCCCGGCCGCGAGGAGCACGCCGGCGAGCACGAGGCGGCCGCCCGCCTCGCCGACGATCGAGAAGGCCACGGGCCGGTACGCGCCGAGCCCGGCGAGCGTGCCGCGCTGGATCGAGAGGAGCAGCCAGAGGCCGCCCGTCGGCAGGACGGCCGCGGCCGCCCACTCCTGCGTGACCCCGATCAGCTCCGCCAGCGGCGCGCGCAGCAGCACGCCGAGCACGGCCAGCACCGCGGTCGCGAGCAGGACGCGGCCGGTCCAGCGGTCGACCGTCGCGCGCAGCTCGTGCGCCAGCCCGATCTGCCCCGTCGCCGTCGCCTTCGCGGCGGCCACCTGGAGCGCGAAGCCCGGCACGGAGACGATCAGGAACGTCGACGTCAGCGCCGCCAGCGCGCCGTAGTCCTCGCGGCCGAGGAGCCGCGCGAACACGACGGTGAAGATGACCGCGATGCCGTTGGCCGCGAGCTGGGCGCCCGCGAGGCCGGCAGCCGTCGCGGTGTCGGTGTCGAGGGCCGGCGGGCGTCGCAACGTCCGCGACCGTACCGCACGACCTCGCTATCGTCCGCCCGGATGGGATCCCGGCGTCAGCGGATCGCCTGCCTCACCGCCGCGCTCGTGCTCGGCCTCTCCGGCGCCGCCTGGGGCCAGGGCGCGGGCGACGAGCAGTACCAGGACCCGTTCGGCGACGACGAGGGCCAGGACGCCCCGGCCGCGCCGCAGGAGCCGGACGAGCCGGCGAGCTCGGGCGATGACCCGGAGCCGGCCCCGGCAGCGCCACCACCGCCCGCGCAGCCGGCGCAGACGCCGCCCGCGGCGGAGGGCCAGGGCGGCGGCGACCAGCTCCCCTACACGGGGGCCGGGACCGCGATGCTCGCCCTGGCGGGAGCGGCGCTGCTGGCTAGCGGACTCGCGCTGCGCCGCCGCTCGAGCTAGCCCGCAGGCCGCGCTTGAGCGCGCGGTACGAGGGGCGCAGCGAGCCGTTGCGCTCGACGAACGCCGAGTCCCAGCGGTTGCCCTTCTTCTTGGCCCACTCGTAGAAGTAGACGCGGGTGATGCGGCGGCTCGACTTGGCGATCTTGTAGACGCGCGACGACGGCCTTGGCCTGCTCGCCCTTGGTGTGCTTGCGGCCGCCGCGGCTGCCGTCGGACGGCTTCAGGCGCAGGATCCCGCCGGTCTCGGTGAGCCAGACCTGGCCCTTGACGGCCTTCAGCAGGAGCTTCGTGGTGCCGGCGGCGTCGTTGGCGTCCTTGTAGTTGTGCAGGCCCCAGATGCGGGCGCTCGGCGCGTAGCGCTTGAACTTCTTCACCCACGCGAGCATGTCCTTGCTGTCGAGCACGTCGGCGGCGACGATCGTGCAGCTGCGGCAGTCCTGGCGCATCGCGTTGTAGTAGCGGGCCGCCATCTTCGGCTTCTTCGAGGTCGGCTGGCTCGTGTGGTTGGCCTCGTTCCAGGCGGAGTAGTCGCGCACCCACGGGTAGCGCTCGCGGACGAGGCGGAAGCTCTTGCGGTACAGCGACGAGCGAGGGAAGCTTGCGATGCCCGTTGGCGCGCCAGTTGCGGTTGAAGGCGACGAGCGGCTGCACGCCGGCGGCCTGCGCGGCGGCCATCCACACGTCGGCCTGGTGGACCGTGTACGGCTCGCGGTACCAGTCCCAGGCCAGCGCCAGGCGGCTGTGGCTTACGCCGAGCTTCTGGAAGGACGGGTCGGCTGAACATCGTGGCGCTCTGGTCGCCGACGCCGACGATCGGGGCCTTCGCGGCGGCGGGGGCGGCGAGCGCGAAGACGAGGAGGAGGGAGAGGCTGAGGAGGCGGATCACAACAGGTTCATCGGCGAGGGGGACCTAGGCTCTTTACGCTCCAGGCGCCCGGTGGTTACGGATCCGACTACGCTCTTGCAGCCGTGTCAGACCACCGGCCCCGATGCGACCGAACGGGCGGGCGCGGCGCTGGCCGAGGGCCTGCGACCGGGTGACGTCGTGCTCGTGTCGGGCGATCTTGGCGCCGGCAAGACGACGTTCGTGCGCGGCGCGCTGCGGGCGCTCGGGGTGAGCGGGCCGGTCACCAGCCCCACGTTCGTGGTCGGCCATGCCTACGAGGGCGCTGCCGGGCCCGGTCTCGCACCTCGACCTCTACCGCCTCGCCGGCATGGGCGACGAGGACCCGGGGCTGCTCGACCCGTTCTTCGCGCCCGACGCGATCGCCTTCGTCGAGTGGCCCGAGCACGCGCCCGGCGCCTGGCCGGACGAGCGCGTCGCCCACCGCGTCCGGCTCGACCACGCGGGCGGCGACGAGCGCACGGTGAGGTCGAGTGATCCTCGGGATCGACACGGCGACGCCGTCCACCGCGGTCGCCCTGAGCGGCGGCGCCGAGCGGCGCCACGATCCGGCGCCCGGCGAGCGCCCCGGCCACGCCGCGCGGCTGCTCGTGCTCGTCGAGGAGGTCCTCGAGGGCCACGGCTGGGAGGCCGTCGACCGGATCGCGGTCGGCGTCGGCCCCGGCGGCTTCACGGGCCTGCGGCATCGGGATCGCCACCGCGCGGGCACTCGCCCAGGCCCGCGACCTGCCGCTGGTCGGCGTGTCGAGCCTCGCGGCGCTCGCCGCAGGCGCTGCGGGGACCGACCGCGCCAGGTCGTCGCGGTGATCGACGCCCGCCGGGGCGAGGTGTTCGCCGCCGGGTGGGCGGGACTGATTTCGAGCCCGTGGCGCTGGCGCCGGAGGCGCTGGCCGAGCGGATCGAGTCCGGCGCCCTGGCCGTCGGGGACGGGGCGGTACGCTTCCGGGAGCAGCTCGAACGGGCCGGGGCGCTGTCCCGGCCGACGACTCCCCGCTGCACCGAGTCAGCGCGTTCCAGGTCTGCCGGCTCGGGGCGCTCGCGGAGCCCGCCGACCGCGACGCCCTGCTTCCGGACTACCGCCGCGAGCCGGACGCCAAGCCCCGCCAGCAGCAGTGACAGCCCCGCCCGCAGCCGCCGTCGAGATCCGGCGTCTCACGTACGCCGACCTCCCGCAGGTCGTCGCGATCGAGCGACGCGCGTTCACGACGCCGTGGTCGCTGGCCATGTTCGTGCTCGAGCTGTCCAAGCCGTCCGGCGTCTGCCTGGCCGCCGACGTCGAGGGGGAGCTCGTCGGCTACCTGATCTGCTCGCGCTACGACACGATCTGGCACGTGATGAACGTCGCCGTCGACCCCGACCGGCGCCGCCGCGGCATCGCGACGGCGCTGCATCGGCGCGCTGCTCGAGCGCGTCGAGCGACGACTGCCAGCTCACGCTCGAGGTGCGCCGCTCGAACGCCGGCGCGATCGTCCTCTACGAGCGCTTCAGCGTTCCGCTCGGCCGGCGTCCGCCGCCGCTACTACGCCGACAACGGCGAGGACGCGGTGATCATGTGGCGCACGCCGGCCACGCTGAAGGGGACGCTGGACGACGTCCCGGGCACGTGATCCTCGCGCTCGAGACCTCCTGCGACGACACCTGCGCGGCGGTCGTCACCGACGACGGCGAGATCCGCTCCAACGTCGTTTCCTCGCAGGGCGTGCACGACCGCTTCGGCGGCGTCGTCCCGGAGATCGCCTCGCGCCACCACCTCGAGCTGGTCAACGCCGTGGTCGACGACGCGCTGCGGCAGGCCGGCACGACGCTGCGCGACGTCGACCGCATCGCCGTGACGCAGGGTCCCGGCCTGGTCGGGGCGCTGCTCGTCGGCGTGGCCACGGCGAAGGCGCTGGCCGCGGCGCACCGCCTCCCGCTCGTGCCCGTCGACCACCTGCAGGGCCACGTGGCCGCCAACTTCCTCGCAGCCCGACCCGATCGAGCCGCCGTTCGTCGTGCCTGATCGCCTCCGGCGGCCACACGCTGCTCACGCGGGTCACCGGACCACAGCGGCTACGAGCTGATCGGCCAGACGCTCGACGACGCGGCGGGCGAGGCGTTCGACAAGGGCGCGCGGCTGCTCGGGCTCGGCTACCCCGGCGGCCCGGCGCTCTCGAAGCTCGCGGCGGACGGGCGACCCGGCGGCCTTCGACTTCCCGACCGGTGCGCGGGTCGCCGGCCTCGACTTCTCGTTCGCCGGCCTCAAGACGGCGCTGCTCTACAAGGTCCGCGACCTCGGCCCCGACGAGACCGAGCGGCGCGCCGCGGATCTCGCCGCGGGCTACGAGCACGCCATCGTCGAGGCGCTGATCGCGCGGGTGGAGCGGGCGCTGGACGGCGAGGCCGAGCCGCGCCTGGCGATCGGCGGCGGCGTGGCCGCCAACCGCCTGCTGCGCGAGCGCGCCGCGAGCCTCGGCGTCCCCGTCCACATCCCGCCGCCCGAGCTGTGCACGGACAACGCCGCCATGATCGGCTCGGCGGCCCGCTTACGCCCGCGCCGTGCCGTTCCCGGACTACCTCGAGCTCGACGCCTACGCGACCGCCCACCATCACGCTCTATAGCCGCCCGGGCTGCCACCTGTGCGACGACGCGCGGGCGGCCCTCGAGCGCGTACGGCGCAAGGCAACGTTTTCCCTCCGCGAGGTGGACATCACCGAGCGACGACGACCTGCACCGCCGGTACCTGGAGCGCATCCCCGTCGTGACGCTCGGGGACGAGGAGCTGTTCGAGTACTTCGTCGACGAGACGGCGCTCGAAGCCAAGCTCTATCGTCTGCCCGGATGAGCTTCGGCGACGTCGCGACCCGGGGGAAGGGCAGGGACCGCAGGACCCGGGCCTCGGTCCCCTGTCGGATCGCCTGTCGCTGGGCGTGGCCGCCCGGCTCTCGCGCTACCTGCAGGTGCTCACCCAGGCGCGCAAGATGGGCAAGGAGACGATCTCGTCCCAGGAGCTGTCCGAGTACACCCACGTGAACTCGACGCAGATCCGGCGCGACCTCTCCGGCTTCGGCAAGTTCGGAAAGCGCGGCGTGGGCTACAACGTCGACTCGCTGGTCTCGCAGATCCGCAAGATCCTGCGCACGAGCGGGCAGCACAACATCGCGCTGTTCGGCGCCGGCCACCTCGGCCGCGCCATCGCCTCGTCGGACATCTTCGCCGACCACGGCTTCCGCGTCGTCGCGATGTTCGACAGCGATCGCGGCAAGGTGGGGGAGGAGATCAACGGCGTCAAGGTCCGCCACACGGACGACGTGAACGCCGTCGTCGAGGAGGAGGACATCGTCGTCGGCGTCCTCGCGGTCCCCACCGGAGCCGCCCAGGAGCTCGCCGACAGCGCTCGTCGAGGCGGGCGTGAAGATCATCTTCAACTACTCTGAGGCGCTCCTGCAGGTGCCGCCCGAGGTGACGGTCCACACCTCGAGTCCGGCGGTCGACCTCCTCTACGCGCTCTACTTCTACCTCACCTAGACCGTGATCGACCTCGTTGCCGCACGGGAGACCTTCGAGGCCTCCCAGGACCTCACGGTCGGAATCGAGGAGGAGTACGCGCTCGTCGATCCCGAGACGCTCGAGCTCGTCCCGAGGTTCGAGGTGCTGCGCGACGCCGGCGCCACCGACCCGGTCCTCGCGGACGCCATCGCGGGCGAGCTGATCTCGTCGGAGATCGAGATCCGCTCCGGCCGCGGGGAGGACGTCGCGGACGCGCGCGCCAAGCAGCAGGACGCCCGCCGCCGCCTGCACAAGCTGGCCGACGCGCACGGCGTCCGGCTCGGCTCGACCGGCACGCACCCGCTGTCGGACTACCGCGAGCAGCACATCATCGACACGCCGCACTACCACCGGGTCGAGGACGGCCTGAAGTACGTGGCGTGGCGCAACAACACGTTCGCGCTCCAGGTCCACGTCGGCGTCCAGGGCGCCGACCGCGCGGTCCGGGTCTGCGACCGCCTGCGCCCCGTCCTGCCGCTGCTGCTGGCCGTCTCGGCCAACTCGCCGTTCGTCGACGGGCGCGACTCGGGACTGCACTCCGCCCGCACGCAGATCTTCACCAAGTCGTTCCCGCGCTGCGGCGTGCCGGACGCCTTCGGCGGCTGGCAGGCCTGGAGCGAGTACGTCGACCTGCTGGTGCGGACCGGCTCGATCGTCGAGTTCACGCAGCTGTGGTGGTCGGTCCGCCCGCACCACGCGTTCGGCACGGTCGAGGTGCGGATCTGCGACGCGCAGACGAGCGCCCAGGAGGCGGACGCGATGGAGGAGCTGCTGGTGGCCTGCGTCGCGCAGGCGCTGCGCGAGATCGACGCGGGGGAGACCCCGCCCGACCTGCCGCCTCGGCTGATCGAGGAGAACATGTGGCGGGCGATCCGCCACGGGCAGGACGGACGGCTGCTCGACCTGGAGGCCGAGCGGATCGAGGAGTTCCCGGCGAACGAGGCCCTGGACCGCCTGAAGGCCTGGACGGGAGCGGACATCGTCCTACCCGAACTGAACGGCGCACAGCGCCAGAGGCGCATGATCGACGCGGGCGCCACGCCGTTCGAGGTGTACGCGAAGTGCGTCGAGGAGACGAGGCTCACACATGAGACAGCCGTCTGAAGAGGAGATCCGGGCCCTCGAGGCCGAGATGGAGAAGCTGACGGTCGACGACGTACTCTCCAGACCATCGTCACGCTGCTCAACCTGGGCGCCCGCAAGGCCGGGCTCCAGGAGGGCAGCACCGCCGACCTGCCGCAGGTCAAGCAGGCGATCGACGCGGCCCGCGCGCTGGTGCCGCTCGTCGAGGCGCGTCACGGCGAGGCTCTCGCGCCCGTCAAGGACGCCCTGTCGCGCCTGCAGATGGCCTACGTCCAGCAGTCCGGCGGCGAGATGCCGGCGCCCGAGGCCGAGGAGCCGCCGGCAGAGGAAGGCGGCGCCGGTCCGGCGCAGTCGTCCGGGAGGCTCTGGGTTCCGGGGCAGTAGACAGCGGTCCTGCCGGAGCGCGCGATAGACTCACGGCGCTTCAGCGGCGGCCCGGCCGGGCCGTCGCTTCGCTTTGTTCCCGGAAGTTGGCGAGACAACCGCTCGCCACCTTGATTTCAGAGGGGTTCCCTTGACCGATTTCCTGTCCGACTACGGGGTCGTCGTCGCGCTGATATGTGCGGGCTTTGCGATCGCGTACGGGCTGTTGACGACACGATCGCTGCTCGCGCTCTCCCCGGGCAACGAGACCATGCAGGGCCTGTCGGCAGCCATCCAGGAGGGCGCCTCCGCGTACCTCCGCCGCCAGTACACGACGATCGGCATCGTCGGCGTCGTCCTCTTCGTGGTCCTGCTCTTCATCCAGAGCGCGACCGTGGCGATCGGCTTCGCGATCGGCGGCCTCGCTTCAGCGGCAGCCGGCTTCATCGGCATGAACGTGTCAGTACGGGCCAACACCCGCGTGGCGGAGGCCGCGCGCGGCGGCATCGGCCCGGCGCTCGACGTCGCCTTCCGCGGCGGCGCCGTGACCGGCATGCTCGTCGTCGGCCTGGCGCTGATCGGCGTGGCCGGCTACTACGGCATCCTCATCCTCGCCGGTGAGAGCGAGAAGGACGCGGTCGATGCCCTCATCGGCCTCGGCTTCGGCGGCTCGCTGATCTCCGTCTTCGCCCGTCTCGGCGGCGGCATCTTCACCAAGGGCGCCGACGTCGGCGCCGACATCGTCGGCAAGATCGAGGCCGGGATCCCCGAGGACGACCCGCGCAACCCGGCCGTGATCGCCGACAACGTGGGCGACAACGTCGGCGACTGCGCCGGCATGGCCGCGGACCTGTTCGAGACCTACGCGGTGACGGCCGTGGCGGTCATGCTGCTCGGCGTCCTGACGTTCGGCAACGAGTCGGTCATCCTCTACCCGCTCGTGCTGGGCGGCGTCTCGATCGTCGCGTCGATCATCGGCACGTTCTTCGTGAAGTCGAAGACGGGCAACGTCGAGCGCGCGCTCTACCAGGGCATGATCGTGGCGGGCGTGATCGCCGCCCTCCTCTTCATCCCGGTGACGCTGTGGATGATGGACGACCTCACGCTGATCGACGATCAGCAGGGCGTGCTGCCGGGCGTCTGGGACATCTACCTCTGCTCGCTGATCGGCCTGGGTGTGACGGCGCTGCTGTTCGTCATCACCGACTTCTACACGTCGACCCGCTTCAGCCCGGTGAAGAGCACGGCCAAGGCGTCGGTCACCGGCCACGCGACGAACATCATCCAGGGCCTCGCGCAGGGCCTGCAGGCCACCGCGCTGCCCGCGCTGGTGATCGTGCTCGGCATCTTCCTCTCGTACGAGCTGGCCGGCGTGTTCGGCATCGGCGTGGCCGTCATGGCCCAGCTCTCGCTGACCGGCCTGATCGTCGCGCTCGACGCCTTCGGTCCGATCACCGACAACGCCGGCGGCATCGCCGAGATGGCGAACATGCCGGAGGACGTCCGCAACGTCACCGACCCGCTCGACGCGGTCGGCAACACGACCAAGGCCGTCACCAAGGGCTACGCGATCGGCTCCGCCGCGCTCGCCGCCCTGGTGCTGTTCGCCGCGTTCAAGATCGAGCTCGAGGAGGAGGTCGGCGGCGTCGTCACGTTCGGCATCGACAACCCCGACGTGCTCATCGGCCTGATCATCGGCGGCATGATGGTCTACCTGTTCGCCGCGCTCTCGATGGAGGCGGTCGGCCGCGCCGGCCAGGCCGTCGTCGAGGAGGTGCGCCGCCAGTTCCGCGAGCACCCCGGGATCATGGACGGCACCGAGAAGCCGGAGTACGGCCAGTGCGTGGACATCGTGACCCGCTCCGCCCAGCGCGAGATGATCATCCCGTCGCTGATCCCGATCGTGGTCACCGTCATCGTCGGCGTCCTCTCGGCGCAGGCGCTCGGCGGCCTGCTGATCGGCGTCATCGTCGTCGGCCTCTTCATGGCCATCTTCATGACGGCCGGCGGCGGCGCCTGGGACAACGCGAAGAAGCTGATCGAGGACGGCGCGTTCGGCGGCAAGGGCTCCGACGCGCACGCCGCGTCGGTGACCGGCGACACCGTCGGCGACCCGTTCAAGGACACCGCCGGCCCCGCCATCAACCCGATGATCAAGGTGGCGAACATCGTCGCCCTCTTGATCATCCCGCTGATCGCCTAGCGCATCGCCTGGCTTCCGACGCCCCGCCCGCCTGTAATGTTGGTGCGGGGTGTCGGCGAGCGAGGCCAGTGCGCTGTTCGATGTCGTCGGTGAGGGCGCGCCGGTCGGTCTCGCGTTCGTCGACACGGATCTGCGCTTCATCCGCATCAACGCCGCGCTGGCCGCCATCAACGGGCGCCCGCGAGAGGCCCACCTCGGCTCGCGGCTCGAGGACGTCCTGCCGGAGATGGCCGATGTCCTCGTCCCGATCTACCGCCAGGTCCTCGAGACCGGCGAGCCGGTGGCCGAGCGCGAGCTGACCGCCCAGCATCCCGGCACCGGCCGCATCCGCCACGTGCTCGCCAGCTGGTTCCCCGCGCGGGTCGCGGGCGAGATCAGCGGCGTCGGCGTCGTCGTCGTCGACATCACCGATCGCAAGGCCGCCGAGCTGCGGCTCGAGGGCGTCCTGCGGCAGCTGCCGGTCGGCGTGGTGATCACCGACGCGGACGGAACCGTCGTGCTCGAGAACCGCCGGATGGGCGAGCTCGGGCTGCCGGTGGTCACGCCCGGCGTGCGGATCGAGCAGGCGCGCTTCGACGCCACGCACCCCGACGGGCGGCCGCTCACGCAGGACGAGTGGCCGCTCAGCCGCGCGCTCGCGCGCGGCGAGGTCGTGCGCGGGCAGGAGATCCGCTTCACGCGCGCCGACGGGAGCGACCGCGTGATCGAGGCGAACGCCGCGCCGATCCGCGACACCGGCGGGTCGATGATGGCCGCCGTGGTCGTCGTGCAGGACGTCACCGAGCGGCGGCTCGCCTCCGAGCGCCAGGACCTGCTCGTGCGCGCCGGCGAGGTGCTCGACTCCGCCCTCGGCGTCGACGAGCGGCTCGACCGCTTCGCCCGCCTGCTGGTCCCCGAGCTGGCCGACTACGTGAAGATCGAGCTGCTCGAGGGCAAGGGCGGCCGCCGGCCGGTCGCCATCGCCCACAAGGACCCCGAGCGCGAGGCGCTGATGCGCGCGTGGCGCGAGCGCGGCACGCTCTCCGCGGGCGGCGGCGTCGGCATGAGCGCGACGTTCGCGACCGGCGAGGTCAAGCTCACGCCCGAGATCGAGTCGGAGGCCGTGGTGCGGTCCGCGCGCGAGACGACCGGGGACGTGGGCGCCGAGCTGATGCGCGAGATCGCGCCGCGCTCGCAGATCGTCGTACCCCTGCGCGCGCGCGGCCGCGTGCTCGGGGCCCTCTCGCTCACCATGGCCGAGTCGGGCCGGCGCTACTCGGAGGCCGACCTCGACCTCGCGCGCGACCTCGGCCTGCGCGCCGGCCTCGCCGTCGACAACGCGCGGCTGTACGAGGAGGCGCAGGCGTCGGCGGCCGCCGAGCAGCGCCGCGCCTCCCAGCTCGACGCGCTTGCCGCCGCGTCGCTGGCCATCCACCGCACGCGCCGGGTCGAGCGCCGCCTGCAGCTGATCGCCGACCGCGCCCGCGAGCTGATCGGGGTGCGGCGCGCCACGGCGACGATGCGCCCGGGGCTGGCGGACGAGATGGTCGCGGTCTCCCAGCACGCCGAGGTGGTCGCGCTCGACGACGACCGGCTCGCGACCGCGATGATCGCCCGCGACGGGAGCGAGCTCGGCCGCATCGACGTCAGCGGCAAGCTCGAGGGCGAGTTCACGGCGAGCGACGAGCTGCTGCTCGAGGACCTCGCCCGGATCGCTTCGCTGGCCATGGAGAACGCCCGGCTGGACGAGCGCGAGCGGCACATCGCGCGCACGCTGCAGGACAGCCTGCTGCCGCGGAGCCTGCCGGTGATCGCCGGGCTGGAGTGCGAGGCGCGCTACCTCGCCGGCGGCGAGGGCACCGTGGTCGGCGGCGACCTCTACGACCTCTTCCCGGTCGAGGACGAGTGGGCGCTCGTGGTGGGCGACGTGTGCGGCAAGGGCGCCGAGGCCGCGGCCCTGACGGCGATGGTCCGCTACACGCTGCGCGCCGAGTCGCTGCACCACCACAGCCCCGGCGACGTCCTGCGGCTGCTCAACTCGGCGATCCTGCGCCAGCTCGACGACGGCCGCTTCTGCACGGTCCTGCACGGCCGCATGCGGGTCGGCGACGAGGGCGCCACGATCACGCTGGCCAGCGCCGGCCATCCGCCGCCCATCCTCGTGCGGGCCGGCGGCGGGGTCGAGACGGCGGCCTGCGGGGGCCCGCTGCTCGGCATCATCCCCGAGGTCTCGCATCCCGACGTGGTCGTGGAGCTCGGCGCGGGCGACGCGCTGGTGGCCTTCACCGACGGCGTCACCGAGGGCCGCGGCGCAGGCGGCATGTTCGGCGACGAGCGGCTGGGCGAGGTGCTCGCGGACGCCGCCGGGGCGGACGCGCGCGGCCTGGCGGACCGCGTCGTCGAGGCGGTCCTCGAGTTCCAGGGCGGCGGGATCCAGGACGACCTGGCGGTGCTCGTCGTCCGCGTGCCCGACTGATGGCGAGACGCAGGCTGGAGGGCCTCGAGCGCGTGCTCGGGGCGAACGCGCTCTTCTCCACCGCGTACGGGAACGTCGGGTCGTCGATCTACTACGCGCTGGGGCTCGTGGCGGCGCTCGCGCTCGGGCTCACGCCGCTCGTCTTCATCCTCACCGGCGCGCTCTTCTACTGCACCGCGACCACGTACGCCGAGGCGACGGCGATGTACCCGGAGGCGGGCGGCTCGTCGCTCTTCGCGCGGCAGGCGTTCAACGAGTTCTGGTCGTTCTTCACGGCGTGGGCGCAGATGCTCAACTACGTGATCACGATCGCCATCTCGGCGTTCTTCGCCGCCCACTACGCGGGCGGCGTGGCCTTCGACTGGTTCACCACGCCGCCGGGCGACATCGTGCTCGGCATCACCCTGATCGTGGTGCTCGCGCTGGTCAACGTGCGCGGCGTCAAGGACGCGGTGAGCGTGAACGTCGTGCTCGCCGTCATCGACTTCATGAGCCAGCTCGCGCTCGTCGTGGCGGGCGTCTTCCTCGTCCTCGACGCCGACGTGCTGATCCGCAACATCGGCTACTTCGGCGAGGCGCCGACGCTCACCGACTTCCTGATCGCGATCCCGATCGGCACCGTCGCGTACACCGGCATCGAGACGATCTCGAACATGGCCGGGGAGGCCCGCGACGAGGCCAAGACGATCCCCGCCGCCATCAAGCGCGTGATGATCGCCGTGTTCGCCATCTACTTCACGCTGCCGTGGGTGGCGCTCTCCGCGCTCCCGGTGCGCTGCGACGAGGCCGGCGAGAACTGCACCACGCTGCTCGGCGTCGCCAAGGAGGACGGCGGCTACGCGTCGGACCCGATCGTCGGCATCGTCAGCAACATGGACTTCGGGGCGATCCAGGGGGCGGCGGAGCTGTACGTCGGCGTGCTCGCCGTGACGATCCTCGTGGCCGCCACCAACGCGGGCGTGCTCGGCGTGTCGCGGCTCGTGTACTCGATGGGCATGCACCGGCAGATGCCCGACGGCCTGCGGCGCCTGCATCCGCACTTCCGCACGCCCTACCTCGGCATCCTCGTCTTCTCCGGCATCGCCTGCGTCACCCTGCTCCCGGGGCAGGCCGAGTTCCTCGGCGCGATCTACGCCTTCGGGGCCATGCTCTCGTTCTCGATGGCGCACCTGGCGCTGATCCGCCTGCGGGTCTCGCGCCCGGACGTCACGCGGCCCTACCGCAGCCCCGGCCGCCTGAACGTGCGGGGCCACGCGCTGCCGCCGCTGGCCGTGCTCGGCCTGGCCGGGACGGTGCTCTCGTTCCTGGTCATCAGCATCCTCGACCTGAAGGTCGCGGCGGCCGGCTTCGCGTGGCTGACGCTGGGCATGCTCGTCTACGTCGCGTACCGCAAGCGGCAGGGGCTCGACCTCGTGTCGACCCACAAGGTCGCGATCGCCGAGCCGGTGGTCGACCACGAGGCCGAGTACGACTCCGTGCTGGTGCCGCTGGTCGACGGGCGCTATGACGAGCGTGTGATGGCCACCGCGATCAAGCTCGCCGCCGGGCGCCGCCGGGGGATCCACGTGCTCGGGCTCGTGACCGTGCCGAACGCGCTGCCGATCGAGGCCAGCGTGCCCGAGGCCGAGGCCCTCGCCGACACCGCGATCGAGCAGGCCAAGATCCAGGGCGGCCGCCGCGTGAGCGGCCACCAGGAGAAGATCCGCGCCGGCCAGGCGGGGCGGCGGATCATCGAGGAGGCCACGGACATGCGCGCGGCGGCGATCGTGCTGCCGCTGCCGCAGCGGGTGGCCGGCGCGTCGCTCTTCGGCAAGACGCTGGAGACCGTGCTGACCGAGCGGCCGTGCCGCGTGATCATCGAGTCCAGTCCAGAGGAGCGTCGCCGGTGACGAGCGCGAGCCAGGTCCTGTCGGCGCTGATGGTGATCATCGGCGTCGCGATCGTGGTCCGGACCATCGTCGAGGGCGGCGGCGCGATCGCCTTCGGCGTGGTCGTCGGCGTCCTCTTCGTCGCGGCGGGGGCCGGGCGCTTGTACGCTGAGCGGCGCCGGTGAAGCCGCTCTCAAAGTCTCTCGGGGCGCCCGCGCTGTTCGGGATCGTCCAGGGCTTCGTCGCCGCATCGGTCTACTTCGCCGTGGGGCTCGTCGCCCAGCGCGCGCTCGGCTTCACCTGGCTCGTCTTCCTGGCCGGCGGGCTGCTCTTCGCGCTCGTCGTCCTCGCGTACGTCGAGGGCGCGTCGCTGCACCAGGAGCGCGGCGGCGCGACGGTGATCGCGCGCTTCGCGTTCAACGAGCTGGTGAGCTTCATCGCCGGCTGGGCGATCTGCCTCGACTACCTGATCCTGATCGCGATCTGCGCGTTCGCGACCACGGACTACGCGGCCGTGTTCTGGCCGGCGCTCGACTCGGGCGCGCCGGAGTTCTGCATGGCGGCCGCGCTGGTCGCCTTCGTGGCCTGGTGGAACGCCCGCGGGTCCGACGCGCCGCGCTACAACCGCGCGGTCCTGCTCGTCCTCGGCGACCTGGCGCTGCAGGTGCTGATCGTCATCCTCGGCCTCGTCTTCCTCTTCCAGCCGGAGGTGCTCAGCGATCCCGGCTCGCTGGCGGGGACGCCGTCGATGGGCGACATGCTGTTCGCCTTCCCGCTGGTGCTCGTCGCCTTCAGCGGGCTCGACGCGTCCTCGGGCCTGGCCGGGCAGGTCGCCATCGGGCGCCGCGGCCTGCGGCGGCTGATCGCCGTGCGGATGCTGGCGGCGATCGTGCCCTACGTCGGCATCGCGCTCGTCGCCTCGGCGACGCTGCCCGTCGAGCGGATCGGGGAGGGCGGGCCGGCCGGCTGGATCGAGGCGCCGATGCTCGGCATCGTGGCCGACTTCCAGCAGGAGTGGCTGCGCGAGGGGCTCAAGTACGTGGTCGCGGTGTCGGCCGTGGCGATCCTCGCCGCGGCCTGCAACGCCGCCATGCTCGGGGTCTCGCGGCTGGGCTACAACCTCGCCCTGAACCGGCAGATCCCGTCGCGGATCGGCTACCTGCACCCGCGGACGTCGACGCCGGTGGTGATCATCTCTATCGGCGCGATCGCGGCGACGCTGCTCCTGCTCACCGCGGACCTCGAGTTCCTGCTCGGCATCTCGGCCTTCGGGGCGACCGCCGCGTTCACCATCGTCTGCCTCGCGGTCTGCCGCCTGCGCTGGCGCGAGCCGGAGCGCGACCGCCCGTACCGGGTGCCGCTCAACGTGCGCATCGGCCGCGGCTCGCTGCCGGTGCCCGCGGCGCTCGGCGCGGTGCTGTGCGCCCTGGCCTTCGTCGCCGTGCTCGTCTACCACGAGGGGGCGCGCTGGGTCGGCCTCGGCTGGATGGCGTTCGGGATCTTCGTCTACGTCTACTACCGGCTCTCCGAGGACAAGCCGCTGCTCAGGCGGATCACCGTCCCCGAGCAGGTGCTGACCCGCAAGCGCACGCAGGCCGAGTACGGCTCGATCCTCGTGCCGATCCTCGGACGCGAGCTCGACGACGACATCGTCCAGACGGCGGGCCGCCTCGCGTCGGAGGAGGACGACGACCAGGGCGAGGGCGGCGCCGTGATCGAGGCGCTGTGGATCTTCGAGGTGCCGATGGCGCTGCCGCTCGACACGCCGGTGCCCGACGCCGAGCTCAAGGCGGCGCGCAAGGCGCTCGCCCGCGCCAAGGCGGTGGGCGAGGAGTACGAGGGCGTGGAGGTGGCGACGGCCGTGGTCCGGGCCCGCCGCGCAGGCGAGGCGATCGTGCGCGAGGCCAAGCGCCGCGGCGTCGAGGCGATCGTCCTGGCCGCCGAGCAGCCGAACCCGCAGCGCGGCGGCGTGCTCCTCGGCGGCAAGGAGGGCCTGCACGACACGTTCGTGGGGGAGACGACCCGCTACGTCGTCAACAAGGCCCCCTGCCGGGTCATCCTCACCGCGCCTCCGGGCGCGGGCACCGATCCGATGCGCGTGACCGACATCCCGGCCGACGTGCCGACCGGCCATCTGCCGGTTCCTGATCGCTAGTACACGTCTTCGCGACCACGGCCGGTCGCCGGGCCCGCCAGAACCGGTCGTGGTCTCGGAGGCGTGTACTAGGATCGCGGCCGATGTTCGTACTCGTGGTCGGAGCGGGCCGGGTGGGCTCCTCGGTGGCGACAAAGGCGCTGCGCGCCGGTCACACCGTGTCAGTGCTGGACGAGGATCCGCTCTCGCACGAGCGGCTCGACGTCGAGCTCGGCCAGTCGTGGGAGGAGGCCGGCGGGCGCTTCACGATCGGCACCGCGCTGGAGCTCGACGCGCTGGTCGAGGCCGGGATCGAGGAGGCGCAGGTCTTCATCGCCTCCACGAACGGCGACAACACCAACCTCGTGGTGGCCCAGATCGCGCAGAAGCGCTTCGAGGTCCCGAAGGTGATCGCCCGCGTGCTCGACCCGCGGCGCGCCGCGTGGTACTCCGAGCAGGGCGTCCAGACCATCTGCCCGACGCAGATCGCGATCGAGCAGCTCGAGCAGGCCGCGCTGGCAGAAGCCTGATGGCCGGCCTCTACGTGATCATCGCCGGCGCCGGCAAGGTCGGCTGGAACCTGGCTCGCGAGCTGATCGAGAAGGGCCACGAGGTCACCGTGCTCGAGCAGGACCGCCGCCGCTACCTGACCGTCGAGCAGGAGCTCGAGCACGCGGTCCAGTACGGCGACGCCACCGAGCTGTGGGTGCTCGAGCGCGCCGGCATCCAGCGCGCCGACCTCGTGGTGGCCGTGACCGGCGACGACGAGGACAACCTGCTGATCTGCCAGGTGGCCAAGGAGAAGTACCTCTGCGAGCGGATCATCGCCCGCGTCAACAACCCGCGGAACCTCGAGCACTTCAAGCTCATGGGGATCCAGCCGGCCGTCTCCGCCACCGACCTGATCCTGCGCCTGATCGAGCACGAGGTGCCGCGCTACGGCCTCGTGCACCTGCTCGACCTGCCCGAGGAGCGGCTCGAGATCATCGAGCTGGTGGTCGCCGACGGCGCGCCCGCCGCGGGCCAGCCGATCGCCGAGATGTCGCTCCCGGACGGCGCGCTGGTCATCTCCGTGCTGCGCGACGGCAGCGGCTTCGTGCCCAAGGCGGACACCGTCGTCGAGGCCGGCGACGAGGTGCTGGTCGTCCTCGACCCGGGTCTCGAGGAGGACATCACGCGAGCATTCGTGGGGGAGAACGGCGATGGCTGATGCGGACGTCCTGATCGTCGGCGCCGGCGGTGCCGGCTCCGCGTGCGCCGAGGCGCTGGCCGAAGGCGGCTTCGACGGCACGGTGGTGCTCGCGGGCCGCGACGTCGACCCGCCCTACGAGCGCCCCTTCTGCTCGAAGGACTACCTGCGTGGCGCGATCTCGCGCGAGGAGACCTACCTCGACCTGCCGGACGGGCTCGACCTCC
The DNA here is from genome assembly GCA_963720415.1 of uncultured Solirubrobacteraceae bacterium. Classification (GTDB taxonomy): domain Bacteria; phylum Actinomycetota; class Thermoleophilia; order Solirubrobacterales; family Solirubrobacteraceae; genus DASSUW01. The sequence goes on along the minus strand of CAVRFQ010000005.1, from coordinate 262,683 downwards.
GGATCCGCACCAGCGTGATGAAGCTCGACACCGAGGCGCGCACGGCGAAGCTCGGCAAGGACGAGCTGTCGTTCGGTCACGCCGTGCTGGCCACGGGCGCCAACGTGCGGCGGCTGCGGGTCGACGGCTGCGACCTCGACGGCATCAACTACCTGCGCGCGCTCGGCAACTCGGACGCGATCCGCGCCGGCGCCGAGAGCGCCGAGAACGTCGTCCTGATCGGCGGCTCGTACATCGCCTGCGAGGTCGCGGCCTCGCTCACCACCCAGGGCAAGAAGTGCACGCTGCTCATGCAGGAGGACTCGCCGCTCTCGCTCGGCTTCGGCGCGACCGCCAGCGAGTTCTTCGGCGGCGTCCTGCGCGAGCACGGGATCGACTGGGTGGCCGGCGACACGCTCGCGCGCTTCGAGGGCGCCGACGGCCGCGTGACGCGCGTGGTCACCGAGGGCGGCCGCGAGCTCGACGCCGACCTCGTGGTCATGGGCATCGGCGCGACGCCGGACATCATGCTCGCCCGCTCGGCCGGGCTCGAGCTGGGGGACACGGGCGGCATCGCCTGCTCGCAGATCCTCGAGACGTCGGCCGAGAACGTCTGGGCGGCCGGCGACGCCTGCGAGTACGACTCGGTGGTCCACGGCCGCCGGATGCGGGTCGAGCACTGGGAGGTCGCCCGCGCCCAGGGCGCGGCGGTGGCGCGCGCCATCCTCGGCTCGCGCGAGCCGTACGCCGAGATCCCCTACTTCTGGTCCGACCTCGCCGACTGGTGCACGCTCGAGTCCGTCGGGCCGGCGGCCGACTGGGACGAGGAGGTCGTCCGCGGCTCGATCGCCGACGGCGAGTTCACCATCTTCTACCTGTCCGGGGGGAAGGTCGCGGGGGCGATGACGGTCGGCCGCTCGGACGACCTCGACCGCGCCCGCGAGCTGATGGTCTCGGGCGAGCCGCTCGGCGACTAGAGGCTGGCGGTCCGCGGCAGGCGGACGTCGCCGCCGCCGCGCTCGTCCGCCGCGCGTGGCTCCGGCGGCTGCCCGCGCAGCAGCCAGCCGCCGTCGGGCCGGCGCTCGATGTCGCCGCGCGCCATCAGCTGGCCGAGGGCGGTCGTGACCGACGGGCGGCGCGCGCCGACCATCCCGGCCAGCGTGCGGTGCGGCAGGCGCAGGTTCACGACGACGCCGCCGGGCACGACGCGGCCCCAGCGCTCGGCCAGGCACCACAGGAGCGCCAGCAGGCGGTCGTCGACCCGCGTGAGGTGGCCGATGGCCTGCATGATCACCAGCCGCTCGGCGCGCCGGGCGGCGCGCTCGACGAGCGAGGCGAAGATCTCCGGCCACTGCGCGGCGCGCACGGCCAGCGCGTGGTCGATCACGGCGACGCGCGCGTTGGTCAGCGCGCTCCACTGCACGCTGCGCGGCAGCAGCACCTCGGCGTCGCGGTCCTCCCAGGCGCGGATCAGGTCGCCGGGGCCGAGCAGCTCGGCCGACGGGTGATCGCTGACCGTCGCCTCGCGGACCAGCAGCCCGTCGAGCACCAGCAGCCCGATCGGCTGGCTGCCCTCGAGGAACGCACGGCCGGGATTCCAGCTGCCGCGCGGGATCGAGACGGACCGGGCGAAGAGCCGCTGGGAGACCTCGCGCACCCGCCGGGGGTCGAGTCCCCGCGCCAGCTCGGGGTCGGCCTCAAGAAGCTGTATCGATCCGTTCCCGCCTTCAGGCATGCGTCCTCATCCATCCCCTGCGCCCGCACAGCGCCATCGACGGCCAAAGGTAGCGCGACATGCGGCGAATGGAAGCCGGGTCCTATACTGAGCGCCGCACACTGCGGGGTGGTGTAATTGGCAGCACGCCAGATTCTGGCTCTGGTAGTTGGGGTTCGAGTCCCTGCCCCGCAGCTTCAGCCATGCGTACGAAGCTGCTCAGCCTGACGCTTGCCCTCGTCCTGTCCGCCGGTGTCGCCGCCTGCGGGGAGGACGACGAACCCGCCTCGGGCGGCAGCGGCGCCGAGAGCGCCGAGAGCACGCCGGAGCCCGCGCCCGCCGCGGCGGACGTCGACGGCCTCGCCGAGGGCATCTCCAAGGAGACCGACGCCAAGCCCGAGGTCCCCGCGCCGGAGGGCGACCCGCCGGCCGAGCTCGTCGTCAAGGACATCAAGGTCGGCAAGGGCCCGGCCGCCAAGCCGGGCGACACGCTGACCATGCAGTACGTGGGCACGTCGTGGTCCAACGGCCAGCAGTTCGACGCCTCCTGGGACGCGGGGCAGCCGTTCCCGTTCCAGCTCGGCGCGGGCATGGTCATCCCCGGCTGGGACGAGGGCATGGTCGGGATGAAGAAGGGCGGCCGCCGGCTGCTCGTCATCCCGCCCGACCTGGGCTACGGCCCGTCCGGGTCCGGCCCGATCGGCCCGAACGAGACCCTGGTCTTCGTGGTCGATCTCGTCGAGATCAGCTAGGCCTGGATGCAGGCTAGGCCGCGGCCTGCTCGGCCCAGTCGCGGTAGAGGCGCCAGTAGGCGCCCTCCGCGGCCAGCAGCTCGTCGTGCGTCCCCTGCTCGGCGATCCGGCCGTGGTCGAGCACCACGATCCGGCCGGCGGTGCGGATGGTCGAGAGGCGGTGCGCGATGACGATCGCCGTGCGGCCCGCCAGGAGCCGCCGGAGCCCGGCCTCGATCAGGCCCTCGGTGTGGATGTCCACGTTCGCCGTCGCCTCGTCGAGCACGAGGATGCGGGGGTCGGCGATCAGCGCGCGGGCGAACGCGACGAGCTGGCGCTGGCCGGCCGAGAGCTGGATGCCGCGCTCGCCGATCTGGGTGTCGTAGCCGTGCTCGAGGGCGGAGACGAACTCGTGGGCGTGGACGGCGCGCGCGGCGGCCTCGATGTCCGCCGGGCTCGCGTCGGGCCGCCCGAAGGCGATGTTCTCGCCGATCGTCCCGCTGAACAGGAACGCCTCCTGCGGCACGATCCCCATCTGCGAGCGCAGCGACTCGGCGGTGACGTCGCGCAGGTCGTGGCCGTCGACGAGCACGCGCCCCTCGGTCGGGTCGTAGAAGCGCGCGACGAGCTTGGCGAAGGTCGACTTGCCGGCGCCGGTCTCGCCCACCAGCGCCACCGTCTGGCCGGGCGGGACGTGGAGGTCCACGTCGGTGAGCGCGTCGCCCGACCCGTACGAGAACGTGACCTTCTCGAAGGCGATCTCGCCGCGCAGGCGGTCGAGCTCGACGGCCCCGGGCCGGTCGCGCAGCTCGGGCTCCTCGTCGAGCAGCTCGAAGATCTTGTCGAGCGCCGCCATGCCCGCCTGGTACGTCGTGTAGAACTGCGACAGCGACTGGATCGGGTCGAAGAAGTTGTTCAGCGCGGCCACGAACGCGACCAGCACGCCGATCGTCACGTCGCCCTGGATGGCCTGGATGCCGCCGTAGAGCAGGATCCCCGCGGTCGCCAGCGCGGACAGCAGCTCGACCGCCGGGAAGTACGCCGCGTTGAGGTTGACCGTCTTCATGTTCGCGTCGTAGTTCTCGTCGTTGAGCTCGTCGAAGCGGTCCAGGTGGCGCTGCTCCTGCGCGAAGCTGCGCACCACGCGGATGCCTGACAGGCTCTCCTGCAGGTACGCCGTGATCGCGGCGACCTTCTCGCGCGTGGCCCGGTACGCGTTGGCCGACACGATCCGGAACGCGAACGACCCGAGCGCGAGCAGCGGGAACACGAGGAACGTGAGCAGCGCCAGCTCGAGGTCGAGGATGATCAGGATCACCGCCGTGCCGACCAGCGTCAGCGTGGAGCCGAACAGCGTGACCACGCCGTCGGAGACGAGCTGGTCGAGCGCCTGCACGTCGTTCGTGAGGCGGGAGATGATCACGCCGGCCTGGCGGCGCGAGTAGAAGCCGACCGAGAGCGTCTGCAGGTGGGCGAAGAGCTGGATCCGCAGGTCCTGCAGCACGCGCTGCCCGACCCAGCCGACGAGGTACGTCTGCACGTACGACGCGAACCAGTACACGAGCGCGCTGACGAGGAAGGCGACGACGACCCAGGTCAGCGTCGTCGTGTCGCCCGGCGTGATGCCGTCGTCGATCGCGAGCTTGGCCAGCGGCGGCGGGGCCAGCGCGGCGGCGGTGCTGAGCAGGAGCGCGCCGAACATGAGCCACACCCGCCCGCGGTACGGGGCCAGCAGCACGAGCAGGCCGCGCAGCTTGCGCCCGCGCCCGCTGGTCGAGCGCCAGCGGTGCACGATCTCGTCGCGCCGGGTGCGCGGCTCCGTCACAGCCCGGCCGCCGCTTCGTACGGCTTGCGGTTGAGGAACACCTGGTCCGGCAGTCCCTTGGCGGCGATCTCGGCGTACAGCGGGCTGCGCTCGAGCAGCTCGGCGTGCGTCCCGCGCGCCGCGATGCCGCCGTCCTCGAGCACGACGATCTCGTCGGCCAGCGCGATCGTCGAGAGCCGGTGCGCGATCACGAACGTGGTCCGCCCGGCCATCACCTCGCGCAGCGCGGCCTTGATCGCCTGCTCGGTCGAGGCGTCGACCGAGCTGGTCGCGTCGTCGAGCACGAGGATCCGCGGGTCCGCCAGCAGCGCACGCGCGATCGCGAGCCGCTGGCGCTGGCCGCCCGAGAGCGTCAGCCCGCGCTCGCCCACGCGCGTCTCGTAGCCGTTCGGCAGCGCGTCGATGAAGCCGGACGCCTGTGCCCGCTCCGCCGCGCGCACGACCTCCTCGTCCGTCGCGTCCGGCCGCGCGTACGCGATGTTCTCGCGCACGCTGGCCGAGAACAGGAACGGGTCGTCGTCGACCACGGCGATCGCGCCGCGCAGCGACCGCAGGTCGACCTCGCGGACGTCCGCGCCGTCGATCCGCACGGAGCCCTCCGTGACGTCGTAGAGCCGGCCGAGCAGCCGCACCAGCGTGGACTTGCCGGAGCCCGTGGCGCCGACCAGCGCGACGGTCGTGCCCGCCTCCACGACGAGGTCGACGTCGCGCAGCGTCGGCCCCTGGGCGCCCTCGTACGCGAACGTCACGCCCGTCATCTCCACGCGCCCCGCGCCCGGCGGCAGCGGCGGCGCGCCCGGCGGAGCCATCAGCTCCGGCTCGCGGTCGAGCAGCTCGAAGATCCGCGCGCCGGAGGCGGTCGCCCGCTGTGACAGCGCGAGCGCGACGCCGAGCTGGCGCATCGGCGCGATCAGCATCAGCAGATAGGCGTAGAACGCGGTGAAGTCGCCCAGCGTCAGCGAGCCGTTGATCACCTGCCGGCCGCCGACGAGCAGCACGACGGCCAGCCCGAGGTTCGGCAGGAAGCCGATGTACGGGTTGTAGTAGGCGCGCATCCGGTTGGCGATCATCGACTGGTCGAACACCCGGGCGACGCTGTCCCGGAACCGGTCGAGCTGGCGCTCCTCGGCCGCGAACGCCTTCACCACGCGCACGCCGGAGACGTTCTCCTCGACGTCGGCGGTCAGCTCGGCGATCCGTTGCTGGACCTCCTGCAGCGCCGGCCGCGAGCGGTAGCCGTAGCGCGTCGCCACGACGACCACGTACGGCACCGGCAGCAGCGCCAGGGCGGCCAGGCCCGGCTGCAGCGCGAGCATCGCGGCGGCGGCCAGGAGGATCGTGAGCCCGCTCTGGACGATGAAGACCAGCCCGTAGCCGAGGAAGAAGCGAACGCTCGCGAGGTCCACGGTCGCGCGCGACATCAACTGGCCCGTCTGCTGGCGGGCGAAGAAGCCCAGCTCCAGGGCCTGCAGGTGCGCGTAGAGCCCGTTGCGCAGGTCCAGCTCGACGCCGAGCGACACGCGCCCGGCCACCAGCCGCCGCAGCACCGACAGCACGACCCGCAGCAGCGCCGCCAGCACCACCAGGCCGGCGTACAGCTCGACGTCCCCGCGGTCGCTGCGCGTCACCGCGTCGATGCCGCGCCCGGTCAGGAACGGGATGGCCACGGTCGCCGCCATGGCGAACGCTGCGAGGACGAGGGACCAGATGGCTCCGGCCCGGTACGGGCGCAGGAAGCCGAGGAGGCGGACGAAGGTGCTCACTCCGCGAACACGATACGTGGGCCATACCGTGGGCTGGCGAGTATGCGAGACTCGCGCACCGCATGACAGAAGACGCCATCTCCCTCCGGAACCGGTTCGCGATGGTCAAGGGCGCGTGGGACGAGAACCTGCGCGGCGTGGCCTTCCCGTCGCTCGGCGAGGGCACCGCGGAGCAGAAGATCGAGCGGCTCGAGCTGGCCCTCGTGGACGAGATGCGCAACCGCGCATCGCCCGAGAGCGCCGAGCAGGTCGCCGACGCGATGTGGGGCCTCGTCCACAACCGCGACGACGACGATCCGGTCAAGCAGCGGGTCACGCGGCACCACGAGGACCTGGCCCGCATGGGCCACCGCGGGCTGCGGTGAACGCCGGCCTCTGCGACAGCTGCGAGCACCAGAAGGTCGTGCGCTCGGGCCGCGGCTCGACCTTCTCGATGTGCCTGCGCCACCGGACCGAGCCGGAGCGCTACCCGAAGTACCCGCGGCTGCCCGTGCGGGACTGCGCGGGCTACTCGGCCGTCTCGGGCACGGCCAGCACCAGGTAGTCCTGGTCGGGCTCGAGCGCCTCGCGCGTGCCGACGAACTCGTTGCGCCGGACCAGCCCCGACACGCGGAGCGTCTCCGCCTCCGGCAGGGCCGTCGGCGTCGGCGTCGCGGGCGCCAGCGTCGCGGCGAGCGGGACCTGGAGCTGCGGCAGCAGGTCGCCCGGCCGGAAGAACACGACCCGGCCCGGCTCGGGCTCCGGCGCCGGCTCTCCCGCAACCGCCTCGGGCGGCGGCTTCAGCGGCAATCCCACCGCGACCATGGTCACGTCGTCGAGATAGCGGAAGGAGTAGAGCGCGAGCTCGAGCGCCTCGCGCCGCAGCAGCTGGTCCCTCGCCTCGGTCTCCTCGTCCTTGCGCAGCGCGGAGAGCGTGTAGAGCAGGCCCTCGCCCTCGAGGAACTGCTGCGCGCCCTCCTGCGGGCGCACCGCGACGCCCAGCCCCTGGGCCGCGAGGCTGTAGGCGGCGACCTGCGTGAGCTGCTTGCCGTCGTCGAGCTTGTACCTCGGCCCGACGTGGGCCGCGATGTCCACCGCGCCGTCGACCATGCGCGTGGTCGACGGCTCCCAGGCCGACCAGTTCGCGGCCAGCTCCGGTCCGTCGTCGCCGCCGCCCCACGAGAAGAGCGCCACGGCCAGGACCGCCGCGCACGCGCCGATGCCCGCGAGGGCGCCGAGCACGAAGCCGAAGCGGTTGCGGAACGGCGAGGGGCCGGGGGAGGCGCCTCGGCCTCGGCCGCGAGCTGTGCGGCCTGCTCGAGCTGCGCCGTGGCCTGCGGCTCGGCCGCCGGGTCGGCGGGCCGGCGCGCCGGCGAGGGGGGCGGGATCAGATCGCCGGCCACGCCGCCTCGTCGAGGACGTCGATGTCGGGCTTGCGCAGGCCCACGCCGTCGAGCAGCGACGTCACCTCGTCGCCGTACAGCTCGCCGTGCTCGACCAGCTCGTCGGCCACCCGCGAGGTGGCCTCGCGGTTCTGGACGACCGTGTTGTAGGCGACGACGAACGCCTGGCCGAGCAGCCCCGCGACCAGCGGCCGCTTGTTGACGTCGGCCAGCGTCGCCGTGAACGGGTTGAGCTCCTCGCCGCCGGGCGAGCGGTTCATGATCTGGTAGCCGATCCGCTGGAACCGCTCGTCCATGGTCTTCTCGGCCTCCGCGCGCTCGTCCTCGCGATCGATCCGGTCGCTGAGGTCCACGCGCGTCGGGCCCATGGCGCGGAAGCCGACCATCATCGCCGCGCGGCTGGTGACCGAGTTCACGTCACCGGTCACGCCGGTCGTGTTCTGGCCGTAGAAGACGTGCTCGGCGGCCATCGCGCCGAGGCCCCAGATGAGGTCGCCGACCTCCTCCGAGCGCCAGTGGCCGAAGCGATCCTCGATCTCCGCCACCCAGTGGTGGCCGCCGGAGGAGCCGCGCTTGCGGATCGAGAGCCGCGTCGAGAGGCGGTTCTCCATGAACAGGTGCCCGCAGACGGCGTGTCCGGCCTCGTGGATGGCCGTGGCCCGCTCCTCGTGCTTGGGGTACGGCTGGCCGATGGCCACGCCCGCCTCCACCGTGGTCATCGCCTCCACCAGGTCGCGCCGGGTGAAGCGCTCGCGGCCGTCGGCGTGCGCGTAGGTGAGCGCCAGCGAGCAGACCTGGTCGATCATGGCCGGCGAGTAGCCGTTGGTGATGCGGGCCAGCTCGTCGCGCTTGGCCGCCGTGTCGAGCTCCTCCTCGTGCGAGACCTTGCCCAGGTAGAGGTCGAAGATGTCGCGCCGGTCCTCCCAGGTGGGCGTGCGGAAGTAGATGTGGCGGCCCATCCGGCCGGGCCGCGTGAGCGCCGGGTCGAGCTGCTCGAGCGCCACGTTGCAGGCCCCGATGAAGTAGATCTGCTCCGGCCGCGGGTTCGGCGGGCGGCGGCGGAGCCGCAGCCGCCAGAGCCGCTGCGGGATCACGTAGAGCGCGTCGAGGAACGTGTTCTGCTTGCGCGTGAGCCACTTCTTCATCAGCGGCGGCTCGTCGATGCCGTCCATCACGACCAGGAGCTGGTTGAGCGCGAGCCCGCCGCCCTGCCCTCCGCCGCCCGGGATCATGAAGTGCTGGACGATCCCCGCCGCCCGGCTGTAGAAGGCGGGGTAGACCTGGCGCGGCTGCGGGGCGCGCAGCTCGAACATCCGCTCCCGCCACGCGCGCGTCTCCAGCACGAGGTCGCCGTCGGGCGTGAGCGCGCCGGTCGGGCCGTAGAAGAGGTGGTCGTGGACGGTCGGCACGCCCTGCGGCGCGTAGCCGCTGCCCAGCGCGGCGCGGCGGCGCCCCACGGCGTCGATCTCGTCGATGAAGACGATGCACTGCCCGCCCCACTTGGCGGCCAGCCGCTTGGCCTTCCACGCCAGCCAGCGCACGAGCACCGCGTCCATGCCGATGAAGGTCTGCGCGAAGCCCGAGCCGGGGATCGTCACGAACGGGCAGTTGAACGAGGTCGCGATGCCCTTGGAGAGCATCGTCTTGCCGGTGCCCGGCGGTCCGAGGAAGAGCACGCCGCGCTCGCGCTTGCCGCCGGCCTTGACGAACTCCTCGCCCGACTGCCAGAGCGAGACCACGCGGGTGATCTCCTCCTTCGCCTCGGCCTGGCCGCGGACGTCGCCGAGCTTGACGCCCCAGTCCGCGTCCCCGGGCTCGTAGGCCTTGATCTGCTGGATGCCCAGGATGAGCATCGGCCCGAAGAGGATCAGGAAGTTCGCGAGGAAGAGGATCGAGATGATCGGCAGGTACATCGCCGCCACGGGCAGGAACTGCGCGGCCACCCAGCCGAGCGAGCTCAGGGCGCCCTTGACCGACGCGTCGTCGCCGATGATCGCGTTGACGACCATCGCGATCAGCGTCAGGAGGCCGAGCACGACGGCGATCCGGACGAGGTTCTTGTACTTACGGCGCCAGTACCAGAGCCGCCGCCGCGTGATGACGTCCTCCTCGCGCAGCTCCTGCTCCGCGCCGTAGAGCGCCGGCGCGGGGATCAGCTTGTGGGCGAGGACGTCGACCAGCCCGCGGAAGGCGGCGACGCCCAGCAGCGTGCCCACCAGCGCCCAGAACATCGGCCACCCGGCGTACGAGTACAGCGAGATGAACAGCGCCGGGGAGGTGAGCACGGCGACGAAGGTCGCCACGCGCGAGAGCCGCCGCCACTCGCGCGCCAGGGCGATGCTGTGCTCGTTCACCCGGCGGCTCATCGGCAGATTCTAAGTACGCATCAGGCCCGCCATTTGATCGAACAGCCGCGGGCGGGAGTCTCGGCGCGCTCGACCTCGTCGCCGGCCAGCACCGCGTCCAGCGCGGCCCGCAGCCAGGCGGCGCCCTGGGCGGGATCCTCGTGGTCGCCGTCGGGCGCTCCGCGGTACGCGAGGCGCTGCTCGCCGTCGAGCACGAAGACGTGCGGCGTGCGCTCGGCGCCGAGCGCGCGGGCGACCTCCTGCGAGCCGTCGAAGGCGTAGGGGATCGGCCAGTCCTGCTCGCGCACGAACTGCGCCATCCGCTCCGGCGAGTCGGCCGGCTGGCGCTCCGGGTCGTTCGAGCTGAGCGCCAGGAAGCGCACGCCGCGCGGGCCGTACTCCTCCGCGACCGCCCGCAGGCGCGGGTTCCAGGCGATCACGTACGGGCAGTGGTTGCAGGTCTCGAGGATCACCGTCGCGGGCGGCGCCTCGGCGGCGGGCACGACGTGCTCGACGCCCTCGGTGTCGGTCAGCGTGAAGGACGGGACGATGTCGCCGAGCTCAGCCATCCAGGGATGATTGCGCCTCGAGCACGCGGGCGGCTGACTCGCGCACCCGGTCGCGGAACTCCGGATCGCGCTCGGCCTCGGCGAGCAGCGCGCGGAAGACCCGGATGTAGGAGCCGCGGCCGGTGGTGAGGATGACGTCCACGCCCGCGCGGGCGGACGCGAGGGCGGCCTCCTCGACGTCGGTGACCGCCTGCACGGCCGACGCCTCGAGCGAGTCGGTCATCACCACGCCGTCGTACTGCAGCTCGCCGCGCAGCAGCTCGTCGACGACCGCGGGCGACTGCGAGGCGATGTGCTCGGCGTCGAGCGCGGGATAGATCGCGTGTCCGACCATCACGAACTCCGTCTCCATCTCCAGCGCGAAGATGAACGGCCGCAGGTCGTCCTCCAGCTGCTGCCGCGTGCGGTCGACGGTGGCCGGGCCGTCGTCGGTGTTGACCGTGGCGCCGCCGATGCCGGGGAAGTGCTTGACCGTCGTGGCGATGTTCGCCTCGTGCCAGCCGCCGACCGACTCGGCGACGGCCGCCACCGCGGCCTCCGGATCCGTCGTGAACGCCCGGTCGGCCATCGCGGCGCCCTCGACCGTCGGGAGGTCGGCCACCGGGCCGAGCGTGACGTTGATGCCGGCCTCGCTCAGGTCCTGCCCGGCGGCCTTGGAGTCCTCGCGCACGGTGCCGAAGGCCTGCTGCTCGGGCGCCGAGCGCTCCGGCTCGGCCCACGGCAGGTTGCGGATCGATCCGCCCTCCTGGTCGACGGAGATGATCGGCACGGTGCCGGGCGAGGCCTCGCGCAGGCTGCGGGTCAGGCGCCGGACCTGGACCGGATCGGCCACGTTGTCGCCGAAGAGGATCACGCCCGCGGCGCGGCCCTGGCGCAGCACGCGGCGGACGTAGCCGGGCGCCTCGGTGCCCGCGAAGCGCAGGATGACCATGCGGCCGACCTGCTGCTCGAGCGAGAGCCGGTCCACGGCCGGAGGGCGGGAATCGGCCCGCCCGCCCGCCGTCGCGCCCGCCTGCGGCTCGTCGCGCGGCGCCGGGCTCTCGGTCTCGCCGCCGGCGCCCACCGCGATCCCCGCGACGAGGGCGAGCGCGGCCACGACGGCCACCGCGAAGCGCCGCCGACGGACCTCCTGGCGCCGCCGGCGCGTCCGCTCGAATCCCTCCACCCTCTTGATCATGGCGAACTCGCCGATAAGACGGAGGATGGAACGGACGGTCTATGAAGTCGAGCCCGTGCTGCGCGCCGTCGCGCGCACGATGAAGGCGTGCCTCGGGTTCGGCACCGTCGTCGTGAACCTCTACCGGCCCGCCTGGGACGACTTCCAGACCGTGGTCGTCGAGGGCTCGGACGAGGCGCGCACGGCGCTGCTGGGCCAGACCTCGAACGTGGCCGACTGGTCTCCGCTGCTCGACCCGCGCTTCGAGCGCCGCGGCGCGTATCTGATCGAGCACGACCGCTTCGACTGGAGCCAGGACCGCCTCACCTCGTGGGTGCCCGAGCTCGCCGCCTCGGGCGGTGACTGGCATCCGGAGGACGCCCTGTTCGTCCCGCTGCGGTCCGCCGACGGCGACATCCTCGGGATCCTCTCGGTCGACGAGCCCGCCGACGGCCACCGGCCCGGCGACGAGCAGCTCGACCTGCTCGTCGGCGTCGCCCAGCACGCCGCCCTCGCGCTCGAGCACGCCCAGCAGGCCGCCGCGGCCGAGCGTCAGCGCGTGGCCGTGGATCATCTGCTGCGGCTCACCGCCTCGCTCGCCGAGCGCCGGACGATCGACGAGATGCTCGACGCGGTGTGCGACGGCGTCCGCGACGCGCTCGGCTTCCAGAAGGTCTGCGTCTCGCTCGACGGCGACGGCGAAGGGGTGCTGTCCGTGCGGGCGGCGATCGGCATGAGCGACGAGGAGCTGCGGCGCCTCGGGACGGTGCCGATGGCGTCGGTCGCGCCGCTGCTCGATCCGGCGCTCGAGCGCGACGGCGTCGTCCTGCTCGACCGCGCGGCCGCGCATGCCCGAGTGGACCCGTCCCTGCACGGCGCCTCCTTCAGCAGCATCAACGGCCGCGGCGAGGCGGCCTGGGAGAACCACGTGCTGCTCGTCCCGCTGCGCGACCGCGAGGGTCGCCTCGAGGGCGTGGTGTGGGCCGACGAGCCGCGCGACCGGCTCCTGCCCACCCGCGAGATGCAGCAGGCGCTTCGCGCGTTCGCCAACCACGCGATGAGCGCGGTCGAGTCGGCCCGCCAGCTCCAGCTCATGCGCCACCTCGCCGAGCACGACCCGCTGACCGGCCTGCGCAACCGGCGCGGCCTGCAGGAGCACATCGACGCCGAGATCGAGCTGGCCGGCACCGTGGCCGTGCTCGTCTGCGACCTCGACAACTTCAAGCGCGTCAACGACTCGCTCGGCTATGTCCAGGGCGACGAGGCGCTGCGGCGCTTCGCCGGCGTCCTGGCCGGTGCCGGCGGCCTCGCCGCGCGGCTCGGCGGCGAGGAGTTCGCCGTCGTGCTCCCGGGCTGCGACGAGGACGCCGCGCTGGCGGCCGGCGAGCGGGTGCGCGCCGGCGTCGCGCGCGCCTTCGCCGACTTCCCGTGGCCGGTCACCACCTCGGTCGGCATCGCGGTCAGCGGCCCCTCGGCCGAGACCGCCTCCGCGCTCCTGCGCGCCGCCACCCGGGCCGTGTTCGGCGCCAAGCGCCTCGGCCGCGACCGCTGCGTCGCGTACCACGCCGAGACGCTCGAGGCCCTGCTCGGCACGCTCGAGGACGCGGGCGGGGCGGCCAGCGAGCAGCTCGCAGCCGCCATGCTGCTCGCCGAGACGCTCGACCTGCGCGACGGGGGCACCGCCCGCCACTCGCAGACCGTCGGCAGCTACGCCGAGGGCATCGCGCGCGCGCTCGGGCTCGCCGAGAAGCGCGTCGAGCGCGTCCGCGCCGCGGGCGTGCTCCACGACATCGGCAAGCTCGGCGTGGCCGACGCCGTCCTGAAGAAGCCCGGCCCGCTCAACGACGAGGAATGGGCCGAGATGCGGCGCCACCCGGAGCTGGGCGCGCGGATCCTCGACCACGCGAACCTGCGCGACATCAGCGCCTGGGTGCGAGCCCACCACGAGCGGATCGACGGCCGCGGCTACCCGCACGGCCTGGCCGGCGACGAGATCCCCGTCGAGGCGCGCATCCTCGCCGTGGCCGACGCCTACGAGGCCATGACCGCCGACCGCGCCTACCGCGCCGCGCTGGGCCACGACGCGGCCCAGGAGGAGCTCCGCGCGGGCGCCGGCACGCAGTTCGATCCGGCGGTCGTGGAAGCCTTCCTGGCGCTGCTCGCTCCGGGCGGGCGCAGGCAGCGTCGCGCCGTCGGCGCACCTGCGGTGTGAACCCGGTTCGAACGGGTAACTGGTCAGCACACGAACAAGGAGAGAGGGCGATGCGAGGCTTCGGGCTGACCATCGAGCCACTCGCCGGCGGAGCGGTGCGCGTGGCGCTCCGCGGTGAGCTTGATCTCGAGCACGCGTACACGTTCGATGAGGAGCTGAAGCGGGTGGAGGGCACCCGCCCTCCGTGTCTTGTGCTCGACCTGCGGGGCCTGTCGTTCCTGGACTCCTGCGGCCTCGCGCGCCTCCTGGCGGCGCAGCGGCGGGCCCGGCGCGACCGGCGGCGGCTGCTGTTCGTCCGCGGCACCACGGCGGTCCAGCGGCTGCTGGCGATCACCGCGATCGACGATCACTTCGACATGGTGAGCGAGCTACCCGCCGAGCTGGTGCCGGCCGGCGTCGCGGGCCAGGCGTAGGAGCTCCCGCACCGGCTGCGGGACGTCCGGCTCGAAGTAGGAGGCCGTGCGGCGACCGCTGTGGTCGTCGACGAGCACGTCATAGCGCATGAGGTCGGCGCCCCGGCCGGGCGGCCCGCCGGCGGGCAGGCCCGCCGCGAGCGTCTCCAGCTCGCGCGCGACGCCCGGCTCCAGGTCCTCGGTCTCGACGACCAGCGCGGGACGCCGCATGTGACCCGCGAACCCGCCCTGCTGGCGGACCTCGATCCTCATTCCCAGCGCACGCCGACCTCGGCCCACGCCTCGCGCACGGCCTTGGCCTGGTCGGACCCGACGCCGAAGCGCTGGCGCGCCGCCCGGTGGGTCAGCCGGGCGAACTGGCGGAACGTGGCCGTGGGGGTGAGCTGCGGGGCGCGCAGGGCGTCGTACCAGATGTGCCCGGGCGCCTGCCACGACCTCCCGCCGAGGTTGGTCGCGAGCACGTAGAAGGCGCGGTTGGCGATCCCGGAGTTGATGTGGACGCCGCCGTTGTCCTCGAACGTGCGCACGTAGTCGCGCCAGTGGGCGGGCTGGGGGTCCTTGCCGAGCGCGGCGTCGTCGTACGCGGTGCCGGGCGCCTTCATCGAGCGCAGCGCGTCGCCGTCGAACTCGTCGCCGCGCAGGTCGGCGCCGATCAGCCAGTCGGCCTGCTCCGCGGTCTGGCCGAGCTCGCGCTGCTTGACCATGACCCCGGCGACGTCGGCGAAGTGCTCGTTGAGCGCGCCGGACTGGCCCCAGTACTCGAGCGCCGCCTCGTCCTCGATCACGCCGTGCCCGAGCTCGTGGCCGATCACGTCCAGCGACTTCGTGAAGCGCAGGAAGATCTCCCCGTCGCCGTCCCCGAAGGCCATCCGGCGGCCGTCCCAGAACGCGTTCGGGTACTCCTCGCCGAAGTGGACGACGCCCCTGAGCGGCATGTCCTCGTCGTCGATCGAGTCGCGGCTGAAGACGTCCTGCCAGAAGTCCCACGTGGCGCCGAAGCCGTCGAAGGCCTCGTCGACCGCCTCGTCGCCGGTCGGGCCGTCGTCCTCGTCGCGGACGCGCCTGAGGCCGGTGACCTCCCACGAGTGCCTCGCGTTCCAGATGATGCGGTTGCGCCTGCCGGCCCCGGCGGCCGCTGCGAGGGCGTCGTAGCCCTCCCGCGGGCCCTTCCGGCCGCGGGCCTTGGCGTTGACCGCGCGCGCGTGGCGGATCGTCGAGTCCGCGCTCAGCGTCCGCAGCGCCCAGGCGCGCTGGCTCTCGCTCCCTCGGCTCGCGACGTTGTTGAGCACGTACGGCGGGACGACGCAGTGCAGCGGGTTGCGGCAGCGATGCATGCCGCGGTTGTATCAGGCGGGGAGGGCGGCCTTGCGGCGCGGCCACTGGGCGATCAGGAGCCCCGTGGCCACGAGCAGCGCGCCGCCGACCGCCGCGGCCGTGACGTGCTCGTCATACAGCGCGGCGCCGAACGCGAGCGCGCCGAAGGGCAGCAGCAGCGTGATGTACGACATCGTCACCGCGGGCAGCTCGCGGAGCAGGATCGTGAGCGTCACGAACGGCACGGCGGAGCCGATCGCGGCGAGGTAGGCGACCGACCCGACCGCCTGCGCGGTCCAGGCCGTGTGCGCCCAGTCCTCGACGGGCGCGGAGACCAGGAGCAGCAGCAGCCCGCCGCCGAGCATCGCCCAGCCGTTGAGCGTGATCGCGTCGAGCTTCTGGCCGCGGCGCTTGATCGCCACGTTCCCGATCGCGCTGGCCAGCGGGGCGACCGCGCACGCGCTGGCCGCGAGCACGGCCCACTTCGCGTGCCCGAGCGCGACGCTCTCGCCGAAGGCCAGCGCCAGGCCGCCGATCGCCACGCCGATCCCGGCGAGCAGCCGGGCGCGCAGCGGCTCGTCGGAGAGCGCGACGGCCGCGATCCCGGCGCTGTACAGCGGCATCACGCCGAACAGCACCGCCGCGAGCCCGGACGGCACGTACTGCTCGCCCCAGTAGATCAGCCCGTACGCGAAGGCGAACGGGAGCAGGCCGAGGATGCCGGCCAGCAGCGGGTCGGTGCGCAGCGGCCTCTTGAGCACCCTCGCGAGGACGAGCAGCCCCGCTCCCGCGATCGCGAACCGCACGCCGGCGCTGAGCAGGGGCGGCATGTCCTCGAGCCCGATCTTGATCGTGACCCAGGTGACGACCAGATGAGGACGAGGACGGCGTAGAGGGTCCAGACGAGGGGGCGCGGCACAGTACGAGAGGCTAGGTCGAGCGGTTGCCGCGCCATGGTGTCGGGTGGCACGATGGTTCGGGCATGGATGCCTCGGACGACATCCTGGCCACCGGCGCCTTCGTGGAGTGCGTCTTCTCGCTGCCCCTCGTGCGGGCGGGCCGGCACGAGCCTGGTGCGGCAGACCGCGCTGATCGGCAAGACGTGCGTGGGCTGCGGCGAGGAGGTCGTGCTGTCCGTGCTCGAGCCGCTTCAGGCCGTCCGGATCACGTACATCGGATTCGGGAAGCTTGAACGCTCTCGCGGCGTGGCCTCCGTCGAGGTCGCTCCGCTGGTCGCCGACGTTGACCACGATCCGGTAGCCGCGGCGCTCGATCGAGCGCCGCACGCGGGCCTTCCAGCCGTCGCGGCGTGAGGCGGGCTGGTCGTCGGGCCGCATGTGCAGGCCGCGCCGGCGGGTGAAGCCCACCCGGCGCAGGTTCTCCACGGTGGCCTTGCGTGCCGACCCGTGGCGGCCGGTGATGAAGAACACCGCCACGCCGTGCTCGCGGGCGAGGCGGTAGAGCCGGAGCGTCTGCGGGATCGCGGGGAGGTCGGTGCGGGCGCCGCAGCCGGCCTTCGCGCGGTCGAAGTCCGCGGCCTTCAGGCAGCGGTACGTGGACAGCGACGTGTCGTCGATGTCGAGCACGATCGCCGGCCGCGCGTCGTCGAGGTGGCGCTCGAGCACCTTGCGGGCGCGCCGGACGACAGCCGTCGTATCGGCCGCCCACTCGCCCGAGTCGCGGTAGGCGACGATCTCCGCCGGCGACGCGGGCGCGTTCGGCTCATCGGCGACGGCGACGGCGACGGCGACCGAGAGCAGCACCACGCCAGCGATCAGGCAGGACAGCAACGACTTCACGACCCAAAGGGTGCCACCCCAGAGGGGTCAGACCCCTTGAGTCCCGGCGACTCAAGGGGTCAGACCCCTGCGGAGGCCTCGGCGAGCGCGCGCCGGATGCGCTTGGCGGAGATCGGCGCCGCGCGTGCCGAGCGCCTGGGCGAACTGGCTGACGCGCAGCTCCTCGAGCATCCACGGCACCTCGCGCAGCCCGGCGCGCGCCCGGGGCCGCGGCCAGCCGCTCGCGGTAGGCGCGCTCGAGCTCGTGGATCGCGTTCATGCGGTCGCGGTCGACGGCGACGGCGTCGGGCAGGCGCTCGAGCCGGCGCGCGGCGGCCCGCAGGTAGCGCTCGACGTCCGGCAGCCGCTCGGCGCCGGTGGCGGCGATGAAGCCCGGGTGGACGAGCCGGCGCGAGCTGGGCGCGGACGTCGGCGCGCGCGGGCTGGAGCGGCACCGCGGTCAGCGGCTCGAGCAGGCGCTCGAACCTCGCGGGCGGCGTCGAGCACCGCGACCGACCGTGCGCGACGACCGCCGCGGTCCGGTCGGCCAGCGCGCCGGCCACGTGGTCGCGCAGCCGCGCGAAGCCCGCCTCGTCCCAGGCCGGGCCGCCGGCCTCGGCCATCAGCGCGTCGACCGCGGCCACGATCGCGTCGTCGAGCACCGCCGCGACGCTGCCGTGCGGCGCGGCGGACAGCGCCAGCCGCGCGGCGTTGCCGAGCCGGTCGTGGACGTAGCGGGCGACGGACGGGACCGTGAGCAGCAGCAGCCGGCGCGTGCCGGCCCACATCGCCGCCGCCTGCGGCGCCCGGCGTCTCGAGCACCCGCACGCCGACGGTCGCGCCCTCGTCGACCAGCGCCGGGTACGCGCGCACGGCCTGGCCGGTGCCGCGCAGCGTCACCTCGCGCGGCAGCGTGCCGACGTCCCACGTCGTCAGCCGCGTCCGCTCGAGCCGCGCCGACGCGGCGGTCAGCTCGGCGCGCAGCCGCGGCCGCACCGGCTCGCGCACGGCGCGCAGAGATCTTGCCCGGCGGCCAGCACGCCGCGCTCGTCGTCCTCGACCCGGAACGTCACGCGCAGGTGCGGCGGCAGCCGCGCGAAGTCCCACGCGTCGACCGGCACCCGCACGCCGCGGACCGCGCTCGACCGCCGCGCCATGTCCTCGACCAGCGGCCGCCGCCGCGGCCGCAGCCGCGCCAGCACCGCCGCGGCGGTCTCCGGCACCGGCACCAGCGGCCGCCGCAGCTCCTTCGGCAGCCCGCGCAGCAGCGTCGTCACGAGCTCCTCGCGCAGCCCGGGCACGAGCCACTCGAAGCGGTCGGCGCGCAGCTGCGCCGAGCGCCTGCAGCGGCACGTGGACGGTCACGCCGTCGTCCTCGGCGCCCGGCTCGAACCGGTAGCTGAGCTCGAGCTCGAGGTCGCCCTGCTTCCACGTCTCCGGCCACGCCTGCGCGGTCGACGCCCGCCGCGTGCTCGCGGCACCAGCAGCTCGCGCGGGTACGTGAGCAGCTCCGGGTCGTCGGCCGCGCGTCGCGCCACCAGCGGTCGAAGTGCGCCGCCGAGACGACGTCGTCGGGCACGCGCGCGTCGAAGAACGCGAACCAGCGCCTCGTCGTCGACGAGGATGTCGCGCCGCCGCGCGCGGTGCCTCGAGCGCCTCGACCTCCTCGACCAGCCGCCGGTTCTCGGCCAGGAACGCGTGCCGCGTCTCCCAGTCGCCCTCCACCAGCGCGCGGCGGATGAACAGCTCGCGCGAGAGCACCGGGTCGATCCGGCCGTAGTCCACCGCGCCGGTCGGTGACGATCGGCAGCCCGTACAGCGTCACCCGCTCGGTCGCCACCACCGAGCCGCGCCGCGCGTCCCAGCGCGGCTCGCTGTAGGTGCGCTTGACGAGGTGCCCGGCCAGCGGCTCGATCTCGCTTCGGGTCGATCCGCGCGGCCGTGCGGCCCCACAGCCGCGACGTCTCGACCAGCTCGGCCACCATCACCCAGCTCGGGCGTCTTCCGGACCAGCCCCGAGCCGGGGAAGATCGCGAACCGCGCGCCGCGCGCGCCGGCGTACTCGCGCGCTCGCCGGCGTCCTTCATGCCCGACGTGCGAGAGCAGCCCGGACAGCAGCGCGCGGTGGATGTCGGCCGGCTCGGCCGGCGTGCGGTTGAGCGCGCACGCCGACGCCCTTGGCCGCCTCGCGCAGCTGCGCGACCAGGTCCTGCCACTCGCGGACGCGCAGGTGGTGCAGGTACTCGGCCAGGCAGCGCTTGCGGAACTGGTTCGCGAGAGCTGGCGCTGGTGCTCGCGCAGGTAGCGCCACAGGTTCAGGTAGCGCGATGAAGTCCGAGTCCTCGTCGGCGAACCGCGCGTGCGACTGGTCGGCCTGCGCGGTCTTGTCGGACGGCCGCTCGCGCGGGTCCTGGATCGACAGCGCGGCGGCGATCACGATCACCTCGTCGGCGCAGCCCAGCCGGTCGGCCTCGAGCACCATCCGCCCCATCCGCGGGTCGACCGGCAGCTCGGCGAGCCGCCGCCCGAGCTTGGTCAGCCGCCCCGCCGCGCTCGAGCGCGCCGAGCTCCTCCAGCAGCCGGACGCCGTCGCGGACCTGGCGCGCGTCCGGCGGGTCCAGGAACGGGAAGTCCTCGATCTCGCCCGAGCCCGACGGCCGCCATCTGCAGGATCACCGAGGCGAGGTTCGTGCGCAGGATCTCGGGGTCGGTGAAGCGCGGGCGCTCCGTCGAAGTCCTCCTCGGCGTAGAGGCGGATGCAGATGCCGTCCGACGGTGCGCCCGCAGCGGCCCTTGCGCTGGTCGGCCGACGCCTGCGAGATCGGCTCGATCGGCAGCCGCTGCACCTTCAGCCGCGCGCTGTAGCGGCTGATCCGCGCCGTGCCGGGATCGACCACGTAGCGGATGCCCGGCACGGTCAGCGACGTCTCCGCGACGTTCGTGGCCAGCACCACGCGCCGCTTGGCGATGCGGCCGGAAGACCCGCTGCTGCTCGGCCGCCGACAGCCGCGCGTACAGCGGCAGCACCTCGACGTCCGGCCCGCAGCCGCCCGCGCAGCACGTCCGCGGTGTCGCGGATCTCGCGCTCGCCGCACAGGAACACGAGCACGTCGCCGGGGCCTTCGCGCTGGAGCTCCTCGACGGCGTCGGCGATCGCGTCCTCCTGGTCGCGGTCGGCGTCCTCGACCGGCCGGTAGCGGACCTCGACCGGGTAGGTGCGGCCGGACACCTCGACCACCGGCGCGTCGCCGAAGTGGCGGCTGAAGCGCTGCGGATCGATCGTCGCCGAGGTGATGATCACCTTCAGGTCGCGGCGGCGGGGGCAGGATCGCGCGCGCAGGTAGCCGAGCAGGAAGTCGATGTTCAGCGACCGCTCGTGCGCCTCGTCGACGATGATCGTGTCGTAGCGGCGCAGCAGCTTGTCGCGCCGGATCTCGGCCAGCAGCAGGCCGTCGGTCATCAGCCGCACCTGCGTGTCGCGCGCGCGAGCGGTCGCGGAAGCGCACGGCGTAGCCGACCGTCCTCGCCGAGCGGCACCTGCATCTCCTCGGCGATCCGCGCCGCGACCGTGCGCGCGGCCAGCCGCCGCGGCTGCGTGTGCGCGATCCGCTCGCGGCCCAGCTCGAGGCACAGCTTCGGGAGCTGCGTGGTCTTGCCCGAGCCGGTCTCGCCGGCGACGACGACGACCTGGTGGTCGCGGATCGCCTCCAGCAGCTCCTCCCGGTGCGCGCTGACCGGCAGCTCGGGCGGGTACGCGATCAGCGCCAGCCCGCGACGCCCTCGCCGCCGACCGGGTCCTGCGTCGGGCGCCGGCACCGCCGCGATCCGCTCGCGCGCCGCGTCGTCGGCCTCGCGCAGCAGGTCGTAGTCCTCCTGCCCGGCGGGGTAGGCGCCGACGACGGTGAAGCCGCGCCGCGGCGCGTCGCGCGCCGGTGGCCGGTGCCCGCCGGGCAGCACGAGCACGTCGCCGGCCGCGACACTCGAAGGCCGCGCCCTGCGGGCCGCCGAGCTCGAGCGTCGCCTCGCCGGCGACCACGCCCAGCACCTCGTGCGAGGTCGAGTGGAAGTGGTGGAAGTCGAACACGCCGTTGACCCACGAGCCGCCCCAGCCGTGCTCGGCGAACAGCGCCCGGCAGTCGTTCGGCCCCGCGGCGGCGCCCTCGACGCCGCGGTAGAGCAGCACCGGGAACGACGGGTGGTTGGGGATCTCGTCGCCCGGCGGCGCGTGCCAGGTCTCGAGCTTCATCGCGCCGGCGTGCGGGGCTCCGGCGCGCGCGGCGTTCTGCTCGATGGCGTCGAGCATCTGCGGCCAGGCGTCGCGCGGGAGGTCGTGGCCCATGCCCTCGATGCAGCAGCAGCCGGGCGCCCGGGATCGCCTTCGCCGTGGCGCGGCCGCCCGAGGTCGGGACGAGCCGGTCCTTGCGCGCCGTGGATGACGAGCGTCGGCGCGGTGATCGTCCGCAGCAGCGGCGTGCGGTCGCCGGAGGCGATGATCGCCGCGAGCTGGCGCGAGCGAGCCGCGCCGGGTTCAGCGCCGCGGTCGTAGCTCACGCCGGCGATCCGGCGCAGGTCCTCGTCGTCGCGCGCGAAGCCGGGCGAGCCGATCTTCGGAGAACACTTCGACGGCGTGCTCCGATGTAGCCGTCGCGGTCGCGCGGCGGCGTCTTGAGCAGCACGGGGTAGAGCCGCGGCGACGGCTGGCCGCTCCAGCGCGCGCCGGTGTTGGACATCATCGACACCAGCGACAGCACGCGGTCCGGGTGCCGGCGCCGCCATCGTCTGGGCGATCATGCCGCCCATCGAGGCGCCGACGCACGTGCGCGCGCGTCGATGCCGAGGTGGTCGAGCAGCCCGACGCGCGTCCGCCGCCATGTCGTCGAGCGTGTAGCTGGCCGCCCGCTTGTCGCGCCGCAGGAGCTGGATCACCGACGGCACCGCGGCCGTCCATGCGCTGCGAGCGCCCGACGTCGCGGTTGTCGAAGCGGATGACGAAGAAGCCGCGCTCGGCCAGCTCGGCGCAGAAGTCCTCGTGCCAGCCGAGCATCTGCGTGGCCAGGCCCATCATCAGCAGCATCGCGGGGTCCGACGGGTCGCCGAACGTCTCGTAGCAGACCTCGATGTCGCCGTCGACGGTGCAGATCTGCTCGGCCATGGGCCCGATGACGCTAGCGGGTCACAGCGTCTTTTCGAGCCAGTAGTCGACGCGTCGCCCTCGTGGCGTGCGAGATCGAGCCGGTAGCCGGCCGTCGGCGTAGAGCGCGAGCGCCTCGGCCAGGACGTCGGTCGTGTAGAGCCGGACCCGGCGGTGGCCCGCCGCGCGGGCGATCGCCTCGAGCTCGGCCAGCAGCCGGCGCGCGTGGCCGCGCCGGCGCGCGCGGCGGCGGTGACGAACATGCGCTTGATCTCGCCGACGCCGGGCTCGAGCTCGCGCAGCCCGCCGCAGCGCCACCGGCTCGCCGTCCTCGTAGAGCGACCAGCCAGGTGCCCGAAGGCCGCGCTCGCTGGCGAAGATCTGCTCCGTGGGCTCGAAGTCGTCGCCGAGCGCGCTCGCGCACGAGCGCCATGTACTCGGCCCACAGCGCCCGCGCCGCCGGGCCGTCGGGCGGCTCGTGGCGGACCTCGATCACGCTCGCCGCCGCAGCGGCGAGGATGACCATGTCGTCGTCGAGCCTGGGCGCCCAGGCCTCCGCCTCGCGGTGCAGCAGCGCGACCAGCTCGGCGGCGGGTCGAGCTCGCGGGCGTGCTCGGCGAGCAGGCCCGGCAGCCGCTCGTCGCCGAACTGGCGGCCCTCGCGGCGCGCCTCGGTCAGCCCGTCGGTGCAGGCGAAGATGAGGTCGCCGGGCCGTGAAGCGGCGCCTCCTCGCGTCGTAGCCGCCCTCCTCGTCGACCCCCAGCGGCAGGCCGGTCCCGCGCAGCTCGCGCTGGCCGTCCGCGGCGACCAGCAGCGGCGGCGTGTGGCCGGCGTTGCACCAGCGGACCTCGCCGCTCGTCGATCACCATCATCACGGCCGGCACGAACGTGGTGCCGGGCAGGCGGCCGCGGAGCAGCGCGTTGGTCTGGCGCATCACCTCGGCCGGGTCGGCGGCGTCCCGTACGTGCGGGCCTCGATGAAGAAGCGCACCATCGAGCTGATCGCGGCGACCTCGATGCCCTTGCCGCTGACGTCGCCGACCAGGAGCGCGACCTCGCCGCCCGGCAGCCGCCAGATGCCGAAGAAGTCGCCGCCGCCCGCCGCCTGGCCGGACGGCTCGAAGACGAGCCCGGCGTCGAACCCCTCGAGCTCCGGCAGCGGGCCGGGGACGAAGCCGCGCGTGAGCGCGAGCGCGACGCGCCGCTCGCGCGCGAAGTCGAGCGCGTTGGCGATCGCGCCCGCCGCCGCGCGGCCGAACGCCACCAGCCGGGCGAGCAGCGCCTCGTCGCACAGGCCCGGGCGCTCGTCGGCGACGGTGAGCACGCCGAACAGGCGCGACCCGATCGAGAGCGGCACGTGCGCGAACGACCCGATCCGCTCCTCCTCGACGACCCAGCCAGGAAGCGGTCGCGGTCGGCCTCGCGGCTCACGTACGGCTCGCCGGTCTCGCGCGACGCGGCCGATCATCCCCTCGCCGACCGCGAAGCGCGCCCTGCGGCTGCGCTCGGAGTAGCCGATCGCGTGCACGACGCGCAGGTCGCGGCTGGCCGGCTCCTGGCGGGTGAGCATGACCTTCGAGGCGCCGCTGAGCACGGCGGCCTGCTCGACGATCGCGCGGTACACGTCGTCGAGCTCGAGCGAGCGGCCGATCTCCTGCACCGCGCGGTTGAGCATCGAGCTCGTCCTTGGTGCGGCGCTCCTCGCGGCCGAGCAGCTCCGAGCGGTCGAGCGCGATGCCCGGCCAGGTCGGCGAACACGCCCGCGCTGCGCACCTCCTCGTCGCTGAACGCCGTCGCGGCGAGGGCGAGGACGCCGAGCATGCGGCCGTCGGGCGCCTGCACCGGGCACGGCCAGCAGCGCGGAGGCCGCGTACCACTCCCAGGTGAGCTCGGCCTGCTCGGGCGGGAGCTGCTCCTCGAGCCGCCGGTGCAGCGCGTCGGCGCCCGGCCAGCTCGCGATCTCGGCCATGAGCAGCGGCGCGCCGCGCTCGATCGCCGCCTCGGTGATGCCCGCGCGCTCGGGGTCGTAGGGCCGCGTCAGCACCGCGCCGAACGCCTCGCGCACCTCGGGCGACGAGAACCAGGCCGTGACCGGGCGGATGTACTGCTGCTCCCAGTCGACGACCAGGAACGCGCAGCCGCTGAGGTCGAACAGCCGCCGGAGCTGGACGACGATCTCCTCGAGGGTCTGGCGCAGCCAGGGACCCTCGGGCGCGATGTCAGGCGGCGCCGGGATCGTCCTCGTCGGAGATCTGCTCGAGCAGCTCGAGCGCCGCGGCCTGCGCCGGCGTGGCGCCGACCTCGCCGCCGCCGAGATCCTCGAGCTGCGGGAAGAAGCTCGCGTGGATGGCGATCTCCTCGGGACCGGCGTCCTCGAGCACGATCACCGCCCTGCCCGGCCCGTCGTCCGTCCTCCGGCAGGCCGTCCCGGAGCGCGGCGCCGGCGGCGGTGAGCACGGTCACGGCGAGCTGGCGCCAGTGGTCGATCGCGTCCTCGCGCTCGGCCTCGTTCATCTGGGCCAGGTGGTGGTGGTTGCGCTCCGCCAGTGCGGCGACCGCTGCTTCGAGCGGCGCCCCGGCGAGCAGGTCCTCGGGAGTGGGCACGCAGCCAGTATGGCGCTGGAGTGCTCTAGGTGCGATGCCTCCCTTCGGTGGCGGCCTTCACGTCGGTCGTCTGCCAGCGCGGCTGGCCGGGCGGGGTCGGCAGGCCCGCGAGGTTGAGCGCGTTGGCGATCGCCCGGAGCGAGAGGCCGCGCTCGTGCATGGCGGCGATCTGCGGGACGAGGTCGTCGGGCTCGACCCGCGGCTGGGGGGTGAAGCGCCCGCTCGCGAGGTCCTCCCGCGTGCTCCGCGTGATCCGCTGGCGCTCCCAGCCGCCGAGCTCGATCACGGCCTTCGCCGTGGCCTTGCCCAGGCGGGTGGACGTGTCGAGCGGATGGTCGGCCGCATCCAGGAACGCGCCGGCCTCGTCGAGCCACTGCAGCAGCGTGGCGAGGTCGGCGATCCGGGTCGTGAAGTCGCCGAGCCGAGCGACCACGAGACCGTCCGCGGCGCCGCCGCGGATCGCCTGGAGGGCGTACACGAGCCCCGGCCGCTCGGCGAGACGGCTGCTCGACGCCCGTGTGTCGCGGACGACCTCCACCAGCGACCATCCCCGCCTGGCGCACCGGAGCGCCAGCGTCGCCACGGCCGTGTCGGCCGTCTCGCGGTCACCGTTGGCTGTCGTGTAGCCGAGGACGCGCGTGGCGTCGGGGACCGGCGCGGAAGCCGGCGGTGTCGGCGGTGTCATCACCATCGCCGTCCCCGGCTCCGGGCGGCGGCGGCTACGGCCGGGCAGCAGGTCGGGCACGACGGTGCCGACGAGCACGCCGACGGCGAGCGCGCCGAGGATGAACAGCACCGCGAGGAGGATCGGGTCCCAGCCCGTGGCATCCGCGGTGGTCGCGGGGGGCGGCGGCGGGCTCGCCGCCGGGGTCTCCGGCGCGGCCGGCTCGCTGGTCGGCGGGGTCGTCGCCTGGCTCCGCGTCGGCAGCGGCTTGTCGCCGGCGCGAGCCCGCAGGACCGTCAGCGTCGGGCGGTTCACGCGCCCGCTGAGCTTCAGGCCGTGCTTGTACTGGAACCAGCGGGTGGCCGCGCGGGTGCGCGGGCCGAACAGCCCGTCGACGGGTCCCGGCCGGTAGCCGAGTTGCCGGAGGTGCCGCTGGACCTGGCGAACGCGACGGGAGCCGCCCTCGCGCACGTATCCGGTGCCGAGGCCGACCGAGCCGGCGGACCAGCCGTCAGGCCACGTCGTCTTGGCGAGCCGCTTCGCGGGCTGCGGGTCCTTGACGGCGCGGCCGTGCCAGCCGGCCGCCGGGTCCGCGACCCGCTCGCCCGCGGCGTTCGCGGGCGCGGCCGCGACCAGCGCCAATAGTGGTGGTACCAACCACGCCAGCAGCGCGGCGGATGGGCGTTTCATGGTCTCTCCTAAAGAAATCGAGCGTGTTCATGGCGCCGGGCGCGCGGACGCACCCGGCCAGGGGCCGGCCACCGCAGGGGTGGGCTAGCCGGGCCGCTCGATCGGCGAGGAGAGGAGCACCGGCCGCCAGCCGGCCGGTGCGGTGAGGAAGCGTTGGAGGAGCAGCGCGGCGAGCAGGCTCAGCGCGCTGAGCAGCACGGCCACCGCGCCGGGGCCGGCGGGACCGGGCACGGCGATGCCGCCCGCGGGTCCGTTGCCGGTCGGCGACGTCGCGGGCTCGGTGGGAGGAAGGCCCTCGACTGCCGGCCGCGAGGCGCTGACGGTCACGAAGTGCGCGTCCCTGCGCTGAGGTGTCGGACCCGTCGTCAGCGCGGTTTGGGAGGCCGGCAGCCGGCCCTCCGTCTGTGAGTGGTTCGAAGTCTTCTTCGGTGCGGGCGTCGCCGGCGCGTCCGTCCGCGGAGCCGCGACGGCGACGGGGGCGGGGGCGTCGGCCGGGCGAGCCTCGGTCGTCACGACCGGCGCGGCGATCGCGTCGGGCGACGTCACGGGCGTGGTCCGCGCGTCTTGCTCGACCGGCGCCGGCGCCGGCGCCGCGGCGGGGACGCGCCGGTCGCTCGTCTTGACCGGCTGCGCGGGCGCCGCGGTCTCGACCTGGACCGGGGCGGTCACGGTCTCCACGATGCGCTGGACCGGAACCGTCGCGGTCTCGACGATCTGCCGGACCGGGGCGGTGGTCGTCTCGACGGTCCTGGCGACGGTGTCGACGACCGGCTTGATCGGGGCGGTGGTCGTCTCGACGGTCTTGGCGACGGTGTCGACGACCGGCTTGACGGGCTTGGTGGCCTCGTCGACGACCCGCTCGACCGGGGCGGCCGTCGTCGCGACGGTCTCGGCGACCGGTGCCGCTGCGCTGTCGACGGTCTTGGCGACGGTGTCGACGACCGGCTTGACGGGCTCGGTCGTCTCCTCGACGGTCTTGGCGACCGGTGCCGCTGCGCTCTCGACGATCTTGGCGACCGGGGCGGCGACGGGCTCGGCCGCTGCGGCGGCGGTCTCGACAGCGGCGGCTACCGGCTCGGCGGGGGCGGCCGCTGCGGGCTCGGCCGGCGCGGCGGCTGCTTCGACGGTCTGCGCGACCGGAGCGGCGGCAGCCTCGACGGTCTGCGTGACCGCCTGCGCCGCCGGCCTGGCGGGTGCCGGCGGCGCGGGGGGCGGCGGGGCGACGGTCTGCGTTGACGTCACCACGTTTGCGACCAAGCCGTCCTGGGCGTAGGTCGCGGCCGGGAAAGCGCAGGCCGCAGCGACAATGAGGCTGATCCACAGGGCCCGGGTTCCGGTCCGCACGTCATTCCTATGCCCGCGACCACGTGTGACGCCACCCGCCGCGTCAGACGACCAACCGGCCTACTCTCGATCGGTGAGCGGTCACTGCGCGGCGTCGAGGACCTCGCGCACGTACGACTCCCGCACGGCGTCCGGCTGCAGGAGCATCCAGCGCTCCTGGGCGTGCGGATCGCCCGGCCGATCGACCACATTCTCGACGAACGAGCGGCGGACGTCGCGAGGCTGACCGAGCATCCAGCGCTCCTCCGCCGACCCGGCGACGAGCGCCGCCATGCGGGCGACCGTCTCCGGCGCCAGCAACACCGCGCGAACGACGTTCATCCGCGCGCGACCGCCGACCACTCGCGCCGCACGCGCGCGTTCGTGCGCCGCCGCGCGGTGGCCGGTCCCGAACTCATCCCGGAGGAGTATCAGGAGCAGATGGAGGCACGCTGATCGCCTCGAGCGAGGACCGCAGGCGCGGCGGGATCTCCGCCGGCCGCCGCGTCGCGCGGTCCACGAACACGTGCACGAACCAACCGGCGGCGGCCGGCGCGCCGTCCGAGGCGAACAGCCCGATCTCGTAGCGCACGCTCGAGCGGCCCAGGTGACCCACCCGCAGCCCCGCCTGCACCGTCTCCGGGAACGCGAGCGCGGCCTTGAACTCGCAGTGCGACTCCGCGCACAGCCCGATCACGTGCCCGGCGTGGATGTCGAGCCCGCCCGACTCGATCAGGTACGCGTTGATGACGGTGTCGAAGAACGCGTAGTACTCGACGTTGTTGACGTGCCCGTAGACGTCGTTGTCGTTCCAGCGCGTCGGGATCGCCAGCCGGTGCGGGTACGAGTCGAGCGTCGTCACGCGGCGACGGCCCGCCGGGCGACCACGCGCGCGAAGCCGCCGAACAGCGCCTCGGCGAGCGCGGGCTGGCCCGGCAGGTGCTCGGCGTCGGCCGCCCGCGCCTGCTCCTCGGTCACGCCCGCCTCGGGCAGCTCCATGTAGCCGTCGCGGTACCAGCTGTCGAGCCCTTCGGGATGGACCTCCGGATGGAACTGCACGCCCCACGCGCAGTCGCCCACGCGGAACGCCTCCGTCGTGCCGCCCGGGCGCCGCAGCAGCTCGACCGCCCCGGGCGGGGGCTCGAAGCCGTCCTCGTTCCAGTGCAGGGCCCGGGCGCCGGCCGGCAGCGCCCCGACCACCGGATCGCCGGCGGCCGCGGGCAGCGGCTCGATCGGCGTCCACCCGATCATGCGCTGCGGCAGCCGCGCGACGCGGCCGCCGAGCGCGTGCGCCAGGAGCTGCGCGCCGAGGCACACGCCGAGCACCGGCACGCCGCGCGCGACGGCCTCGCGGAGCAGCTCGGCCTCGGCCGTCAGGAGCGGATCGGACGCGATGTCGCGGACCGACTGCTCGCCGCCGAGGGCGAGCACGCCGTCGATCCCGTCGAGCTCCGGAAGGGCGTCGCCGCCGCGCAGGAACCGCTCGTCGAGCGCGACTCCCTCGGCCCGCATCGCCGGGCCGGCATGGCCCGTGAACGCGTCCTCGAGGTTGTGCAGGCAGGCGATGACCGGGACGTGCACGCGAGCGAGGGTACAGGCGGCCTTACGTCGGGGGTTCGGTTTCCCGCACCAACATTGACAGGAGGACCGTATCGAGCGACCCCCTGTGCGCTGGGAGTATTCCCCTCGTTCCCCCCACACATATCCGAGGCGAGGCCCACGGACGGGCCATGGCGACTCGGACACGCTCCGGCCCCGGCTTGCTCCCTCTCTCCTCCCCGGCGGTCGCTCGGTCGGAAGCAACGTGATTGAAGGGCGCCGTCGCGGTCCCCCAGCCGCGGCGGCGTACCTCACGTTTTCCTCTTAGAGGTCCTAAGAGGAGAGGATCCGACCAATGCGGCCGACGCTGCTGCACGTCACCAACGGCGAGAGCGCCGGCAACACGCTGCGCCGAACCGCGCTCGGCGGCGCCGTGCTGCCGTGGCAGGACGCCCTCCACGAAGGGCCGATCCCGGCACTGCCGCGAGGGGAGCTCCTGCGAAGACGAGCCCGCTTCCTCGCCGACTGCGGCTGGGGCGGCCGACAGGCGCTCCTCTCCTCGCTCGAGCGCCGCGACCAGCAACTGCTCGACGCGCTCCGCGACGACGCCCAAGTCGTGCTCTGGTTCGAGCACGACCTCTACGACCAGCTGCAGCTCCTCGACGTGCTCACGCTCGCCCTCACGGCAGAGGCCGCGCCTGAGCTGATCGTCATCGGCTCCTTCCCCGGTAAGCCCTCCTTCTCCGGCCTCGGCGAGCTGACCGCACGCGAACTCGAGACGCTCTGGCCCTCACGGCGACAGGCGGAACCCGCGGCTCTCGAGACGGCGGCAGCCGCCTGGGCCGCTCTTCAAGCACCGGAGCCCACGGCACTGGTCGGGTGGGCGAGGCAAGAGACCTCTCATCTGCCGTTTCTCGCACCCGCACTGCAACGGTTACTCGAAGAACTGCCGGCGCCGGCGAACGGGCTCTCGCGCACTGAACGGCACGCGCTCGAAGCGATCGACGCCGGCGCCCGCACGCCGCCGGCCGCCTTCGTCGCCGCACAACGACTCGAGGACGCCCCATTCCTCGGCGACACCTCGTTCTACCGCAGCCTCTCCGCGCTCGGGCAGGGCGCGAACAGACTCCTCGAAACCGACGCCGGGACCCTGCTGCCGCCGCCACCCCCGCTCAGCGACAACGAGCTCTTCGCCCGCCTCCAGCTCCGGCTCACCCCAGCCGGCGAGCGCACCCTACGCGGCAAGGCCGACCGAGTCGAACTGCTCGGCATCGACCGCTGGATCGGCGGAACCCACCTCAGCCTCGAGAACACCTGGCGATGGCACCCCACCGATCACAAGCTCGTTCCGCCATCTCGGCACTAGGCCGCAACGGCCGACATCGGCGCCATCCGCTTGTACTCCTCGGCGGCATCGCGCAGGCAGTCGATCATCACCGCCACCGGCCCGACCGGGTCCGGGTGGAACACCGCGCCGATCCGGCGGTAGGGCGGGCGGCCGCGCAGCGGGCGGACCGCGACGTCCTCGCGCGTGCTGGCCAGCGCCAGCCCGGGCACGAGCGCGACGCCCATGCCGCTCGCCACGAGCCCCTGGATCGCGAAGTAGTCGTCGGACGTGTACGCAACGCGCGGCTCGAAGCCGGCCTGCTGGCACGCGCGCAGGACGATGTTGGAGTCCGCGCAGGTGCCGCGCAGCCCGACCAGCATCCAGTCCTCCTCGCACAGGTCGGTGAGCGAGATGGCGCGGCGGGTGGCGAGCGGGTGGTCGGCGGGCAGCGACGCGTAGAGCACGTCGTCCATCAGCCGCTCGACCTCCAGCCCGGCGAGGTCGGGGTCGGCCTCGAAGCCGCCCTCCTCGCTGACCACGAGGTCGTACTCGCCGCGGCGCAGCGCCGGGATCGACTGCGGCGGGTCGGCGAGGTGCAGGTCGACCTCCACGCCGGGGCGCAGATGCCGGAACGCGGACACGGCGCGCGGGACGATCGTCCCGGCCGCGGTCGCGAACGTCGCGAGCCGCAGACGCCCGCGCGCGCTGGTCGCGATCTCGGACAGCTCGGCCTGGGCGTGCGCGAGCTGGGCGAGGATCCGCTCGGTGTGGCGCACGAGCGCCTCGCCGGCCGGCGTGAGCTTGATGCCCTTGGGCTGGCGCTCGATGAGCTTGACGCCGGCCTGCGTCTCCAGCCGCGCGATCTGCTGCGACACGGCGGGCTGCGAGTAGGAGAGCGCCTCGGCGGCGGCCGAGAACGAGCCGCGGAGGGCGACCTCGCGCAGCACCTTCAGGAGACGGAGATCGTCCATAAGGCCACTTTATCATGCGGATCAAGAACGATCATTTGAAGTTATGCCTCTGCCGCACGACACTGGATACCAGCCGCCGCCGAGAAAGGAAGAAGCCATGACCTCCCCGCTCGTCCTCCGCCCCGCCACCACCGCCGACACGACCGCCCTCGAGCGCCTCGCGGCCCTCGACAGCGCCCGCCCCCTGGAGGGCGACGTCATGCTCGCCTACGCCGGAGGCGACGTCCGCGCCGCCGTGTCGGTCCAGAGCGGCCGCGCCGTCGCCGACCCGTTCTACCCGAGCCTCGAGCTCGTCCACCTGCTGCGCGCCGCGACGGGCGACCGCCCGCGCCGCTCGCGCCGCGCCGCCGCGCGCGTCGCGCGCACCGCGCTCGCGTAGCCGCGATACCGCCCCCCGCGCCGCCGCGCGGCGGATACGGTAGCCCCGATGAGCATCACCGAGGATGCCCCGGCGAAGCCGGCGGCCCGACGCCTGCAGGTCCTCCTGCCGGGCTCGGGCCGCACGGTGTCCCCGTGGTGGTGGCTCGTCATCGCGTCGGCGCTCGTCCTCGTCGTCGTCGCCGCGGTGATGGGCATCTGGTGGGCCGCCTCGAGCCAGAGCCGGCCCGTCACCTACCGCGTCATCGGCACGCTCTCGGCCGTCGAGCTCGACGTCGGCGCCGCCGACGTCGACATCGCCGGCGGCGCGACCGGCGCCGTGACCGTCCAGCGCACGGAGCGGTTCGCGTTCGGCAAGCCGCCGCGCGTGACCCGCGCCGAGGCGGGCGGCGTGCTGCGGATCGCGTCGCGCTGCCCGGAGACGGTGATCGGCACGTGCGGCGTCGCGTTCCGCATCGCCGTGCCCGACAACGTGCAGGTCAACGTTCGGACCTCGAGCGGGCGCGTGCGCGTCACGGGTCTGAACGGCTCGGCGCGGATCGAGACCGGCTCGGGCGGCATCGCCGTCGACGGCTTCTGCGGCTTCCAGCTCAGCGCCACGTCCGCGTCCGGCGACGTCCGCGGCGCCGCGGACTGCTCGCCCGACCGGGTGGAGCTGCGGTCCGGCAGCGGCGACGTCCACGCCGTCGTCCCGGCCGGCCGCTACCGGGTCGACGCCAACAGCGACGGCGGCACCGCGCGCGTGCGCAACCTCGTGGGCTCCGACGACGCCTCGTACGCCGTCCAGGCGATCAGCGGCACCGGGAACGTGCTCGTGGAGGGCCGCCGGTGATCGCCGCGCTGGCCCTGCCGCAGCACCTGCGCGTCGCCGGGCGCACGCTCGCCTACCTCGCGCTCGGCCTGCCGTACAGCCTCACCTACCTGCTGCTGATCGGCGGCGGCCTGCTGGTCGGGGCCGTGCTCAGCCTCGTGTGGATCGGCCTGCCGCTGCTCGCCGCCGTCGTGCGGCTCACCTGGCGGCTGGCCGAGGGCGAGCGCCGCCAGGCCAACCGCCTGCTCGACGCCCACCTGCCGCCGGTCCCGCGCGCGCCGCGGGGAGACTGGCGGCAGGCGCTCGAGGCCCTCCGCCAGGGCGTCTTCTGGCGCGTCGTCGCGATGCTCGTGCTCAAGCTGCCGGTCACGCTCATCGGGCTGGCGGTCGTCGCCGCGCCGGTCCTGCTCGCCGTCGCGGCGCTCCTGCTCGCCGTCGACGGCGTGTCCGGCGACACCGAGATCCTCGTCGGCCCGTGGGGGCTCGGTCCGGCGCTCGCCGTCGCCCTGATCGTGCTCGCCGCGGCCGCCGCCGTGGTGTCGATCGCCGTGCAGGACGGCGTCGGCCGCCTGCTGGGCAAGCTCGCCCAGGCCCTGCTGCGCTCGGAGGCGGCGGGGGAGGGGCCGGTTCGCGAGATGCTGGCCGAGCGGCTCGGCGACCGCTCGCTGAACATCGCCTACTGGCTGCCCGACCGCCAGATCTTCGTCGACGAGCGCGGCCACCAGGTCGACCTGCCCGCCTCGGGCTCGGGCCGCGCGTGGACGGCCGTGGAGCGCGAGGGCAACCGCGTGGCCGCGATCGTCCACGACGCGGAGCTGGACGCCACGCCCGAGCTCGTCCACGCGGCCGCCGCCGCCTCGGCGCTGGCGATCGACAACGAGCGCCTGAAGGCCGACCTGCGCGCGCGCCTGGAGGAGCTGCGCCACTCGCGGCGGCGCATCGTCGAGGCGGCCGACGACGCCCGCCGCCAGATCGAGCGCGACCTCCACGACGGCGCCCAGCAGCAGCTCGTCTCGCTCGCGCTCGACCTGCGGCTCCTGCGCGCGCGCCTCAAGCACGAGCCCGAGGTCGCGGACACCGTGCAGGAGCTGGCCGACAAGCTCGCCGTCGCGCTGGCCGAGCTGCGGGAGCTCGCGCGCGGGATCCATCCGGCCGTGCTCTCCGACCACGGCCTCGCGGCGGCCATCCACGTGCTCGTCGAGCGCACGCCGCTCGACGTCGAGTGCGACCTCGCCTTCGAGGGCCGGCTGGCCCCGCCCGTCGAGGCGGCCGCCTACTTCGTGGCCGCCGAAGGGCTCACGAACGTCATCAAGTACGCCAACGCGACGTCGGCGAAGGTGAGCGTGCGCAAGCGCACCCGGGAGATCGAGGTCGTGGTCAGCGACGACGGCATCGGCGGCGCGCGCATCGACGCCGGCTCCGGGCTGCGCGGGCTCAGCGACCGGCTCGCGGCGCTCGAGGGCGAGCTGTCGGTCGACAGCCCGCTCGGCGAGGGCACGCGGCTGACGGGCCGCATCCCGCTGCGGCCGGAGATCGAGGAGGACGCATGAGGCTGCTGCTCGGACTCCTGCTCGCCCTGGCCGTGCTCGCCGGGTGCGGCGACGCCGCGCCGGTCACCGAGCCCGACCTCGTGGTGAGCGGCGAGGCGCCGCAGCGGGAGACACCGGACCCCGCCTCGACGCCCGACCGCGGAGGCGGCCTGCGCGTGGCGTCCGCCCGGATCGCGGTGGTCAGCCACGGCCAGGCCTCGGACCCGTTCTGGGCGATCGTCAAGAAGGGGATCGACGACGCGGGCCGCCAGACCGGCGTCGCCGTCTCCTACCGCGCGCCCGACCGCTACGACGTCGCCCGCATGGGCCAGCTCATCGACGAGGCGATCTCCGCGCGGCTCGACGGGCTCGTCGTCTCGCTGCCCGACGTGCAGGCGCTGCGCGCCCCGATCCGGCGCGCCGAGCGCGAGGGCATCCCGGTCATATCGATCAACTCGGGCAGCGACCGGTTCCGCGACCTCGGCATCCCGATCCACGTGGGCCAGCCCGAGTACCGGGCCGGTCGCGACAGCGGCCGCCGCATGGCCCGCGCCGGCGTCGAGAACGCGCTGTGCGTGAACCAGGAGCAGGGGAACGCCGGCCTCGACGAGCGCTGCCGCGGCTTCGCCGACGGGATGCGCGCGGGCGGCGCGCGGTCGACGGTGCTCGGCGTCGACGTCCAGGATCTCGACCAGGCCCAGCAGCGGATCGGCCAGGCGATCCGGAACGAGGGGGCGGACGGCGTGATGACGCTCGGGACGGCCAGCGCCATGCCCGCCCTCGCGGCGCTGGAGGCCGGCGGCTTCCGGAACGTGCGCCTGGCGACCTTCGACCTCTCGCCGGAGGTCCTGGAGGCCGTGCGCAGCAAGCGGATGCTCTTCGCCGTCGACCAGCAGCCGTACCTGCAGGGCTACCTGCCGGTCGTGATGCTCGCCGAGCGGGCGCGGCACCTGCTGTTCCCGCCGAGCGGCGAGCTGATCCCGACCGGCCCGGACTTCGTGACGCCGGCGAACGCCGCGCGCGTGATCGAGCTCAGCCGCCGCGGCTTCCGCTGAACCGCGCCCACGTCTCCGCGAGCGCGGCCTCGACCGCCGGGAGGTCCGCGCCGGTGGCGCGCTGCAGCGCGCCCGGGCCGGCGAGCGGCGGCTCGTCGCGCTCGCCGAGCAGGGCGACCGTGCCGATCACGCGGTGGCCGGGGTGGAGGGCGACGTGGTCGGCGGGCGCGGCGTCGATGCGCAGCGCGTCGTGGAGCAGCGGGCGGCCCTCGAGCGTCACCCGCGTCTCGCTGTCGATCGCGCCGCGGCCCTCGCCGGCGCGCCCCAGCACGACGACGTCGCGGACGGCGGCGGTGGCGCCCGCCGCGAGCTCGATCCGGACGCGGCGGATGACGCTGGCCGCCTCGGCCACGATCAGCGGCGGGTCGTCGAGGACGAGCCGGCCGCCCTCCTCGACGACGATCTCGAGCTCGAGCCGCGATGCGCCGGGCAGCGCGAGCGTCGCGGCGATCGGGACGGTGACCAGCGTCGCCCCGGCCGCGACGTGCATCCGCACGACGTCGTGGTCGCCGTCGAGCGGGCCGGCCTGGGTGGGGACGAACGCGACCGCGCCGCGGGCGACCATCCGCGGCGCGAGCCGGGCGCCGTTGCGCAGCCCGGTGACGCCGCGGCGGTCGACGCCGACGAACGCCTCAGTGGGTGTGGTCGGGGACACCCTCGACGCTGGAGTGCAGGTGGCCGTGCGCGGCGAACGCCTCGAGCCGGTCGCGCACCCACGCCGCGATCGGCGCGGCGCCGTGCTCCGAGCGGAGCGACAGCGGGTGGACGGGCAGCCCGTCGCGACGCGCCTCGGCCTCGCGCACCATCAGCTCGACGTCCGAGCCGACGAGCGGCGCGAGGTCGGTCTTGTTGATGGCCAGCAGGTCGGCGCGCGCGATGCCCGGACCGCCCTTGCGCGGGATGTCGTCGCCGGCCGCGACGTCGATCACGAAGACCTGCACGTCGGCCAGGCCGGGGGAGAAGATGGCGGTCAGGTTGTCGCCGCCGCTCTCGACGAACACGAGGTCGAGCGGCCCGGTGGCCTCCTCGAGCTCGGCGACCGCCTCGAGGTTGGCGGCGATGTCGTCGCGGATCGCGGTGTGCGGGCAGCCGCCGGTCTGGACCGCGGCGATCCGCTCCTCGGGGAGCACGCCGGTCGCGCGCAGGAACTCGGCGTCCTCGGTCGTGTAGATGTCGTTGGTCACGACGCCGACGCGGCGGTCGGCGAGCTCGCGGCAGAGCGCCGCGATCAGGCTGCTCTTGCCGGAGCCGACGGGACCGCCGATCCCGACGCGCAGGGCTCTCTCAACTGGCAAACAGGCGCTCCCTCTTTCGCTGGTGGACCGCCGCGGCCAGCTCGAGGGCGACCGCGGCGGGGGCGGGCTGGTCGGCGACGGGCCGCGTGTCGGCGGCCGCCTCGCGCGCCGCACGCTGCATCGACGGCGCCAGCTCGGCGAGCCAGCGCGTGGTCACGGCCGGGTCGAGCGGCAGCAGCTTGAGCGCCGCCGACGTGACCGTCGCGGCGTCGTCGTAGAGCGCCAGCAGCGCGACCGCCTCGTCGTCGAGGCCCGCGACGGCGCCGACGACGCCGAGCGCGACGGGCCGCGGCGTGGCGCTCGAGGCCTCGCGGTAGGCCGCGATCCGCTCGTCGGGCCAGATCGTCCCGGCGGAGCGCAGCAGCTGCGACCCCAGCCGCCGGGCGGCGTCGCGGAGCTCGGGGCTGGGGCAGCGCGCGCACCACTCCTCGTCGAGGGCGAGCGGGTCCTCGCCGCGGCGTGCCGCCACGGCGATCCGCGCGTCGGCCGCGGCCACCAGCCGCTGGCGCGCGGCGGCGAAGGCGGGCACGTCGGTCAGCCCGTCCTCGACGGCCTGCTCGAGCCCGAGCGAGTGCGCGTAGCCGCCCGAGGGGAAGCGCGAGTCGGCGAGCAGGAGCGCGAGCGCGTCCATCAGAACAGCGAGTACCGCTGCGCGAGCGGCAGCTCGGAGACCGGGTCGGGCACGATCTCCTCGCCGTCCACCCACACGCGGAACGTGTCGGGCTCCACGCGGATCTCCGGCAGGGCGTCGTTGAGCGGCATGTCGGTCTTGCGCAGCCCGCGGGTGTCCCTCACGGGGACGACCGTCGCCTCCAGCCCGTCGACCGAGGCGCCGGGCGCCGTGAAGACCAGCGATCGCTGCGCGGCCAGGCGCCCGCCGCCGGCGAACATCGGCCGCATGAGCACCGGCTGCGGCGTCGGGATCGAGGCGTTCGCGTCGCCCATCGGCGCCCAGGCGATGGCGCCGCCCTTGATCACCAGCCGCGGCCGGATCGCGAAGTA
The DNA here is from genome assembly GCA_963720415.1 of uncultured Solirubrobacteraceae bacterium. Lineage (GTDB taxonomy): Bacteria > Actinomycetota > Thermoleophilia > Solirubrobacterales > Solirubrobacteraceae > DASSUW01. The sequence continues at coordinate 225,183 of CAVRFQ010000005.1, read as the reverse complement.
CGCCGGATCCCACAGCACGAGGTCGGCGAGCTTGCCGACCTCGACCGACCCGACCTCGTGGTCGATCCCGTGCGCCACGGCCGGGCAGATCGTGTACTTGGCGACGTAGCGGCGCAGGCGCTCGTTGCCGGCGGCCCCGCGCCGCGCCTGCATCACGTGGGCGGTCTGCCACGTGCGCACGATCGTCTCCCCGACGCGGCCCATCGCCTGCGAGTCCGAGCCGATCATCGAGATCGCGCCGAGGTCGTGCAGCACGTCCTCGGCGGCGATCGTCGTGCCGCGGATGCGGCTCTCGGCGAATGCGAGGTCCTCCGGGATGCGCGGGTTGAGGTGGTGGCAGACGATGAGCATGTCGAGGTGCTCGTCGACCGTGTTGACCGTGTGCGGGCGTGTCGGGTTGGTGGAGGACGGCAGCACGTTCTCGTGCCAGGCGACCTCGATGATGTCCGGCGCGTGCCCGCCGCCCGCGCCCTCCGTGTGGTAGGCGTGGATCGTCCGCCCGCCGATGGCGGCGAGCGTCGACTGCACGTAGCCGGCCTCGTTGAGCGTGTCGGTGTGGATCGCCACCTGCACGCCGCTCGCGTCGGCCACGCGCAGGCAGGCGTCGATCGCCGCCGGCGTCGTGCCCCAGTCCTCGTGCAGCTTGAAGCCGCCCGCGCCCGCCCGCAGCTGCGCCTCCATGCCCTCGGCCGACACCGTGTTGCCCTTGCCGAGCAGCAGCACGTTGACCGGGTACGGGTCGAGCGCCAGCAGCATCTCGCCGATCGCCCGCGGGCTCGGCGTCACCGTCGTCGCGCGGCTGCCCTCGCTCGGACCGGTGCCGCCGCCGATCAGCGTCGTCATCCCGGCGGCGAGCGCCTCGTCGACGATCTGCGGGCAGATGAAGTGCACGTGGCAGTCGATGCCGCCCGCGGTGAGGATCCGGCCCTCGCCCGCGATCACGTCGGTGGTCGGCCCGATCTCGAGCTCGGGGTGCACGCCGTCGGCGATGTCGGGGTTGCCGGCCTTGCCCAGGGCCACGATGCGCCCGTCGCGGATCCCGACGTCGCAGCGGATCGACGCCCCAGTGGTCGAGCACGACGACGTTGGTGATCACCAGGTCGGGCGCGCCCTCGACGCGCGTGCCCTGGAGCATCGACTCGCGGATCGTCTTGCCGCCGCCGAAGACGGCCTCGTCGCCGCCGATGCAGCGGTCCTCCTCGACCTCGAGCCAGAGGTCGGTGTCGGCCAGGCGCAGGCGGTCGCCCACCGTCGGCCCGTAGAGGGCGCCGTAGCGCTCGCGCGAGATCCGGCTCACGCGCGGATCCTCAGGCCCGGCACGCGCCGCGCGCCGGCCAGGGCGACCAGCGTCACGTCGCGCTCCGCGCCCGGCTCGAAGCGCACCGACGTCCCGGCGGGGACGTCGAGCCGGAACCCGGTCGCCGCGGCGCGGTCGAACGACAGGGCGTCGTTGACGTCGGCGAAGTGGAAGTGCGAGCCGACCTGGATCGGGCGGTCGCCGGTGTTCACGACCCGCAGGGTCGCCGTCTCGCGGCCGGCGTTGAGCTCGACCTCCCCGGGCGCGCTGACCAGTTCTCCCGGGATCATGCGATCGGGTCGTGCAGGGTCACGAGCTTGCGCCCGTCCGGGAACGTGGCCTCCACCTGCACCTCGCCGACCAGCTCGGGCACGCCCTCCATGACGTCCTCGCGGCCCAGGACCCGCCGGCCGGCGTCCATCAGGTCGGCCACCGAGCGGCCGTCGCGGGCGGCCTCGATGACCCAGCAGGAGAGCAGGGCGACCGCCTCGGGCTCGTTGAGCTTGACCCCGCGGGCGCGGCGGTCGCGGGCCAGCATGCCGGCGACGGCGAGCAGCAGCTTGTCCTGGTCGGACGGGGTCAGACGCATGCGCGCCGAACGCTACTGCGGCGGCGCCTCGGCGCGGAGCACGGCGTGGTACGCGGGCGGCCGGGTCGTGTACCAGAGCGTGAACCGGGACACGTTCGGCGCGCCGCCGAGGGCCGCGAGCGCGGCCTCGATGCGTGCGGCCAGCGAGCTCTCGTCCGAGTCGACGATGCGGATGATCTCCTGCATATGGGCATGATCGGCGCTTCGCGCGCGGGTCAACACCGACCGCCGGTCACAGATCGCATCGACCGGCGGTCGAGCCTACGGACCGCCGAGCGTGAACCACATGCTCACGAGCGTGCCGCCGTCGGCCTGCGAGGTGATGTCCACGCGCTCGGCGACGCGGCCGACGAGCGGCAGCCCGAGGCCGAGGCCCGGGCTGTCGGTGCGCGGCGCCATGCCGCCGCCGTCGTCGGCGACCGAGAGCATGAGCGTGTCGCCCGTCCGGCTCGCCTCGATCGCCACCTGCCCGCCCGGCCTGTCGCGGTAGCCGTGGATGACGCAGTTGGTCACCACCTCCGAGACCGCGAGCAGCACGTCGGCGAGCGCCCGCGGCTCGTAGCCGTTGGCGTGCAGGAAGTCCTTGACCGCCTGCCGGGCCACGCCCGGCGCGCCTCGATCTGCGGGGAACGAGCGGCGGATGGTGGAGGCGAGCTCGCTCAAACCTACGGAGCGTACCGTCAGTCGCGGAGAAGCAACGTGTCCAACCCGCGAACGAGGCCCACGCTGGCGGGCGCCCGGCGCGCGGCGAGCAGCGTCCCGGCGACGTACGGGGCCGGCGTGCCGCCCGCGTCGTGACGGATCGAGAGCCGCTCGTCCGGCAGCCCGAACACGACCTCGGTCGAGACGACGAAGCTCGGCAGCCGCAGCGAGTGGACCTGCGCCCCGCCGATCGTGGTCCCGCGCGCGTCGCGGGCTCCCGCGGTGTCCTCCACGGAGCGCTCGATCTCCGGCGCGCGCACCTGGCCGAGCCGCTCGGCGAGCTCGCGCGCGGTGCCCGACGGCGCGTCGGGCTTGCCCGCGCTCGCGTAGTCGATGACCTCCCACGACGGCAGATGGCGGGCGGCGAGCAGCGCGCCGGCGGACGCCATGGCGGCGGTCAGCGAGAAGTTGCCCGAGGCGATGACGCCGACGCCGCGGTCGCGGGCGGCGGCGTCGATCTCGCCGAACTCCTCCGCGGTGAGCCCCGACGTGCCGATCACGACGGCCACGCCGCGCTCGATCGCGGCCAGCGTGTTCGCCAGCACCGCGTCGTGCGAGGTGTAGTCGATCAGCACGTCGACGCCCTCGAGCGCCTCGGCCACGGTGGCGTGGACAGGTGCGCCGCGCACCTGGAGCCCGGCCGCCGAGCGGCTCACGCCGGAGCGCAGCTCGAGGTCATCGGCCGCGTCCACGCCCTCGGCCAGCGCGGCGCCCGTCCAGCCGGTGATGCCCGCGATGCAGATGCTCAGGCTCGACACGAGGGCGAATGATGCACGTCCGGTGCGCTCCATGCGGACAATGCGGGGTATGGGCCGGCCTGTGAGGATGCTCGAGTGCTGACGGTCAAGGACGGCTTCTACGACGAGATGCTCGACGGGAGCGGCGAGCCGCGGCCGCATGCCCGCACGCTGGCCGAGGCGCTCGACGCGCTCGGGCCCGAGGCGCTCGTCGCCGCGGGGCGCCGCCGCGACGCGATCTTCATGCAGCAGGGCATCACGTTCGACGCCGGCGAGTCCGACGGTCCGGTGCGCGACCGCCCGTTCCCGCTCGACCTCGTGCCGCGGATCATCCCCGCGGCCGAGTGGAAGACGATCAAGCGCGGCCTCGCGCAGCGCATCCGCGCGCTCAACCACTTCATCGACGACGTCTACCACGGGCGCGAGATCGTCCACGACGGGCTCGTGCCGTGGGACCTGATCGTCTCGCGGCCCGGCTTCGCCCGCGCCGCGCACGGCATCCGGCCGCCCGGCGGCGTCTACTGCCACGTGTCCGGCTGCGACCTCGTGCGCGACGGCGACGGCTCGTGGAAGGTCCTCGAGGACAACGTCCGGACCCCGAGCGGCATCTCGTACGTGCTCGAGAACCGCGTGGCCATGACGCGGCTGCTCCCGGGCCTCTTCAGCCACTACCGCGTCCGGCCCGTCGACCACTACCCGGCGCTGCTGCGCACCGCGCTCGCGCAGGTGGCGCCGACGGGCGGGGAGGAGGAGGCGACCGTCGTCGTCTGGACGCCGGGCCCGTTCAACTCCGCCTACTTCGAGCACGCGTTCCTCGCGCGCCAGATGGGCGTGGAGCTGGTGGAGGCGTCCGACCTCGTGGTCCGCGACGCGGTCTGCCACATGCGCACCACCCGCGGGCTGCAGCGCGTGCACGCGATCTACCGCCGCATCGACGACGACTTCATGGACCCGCTCGAGTTCCGGCCGGACTCGATGCTCGGCGTCCCCGGCCTCATGCGCGCCTACCGGGCAGGCAGCGTCGCGATCGTCAACGCGGTGGGGACCGGCGTGGCCGACGACAAGGCGATCTACCACTACGTGCCGGAGATGGTCCGCTACTACCTCGACGAGGAGCCGATCCTCGACAACGTGCCGACCTACCTGATGTCCGACGCCGAGCAGCGGGCGATGATCCTCGGGCGGCTCGACGAGGTGGTCGTCAAGCCGACCAGCGAGTCCGGCGGCAAGGGCGTGTTCATCGGGCCGACGGCGAGCGACGAGGAGATCGCGCGCCAGGCCGAGGAGCTCACGCGGACGCCGGAGCGCTGGATCGCGCAGGAGCTCGTCCGGCTCTCGACGGTGCCGACCGCCGGCCCGGACGGAGCGCTCGCCCCGCGCCACGTCGACCTGCGCCCGTTCGCCGTGTTCGGCGACGACATCCGGATCGTGCCCGGCGGCCTTACGCGCGTGGCGCTGCGCGAGGGCTCGATGATCGTCAACTCGTCGCAGGGCGGCGGGTCGAAGGACACCTGGGTGCTCGACGAGGGCGCCGACGGCGACCACGTCGACCACGGACCCGCGCACCGCTGGTCGCCGCCGCGCATGCCCGGGCTCAGCCAGGGCGAGTGGGCCAACCAGCAGCAGCAACAGCAGCAGTAATGCTCGCCCGGATCGCCCACGAGCTGTACTGGATCGGCCGCCAGCTCGCGCGGGCCGAGCACACCGCCCGCATGCTCGACGGGATCTTCCACGCCGACGTGCAGGCGCGGCCGGACGACCCGACCGGCGTGCGGCTGTGCTGGGACCACCTGCTGAACATCGTCTCCGGCGAGCCGCCGGAGACGCCCGGCCTCGCGCGACGAGGTGCTGCGCGCGCTGACGCTCGACCCCGAGCACCCGACGTCGGTGCTGAACTGCGTCACGCGCGCCCGCGAGGGCGCCCGCACCGTGCGCGACGTCTTCTCGGCCGAGATGTGGGAGGCCATCAACACCTTCCACCTCGGCCTGCTCCGGCGCGACATGTCCGCCGCCCTGCGCAGCGGCCCGTACTCCGTCTACGCGTACGTGCGCGAGAGCTGCGCGCTGTTCTGGGGCGTCACCAGCCGCACCATGCTGCGCGACGAGGCGCACGCCTTCCTGCAGGCCGGCGCCGCGATCGAGGCGGGCGACATGGTGCTGCGGATGCTCCGCGTGGCGCTGCCCTCCGACGCCGCAGAGGCCGAGGAGCACGCGCTCGACGGCCAGGCGCTCGCGCTGCTGCAGGCGGTCGGCGGCTTCCAGGCCTACCGCCGCGCGGTGCCGGCGCCGCCCAACGCGGCGCCCGGTGGCCCGCTTCCTGCTCTACGAGCGCGACTACCCCGACTCGGTCGCATTCTCCGTCGAGGCGCTGCAGGCGGCGCTCACCGCCGCCGACGCGAGCTACCGCAGCTCGCCGGCCGTGCTGCGCGTCGGGCGGCTGATGGCCGACCTCGACTTCCGCGCCCGCGACGCCGAGACCGACCACGCGCTGGCGGGCACGCTCGGGACGGTCCAGCGGGAGCTGGCGATGGTCGATTCCGACATCGGCCAGCGGTACTTTGGGGGCACGGCGGCGCCGGCGGCGCGGCTGATCACGGCCTGATGAACTTCGCGATCCGCTACCTGACCGAGTACCGCTACGACGCGCACGGTCACCGACAACCTGAACGCGCTGCGGGTCCGTCCGGCGACGACGGCGACCCAGCGGGTCGAGGACTTCGTGGTCCGCATCGACCCGGAGTCGCGGCTGCACCAGCACCGCGACTACTTCGGCACCGCCGTGATCGAGTTCGGCATCTCGCGCCCGCACGACCACCTCTCGATCGACGTGCGCGCGCGCGTGAAGACCGCGGCGCCCGACGACCCGCCCGAGGCGGCTGGGACGAGCTCGAGGCGGCGCCGTACCGGGGCGCGGCGGGTGAGTTCCTGCTCACCGACGGCGAGCCGGACGTGCTCGCGCTCGACGAGCTGGTCGGCCTGGTCCGCGCCGAGAGCCCGCTGGCCACCGTGCGCCGGCTCGTCGACGTGATCCCCGACCGCTTCGAGTACCGCGCCGGGCGTGACCTACGTGGGCTCGACGGTGGGCGACCTGCTGGAGGCCGGCGCCGGCGTGTGCCAGGACTTCGCCCACCTCGCGCTGCTGCTCCTGCGGCGCAACGGGATCGCCGCCCGCTACGTGTCCGGCTACCTGTGGGCGCCGGCCAACGGCGACGAGGACTCGGCCGAGGTGGAGACGCACGCGTGGATCGAGGCGCTGCTCCCGGCCGAGGGCGAGCCGGTCTGGGTCCCGGCCGACCCGACCAACCGGACGCTGGGCGGCGAGACGCACGTGAAGATCGGCCACGGCCGCGCGTACGCCGACGTGCCGCCGATCAAGGGCGTGTTCCGAGGCGCGGCCGGAGCCGACCTGTCCGCGTCCGTGAAGATGACTCGCACGGACGCGTCGCCCGCACGGGCCTGACGCGGTTGTAGGCCACGCGCGCGCCGGCGGCGGCCACCAGCGCGGCGACGCCGCCGAGCACCAGGCCGGCGCGCGGGCCGGCGACCTCGGCGATCCAGCCGACGAGCGGCGCGCCGATCGGCGTCGAGCCGAGGAAGACGACGGAGTAGAGCGCCATCACGCGGCCGCGCATGCCGGGCTCGACGTCGAGCTGCATGACCGAGTTCACGCCCGCGGCGAAGGTCACGCTCACCGCGCCGAGCGGGATCAGCGCCAGCAGCTGGAGCTGGATCGTCGGCGCGGCGGCGACCAGCAGCATCGGCGACGCCGAAGCCGGCCGCGGCGCCGACCAGCAGCTCGCGGGCCGACGCGCCCGCGCGCGCCGGCGGCCAGCGCCCCGGCCACCGAGCCGACGCCCATCGCCATGGCGAGCGCGGTGTAGAGCGAGGCGGTGCCGTGCCAGGTGAAGCTCGCGAGCAGCGGCAGCAGCACCTGGAAGTTGAAGGACAGCGTGCCGACCACGACCATCATCGCCAGCGGGATCGCGCAGGCCGGGCGTCCGCAGCGACGTAGCGGAATGCGCCGCGCAGCTGGCCGCGCGCGCTGACCGCGACCTCCGGCGTGTGCAGCTCGCGGGGATCCATCCGGCGCAGGGCGACGAACATCGCCACGAACGAGAGCGCGTTGATGAGGAAGCAGGGGCCGACGCCCAGCAGCGCGATCACGACGCCGGCGCCGGCCGGGCCGAGGATGCGCGCGGTGTGGACGATCGACCGAATTGAGCGCGACGGCGTTGACCACGCGGTCGTCGCCGACCATCTCGATCACGAAGCTCTGGCGGGCCGGGTTGTCGATGGCGGTGACGGCGCCGCGCGCGAGCACGAGCGCGTAGACCATCCAGACCTCGACGTTCCCGCTGGTGGTCAGCGCCCACAGGGCGATCGCGGGCAACCGCCATCAGCCGTCTGCGTGATCGTCAGCAGCCTGCGCTTGGACATCGCGGTCGGCCAGCAGGCCGCCCCAGGCGCCGAAGAGCATGATCGGGAGGAACTGGAACGCGGCGATGAGGCCGACCGAGACGCCGTTGCCGGTGAGCTGCACCATCAGCCACATCTCGGCGACCATCTGCATCCAGTTGCCCGTGATGGAGACGACCTGGCCGCTGAAGTAGCGGCGGTAGTTGGGGACGGCGAGGGACGCGAAGGTGCGCGCGTACGCCGGCGCTCACTCCGCGAGCATCCTCTCGAGGATGTCGGCGGCGCGCGCGAGCGCGGCGCGCTCGTCCGGGTCCAGCGCCTCGAGCCGGGCGGCGAGGAAGGCGGTCTTGCGGGTCCGCAGCTCGTCGAGCAGCTCGCGGCCCGCTGTGGTGACGGCGACGAGGCTCGAGCGGCGGTCCTGCGGGTCGGGCGTGCGGCCGATCAGGCCCTCCTCCTCGAGCCGCGCGAGCACGCGCGTCGCGGTGGGGCGCTGGATCCGCTCCCGCAGGGCCACCTCGCTCGGGGTCAGCGGGCCGTGGCGCTCGACGGTGGACAGCGCGGCGGTCAGCGAAGGGGAGAGCTCGCCGCCGGCCTCCTGGCGCAGCCGCCGGGCGGTCCGGACGACCGTGTGGCGCAGATGGCCGGCGAGGTCGGGCGGAGAAGTCGTTCGCACAGCTAATTAGTCTAGCGAACTAGGAGCCCTGACCCCCCGGCCTTCGGGTCTTTATGTTTCGCAGGGGTACTTGTATGCAAGTATCCAAGGCAGATGGAGGCGCTCCTCACCGCTGCCACCCGCGACCGCGCGCGCGCGCCCGCGCGGGCAGATCTACGTGCTGCTGCGCGACGCGATCGTGTCCGCGGAGCTCGCGCCCGGCCGCCAGCTCTCCGAGAACGAGCTGGCCGCCCTCCTCGGCGTCAGCCGCACGCCGATCCGCGAGGCGCTGCAGCGCCTGCGCGACGACCGGCTCGTCGAGATCGTGCCGCAGCTCGGCACGTTCGTGACCCGCATCAGCGAGAGCGCGGTGGCGGACGCGCAGTTCGTCCGCGAGGCGCTCGAGTGCGCGGCCGTCCGCGGCGCCGCGCTGCGCGCGCGGGACCAGGACCTCGCGGGCCTGGAGGCGATCATCCGCGCGCCAGGAGGCCGCCCGCGAGGCCGACGACTTCGACCGCTTCTACGTCCTCGACGACGACCTGCACCGCGCGCTCTGCGACCTCAGCGGCCACGAGATCGCGTGGTCGCTCAGCCAGCGCGCCAAGGGCCACCTCAACCGCGTCCGCCGGCTGAGCCTGCCCGAGCCCGGCTACCTGATGGAGATGATCTCCGAGCACCGCGCGGTCGTCGCCGCGGTCGCCGACCACGACCCCGACGCGGCCGAGGCGCGCCCTGCGCCACCACCTGCGGATGGTGCTCTCGACGCTGCCCGCCATCCGCGAGCAGCACCCCGACTACTTCGATACCGAGGAGGAGACCCCGTGACCACCATCGACGCGCCGGCGACCCTGTCGCCGACCGAGCTGCGCGAGCTGTACGAGCAGATGGTCCTCATCCGGGTGTTCGAGACCGAGTCCGAGCGCCAGTACAAGGCCGCCAAGATCGGCGGCTACTGCCACCTCTCCTCCGGCCAGGAGGCCGCCACCGTCGGCGTCGTCCACACGATGCAGGAGGACGACCTGCTGGTCACCGGTTATCGATGCCACGGCTTCGCGCTCGCGCGGGGGGTATCCCCCGAGGCGGTGATGGCCGAGCTGTTCGGCCGCGCCGACGGCTGCGCCCACGGCCGCGGCGGCTCGATGCACCTGCTCGACGTCGAGAAGGGCTTCTACGGCGGCTGGGGCATCGTCGCCGGCCAGCTCCCGGTGGCTACCGGCCTCGCCCTCGCGCTCGTACGCCGCGGCAAGTCGCAGGCCGTCGTCTGCGAGCTGGGCGACGGCGCGATCAACATGGGCGCCTGGCACGAGTCGCTCAACCTCGCCGCGCTCTGGAACCTGCCCGTCGTCTTCCTCGTCGTCAACAACGGCTACGGCATGGGCACGAGCGTCCAGCGCGCCTCGGCCGAGCCCGACCTCTACCGCCGCGCCTCCGCGTTCCGCATGCACGGCGAGCGCGTCGACGGCGACGACCTCGATGCGGTTGTCGAGGCCTCCGACCGGCTGCTCAAGCGCGCCCGCGAGTCGCGCGAGCCGGCCGTGCTCGAGGTCGTCACCTACCGCTACCGCGGCCACTCGGTCGCCGACGCGGGCCTCGCCTACCGCACCAAGGACGAGATCGTGGCCCATCAGGCCAAGGACCCGATCGCCCGCCTGCGGGTGACGCTGCGCGAGCACGGGATGAGCGACGAGGAGCTCGACGCGGTCGACCGCGAGGTCGACGAGCGCGTCGAGGCCGCCGTGAGGTTCGCCGACGCGTCGCCCGAGCCCGAGGTGGGCGAGCTCGCCCGCTCGGTCTACGCCCCCGGCAGCGGCGGCCAGTTCGCGCGCATGCGGCCCGGCAGCCCGTTCGGCGAGGAGGAGCTCGTCTTCGACTCGGGGCTCGGCTCATGAGCGCGGTCGTCGACGCACCGAAGACCGGCACCGAGCGCATGACCTACCGCGAGGCGCTGCGCCTCGCGCTGCGCGAGGAGCTCGACCCGCGACGAGCGCGTCTTCATCATGGGCGAGGAGGTCGGCGTCTTCGAGGGCTCCTACAAGGTCACCGCCGGCCTGATGGGCGAGTTCGGCCCGGAGCGCATCCGCGACACGCCGATCTCCGAGGAGGGCTTCGTCGGCGCCGCTGTCGGCGCCGCGATGGGCGGCGAGCGCCCGATCGTCGAGATCATGACGATCAACTTCCTGCTCGTCGCGATCGACCAGGTCGTCAACCACGCGGCGAAGGTGCGGACGATGTTCGGCGGCGAGGTCGGCTGCCCGATGGTCATCCGCACGCCCAACGGCGCCGGCAACCAGCTCACCGCGCAGCACTCCCAGTCGCTCGAGGCGTGGTTCGCCCACACGCCGGGCCTGAAGGTCGTGGCGCCGGCCACGCCGGCCGACGCGAAGGGCCTCCTGAAGGCCGCGATCCGCGACGACGACCCGGTGCTGGTGGTCGAGAACCTCCCGATCTACAAGGAGAAGGGCGAGGTCCCGCTCGATCCCGAGTTCATCACCCCGATCGGCCGCGCGGACATCCCGCGCGAGGGCAGCGACATCACGCTCATCGCGCACTCGTTCGCGACGGTCCGGACGCTGAAGGTGGCCGAGAAGCTGGCGAGCGAGCACGGCGTGAACGCCGAGGTCATCGACCTGCGGTCGCTGCGCCCGCTGGACGTCGAGACGGTCGCCGCGTCGGTCGCGAAGACCAACCGCGCGGTCTGCATCGAGGAGGGCTGGCCGTCCTACGGCGTGTCGGCCGAGCTCGCGGCGCGGATCCAGAAGGCGTGCTTCGACGACCTCGACGCGCCGGTCGAGCGGGTGGGCATGGCCGAGGTCCCGCTGCCGTACGCCAAGAACCTCGAGACGGCCGCGCTGCCGGGCGAGGACCGGATCCTGGCCGCCGTGCTCAGCACGCTGGATCTCGCGCCGCGCTGAGCGTCACGGGCCCGTCACCGCGCCGACCTCGAGCGCGGTGATCTTCACGAAGCTCGTGTTCACCACATCCGCCGAGCCCGGCAAGCCGTCGGTGCCCGGCTGCTCGGTGCAGCGCAGAGCGATCGTCGGGTCGCCCGCCTGCCGCTTCACGACCCCGCTCAGCGCGATCGTCTCGACGTCTCCTGCCTCGAACTGGACCTCGTCGAGCAGCACCGCCGATCCCTGAGGGCGGACCCTCACGAGCCCGCACCGGTTCGTGAACACGTCGTCTCCCTGTGCGCTGCCGATCTGCAGCTTGGCCTGGACCAGCCAGTTGCGGCCGGGCTCCCCGCCGTCGCCTCCGAGGTCCATCTCGGCGTGGTTCGGGCAGACGGTGATGTCCCGGCCCGCGCACGTGTCCACGAACTCGAGGTCGCGCTCCTCGACGTGCAGGTCGCCGAGCAGCGCCGTCCGGGCGCCGGGGGCGATGTCCGCGATCCTGACGGCCTCGTCGCGCAGCTCGGAGGAGCGGACGGCGTCCGCGCGGATCTCTCGCGCCCCGACGCTGTCGCGTCCGAGCGTGACCGCCGCGGTCGCCGTACCGCCGAGCGCGACGAACAGCGCAAGGCTGGCGACGACGTTGGCATAGCCCTTGAACACGACGCACGTCCTTCCCTGGGATGGATCGTCTCGTCACCGGGAACGCCGGGAAGCGGTCGGGAATTCCAATTCCAAGTACACGCTTATATAAGTCAACCGTGATATGATCGCGGCGTGCACGCGTTCGACGTCCTGGGCGATCCCGTCCGCAGACGCATCCTCGAGCTGCTCGCGACCGGCGAGCACTCGTCGGGCGCGATCACCGAGATCATCCGCTCCGAGTTCGGGATCAGCCAGCCGGCGGTCTCCCAGCACCTGCGCGTGCTGCGCGAGGCGGGGTTCGCGACGGTGCGCCCCGAGGGGGCTCGCCGGCTCTACGCCGTGAACCCGGAGCCGCTGCGCGACGTGGACGCCTGGCTCGACCGCTTCCGCGCGTTCTGGACGCCGCACCTGGACGCGCTCGCCACCGAGATAGCCCGCGGGCGCCGGCAGCGCCGGCTCCGCGACGACACCGATGAGAGGACCAGTGAATGATCGACGTCACCCATGAGATCAGCAGCGTCGACCGCCGGATCGGCACGCGGACGCTGGAGGCCGGCGAGGCCCGCACGCTCGTCGTCTCGCGCGTCTACGACACGCCGCCCGAGGACCTCTGGGACGCCTGCACCAACCCCGAGCGCATCCCGCGCTGGTTCCTGCCGGTCTCGGGCGACCTGCGGCCGGGCGGTCGCTACGAGCTGCAGGGCAACGCGTCCGGCACCATCGAGCGCTGCGAGCCACCCCACAGCGTGGACGCGACGTGGGAGTACGGCGGCCAGGTCTCGTGGATCGAGCTGCGCCTGACGCCCGAGCCCGACGGCGGCACGCGGCTGGCGCTCGAGCACATCGCGCACGTCGACGACGACATGTGGAGCCAGTTCGGCCCGGGCGCCGTGGGCGTGGGCTGGGACGGCGCCTTCCTCGGCATGTCGCTGTACCTCTCAGGCGACGGCGAGCCGGTCGATCGCGAGGCCGTCGAGGCCTGGCAGGCGAGCGACGAGGGCCGCGAGTTCACCAGCCTCTCCAGCGAGGCCTGGGTCGAGGCCAGCATCGCCTGGGGCACCGACCCCGCCGCGGCCCAGGCGGCGGGGAAGCGCACGACGGACTTCTACACCGGCGAGCCGGCCGCGTGAATCAGGCCTCGGCCCGCGGCGGGACGTGGTGGTTGCCCTTGAAGAGGTCCTGCGGGTCGTAGAGCGCCTTCACGCGGCGCAGGCGCTCCCACGTGTGCGGGTCGAAGAAGCCGCTGACGTCCGCCTCGTGCTCGACGAAGTTGGGGTACACGCCGGCGCGCTGCGGCGCCACGGTGGCCGACAGCGCGTCGAGCGCCGACAGGACCGCCGGCTCCGCGGCCGCTTCCGGGACGACCCCGAGGCCGAACACGCAGACCTGGCCGGGGAGCGTCGCCCGCGCTCCCGCGCCCGGCTCGCGGCGGGCGAGGGCGCCGCCCATGTGGCGGAGCTGCAGCAGCGCGATCGGCGAGCCGGGGCCGGCGATCGCGCCCATGCGCGGCTCGGCAGGCCGGACGAGGCCGCGGCCTGATCAGGGCACGATGTCGTTCAGCGTCGCGGTGAAGCGCTCGCCCGACTCCTCGAGCTCGCCTTCGATGTGCAGGCGCGCCGGACCGGTCTCGGTCCACAGGTCGAGGAAGTAGGCCCAGCCCGGTGCCTCCGGGTCGTCGGACTTGGCGATGGCCTCGACGCGGTAGATCTCGCGCGGCGGCAGCACCAGCGCCTCGGGGCAGTCGTCCTCGACGCGCCGGCGCAGGTCCTCGATCTCGAGCCGTTCGCGGGACACCTCGTGGAGCTCCTCGTAGTCGCCGTCCACGACGAGCTCGACGATGTCCTCCAGCGCCCGGTACATCGCGTCGGGCATCAGCTCGAGGCTCTCCTCGATCTTCTCGCGTCCGCCCAGCGCGTCGGTCGGCGTGAGGCTGAGCCGGTTGTAGAAGTAGTCCTCGCACGCCGCGCGCGCCTGGCGGCGGATGCCCTTGGACAACCCCGCTGCGCCGAGCGCGTATGCCCCCGCCTCGATCGCCTCCTCGAGCGTCCCGTGGCGGCGCGTGATCTGCGCCGTGATCGCGCGACCGTGCTCCGTGTCGCGCGCGACCGACGAGCCGTCCATCAGGATCGAGGGAGCGTCGTGGCGGTTGTAGCCCGGGCAGGCCCGCACCGCCGAGTGCAGGACGATGAGGTGGTCGCCCATTACGCGCGCACGGGTGAGGCGTCGCCGGATCGAGGTGGGAGGAGCGTCGCCACGACCTTGCATCCTACGAACGCGACGGCAGCACGGTGGTCGAGCGGAGCGCCACGTGGGAGGATCGGGGCGTGCTTCGGACGCGGCTGTGCGACGTGTTCGGGATCGACGTGCCGATCATCGCGGCGCCCTTCGGCCCGTGGGAGCAGGTGGAGCTGGCGGCCGCGGTATCGAACGCGGGGGCGCTGGGCAGCGTCGGCACGGCGCTCCGGAGCGTGCGGGAGCTCCGGCGCCAATGGGACCGCCTGCGCGAGCTCACGGCGGCGCCGTTCGCGATCAACCACACGACGCGCCCGTTCGACGAGGAAGCGTTCGCGGCGACCCTGGCCTTCGAGCCGGCCTGCATCTCGTTTCACCTCGGCGTGCCCGGCGACCTCATCGCTCGCGCTCACGAGGCCGGCATCCTGTGGATCCAGCAGGTCATGAACCGGGCGCAGGCGGAGGAGGCCGTCGCCGCCGGAGCCGACGTGATCGTCGCTCAGGGCGGCGAGGCGGGCGGGAACGGCGGCTGGGTCTCGACGATGGTGTTGGTGCCGCAGGTCGTCGACGTCGCCGGTGACCGCCCGGTGGTCGCCGCCGGCGGCATCGCCGACGGTCGTGGCCTGGCCGCCGCTCTCGCACTGGGCGCCCAGGGCGTGTCGATGGGCACGCGGTTCCTGGCTTCGACGGAGATGCGGATCGCTGGAGCCTGGAAGGACCGGATCGTCGCGGCCGACGCGCTGGACGCCGTCAAGGTGGACAACAGCGAGCGCATCATGCCGCCGTTCAACCGTCCGGGCGGACCGGCCCAGCCGCGGGCGCTTCGCACGTCGCTCACCGAGCGGCTCCGCGCCGATCCCGAGTCGATCGATGCGGGCCGGGTCGCCGCGGACCTCCGCGCGGCGCTCCTTCGCGGAATGGGTGAGGACCACCTGCCGTTCACCGGCCAGTCCGCCGGGCTCGTGCACGATGTGCTCCCCGCGGCGGACATCGTCCGCCGGGTCGCCGCCGACGCCGAGGCGACGATCGCGAGCCTGCGCGCGGACTGACACTTCAGAGGTCGTATGAGATGCCGGCGCGTCCGCGCGCGCTCAGGCGCGTCTCCAGCGACGCCAGGGTCCGGCTGCCGGGAGCCAGCGCCTCGGCCACCTGCATGGCCGAGTAGAGCGCCGACTCCTGCAGGTCCATGCCGGTGGTGTACTGGCCGCTGAAGTACAGGCCCTTCCGACCCTGGAGCGGACGCAGGGCGCGTGCGGCCTTGATGGTCGAGCGGCTGATCAACGGGTGCTTGAACCGCCGCTCCAAGAGGACCCGCTCCGGGTCGGCGCGCCGGCGCGTTGCCCACGACTTGAACACGTGGACGCTCTTCTCCTGCAGGGCACCGAGCCAGGCGCTGCCCTCGCATTGACGACCGTCGACGCCGGCGTTGTAGGCCCCCCAGTTGCGGCGATCGCGGTGCATGTAGGCCGGATCGGTGTGCACCACGAGGCGTGAGTCGAAGTACCGGTACTCGTCCAGCAGCGCGGTGACGTCGGCGAAGGCGGGCAGCGGACGCAGCAGCTCGCGGCCGGCATGCGGAGGCGCGTTCAACACCACGAACCGGTAGGGCCCCTTCCGGCCCGCCGGCGTCCGCACGAACCAGCCGCCGCGCTTGCGACTCAGAGCCCGCGCAGGCGTGCAGAGGTGCACCTGGACCGTCGGGCTGCGGTTCAGCATGCGCTGCAGGTTCCCCTGCAGGCCGATCCTCGAGGTGTACGTGGTGGCGCCCTCGAGGACGTCGGCCGGAAACGCCAGCGCGAACGTCTGCAGGATCGACCGAGCCGACGCTCGCCGCGCGTCGTGCCGCCTGCACCCGATCGTCGCCGTGATCCACGGATACAGGACGTCCCTCTTGAACGCCGGCCGCAGGGGCAGGCTGCCGATCCAGGCGTCGACGCTGATCTCCCACGCCATGTCCGACAGGACCGCCTGCCGCGCGAGTTGCGTGAACGTCGCGAAGTCGATCGCATGCTCCGGCGTCGAGAGCGGGTTCGACGACGAGAAGATGGGCGCGCCCCCGGCCGTCCGGAAGACGCACAGGCTCGCGGCAGCCTGCATGGTGGCGTCGGCGCCGGGGTGCTCGGGGTCGTAGAGGCCCAGCTCCTCCAGCAGCGTGACGTAGATCGGGTGCGTGTCGGGATGGAAGAACTGAGCGCCGAGATCGACGGTGATCCTCCGCCCCCGGTGCTTGATGACCCGCGAATCGCAGTGGCCGCCGATCCTGGACCGCGCCTCGAAGAGGTCGACGTCGAAGCTCCCGGCGAGGAAGTAGGCCGCGGCCACGCCGCCCGTACCGGCGCCGATGATCGCCACGCGCTCACGTTCGCGCCCGGCGGCGCTGGCCGGCAGGGCGCCGAGCATCGCCAGGCCGACCCCGCCCTTGATGGCATCGCGGCGGGTCAACGACGTCTCGGACACAGGAGCCACGAAGCCTCTTCCTTGGCGGGGAGGCCAGGTCTACCAGACCCGGGTCACCCGTGAACAGGCCATCTTTGCGATTCGGTCACAAACGCGGCCGGTCCCGGCAATGATCTGTTGATGATGGTCTCCGACGAGGAGCTGTTGGTCGCCTCGGTGGGTGACCAGGAGGCCTTCGCCGCCTTCTACCGGCGGCATGCGCGGCCGCTGGCCGGGTTCTTCATGCGGCGCACCGGCGACGCCGAGCTGGCGGCCGATCTGACCGCGGAGACGTTCGCCGCGGCGCTCGCCTCGCGCCGGCGCTTTGACCCCGCCAAGGGAGCGGCCATCGGCTGGCTGTACGGGATCGCGCGGCACAAGCTCGCGCGGACGCTGGCGCACGGGCGGGTCGAGGACCGCGCCCGCCGGGCGCTCGGGATGGCGCCGTTCGTGCTTGACGATGAGGCGATCGAGCTCGTGGTGACCGCGGAGGGCGACGTCGTGGAGCTTCTGCAACGGCTGCCGGCCGACCAGCGCGCCGCGATCGAGGCGCGTGTGGTCGACGAGCAGGAGTACGAGCAGATCGCCGCCGCCACGCACGCGTCCGAGGCCGTGATCCGTAAGCGCGTCTCGCGCGGCCTGGCGAGCCTGCGGCGCAAGCTGGAAGGGCGGACACCATGACCGACTTCTTCGACGACCTCGAACGTGAGCTGCGCCGGGCGCACGGTCGCGACACCGAGAGGCATGCGCGCTCCCGTGTCTTCGATCGCCGGCGGCTGCCGGGCCTCCCCGCGACCGGTCTGCCGGGGCTGGTGGCGCTCGCCGTGGTCGTCGCCCTCGTCGCGGTCGTCGCGACCGTCGCGACTGTCGCGCGCGAGTCTGACGTCGAACGGCCGGCGGCGCCGCCGGGCAAGAAGGTCGTCGCCACCGACGTCGAACACGGCGTGCGCTTCAGCCTCGACGGACGGGTGCTGACGGTGCAGCTGCTTCCACCTGTGCGCAACCAGACCTTCGAAACGGTCAGCGGCGCTGAGATCAGCGCGACCTGCGGCGCGAACGTCGCCGCGCCGCCGGGTGATCCGCGGAGCGAGATCACGCTCTTCCGGCTCTGGCCGGCCGGCCGGACGAGCCTGAGCTACCGCTTCCCGCGCGACGTCTCGCGCTGGTGCCGGCTCGACCGCGAGTCCGTCGGCATCGTCGCGTTCGTGAGCTTCCCCGGCGCGCCGTCGGGGGCGAGGGGGCCGATCGCGGAGACCGCCGACAAGTGGGCGCGGCACTTCGCCTCAAGCGCTCAGACCTGCACCGACTACATGAGCCGGACCGCTTGCCAGCAGCTGAAGGGGGCCACGCCGGAGTGGCGTGTGTACTTCCTCGGCGCGACGGTCCAGGCAATCGCCGTTAGCGGCGACCGAGCGGCCGCCACGCTCTCGAACGACGAGATCGTGCAGCTGCGACGTATCGCGACGGGCGAGTGGCTGATCGGCAGCATTGGCCCGCTCGGGGCCGTGGGTTCGGATGCCGCCGCTCAGCGTCGACAGCGCGGGGGATCTTGACTCCCGCAGCCTCGGACACGCTGACCGATCGGTGCGACGCGCGAGCCTGCTCAGGGGGAATCATCGACGAGCGATGAGTTGACGCGATCGGGTAGGTCTGTATCGCCATGCCCGATCGAAAAGTGATTCTCAAGATGGTCATGTCTCTCGACGGCTTTGTCACCAGCCTCGACGGGACCCATGAATGGATGTTCGAGTGGTTCGGCGACGACTCGGGCGAGTGGAACCGCCGCGCCCTCGATGAGGCCGGCGTTCACGCGATGGGCCGGCGCAGCTACGAGATCATGGGCCCGCACTGGGCCGCGTCCGAGGGGCCGATCGCAACCGCGATGAACGAGAAGCCGAAGGCCGTCTTCTCCCATACCCTCGAGAAGGCGGAATGGGGACCAGTCGAGATCTTCGGCGGGGACCTGAGCGCGGAGATCGCCGACCTGAAGGCTCGGGACGACGAAGGAACCGTCCTGGTGCACGGCGGTCCCGACTTCGCCAAGTCGCTGACCCGCCTGGGCCTCGTCGACGAATACCAGCTGACGACGGTTCCGATCGCCATCGGCGCGGGCCGCAGCCCATTCGAGGACCTGGAGGAGCACCTGAAGCTCGACGTCGTCGAAGAGGAGCGCTTCTCGAGCGGCGCCCTTGCGCAGATCCTGGTGCCGAAGCGCTGAGTCACGCTGCTCCACAGCAAGCGCTCAAAGCGGTGTCACGCCGCGGCGGCGCCCACACGATCGAGGGCGGCCTGGGTCGGGCGCATCAACGATCGAAGCAATAACGGCGCCTGACGCGGAATACGACCCGCGCACGGGCGTCTTGGGGTCATGAGACTCCTGATCACCCTCACCGCCGCCGCGCTCGCGATCGCCTTCGCCGCAGGCCCGGCCCAGGCCGACGCCGCGCCCTCCGCGGAGCAGCACAAGAGCACCAAGGCGGTCGTGGTGCTCATCGGCGCCAACGACTACGGCCTCGTCGCCCCCGTCCCGTTCACACCCCCGATCGGAACCGACAAGGGATCAGCGACGGCCGCGACGCCGACAACCGCGCCGACCGCGCCCAGCGGCATCATCGCGATCCTCATCGGCTGACCGTCTCAATCGCGAGCACGGTCGACGCCGTCGGATTTTGCGCAGAGCGTTAACGATCCCGTCGCGTCAGCGACTACCGCGTGCATGCGCAAGCAGCAGCCTCAAGGACTGCCGGTTGGAGTTCCGGTCGAAGATCGCCTGAGCGGCAAACCGGCCTGATCCCTGGTGACGGCGCGGCTCTCTGAACGCGTGGCGTTGCCGGGGCGCCGATGCGGACGTGGTCTCGGTGTCGGTGCGCACGGTCCTTCTGCTCACCGCCGGCGTGGTGCTCGCGGCAGGCTGTGGCGGGTCGGAGAAGGACGACGTGCGCGCCGCCATGGAGCGCGCCATCGCGGCGTTCCGCGAAGGGGACAGTGCGACGTGGTGCGCGAGCATCGTTCCTGACACGCTGCTGCCCGATCCGGTCCTGCGGCGGACCCCTGTCGAGGGTGGGCAGAGCGGTTCGCTTCGCGAGTTGGAGGGCTTCCAGCGAGAGTGCGGCGAGAGGCATTTTCTGGATGACGTCTCCGAGCGCGAGCGCACGCGCGCCCCGACGGAGGCCCCCGATGAGGTCCGGATCCTCGATCTCAAGCCGACGCAGGGAGTCGACGGCGCCGCGCTTGTCGGCTCTGGGAAGGACCCGGCGACTCTCGTCCGGATCGGCGACGAGTGGCTCGTCGTCTTCGACTCGCGCTGATGGGGACTGAAGGGAGGCGCGCGTTCGCGTCGATCCGCCGGCCGGACTGCTCCTGATGTACCCCGGCAACGACGCGCTGCCCATGCTCCGCCAATTCCTCCCCATGCCGGCGATGACGGTCGCCGGCACGGCCGACGGTGAAGCGGATCGCTTCGGGCCCGCGTTCGTCGACGGCGTCGGGCGAGGCACGTTCGGCGACGACCCCAACGACCTTGTCGTCTCGGTCGCATCCGCGCAGGTCCCGGACGCGAACCAACTTACGGTGGCGTGCGACCACTTCTCGTACCTCGAGGAGCCTGACGTGCTCGACGCGATCCGCGCTGCCGCGGCCACGCTTCCGCGCCCGTCCCTACACAGCGACTGGACGGACTCGCTCCGGCTCCGACACGCCCACGCCGTCGAGCTCGCGCGCGAAGGCGCGCCGTCGATCGTCCTCCAACGCCAACTGGGCCGTACGTTGCGGGCAGCGCGAGGTATAAGTCCGGCATGGCAGGGCATCGGATCTTCAGGACGAGCGTCGCGAGCGTCTACCCCCACTACGTCAGCAAGGTCGAGAAGAAAGGGCGGACGAAGGAAGAGGTCGACGAGATCCTGTGCTGGCTGACCGGATACGGCGCGAGTGAGCTCGGCGCGCAGCTGGAGCAAGGCGCGGACTTCGAGAGCTTCTTCGCCGAGGCTCCTGCGTTGAATCCGTCGCGGAAGCTCATCACCGGCGTGATCTGCGGCGTCCGCGTGGAGGAGATCGGGGACCCGCTCATGCAGGAGATCCGCTACCTCGACAAGCTCGTCGACGAGCTTGCCCGAGGCAAGGCGATGGAGAAGATCCTCCGCGGGCCGTGATGCGGCGCAGCAGCTGCTGGTCGGTCCGGGAGCGTCGCCTGACGCGGCCCGCCCCCACCACACGCCCGCGCCACGACCGCCGGAGCGCCTCGTAGCCTCCCGCCAGGGTGGAGCTCCTCTCAGCCGAGCACGTCGGGGCGGTGGCGGCCACGGTCGCGGCCGCGGCCGCGGCGGTGCCTGCCGTGCGCCGGTGGCCGGTCGCGACCTCGCGCTCGCTCGCCGTCCTGATCGGCGTCGCCTACGCCGTCGAGCACGCGTGGTTCGTGGAGCGCGGGACGTGGTCGCCGGACTTCAACCTGCCGCTCCACCTGACCGACGTGGTGACGGTCGTGGCGGTCCTCGCCCTGTGGACGTGCCGGCCGCTGCTGGTCGAGCTGACCTGGTTCTGGGGCCTGACGGCCTCGCTGCAGGCGGTCCTCACGCCCGACCTCGGCGCCGACTTCCCCGAGCTCCTGTACTGGACGTTCTTCATCACCCACGGCGGCGCGGTGGTCGCGGCGATCGTGCTCGTGATCGGCCTGGGGATCGAGCCGCGGCCGGGGTCGGTGCAGCGCGCGTTCGCGGCCACGGTCGTGGTCGCCGCCGTGGCCGGCACGGCGAACGTCGTGACGGGCGGCAACTACATGTGGCTGCGAGAGAAGCCGGACACGGCGTCGCTCCTCGACGTCATGGGCCCGTGGCCGTGGTACATCCTGAGCGCCGCCGCGCTCGCCCTCGCGCTGTTCTGGCTGCTCGCCCTGCCGTTCCGGCGCCGCCCTGAGCCGGTGGTGCCGGCCGAGCGCGTGGAGGAGCCGCCGGAGCCGGTCCAGGTCCCCGCGCGCGTCACCCGCTACGACTACCTCGGCCGCGCGTTCGACATCCCGGAGACCGTGCAGCCGGTGCTGCCGGTGTCGCACCTGCTCGGCTCGAGCGTGCTCGAGGAGGTGCGGGAGGAGGACCGCGTGCTCGACATGGGCACGGGCAGCGGCGTCAACGCCGTCCTCGCCGCGACGAAGGCGCGCCACGTGGTCGCCGTCGACGCCGACCCCGACGCCGTCGAGGCCGCCCGTCACAACGCGGAGCTCAACGGCGTGAGCGTCGAGGCGTTCGAGAGCGACGGGTTCGACAAGGTCGAGGGCGCGTTCGACCTGATCGTCTTCGACCCGCACCTGCGCGCGACCGCGGACGAGGACCACCGCGCGCTGCGGGCGTTCTTCGAGCACCTCGACGGGCATCTCGCGCCCGGCGGCCGGGTGCTCGTCTTCTTCGGCAGCTCCGGCGACGTCGACCTCCTCCACCGCCTGATCGCCGAGGCCGGGCTCGCGCGCGAGGAGCTGAAGTCGCTGACCGCGGCCACGAGCCGCGGGACCGTGACCTACTGGACCTTCAGGCTGACGCGCGCGTAGGCAGCTCGAGCACGGCGAGCCGCTCGAACAGGTGCACGTCGGCTCCGGCGCGCCACGCCAGCTCGCGCGCCAGCGCGCCGTCGAACCCGTCGATGCCCGCCGACCCCTCGTCGCGGACCTCGACGCGGCCGGTGGTGACGGCCACGGTGACGGTCGAGCGCGCCGGCGCCATGGCCGCCGCCCGCCGCACCAGCGCGCGGATCGCGCCCTCGAGCCCGGCCACGACCGCGTCGTCGTCGACGGCCACGACCACGGGCACGCCGGACGTTCGGATCGCGGCGCCGGCCTCGCGCGCGATCGCCGCGACCGACCGCGGCGGCCCGAGCGGGCCGCCGGTGAGGACGTCGAGCGCGACCGCCAGCTCGTGGTCGCCGACCGCGGCGCGCAGCCGCGAGGCGGTCCCGGCGACGACCGCCGCGTGCGCCGCCTCGGCCCGGCGGCGCGCCCGCAGGCGGCTCACCTTGCCGCGCAGCCAGACCGCGCTGACCACGGCCGCGGCGCCCACCGCGAAGGTCGCCACGGCGTTGTGCAGCGGCGCCCCGCCGGCCACCAGCAGGGCGCCGAAGGCGATCAGGACCGTGGCGGCGGGCAGCGCATCCGGCACCTCCACGGCTCGCAGGCGGACGCGGCGGCGATCGGACGCTGTGGCGAACATGACCTGAGCGTGACAGCTTGCCTAGCCCGCGGCGTCGGCTGGGTCGACGACCCCCTCCTCGAGCCAGGTGAAGCGGCCTCCGAGCACGCCCTGGGCGAGCTCGTAGGCGGCGACGTCGTCGTTGTCGAACAGCGAGTCGAAGAGGACGTCGACCCGGCGCCGCGCCTGCCGGCAGAAGAGGTCGGCGAGCTCGATCGCCTCGGCCGCGCGCTCGGGGTGCTCGCGCTGGAGCGTGTCCGCGTAGACGACCGCCGACGAGATGGCGAACAGCTCGGCGCCGGCGTCGACGATCCGCCCGAGCACGGCCTGGCGCTTCTCCAGGCGGGCCTGCCAGCGGCCCATCGCGTAGAACGTCGAGCGGGCGAGGCGGCGCGACCCGCGCTCCACGAACCGCAGGTGCGTGGCGAGCGGGCCGAGCTCGTCGAACGAGCCGGGCCTCATGCCCTCGCCGACGGCCAGCTTGGGCAGCCAGCGCGCGTAGAACGCGCCGGCCTCGACGGCCGACCGCGCCTTCGCGCGCAGGTCGCCCTCGCCCTCCAGCAGCTCGCCCGCGACCTGCAGGTGCTGGTCGACCGCCTCGCGCGCGATCAGCAGGTGCATGATCTCGGTCGAGCCCTCGAAGATCCGGTTGATGCGCATGTCGCGCATCGCCTGCTCCACCGGCACGGGACGCTCGCCGCGGGCCTTCAGCGACTCGGCGGTCTCGTAGCCGCGGCCGCCGCGGACCTGCATCAGCTCGTCGACCACCTGCCAGCCCAGCTCGGACGCGTAGAGCTTGGCGATCGCCGCCTCGATGCGGATGTCGTTGCGCTTGTCGTCGGCCATCCGCGAGGCGACGTCGAGCATCGCCTCCAGCCCGAACGCGCTGGCGGCGATGAACGCCACCTTCTGCGCCACGGCGTCGTGCTCGCCGACCGGCCGGCCCCACTGGACCCGCTCCGACGCCCACTCGCGCGCCACCTTGGTCGCCCACTTGGCGGTCCCCACGCAGATGGCGGGCAGCGCCAGGCGGCCGGTGTTGAGCGTCGTCAGCGCGACCTTCAGGCCCTTGCCCTCGCCCGCGATGACGTTCTCGGCCGGGACGAAGACGTCCTCCAGCCGCGTCACGGAGTTCTCGATCCCGCGCAGGCCCATGAAGGCGTTGCGGTGCTCGACGGTCACACCCTCGGTGTCGTACGCGAGCACGAAGGCGGTGATGCCCTTCTCGGGCACCTTGGCCATGACCACGACGATGTCGGCGATCGCGCCGTTGGTCGCCCAGAGCTTCGTGCCGTTCAACCGGTAGCCGCCCTCGACGGGCTCGGCCGTGGTGCCCAGCCGGGCGGGGTCGGAGCCGACGTCGGGCTCGGTGAGCAGGAAGGCGGAGATGTGGTCGCGCGCCACCAGCGGCAGCCAGCGCTGCTTCTGCTCCTCGGTGCCGAACAGCAGCAGCGGCTCGGCCACCCCGATCGACTGGTGCGCGGAGAGCAGCGTCGACAGCGAGGCGTGCATCGAGCCCGCGAGCGCCAGCGCGCGGTTGTAGTACACCTGCGAGAGCCCCAGCCCGCCGTACTGCTCGGGCACCTTCATGCCGAGCGCGCCGAGCGCCTTCAGGCCGTCGACGACCGCGTCGGGGATGCGGGCGTCGCGCTCGATCCGCCAGCGGGTCGACGGACTCCAGCAGGAACGCCCGCAGGCGCTCGAGGAACCGCTCGCCGCGCTCGACCGCCTCGGCGTCGAGCTTCGGCTGCGGATGGATCAGGTCCAGCCGCAGGTTGCCGAGGAAGAGGTCCTTGCCGAAGCTCGGCAGCTCCCAATCGCCCTCGCGGGCCTCCTCGGCGACCTGGCGGGCCTCACGTTCTGAGATCTGGGTCGCCATGCCTCCCTGTTACCCGGGCGGGGCGAAGTAGATCGTGGGGTCGCCCTGCCTGATCCAGATCTCCGGGTGGTCGAGCGGCACGAAGGAGCGGTCGCCGCCGGGCTCGCGCTCGTCAGCGCCGGGCGGGTGGACGATGAAGTTCACCGGCTTCGTGTCGTCCACGAGCGGGATCTCGAAGACGGCCACGCCGCCCTCGACCCGCGTCGCCATCCGCGGTGCGGCCCAGTCCGTCGCGACGCCGGGCGCGAGCCCGTCGCCCCACAGGTGCAGGCCCCAGCCCGCCCGGTCCTCGGACCGCTGGTAGCGCACGACCGCGGTGGTGATGACCTCCTTCTGCACACGGACGCTGCGGACGGCGCTGACCACGCGCCCGTTGAGCGTCGCGCGGTAGCGGATGATCGTCCCGGTCGGGAGGTCGGCCGAGAACGTGTCGCGCAACGTGTAGACGGGGGACGAGGAGTCGGTGCCCACGCGCGTCCAGGCGCCGGTGCCGATCTGGCGCTCGAAGACCACGACGTCGGTCGCGTGCTCCGGCACGACCTCGGCGACGACGTTGGCCGAGCCGCGGACGTTCCCGCCCTCGGGCGGCGACGTGATGGTGATCGACGGCTGCGCGACCGTCAGCGACCGCGAACGGCTCGACCGCTCGTGGCCGGCGTTGTCGAGGACGACGGCCTTGTAATCGATGCGCTCGCCCGGCCGCTCGTCGGCGATGTCGTGGAAGACGCGGTACGGGGCGTTGTCGTCGGTGCCGATCGCCTTCCAGCGACGGCCCTCGCGGGCGAAGAAGGTGACCTCGTAGAACGAGTCGCCGTCGACCTCGGCGCCGATCTCGGCGCGGTCGCGCGCCGGGCCCGACGGGAGCTCGAGCGAGATGCCGGGCGCCCGCTTCGAGCGCGGGACGCGCTCCTCGGCGCGGTAGACCACCGCGGACAGCGGCGGCACGGTCACGGTCAGGCGGCTCGTGTAGCTCGACCGCAGCGTCCCCGGCCCGGTGCCGTACACGCGGCCGAACCAGCCGCGCTCCATGTAGGTCGGCACGGAGGCGGTCCGGGCCGTCTCCGAGTTGTTGAGCGCGACCACGTACTCGTGGCGGTCGCGGCGGTCCAGCCGCGAGAAGGCGTAGACGCCTGCCGCGCCGCCCGACAGGCGGTGGATCTGCGCTCCGTCGCGCAGCGTGTCGTGGCGCTGGGTGAGCCGCGCGAGATCGCCGATCGCGCGGTACAGCGGGTGCGTGGTGTCGAAGTTCTCGACGGCCGTCGTGGCGTCGGTGCCGATCAGGTCGTCGTCGTTGTACGAGCCGACCTGGCTCGGGAACATGTCCTGCCGCGCGCCCTGGTCGCCGCCGTCGCCGACGAAGCCCTGCTCGTCGCCGTAGTAGATGACCGGGTTGCCGCGCGAGAGGTACATCAGCTCGTGCGCCAGCCGGTCGCGTGCCAGGATCTCCGCGTCGGTCGCGCCGGCGTTCGCGTTGCGGACGAACATGCCGATCCGGCCCATGTCGTGGTTCCCGAGGAACGTGGGCAGCTGGTAGACGTTGGAGTCCGCGTCCGTGTACCAGTCGTCGCCGGCGAAGAAGGTCCGCAGGCCGTCGGTCGGCGCCGAGCTCGCCGCGAACGCCTGGGCGGCGGCCTGGAACGGGAAGTCGATCACCGCCTGCACGTCGTCGTGGGTGGTGAAGTGCGACGTGAACGACTTCGTCGTGTCGAACACCTCGCCGAACATGAAGAACTCGCGCTTGCCCTGGCGGCGCGCGTAGTCGAGGACCTCGGGCGCGAACGACTGCCAGAACTCGTCGTTCACGTGCTTCATCGTGTCGATCCGGAAGCCGTCGATGGCCATGTCCCGGATCCACGTCTTGTAGATGTCGATCATCCCGCGAACCACGCGCGGGTGCTCGGTGAAGAGGTCGTCGAGGCCGAAGAAGTCGCCGTAGTAGGAGTTCTCTCCGACGAACGTCGTGTCGCCGCGGTTGTGGTAGAGCGTGAGGTCGTTGAGCCAGGCCGGCGTCTTGGCCGGCTGCTCGGGCCCGACCGTCGGCGTGTAGGGGAAGCTCGCGACCGGGTCGAGCGGGGGGAAGGTCCCGGTGCCGGCGTAGTCGCGGTCGTCGAACGGCTGGCCGAACGCGGTGCGGTACGGCGCGGCGTCCTTCGAGATGTAGCCCTTGCGCCGCGCGTCCGAGTACCCGATCACGTCGGCCGTGTGATTGGTGATGATGTCGAAGAAGACCTTCATCCCGCGGTCGTGCGCCGCGTCGACGAGCGCCCGCAGGTCGGCGTTGGTGCCGAGGTGCGGATCGATCTGCGTGAAGTCGGTGATCCAGTAGCCGTGGTAGCCGGCCGAGTTGTCCTCCGGCTGGACGGCCTTGTTCTTGAAGCTCGGCGTCAGCCAGATCGCGGTCGTGCCCAGGCCCTGGATGTAGTCGATCTCGTCGAGCAGGCCCTTGAGGTCGCCGCCGTGGTACCAGCCGGTGCCCGTCGGATCGAAGCCGGACTGGCCGAGCCCCTTGCCGGGCGGCAGCCCGCCATGGTCGTTGAGATCCGACCCGTTCTGGAACCGGTCCGCCATGACGAAGTAGAAGCTCTCGCCCGTGACCGGCGCCCGCAGGCTGTGGCGGGCGTCGGAGTCATGGCCGCCGCCCGCCCAGGCGGGAACGGCCATGACGCCGGCGAGCATGGTGGCCAGAAGAACGACGAGCGCACGCGGACCTGGCATTGAAGCCCCTCCCCTTGGATCGCGAGCGCCCGAATATACGCCCCTACTTGAGCTCGGTACGCCGCAGACGCGCCAACCCGATGACGAGCACGAGCCCGACCCAGACGGCCGAGGCCGTGCCGAGCTGCGCCCACTCGGTCCCGGTCATGTTGCCCTCGATGAGGCTCATCATCGGGCGGCTGAGATCGAGCCAGTCGGCCGGCTTGTCGAGCGCGGAGATCGTCTCGCCGAGGATCGACCACGCGATCGGGATCACGAAGTACATGACGATCGCGAGCGGCGAGCTCATGAACGCCAGGCCGAACGCGACGCCGCCGACCATGCCGATCAGCTCGTAGAGCGCGAAGCGGCCGACGTCGCCGAGGCCGAGGCTCCAGTCGCCGCCGACGACGACGTTCCCGACGGCGGCGATGAAGAGGCCGGCGGCCAGGGCGGCGAGCGTGAGCAGCGTGGCGCCGATGAGCTTGGCCACGACCACCCGCTCGCGTTGCGGGACGAGCGCGAACGTGGTGAGCGCGGTGCGCTGGGACCACTCGCTGGTCACGAGCAGGATCCCGAGCACGGGGATGATCAGCGACATGATCTCGGCCGTCGAGCGGAACAGCGGCATGAGATGGGCCTCGTCGTCGCTGCCGAAGACGAGCTGGAGCGTGACCACGGCGACGGCCAGGAGGGCGATGACGACGAGCAGCCAGAAGCCGGCGCGCGTGTCGGCCGACTTGCGCAGCTCGACGCCGGCGAGCCGTGGGATGCCCGGGCGGGAGATGGCGGCGGTGGTCATGAGATCAGGGCCTCCTCGGGGGAGCTCGCGGTCAGGGAGAGGAACAGCTCCTCGAGGCCGCCGGTGTCGGCGGGCCGGAGCTCGACGAGCACGACGCCGGCCGCGGCGGCGGCGCGGCCGACGGCCTCGGCCTCGGCCTCGACGAGCAGCGCTCCGTCGGCGCCGGGCGTGGCGGTCAGGCCGGCGTCGGCCAGCGCCTGGTGCAGCGCGGACGGGTCGAGCCCGCGCACGATGACGCCGGTCGCGGCCAGCAGCTCGGCCTTGCTGCCCGCGGCGACGATCTTGCCCTTGCCGATCACCACGAGCTGGTCGGCGACGGCCTCGATCTCGCGCAGCAGGTGGGAGGAGAGCAGCACGGTGCCGGCGCGGTCGGCGAAGTCGCGCAGGAGGCGGCGCATCCAGGCGATGCCCTCGGGGTCGAGGCCGTTGGCCGGCTCGTCGAGGATCAGCACCTTCGGGTCGCCCATGAGGGCCTGCGCGATCCCCAGCCGCTGGCGCATGCCGAGCGAGTAGTTGCCCACGCGCTTGCGGGCGGCCGAGCCGGAGAGCCCGACGTAGTCGAGCATCTCGCCGACCCGCTTCTCCTCGACCCCGAGCACCTTGGCGCTCAGCGTCAGCGCCTCGCGGCCGGTGCGGCCGGAGTGCTGGGCCGAGGCGTCCAGCAGGACGCCGACCTCACGGCCCGGGTTGGGGAGGCTGCGGTAGCTCGTGTCGAGCACCGTGGCGGCGCCCGCGTTCGGCTGGGTGAGCCCGCAGATCATCCGCAGGGTCGTGGACTTGCCGGCTCCGTTCGGCCCGAGGAAGCCCGTGACGGTGCCCGGTTCGCAGCGGAAGGAGATGTCGTCGACCGCGGGGTGGCGGCCGTAGCGCTTTGTCAGATGCTCGACGGCGATCATGCTCCTAGCGTCGGTGCGGAACGGCCCGGCGTCCATCCGCCGATGGGCGATGCCGTGCCGACCAAGGTCGATCCCGTCAGCGACCTTCGGCGGTGCCCGTCGCGCGCGCACGGCCCTACGCTTGTCCTCGATGAGCGCCGAGCTCGACCACCCGCGGCTGCTGCCGGGCGTTCTCGTGCCGGACCCGGACCGCGATCCGCGCCGGCGCACCACGCGCGACTGGATCGTCGACGTCACCTGCGTCCTGGTCGCGCTGTCCGTCGGGTTCCTCGTGTTCGCCGAGGCCCACGACCGGATGAGCGACGAGCTGCAGTTCTACGACCTCATCGGCGGGGCGATCACGTCGCTGGCGCTGTTCTGGCGGCGACGCTGGCCGGTCGGCGTCGCGCTGTTGACCGCGGCGTTCAGCGCCTTCTCGTCGTCGTCGGCGGTCGCCGGCGCGATCGCGCTCTTCACGGTCGCCGTGCATCGCCGCGCGATCGTCGCGATCGCCATCGCGGCGCTCTCGCTGGCGATCATCCCGATCTTCGTCGCCGTGCAGCCCGACGACGACGTGCCGGTCTGGGTCTCCTACATCATCGGCGTGCTCGCGTCCGGCGGCGTCATCGCCTGGGGCATGTTCGTCCGCGCGCGCCGGCAGCTCGTCTTCTCCCTTCGCGAGCGCGCCGAGCGCGCCGAGGCCGAGCAGCAGCTGCGCGTCGAGCAGGCGCGCCAGCACGAGCGGGCGCGGATCGCGCGCGAGATGCACGACGTGCTCGCCCACCGGATCTCGCTGCTCAGCCTGCACGCCGGCGCGCTCGAGTTCCGCCCCGACGCGCCGCCGGAGGAGGTCGCCCGCGCCGCCGGCGTGATCCGCTCCAGCGCGCACGAGGCGCTGGAGGACCTGCGGACCGTGATCGGCGTGCTCCGCGAGGGCGAGGCCGGCGACGCATCCCGAGCGCCCGCAGCCGACGCTGGCCGACCTCCCGGCGCTGATCGGCGAGTCCCGCGAGGCGGGCATGCACGTCCAATACGACCGCAGGCTCCCGGACACCGTGGCGGTTCCCGCGGCCGTGGGGCGCAACGCGTACCGGATCGTCCAGGAGGGCCTCACCAACGCCCGCAAGCACGCGCACGGCGCGGCGGTGGAGGTCACGCTCGACGGCTCCGAGGGCGACGGCCTGACGATCGAGATCCGCAACCGCCTCCCGGTCGGGGTCGGCGTGGCCGACATCCCGGGCACCGGCACCGGCATCGTGGGGCTCTCCGAGCGGGCGACGCTGGCCGGCGGCCGGCTCGAGCACGGCCGCACGGAGGAGGGCGACTACCGGCTGTGGGCGTGGCTTCCGTGGCCGGCGTGATCCGCGTGCTCATCGTCGACGACGACGCGCTCGTGCGCGCCGGCCTGTCGATGATGCTGGCCGGGACCGACGACATCCGCCTGGTCGCCGAGGCGAGCGACGGCGGCGAGGTGCTCTCGGCCGTCGACGCCTACGGGCCCGACGTGGTGCTGATGGACATCCGCATGCCCGGCGTCGACGGCCTCACGGCCACCGAGCGCCTGCGCGCCCGCGACACCGCGCCGCAGGTCATCGTGCTCACGACGTTCGACGCGGACGACCAGGTCCTGCGCGCGCTGCGCGCGGGCGCGGCGGGCTTCCTGCTCAAGGACACCCCGCCGCCCGAGATCATGCGCGCGATCCGCCTGGTGGCGGCCGGCGACGCCATGCTCTCGCCCGCCGTGACGCGCCGGCTGATCGAGCACGTGGCGGACGACGGCCTCGGCGCCCGGCGCGCCCGCGCGCGCGAGCTGCTCGAGCGGCTGACCGAGCGCGAGCGCGAGGTGGCGGTCGCGATCGGGCAGGGCAAGTCGAACGCCGACATCGCCGCCGAGCTCTACATGAGCGTGGCGACGGTCAAGGCGCACGTCTCGAAGCTGCTCGCGAAGCTCGAGCTGGGCAACCGCGTCCAGATCGCCCTGCTCGCGCACGACGCGGGCGTCGCCTAGCACGAGCTCCCGCAGGCGGTTCGCGGCCTCGACGGCCTCCTCGCGCGTGCGCACCTCGAGCTTGCGGTAGAGGTTCTTCAGGTGCGAGCGCACGGTCTCGGTGGAGAGCACGAGCAGCCGCGCGATGTCGTCGGTCGTCGCGCCGCCGGAGATGAGGTCCAGGACCTCCCACTCGCGGTCGGTGAGCGTGCTGCGCACGGGGCGCAGGCCCATGCCGCCGGTCGGGGCCGAGCGGTAGTGCTGGACGAGCTGCATGGCCAGCCGCCGGGAGATCGCGGCCTCGCCCTCGATGCTCGCCGCGCAGCGCGCGGGGGAGGGCGGCGAGCTCCATGTCCTTGGACAGGAAGCCGGCGGCGCCGGCGCGCAGCCCGCGCATGCCGAGCGCCTCGTCGCCGGCCGCGCCGGTGAGCAGGACGACGGGGATCGAGCTGTCGTGCTCGTAGATGCGCTTCGTCGCCTCGATGCCGTCCATGTGGGGCATCATGTAGTCCATCACGACCACGTCGGGGCGGTAGAAGAGCGCCAGCTCGACGGCCTCGCGGCCGTTCGGGGCCTCCGCGATGACGGTCATGTGGTCCTGCTGGAGGATGTCGCGGATCAGCCGGCGGACGAGCGGGTCGTCGTCGGCGATCAGGGCGCGGATCTTGGGCGTGTCGTCCATGACGAGCTCCATCTCAGGAGGGCCGGGTGCGCGCGGCGCCGATGGCCGTGGCGGTGCGCGGAGACGCCGCCGTCGGGGGCCAGGAGCAGCGACTGGAGCACCGTCGAGCGCATGCTGCGGGGCTGCTGGGGCTGGGAGCTCGGGCGCAGCACGGGGCGTGCGCGGTTCGAGAGGAGGTTCGATGTGGGGGCCGGCTTCATGTCCCTCACACTCTCCGGGCGCGGTTGGCGCCCGCTTGCCGGCCGGTTGGCGTGGTCTTAGGCGAGGCTTGGCGCGGGCACCTCGAGCGCGCGCGGCACGAGCAGGCACGTGATCGCGCCGATCGCCAGCCGCTCGGCGCGGCCGGGCACGAGGTCACCGGCGGCGGCCCGCTCGTCCCGCGGCGGGACCGGCAGCCCGAACAGCCGGTGGCCGAACTCCGCGGCGTTGATCCGCAGGGCGCGGCCGGCCTGCGGGCGCGACAGCCGCCAGCCGGCGGCCACCAGCGTCGTCCCGTGCCAGAGCTCCCAGCGCCAGCGCCGGAACGGCAGCCGCCCGGGCGGTAGCGGATGAAGCGCGTATCCGAACTGAAGGCCTTCGACGGTCGGCACCGACATCCAGGCTAGCTTGATCATTTTCCGGGCCTTTCGCCGTCATACCTCCCATGATCCAGTCGATGACCGACGAGGCGACCTTCGCCGAGCACGCCGAGCGCCACCGGCGCGAGCTGCAGCTGCACTGCTACCGGATGCTGGGCTCGCTCGACGAGTCCGAGGACCTCGTGCAGGAGACCTTCCTGCGCGCGTGGCGGCGCCGTGAGACGTACGCGGGCCGGGCGAGCTTCCGCGCGTGGCTGTACCGGATCGCCACCAACGCGTGCCTCGACGCGCTCGAGCGGCGGCCGCGCCGGCCGCAGGCGGCGGAGGTGCCGTGGCTGCAGCCGTATCCCGACGCGCTGCTGGAGGGCATCCCGTCCACCGACGACGAGCCCGACGCCGTCGTGGTCGCCAAGGAGACGGTCGAGCTGGCGTTCCTGGTCGCCATCCAGCACCTGCCGCCGCGACCGCGGGCGGTGCTGATCCTCCGCGACGTCCTCGGCTGGCCGGCGAAGGACGCCGCCGAGCTGCTCGACACCACCGTCGCCTCGGTCAACAGCGCGCTCCAGCGTGCCCGCGCGGGCCTCAAGCAGCACCTGCCCGAGCGCCGGCTCGACTGGGCCGTCGAGAGCGACCAGGCGCAGCGGGACCTGCTCCAGCGCTACATGGACGCCACCGAGAGCGGCGACATGGAGACGCTGAAGGCGACGCTGAGCGACGACGTGCGCTTCACCATGCCGCCGGAGCCCGGCCTGTGGGAGGGCCGCGACAACGTCGTCGGCATGTGGATGTCGGGCGGCTTCGGGACGCACGAGTTCGGGCGCATGCGCTGCATCCTCACCTCGGCCAACCTCCAGCCCGCGGTGGCGAACTACCTCGCCGCGCCGGGAGAGAGCGAGTTCCGGCCGATGGCGCTCGACGTGCTGCGCATCGAGGGCGGTCGCATCGTCGACGTCGTCACGTTCCAGGGCGAGGCCTTCGCGGCGCTCGGGCTCCCGGCGACCTTGCGCTGATGCCGTTCGCCGTGCGGGTCGTGGCCGTGCCCCCCGGGCGCGCGCACGCGTACCGCGAGGCCGAGTGGCGCGACGCGCTGGTGCTCGTGGCGCGCGGCGAGATCGAGCTCGAGGGCGTCGGCGGCGGCCGCGAGCGGTTCCGCCGCGGCGCCGTGCTCGCGCTCGACGGCATGCCGCTGCGCGCGCTCCACAACCGCGGCGCCGCGCCCGCCTCCCTGATCGCCGTGTCACGCAGGCGTCTCTGAGACGTCGGCGGCGGCCCGCTGGCGGCGCGAGATCGCGAGGCACGGAAGCGCCAGGGCGGAGATCCCCGCGCTCAGCAGGTACGACGGCGCGTAGCCCCAGACGTCGGCGGCGCGGCCCAGGGCGGGCTGCGCCCAGACGCCCCCGGTCGAGCCGATCAGCGAGTCGAACGAGAGGATCGTCGCCCGCTGCTGCGACGGGATCATGCCGTTGATGTACGCCTGGCGGATCGGCGACGACGCCGCCCACAGCAGCGACCAGACGACCGTGAGCCCGATCACGGGCCAGAAGCTCTCGATCAGGCCCATCAGCACCAGCGCCAGCGTGCTGACCGCCGCGGTCGCCATGAGGGCCGACGTCCGGCGGCGGAAGAGGCCGCGGATGCGCGGCGCCGCCAGGCCGCCGACGATCTGCGCTCCCGCCGCGATCGCCGCCACCAGGCCGGCGATCTGGTACGCCTCCGGGTCGCCGTAGAGCTCGAGCAGGTACGGCTGCAGCGCGTAGAAGCCGTAGACGCTGACGCCGGCGACGAACATCGACTCGACCATCAGCCACTTGACGGCCGGCACCCGCCAGCCGTACTCGATCGAGGCGCCGGCGATCCTGCGCATCTCGGCGAGCGGCCGGCCCCCGCGGACCGGAGTGAACCCGATGTCGTGCATCAGCCGGAAGGCGACCACGAACATCACGAGCAGCACCGCGCCGCGCAGCACGAACGGCACTCCGAGGCTCGTCTGCGCGGCGATGAAGCCGCCCGCGGCCGAGCCGGTGAGCATGGCCACGCCGCTCACGACCTGGCCGCGGCCGAACACCGGCTCCATCGGGCCCTCGAATCCCGTGGCGGCCAGGGCGTCCACGAGCCACGCCTCGACCGCGCCGGAGAAGAACGTGAAGCCGAGCCCGAGCAGCATCGAGACGATCGCCCACTGCCAGAACGGCGCCTCGACCTGCCACAGCAGCACGTAGAGCAGCGTCGAGGCGGTGAGCGTGAGCGTGCCGAGCAGGTACGAGGCGCGCCGCCCGACCGTGTCGGCGACGATCCCGGTCGGCACCTCGAAGACGACCATCCCGGCCGTGAAGAACGCGTTGGCGGCGAACGCCTCGAGGTTCGAGAGGCCCGCGTCGAGCAGGAAGATCGTGTTGATCCCCCAGATGAACGAGGCCGCCAGCGTGTTCCCCAGCAGCAGCGTCAGATAGGTGCGCTGGATGGTGCGCGGCGTCTGCATCGCTTATACGATCGCGGACAGCCGAACTGAAGGGAGCGGGGGATGCAGCGTTTGCGGTGGGTGGCATCGGCGGCCGTGGGAGCGGCTCTGGCCATGCCGGCCGTGGCGGGGGCCGACGGGCTCGAGCCCGGCGGGCTCACGCGCTTCAAGGAGCGCGTGAGCGTCAACGTGGTGTTCGTGGGCTTCGACGAGGGCGACGCGCCCTGGAGCCAGGTCCGCGCGCAGCTGCCTCAGGGCAGCAGGCCGATCGTCCGCTCGCGGGCGAACTACGGGATCGACGAGCCGCTCGGGCTCGACTACTCCTACGACTACCGGCCGTACTACACGAGCCGCCAGTGGGAGGACTCGTTCTTCTCCTACCTGTCCTCCATCGCGGTCAGGAAGCCGCTGACGGAGGAGCAGGAGGCCTACAACCTCCAGGCCGGGCGCCTGGACGTCACCGACAACCACTGGATCGACGCGCCGGCGGTCGAGAAGCGGCTGATCGACGCCGCGCCGCCCGGCATCGACACCCGGCGGCCCACCGTGTTCTTCGTCAACTGGTACGGCCGGCGCGACTTCAAGTTCCACGTCTACGCCAAGACCGGCGAGCCGGACCCCGACACGGGCTACGACTTCGGCGCCAACCGCGACAACCGCAAGATGGCCGCGTGGGGCGGCACGACGCCCGACGACGAGGAGACCGGCCTCGGCCGCCGCGGCGTGCACCGCGTGTGGTTCTACGACCTCTCGGCCGGCCCGGAGAACTGGGGCGGCAGCTACGACATCACGAACCCGGACATCGACGGCGACGGCGTGCCCGACTACCGCATCCCGGTGTCGTGGGAGTACGGGAGCTACCGGCCCAAGGCCGCGCTGGCCGGCGACCTCGGCAAGGTGGTGCGCTACGTCGGGCTGAACCTGCTGTTCACGTCGTCGCCGCTCTACCCGCCGTACTTCACGGCCGACAAGCTGCCGGACCGGGTCGACCTCGACACCAACACGGTCGAGGGCCTGCCGGGCGTGGACGCGTCGCGCGAGCTCATCAAGCGCGATCTGTTCCTGCAGGAGGAGCGCGAGCTGCCGGCCGGCTTCAGCCTGACCACCGACTCGCAGGACCTCCCGTACAGCGGCGACTGGAAGACCTGCTTCGAGGGCGAGTTCCCGCTGCCGCCGGCCGGACCGGCGTCATGCCACCCGGAGGCCGGGCTCCCGCCGGACGCGAACCTCTTCCTCGCCGGCGCGTTCAACCGGCGGCGCTTCCTCGAGGGCGACGGCGACTACGAGGCCGCGCTGATCAACTGGGCGACCCCGGACCGGCCGACGCCGCTCGGCTACGCCGACGACAACTGGCTCGACGGGACGCAGAGCGGCGTGTTCAGCTTCGTCTCGCCGGGCATCGTGGAGGCGGGCTACGGCCTCACCACGACGATGATCCACGAGTACGGCCATCACTCGTCGATGAGCCATCCGCACGACGGCTACGACCCGGCGTCGGGCGTCGACTACGAGCCGACCGGCGAGTTCTACTTCGCCTGGCTCGGCGACGAGTCGAACTCGATGATGAGCTACATCGACGTGAACTGGGACTTCAGCCAGTTCGACCGCGACAACTCGGCCCGCCACCACGGCGCCGGGTACGCGCTGGTCGCCAACCGGATCGCGGCCGACATCCTGCGCGACCGGGACCGCGGGCGGGCGCAACGGGACCTGATCGCCGCCGACCGCTCGCTCGAGCAGGCCCAGGACGCGCTCGAGGGCCACGACTACGCCGGCATGCTGCGCCACGCCGAGTTCGCGTACTGGTCCGTGCGGGCCGGCGCGGACCGGGCGGGCGTGAAGGTGCGCGTGCGGCAGCCGAGCACGTGGACCGTCGTGGGCGCCGCGCGCTCGCGGATGGACGCCGGGACGATCGACCTCGGCGCGCCCCAGAACCGGAAGCGGCTCGGGCGCTAGGGGCATGCACGCGGTCGATCACGGCGCGCTGCTCGAGGTGGCCCTCGCCGAGGCGAGGGCCGGCATGGAGGAGGGCGGCATCCCGATCGGCGGGGCGCTCTTCGACGCCTCCGGCGCGCTGCTCGGCCGCGGGCACAACCAGCGCGTGCAGAAGGACGACCCGTCGGCCCACGGCGAGACCGAGGCGTTCCGCAACGCGGGCCGGCGGCGCTCCTACCGCGACACCATCATGGCCACCACGCTCGCCCCGTGCTGGTACTGCAGCGGCCTGATCCGCCAGTTCGGGATCGGGACCGTGGTCGTGGGCGAGACGCGGACCTTCCAGGGCGGGATCGACTGGCTGCGCGAGAGCGGGGTCGAGGTCATCGACCTCGACTCCCAGGCCTGCGTCGATCTCCTCGGCGCGTTCATCGCGGAGCACCCGGAGGTGTGGGACGAGGACATCGGGGAGTAGACGGGCCGCCGCCGCCGGCAGCGCGCTGTTCTTCGCGGTGGCGCCCGCCGTGGTGGCGGGCGCCGTGCCGTTCGCGTTGACGGGATGGGAGGTGGAGGCGGCCTGGTGGCCGCCGGTGCGGATCCTCGGCGCCGTCGTCGTCGCGGCCGGCGCCGTGGTGCTGGTGCACGCGTTCGCGCGCTTCGTGACGGAGGGGGTGGGGACGCCGGCGCCGATCGCGCCGACCGAGCACCTGGTCGTGGGTGGGCTGTACCGCTACGTGCGGAACGTGATGTACATCGCGGTCACCGCGGCGATCCTCGGGCAGGCGCTCCTGCTGGGGAGCGTCGTCCTGATCGCGTACGCGGCGCTCGCGTGGGCGGGGATGGCCGCCTTCGCGCGGTTCTACGAGGAGCCGACGCTGGCCGACCGGTACGGCGCGCAGTACGAGGCGTACCGGCGCGCCGTCCCGGCATGGCTGCCGCGGCTCAGCGGAGCACGATGGCCCAGCTCGTGACCTTCGCGTCGAGGCTCTTGCCGACGCCGTCCGTGATGCGGACGACGACCTTGCGCGAGCCCTGCTTGCGGTACGTGTGCTTGCCGCGCACGGCGAACGAGCCGTCGGCCCTGCGCTGAACGCTGCCGGACGAGCGCTCGCCGTCGCCCCAGTTGATCGTGACGTCGTAGTCGCCCGGGCGGGCGTCCGGATCGCCGTCGGCGAACGTCGCGACGACCGGGTTCACCGACTTGCCGGCGCGCGCCTCGAACGTCGTGCCCGCGGCCGTGACGGGGTAGTCGAGCCGCAGGTCGAGCCGGGAGACCTGCCCGCGGCTGCCCTGGCCGACCCACAGCGCGCCGTCCGGGGCGGAGATCACGCGGTCGTTGAAGCCGCCGGGGATGCGGTGGGCCTTCGTGAACGTGCCGTCGAACGTCATGCGCGACACGACGCCGCTCATGAACTCGGAGATGTACAGCGCGCCGTCGACGCCCTTGACCATCGAGACGGGGTCGGCGTTCTCGCGCGGGAGCGCGTACTCGTCCGTGAACTCGCCCGCGGTGGTCATGCGGGAGATGACGTTGTCGTTGCGCTCGGCGACGTAGAGCGCGCCGTCGGGGCCGGGGACGATCGAGCCGGGGAGCGGGTCGTCGCCGGGCACGTCGTACTCGATGACGTCGCCGGCCGTCGTGATCCGGCCGACCTTGCCGGCGCCGGCCTCGCTGAAGTACAGCGCGCCGTCGGGGCCGGCCGTGATGTCGCCGGCGAACGCGCCGGCCGTCGGCAGCGGGTACTCGGTGATCTCGCCGCCGGTGGTGATGCGGCCGATCTCGTCGTCACGGCCCTCGGTGAACCAGATCGCGCCGTCGGGGCCGGCGGCGATCGAGACCGGGAACGAGTCGGCGTCGAGCGGGTAGGCGACCGAGCTGCCGTCGGTCTCGACGCGGTGGATGGCGTCGCCGCTCGCGTCGGCGACCCACATCGAGCCGTCGGCGACGGCGATGGCGCCCGGCTGCTGGCCGAGCTCGTAGGACTTGATCCTGCCGTTGGCGGCGATCCGCCAGATGCGGCCGAGGCTGCTGTCGGTCACCCAGGTGGCCCCGTCGGGGCCGACCGTCATGTCGTTGGGGAGGGCGAACTCGGCGGGGAGCTTGTAGGTCGTCAGGCGCTGTGAGGCGTTGGCGCTCGAGGTCACCAGACCGGCGACGAGGAGGGCGAGGAGCGCGACGATGATTTTGGGGAGGTTGCGCATGCAAGCACGGTCCGGGACTTCGTGCGATCCCGCATCAGGGGTTTCCCTGGTAGAACCGCGGGATGGAGGCGATCGTCCTCTGCGGCGTCCAGGGCAGCGGGAAGACCACGCTCTACCGCGACCGCTTCATCGACACGCACGTCCACGTCAGCCTCGACCTGCTGGGCAGCCGCGCGCGCGAGGCCGCGCTCGTCGCCGAGTGTCTCGAGGAGGGGCGGTCCTTCGTGGTCGACAACACGAACCCGACGGCCGCCGACCGCGCGCGCTACGTCGACCCGGCGCGGCTCGCCGACTTCAAGATCGTCGCCTACCTCGTCGAGGGCGACTGGGCGTCGGAGCACGTCGGCCCGGCGAAGACCGCCGCCACGGCCCGGCGGCTCGTCCGGCCCGTGCCCGAGGAGGGCTTCGACGAGCTGTGGCACGCCACCGCCGGGCCGGACGGCTGGCGCATCGAGCGGCTGCTGACTACGCCGCCCCTGTTCTGAGCACCGGTCCGAGCACGTCGTCGATCGCCTGCAGCGTGTCGTCCGTGAGCGTGACGCTCGCGGCGGCCGCGTTCTCGTGCACCTGCTCGGGCCGCGTCGCGCCGATGATCGCCGCCGCGACGTTCGGCTGGCGCAGCACCCAGGCGAGCGCGAGCTGGGACATCGTCAGGCCGGCGCCGTCGGCGACCGGCCGCAGCCGCTGGACCGCCTCGAGCAGGTCGTCGTCCAGCCACTCCTTGATGAAGCGGTTCATCTCCTTCGACCGCGCGCGCGAGTCGGCGGGCGGCGGCGCCCCCGGCCGGTACTTGCCGGTGAGCACGCCCTGCGCGAGCGGCGACCAGACGATCTGCGAGATGCCGTTGCGCTCGCACAGCGGGATCACCTCGGCCTCCGGCCCGCGCCACAGCGCGGAGTACTGCGGCTGGCTGGACACGAATTTCGCCACGCCGGGCATGTCCAGCGCCTCCTGGATGCGGTCCGGCGGCCACTCGCTGAAGCCGATGTAGCGGGCCTTGCCGGCCTCGACGACCTCGGTAAGCGCGCCCATCGTCTCGTCGAGGTCGGCGTCGTCGTCGTAGCGGTGGCACTGGTAGAGGTCGACGTAGTCGGTCTGCAGCCGCTCGAGCGAGGCGTCGATCTGCTTGAGGATCTGGCCCCGCGACAGGCCGCGGTCGCGCGCCGACATCGGGAAGTAGACCTTGGTCGCCAGCGTGTAGGAGTCGCGCGGGTAGCCGCTGAGGATCTCGCCCCAGGCGGTCTCGGCGGCCCCGCGGCCGTACACGTTGGCGGTGTCGAAGAACGTGATCCCGGCGTCGAACGCCGCGCGCGTGCAGGCTTCGGTCTGCTCGCGCCCGACGCCGCCCGAGTAGGTCAGCCAGGACCCGAGGGAGATGACGGAGACCTCGAGGTCGGAGTCTCCGAGGCGGCGATGATCCATGCCCCCATCGTCGCAGGCCCCTATCCGGAGACGGGCGTCGCCATGTCCCCCTGGATCTCCGTGGCGCCGAGCGCGCGGTTGTAGACGCGGACGTCGTCGATGAGCCCGGAGTACCACTCGCCCCAGATCGCGTTGCCGCCGAGCTTGAGCGGCCCGGTCGAGACGGCCATCGGCCCGCCGGCGGCGAGCGCGCGCGCCTCGGCGCCGTTCACGTACAGCCGCAGCGTGGTGCCGTCGTAGGTCGTGGCGAGGTGCGTCCAGGTCGTCAGGGCGAGCGGGTTGGGCGCGCGAGAGTCGCGCTCGCCGCCGACGTAGGCCTGACCGCTCGGGCGGCCCGTCGACGTCGCCGCGTAGAGCGCGTACGTCATGTGCGCGGCCTGCTCCTTGAAGATGAGCGTGCGCCAGGTGTTGCCGAGCGCCGCCGGCCTCACCCAGGCCTCGAGCGTCATGCCGGTCGTGAGGTCGAGCGCGGCGCTGTCGTTGATCCGCACGCTGTCGTTGACGCCGTCGAAGGACAGCGCGCCGCCGCTGCGGCCGGCCACCCACGTCGCGCCGGTGATCGCGCCGGTGTTCCCGTTGCCCGTGCGGTCGCCGAGCGCCGTCCCGCTCCCTTCGTCGAACCCGTAGGCGGCGACGAGGCCGGCGGGCGCGGACGCGTCGCGCGCGAACGTGGCGGTGAGGTCCAGGCCGCCGGGCGGCACCGTGACCGTGTGGGCGCGGGCGCCGCCGTCGGACCACGCGCCGAACGCGTAGCGGTCGGCGCCCAGGGTCTGCGGCGACGGCGCCTCGACGGCGTAGCGGAAGCCGACCACCTCGTTCTGGGTGGCCGGCGTGGCGCGCGTGATGCCGTCGAGGAGGAGGCCGAGGCCGGACGGGCTCGTCGCGAGCCGCACCGGCGCCTTCTCCGGCCGGATCCGCACCGCCGTCGAGGACTGGATGCCGTCCTCGTCCGTCGCCGTCAGCACGATCTCGTAGCTCGTCTCGCCGTTGAAGCTGTGGCCGGTGGCGGGCACGGTCAGGGTGCCCGAGCTGCCGGTCGCGCCGTCGAGCACGGGATGGATGTGGTCGTCGTGGTGGAAGACGATCTTCCACGAGAGCGCGCTGCCCGCCAGCGCGCCGTCGTCGGGGTCGCTGCCCGAGCCGGAGTAGCCGATGACGTCGCCGGCCCGGAAGCCCTGGCCCTCGGTCGGCGCGAGGATGGTCGCCGCCGGGGCCGAGCCGGCAGTGACGGTGAGCGGCGCCGAGATCGTCTCGTTCGTGCCGTCAGACGTGGTCAGGCGCACCGTGTAGCGGCCGCTCGACGCGTACGTGTGCGTCGGGTTCGCGAGGGCCGACGTCCCGCCGTCGCCGAACGCCCAGCGGTACGTGACCGGCCGGCCCTCGGGGTCGGCGGAGCCCGCGCTCGAGAAGGTCACGGTCAGGGGCGCGGGCCCGGTGAGCGGGGCGGCGGCCGCGGCCGCCGTCGGCGGCTGGTCGGCGTTGACGTTCTTGATGCGCCGCACCGCGCCGGCGTTGTTCTGCTCGAACGGGCCGGCGTCCAGGTACCAGAGCGAGCCGTCGGGGCCTTCGGCGAGCGCCACGATGTCGCCGTACGGGCCGTCGCTGCGGCCGTCGGGCGGCTCGAAGCTGCGCACGGCGCTCACGTTGCCGGCGCCGTCGAACGTGAGGCGCCGGATCCAGTTGCCGGCGTAGTCGGCGAAGAAGTAGCTGCCCTGGTACTCGGCCGGGAACTGCGTGCCGCGGTAGACGAAGCCGCCGGTGATCGACGAGCCGACGCCGCGCCCGTACGAGTGCACCGGGTTGGTCATCCCCGAGGCGCCGCACGGCCCCTCGCACTGCGGCCAGCCGTAGTTGGCGCCGCGGACGCCGAGGTTGACCTCCTCGAACGTGCTCTCGCCGACGTCGGCGATCAGCATCCGGCCGGTCGGCTGGTCGATCGAGAAGCGGAACGGGTTGCGCAGGCCGCGCGCCCAGACGGCGTCGGCGTTGGGGCCGGTCCCGTCGAAGAACGGGTTGTCGGCCGGGATCGTCCCGTCCGCCCGGACGCGCAGGATCTTGCCGTTCTGCGAGCTCAGCGACTGGGCGCTCTGGCCGTTGAGGTGGTCGCCGACGGAGATGTAGAGGAGGCCGTCGGGGCCGAACTGCAGGTCGCCGCCCTGGTGCCACACCGCCGCCTGTGCGGTGTTCTGCCACACGACGAGCTCGCTGGCCGGGGCCGCGGAGCCGCCGGTGACCGTGAAGCGCGAGACGCGGTTGCGCAGCTGCGAGCCGTGGGTGAAGAAGAGGTAGACGAAGCCGTTCTGCGCGAAGGCGGGGTCGAGGACGATGCCGAGCAGGCCGCGCTCGTTGTCCGTGGCCACGCTCGGCAGCTGCAGCAGCGGCGTGGGGTCGACCGTGGAGGCCCCGGGCTGGGCGACCCAGACGGTGCCGTCGCGCTCGGCGATCAGCATGCGCCCGTCCGGGGCGAAGGTGAGGTCGGTCGGCTCGTCGAGGCCGATCAGCACGCGGTCGCTGACGAACCGCGGGGCGGAGCCGGTGACCGTCACCGTGACCGGATCGGAGGTCGTCTGGTTGCCGGCCGCGTCGCGGGCGATCGCGCTCAGCGCGTGGGCGCCGGCCGAGGCCGTCGAGGAGTCCCACGCGACGCTGTAGGGCGGGCTCGTGTCCTCGCTGCCGAGGTTGGCGCCGTCGAGGCGGAAGCGGACGCCGGCGACCCCGCGGTCGTCGGTCGCGGTGGCGGTGACGTCGACCGTGCCCGCGACGGGGCCGGCCGGCGGTCCGGTGAGCGTCACGGCCGGGGGCGAGGTGTCGCACGCCGCCGCCGTTACCGTCACCGTGGCCTGGCCCGAGCGGTTCCCGGCGGCGTCGTAGGCGTCGACGCCGGCGAGCTGGCTCGCGCCGCACGTGAGGCCGGTGAGCGTCGTGGTCGTGCCGGTGCTCGAGCCGGCGGGGGAGCCGTTGCGGTAGAGGCCGTAGCCGGCGACCCCGACGTTGTCGGTCGAGGCCGTCCAGGCGATCGTCGCCGTCGTCTCGGTCGCGCCGGTCTGGCTGAGGCCCGCCGGCGTGGCCGGGGCCTGCGTGTCGGTCACCGGCGGGGCGACCGGCGTGGTCATGTCGGCCTGGATCTCCGCGGCGGCGAGCGCGCGGTTGTAGATCCGCACCTCGTCGATCAGGCCGCGGAAGGGCTCGGGCCAGATCGAGTTGCCGCCGATCCGCAGGACGCCGGTCGAGACGACGGCGTTGCCGGTCTGCGCCTTGGTCGCGACCTGCGTGCCGTTGACGAACAGGCGGAGCGTCGCGCCGTCGTACGTGGTGGCCAGATGCGTCCAGGCGTTGACGGGGATCTGGCTCGGCCCGGTCGCGCTCTGCTCGCCGCCGATCTGGACCTGGCCGGCCGGCCGTGCCGCGCCGTTGGCCGCGAACAGCGAGTAGGCGATCCCCGTGGTCGTCTGCTTGAAGATCACGGTCCGCCAGCTGCCGG
The DNA here is from genome assembly GCA_963720415.1 of uncultured Solirubrobacteraceae bacterium. Taxonomy (GTDB): domain Bacteria; phylum Actinomycetota; class Thermoleophilia; order Solirubrobacterales; family Solirubrobacteraceae; genus DASSUW01. The sequence continues at coordinate 181,427 of CAVRFQ010000005.1, read as the reverse complement.
TGACCTGCACCGGGTTGACCCACGCCTCGAGGGTGATGGCGTTCGTGAGGTCGAGCGAGGCGCTGTCCGGGACCGTGACCCAGCCCGACGACCCGTTGAACGACAGCGCCGAGCCGAAGCGGCCCATCGGCGCCCAGCTCGTGCCCGAGGCGGTCCCGTGGTTGCCGGTGCCGGACGCGTCGGCGATCGCCGTGCCGGCGCCCTCGTTGAACCCGTACGCGGCGACGGGCGCGGGCGCCGCGGAGGCGGGCGACACGACCAGCATCACGATGGCGCAGGCGGCACCGAGCAGCGCGCCACCGCGAACGACTGACCGCTTCATGGAGGCTTCCCCTGCCCTGGTTGTCCGGCTCCGGCGCGCGGCAGCATAGTCCTTTCCCGCGGTCGCGTGCAGCGAGGGCTCACCGGTCAGGATGTCGGCAGCACAGGCTTGACAATAATTATTGTCAATGCTGGACTAGAGGCATGCTCGATGTCGAGGTCATCGAAGATCCGGCCGCGGCGGCCGTAGCGCTCGACCCCGTCCGCGCGAGGTTGCTGGCGGAGCTCTCCGAGCCCGCGTCGGCGGCCGCGCTCGCGGCGCGCGTGGGGCTCGCCCGCCAGAAGGTCAACTACCACCTGCGCACGCTCGAGGCGCACGGCCTCGTCGAGGTCGCCGGCGAGCGGCGCTGGGGCGGCCTCACCGAGCGCCTGCTCGTCGCGACCGCCGCCTCCTACATGGTGTCGCCCGCGGCGATGGGCCGCGCGCCGTCGGCCGGCCGGCTGTCCGCGCGGTACCTGATCGCGCTCGGCGCCCGGCTGGTCCGCGAGGTCGCGGCCCTGGCTCGCAGCGGCAAGGGCGCGCAGGCGCTCGCGCTCGACACCGAGATCCGCTTCGCGACGCCCGGCGACCGCGCCGCCTTCGCCGACGAGCTGACGGCCGCGGTCACCGCGCTCGTCTCGCGCCATCACGACCCGGCCGGGCGCCCGCATCGGCTCCTGGTCGCCGCTCACCCGCTCCTGGAGGAGTCCGCATGACCGAGAACCCCGACGCCCGGCTCGTCGACGTCCGGATCGAGGTCCCCGGCTCGCCCGAGGAGGTGTGGCGGGCGATCGCGACCGGCCCGGGCATCGAGTGCTGGTTCGTCCCCGCCGAGGTCGAGGAGCGCGAGGGCGGCTCGATCGTCACCCACCACGGCCCGTTCGGCGCGTCGGCGGGCACGGTGACCGCCTGGGAGCCGCCGCACCGCTTCGCGTACGAGGAGCGCGACTGGGCCGAGGGCGCGCCCCCGTGGGCGACCGAGATCCTCGTCGAGGCGCGCAAGGGCGGCACCTGCGTGGTCCGGCTCATCTCCGGCCTCCACAGCGGCGGCGCCGAGTGGGAGGACGACATCGCGGGCACGCGGTCGGGCTGGACGCTGGGGCTCGAGAACCTGCGGCTCTATCTCACGCACTTCGCCGGGCAGCCGGTCTCGGGCGAGTGGGTGATCGTCACCTCGCCCGAGCCGCCGGAGCGCGCGTGGCCGGCGCTCACCGACGCCTTCGGGATCACGGGCGCGGCCGAGGGCGACCACGTGCGGCTCCTCGACATCGACGCCGTCGTCGAGCGGGCGCTGCCCGACGTCACCGTCCTGCGCGGCGAGCCCGGCGTGATCGAGGTCTACGCGCACCCGGCGAGCGACGGGCAGAGCCACCTCGCGGTGCGGGCGTACCTGTTCGGCGACGGCGCGGGAGCGCTCGACACGGCGGCCGTCGAGGCGCTGATGCCGGTCTAGGCGGCCAGCTCGACGTGCACGGCGTCGCCCGCCAGCGGGCTGATGCCGGCGCGGAGCAGGTCGTCGCGCGAGACGACGTCCTGGATCGGCCGCCCGTTGACGGTCACGTCGGCGGCGTTGCCGTGCTGGTGCACGGAGGTGCCGGGCCGGGCGACCGGGAACGGGTTCGAGTGCCGGTTGTCCCACAGGTGCTGCTGCTCGGCGATCGTGCGCAGCCCGCTGGTGACGTTCCACCGCTCGCCGCGCGAGGCCGCGACCTGCTCCAGCCGGGCGAGCAGCTCGGGGTTGCCGTCGAGGTCGCCGGAGAGGTGGGGGTACGAGCCCGCGGCGGCCGGCTGGGCCGTGGCCGCCGGGGTCATGGCCTGGGCGAGCGTCGCCTGGAACGACGTACCGTTGGTGGCCGGCGTCGCGGGAGCCGGCGCCGGAGCGGCCGGCGGGGCCGCCCACGACTGCAGCACGGACATGCGCATGAGCGCGGACTCGAGGCTCACACCACTTCAATCGGCAGCGCGGTCGCGATCGTGAGCCGCGACGTGCCCATCACCAACCCCGATCGGGTCCTGTTCCCCGAGATCGGGCTCACGAAGGGGGAGGTCGTGGAGTACTTCGCCGCGGTCGGCGACGGCATCCTCGCCGCCGTCCGCGAGCGGCCGTGCATGCTCCAGCGCCGTGTGGGCGACGAGACGTTCTTCCAGCGCCGGGTGCCGAACGGCGCGCCGGAGTGGGTGCAGAGCGCGGAGGGCATGCTGTGCCCGACCGAGCCCGCGGTGATCGCGTGGGCGGCCAACCTCGGGACGCTGACCTTCCACCCGTGGGCGGCGCGGCGCGGGTCCGGCGGCCGGCCCGACCGGATGGTGATCGACCTCGACCCGCAGCCCGGCACCGAGTGGGCCGGCCTGGCGCGAGTGGCGCTCGCCGTGCGCGACCTGCTCGCCGAGCGCGGCCTGACCGGCTTCCCGAAGACCTCGGGCGGCCGCGGCGTGCACGTGTGCGTGCCGATCGAGCCGCGCGGGACGTACGAGGAGGCGCACGGCGAGCTGCTGGCGATCGGCCGCGAGCTCGCGCGCAGGATGCCGGACGAGGTGACGGTGGAGCGACTCAAGCGCGACCGAGGCGCGAGGATCTACGTCGACAGCGTGATGACCACCGCCTCCGCCTACTCGATCCGCCCGACCCCGCGGGCCACCGTCTCCGCCCCGGTGACGTGGGAGGAGCTGCCCGGCGTCCGGCCCGAGGACTTCGACGTGCGCACGATGCCCGCCCGCTTCGCCGCCGTCGGCGACCTGCACGCGGAGGTCTGACCGTGCGGCTCCCCGTCATGCCGCCGGTCCAGCCGATGCTCGCCAAGGTCGCGCCCGACATCCCGCCCGGCCTCTACTACGAGCCCAAGTGGGACGGCTTCCGCGCGATCGTCTTCCGCGACGGCGACGAGGTGGAGATCGGCAGCCGCAACGAGCGTCCGATGACGCGCTACTTCCCCGAGCTGGTCGAGGCGTTCCGCGCGAGCCTCCCGCCGCGCTGCGTGGTCGACGGCGAGATCGTGATCGCGGGCGGCGAGGGCGAGGTGCTCGACTTCTGGGCGCTCCAGCAGCGCCTGCACCCGGCCGCCAGCCGCGTGAGCCTGCTCGCGGAGCGGACCCCGGCCGCCTTCATCGCCTTCGACCTGCTCGCCCTCGGCGACGACGACCTCACCGGCGCGCCGTTCGCGACGCGCCGCGAGGCGCTGGAGGGCGCGCTGAGCGCGGCCGCGCCGCCGGTCCACCTCACGCCGCTCACCCGCGACGAGACCACGGCCCGCCGCTGGTTCGAGCGCTTCGAGGGCGCCGGCCTCGACGGCCTGATCGCCAAGCGCGGGGAGGACACCTACCAGCCCAACAAGCGCGTGATGACCAAGGTCAAGCACGTGCGCACCATGGACTGCGCGGTGGCGGGCTACCGCGTGCACAAGTCCGGGCCGGGCGCCGTCGGCTCGCTGCTGCTCGGCCTCTACGCCGACGAGGCCTCGCCGGTGAGCCGCTGGGCCGATCACTTCGGCGGGCTGGTGCCGATCGGCGTCGCCGCGTCCTTCGCGATGCCGCTGCGGCGCGAGCTGTTCGCCGAGCTGCAGCCCTACGTCGGCACGTTCGAGGACCACCCGTGGCGCTGGGCGGGCGAGGAGCCGCGCGGCCGGGAGGGGAGCCGCTGGGCGCCGGACAAGGACCTCTCGTTCGTCCCGCTGCGGATCGAGCTCGTGGCCGAGGTCCGCTACGAGCACATGGACGGCGGCCGGCTCCGCCACCCGGCGCGCTTCGTCCGCTGGCGACCCGACCGCGACCCCGCCTCGTGCGGCTACGCCCAGCTCGAGCAGGTCGCGAGCTTCGACCTCGGCGACGTGCTCAGCGCCCGCTCTTGACCGCCGCCAGCGACTCCTCGAGCGCGGCCATGAGGTCGGGCACTGGGGAGGGCGCCCTCTCCGTCTCCGGCGCCTCGACGGTCTTGCCCTTCTTCTTGGCGGCGATGATCTTCTTCAGGCGCTTCTCGTGCTCGTCCACGTAGCGCGTGGGGTCCCAGTCGCACGAGAGCGCCTCGATCAGCGCGACCGCCTCGTCGACCTCCTTCTTGGCCGGCTTGTCCTTCTTGGTCGGCTTCGGGACATCCTTGACCGGGCGGACCTCGTCGGCCCACAGGAGGGTGGTGAGCACGAGCCGGCCGCGCCGGGCGCGGATCAGCGCGAGGTACTCCTTGGTCCGCATCACGAAGCGCCCGAGGGCGGCGCGCTCGGTGCGCTCCATCACCTCGAGCAGGAGCCGGTAGGCGCGCGGCGCGCCCTCCGAGTCGCCCGACGGCAGGAGCAGATAGGGGTGGTCGAACATGATCGGGTCGACGTCGGCGACGTCGACGAACGCCTCGATGTCGATCGTCCGCGTCTTGCGCGGCGCGGCGGCGGCCAGCTCGGCGTCGGTGAGGATCACCTGCCGGTCGTCGTCGGTGTCGTAGCCGTGGGCGATCTCGTCCCACGGCACCTCGGCGTCCTCGTCCGCGCAGAAGCGATGGATCTCCACCGGCGCGTGGTCGGAGGCGTGGAGCTGCCGGAAGTGCACGTCGCTGTCGACGACGCCGCTGTAGAGGGCGACGGGCACGTTGACGAGCCCGAAGCTGAGCGACCCGGTCCAGAGCGAGCGCGGCATCAGGCCTTGGCCAGGCTCGCCTCGAGGGCGGCCAGCAGGTCGTCGGCGGGCTCGGGCTCGACGTCGGCGGGCGCCTCGATGTTCTTGCCCTGCGCCTTGCGCTCCACCAGGTCGAGCACGGCCTCGCGGTAGGAGTCCTCGTACTCGGTCGGGTCGAAGCTCGTGTGGAGCCCGTCGACGAGCGCGGACGCCATCTTGATCTCGCGATCGGTCGGCTTCTTGCTGACGCGCGGGAGGTCGGAGCCCGCGGGGTCGACGACCTCGTCGGCGAAGCGCATGGTGTGCATGAGCAGCACGTCCTCGTGGACGCGGACGACGACCGTGCGCTCGCGGTTGTGGAAGACCCAGCGGCCGACGGCGGCGCGGCCGGTGCGGTCGAGCGCGGCGTGGAGGAGGGCGTACGCGTCGCGGCCCTTGTCCTGGGCTCCGAGGTGGTAGGTGCGCTCGTAGAACTCGGGCTCGATGTCCGCGGCGGGCACGAAGTGGTCGACCTCCACGCGCCGCGTCTGCGGCCCCGCCGCGGCGGCGATCTCGTCGTCGGTGAGCTCGACGAACTTGCCCTTGCTCACCTCGTAGCCCTTCACGACGTCGTCGTAGTCGACCTCCTTGCCGTCCTTCGAGCAGAGGCGGCGGTGCTCGATCCGGCTGCCGTCCTTGGCGTGGACCTCGTGGAAGCGCACGGTCTTGGACTCGGTCGCCGAGTGCACCTTGACGGGCACGGTGACGAGCCCGAAGGTGATGGCTCCGTTCCAGATCGAGCGTGGCATCCCTCCCGGTCTACCCGGTTGACGTCGCGGGATCCCCGTCGGCCGCCGCGGCGAGCTTGGGCACGAGCTCGTCGACCAGGAACGGGATGCTCAGCACGCTGATGAACGACGTGGCCTCGTACAGCGCGCCGGTCTCCGCGAGGAACACGTCACGGCCCTCGGTGCGGACCTTCAGGCGGCTGTAGACGCCGTTCTCGCGGACCTTCTTGGCCGGGCCAGGGTTGGCGAACCACACAAGAGCGCCGACGTCGAGCAGCTCGAGCTTCTCGGACGACAGGTTGCCGCCGAACTCCTCGCCGCCGACGTCCTTGAGCCCTTCGGGGAACGTGAAGCCGAGGTCGATGAGCAGGCGCGACCGCGCGTCCTGCGGGCCGTAGACGTAGACGCCCTCGTACGGCGTGGCCACCGCGGCGGTCTGGCCCTCGAACTCGGGGTTGTCCTCCGCGGCCTTCGCGAGCTGCGCCTCGGCCTCGTCCTTGAGCTTCTCGGCCTCCTCCGGCTTGCCGACCGCGCGGCCCGTCGTGAGGATCTCGTCCTGCCACGAGGAGCCCCAGTCGACCTGGCCGGGCGGCTGGGCGACGACGGGGGCGATCTTGGCGAGCGTGTCGTAGTCCTTCTGGGTCAGGCCGGAGTAGACGGCGAGGATGAGGTCGGGCCGCAGCGCCGCGATCTGCTCGTACTGGATGCCGTCGGTGAAGTTGAGGACCTTGGGCTTGGGCGCGTCGCCGAGCGCCTCCTCGGCCCACGGGAAGATGGCGCCGGGATGCTCGCCGTACCACTCGGTGGTGCCGACGGGGACGATGCCGAGCGCGAGCAGCGAGTCCTGCTCGCGCAGCCCCGCCACCACCACGCGCTCCGGCGCCTCCTCGATCGTCGTCGTGCCGTACTTGTGCTCGATCTCGACGGGGAAGGCGCCCTCCTCCGCCGTGGCCGGCTCGGAGCCGCCGGCGGAGTCGCCGGAGTCCTCGTCCTCGCCGCAGGCGACGAGGAACGCGGTGATCGAGAGCAGGGCGAGAAGACGGAGAAGCGCTGGCATAGTTAGGGCACCCTAACGCAAGCGATCTCGTAGACGGCGCCCGCATCGCCCTGCCAGCGCCGGCAGGCGGAAGGCAGGCGCAGCGCCGCTCGCCCGCCCTCGCCGCGCAGGCGGCGGACGTAGCCGCCGTAGGGCTCGCGCCGGCGCATCCAGCGCTCGGCGCCGGAGCGGCGGACCCACAGATGCGTGGCGCCGTAGCGGTCCGCCAGCGCGGTGATCGCGTCCGGCGACGGGCCGTAGACCGCGCGCAGCGTCGCGAACATCCGCTCGCGGCCGTCGAGGAACGCCTCGCGCTCGTACGAGGGCGCGAGCTGGACCGACGTCACGACCGCCCGCCGCGCCGTGCCCGGGACGCACTTGAGGTCGATCGGGTCGCCGGCGATCACCGCGTCCTTCGGCAGCGTGGAGAGGAACGCCGTGGCGCCCTGTCCCGGGCACCCGCTGCCGCGGTTGAGCCCGCCGCGCTGGTCGGCCGCCACGACCCCGGCCAGCAGGAGCCCGGCGGCGATCGCCGCCACGGGCGCCTTCAGCGTGGGGCGGAGCGTGACCGCGATGACGATCGCGAAGAACGCGACGAGCGGGTACGTGTAGCGGTGCGGCAGGTAGAGCCGGAAGAGCACGAGCTGCGCGGCCGCCCACCCGCCGGCGGCCACCACCGGCAGCGCCAGCACCTCGGGCCGGATGCGCCGCAGGTTGCCGGGCACGACGAGCAGCAGCAGCGCGACCGCCCCGAGCAGCATGCCCGCGAAGCGCAGGTCGAAGCCGCTGCGGTTCTGCGTGAGGTAGGTGAGCGTCGACGGCACGAAGAAGTGCAGCGGCCCGTCGCGGCCGAACTCCGCGTACCCGCGCGCCTCGGCCTCGGAGAGCACGGCCGGAGCGCCGCCCGACGCGAGCACGATCGCGACCATCGCGGCGAACGCCGCTCCCGCGTAGGCCCAGCGCCGCCGGTCCTTCAGCGCGGTCAGCAGCAGCACGCCGACGGCGAGGATCGCCGCCGTCGGGTAGAAGAGCGCGCCGCCGGCCGCGACCGCCGCGGCCGCCGCGTGGCGCCGCCGCATCGCCAGCAGCACCGTGAGCAGCACGACGGGATGCACGAACGCGCGCGGGAAGCCGCCGTGGAAGCGATGGATGTCGATCAGCGCGAGGAAGAGCGCGGCGCCGATCCACGCCGCCGGGCGCCAGTCGGTGTGGTCGCGCACGACGAGGAAGACGAGGAAGCCGGAGGCCGCCATCAGTGCCACCCCGAGCCACTCGCCGAACGCGATCGGGCCGGCGACGTGGCTCGCCAGCCAGAACAGGCCGACGTAGCCCGGCGGATAGCGCGCGGACTCGCGCAGCTGCTCGGTCAGGGCGTCGCGGAACAGCTCCGGATCCCGGAACTGCCACATCCAGTACTGATGGACGAAGGCGTCGTCCGAGAACACGTCCCGGCGCAGCAGGTGCCGGCTGACGAGCACGGCGACGACCGCGCAGGCGGCCGGCGCCGCGACGCGCTCGTAGCGGCGCCACACGCGGCCGATCATCCCCGGCGGCGGCGATCAGGCTGTCAATGCCCTGTGAACTACGGGTGCTGCTCGTCGTGCCACGCGACCTGGTCGGCCTCGCACGACTCCGGGTCCCGCAGCGAGCAGTTCGAGCAGTACTCGCCGTCCGGCACGGTGTACGCGAGGCAGCAGCCGCCCTTCTGCTGCACGCAGACCGTGCCGTTGCCGCTCGGCGCGGCCCACAGCGTCGAGCGTGCCTTCCAGGGCGTGCCGGGCGTGGCCGCGATCCGGCGCAGGACGTCCATGCGCGCCTGGGTGACCTCGAGCTGCGCCTGGTAGGCGAGCGGGCCGCCGAAGCCGTCGCCGACCTCGGCCCACAGGCCGGGCAGGCCGAGGCCGCTGAGCGGGCGGAGCGCCTCGACGAGCGGGCGCATCGCCTCCGCGACCGCGACCGCGGCGGGCGCGAGCGGATCCTCGGCGATCTCGGTGCCGGGCAGGCCGGCCCAGGGATGCCCGTCGCGCACGAGCGCGACCGGATCGCCCAGGTCGATCACCTCGGCCCAGCCCTCGGGGTGCACGCGCCAGCGGAGCGCGGCGGGGTCGACCACGAAGCCGGCATCGGCCGCGAGCGCCACGTAGCCGACCGTCCGCGTGGCGAGCCCGCCGAACCACGCCGCGAGGTACTTGGCGGCGGCCTTGGGCGGCGTGCCCTCGGCGGCGACGATCGCGTGCAGCTCGGGCATCAGCGCCACCGCCTCCTCGAGTGAGACGTGCCGGTGCTCGGGTCTCGCCGGGCCGAGCTCGGCGAACCAGGCGGTCAGGTGGGTGTCGAGCCACTCGCGCGGCGTGGGGGCGGGGAGGATCACGACCACAGCTCCCGGTACCCGGGCCACGCGCGCGGGCATCGGAGACGTCGGGACACGGGGCGGCGGACCTTAGCGGCGGCGCGCGGGGCGCTGCGCTCGCAGCGCGTCGCCGCTGCGTGGGCGCGGAACTGCGGCATTAAGGGAGCGGGTTCGGCCGGGCTTCTCGCATCGTGGAGTGCTGCGGGCGCGGTCGCGCCCGGCGGGGTTGTTCATGGGTCGTATGGGTGCACAAGCAACCCCGGCGGCCCGCGAGGCCCGCGCAACACGCTCGCCGGACCGCGATCGTTGCGCATCGTGGAAACCCAACGCCCGCGGACGCCCACTCACCCTCCCTCCAAGCGGGGTTTGCCGTTCGTTGCCCTGCACCCTTGACACCCGAGGTCTGTTGTGAGAAGTATGTGATCACATATGACGAACGAACGGACGAGCGGCGGTCACCGGCTGGGCATCGACATCGGGGGGACGTTCACCGACCTGGTGCTGGCGGCGCCGGACGGCGCGATCGTCACGCGCAAGGTCCCCTCGACGCCCGACAACTACAGCCGGGGCATCGTGGACGGCGTCCGGGCGCTGCTCGAGCAGACCGGGATCGCTCCCGCCGACATCGCCGAGGTCGTCCACGCCACCACCGTGGCCGCGAACACGATCCTCGAGGGCAAGGGCGCGCGGACGGCGCTGCTGACCACGAAGGGGTTCCGGGACGTGCTCGAGATGCGCCGCCTGCGCATCCCCGAGCTGTACAACCTCGCCTACCGCAAGCCGCCGCCGCTGGTCCCGCGCCGCAGCCGCTTCGAGGTCGACGAGCGCGTCGGCCCGGGCGGCGACGTCCGCCGCGCGCTCGACGACGACGAGGTCCGCGCCATCGCCGCGACCCTCCGCGCCCGCGAGATCGAGGCGGTCGCCGTGTGCTTCATCCACGCGTACGCGAACCCCGACCACGAGCGGCGCGCCGCCGCGATCCTGCGCGAGGAGCTCGACGCCGGGCGTCTACATCTGCCACTCGGCCGACGTGCTGCCCGAGATCCGCGAGTACGAGCGCACGAGCACGGTCGTGGTCAACGCGCACGTCGGGCCGGTCGTCGAGCGCTACCTCGGCACGCTGACCGCGGAGCTCGCCGCCGTCGGCGTCAGCGCGCCGCTCCGCGTCATGCAGTCGGGCGGCGGCATCACGACGGTGGGCGGCGCGATCCGCAAGCCGGCGCACATCGTCGAGTCCGGCCCCGCCGCCGGCGTCATGGCCTGCGCGCGCCTGGCGCGCGAGGGCGGCTACGGGAACGTGATCTCGCTCGACATGGGCGGGACGACCGCCAAGGCCGCGCTGATCGAGGGCGGCGAGCCGGTCAAGACCGCGGAGTACGAGGTCGGCGCCGGCATCAACATCTCGAGCCGCCTGATCAAGGGCGGCGGCTACGCGATCAAGCTGCCGTTCATCGACGTCTCCGAGATCGGCGCGGGCGGCGGGAGCATCGTCGCCGTCGACGATTTCGACCGCCTGTCGGTCGGCCCGCAGAGCGCGGGCGCCGAGCCCGGGCCCGTCTGCTACGGCCGCGGGGGCACCGAGCCGACGCTCACCGACGCGCTGCTCGTCCTCGGCCACCTCAACCCGCGGCACCTGGCCGGCGGCGAGCTGCAGATCGACCGCGAGCGCGCCGAGCGGGCACTGCACGACAAGGTGGCCGTGCGGCTCGGCACGACCACCGAGGAGGCCGCCCTGGGCGTGCTCGCCATCAGCGTCGCCACCATGACGCGCGCGGTCAAGGCGGTGTCCACCTACCGCGGCCGCGATCCGCGCGACTTCGCGCTCCTGATGTTCGGCGGCAACGGCCCCGTGGTGGGAGCGGCGATCGCCGACGCGCTCGACATCGGGCGGGTGATCGCGCCCACGTCGCCGGGCGTCTTCAGCGCGCTCGGCCTGCTGTTCTCGACCAGCGAGTACGACTTCTCGCGCACGCTGACCGGCGACGTGGTCGACGCCTACGAGGCGCTGGAGGACGAGGCGACCCGCACGCTGATCGACGACGGCCATCCGGCGGGCGAGATCGAGATCACCCGCTTCGCCGACATGCGCTACGTCGGGCAGGCCTACGAGCTGACGGTCCGCGTGCCGGGCGCGCGCCCCGACCTCGAGCACCTCGCTGTCGCGTTCGCCGACGAGCATCGCCGGACCTACGGCCACGCCGCCGACGACCCGGTCCAGCTCGTCAACGTCCGCGTGATCGCCCGCACCCGGGCCCAGAACGGCGGGCCACCGCCGCCCGACCGGCACGCCAACGGCCGGGCCGAGGTCCGCGACGTCGTCTTCGCCGGCCACGGCACCCGCTCGACGCCGATCCTCCACCGCGCGGCGCTCGCGGGCGGCGCCGACGGACCGCTGATCGTCGAGGAGTACGACTCGACGTGCGTCGTCCCGCCCGGCTGGCACGCCCGGCTCGACGACCTCGGCAACATCGAGCTCACGAGGCCGGGACGATGAAGATCGACCCGATCACGCTCGAGGTCGTCGAGAACGCCCTCGCCTCGGCGGCCGACGAGATGGCCCTCGTCGTCATGCGCAGCGCGTACTCGCCGGTCGTCCGCGACTCGATGGACTACTCGACCGCGCTCTGCGACCGCACCGGCCAGGTCGTCGCCCAGGGCCTGACCCTGGCCGTCCAGCTCGGGACGTTCCCGACGATCATGCGCCACATCGTCGAGGACCACGCGCCCGGCGCCAGGCCCGGGGACGTCTTCGTGTCCAACGACCCGTACGGGGCGGGCGGGCAGCACCTGCCGGACATCTACGTGATCAAGCCGGTCTTCGTGGACGGCGTCCTCGAGGGCTACGCGGCGACCATGGCCCACCACAGCGACGTCGGCGGGCTCACGCCGGGCAGCGTCGCCGTCCACGCGACCGAGATCTACCAGGAGGGCCTGCGGCTCCCGATCCTCAAGCTCTACGAGGAGGGCGTCCCGAACCACACGCTGTTCGAGATCCTCGCGACGAACACCCGGCTGCCGACCGAGGTGCTCGGCGACGTCCGCGCCCAGGTCGCGGCGTGCTCGATCGGCGAGCGCGGCCTCGAGCGCGTGATCCGCAAGTACGGCGCCGAGCCGGCGCGCGCGTACATGACGCGCCTCCAGGACGTCGCGGAGGGACTGATGCGCGGCGCGATCGCCGCGATCCCCGACGGGACGTACGCGTTCGAGGACCACATCGACGGCTACGGCGACGATCCCCAGCCGATGACCATCGCCGTCGAGGTGCGGATCGAGGGCGACGGGCTGACGATCGACCTCGACGCGCCCGCGCAGGTCGCCGCCGGGCTCAACTGCCCGGTCGGCCTCGTGTTCGCCGCCTGCTACTGCGCGGTGCGCCAGGTCGTCGAGCTGAGCATCCCCAACTGCGAGGGCTACATGCGGCCGATCGAGATCCGCGCGCCCGAGGGGACGATCATCAACCCGGTCCTCCCGGCGGCGTGCGGCGCGCGCGGCGTGGTCGGCTACCGCGTGTTCGACGCGGTGATGGGCGCGCTGGCGAAGGCGGTGCCCGCCCAGGTGATCGCGGCGGGGGAGGGCGGCCCGACGCTGATCTCGATCGGCGGCAGCACCGGCGACCGGCGCTTCGTCCTCACCGAGGTGCTCGTGAGCACCTGGGGGGCGCGGATGGACCAGGACGGGGCGGAGGGGATCTCCAACCCGCTGGCCAACCTCTCCAACCAGCCGATCGAGCTGGTCGAGTCCGACTTCCCGCTCGAGATCGCGAGCTACGGCCTGATCCCCGACACCGGCGGGCCCGGCCGCCACCGCGGCGGCCTCGCGGCCGTGCGCGAGTACCGGCTCACCGAGGGGCGGGCCTCGATGACGCTGCGCTCCGACCGCCGCAACCACCCGCCGTACGGGTTCGCGGGCGGCGGTCCCGGCGCGCCGTCGGACAACGTGATCAACCCCGGCGCGGAGGGCGAGTACCGGCTGCCGCCGATGCCGATGCTCTCGGTCCCGCTGGCGCCGGGCGACCTCTTCCACCACGCGTCGGCGGGCGGCGGCGGCGTCGGCGACCCGTTCGACCCGCGACCCGCGGGCGGTGCTCGAGGACGTGCTCGACGGCAAGGTGAGCGTGGCCGCGGCGCGCGAGGCGTACGGCGTCGTCGTCGACGGCGAGGCGCTCGACCTCGAGGCGACCGAACGGGTGCGCCGTGGTTGACCTGCTCGTCCGCGGCGGCATGGTGGCCGACGGCGCCGGCGGCGAGCCGGTGCGCGCCGACGTGGCGATCGACGGCGGGCGGATCGCCGCGGTCGGCGCCGAGGCGATCGAGGCCGCCACCGTGCTCGAGGCGGACGGGCTGCTCGTCACGCCCGGGTTCATCGACATCCACAGCCACTCCGACTTCACGCTGCTGCGCGACCCCCGTGCGGTGAGCGCGATCGCCCAGGGCGTGACGCTCGAGGTGGTCGGCAACTGCGGTCACGGCTGCTTCCCGCGGGCGAACCCGGCGGCGGTCTACGGCTACGACGCGGAGGTCGGCTGCGACTGGACCGACGCGGCCGGCTACTTCGATCGCCTCGAGCAGGCCGGGCCCGCCGTCAACGTGCTCAGCCTCGTGCCGCACGGCCAGCTCCGGCTCGGCACGGTCGGCCTCGACGACCGCGCCGCCACGCCGGACGAGCTCGCCACCATGCGCCGCTGGATCGAGGAGTCGATGGAGCAGGGCGCCTGGGGGTTCTCGACCGGGCTCGAGTACCCGTGCGAGCGCTCGGCGCCGGAGGCGGACATCGTCGAGCTGTGCCGCGTGACGCAGCGGGCCGGCGGGTTCTACGCCACTCACACGCGGGCGCGCGACGGCGGCTCGGCAGCGGCCGTCGAGGAGGCGGTCCGCACGGCGGCCGCCGCCGGGGTGCAGCTGCAGCTCTCGCACCTGCTCCCGCGCAGCGGCGAGGCCGAAGGGCATGCGTGCCTCGAGGTGGTCGACCGCGCCGGCGTGGCGTTCGACATGCACACGCGCCTTTACGGGATCAGCTACCTGCACTCCGCCCTGCCGGCGTGGGTGCTGGCCGAGGACCCCGCGGCGCGCCGCGGCCTGCTGGGCGACCCCGGCGCCCGGGCGCGGATGCGCGAGGCCGAGACGATGTTCAGCGCCGCCGACTGGAGCCGCATCACGCTGCTCGACAGCGCGACCTGGCCGGAGCTGTCGCGCCGCGACGTCGCGAGCATCGCCGCCGAGCGCGGCACCAGCGCCATGGACGCCGTGCACGACCTGCTGCTCGGGGCGCTGGAGACCGGCGAGTCGCTCACCGTCCTGCGCCACTGCCACACGCCCGAGCAGCAGCGCGAGGTCTTCGTGCACCCGAGCTGCGTGCCGGGCTCGGACGCCATGGACCTCGCGCCCGACGGGCCCCTGGCCGGCGTGTCGTTCCACGGCGCGTACACCTGGGCGTCCTGGTTCTTCCGGTACATGACGCGCGAGACCGGGCTGCTCCCCGTCGGCGAGGCGGTCCGCAAGCTCACCGGGCAGCCCGCGGCCACGCTCGGCCTCAGCGACCGCGGCGTGCTGCGCGAGGGCGCCCACGCCGACGTCGCGGCCTTCGACCCGCAGGCCTTCGCCGAGCGCGGCACCACCTTCGAGCCCAACGTCGAGGCCGCCGGCATGCGCCACGTGATCGTCAACGGCGTGGTCACGATGGCCGACGGCTCTCGCACCGGCGATCGCGGCGGCGCCGTCCTGCGGAAGGGGTCGGCATGAGGAGCGGGTCCCGTCCCGGGCGCGCGGTGGTCGACGGCCGCGAGCGGCTCGTCCTGTGCTCGAACGACTACCTCGGCCTGGCGGCCGATCCGCGCGTCGTCGAGGGCGCGTGCGCGGCGGCCCGGCGCTACGGCGCGGGCGCGACGGCCGCGCGCGCCCTGTCCGGCGACACCGACCTGCACCGCGAGCTCGAGGCCGAGCTGGCCGCCTTCAAGGGCGCCGAGGCCGCGCTCGCGTTCAGCTCCGGCTACCTGACCAACATCGGCGTGATCGCGTCGCTGGCCGCCGACGTGATCTACAGCGACGAGCTCAACCACGCGAGCATCATCGACGGCGCCCGCCTGAGCTCCGCCCGCAGCGTCGTCTACGCCCACGCCGACCCGCGGGACCTCGAGGCAAGGCTCGAGCCCGGTCGCGGCGTCGTCGTCACCGACGCGGTGTTCAGCATGGACGGCGACGTGGCGCCGGTCGCGGAGCTGCTCGACCTCGGTGCGTTCACGGTGCTCGACGACGCGCACGCGACCGGCGTGCTCGGCCCGGCGGGCGAGGGCTCGCTCGCCGAGCTCGCGCCCGGACGCCACGCCGGCCTCGTGATCGGCACGCTCGGCAAGGCGCTCGGCAGCGCGGGCGGCTTCGTCGCGGGCGACGCGGCGCTGATCGAGGACCTGCGCGCCCGCTCCCGTCCGTACCTGTTCGACACGGCGCCCGCCCCGGCCACGGTGGGCGCGGCGCTCGCCGCCCTCGCCGTCCTGCGCGAGGAGCCCGAGCGCGTCGCGCGCGTGCGCGCCAACGGCCGGGAGCTGGCCGACGGGCTGCGCCGGCTCGGCCACGAGGTCCCCGAGCCCGCGGCCGGGATCGTCGTGGTGCCGCTCGGCGCCGAGCATCTCGCGCACGAGCTGGCCGCGTCCCTCTTCGAGCGCGATGTCGTCGTGCACGGCATCGGCCCGCCCTACGTCCCCGCCGGCACCTCCCGGCTCCGGCTCCTGGCCACCGCGGCGCACGACGCCGCCGACATGGAGCGCATCCTCACCGCCTTCGAGCAAGGGGGTGTGCTCGCAAACAGATAGCGACCGGGAGTGGAGGAGCAACGCAGCAGGCGACGCGCAGGAGGAGGCGACGTCGGTCCGGAAATGACCACTCTGAGGGGGTAAGGATGAGGTACCCGATGGCCGTCGTGACGGCGATTTCGGTGATGGCCCTGTTCGCCGCGGGATGCGGCGACGACGACGACGGCGGCGGCAGCGCGGCCGGTGGCGGTGCGGCGACCGAGGAGAGCCTGCGCGTGGCGCTGGTGCTCCCGGACTTCACGCAGAACGAGCTGATCCTCGACCAGAAGAACGGCGCCGAGGCCGAGGCCGAGAAGCTCGGCATCGAGCTGACCACGACGGGCAGCGGCGACGCGGCCGAGCAGGCCCGCGCCGTGCAGAACGCGATCGCGGCCAAGGTCGACGCGATCGTCTACAACACGATCGACGCCGAGGCCCTGACCCCGGCGATCGAGGAGGCCAACGCGGCCGGCATCCCGGTCATCTGCTCGAACGCGTGCGCGGCGGGCGGCGAGAACGCCGCCGAGATCACGTTCGACTACAAGCAGATGGGCGAGATCACCGGCGAGTGGCTGGCCGAGCAGGTGCCGAGCGGCGGCAAGGTCGGCATCGTCGACACCAACCGCGCCGACGCCAGCGTGCAGGCGATCTACGAAGGGATGGACGCGGGGATCGCGGCCGGCGGAGCCGATCCCGAGCTGGTCATCTCCCCGCCGACGGACTGGGACGCCGCGAAGGGCCTTAAGGTCGCGACGGACCTGTTCACCGCCAACCCCGACTTCGACGCGGTGGTGTGCTTCCACGACCTGCTGCTCGACGCGTGCAACCAGGCCATGGAGGCCACCAACTACAAGGACGTCCCGCTGGCCGGGCTGGGCGGCACGTGCGCCGGCCTCGCGGCGGTGCTGGCCGGCGACGCGCAGGCCACGGTGGCGCAGTTCCTGTACAAGGCCGGGGCGCTCGGCGTGTCCGCCGCCCAGAAGGCGGTGGACGGCGAGGACGCCGCGAGCCTGAGCGAGACCGCGCCGATGGTCGGCATCACCGACGAGAGCGCCAAGGGGATGCTCGACGGCAGCGTCGAGGCCCCGCCCGACACCGGGCTCGAGGACAAGCTCAAGTCCGCCGAGGGAGGGTGCAAGTGACATCCGCCCGGATCGCGGAGGGGGTACGCCCCCTCCGCGGCCGGGCACAGCAGCTCCTGACCGGAGGGGGCAGCGTCTTCGTGGCGCTGGCCCTCCTCTGGGTCGTGCTCACGTTCGCGTCGCCGTACTTCCTGACCACGGCGAACCTGCTCAACCTGCTGCTGCAGAGCTCGACGATCGGGATCCTCGCGGCCGCCTTCACGATCGTGCTGATCGCGGGGGAGATCGACCTCTCGCTGACCTCGGTGCAGGCGCTCGCCACCACGCTCGCGGCGGTGCTGATCATCACGCACGAGCTCGCCATGCCGCTGGGGATCGTGCTCGTGCTCGGCATGGGCGCCGCGATCGGCGTCATCAACGGCTATATGACGCTGGCCGCCAAGCTCCCGTCCTTCATCGCGACCCTGGCCATGCTCGGCATCGCGCAGGGCCTCGCGTTCGTCCTCACCGAGGCCCGCACGATCGGCGGCTTCCCCGAGGCCTACGCCTGGCTCGGTCGCGGGAAGCTCGCCGGCATCCCGGTCCCCGTCTACTTCGCCGTGGCCGTCTACGCCGTGCTGTGGTTCGTGCTCAGCCAGACGCGGTTCGGCATCAAGGTCTACGCGGTCGGCGGCGGCCGCGAGGCCTCGCGCCTCGCCGGGCTGCGCCCGGGCCGCATGGTGATGAGCGTGTTCATCATCAGCGGCGCGCTGTGCGCGCTCGCCGGCATCCTGCTGAGCTCGCAGCTCAACGCGGGCCAGGGCAACTTCGGCACCACCGACCTGCTCAACGCGATCGCCGCGGTGATCATCGGCGGCACGTCGCTCAACGGCGGGATGGGGTCGGTGATCGGCACCGCCGCCGGGGTGCTGACCATCAGCACGATCAACAACGGCCTCGTGCTGCTCGGCGTGAGCACCTTCTGGATCCAGGTCGTGGTGGGCGGGATCATCCTTGCCGCCGTGCTGACCGACAAGATCGTCAAGGGCGAGCTGCGCCCGCGGGACCTCGCGCCGGGAGCCGCGCTGCGATGACGCCCCTGCTCGAGGCGCGCGGGATCGCCAAGGCCTACGGCAACGTCAAGGCCCTGAGCGACGCGGACTTCTCCGTCGCCGCGGGCGAGACGGTCGCGGTGGTGGGCGACAACGGCGCGGGCAAGTCGACGCTGATCAAGCTGCTGTCCGGCGCCCTGACGCCGGACGCGGGGACGATCCTCGCCTCCGGCGAGCCGATCGTGATGCGGACCCCGCACGACGCGCAGGCGGCCGGCATCGCCGTCGTCTACCAGAACCTCGCGCTGGTGGACACGCTCACGGTGGCCGAGAACGTGTTCCTCGACGACCTCCCGCGCCGCGGCCTGCGGGCCGACCGCCGCCTGATGGCGCGCGAGTCGGAGCGGATCCTCTCCGAGCTGGCGATCAACGTCCCGGGCGTGCGCGTCCGGGTGTCGCAGCTCTCGGGCGGCCAGCGCCAGGCCGTGGCCATCGCGCGCGCCGTGCGCCGCGGGGGCCGCGTGATGATCATGGACGAGCCCACGGCGGCGCTCGGCGTGCAGGAGTCGGCCAAGGTGCTCGAGCTGATCGTCACGCTCCAGCGGCGCGGCCTCGCCGTCGTCCTGGTCAGCCACAACCTCCCGCAGGTCTTCGCGCTCGCCGACCGCATCACCGTCCTGCGCGCCGGCCGCATCGTCGGCGTCCGCGACCGGCGCGCCACCAGCCAGAGCGAGATCGTCCATCTCATCGTGGGCGCCACCGAGTCCGAGCTGGCGAGGGATCACGCATGACGGTGCAGACGGTGCTCGGCCCCGTGGCGGCCGACCGGCTCGGCGCGACGCTCATGCACGAGCACGTGTTCTCCGACATCACGTGCCTGTTCCAGGCGCCCGCGCACGCGACGGGACGCGCGCAGGCGGAGGCGCCGATCACCCTCGAGAACCTCGGCTGGATCCGCCGCAACTACTTCTCCCATCGCCCCAACCTGCTGCTCGACGACCTCGCGACGGCGGCCGCCGAGCTTCGGCTGTTCAAGGAGTGGGGCGGCGGCACGATCGTCGACGTCACGCCGCCCGGGATCGGGCGCGACCCGCTCGCGCTCGCGCGCGTGGCGCGCATCACCGGCGTCAACGTCGTGATGTGCACCGGCTTCTACGTCGAGTCGACCCACCCGCCGCAGGTGGCGTCGATGGACGAGGGCGAGCTTGCCGCGCACATGGTCTCCGAGCTGCGCGACGGGATCGTCGAGGTGATGCCCGGCGCGGACGACGTGATGGAGCGCCGGGCGCCGACCGGCGTGCGCCCGGGGATCATCAAGGTCGGCTGCACGTGGCCGGTGACCCCGGTCGAGCGCCGGGTGCTGCACGGCGCGGCGGCCGCGCAGCGCGAGACGGGAACCGCGATCACCGTCCACACCGGGCGCGACGAGCGCTCGCCGCTGGAGATCCTCGAGATCCTGCGGGACGCCGGCGCCGACCTCTCGCGCGTCGTGCTCGGCCATCTCGACCTGCGGGTGCAGAGCGTCTCGATCCTGCGCGAGCTCGCCGCCGCCGGCGTCTACCTCGAGTGGGACATGTTCGGGACCGAGTCGTCGTTCTATCCCTTCACGCCGTTCGACAT
Organism: uncultured Solirubrobacteraceae bacterium; assembly: GCA_963720415.1. Classification (GTDB taxonomy): domain Bacteria; phylum Actinomycetota; class Thermoleophilia; order Solirubrobacterales; family Solirubrobacteraceae; genus DASSUW01. Next base: position 161,857 of record CAVRFQ010000005.1, on the reverse strand, counting down.
GCCCAGCGACGGGCAGCGCCTCGACGTCGTGGCGGGCATGCTCGCCGAGGGCCACGTGGAGCGGGCGCTGATCTCGCACGACATCTGCCACCGCTACCGGCTCACCCGCTACGGCGGGCACGGCTACAAGCACATCCTCGAGAACGTCGTGCCGTTCATGCGCAAGAAGGGCTTCGCCGAGGCCGACATCGAGACGATCCTGTACGCCAATCCCGCGCGCGTGCTGAGCGCATCGCCATGACCGAGGAGGACCCCGTGCAGTCGAACGGAGCCGAGCGCGACTACGTCGTGGCGCCGGGCAGGCACGCGCTGCGGGCGCGCATCACCGCGCCGACCGCGGACGAGGTCTCCGAGCTCGCGAGGCGCGAGGGCCTCGACCTCGTGGACGGCGAGGCGCAGGAGCTGCTCCCCACGGTGGCGGCGATGGTCCTGGCCGCCGGCCGGGCCGACGAGCTGGAGGCGATGACGCCGCGCCTGCGCTTCCCCGAGCGCGACCCGGGCGGCCCGCCGGACCCGGAGGACGACCCCTACAACTGCGTGATCCGCTCCTGCTCGGTGCAGGGGAGCGGGCACGGCCCGCTGGCGGGGCGGACGGTCGGGCTCAAGGACAACATCTCCGTGGCGGGGATCCCGACGACCAACGCGTCGCCGCTCGCCCCCCACACGCCCGCCGTCGACGCGGTGGTGGCCGAGCGCGTGCTGGCCGCCGGCGGGACCATCGTCGCCAAGCTCAACCTCGACGACCTGTCGGCCTGCGGGACCGGCGAGTCGAGTCGCTTCGGCCCCTCGCGCAACCCGGTCGATCCCACGCGCTCGGCCGGCGGCTCTTCGGGCGGCGCCGGCGCCGCGGTGCGCGGCGGCATCGTCGACGTCGCCCTCGGCGTCGACCAGGGCGGCAGCGGCCGCATCCCGGCGGCGTTCTGCGGCATCGTCGCGCTCAAGGCCACGCACGGCCTGGTGCCGTCCTTCGGCGTCACCCACATCGACCACACGATCGACGCCGTGACGCCGATGGGGCGCACCGTCGCCGACGTCGCCGCGCTGCTCGAGGCGGTGGCCGGCGACGACTGGCGCGATCCCCAGTGGGTGCGCGGCCCGATCGCCGTCCACGACTACCGGGAACAGCTCGACGCGGGCGTCGCCGGCCTCCGCATCGGCGTCATCCGCGAGAGCACGACGGACGCCACGTGCGCGCCCGCGGTGCTCGACGGGCTGCGGGCCGCCCGCGCCGCGCTCGAGGCCGCCGGGGCGCGGGTGGAGGAGGTGTCGCTGCCGATGTGGCGCAGCGGCTTCGACATCTACTCGCCCTACGTCGCCCACCTGGTCGCCAACATGGTGCGCTCCGAGGGCGAGGGCTACGGCCACCTCGGCTACATCGACGTCGGCCGCCTGCAGGCCTTCGGCGCGGCGCGGCACGCCGACTCGGCCGCCGTCGCGTCCCAGATCAAGGCGTGGATGCTCACGGCGCGCTGGCTGCAGGAGCGCTACCTGAACGTGCCCTACGCCAAGCTCCACAACCTGCGGCTGCTGCTGCGGCGCCGCGTGACCGAGCTGCTCGGCGCGTACGACCTCCTGCTCACCCCGACGCTGCCGACGACGGCGCCCGAGCTGTCGACCGAGCCGCTGTCGATCGGCGAGCTGCTCGCCCGCACGCCGGCCGAGCTGGCCTTCAACACCTGCCCGCTCAACCTCACCGGGCATCCGGGCCTGTCCGTACCCTCCGGCGCAGATGCGGACGGACTGCCGACGGCCGTGCAGGTGATCGGGCGCGCGTTCGGCGAGCCGGCGGTCCTGTCCGCCGGCGTCGTCCTCGAGGAGCGGCTCGCGGCCGTGGCGGCGCGCGTTGACTGACGACCTCGCCAGCGTCAGCCCGCTCGGCGACGAGCGGACCGTCGAGCAGGTCCTCACGCGCGAGCTTCGCCGCTCGATCATCGACGGTCACCTGCAGCCCGGCGTCCGGCTGCCCTACCGCGACCTCGCCGCCCGCTTCCAGGTCAGCGTGACGCCGGTGCGCATCGCGCTGCGGGAGCTCGTGAACGAGGGCCTGGTCGAGTTCCGCCCGCACGGCGGCGCGCGCGTGGCGCCGCTCTCGGTGGAGGAGATCGAGTCGCTCTACGCGGCCCGCATCGGCTACGAGTCGCTCCTCGCGCTGCGCGGGACCCCGCAGCTCACCGCCGAGGACCTGGCCGCGATGGCGACGCTGCGCGAGCGGATCGACGAGACGGTGGCGACCGGCGACGTCGACGGCTTCCTCGTCGCGGCGTGGGAGCAGCGGGTGGTCTGCTACGCCGCGGCGCACCGCGAGAGGCTGTTCGAGCAGGCGCGCGTGCTCTACGGCCGCAGCGGCCGCTACAACGGGCTGAGCCTGATGACCGCCGAGCGCATGCAGCGGTCGCAGGAGGCCGCGGCGGAGTTCGAGGACGCGTGCATCCGCTACGACGCGGCGGCGGCCGCGCGGGTGGTGCGCGAGGCGCTCGTCCGCACGCTCGACCACCTGATCGCGGCCTTCCCGGCCGCCCCTGTGCCCGCTCGCTAGCGGACTTGGCCGCGGCCCGGATCGGGTAGCCCTGGGGGGAAGCCTCGAAAGGAGCCATCATGCCCCCGCGCGGAGTCAAGCCGGGCACCAAGCGCGCCCGCCAGTACGAGCACATCAAGGAGAGCGCCGAGGATCAGGGCGCGTCGGAGTCGCGCGCGGAGGAGATCGCGGCGCGCACCGTCAACAAGGAGCGCGCGCGGAGCGGCGAGTCGCGCACCCGCTCGCGCACGTCGACCCAGGACATGTCGTCCTCGCGGCGCGGCGGGCAGCGGTCCGGGACGAACCGGCAGAAGGGCCGCACGCGCGACCAGCTCTACGCCGAGGCCAAGAACCTCGGGATCGAGGGGCGGTCGTCGATGAACAAGGACCAGCTCCAGCGCGCGATCGCGGGCAAGAAGTCCTGACGGCCGCGGACTTCGTCCCGGACACCCGGAGCCTCAAGGCGCTCCGGGAGGCGGCTCGCGGGTGCCGCGGAGCTCGGCGCCGATCTCGCGCCGCACGTCACCGCGACGATCCATCCCGCGGCGATCCTGCGGCAGCGCGACGGCGCGTCCCGCCAGGCGGAGCGCGAGGCGTTCACCGACGACCTCAGGGCCGCGGCGGCGCTCCTCGGCTGACCGGCGCGGCTACTCGAGGTGGCGCTTGAGGTCGCGCAGCGCGCGGCGTATGACGGCGTCGCCGATCGCGGCGCGCAACGGCTTCAAGACGAGGCGCCCGGGGTCGATCCGCAGGTCCAGCTCCGCGCGCGTCCCTCCGCCGGGCAGCGGCTCGAAGCGCCACTCGCCCGCGAAGTCGCGAAAATCGCCGCCGAGATACTCGCTGCCTACCCGGCGCGGCTCGTCGTAGAGCTGCCGCAGGCGGTAGCGGACGGTCTTCACGAGGGCGTCGACCTCGTACTCGACCACCTCGCCGCGGCCCTGGTCGTCGCGCTCGAGCACGCGCGCCTCGCGCACGGCTCCCTGCCACTCGGGCAGCCGCTCGTACGCGGTGAGCGCGTCGAAGCAGGCCTGCGGCGTCGCGTCGATCTCCGTCGAGCGACACTCGCCGTATGCGGTCATCAGTCGATCGGCTTGCGCTCGAGGCGGTGGACCGCGGGGCCCTCGAGGACCTCGCCGTCGACGGCGAAGCGCGAGCCGTGGCACGGGCAGTCCCAGCTGCGCTCGGCGGTGTTCCAGTTGACCTGGCAGCCGAGATGGGTGCAGGTGGGGGAGACGGCCGTGACCGCGCCTGTCTCGTCGCGGTAGGCCGCCACCTTCTCGCCGTCGTGGTGGACGATGTCCCCCTCGCCCGGGAGCAGGTCCTCGATCGGGCGGCCGCCGCGCTTGGTCAGCCGGTCGGTCACGAACCGCGCGCCGGCCTCGGCGTTCTCCTTGACGAGGCGTCCGAGCGAGGCGCGGAGCGTGAGCCGGTTCGGGTCGAACACCCCGGACCACGGGTTGTCGCGCCCGGCGAGGCGGTCGGCGAGCAGGAGCGCCGCCACGGTGCCGCCGGTCATGCCCCACTTGGCGAACCCGGTGGCCATGAACACCCGGTCGGCGCGCGGCGTGAGCGGCCCGACGTACGGCACCGTGTCGAGCGTCGTGCCGTCCTGCGAGGACCAGCGATACTCCACCGCCTCGACGTCCCAGTGCTCGCGCGCGAACGCGTCGAGCGTGCGGTAGCGCTCCTCGGTGTCGCCGCCGGTCCCGGTCCGGTGGCCCTCGCCGCCGACGAGCAGCAGCTCGCCGTCCTCGTGCGGCACGCCCCGGATCGAGCGGGTCGGGGAGCCGGCGCTGATGAACATGCCCTCGGGCGGCGTGCCGGCGATGCGGCAGAGGATCGCGTAGGACCGCTGCGGATGGACCCGCGCGAAGGCGAGCGATCGATCGAGGAACGGGATGTGCGTCGCGACCACGACCTGACCGGCGGTGACGCGCCCGCCCGGCGTCTTGACGACGCAGCTCTCGTCGGTGTCGACCTCGACGGCCCGCGAGCGCTCGAAGATGCGCCCGCCGGCGGCCGTGAAGCGCTCGGCAAGGGCGAGCAGGTACTTGTGGACGTGGAACTCGGCCTGGTCGTCGAAGCGGACGGCGGCGTCGACCGGGAACGGCAGCGGCGTGGTCTCGACCAGCGAGGCCGGCAGGCCCGCCTCGATCGCCGCCTCCGCCTCACGCTCGGCCTCGTCGCGCGGCCCGTAGACGTACGAGGGACGGCGGCGCAGGTCGCAGTCGATGCCCTGGGCGGCGATCCACTCCAGCGCCGCCTGATTGGCGGCGCCGTAGGTGCGGGCGGCGTCGGCGCCCAGTGAGGAGCGCAATCTGGCGTACGCGAAGCCGTGCTGGGAGCTGACCTTGGCCGTCGTGTGGCCGGTCACGCCGTGGCCGACGCGGTCGGCCTCGAGCAGGACGACGCTCGCCCCCTGCTCCTGCGCGAGCAGTGCGGTGGTGACGCCGGCGATGCCCCCGCCGAGCACCGCGACGTCGGCGCCGGTGTCCTCGTCGAGCGACGGGTGCTCCGGCTGTGGCGGGCCGGTCTCGAGCCAGAACGAGCCCTTCATCGCGCTCGCCTCAGCGCGAGCTCCTCGAGCCGCATCAGCGACTCGGCGTTGCGGAGCTTGGTGGCCACGTGGACGACCGGGTTGATGACCATGATCGTCATCACGCCGTCCGGCCGCTCGTGCATCTCGACCAGGGTGCCGCCGTCGCGCGGCGTCAGATCCAGCGTCACCGTGGCGGTGCCGAGGGGCCGGCCCTTGGCGCGGAGCTTGAGCCGCGACCGCGGGACGGACTCGAGCGCCTCCGTGTGATCGCTGACCGTCAGCGGTCCGACCCCGATGGTGTGATGGAACCTCGTGCCGGCCGCGGGCCAGCCGGGGTCGGCGTCGCGGATCACCTTCGAGCCGACCACCCAGTAGCCGTAGCCGCCGGCGTCGGCGAGCACGTCCCAGACGGCGGACGGGGGAGCGAGGATGAAGCGCTGGTTCGTCGCCACTCGCGAGACCCTCCCCGGGCGCTCGCGCGGCGAAACGGGTAGGGCATCGCCATGTCCGATGTCGACGCGTTGGTGATCGGCGCCGGCCACAACGGCCTCGTGGCGGCGAACCTGCTGGCCGAGCGCGGCTGGAGCGTGCTGGTGCTCGAGGCCGCGGACGAGCCGGGCGGGGCGGTCCGCAGCGGCGAGCTGACCGAGCCGGGCTTCACGAGCGACCTCTTCAGCTCGTTCTACCCGCTGGCCGCCGCCTCGCCGGCCATCCGGGCGCTCGACCTCGACGTCAGGTGGCGGCGCTCGCCGCTGGCGGTCGCCCACCCGCAGCCGGACGGGCGCTGCGCGGTCATCTCGACCGACATCGACGAGACCGCCGAGTCGCTCGCCCGCTTCGCTCCCCGCGACGGCGACAGCTGGCGGAGCCTGTACGCGTACTGGGAGCGCGCCGGCGGGCCGTTCATGGACGCCCTCCTGCGCCCGTTCCCGCCGGTCAAGGGAGCGGCGCGGCTGGCGCGCGCGCTCGGGCCGCGCGGGCTGCTCGAGTTCGCCCGCTTCGGCCTCCTGCCGGTCCGCCGGCTGGCCGAGGAGCGCTTCGCGGGCGAAGGGGGCGGGTGGCTGCTCGCCGGCAACGCGCTGCACGCCGACCTCACGCCGGAGTCGGCGGGCGGCGGCCTGTTCGGCTGGGTGCTGTGCGGCCTCGGGCAGCAGTACGGCTTCCCCGTGCCGGAGGGCGGTGCGGGGCGGCTGACCGCGGCGCTCGTCGACCGGCTGCGCGGCCACGGCGGGCGGCTCGAGACCGGCGTGCGCGTCTCGCGCATCGTGATCCGCCGCGGCCGCGCGGTCGGCGTGCGGACCGAGGACGGCCGCGAGCTCTCGGCGGGACGCGCGGTGCTCGCGACGACGATCGCTCCCACGCTCTACCGCGACCTCGTCGGCGAGGAGCACCTCCCGCCGCGGTTCGTGGCCGGCCTGAGGACGTTCCAGCTCGACAACGCGACGGTCAAGGTCGACTGGTCGCTCGACGGGCCGATCCCATGGATCGCGGAGGAGGCCCGGCGCGCCGGCACCCTCCACGTCGCCGACGGGATGGACGCGCTGACGCGGACCAGCGCGCAGCTCTCGCGCGGCCTGATCCCCGACCGGCCGTTCCTCGTCATGGGCCAGTACTCGATGGTCGACCCGACGCGCCAGCCCGCCGGCAAGGAGACCGCCTGGGCGTACACCCACGTGCCACAGGGCGTCGCGCTCGAGACCGAGCCGTTCGTGGAGCGGATCGAGGCCGAGATCGAGCGCCGCGCGCCCGGCTTCCGGTCGCTGATCCGGCGCCGCCACGTGTTCACGCCGCCGTCGATGGAGGCCGTGAACTCGAACCTCCTGGGCGGAGCGGTGAACCAGGGCACCGCCCAGATCCACCAGCAGCTCGTGTTCCGCCCGACGGCCGGGCTCGGCCGGGCGGAGACGCCGGTCCGGCGCCTCTACCTGGCCGGCGCCTCGGCCCATCCGGGGGGAGGCGTCCACGGCGCGGCGGGGGCGAACGCCGCCCGCGCCGCGCTGCGGCGCCGCCGCGGCCGTTAGGACGTGCCGATCGTCTCGCGCGCCGGCTCGCGCGTGAAGCGCCCGGTCGCCGTCGCGGGGGCGTCGTCGTCCAGCGACCGCCGGAAGGTCTCCGGCGTCAGGAGCACCGCGACCACCGTCACCAGGCAGCCGGCCGCGAAGTAGATCGCCACCCACGTGATGCCGCCCGCGGCCAGCAGCGCGGTCGCGATCAGCGGCGCGAAGGCTCCGGCGAACACGCCGCCGAGCTGCGCCGAGATCGAGATGCCGCTGTAGCGCACCCGGGTCGAGAACAGCTCCGAGAAGTACGCGGCCTGCGGTCCGTACTGGGCGTCGTGCGCGGTGTTGAACGTGAGGATGAACGCGAGCACGATGATGATCGGGGACGCCGTGTGCAGCAGCGGGAAGAATGCGATCGCCAGCCCCACGGAGCCGATCGCGCCCCACAGGTAGACCGGCCGGCGGCCGACGCGGTCCGACAGCGCGCCGAAGAACGGCACCGCGATGAACGAGCCCGCCGCGCCGATCATGATCGCCGTCAGCAGCGTCCCGCGGGAGATCCCCAGCTCGTCCTCGCCGTAGGACAGCGAGAACGTGATGAGCATGTAGAAGGTCAGGTTCTCCGAGAAGCGCAGCCCGATCCCGCGCAGGACGTCCTTGCGATGCTCCTGGAAGACCTCGACGGCCGGGAGCTTGGCCTCGGCCTGCTGCTCCTGGAGGCGCGAGAAGCTCGGCGTCTCCTCGATCTTCAGCCGGACCCACAGGCCGACGACGACGAGCACGGCGCTGAACATGAACGGGAGCCGCCAGCCCCACGAGTTGAACGCCGCCTCCGACATCACGGCGGTGAGGAGCGCGATCAGGCCGGTCGAGAGGAAGAGGCCGCCGGCGAAGCCGATCTGCGGCCAGGAGCCGTAGAAGCCCCGCTTGCCCTTGGGCGCGTGCTCGGTGACCATCAGCACCGCGCCGCCCCACTCGCCGCCGAGCGCCAGGCCCTGGACGAGCCGCAGCGTCACGAGCAGGATCGGCGCGAAGATGCCGATGCTGTCGTAGCCGGGCAGGCAGCCGATGAGCACCGTCGCGATGCCCATCGTGAGCAGCGTGATGATGAGCATGCTCTTGCGGCCGATGCGGTCGCCGAAGTGGCCGAACAGCGCGCCGCCGAAGGGCCGCGCGACGAAGCCGACGCCGAAGGTGGCGAACGCCGCGAGCGTGCCGATCAGCGGGTCGGCGTTCGGGAAGAACAGCTCGTCGAAGACGAGCGCCGCGACCGTGCCGTAGAGGACGAAGTCATAGGCCTCGATGACCGTCCCGACGGCGCTCGCCGCGGCGATCCTCGGTACGGGGACGTTCTCGCCCTCGTGCTCCCCGCCGACCTTCTCAGCTACCGACGACATGTCGCTCCTTCGTCCGGAGGGTGTCCAGTTCGCGCAGCGCCTCGAGTGACGGCGCGCGCTCGCCGCGCTCGGCGGCGTGGATGAGCTCGACCACCCGCTCGTGCAGCGGTGTGTCGACGCCGTGCTCGCGGCCCCGCTCGACCACGGCGCCGTCGATGACGTCGACCTCGGTGCGCGCGCCGCGCTCGAGGTCCTGCAGCATCGAGGCCTTGGTGGCGCCGTGGCGGGCCATCGCCCGCGCCAGCGCGTCGTCCGCGCGGTCCGGGTCGGCCAGCTCCGCGGACCCGACGCCGAGCACGAGGCCCAGCTCGAGGCCCTGCGCGACGCCGGCCTCGTAGCCCTCGCGCCACATGGCGAGGGCGACCGCGCGGCCGGCCGGATCGGCGACGACCTCGTCGTAGGTCGCGCCCGCCACCGTGCCGAGGCCCGAGAAGACGCTGTTGACGAGCAGCTTGGCCCAGATCATCGAGCGGATGTCCTCGCTCACCCGCGCGCCGAGGATCTCAGCGAGGCGGCGCGTCCGCTCCCGCGGCGGGCCGTCGAGCTCGCCGACCACGAACGGCCCGCGCGTGGTCTGGGCGACGTGACCGGGGCCGAGGTTCGTGGCGCCCCACTCGACGACGCCGGCGATCAGCCGCTCGCGGCCGACCAGCGCGGCGATCCGGTCCTGCACGAGCCCGTTGCCGAGCGAGACGAACGCCTCGGCGCGATCGCCCAGCGGCGGGAGCGCGGCCTCGTGGTGGGCGGCCTTGATCGTGATGAGCGCGAAGTCGAAGCGCTCGTCGAGGTCGTCGGGGCCGGTCACCGCCTCGAGCGGCACGCGGCGCTCCTCGCCGAGCTCGTCGAGGCGCAGGCCGGCGCGCAGGCGGGCGACGTGGTCGCGGTCGGCGTCGAGCACCACCACGCGGCGGACGGCGCCGGTGAGCTTCGCGGCGGTCACGCCGCCGATCGCGCCGCCGCCCACGATCAGGACCGAGGCGTCGATCATCGCTCCTCCAGCAGCGCGCCCAGCGCCGCGTAGCGGCGGTCGCGCTCGAGCAGGAGCGCGGTCCGGTCGTCGTCGGACCACTCGGCGAAGCCCGCGCCGGTCTTGGCGCCGTGCCGGCCCGCGTCGACCAGCTCGCGCAGCGCGGCGGGCGGAGCGAACTCGGCCCCGACCTCGCGCTCGAGCGTCTCGAACACGCTGACGTAGGTGTCGAGGCCGGCCATGTCGGCGATCTGGAACGGCCCGAAGAACGGCAGCCGGAAGCCGAACGTGCTGCGCACGACCTCGTCGACGCCGTCGCGGGTCGCCTGGCCCTCCTCGACGATGGCCAGCGCCTCGCGCAGCAGCGCCATCTGGAGGCGGTTGGAGACGAAGCCCGCGCGGTCGCCGACCTCGGCCGGCCGCTTCCCGACGGCGACGAGGAAGCCGACGGCACGCTCCACCGTCGCCCGGTCGGTCTCCGGGCCGGCGATGACCTCGATGCCGGGCGTCCACTCCGGCGGGTTGAACCAGTGCACGCCGAGGAAGCTCGCCGGGTGCGCCACGGCCGCGGCCAGACCGGCGATCGGCAGGGAGGACGTGTTGGACGCGACGATCGCCCCTGCCGGCGCGGCGCGCGACGCGCGGCCGAGGATGTCCGCCTTCAGCTCCGGGTCCTCCGGGACCGCCTCGATCACGAGGTCCGCGCCCTCCACGGCGGCCTCGATCCCCGGCGCCGGCGCGACGGCCTCGGTGCGGCGCAGCGCCTCCTGGTCCAGCAGCCCGGCGCGGACGTGGCCGCGGGTGCGCTCGATCAGCCGCTCGCGCGCCCGCTCGGCGAGCTCCGCCGAGGCGTCGGCCAGCGAGACCCGCAGCCCGGCCCGGGCGAGATGGCCCGCGATGCCGGCGCCCATCGTCCCGCCGCCGAGGACGGCGACGGCCTCGATCTCGGCCCTCATGAGAGGGGGTGCTACCCGGCGAACCCTTCGCGGAACGCCCGGCCCGCGATCATGCGTCGCGTGACGGACCAGCGCGACGCCAGCTTCGCCAGCGTCATGACGGCGCTGGCCGCGAACTCGGCGATCGCGCTCGCCAAGGGCGTCGCGGCGGCGCTGACCGGCTCGCCGGCGCTGCTGGCGGAGACGCTGCACACGCTCGCCGACACCGGGAACGAGGTGCTGCTGTGGATCGCGCTGCGCCGCTCGCGGCGCCCGGCCGACCCGTCGCATCCGCTCGGCTACGGGCCCGAGCGGTACTACTGGGCGCTGCTGGCGGCGGTCGGGATGTTCGTCATCGGCGGAGCGCTCTCGATCTGGGAGGGCGTGCACGCGCTCATCGACCCGCCGGAGCTGGACGCGTTCTGGGTCGGCGTCGCGGTGCTGCTGCTCGCGCTCGCGCTGGACTCCGTCAGCCGCTTCGTGGCGCTGCGGCAGCTGCGCCGGCAGGCCGCCGAGCGCAGACTGAGCGTGCGCGAGCTGATCCGCGAGAGCCCGGATCCGACCGTCGTGACGGTCTACCTCGAGGACTCGATCGACGTGCTGGGCGCCGCGCTCGCGCTCATCGCCCTCGTGCTCCACCGCGTCACCGGGTCGGCGATCCCCGACGCGCTCGCCACGATCGTCATCGGCCTGTTGCTCGGCTACGTCGCGCTCAAGCTCACGAGCCGCAACCGCGAGCTGCTCGCCAACCAGGGCGTGCCGGAGCGCTACGTGGCCTCGATGCGCGAGCGCCTCGCGGCCGTCGAGGGCGTCGAATCGGTCGCGCGGCTGGAGGCCGTGTACCTGGGGCCGGGGGAGGTGCTCGTCGCCGCCGACGTGGTCATGGAGGCGGGCCTGGACGGCGACGAGCTCGTGGCGATCCTGGCGCGGATCCGCGCCGTGGCGGCGCGCGACGTGCCCGAGATCGTGCGCCTCTATCTCACGCCCGTATAGCTCCCTCGTACACTGAAACCCGTCGTACGCAGGGGAACAGTGATGAGCGCCGCCTTCCTGGCGCTCGCCCTCGCACCGCCCGCCGCCGCTCTCCAGGAGCCCGAGCTCGGCGCCGTGGTGCAGCGCCTGGTCACCGATGCCGGCGCCGATCGCGTGTCCCTCGAGGACGTCGCGGAGGTCGAGCGCGCCGTCGATCCGGACCGCGACGTGTTCCCGATCCGCGGCCCGCACGACCTCGGCCAGACCGCGACCAACGGCTTCGGCGGAGGGCGCGGCCATCAGGGCCAGGACATGTTCGCCGACTGCGGCACGCCGGTCGTCGCCGCGCGCGGCGGCAAGGTCCGCGAGGCGGACTTCCACGGCGTCGGCGGGAACTTCGTGGTCGTCACCGCGCGCGGGAACGGGCTCGACTACGTCTACATGCACCTGCAGCGCAAACCGCGGGTGCGGGCCGGCCAGACCGTCGAGGCGGGCGAGCGGCTCGGCGAGGTCGGCGCGACCGGCAACGCGTTCGGCTGCCACCTGCACTTCGAGCTCTGGACCGCGCCGGGCTGGTACGCGGGCGGCCAGGCCTTCGATCCGCTCCCGCGACTGCGGCGGTGGGACGCCCGGTCGTAGGCTTCGTGCCGATGGCCGACGCGTTCCCCCCGCTGCTGCACGAGCTCGAGACCGAGATCATGGACGAGGTCTGGGACCGCGGCGAGTGCACCGTGCGCGAGGTGCTCGAGGCGCTCAACGCGCGCTCGCCGGCGCCGCGGGCCTACACGACGGTCCTCACGGTGATGCAGCGGCTCCACGCCAAGGAGCTGCTGCGGCGCGAGCGCCGCGGGCGCAAGGACGTCTACGTGCCGGCGCTCGGCCGCGAGGACTATGTCGCGGCGCGGGCGGAGAACCAGGTCGACGCGCTCGTGTCCGAGTACGGCGACGTGGTGCTGGCCGAGTTCTCCAAGCGCATGTCGGCGCTCGACCCGAAGCGCCGGCAGGAGATCCGCAGGCTCGCGCGCCGTGGCTAGCCGCCGGGCATTCCTGCGGCTCGAGCTGGCCCTCGGGGTCCTCGGCCTCACGGCCGCCTCGCTCGTCCTCATCGTGGCCGTGGACGCCGTGCAGTTCCACGCCACCGCGCTCCTCACCGGCGCCGTCGTCCTGCTGGAGGCCGTCATCGTCGGGCGCGCCGCCCGCTCGCTGCTGCGCCAGCTGCGCGCGCACCGGGCCTTCCTCCGGCGCCTGCCGGTGGTCCGGATCGTCGAGATCGACGGCGAGGCGGTGCGGGTGGTGCCCGGCCGCACGCCGCACGCGTTCTGCGCCGGGCTCGGCCGGCCGGCCGTCTACGCCTCCGAGGGGCTCGTGCGCGAGAGCCGCCCGGCGGAGCTGCGCGCCATCGTCGCGCACGAGGCCCACCACCGCGCGCGGCGCGACCCGCTGCGGGCGCTGGTCGCGCGGGTGATCTCCGACGCGTTCCGGCCGCTGCCGCCGCTCGCGATGCTCGCCGAGCGCCAGAGCGCCCTCGCCGAGCTGGCCGCCGACGCCGCGGCCGTGCGCCGGGTCGGGGACGTCCGGCCCGTCGCCTCCGCGCTCGCGCGCTTCGACGCGATGCACGCGCTCGCGGGCGGCGGCATCGCTCCCGAGCGCGTCGACCAGCTCGTGCGCGCGGCGCCGCCGCAGAGCGTCTCGGCGTGGCTGCTCGCGGCGGCCGGCCTCGCCCTGGCGGGGCTGATCGCGCTCGGCGTCGGCGGGTGGCACCCGGAGCCGGCCGCGCCGATCGCGCTCGAGGTCGCGGCGATCGCGGTGGCCTGCGTACCGTCATATCTCGCCGCGCGCCGCGTCGACGCGTGCCTGCGGCCGGCCGGCTGAGTCCCGTGGCCCACGACCACCACCATCACCACCACGGCCCGAGCGCCGACGCCGATCGCCGGTGGCTGGCCATCGCGCTCGGCCTCATCGCCTCGTTCATGCTGGTCGAGGTCGTCGCCGGCATCATCGCCTCGTCGCTCGCGCTGCTCTCCGACGCGGCGCACATGCTCACCGACGCGGGCGCCATCGGCCTCGCGCTCGTGGCCGTGCACCTCGCCTCGCGCCCGCCGTCGCGCCGCTACACGTTCGGGCTCGGCCGGGCGGAGATCCTCTCCGCGCAGGTCAACGGCGCGACGCTGCTCGTGCTCGCCGGCGTGATCGCCATCGAGGCGGTCCGCCGGCTGTTCGACCCGCCCGACGTCGAGGGCGGCCTGGTCATCGTCGTCGGCGTGCTCGGCGCGCTGGTCAACGTCGCCGCGGCCTGGGCGCTGTCGCGCAGCGAGCGTCGCAGCCTCAACGTCGAGGGCGCGATGCAGCACGTGCTGACCGACCTCTACGGCTCGATCGCCGCGATCGTGGCGGGCGTGATCATCGTGATCACGGGCGTCGGCGAGGCGGACGGCGTCGCCGCGCTGGTCGTCTCGCTGCTCATGCTGCGCTCGGGCTGGCGGCTGCTGCGCGACTCGTCGCGGATCCTGCTCGAGGGCTCGCCGAAGGACATCGACGTCGACGAGGTCGGCAACGCGCTCGCCCGCCATCCGGGCGTCGTCGAGGTCCACGACCTCCACGTCTGGGAGGTCACCTCCGGCTTCGCGGCGCTCGCCGCCCACGTGCTCGTCCCCGAGGGGAGCGACTGCCACTCGCGGCGGCGCGAGCTCGAAGGGCTGCTGCACGACCGCTTCGGCATCGAGCACACCACGCTGCAGGTCGACCACGAGCCGACGCCGCGCCTGCTCGACATCACCCCGCCGGCGCCATGAGGGGGTTCCTCTGGTTCTTCGCGGCGGTGGTGCTGGCGTTCGTCGTCTCGTTCGTCTTCATGGTCGTGATCCCCGGCCGCCTCTGAGGCCGATCCCCTACGCAGCGTAGTAGTAAGCTGCCGCGGCGATGCCCGCGGAAGCGCCCACCCGGCACGTGCTCGACCGGCTCGTGACGCGCCGGACGATCGTCGTCGTCGCCGCGCTCCACGAGGGCGGGACGATGCGCTTCTCCGAGCTCGAGCGCCACATCGGCGCGATGAGCCAGAAGGTGCTCACGCAGACGCTTCGCGCGCTCGAGCGCGACGGCATCGTCGACCGCCGCGTCTCCGCCACGGTCCCGGTCGCCGTGCGCTACTCGCTCACGCCGCTCGGCGACGGGCTCGCGGACGCGATGGGCGCGGTGCGCGAGTGGGCGAGCGCGAACCTCGACGCGATCCACGCGGCTCGCGACGAGTACGCCTCGCAGCATCCGTGACCGGTCGGTGAACGCAGACCCGGACGACGCCGAACCGGGCGTATCGTGAGGTGCATGGCCTCAGTCACCCAGCAGACGGAGCGCCCCCGGCGCCGCCCGCTGACCGTCCGGCAGCCGCAGTCGCTGGCCGCTCTCGCGCCGAGTCAGCACCGCGCAGAGCGGCGCCGCGCCGCCCGCGAGCGGCAGAGCTCCGCGGGTTACTGGCTGCGGCGCCTGGGTCGCCCCTGACGCACTTGCATTGCCGGAGCCACGCGGGTTAGGCTGACCAGACCAGTCAGTTTCACTGGATTCAGATCCAGATAGCAGTAGCCGGTGCCGGGAGTCTTCTCCAAAGGCGGAGCGCGTATGCCTACGCTGTTACACCCGGGCGTCTACGTCTCTGAGGTTCCCTCCGGGGCACGCTCGATCGAGGGCGCACCAACCAGCACGACGATCTTCGTCGGCGAGACCGAGCGGGGCCCGATCGGGCCGACCAAGATCCGCAGCCGCTCGGACTACGAGCGCCTGTTCGGCGGCCACTTCCGCGTCCGCGACGCGGACCCGGCGCTCGATCCGACGCGCGTCCTCACCGCCTACGCCATCGACGGCTACTACCTCAACGGCGGCTCCACGGCCTACGTGCTGCGCGCGATGGACGACGGCGAGGACGGGATCGGGACGGCCTCCCGTGGGAGCGTCGAGGCGAGCTCGCCCGGCCTGTGGGGCAACTCGGTGTCGATCGCGTTCCTCGCCTCGGGCGACAAGGACGCGGCGCGGTTCCGCATCGCCGTCGTCTACGAGTCGCCGGAGGACGGCGAGCGCCGCCTGGTCGAGGTCTGGGACCGCCTGTCGGTCGAGCCCGCGGACGAGAACTACGTGGTCGACCGCCTCAAGGCCAGCCTCTACGTCCGCTGGACCGAGGGCGCGGCGGTCGTGGCGCCCACCAAGGACACGATGGGCACGCCCGCGACCGACGACCCGCCGGAGGACGACATCGTCACCGGCGCCATCGCGCTGGCCGACGGCGACGGCGGCGGGGGCATCGTCACCAGCACCGGCTACGGCGCGATCCTCGCTGGCAACCTCGCCGGCGTCGACGACGCCGCGCTGCTCGTCGCCACCCCCGACGCCATGCTCACCGGCGCCACCGACTACGCCGACTTCGTCGACCAGTTCGTCGGGTTCGCCGAGGGGCGTCCCCGCCAGGACCTCTTCTTCGTCGGCGACCTGCCGTCGCAGCTCGGCGAGACCGACCCGACGACCGAGACGGTCGCGGCCAAGGAGGGGCTCACGTCGAGCACGTTCGCCGGGATGTACTGGCCGCACGTCGTGGTCGGCGACCCGGTGGGCGCCGGGCGCAACCCGACGATCACGCTTCCGCCCGCCGGCTACGTCGCGGGGCTGTTCGGCCGCATCGACGGGCGCCGCGGCGTCTGGAAGGCGCCCGCGGGCACGGAGGCGACGCTGAACGGGACGATCGGGCTCGAGCACCAGCTCACCGACCTCGACAGCGACGATCTCAACCCCAAGGGCGTCAACGCCCTGCGCCAGATCCCGGGCGCCGGCCGCGTCATCTGGGGCTCGCGGACGATGGTCCCGAGCAGCGAGTGGCGCTACGTGCCGGTCCGCCGCACCGCGATCTTCCTGCGGACCAGCATCTACAACGGCATCCAGTGGGCGGTCTTCGAGCCCAACGAGGAGGCGCTGTGGGCCAGCCTGCGCACCTCGATCGGCGGCTTCATGGAGACGCAGTTCCGCAACGGCGCGTTCGCCGGCCGCACGAGCGACGACGCGTACTTCGTGAAGGTCGACGCGGAGACGACGACCGAGATCGACCAGGCCGCCGGGATCGTGAACATCCTCGTGGGCTTCGCTCCGCTGCGACCGGCCGAGTTCGTCGTGGTGAAGCTGACCCAGAAGACCCAGACCGCCGCGTGAGGAGGCCGCCGTGCCGCAGTTCTCGGTGAACACCCATCGGCTCGACCCGTACAAGAACTTCAAGTTCCGCATCAAGTGGGACAACCAGTACGTCGCGGGGCTCTCGAAGATGTCGGCGATCAAGCGCACGACGGAGACGATCGAGTGGCGCGAGGCGGGCGGGCCGTCGATCGTGCGCAAGCTCCCCGGGCGCACGAAGTGCGAGCCCGTCACGCTCGAGTCGGGCCTGACGCACGACCGCCAGCTGATCGAGTGGGCCGACCAGGTCAACTCGCCGCAGGGCGACGCCGCGATGTCGCTCAAGAACTACCGCAAGGAGGTCACGATCGAGGTGCTCAACCTCCAGGCGACCCCGGTGATGGCGTTCACGCTGCACCGCGCCTGGGTGGCGGAGTTCCAGGCGATCCCGGAGCTGGACGCCAACGCCAACGCGGTGGCGATCCAGACGCTGAAGCTCGAGTACGAGGGCTTCTCCGTCGACGCGGCGGTCGTCGAGCCGGCCGAGACGTAGCCGTCGCGCCATGACGACGCGGGAACGCATCGGGCTGCGCGGGCTGACGGGCTGGGACGAGGAGTACGTCGAGCGCCACCAGGCGGACGCCAACACGGCGCGCCTGTGCAACGACGTCCTCGCCCGCTGCCTGCTCGACCCGGGCGAGGACGCGCGCGAGACCGTGCGCGCGCTGCTCGTCGCCGAGCGCGACCGCGAGCTCGTGGCGCTGCGGCGCCTGTCGCTCGGGCCGGACGTCAGCGCCCGCGTGCCCTGCGCCGCGTGCGGCGAGACGAGCGAGGCCGACTTCTCGCTCGACGTGCTGCCGCTCGACTTCGACCCGCCGCCGCGCCGGCTGCGGGTCGACGTCGAAGGCGTCGAGGCGGTGCTCCGGCTGCCGACCGCGGGTGACCAGGAGGACCTGCTCGACGCCGGTCTGGAGGGGGAGTCCGAGCGGCGCAGCTGGCTGCTGGCGCGCTGCCTCGAGCGGTACGGGGAACGCACCGAGGACCTCGGCCTCGACTTCGCGCGCGAGCTGCCGGTGAAGCAGCGGGCGGCGCTGGAGGCGGCGATCGAGGACGCGCTACCCGACCTCGACCTGGAGATGGCCGTCGCGTGCTCGCACTGCGGCGCCCCGATCGTGGCGCCGTTCGATGTGCCCGCATTTTTTTTTTCGAGCTGAGCGGGCGCGCGCCCGGGCTGCTGCGCGACGTCCACGGCCTCGCCCGCGCGTACCACTGGAGCGAGCGCGACATCCTCTCGCTGACGCTCGATCGCCGCTTCGCGTATCTGCTGCTGCTCGAGGAGGAGGCCGACGCCATGCTCCTCGCGGAGCTCGAGGCGAGCGGTTCGGCGTGACCGCCGGGAGCCGGTCGGCGTGACGTCGCTGACGCGCCTGGTGGCGGGCCCGCTGCGCCCGTCGACGCCCACCAGGGCGCGCCCCGCGCCGCTGCGGCCCGGGCCCGCCCGCCGGTTCGAGGCGCGCGACGCGCGCGAGGAGCCCGGCGCGCCGCCCGCGGCGCCGAGCGCCGGCGAGCCTGCCGTGCCCGCGCCGCCGGCCGCCCGGCCGCCCGCGGCGGCGCCGCAGATCGTCCACGTGCACCCGGCGCCGCCGCCCGCGGCCGCCGCGCCTCCGGCGTCGCCGCCTGCGCCTCCCGCGCCGCCCGAGCGGGCGCTCGCGCCGGCGCCGATCCCGCAACCCGCGGCCGGCGCGCCCGCTCGGCCGGGCGCGCCGCCACCGACCGAGCGGCCGGCGCCGCGCCGGCGCGAGATCCCGAGCGAGCGCGTCGTCGCTCCGTCCCTCCCTCGGGCCCCGGCGTTGAGGCCGCCCGCGCCCGCGTCCGAGCCGGTCACGCGTGCGCGCGTCGACGCGCCGCTGGGGGTGCGGCCCGCGGGCCCGCCGCCGCCGCCGCGCGCGACGGCCACCGTCGCGTCACCGGCGCCGCCCGCCGCTCCGCGTCCCGGCGTCCGCCCGCCGGCGCCCGCTCCCGCGCCGCCGCGCGAGCCGGCGCCGCGGCCCGTGACGCGCGAGCCGGTCGGCCCCGCGCCGCCGCCGGCGCCCCGGATCGTCCACGTGCACCCCCCGTCGCCGCCACCCGCGTCGCAGCCGGCGCCTCCCGCGCCGCGGCCGGCCGCGCCGTCCCGCCCGGCCCCGCGGGTCACGGCCGCGACGCCGGCGCCCCCGCCGCGGGCCGCGATGCCGCCCGCGCCCCCGGCGCCGCCGCCGCGGCGGCCCTCGGTGTCGATCGAGATCGGCCGCATCGAGATCCGCACCATCCCGCCGAAGGCGGCCGCCCCCGCCGCGCCCGCGCGGCGCGTGACGCCGGCGCGCCGCCACGTCATCGACCCGGGGCTGCCGCTGGGCGGCGGCCGGGGGTGGTAGGTGGCGCTCTTCACCGATCTGCACGCCGTCGCGGTCGTGCTCGGCGAGCACATCGGCGAGGAGGTCGGCATCGTCGACGTCCAGCCGGGAGCGCCGCGTGACGTCTCCGCCACGACCGAGGCCGCGGCCCGGATCACGCTGCTCTACACGACGCCTCAGCCCGCGCACCGCAACGACCCGCCCGAGCGCCGGCCCGGCGGTGACCACCGCTTCCCGCCGCTCGCGCTGTCGTGCTTCTTCCTCGTCACGACGTCCGGGGCCGACGGCGACGACCCGATCGCGGCCCACCACGCGCTCGGCCGGATCATGACGCTCTTCCACGACGGCCCGGCGCTCGAGCTGCCGCTCCCGAACAGCCAGCTCGGCGAGGGAGGCCTGGCGGTCGTGCAGGTCCCGATCGCGCTCGACCAGATCGACAAGATCTGGACGTCGCTCGACGCGCAGCTGCAGCCGTGGGCGCTCTTCGAGGTCGCGCCGGTCCAGCTCGTGTCGCAGCTCGACGACGGCTCCCCGCCGCCGGTCGTCCGGCCCGGCGGCATCGGGCTCGACGTCCGCGCCGGCACGCGGCCGCTGCTCCTGCGCGTCACGCCCGAGGCGGTGCGCCCGGGCGGCCGGGTGCGGATCGACAGCGACCAGCACAGCCAGACGGTCCGCGTCGGGCCGGTCGAGGTGCCGGGGAACGGATCGCCGCTGCTCCTGACGCTCGACCACGGGGGCCTCGAGTCGCTCGGGCCGGGCGCGTACCCGGTGAGCGTCCGGGCCGGCGGCCTCGCCTCGCGCCGCGCGACGCTGCGCGTCGCCGACCCCGGCGACCCCGCCGTCGACGCGCCGGCCGTGCACGATCCGTCGGGCCAGATCACCCTCACGGGCGCCAACCTCGCCGGCGCACAGGAGGCGGTCCTCTGGCCGGACGCGGGTGTCGCGGCGCCGACCGACGTCCACACGCTGCAGCTCAGCGGCGTCACGGCGAGCTCGGCGCGGATCACCGCCGCGCGCCTGGGCACGCTGCCCGCCGGTCGCGGGCCGTGGCGGCTGACGGTCCGCGCCGCCGACCACCTCTACACGCCCTACGTGCTCCTGGAGCTCGAGCCATGATCGGCGCCGAGCTGATGCGCGACGCGGCGCTGCTCGGCGCCGAGTGCCACGTCACGGCGCCCGCGGACCAGGTCCCCGCCGCCGACGACGGCTGGGCCGCCCGGCCGCAGGCGCGCGCCGCGCTGCTCGAGCGCATGCGCGAGCACGAGCGGTCCGGAGACGCGGGCCGGGTCCGGCTCTGCGACGAGCTGGGCCTCGACGCGAACGCCTACTGGCTCGTGATGCTCTGCGCCGCCGTCGAGCTCCACCCCGAGGCGGCCGCCGCCGTCAGCCTGCTGGGGGAGGACGCGCGGGCGCAGCTCCCGACCCCGATCGTCGTCGCGCGCCTGCTGCGGGGCATCCTCGAGGTCCCGTTCGGCGAGGCGCTGGCCGGGGCGCTCGACGGCGGGCCGGCCCACCGGATGGGGCTGGTCGAGGTGCTCGAGCCGGCGCCGGGGCTCCCGCACAGCCAGCACGCGCTGCGCCTCGCCGAGGCCGAGCTGGCGGCCGCGCACGACGACCCCGCCTCGCTCGGCGCCCACCGCGCGCTGGTCATCGCGAGCGTGCCGCCCGCGGCCGCGACCGCCTTCGACCCCGAGCGCGTGCGCCGCGCCACGCGGCTGCTCGAGCGCCGCGGCCTGCTCGTGGTGCGCGGCCCGTCGCGGCGCGGGTCGCGCCAGATGGCCTGCGACCTGGGCGCGCACCTCGGCCTCGCCTGCGACCTCGTGACCGTCGAGGAGGAGCTGCCGCGGATCGCCGAGCTGTCGCGGATGCGGGAAGGGCTGCTCGTGCTCGACCTGCACGCGCTGAGCACGGTGCCGCTGGCGTCGCTCGCGCGGCTCGGCGACCAGGTGGGGCCGCTCGTCGTGCTCGTCGACGAGGCGGCCGACACCGGCGACCACGCGGCGGTCGACGTGGGCGCCATCGGCTATCCGGAGGCGCTGCGCGTGTGGGAGCAGCTGCTGGGCGAGGACGACGCGCACGCGATGGCCGCGCGCTTCCGCGTCAGCATCGAGGAGGCGCGCGGCGCGGTCCGCGAGGCGGGGGACATGGCCGAGGGCGAGGCGGTCGCGCTCGACGCGCTCGCCGGGCGCATCCGGGCGCAGGGCGCCCGCCGCATGGGCCGCCACGTCGGCGTGGTCGAGACCTCGGCGCGCCTCTCCGACCTCGTGGTGCCCGCCGACCTGCGCCTGCAGCTCGAGGAGATCATCGCCTGGCAGCGCAGCAGCCACCGCGTCCGCTGGAGCATGGACCTCGGCGCGCGCGACGCGACCGGCACCGGGCTCACCTGCCTGTTCGCCGGCAAGTCGGGCACCGGCAAGACCTTCGCGGCGCGCTGCCTGGCCACCGAGCTCGGGCTCAACCTCTACCGGATCGACCTCAGCCAGGTCGTCTCGAAGTACATCGGCGAGACCGAGAAGGCGCTCGCGCAGGTCTTCGACGAGGTCGAGGCGGGCCACGGCCTGCTCCTCTTCGACGAGGCCGACGCGCTGTTCGGGCGCCGCTCGGAGGTCAAGGACGCGCACGACCGCTACGCGAACATCGAGGTCGGCTACCTGCTGCAGCGGCTCGAGTCCTACGACGGCATCGCCGTCCTGACCACCAACCTCCAGGGCAACATGGACGCGGCCTTCGTCCGGCGGCTGCGCTTCATCCTGCAGTTCCCGGCGCCCGACCGGGAGCTCCGCCGGCAGCTCTGGGAGCGCTCGCTGCCGGGACCGGACTGGCGCGAGGACGACCTCGAGCTCGACACGCTGGCCGACCGCTTCCAGCTCAACGGCGGAGCGATCCACAACATCGGCCTGGCCGCGGCGCACCTCGCCGCCGCCACCGAGTCGGGGCGGATCACCGCCGCGCACGTGATCCGCGCCACCCAGCGCGAGCTGCAGAAGACCGGCCGCCCGTCGGACGCCGAGGCGTTCGGGCCGCTCGCCGAGCTCGTCACCAACGGAGCGCACCGGTGACCGCCGTGCGGCTGCGCATCGACCACGTCGCCGTGGAGCTGACCGAGGAGCTGCGCGCGGCCGACGTCGAGGAGACGCTGCGCGTCGCGCTCGCGCTGCTCGCCTCGCGCATGGCCGGGGCCCCGCTCGGCGGCGGGCGCGATGCGCCGCTGCGCGCGCTCGAGCTGGTCGAGCTCGGTCCCGTGGCACCGGATTGGCTGGCCGGTCCGGGCGCCGCGGCGCGCCTGGCCGACGAGCTCTACGAGCGGATCGTCGCATGACCAACGAGCTCAACTACGTGCGCGGGGCGTTCATCGCCTACGAGCCGGACGGCTACCCGAAGGAGAAGCGCGTCATCCCGTTCCGCTTCAACCCCGAGGCGCTCGTCGCGCACGGTCGCCGTCGAGGCGGGACAGAGCGGCAGGCGGCGTCGAGGGCGCGGCCGCGGGCGCCGCCGCCGCGCCGGCCGGCGAGACGCGCGCCGACGCGTCCGCGGGCGCGCTGAAGGAGAGCTTCTCGATCCAGATCCGGCTCGACTTCGCCGATCGCGGCCAGCAGGCCGGCACGATCGACGAGCAGTACGGCATCGCGCCCGAGATCGCGGCGATCGAGGACCTGCTGTACCCGGCGCCGACGAAGTCCGAGGCGACCTCGGACGGCGCCCAGCCCGCCCAGCCGGCCCGCCCGCGGCCGACCGTGCTCTTCGTGTGGGGCAGCAAGCGCGTGCTGCCGGTGCGGATCGCGTCGCTGAAGATCGACGAGTCGGTCTACAACACCGAGCTGAACCCGGTGCGCGCCGAGATCGAGGCCTCGCTGGAGGTGCTCGGCGAGGCGGAGGCCAAGAACCACGGCGGCGTCAAGGCCGCTCTCACCCATACCGGCAACGCCCGCCGCGAGCTCGCGCGCATGTACTACGAGCGCACGGCCGGCGAGGGGTCGATCCTGCCGTTCTGAGGAGGCGCCGATGATCGATCGCAAGAGCCGATACTCCTCGACGCCGGTGCTCACCGTCGACGACGGCCGCGGCGGCACGCATCCGCTGCTCGACCTGCGCGAGACCCCGCCCGCGCCGAGCGTCCTGCACGTCACGCCCACGGAGTCGGACCGGCTCGACCTGCTCGCGTTCGAGCTACTACCGCGACCCGACGCGGTTCTGGCGCATCTGCGACGCCTCGCAGCGAGCTCGACCCGTTCGACGTCGTCGCGCCCGGCGAGCCCATGCCGATCCCCCCGGCGGGCTAGATGCCGTCCCCGCGCGTCAACGTCCTCGTCGACGGCAGCCCGCTCGATCCCTCGGTGCTGGCGCAGATGCTGCGCGCCGAGGTCCGCGAGAGCGACACCGACCCGTCCGTGCTCGCGCTGCGCTTCCGGCTGGTCCAGCGCTCCGACGGCGAGTTCGCCCCGCTCGACGACGACCCGTTCGAGCCCGGCGCGGTCGTCGGCTTCGAGCTCGAGCCGCCGGGCGGGCTCACCCAGCGGCTGTTCGAGGGCCCCGTCACCCACGTGCGGCCGCACTTCGAGACGATCGAGTCGAACGCCTACGTCGAGGTCCTCGCCATGGACGCGGCGGTGCTGCTCGACGCCGAGGAGCGCGTCGCCGCCTGGCCGAACATGACCGACAGCGACGTCGTCTCGCAGATCCTCTCGGGCTACCGGATCCCGGTCGAGGCGGACGACACGGCGGTCCGCTACGACGAGGACCGCCAGCTGCTGATGCAGCGCGGCACCGACTGGCGCTTCCTCCAGCACCTGGCGCGCCGCAACGGCGCGCGCTTCTACTTCGAGTACGACGGCGCGCGCGGCCAGGTCGTCGCGCACTTCGCCGCGCCCGACGTCACCGGCCCGCCGCAGGCCGACCTCGTCGTGCTGCAGGACGACTCCAACCTCGGCTGGGCCGACCTGCAGCTCGTCGCGACGGGGCCGGTGACGATGACGGCCGCCGCGCTGGACCCGATCGGCAAGCAGATCGTGCGCGGCGACGGGACGCCGGCGCTCGCCGTGCTCGGGGACGACGACGCGGCGGCGGCCGTCGAGACGGGCCTCAAGGCCGCGGGCGCCACCGGCTCGCTCGCGTTCGTCCGCGACCCGTTCCCGCTCGACGAGGCGATCGGGGCGGAGACGACGGCGGCGACCGACGCCGCGCGCTTCGTCATCGAGCTCCGCGGCGAGCTCGACCCGTCGCTCTACCGCGGGCTGCTGCGCGCGCGCCGGCCCGTGCTCGTGCGCGGCGTCGGGCGGCGGTTCTCCGGGATCTACTACGTCCAGTCGGTGCGCACGACGCTCGAGGGCGCGACGCTGCTGCAGACCTTCGTCGCCCGGCGCAACGCGACCGGGCAGACCGGCCAGGAGAGCTTCGGCCAGTCCGCGGAGGAGGTGCCGGCGGAATGACCGAGTGGCCCGTCGACCGCTTCTACGGCAAGTACGAGGGCGTCGTCACCGACGTCGCCGATCCCAAGAAGCTCGGCCGCATCCGCGCGAAGGTGCCGGCGGTGCTCGGCGAGGAGGTCGACAGCGGCTGGGCCCTGCCCTGCGTCCCCGCCGGCGGCGGCAAGGAGCGCGGGATGCTGTTCCTCCCGCAGGTCGACGACACGGTCTGGATCGAGTTCGCCGCCGGCGACGTCAGCCGCCCGATCTGGGTCGGGACGTTCTGGGGCGCGCCGGGCGACGACCCGGAGACGCCGAAGGGCGACGGCAAGGACGCCGCCGACACGCTCGGGGTGCTCAAGACGAAGAGCGGGCACGAGCTGACGTTCGACGACGACGGCGAGGTCGTGCTGCTCAGCAACGGGAACGGCAAGAGCTCGATCCGCTTCGACAAGGACGGCGGGGTCGTGATCACCGCGGAGACGATCAAGCTCGGGTCGTCGGCGGGGGAGAAGGTCGTGCTGGGCGACACCTTCATGCAGCTGTTCAACCAGCACACGCACCCGACCGGCGTCGGACCGTCCGGGCCGCCGACTCCGCCGATGTCGGCGAGCCACCTGTCGGCGAAGGTGAAGACCGAGTAGGCCATGGCGCTCGTGCCCACAGCCCTCGCGTCGAGCCTCGAGTCGAGCTGGCTGGTGCCCGAAGGCGGAGACCATCCCGCGAGCCCGTCCGAGTCCGGGGACAAGTTCGCCGCGGCCGTGTCCGGCTGGTTCGCCGGCGCGACGGCGGGAGCGTTCCCGTGCTCGACGGCGTCCGCCCGCCGGTCGCAGCTGGCCGCCTCGGCGACCAGCGCGATCCAGGCCGGCGACCCCTCGCTGGCCGCGTTGCAGCTCGCGCTGGCGCTGACGGGCTACATGACCGGCCAGCTCTTCGGGGCCGGCGTCGCGTCGCCGCCGACGGCGATGAGCGCCGGCCAGTCCGCGTTCATGGGCGTGTTCGGAGACCTCGAGGCGGACAACGCCGCGCGCGCCGGCCGGATCGCCGGCGGCGTCCACGCGATGGCGGCCTCCACGATCGTGATCTTCCCGCCCGTCATCTCGCCCCCGACGCCGGTGACGTGATGCCCGGCGTCTTCGTCTACCAGCCGTTCAGGCTGCGCGCCGACCGCGGGGCGGTGGCGGTGACCGGCGACGCGGACCGCCACCTGCGCGACAAGATCGTCGCGGTGCTGTTCACGGCGCCCGGCGAGCGCGTGAACAACCCGCGGTTCGGCGTCGGGCTCGACCGCACGGTGTTCGAGGGGCTCGACGAGCTGACCGTCTCCGCCGTCGAGTTCCGCATCGCCGAGGGCCTCGCCCGCGACCTCGGCGACGAGGCGCTGATCGACGCCGTCGACATCCGCGCCGAGCCCGAGGCGGGCACGCTGCTGATCTCGATCGACTACCGGCGCCGCACCGACCGCCTCCCGCGCAACCTGGAGATCGTCGTATGAGCACGGCGCCGCTGACCTGGGACGGCGGCCGGCTCGACGGCACCCCGTGGCAGGGGATCCGCTACCTGTCGATCGCCTTCGACCCCGGCGGGACGCACCCGGCGACGGTCACCGCGCACCTCAACCGGCCGGTCGGCTCGCTCACCGAGGAGGACGTCGCCGTGCACGGCGGACGGCGCCTGCCGGTGCCGCCGTACGACGTGACGTTCGCCGGGCGCTCGGTGACCGTCCGCTTCCGCGGGCTCGGCGACCACTCGCCCTACACGGTCGAGCTGACCGACGGCGGCGGGCGCGCGCTGCACCCGTTCTTCGCGGCGGCCGAGTTCCGCTTCACCATCGACTGCGAGGTCGGCGACTGCCGCGAGTCGGAGACCGAGGCCCGCCGGCCGCCCGCGCAGCCGCCCGCCGTGGACCTGCTGACCAAGGACTACAGCGGCTTCGAAGGCCTCCTCGCGGACTGGATCAAGGTCCGCAGCCCGCAGGTCACCGACCTCTCGCCGGCGAGCTTCGAGCGGGTGCTCCTCGACCTGCTCGCGTGGGCCGGCGACATGACGAGCTACTACCAGGACCGGGTCGCGGGCGAGGCGTTCATCGAGACGGCCGGCCAGCGGCACTCGCTGCGCCAGCACGCGGTCCTGCTCGGCTCGAGCCTCGACGACGGGCACGCGCCGGCGACCCTCGTCGCGTTCGACGTGCAGGCCACCGGCTTCGTGCCGGAGGGCCTGGAGATCCGGATGCGGACCTCTCCCGACGAGGTGCCGGTGAGCTTCGTCGTCGCGCGGCGCACGCGGGTCCTGGCCGAGCATTCGACCGCCGCCCTGCGGGTCGCGGCCTTCCCCGGCGCCGATGACGCCGAGATCCCCGCCGGCGCCACCGAGCTGCTGCTGTGGGGCCACGGGACGCAGCTGCGCACCGGAGACCGGCTCGCGTTCGTCCAGGGCTCGTTCTCGCAGGTCGTGACGATCGGCGAGGCGCCGCGCCGGCTCGAGGCGCCGGGCTGGGTGCAGGACCCCACGCAGGACTTCGACCCGCAGGCCGACCCGCCCGCGAAGGTCACGCGGCTCGCGTGGGCCGAGCCGCTGGCGCGCTCGCTCCAGCCGTGGGCGGGGGCGCCGCTCGCGCTGCACGCGAACCTCGTCGACGTCCGCTTCGGCACGCCGGGGCGGGCCGTGGCCGGACGCGAGCCGCGCCGCGACGAGATCCCGGTGGCGCTCACGCGCCGGACGAGCATCGTGACCCGCCGCGCCACGGGCGAGGGATCGATCGTGCGGGCGCTGCGCGTGCCCGAGTGGCCGGTCGTGCACGACGAGGACGGCCCCGGGGTCGAGGTCGTCGTCTCGGGCGAGGCGTGGACGCGCGTCGAGCACCTCCACGGCTCGCGCTCGTACGACCTGCACCACACCGCCGAGGCCGACGAGCAGGGCGCGGTCTGGATCGGCTTCGGCGACGGCGTACGCGGCCGCGAGGTGGAGCCGGGCGCGACGGTCGAGCTCCTGTACCGGACCGGGGACGCCGTGGCGGGCAACGTCGGGCTCGGGACGATCGTGAAGCTCGTCCCGCCGCCTCCGGGCGCCGCGCGCGACGCGCTCGAGGACCTGGGCGACGATCCGCGTCACCAACGTCGTCCCCGCCGCGGGCGGCCGCGCGCCGCACACGCTCGCGCGCACCCGCGAGGAGCTGCCGGCCTCGCTGCGGCACGGGCCGCTGCAGCGCGCGGTGACGCTCGAGGACTACGCGACCGTGGCGATGGAGGTGCCCGGCGCCGGCCGCGCGACGGCGCGCACCACCGGCGGGCTCTTCAACACGGTCTTCGTGCTCGTCGACCCCGAGGGCGCCGAGGATCTCGACGAAGGACTGCGCCTGCGCGTGCACGACGCCGTCGACCGGCTGCGGATGACGGGCCGCGAGCACGTCGTGCCGGCGGCCGAGTACGTGCCGCTCGAGGTCGCGCTCGTGCTCTGCGCCCAGCCCGGCTTCGCGCCCCACCGGGTCCGCGACCGCGTGCTCGCCGAGCTGCGCCCGGGCTCCGCCGGGCGCCCGGGCTGGTTCCATCCCGACCGCCTCAGCTTCGGCGACGCGGTCCGGCTCGGCGACCTGCTCGCGTTCGTTCAGGGCATCGCGGGCGTGCGCTCGGTGCGGCCGGCGATCTTCCGTCCCCTGGGCGACGCGACCGGGCCGCCGGTGCGCGACATCATCCTGCTCGGCCGGACGAAGGTCGCCCGGCTCGACGCCGACCCCGACTTCCCCGAGCACGGCAAGCTCGAGGTGCGGATGATCGGGCTCGACTTCGCGCCCGAGCCGGCGCGGACCGCCGCCTGGCGCATCACGGCCGTCCAGCGGCATGCGGAGGGCTCGCCGCAGACGCGCATCCGCGCCGTCGGCGGCGTCCGCCCGGACGGCACGCGCTGGAGCATGACCGTCGACGAGGCGATCCGCGCCCTGCGCCGCGGCGAGCGACTCTACGTCGAGGAGCCGGCCGGAGACCCCGTCGACGTGACGGTGTCGCACACCGCCGCCGGGCGCGAGTACCTGCGCACGACGGCGGACGGCGACGCGCCCAACAACCTGCTCGCGCTCCCGGAGCTCGACGAATGAGCCGCCCGCCCGCACCCCACGGCGGGGCGTCGACCGGCCGCGAGCAGACCGGCGACCTCCAGCAGCTCGACTACCTGCCGCTCGCCTACGCCGACCTGCTCGAGCTCGAGGAGGAGCTCGCGGTCTCCGCCCTCGGCCGGCCGCGCTCGGAGGGCGACGAGGAGCCCGACGTCGCGCGCACGTTCATGGAGCTGTCGGCGCTCGTCGGGCACGTGCTCTCCGTGTACCAGCGCCACCATGCCGGCGAGGCGTTCATCAGCACCGCGAAGGCGCCGAGCAGCCTCGTCCGGCACGCCCACCGGCTCGCGTACCAGCCCGACCCCGGCCTCGCCGCGAGCGGCTTCGTCGTGCTCGTCGCGAAGGAGGGGGTGGGCGGCGCCGTCGCCGCGGGCCTGCCGCTGGCCAGCGTGCCGCTCGGCGACATCAAGGCGCAGGACTACGAGACGCGCGACGACCTCGTCGTCGACGCCGCGCTCAACGAGCTGGTGCCGCTCGACGCGCTGCGGCCCGTCGTGATCGGCTCCGCCTCGAGCGCCGTCCGGCTCGAGGGCGTGGGCCACGGCCTGCGGCCTGGCGACCCGGTCGCGCTGGTCGGCCCGCTGCTGAAGGCGTTCCGCGTCGCGTCCGTGGAGGAGGACGGCGGCGCGACGGAAGTGCGCCTCGACCGTCCCGTGGGCCTCACGATCACGATGGCGACGGCCTCGCCGCGGCCGCGGCTGCTGGCCGGTCCGGAGCTGTCGCTGCGCTCGTTCGCGTCCGACGCCGACGCCGCGCTGTTCCCGCCGGACGACGTCAAGGCGGCCACCGACGTCAAGCCGGACAAGGGCGACAAGTACTGGTACGACGTCACGCGCGCCGACGGCGGCGGTCACGTCGCGACCGACGTCTACCTCTCCGAGAAGGTCGCGGAGACGCTCGCCGGCGCGCATGTCGTCCGGGTGGCGGGCAGCGAGCTGTTCGTCCTCCAGGTCCTGACCGAGACCACCGCCACGGTCACGCTGCACCGCGACGTCGGGCAGACGTTCTCGACCCAGAAGGTCACGCTCACCCCGGCCAACGGCGGCTGGACGAGCTCGTTCACCGAGGAGATCCTCCCGCAGCGCGTGACCGGTCACGTGTCCGGCAACGTGACCGCCCTGCAGCTCGGCGGGCTCAACAAGGTTCCGGTCACGCGCGCGTCGCAGCCCTTCCCGGCCGACTGGCTGACGGGCTGGACGGTCGACGCGCCGCTCGCCGCGCTCGAGCCCGACCCGGGCGTGCTCGGCGAGACCCTCGACCTGCCGGGCGAGCTGCCCGCCCTGACGCCGGGCCGGCCGCTGGTGCTCACCGACCTGGAGGAGACCGTCGCGCAGGTCGTGGCGCTCCGCCGGGCCGAGGTGCACCCCGGCTTCACGCGCATCACCTGGGACGCGGTCACCCCCGCGCCCGAGGGCGGCTGGGCGCTGGACGACCTCAAGGTGCTCGCCAACGTCGCGCGCGTCTCGCACGGGCGCACCGTCACGGAGACGCTCGGCGGCTCCGACGGCGTGACGGCGTTCCAGCGCCTCGCGCTCAAGGAGTCGCCGCTCACGGTCCTGCCGGGGGTCGCGGGCGGCGAGCCCGAGCTGGAGGTGCGGGTCGACGACGTCCTCTGGCAGCGCGTCGACGACTTCGCCGCCAGCGGGCCCGACGACCGCCACTACCGCAGCGTCACCGACGAGGCGGGCGTGACGTCGGTCGTGTTCGGCGACGGGCGCAACGGCGCGGTCCCGCCGTCCGGGAGCAAGAACGTCACCGGCGTCTACCGCGTCGGGCTGGGGCGCGCGGGCGACGTCGAGCCCGGTCGCCTGAGCCGGATCAAGCGCGCGCACCCGCTGCTCGACCGCGTGGTCAACGTGACGCCGGTGAGCGGCGGCGCGGAGCCCGCCGACGCGGAGGCGATCCGGTCCCAGTCGACGCGCTGGATCCGCACGTTCGACCGCGCCGTCTCGGTCGCCGACCTCGCCGACCTCGCGCTGACCATGCCCGGCATCGCCCGCGCCGCGTCGCGCTACGACCAGGCGCGCGGGGCCGTGCTCGTGGTCGCGACCGCCACCGGCGAGGCGCCGCCCGCGCTCGACGCGGTGCGCGCGTTCCTCGACGCGCGGCGCGACACCGGCCTTCCGCTCGTCCTCACCGGCCCGAAGCCGCGCGGCGGTGCGGCTCGCCGTGGACGTCGACCCCGACCCCGCGTATCTCGGCGAGATCGTCAAGGACGCGCTGCGGGCGGCGCTGCACGGCGCCGCGCCCGGCATGTTCGACCTTCCCCGCCCGCGGGCTCGGGCAGCCCGCGTTCCTCAGCGAGGTCTACGCGCTGCTGGAGGCGGTGCCGGGCGTCGTCGGCGTGCGCATCGGCCGCTTCGAGTCCGAGGGGACGCGGGCCGCTCGCCGACGTGGTCCGCGCGGGCGTGGACGAGTGGCTCAGCCTCGCGCCCAACGACCTCACGATGACGATCGCGGTGCCGGCATGAGCCCGTATCCGTACGACGACGACGTGCTCGAGGAGGTCGCCCGCCGGCTCTACGACGCGCTGCCGGCGATGTACCGCGTGCCCGACGCGCCGCCGGCCGGGAGCGGCGAGCTGCAAGCGCCTGCTCGACGTGCTGGCCGGGCCGCTCGCCGTGCTGCGCCAGAGCATCCAGGAGCTGCACGCGGACCTGTTCATCGACACCGCCGACGACCGGATGGTCCCGTACCTGGCCGAGATGGTCGGCACCGCGCTCGTCTTCCCCGACGCGGAGTCCAACCGGCGCGACGTGCGCGGCACGGTCGGCTGGCGCCGCCGCAAGGGCACGCCGGCGGCGCTGGAGGAGATGGGCGGCGAGCTGACCGGCCAGTCCGTCGTGCTCCAGGAGGGCTGGAAGCGGCTCCAGCTCGCGCAGGACCTCAACCTCGTGCGCCCCGAGCGCGTCGGCCGTCGACCTGCGGCCCGGCGTCGTCGCCGAGCAGGTCGACCGGGCCGCTCGACGCGCTCTCCCACACCGTCGACGTCCGGCCGATCACGGCGCACCACGGGCCGCCGCCACCCGCGCCACGTCGCGCACTGGGTGCACCCGACGGTCACCTTCCCGCTGCGCGACGCGACGCCGCGCGAGCGCAGCACGCCCGGGCTCCGACGTGCGCTACGCGATCGACCCGCTCGGGACGCGCCGGCCGCTGCGGGCGCGCCGCGTGGCCGGCGACCGCGAGCCGTTCGTCGACCGCATCCAGGAGCAGCACTTCGCCGCTGCGCCCGAGCGCTGGTTCGACCGGCCGGGCGGCTTCACGGTCGGCGTCTGCGGGCTGCCCGCCGCGATCGCGGGCGAGGCGGCCGCCGAGCGGGTCGTGGCCGCGCGGGTCGCCGACCGCCAGCTCGGACGCGGCGAGGCGAAGGTGACCGTCGCTGCGGCAGCCGTCGCGCGGCTGGCGCGGCGCCGTGCGGGTGGAGCTCGGGCTGGCCACGCGTCCCACCGGCGGGCCCGACGACACGTGGGCGCCCGCCGACGGCGCGCCGGCGGACTTCGCGGTGCGCGCCGGCATCGACCTCGACGCGGCGGGCGCGGTCGAGAACCAGCCGCCGGGCGGCGGGACGCCCGGCGGCATCCGCGTGCCGTGCTGCGGCTCACGCCTGAGGGCGGCGCCGCCGCGCGCTTCTTCCCGGGCGCCACGCTCGAGCTGGCGAGCGCCGCGCCCGGCTCGACCGCCGCGGCCGCGGACTCCGAGCTCGCCCGCGAGGGCTTCCTGCGCGGCGTGCTGCACGTGCGAGATCCCGCCGCTGCAGATCCGCGGGCGGCGCCTGCTGCACATCGCCATCGACGGCAGCCTCTACGAGGCGGTCGCCGCCGACGGGTCGATCCTCCAGATGCCGCGCACGGGCGACGACCTGCGGCTCGAGCGCTCGGCGCTGCTCGCCACCGGGCCCGGGCCGGCCTGGCCGCCGCTGCCGGCCGAGGCCGAGCCGCGGATGCTCGCGCGCGTGCCCGCCGCGCCCGGCCGCGGGCCGGCCGTGCTCCACGGCGCGCTGCCGCTGCGGCTGGCCGGCGGCGCGTTCGCGCAGCTCCCGGCCACCGCGCGCTGCGCGCTCGCGTTCGCGGTCCAGGTCGAGCAGCCCGGCGGCCCGGCCTTCCGGCCGTTCCAGCGCCTGTCGTGGACGGGCCGCGATCCGCGCACGGGAACCTGGACCGCGCTCGGCGCCGACGGGCTGCCGGCGGCCGACGTCGCGGCCGAGTACGCCGCCGTCGCCGGGCTGCGCGAGGCCGATCCCGACCGCGTCGCCCTCGCGGCGCGCTTCGAGTGCGCGGACTCCGGCGCGACGCTCTGCCCCGGCGAGGTCGCCTGGAGCGCCGACGACGGCCGGACGGTCCTCGTCCACCTGCCGCAGCTCGACGTCGCGCCGCTGCCGGCCGGCGCGGAGTGGCCGGCCGAGCCGGTCTTCGGCTTCGCCAGCGCGGCGGTGCGGGTGGCCGAGGACGGCTCGACCTGGGACTCGGACTCGACGGCCGGCCGCCGCGTCGCGCTCGGGGCCGTCGCGCCGATCGCCGAGGCGGCCGGGCTGCGCCGGCGGCGCGTGCGCTGGCGCCGGCTGTGCGCGTGGGAGGCGGAGGACTGGAGCGCGACGCCGCCGGAGACGCTCGCGCTCACCGGGCGCGGCAGGCTCGACGTCGACGTCGCGCACGGGCTGTTCGCGTTCGCCGCCGAGGAGCCGCCGCAGGCCTGGCCGCCGGACGCGGACGGCGCCGCGCCGCCCACCGTCACCACCGGCTACGAGGAGGGGGCGACGATGCACGTCGGCGCGCTGCCCGCCGCGCGCGAGCCGGTGCTCGACCTGCGGCTCCCGGCGCCGACGCGTCTCGTCTGCGCGCAGCGGCGCGCTGCATCCCGACGCGCCCGCCGCCCTCCACGCCATGCCGCGCTATCGCTCGCTCACCGAGGCGCTGGCGGCGGTCTCGAGGCCGGACGAGGTGGTGCAGTTCGAGGACAGCGCGACGTACCCGGGGGAGACGCCGGTGTG
This sequence comes from uncultured Solirubrobacteraceae bacterium, assembly GCA_963720415.1. Taxonomy (GTDB): domain Bacteria; phylum Actinomycetota; class Thermoleophilia; order Solirubrobacterales; family Solirubrobacteraceae; genus DASSUW01. Next base: position 128,497 of record CAVRFQ010000005.1, on the reverse strand, counting down.
GCCCGCGACGACCTCGCTGACCATCCAGGCCGCGGAGCGCGAGCGCCCCACGTCCTCGTCGACGGCTGGACGCTGCCCGCCCAGGCGCCGCGCTACGCGGCGCTTACGCTACGCGGTCTGGCCGTCGGGGGCGAGGACTGGGAGGGCATGACGCTTCCGCCCGCCGACCGGGTCTCGATCGAGCTCTGCACCGTCCTGCACGCCGGGAACCGGCTCACGTTCGCCGACCTGGCCGACGGGACGGACGTCTCCGTCACGTTCTGCCAGACGGCCGGGCTCGAGCTCGCCGGCGCGGGCGCGCTGCGGATCGCCGACAGCATCGTCGACGCGCGGCCCGGCCGTCGCCCTGCGCGCGCCGACCGGCGTGATCGAGCTCGATCGCGTGTCGGTCGGCGGCGAGGTGCGAGGCGCGCGTGCTCGAGGCGTCCGAGGCGATCTTCGAGGGGCGGGTGACGGTCGAGGACCGCTTCCACGGCTGCGTGCGCTACAGCCGCGTCACGACCGGCTCCACGCTCCCGCGCTTGCACCGGGTCGCTGTTCGACGCGCCGGTCCGCGTCGTCTCGCGCAACCGGCGCGACGCCGCGTGGTGGCGGCTGCGCGCGGACTGCGACGCCGTCGATCAGCCGCGGGGCCGAGAGCGGCTCGGAGATGGGCGCGTTCGGCCTGACGCAGACGGCCGAGCGGATGGCGGGCTTCGAGCGCCGGCTGGGCGAGTTCACGCCGGCCGGCTCGTGACCGGAATCATCAGGATCGATTGAGGAGGCGAGCGATGCACGGCGACTACTCCCGTGGACACGAGCCGGACTCCAAGCGCGGCCGCGACTACCGCCGCGTCCTCCTGCAGATGGGCCGCCCGGTGCTCGACAGCGACGTCGCCGCGACGGTCGACGCGGTGCTCGGCCAGGTCCGCGCCGCCACGCGCGGGCTGGGCTGCGCCGCCGGCAGCCCCGACCTCGGCTTCCTCGTCACGCCCGGCCGCCTCCTCTGCGTGCCCGCCGAGGCCGCCGCCTCTCTGACCGCCACCGGGACGCCCGACGTCTGGCTCGACTACCGCCACCGCTTCGCCGGCCGCTACCCGGCCCTGCACGTCGCCGCGGGTGGCGCCCAGACGCGCGTGACGCTGCCGCTGCTCCAGCGGCCCGATCCCGCCGGCCCGCCGCGGGCCGCCCTCTGGGCACGCGTGGAGGCGCCGACCGCCGTCTCCATCAACGGCGCCGCGGTCCCTCTCGCGCCCTCCGGCGGCCCGCAGCGGTTCGAGTTCGCGATCGGCGCCTCGCTCGACCCGCTCCAGCTCATCCTGGACGCGGGCGAGCGAGGTCTGGCTGTTCCTGCTCGAGCAGGACGAGCCCGCGGGGGCGCCGGCCGGGTTCTGGATCGCCCCGGGCAGCTATCACGTCGACGGGCTGGTCGCGGACGCCCGCGGCGGCGGTCGGTTCCCGGCGGCGACGTTCCCCACGGCCGCCGGATTCGGCTGGGACGAGAGCCCGGTCCGCGTGCCGCTCGGTGGCCTCGTCCCGGACGGCCTGAGCGCCGGGACGCGACTGGTCGCCTACCTCGAGACCTGGGAGCGGCACGTCACCGCGATCGAGGACCCGGGGATCCGCGAGGAGGCGCTCGGCACGACCGACACCTCCACGCGCACCGAGCTGCTCGGCCAGGTCAAGCTCGCCACGCTGGCCGGCGCGCTCCCGCCCGGACCGGACGCCGCGCCGATCCTGCGCGACGCGTTCGGCACCGTCATCGCCTCGGGCGGCGGGCTCGTCGTCGAGGTGCCCGAGACGACGCCGACCACCGACCCGTGCGCGCTGCCCGAGCTGGCCGGCTACTCGGGCAGCGACAACCGGCTCTACCGCGTCGAGGTGCATCGCGGCGGCGCGCTCTCGGACCTGCGCCTGAAGTGGTCGCGCGACAACGGCTCCGAGCTCTTCGCGGCGGACGCGCAACACGAGCGGCGAGCTCGTCTTCCCCGCCTTCGCGGCGCCGTCGGCGGGCGACATCGTCGAGGTCCTCAGCCACGTCGTCGACCTCGGCGACGACGCGCTGGGCGTGATCGGGGCCGCCGGCTTCACGCCGCCGCGCCGCGCCGTCGGCCAGCTCGCCCAGCTCGTCGCCGTGCGACGTCGCGGCGGCGTCCGACGACGTCGTGTTCCGGCTCGTCGACCCCGACGACGTCGACCTCCCGGTGCAGCTCGACGACCGCTACGGCGACCTGCGCGACTCGGTGCTGAAGCTGCGCCGCTGGCACGGGCTGCTCGATCCGCAGGGGAGCGGCGGGCCGCACGTGCTCGAGGACGGCATCAGCGTCGAGCTGCCGTCCGGCGGCTCCTACCGTCCCGGCCAGTACTGGCAGTACGAGGCGCGGGTGCGCGGCGAGAACGCCAACGGGCCGTGGCGGCCGCGACGCCGCACGGCCCGGAGCGGTGCTTCGCGCCGCTGGCGCTGCTCGAGTTCCAGCGGCGATGCCGAGCCGCTGCGGCTGCTCGCGTGGCTCGACGAGCGCTTCTCGCATGTGTGCGAGCTCGACGCCGACGACATCGACTTCGCGGGCGAGCGGGTGGGCACGGAGAGCGACACGGTGCAGGAGGCGCTCGAGGAGATCTACGAGCGGCTGCCCGCCGATCGTGCCCTGGCCGACGGTGGCCGCCGAGCGGGATCAACTGGGTCAACGACCGCGACGCTCCCGCTGCCGCGCTTCAACGAGGGGCTGCGGGTCACCTTCAGCGAGGAGATGCACCCGGCGACCGCCACGCCGGCCGCGTTCGTGGTCGCGCTCGAGGTGCCCGCCGAGGAGGGCGCGCCGGGCCTGCGGCGCTCGCTCGTGGTCAACGGGCGCGTCGACGTCGACGGCAGCTCGTGGACGTTCGTGCCGAGCACGCTCGACGAGGGCGACGTCGGGCGCTGGGTCCGCGACCTCGACGGGCCGGTGCGCTGCCGCGTGCGGCTCGCCTCGCACGTGATCCTCGACCGCGCCGGCGAGCGGCCGCTCGACGGCGACACGGTCGGGCGCGTGCGTCGAGGACGGCTACGACGCGTGGATCGACCTGCGGCTGCCGTCCGGCGACGGGCAGCGCGGCGGCGACTTCGAGAGCTGGTTCTACCTCACCGGCCCCGCCCCGCTCGTGGCCGTGGACCACGTCAACCCGGCCGACGGCGTGAAGCTTCGCGCCGGGCACCGGGCCGCGCTCGATCCTCATCAGCTTCAGCGACAACCTGCGGTTCGAGAGCATCACGCCGAAGACGCTGAGCGTGTCGGTCGAGCACTCCTCGCGCGACCAGGAGGGCGACGGGAAGGCGATCCCCGGCACGATCCAGCCGTACCCGTTCGAGAGCGAGCCCGGCGTCGTGTCGCGCGTCACGTTCGCGCCGGACGATCCCGGAGGCGCTGCGCCCGACCGAGGCGCCGGCCACCGGGGCGTGGGTGTACACGGTCCGCGTGCGCGGCACGGGCAGCGGGCCGGTCACCGACCTCGAGGACCGGCCGATCGACGGCGCCGGGACCGGCGAGGCGTCGGACTTCGTCAGCCGTTTCTTCGTCGAGACGCGCCCGGGGTAGCCGCGCGATGCGCTCTGGACCCGGTCTCGTCAGGCTACGCGCGAGCCGCGCGCGACGTCCTGCTCGCCGAGCTGGGGGAGGACGCTGGTGGGCGTCTACCTGTACGGGTCGGCCGCGACCGGCCCGTACCTGGAGGGCCAGAGCGACGTCGACATGATCGCCGTGGTCCGCGACCGGCTCGGGCCCGAGCGCGCGCGCGTGGTGCTCGAGCGCGTGCGCGGGATCGAGCTGCCCTGGGTCGGTGAAGGGGCTCGACCTGTGGGTGGTGCCGCTCGAGAGCACGCGGACGCCGTGCGCCGACCCGGCGTTCGAGCTCTGGCTGCTGACGGCGATCGACCGCGAGCTGATCGGCGTCGAGGGCCAGCCGGGCGACGCGCGGCTCGTGCTGCTCTACGCGATGTGCCGCGACCACGGCGTGGCGCTGGCCGGGCCGCCTCCGCGGCGTGTGTTCGGGCCGATCCGGCGGAGCTGGCTGGTCGACGCCATGCGGGTGGACCTCGCCCTCGCGGGCGCCGCGGGGTGGTACCGGGTGCTCAACGCGTGCCGCACGCTGCACTACCTCGACCGCGGCTCGATGTGCGGCAAGCTCACCGGCGCGGCGTGGGCCCGCACGCGGGTCCCCGACGCGTCGCTGATCGACGCCGCGGTGGCGTGGCGCCGGCTCGGCACCGGGCCGCCGCTGCCGCCCGAGGACGTCGACGTGTTCGTGGGCGCGATCGCCGGGCGCCTCGACGGCGACGCGCCCGCCGTCGTGGAGATCGCGCCGCGCCACGTCGTCGCCGACCACACCCGGCTGGTCACGTGCGTGCTCGTGGCGCCGCGCGACGCGGAGCTCCTGGTGCTGGCGGCCAAGCGCTTCGCCGAGCAGGACTGGCCGGAGCGCGAGCTGCTCGTGCTGTGGCCGCACGGCGCGACGGCCGAGGCCGCGCTCCCGGGCGACGGCGACGAGCGGGTGCGCACGGTGGCGATCGCGCCCGAGGACGCGGGCGTGTGGCGCGAGCTGGCGCCGCGGCACGCGCGGGGCGCGGTGCTCGCGGCCTGGGACGCCGCCACGTGGTACTCGCGCGACCGGCTCACCCAGCAGATGCTCGAGCTGGACTCGACGGCGGCGCCGCGGCTCGTCGCCCCGAGCCTGCTCGTCTACGACCCCTCGGCCAAGGCCGCGAGGCGGCTCCGCGACCCGGAGCTGCTCGAGCGCTCCACGCTGTTCGCGCGGCGCGCCGAGTGGGCCGCACGGGCGGCGCCGCGACGCGGCTCGGCGAGCGCGCCGACATCGCCGTGGTGGTCGACCCGGGCGCGGCCGTCCTCGGCGAGGCGGCGTCGGTCCACGAGGCCCGCCGGCTCGTGGGCGAGGAGCTCGACGTCTACGCGGTCGCCGTTCCGGGGGAGGCGGCGGCCGGCGGGCGGCGGCCGCCCGTCTCGTGCCTCATGCCGACCTACAACCGGCGCCGCTTCGCGGAGCGGGCGATCGGGTTCTTCCTCGAGCAGGACTACCCCGACCGCGAGCTGGTGATCGTCGACGACGGAGAGGACCCGATCGCCGACCTCGTGCCTGCGGGGACGCCGGTCCGTCTACCACCGCCTCGAGGCGCGCGAGACGATCGGGCGCAAGCGCGACATCGCCTGCCGGCTGGCCGGCGGCGACGTGCTCGTGCAGTGGGATGACGACGACTGGTACGGGCCGGCCCGCCTCCGCCGCCAGGTCGCGCCGCTCGTGGCCGGCAACGCGGACATCGCCGGGATCCTGCGCGGCTACCTGCTCGACCTCGGCACGTTGCGGTTCTGGCGCGGCGAGCTCCCGCTCCACGAGGGCCACGTCCACGCGCGCATCGTCGCGGGCACGCTCGCCTACGGCCGGGCGGCGTGGGAGGAGTCCGGCGGCTACCCGGACCGCTCGATCGGCGAGGAGGTGGCGCTCCTGCAGGCGGTCATCGGCGGCGGCGGCCGCGTCGCGCCGATCCTCAGCGACGGCATCTACGTGTGCATCCGGCACGCGGCCAACTCGTGGCGGCTCTGGTTCGACGGCGAGCAGGGCCCGCCGGGGTGGGAGGCGGTCGCGCAGCCGGGCTTCCTCGGCCCGCGCGACATGACGTTCTACCGCGCGCTCGCCGAGGCGGCCTGAGGCTCAGGGAGTCCGCCGGGGGTTGGTCAGCTCGGCCCAGTCGGCGGCGGCCAGCTCGGCCTGCTGTGCCGGCGTGACGTTGCCGCTGATCGTGGACGGGATGACCGACCAGCCGACGATCGCGCCGAGCGACGTGTCGGTCGTGCCGCGGATCGGATGCTCGTAGAGCGTGTGCCACCGGACGACGCGGTATGTCGCGCGTGGGGTGATCCGTGTGACGGTCGACAGCGCGCTCGAGCACATCGAGCACGGGCTCCAGTTGATGTCCGCGTGGATCTCCGCGACGTCTCGCGCGATCGTCGGCGCCCGCTCGAGGAACTCCTGGAGCTGGCGCTCCGCGTGGGTGAGGTTGCTGGTCGCGGACGGGTCCTCGCTCGTGTTGAAGGTCATGAGCCGGAGTCTCGCCGGCTCGTCTGCCGTGGCCGGCACGACCGGGAGCGCGATGCCGCCCGACACGACCCGCGATCGCCTCTGGCGACCATGTGCGATGGTCGGCGGCAGGCCGTGTTGCGTCGGGACCATGACCGGGTTGCCCTCGTCGTCGAACTCGATCGCGCCGCTCGCGTCGCGTGCGGCCTCGGTGGTGGTCAACACGCTGCGCTCGGCCGTGAGCGAAGGCGTCTCGCTGTGCATCAGCATGCGGATGTTCATCCGCACGTCCGGCGTACGGCCGACCTGGCGCCGCACGAGCCGCACGAGCTCGGTGAACTCGCTGGCGGCGGCGTGCACCTCGTAGCTCCCGTCCTCCGCCGGACCGCGCAGCTCGAGCGCGCTCAAGCCGGCGGGCGCGAGCTCGGTCTTCACCTGCGCGACGATGACGGCGATCTCGTCGTGGGTGTTGTCACCGGCGAGCCGGGCGCGCAGGAGCGTCTGAGCGGCGGCCTTGGGATCGTCTGTGATCGGCTCGGTGGCCGCTTCAGGGGCGCCAGCCGTCTCGCCGAGCCCGAGCGCGTCGAGCGCGGCGCGGCCGACGCGCAGCGCGCCGGAGATCAGCCAGTCGAGCGCCTCGTCGATCAGCTCGCGCAGCGAGCCGATGATCTCGGCGATCTTGTCCGGGATGTTGCCGATCCCGACCTGCTTGGCGAGGAAGCCGATGGCGATCGGGACGATGGCCGCGAGGCCGCCCTCGAGCATCTGCGCGCCCGGGACGATGTTGCCGGCCGCCACCGCGGCGAGGGTGGAGACGTACGCGTTGAACACCTCGAGCATGTCGCGCATGTACTCGATCGCGGACATGACCGCGTTGAAGATCGCGATGCAGGTGTTGATCGTGGCCATGATTCCCGAGGGATCGATGAAGCTCAGGAGCTTCACCGTGGCGCTGACGACCACCGTCTTGATGATCCATTCGGTCGCCATGCTCAGCAGCGTCGTCCAGATGCCGCCGAGCTGGTCCTTGACGTAGCGCCAGATCGCCGCGAGGCCGTCGCGCTGGACCTCCTGGATGAACGCCCAGGCGCCGGTGAGGCGGTTGATCGCGTCGCGGATCATGGCCACGCGCTCGGCGCCGATGTGCTCGCCGAGCTTCTCCCAGAGGTGCTCGACGGTGAGCCCGAGCACCTGGAAGATCAGGGTGAGGATCGAGCCGAGCGAGAAGTCCGCCGGGAGGGTGATGCCGAGCTGCCCGAGCCCGCGGAACAGCCACGCGACGAGCCCGTCGAGCAGGTGGCGGGCGAAGTTGTCGAAGAAGCCGGTGAAGCCGAGCTTGATCGCCTCGACCATGTTCTTGAGGAAGCCGACCGGGTCGCGCTTGATGTCGGTGATCGCGGCGACGGTGTTGCTGATGACGCTCCCCAGCAGCTCCGTCGGGAAGTTCATGAGCCGCAGGATCAGCGTCACCACGACCTCGATGACGACGGCGATGAACTCGATAAGCCGCGCCAGCGCGTCCCCGAACAGGGCGAGGATGCGGGAGAACGCGCCGAGCGGGTCGAGCAGGTCGTCGAGCGTCAGCGTGTCCCAGATCCCGAGGAACAGCCCGGTGACCATCTCGAGCGAGATGCCGAGCCGCTCCATCTCGCCATCGATCCGCGCCGCCGCCGCGCCGATCACGCCCGACTCGGCCAGCTCGTCGTACATGCTCGCGCCGCCGGGGATAAGCGTGATGAAGCCCTTGATGAGGTTCTCGGCCGTCCGCGGGACGGCCTCGCCGGTGAACGGGTCCTGCCCGATGATCACCGTGAGCAGGGGGAAGCCGGGGACGGAGGCGGCCGTCTCGCTGAGCCAGGCGAGCAGCGCGTCCTTGATCAGCTCGAGGATCGCCGCGATCACCGTCGCCGCGAACTCGCCGACGCGCACGACCAGCTCGATGGCGCGACCCGCCAGCGCCTCGAGATCGGTGAGGAGGTTCGGCAGGTTGTCGGGCTGGATCGCCGCCCAGGCGTCGCTGAACAGCGTGGCCGCGTCGGTGGCGAGGCCGGCGAACGTGGCGAGCTGCGTGTCCAGCCAGTCGGCCGTGGTCTGGAGGGTTCCGCGCTCCTCCATCTGCGCGAGGCGCTGCTCCTCGCCGATCAGCCGCAGGAAGTCGGCGACGATCTCGGCCGTCGGCGCTTCGACCGGCACGCCGCGTAGCGGGTCGGTGCGCATGACCTTCTTGGCGAGGCTCCACAGCGGCGAGTCGAGCAGCGGCTCCGCCACGGTCGCGACGACCGAGCGGACCACCTCGAGCACGCGTTCGGCGATCGACTCGACGAAGCTGGTGACGTCGTTCACCAGCGCCGTGACGTAGCGCTCGACGATCGCCGCGTTGCCGGCGATGCCGTTGGTGACCGAGAGCTCCTCCCAGGCGCTGTCGATGTCCCGCTGGAGCCGCGCCAGCGTGAGGTCGTTCGCCTCGAGGCCCTCCATCACGAAGCCGAACACCTCGCCCAGGACGTCGATCGACTGCAGGACGGCGCCGACCGCGGCGCCGAACGGGCCGCGGGTGAGCAGCGCCTCGACGACCTCCTCCGGGCTGGCCGGCGCCGGCTCGTCGCTCAGCGGGTCCCGGCCCGCGATGTACGTGAGCAGGATGTAGCCGGGGATCGCGCGGACGGTCTCGCGAACGCCGTCGAGGATCCAGTCCGGGATCACGTCGTCGAGCGAGATGTCGGGGAGGACGTCCGTGACGTCGCGCATGAGCGTCGAGCGCGCGGCGGCGACGGTCTGCTGCTGGGCGACGTGGGTCGCCTCGTGCGCCATCAGCGCGACGTCGGCGGTGGAGGACCCCGCGCCGAGGAAGATCGTGGAGCCGGACGTGAACGCCCGTGCGTGCAGGTCGCGTGCGGCGGCGGCCGCGTCCGGGCCCTGGCGCACGCGGACATGGGAGAGGTCGATGCCGACGTGCGGCTCGATCCGCTCGCGCAACGCGGCATCGAGCGGCCGGCCGCCGCCCGGGGCGGTGACGATCGAGGCGACGGTGTGCGGGAGGTCGCGCGTCGCGCCGGGCGGGCCGCGGATCGGCGCGTCGGCCGGCGCGCGGTGCGCGCGCGGGGGAGCGGGGGCGCCGCGCAGCACCCGCACGGCGACGGCGTCGGCCTCGCGCTCGAGCGGGTCGCCCGGCCGGCTGACCGTGAGCTTCGTCTGGACGACGGCGGCGACGGGCGGCGCGGGCGCTACCGCGGCCCGCGCGCGGCCCGTTATCCGCGACCGCGTCGTGGCGCCGCCGCCGAACGCGGCGGCCATGCGCTCGCGGAGGGTCGGCGGGCGGTCGCCGTCGAGCTCGCGCGGCTCGAGCTCGGTCACCGGCTCGCGCGCCGGGGCGGCGGAGCGGGGGGCCGGCTCGGCCTTCGCGTGCTCGCGTGCCGTGCCCATCACGGCATCGGCCCGTCCGCGAACCACTGCGCCGCGCGCAGGTCGCCGATGTCGGCGGACGTCGTCGCCGCGGCGCGCCCGCGCTGCCCGGGCGTCTCGTAGACCCTGTCCCAGAGGACGACCAGCGAGGCGGCCGGCCGGCCGGCCTGCCTGCGCGCCTTGCCGACGTTCCCCGCCAGCTCGCTCAGCTCGGGGGTGCACGCCGAGCAGGGGCTGAGGACGCTGCGCAGCTCGATCGTCGTGACGCGCGCGGCGAAGTCGGCGCCCTGGGCCTGGAACCAGTTGCAGAAGTGCCGCTCGGTGTGGCTCGTGTTGGCGGCGTGGTACGGGGTGTCGCCCACGGCCCAGGTGCGGACGCGGACGCTCGGCTGCGCGACGTCGAACGGGTCGGCCTCCACGACGCCGCGCGCCCGGCCCGCGCCGCCCGGGTCGACGGCGCCGCGTGTGGGCGGCGCGAGCTCCGGGTCCGGGGCGACGTAGTCGAAGCCGGGCTCGCGCGGCCGCCTGGGGTCGGTGCCGAGCCGCCCGCCGGCCGGCAGCATGAACCCCTCCGAGTCGGGCTCCGCCCAGATCCGCGACGTGAGCTTCTGCCCGCCGGCGGGCTCCCCCGGGACCGCGTCCGGCGCGGGCCGCTCGTAGAGGCGGAAGAGCCGGAGGAAGGCCTGGACGACGTCGCCGAGCGCGGCGAGCCGCGTCTTGAGGTCCACGGGGACCGTGCCGGCGGGGGGCGGGGCGGGGCTGCCCGCCTGTGCCGGACGCCGTCGCTGCACCGTCTGCGCCCGCTGGCGCTCGAAGGCCAGCTCGAGCGCGGCCGCCTCGGGGAGGATCACGCGGGCGAGGTTGCGCGCCTGGCCGCGGGGGCGGTCCTGCGGCTGCCAGCCGGGCGGACGCCGCGGCGGCGGAACGTCCGGGAGCAGATCGATTCGCGGCTCGTAGCCGCGGACCAGCGCGTCGATCCGCTGTGGCGTGCTGCTCATGCCGATGTCGACCTGCTCGCCGGGAGAGAGCAGCGCGAACACGGTGTGGTGCTCGCCGGGGACCGGATCGATGCCGTCCTCGGCGAGCCGGACGGGCTTGTCGATCTCCGGCTTCGAGTCGGCCTCGGTGGGCGGCGCCCGCGGCAGCTCGGTCGGCGGGACCTTGACCGGCGCGGGCTCCTTCGGCGGCGCGACCTTCGCCTTGGCCCAGGGGAGGCCCGCCTGCGCCTTCTCCCTGCCGGCCGTGACGAGTCGCCCGGCCGTGCGCCGGTAGACCTCCGCCGCGCCGAAGATCACGAGGTCGACCGCCCGCGTCACCGGCTTCCGGAGGGCCGCGATGATCGAGCGCATCTTCTCCGACAGCGCGCCGAGGTTGGCGAGCCGGGCGAGGAACGCGATGGCCAGCGACAGCCCGTCGGCCAGCGCGCTCTCGATCCGCTCGACCGCCGCGCCCACGTTGCCCTGAGCGATTGCCGAGATGGAGTCGAGGATGGACTCGACGAACGCGGCGATCTGGCGCGCGCGCTCGACCACGAACATGACGATCTGGTAGATGCCCTGGCAGGCCTTGATGAAGGCCGCGGCCGGGTTCAGGAGCGCGAGCACGTAGCCGATCCCGGCCTTGATCACGCGCTCGATGACGTACTCCTTGATCTTCCCGATGACGAGGTCCTCGAGGTCGCCGAGCTTGTCGGCGATCCAGCTCCACAGCCCGCCGAGGCCGTCGCTGACGATCGTCTTGAAGACGTCGACGGTCTCCTCCATCCGCGCCACGGTCTCCGCGCCGAAGCGGTTGACCAGCCGCTCGCGGATGCCGTCGTAGGTGAGCCCCAGGACCTGCAGGACGAGGTCGAGGATGCCGGCGAAGTCGAGCGCCTTCGGCATCCTGATCCCGGCGCTGCCGAGCTCGCCGAACAGCAGGTCGAGCATCGCCTTCTGCAGGTGGACGCCGATCCGGCCGACGAAGCGCTCGAGGCCGCCCTTGACCGCCCCGACGAGGTTGCCGAGGAAGCGGATCGGGTGGCCGAGGATGTCGCCGATCGCCGACGCCGCCTTGAGCAGGACGCGCAGCAGCAGCTTGCCCAGCTCGTAGATCGTCTTGAGCACGCCGATCACGGCGTCGATCGCGCGCGACACGAGGCCCTTGTTGGCCTCCTTGAGCTCCTTGATCCGCTCGTCCAGCTGCCCGCGCGAGTCGACGTACAGGCGCGCGACGGTGTCGACCAGCTCGTCGCGCTTGGCGTCGACGTCGGACGCGAGGTCGTCGAACTTGTGGTCGAGGTCGGTCGCGGCGTCCGTGCCGAGCTTGCGGGTCGCCTCGGGGAGCCCCGCGACGAACGCCGTGACCTCGTCGCGGCCGACGAGGATCCGCAGGTGCGCGGCGCCGAGCAGCATGCCGACGGTGGTGGCGATCGTCTCGATCACCCGGTCCATCGCGGCCAGGTAGTCGTTGCGGCTGTCCTCGTAGAACTTGTTGACCGAGGACGGGAGGTCGAAGAACCGGTCCTTCAGCCACTTGCCCTTGCCCCACAGGCCCTTGTAGCGCTTCCGCTTGTACTCCTTCATCTTGCGGTCGACGTCGGCCTCGAAGGCCTTCCGCGCCGCGGCCTCGCCGTCCTTGAAGAGGGTCTCGACGGCCCCGTCGAGCAGGCCGAGGATCTTCTGCACGTCGGCCTGCGCGCGGGTGTGGATGCCGATGATCCTCCCGTGGACGTCGTCGTAGATCGCCTTGTCGTCGGCCTTGGTCTTGTCCTTCGCCTTGAGCACGACGTCCAGCGCGCCGGCGCGCGAGCCGCGCATGCCGTCGGTCTGCGTGGCGGCGACCTGCTCGGCGCCGGCCCGCCCCTGCGCGAGGACGACCTGCTCCTGCTCGCGGTAGCCGGCGGGCGCCGTGGCGGCGTGGTCGCGCACCTGCTGGGTGGCGTCGAGCGCCGAGTTGAACTCGGGCTCGTTGCCCTCGGCGAGCTGCGGCTCGGTGACCTTGGCCTCGGCGAGCTTGCGCTTGATCTCCAGCGGGCCCGCCGAGAGGTCGATCTCCGAGTCGGGGCGGAGGCCGGGGAGGGCGGACTGGGCGTCGACGCCGGGCAGCGGCGGCCCGACCGAGTCGTTGACCATGGGCGCGACCGTCTTCGGTGTCCTGCCCGCCGGGTCCGGGGTGGTCTCGGTGGCCACCTTGATGTCGCGCTCGGAGCCGGCCTTGCCGGTGGTGACGATCCCGCGGATCGCCGCGGTCGCGCCGGCCGCCTTGCCCGTCTTCTCGAACTCGTCGGCCTCCTCGAGCGTCGCCGGCGGGGCCATGCCGTCGACCGCCTTCTTGACCGCGGCCTTGAACGCGACCGGGTCGAACTCGCCGGGCTTCTTGTCGCCCATGACCAGCACCTGGTCTCCGGCGGCCTGGCTGCCGACGTCCATCTGCACGTCGGGCTCGGAGGCGCCCTGCGCGGTGGCGGCGCCCACGTCGGACGGCTGATGGTCCTTCGTGCGCGTGGCGTTCCTGTCGGTCCGGGCGACCATCGCCTGGAAGGCGGGGTCGTCCTCGGGGCCGGGGGCGGCGGCCGGCTCGGGCGCCGCCTCCTCGGGCGCTGCCTCCGGCTCCGGCTCCGGCTCCGCGGCTTCGGCCGCCGCGGGCTCCTCAGGCGCAGCCGCGTCGGTCGCCGCCTCCTCGGGCGGCGCGCGCGCAGACTCCTCTCCGGCGACCTCGCCGCCGGGTGACGGTGCTTCGGTCTCTTCCCGGTCCGCGGCTGGAGGCGCCCGGGCGACGGGGAGGGGCTCGGGCTCCAGCGGGATCACGGGGGCGAGCGGGCGCTCGGGCAGCTCCGGCCCGGCGGCGGGCTCGGGGCGACGCGCCTCGCGCTCACGCGCGAGGTCGATCACCGGCGCGACGTCCGCGGGCGGCGCGGCCTCGGCCTCCGCGACGCGCGCGCGGTTGACGATCCGCTCGCGCGTGGTCGGCGCGGCGGGCTCGCCGAAGGAGGCCTCGATCCGGTCGCGGGTGCTCGGCGCGGTCGCGTCGCCGAGCTCCCGGGCCGGCGCGGGCACGGGAGCGGCGGGGCTGACGCTGGGCGTCGGCTCCGGCGCGGCCACCCGGCTCGCGAGGCCGTTCATGGGCCAATGCTACGCCCGCCGCCGGCGCGGCGCCATCAGTGCTCCACTCGCGCTAGGCGGGTTCGGGGACGGGCTGCCGCAGGCGCTCGCGGCGGGGCGGCAGCAGGGCGGAGACGGCGGGGCGGAGCTGCGGGTCGGAGCCGTAGACGAGCACGGCGAGCATCGCGCCGTAGATGGGCAGGTGGCCCATCAGCTCGTTCGCGCCGAAGAACCAGAGCGTCGCGTTGAAGGGGATGCCGGCGATGAGGATGCAGGCCTGCGGCAGCGCGCCGGAGATGAGCAGCAGGCCGAAGAGGACCTCGACCGCGCCGGCGGCGCGGGCGAACTCGAGGTCGCTCATCCCGACGCCGAGCTGCTGGGCCACGTTGAGCTCCGGATGGTCGGCCAGGAACGCGACCGCGAGGTCGGGCGTCGCGAGCTTCTCCGCGAAGGCCACCACGATCAGCGCGACACCGGCGGCGACCTTGAGCGCCCAGATCGCCTGGGCGTGGTCGAGCAGCGACGGCTCCTCCGCGCGGCCGCTCTCGAGGTCGGCGGACCAGCGGCCCGGGCCGGCCACGAGGACGTAGATCCCCAGGCCGAGCAGGTCGATCCGCTGCAGCACCGGCCAGACGCCGAACTCGATCATGCCGAGCGGGCCCGCGGCGACGAGGATCACCGCGCCCAGCCGGGCGTTCCAGCCGGTCGCCATGGTGACGGCGACCACGGCCATCGTCGCGCCCAGCAGGATTCCCGCCGCGTCGGCCTGGAGGTCCATCGCGGGCGAGAGGTAGAAGCCGAGCGAGAGCAGACCGACCATCGACACCGCGAGGTGGATGCGGATCGCGAACGGCATCCACGGCGCGAGGCGGCCGAGGGCGGGCACGTCCACGCCCGGCCAGAAGCGCGCGATCACGCGCACGAGGACGGTGACGAGCACCGCGGCGGCGAGCAGGGCGAGGGTCAGCGTCTCGCCGGCGAAGCCCCAGTCGGTGGGGTAGGCGCCGTGGTCGAACCAGGTCTCGTGGGCGAAGAGCGACGTCATGTCACCAGCGATCGGCGGCGCGGCCGGCGATGTCGTCCGCAGCCGGCCGCGAAGGCGCTGCGGGAAACCACGGATGCTTGAATCTCCGGGCATGGACCCCGTGGCCCTCGACCGGTCGCGGCTCGCACGCCTCCTGGAGGCCGGACGGGGCCTCGTGGCACAGCTCGAGGTCGACGCGGTGCTGGAGGAGCTGCTGCAGGTCGCCTGCGACCTCACCGGCGCCCGTTACGCGGCGCTCGGCGTGCTGGACGCCGACCGCGGCGAGCTGGAGCGCTTCATCACGCGCGGCATCGGCGAGGCCGCCCGCGAGCGCATCGGCGACCTCCCGCGCGGGCACGGCGTGCTCGGCGAGCTGATCCGCCATCCGGCGCCGCTGCGCCTCGACGACGTCGGCGAGCACCCGCGCTCCTACGGCTTCCCCGCCCACCACCCGCCGATGCACAGCTTCCTCGGCGTGCCGGTGCTGCTCCGCGGCGAGCCGTGGGGGAACCTGTACCTGACCGAGAAGGAGGGCGGGCCGTTCAGCGAGGCCGACGAGGCCGCCGCCGTGATCCTCGCCGACTGGGCGGCGCTCGCCGTCGAGAACGCCCGCCTGTACGAGGACGCGGCTCGTCGCCGCGCCGAGGCCGAGCGCGCCGTCCGGCGCCTGGAGGCGACCGCGACCATCGCCCGCGCCGTCGGCACGGAGACCGAGCTCGATCGCGTGTTCGAGCTGGTCGTCAAGCGCGGGCGCGCGCTGCTCGACGCGCGGGCGGTCGTGCTCCTGCTCGCCGAGGGCGGCGAGCTGCGGCAGGTCGCGGGCGCGGGGGAGGGCGCGCGGTTCCCCGTCGCCGAGGCGGTGGCCGGCGAGGTGCTCCGGTCCGGCCTCCCACGGCGGCTCGACGACGGCGCCGCCCTGCTCGTCCCGCTCGTCTACCGCGAATCGTCGCTCGGCCTGCTCGCCGCGTTCGACCGCCAGGGCGACGACGCGGCGTTCGGCGGGGAGGAGGAGCAGCTCTTCCTGGCCTTCGCGGCGAGCGCGGCCACCGCGGTCGCCACCGCGCGCTCGGTCGCCGAGGAGCGCCTGCGGCACTCGCTCGCCGCCGCCGAGCAGGAGCGGCGGCGCTGGGCGCGGGAGCTCCACGACGAGACCCTGCAGGCGCTCGGCGGCCTGCGCGTGCTGCTGTCGTCCGCGCTGCGCAGGCCCGAGGCGCTGGAGCGGACGGTGGCCGAGGCGGTCGAGCAGATCGGGACCGACATCGAGAACCTGCGGACGCTGATCACCGAGCTGCGGCCCGCGGCGCTCGACGAGATCGGGCTGGCGCCGGCGATCGAGAGCCTCGCGCAGCGGCTCGGCACCGTCGAGGGCCTCGAGGTCGACGTGGAGGTCGACGTCGGCGGCCGCCTGGACCCGGAGCTCGAGACCGCCGTCTACCGCATCGTCCAGGAGGCCCTCACCAACATCGCCAAGCACGCGGGCGCCGAGCGGGTCCGCGTCCGCGCCGCGCTCGACTACGACGTCGTGCACGTCGAGATCGCCGACGACGGCGGCGGCTTCGACCCCGGCGCGGAGCCGGCCGGCTTCGGCCTCGTCGGCATGCGCGAGCGGGTCGCGCTCGCCCGCGGTCAGCTCGCGATCGAGTCCGAGCCCGGCAGGACCGTGCTGCGCGCCACGCTGCCCGCAGCGTAGGGGAAGTGCGCCCGCAGGCGGTGCCGCTCGACCTCGAGCGACCCGTCGAGCGCGGCGATCCAGGCGTACGCCGTGGCGAGGCTGATCTCGCCGTCGAGCTCCAGCTCGACCTCGAGCCGCCCGGCGGCGGTCCGCAGCTGCAGCAGCGCCGGCGTCGCCCGCGGCGTCCCGGCCAGCGCCTCGTGCACCAGCCGGTAGACGCCGGTACGCAGCGGCTCGGGCAGCGGCTCCGGGACGCCGTGCGCGTGCACGGTCAGCCCGAGGCCCTGCAGCGCCGGGACGAGGCCGAGCTGGCCGAGCGCCGGCGGCCGCAGCGCCGTCGCGATGCCGCGGACGTCGTCGAGCACCCGCAGCAGCTGGCGATGGACGTCGTCGAGCGCGTCGCTGCGCTCCAGGCGCCGCAGCCCGAGCATCGCGGCGGCGAGCGTCTGTGCGAGGTCCTCGTGCAGCGCCTCCGCGACCCGCCGCCGCTCGTCCTCATGGGCGATCAGGAGGTCCAGCGACATCACGGCCCCTCGGCCTCCGGCTCGATGCCGAGCTCGGCGAGCCGGCGCGGGAGGTGCTCGCCGGCGATCTTGCCGTGCGGCCACCAGAGCGGCGCGCCGGCGGCGCCGGAGCCCAGGCGGCGGCTCGGCCCGCCGGTCAGCAGGCGGCCGTGGAGGACCGGCTCGCCCTGGTCGGGCACCGTCGCGCCCGCGAGGCGGGCGACCGCCGCGGCCGCCACCCGCGCCTGGTGGGTGGCCAGGGCGCCGAACTTCACGGGCGACGCGACGCCGTCGCCCACCGCCCAGGTGCGCTCGGCGCCC
The DNA here is from genome assembly GCA_963720415.1 of uncultured Solirubrobacteraceae bacterium. Taxonomy (GTDB): domain Bacteria; phylum Actinomycetota; class Thermoleophilia; order Solirubrobacterales; family Solirubrobacteraceae; genus DASSUW01. The sequence continues at coordinate 111,448 of CAVRFQ010000005.1, read as the reverse complement.
TCGACCAGGCCGTCGTCGCCGGTCAGGATGAAACCCTCGTCGTCGGTCGCGAGGCCGGCGAGCGCGGGTCCGGCGAGCCGGGGCACGGCGATCACGCGCTGCACGTCGGGCGGCGGCTCGTCCCCGCCGGTCACGACGTCGACGCCCGCGGCACGCAGCTCCTCGGCCACGGCCCGCGAGGCGTCCTCGCCGAACGCGTCGAGCGGCCTGGGCTCGGGCGTCACCACGGTGAGCCGGACGTCGGAGTGGCCCATCGCCCGTGCCTCGCCCGCGGTCATCAGCGCCAGCTCGTAGGCCGGCAGCGGCCAGACGGCGCCGGGCGGGATCACGATCGCGATGCGCTTGGCGTAGCCCTCGTCGATGTCGCGCAGCAGCCCGCCGAACGTGTCCGCGTCGCCGCCCGGCCACCACGTGGTCGCGCCCTCGACGGCCGCGACGGCCCGCGCGCCGGGCGCGGCGATCAGGGCGTCGAACGAGCGGGTCGACCGGTCCGCGAGGTGGACCTCGCGGGCCGCGTCGTCCACGGCGGTGACGGCTTCGGCGATCAGCTCGGCGCCTTCCGTGAGGCGCGCGAGGGGGACGCGGGTCGCGCGGCCGAGCCCGAACGGCTCGGCGACGGCGAGCGGCCGGTACGAGAAGTCCTCGTCCGGCGCGATGAGGGTGAGGCGCACGCGGTCGCGCGCCATGGCGCGGAGGGCGAGGAGCGCTTCGAGCCCTGCGACCCCTCCGCCGGCGATGACGATGTCCATCTCCCCAGCGTGCCGTCGGCGAGGCCGGCCGGGAATCGTGGCTTGTGCGGTCCCGCCTGCGGGTTTCCCGCAGACTCAGACCTGCACGAGGCGGTGCTCGAGCGCGTAGCGGACGAGCTCGGCGCGCGAGGTGCGGCGGGTCTTCTGCTGGATGTGCGCGCGGTGCGACTCCACGGTCCGCACGCTGAGGTAGAGCCGGCCGGCGATCTCCGCGTTGGTGTGGCCGAGCGCGATGAGCTTCAGCACCTCGAGCTCGCGCTCGGACAGGTCGTCCGGCGGCCCCGCGGGCTCGGTCGGCTGCGCCGCGAGGCGGGCGCCGAGGCGCGGGTTGAGGTACGTCTCGCCCTCCGCCGCCAGCCGGATCGCGCCGAGCAGCTCGTCGTCGGCCGCCTCCTTGAGGACGAAGCCGAGCGCCCCGGCCTGGAGCGCCTGGCGGGCGAACGACGGGTCGTTCTGCATCGTCAGCACCACGATCGCCGTGCTCGCGGCCTCCTCGAGCAGGGTCGGGATCGCCTCCAGGCTCGAGCCGCCCGGCATGTTGAGGTCGAGCACGAGCACGCGCGGGCGATGCGCCTTGGCCATGCGCAGCGCATCCGGGACCGTGCCGGCCTCGGCGAGCACGCGCAGCCCGGGCTCGGCCTCGAGCAGCAGCCGCAGCCCCTTGCGGACGACCGCGTGGTCGTCGGCCAGGACGACGGTGATGTCTTCGTCGCTCATGCCGGGAAGTGTGCCGTGCCCTGTAGGAAGCGCGTCAGGTGGCGCGCGTCGATCTTGTCCTCGCCGCCGAGGGCGAGCGGCCGGCCGCCGGTCACGAGCACGCCCCGCAGCACCGGACGGAACGGCGCCGGCTCCCCGATGATGGCGCCGGCGACGGCGTCGGCCTGCTGCGCGGCGAGGCCGCCGTGCTTGATCGGGTACGCGGTCACGTCGCCGGCCGCGTACACGTCGTGGCACACGCGCCCGTGCTCGTCGACCGGGATGAAGCCGCGTGCGTCGTGCGGCAGGCCCGGGATGCGCGGCCCGACGATCTCCGGGAGCGCGACCACGACGTCGGCGGGCAGCAGCCTCCCGTCGTCGAGGCGCAGCGCGCCGTCGACCGCCGCGACGGCCGCGGCGCCGGTCACGAGCTCGACGCCCGCCCGCTCCAGCACGTCGCGGACCGCGGCGGTCGCCGACTCCCCGAAGGCCTCGAGCGGCTCGTGCTCGTCGGTGACCACGGTCACGTCGGCGCGGCCGGCCGCCTGGAGGGCCAGCTCGTAGAGCGGCAGCAGCCAGTGCGGCCCGGGCGGCGCGGCGAAGACGACCCGGCGGCCGCCGGCGGCCAGCGCGCGCTCCACGCGCCCGGCGCTCGGCGCGCCGCGGAACGTGATCGCCCCCGGCACCGCGTCGCGCGAGCGGGCGCCCGTCGCCACGACGAGCGTCTCGTACGGACGGGCGATCCCGTCGCGCGTGAGAACGCGATGGCGCCCGACCTCGACCGCGGCCAGCGCGTCGCGGTGGTGGCGGACGCCGAGGCCCCCGAGATCGATGCGCGCGGCGGGCGCGCCGCCGAACGGCGTGGTGACGGAGGCGGGCCGGTAGTGGAGCTCGGCGGCCGGGGAGAGCAGCTCGACGTCGGCGTGCCCGCGCAGGGCGAGCGCGCATTCGACGGCCGCGACGCCGGAGCCGGCGATGAGGATCGTCATGCCCGCAGCCTGCTGCGGACGAGCGCGCGCAGCATCCGTGGTTTCCCGCAGCCGATCGGGGGACTCGCCCGGATCTCGGGCGGCCTCCCGCGACGGAGACTGGCGGCATGACCAACAAGCTCTACACCTACGCAGGGATCGCGGCGAGCGTGGTCCTCATCCTCTTCGGCATCGGCGCGACGTACATGGGCATCGACGGTCGCGACCGCGTCCGCGACGACCTGGCGCGCGAGCAGATCGTCGGCACCGAGGACTCGAGCATCCCCGGCCAGAAGGTCGACACCGGCGCCGAGGCGCAGGAGTTCGCGGCGACGATCCGCAAGCACACGCTGGAGTCGACCGGCGGGCTGACGTACTCGCAGATGGACCGCTTCCTCGACGAGGACGGCAACCCCACGTCCGACGAGTCGAACGCGGCCGTGGACCCGGCGACCGGGAAGCCCGTGGAGAACGGCCTGCGCAACCTCTGGGTCACCTCGACCGCGCTGTCGACCGCGCTCAACACGGCCTACTTCGCCGAGAGCGTCGCGACGTTCGCGATCGTCATGGGGATCGCCATGCTGCTCACCGGCGTGGGCTTCCTCGTCCTCACCACCCGCGTCCTGATGCCGGTCCGCGCGCCCCGCGCCGCCGCGGTGTCGGCGACCGGCTAGCGGGCCGCCGGCTCCGTCCAGAGGCGCGCGGCGCGATCGAGTCGCTCGGCATCCACGCCGAGCGACTCGGCGGTGAAGCGCAGGACGATGTCGCGCACGCGCTCGGGCGGCATGCGGGACGAGCCGATCGCCGTCTGGGCCGCAAGCCCGTCGGTCATCGCCACGAGCCGCTCGGCCAGCTCCGCGGCGGGCACCGTGGTCGTGAAGTCGCCCGACGAGATCCCGGCCTCGATCGTGGCGGTCACGTGCGCCATCCAGCGGTCGTCGTAGAGCTCCCACGCGGGCAGCAGCTGGCGGTGGAGCCGCACCTGGCTCCAGAGGTCGATCTCGAGCAGGTACTCGTCGCGCTGGACGCCCGGGTACGGGACGGTCCGCTCGATCAGCGTCGCGAGCCGGGCCACGGGATCGTCGGTGGCCGCGATCGCGCGCTCGAGCCGGTTGATGAGCCGCTCGTGGGCCCACAGGAGCGCCCGGACGAGGATCTCCTGCTTGACCTTGAAGTGGTAGTGGACCGTGGCGGGCGACACGCCGGCCTCGCTCGCGATGTCGGCCACGCGCGTCGCCGCGAAGCCGCGCCGGGCAATCGTGCGCGCCGCCGCCTCGAGCAGGTGGTCGAGGCTCTCGCCCGCCGGCTCGTCGGGGGCGGGGACGGCGCGGAGCGCGCTCGGCCTGCCGCTGCGCGGCAGGTCGCCGAGGCCGTCCAGGCCGTGCTCGGCGTAGCGCCCCCGCCACAGCGCGACGGTCGGGATCGACACCCCGGCCCGCTCCGCGACCTCGCGGTTGGTCGCGCCGGTCGAGGCGTGCAGCACGATGCGCGCGCGCTGGGCGAGGCGTGGCGGCGCTGCGGGGTCGGCGGTCAGGCGCTCGAGCGCGCGGCGCTCCTGCGTGCCGAGCCACTGCCGCGGGGTGACGATCGTCGCGCTCAAAGTAAAGGAACTTAACTCGCGGTTCTGTTAAGCCTCGGCCTGAACCTTGCCAGAGAGCCGACGGGAATGATAGAACGCCCACCTATTGACTGTGGACTCAGTTAGTTCCTTGAAGGGGGCACACGTGACCGTCGCTTCGCCGCGCACCACGAACTTCGTCGCGGGAGAGTGGGTGGACGCGCTGGGCGAAGGCACCCAGGAGGTGCTGAACCCGGCGACGGGAGAGGTCGTCGCCACCGTGCCCGCGGGCGGGGAGGAGGACGTCGACCGCGCGGTCCGCGCCGCCACCGGCGCGTTCGCCGAGTGGTTCGACACGACGCCGAAGGAGCGGGCCGACATGCTGCTCGCCCTCGCGGCCGCGCTCGATGATCACACCGAGGAGCTCGCGCGGCTGGAGTCCGCCAACGTCGGCAAGCCGCTCGCGATGGCGCGCGACGAGGTCGGCTTCGCCGCCGACAACCTCCGCTTCCTCGCCGGCGCCGCGCGCTGCATGCAGGGTCAGGCGACGGGCGAGTACCTGCGCGGCTACACGTCGTGGATCCGGCGCGAGCCGCTCGGCGTCGTCGGCCAGATCACGCCGTGGAACTACCCGCTGATGATGGCCGCGTGGAAGCTCGGGCCCGCGCTCGCCGCCGGCAACACCGTCGTGCTCAAGCCGGCCGAGACGACGCCGCTGACGACGCTGCTGCTCGCCGAGTACGCGAGCGAGATCCTCCCGCCGGGCGTGCTCAACGTGATCACCGGCGACGGCGAGCCGGTGGGCGCCGGCATCGTCCGGCACCCGGGCGTCGCGATGGTCTCGCTGACCGGCGACGTCTCGACCGGCAAGGCGGTGTCCCGGGCCGCCGCCGACACGCTCAAGCGCGTGCACCTCGAGCTCGGCGGCAAGGCGCCGGTGATCGTCTTCGACGACGCCGACGTCGAGGCCGTCGCCGAGGGGATCAAGCTCGGCGCGTTCTGGAACTCCGGCCAGGAGTGCGCGGCCGCGTGCCGCGTGATCGCGGGGCCGGGCGTGTACGACGGGCTGCTCGAGGCGCTCGTCCCCGCGGTCGAGTCGCTGAAGGTCGGCGACCCGTCGCAGTCCGACGACGTCGAGATGGGCCCGGTGATCTCCCGCCGCCAGCAGGAGCGCGTCTTCGGCTTCATCGAGCGCGCGGTGGCCGAGGCGGGCGCCCAGGTGATGACCGGTGGCGATCGCGTCGGCGAGCGCGGGTTCTTCGTCGCGCCGACGGTGATCGCCGGCGTCGGTCAGGACGCCGAGATCGTCCAGCGCGAGGTGTTCGGCCCCGTGGTCACCGTCCAGCGCTTCGCCGACGACGACGCGGCGCTCGAGTGGGCCAACGGCGTGGACTACGGCCTCTCGGCGTCGGTCTGGACGCGCGACGTCGGGCGCGCGCTCCGCGCGTCACGCGCGCTGCGGTTCGGCACGGTCTGGATCAACGACCACCTCCCGATCATCTCGGAGATGCCGTGGACGGGCATGAAGCAGTCCGGCAACGGGGCGGACATGTCCGTCCACGCGCTCGAGGACTACTCGCAGCTCAAGCACACGATGGCGAAGCTCGCGTAGTGGCCCACCCACTCGACCCGCTCGGCGCCGCCGAGATCGAGGCCGCCGTGGGCATCCTCGCCGGCGCGGGCCTGCTCGGCGACGGCACGCGGGTCGTCGTGCTCGAGCTGCGCGAGCCGGGCAAGGAGGAGCTCGCCGGCGGGTCTGCGGTCGCCCGGCGCGCGAGCGCGGTCCTGCGGACGCCGGGCACGCGCACCACGCGCGAGGTCGTCGTCTCGCTCACGGCCGGCCGGGTCGAGGACGTCGTCGAGCGCACCGACGTCCAGCCGGCCGTGACGATCGGCGAGTACTCGGCGTGCCAGGACCTGCTCCGCGGTCACGCCGGGTTCCTCGAGGCGCTGCGCCTGCGCGGCGTCGACGACCCGAGCCTGCTGACCATCGAGGCTTGGGGGGTGGGCGACCTCGTCGAGCCCGAGGACGGCGGGCGCCGCCTGGTCTGGTGCCCGTGCTGGACGCGGAGCGAGCCCGCCGACAACCCGTACGCGCGCCCGATCGAGGGCGTCTACGCGATCGTCGACCTCGACGTCATGGAGGTCGTCCGCATCGAGGATCACGGGGTGCTCCCGCTGGCGCGCGAGCACGGCAACTACACGCCGGAGGCCGTCGGGCCGATGCGCGACGACCTGCGCCCGTTCGAGGTCTTCCAGCCCGAGGGCCCGAGCTTCACCGTCGACGGCCGGCGCGTCGACTGGCAGAAGTGGACGCTGCGGATCGGCTTCACGCCGCGCGAGGGCCTCGTCCTGCACGCCGTCTCCTACCGCGACGGCGACCGCACGCGGCCGGTGCTCCACCGCGCCTCGTTCTCCGAGCTCTTCGTCCCGTACGGCGACCCGGGCCCGGGCAGCTACCGCCGCAACGCGTTCGACATCGGCGAGTACGGGCTCGGCGCGCTCACCAACTCGCTCGAGCTCGGCTGCGACTGCCTCGGCGAGATCCGCTACTTCGACGCCGTCCTCGCCGACGACGCCGGGCGCCCGTACACGATCGCCAACGCGATCTGCCTCCACGAGGAGGACGCCGGGCTGCTCTGGAAGCACACCGACGCGGGGACCGGCCACGTCGAGGTCCGGCGCGCGCGCCGCCTCGTCGTGTCGTCGATCGCGACGGCGGACAACTACGAGTACGCCTTCTACTGGTACCTGTACCAGGACGGCACGATCGAGTGCGAGGTCAAGCTCACCGGGATCGTCCTGACCGCCGGCCTCGCCGACGGGGAGGAGCCGCTCTACGGGCGCCGGCTCGGCCCGCGGCTCTCCGCGCCCAACCACCAGCACTTCTTCAACGTCCGGCTCGACCTCGACGTCGACGGGCCCGAGAACACCGTCTACGAGGTCCACACCGAGCCCGCCCCGCCGGAGCAGAACCCGCACGGGAACGCGTTCGCGGGCGTGCGGACGCCGCTGCGGACCGAGGCCGACGCCCGCCACATGGTCGATCCGTCGGTCGCGCGCTACTGGCGGATCGAGAACCCGTCGAGCACGAACGGCCTCGGCGAGCCCGTCGCCTACCGGCTCGTCCCGGGCGGCAACGTCGTGCCGTTCGCCGTGCCGGGGTCCAGCGTGCGCCGCCGCGCGCGGTTCCTCGACCGCCACGTGTGGGTCACGCCGCACGAGCCGCGCGAGCGCTACGCCAGCGGCGACTACCCCAACCAGACGAGCGAGGACGCCGGGCTCGCCGCCTGGGCCGACGGGGACCGGCCGGTCGAGGACCGCGACATCGTGCTCTGGTACACGTTCGGGACCAACCACCTGCCGCGGCCCGAGGACTGGCCGGTGATGCCGGTGGAGCGGGCCGGCTTCGCGCTCAAGCCCGACGGCTTCTTCGACCGCAACCCCGCGCTCGACGTCCCCGCCACGAAGAGCGCCCACTCGCACTGCTCGACCCAGGAGACGCCATGACCGTCGCGCTCGAGCGCGTCTACGAGCGGGCCGCCGCGGAGGTCGTGCCCGTCCTGCGCGAGATGATCTCGCACGACACCACGATCGGCGAGCACGACGACCCGCCGCGCGACGACGCGGCGCACCAGGCGTTCGTGGCCTCCTACCTGCGCGACCTCGGCGCCGAGGTCGAGGTCTTCGAGCCCGCGCCGTCCGAATACGCCGGCCACGTGATGCACCGGCCGAACCAGGTGTTCGACGGCCGGCCGATCGTGTGGGCGCGGCTGCCGGGCTCCGGCGACGGGCGCTCGCTGCTCTTCAACGGCCACTTCGACACCGTCCCCGCCGACCCCGTCGACGCGTGGACGACGAGCCCGTGGGAGGCCGACCTCCGCGACGGCCGGCTCTACGGGCGCGGCTCGTGCGACATGAAGGGCGGCATCGCGGCGTCGCTCGCCATGGCGCACGCGCTCGTGGCCGAGGGCGTGAAGCTGCGCGGCGACCTGCACTTCAACGTCGTGCCGTACGAGGAGGTCAACGGCATGGGCACGGTCGCCACGATGCTGCGCGGGTACCGCGCGGACGCGGCCGTCTGCTGCGAGCCGACCAGCCTCAACACGCTGATCGCCTGCCGCGGGATCCTGCTCGCGGAGCTCAGCGTGACCGGCCGCTCGGCCCATGCCGAGCTCGTCCAGCCGCACCACAGCGAGGGCGGCGGGGTGAGCGCGATCGACAAGCTCGTGGACCTGCTCGTGGAGCTCCGCAGGCTCGACGCCGACTGGCGGCAGCGCGCGGGCAAGCAGCACGACCTGCTCGGCACGCCGTCCGTGCTCACGACGCTGATCGAGGGCGGCGCGTTCGCGTCCAACTGGCCCGCGGCCGCGAAGGCGACGCTGAACGTCTGCTACCTGCCGGCCGACGCCGACGAGACCGGCTACGGCGCCCGCGTGCGCGACGAGATCGAGACGTTCGTGGCGCGCGCGGCGGCGCTCGACACGTGGCTCGAGGGCAACCCGCCGCGGATCGAGTGGCTATGCGACTTCCCGCCGAAGGAGCTCGATCGCGGGCATCCGCTCGTCGGCATGGTGAGCGAGGTCGCCCGCGACCAGGGGGCGACCGGCAACCGGCTCGTCGGCCTCGACAGCTGGGCCGACCACGTGACGCTGATGCTGGACGGCGGGATGCCCGCCGTGTGCTTCGGGCCCGGATCGCTGCTCACCGCGCACACGGTCGACGAGTTCGTGCCGCTGGACGAGCTCGAGACGTGCACGCGGGTCTACGCCGACCTCGCCGTCCGCTGGTGCGGGGACGCGACGTGAACGACATGCCGAACGGGAGAGGGAGCGAGCCATGACGGACCTCACGCGGAGCCAGTTCCTGAAGCGCAGCGCCTATCTGACGGCCGGCGCCGCGTTCGGAGGGAGCGCGTTCCTCGCCGGATGCGGGCCGGGCGGCGACGACGAGACCGGCGGCGCGCCGAGCGAGCCCGCCGCGGAGACCGGCGACCTGGAGGTCTTCACGTGGCGCGGCTTCGAGGACGAGAAGCTGTGGAAGCCGTACGCGACGAAGTATCCGGACAAGCCGCCGAAGTACCCGGCCTTCATCGACTCCGACGACCAGGCGCTCGCCAAGATCCGCTCCGGGCTGGACCCGGACGTCGCGCAGCCGTCGGTCGGGCACGCCCAGGACTTCGTGAACATCGACATGATCCAGCCGTGGGACCCGAAGCTGATCGCGGGCTACGACACGCTGCGTCCCGAGCTGCTCGAGTACGGCCAGATCGACGGCAAGCAGTACAGCCTCCCGACCGACTTCGGCTTCCACTCCCCGATGTACCGCGCGGACCTCGTGGAGCCCAAGGAGGACTCGTGGGGCGTGATCTTCGACGACCGCTTCAAGGGCAAGATCACCTGGTACGACAACGCGGGCGACTTCCTGATGATGACCGCCCTGTTCCTCGGCATCGACGACCCGCTGAACATGCCGGACGACGAGCTCGCCGACGTCAAGAAGTTCCTGATCGAGAAGAAGAAGCTCGTGCGCAACTTCTCGTCCTCGCCGACCGACCTGTCGGCCGACTTCCAGCAGGGGAACGTGGTGGCCGCCTCGACGCTGTCCTACGTGTTCCCCGAGCTCATCGGCAAGGGGCTGGACGTCGTCTACATGCAGCCGAAGGAGGGCCGCGTGGCGTGGAGCGACGGGTTCCTGCTCCTCAAGGACACCGATCAGTACAACCACGCGCACGACTACGTCGACGCGTGGCTGAGCCCTGAGTCCGCGCAGTACGAGCTCGAGGTGTTCGGGCTGATCCCGCTGAGCTCCGGCGTGGACCTCGGCAAGCTCGACCCGAAGGTGGTCAAGGGGCTCGGCCTCGACGACCCGTCCGCGTCCCAGCCGCCGAAGGCGCACTTCCTCGGCTACATCGAGCGGCGCGACGCGTACGGCAAGGTATGGGACGAGATCAAGGCCGCCTAGCCCGGCGACGTTCGGCCGGGACCGCCGGCCTGCTGGCGGTCCCGGTGTCCTGGCTGTCGGTGCTCTTCCTGGCGCCGGTGGCGATGGTGGCGCTGTACAGCGTCGGCGTGCTCACGCTGTTCCCCGGCGACGAAGGCCTCAGCCTCGACGGCTGGCGCGGGTTCTTCGAGAGCTCGCTCTACCCGTCGCTGCTGTGGAAGTCGGTCCGCATCGCGCTCGTGGTCGCGGTCGCGTGCGTGATCATCGCCTACCCGATCGCGTACGCGCTGGCGATGCTGGCGGGCCGGCGGAAGTACATCCTCCTGCTGCTGATCATCGTGCCGTTCTGGACGAGCTTCCTGCTCCGGGTGCTCGCCTGGAAGGTGATCCTCGGCGAGAACGGGGTCGTGAACTCGTTCGTCTTCTGGCTCGGCCTGCGCGAGGACGGCAACCCGATCCCGCAGCTCATCTACAGCCAGACGACGGTCGTGCTGGTGCTCATCTACGTCTGGGTGCCGTTCGTCGTGCTCCCGATCTTCGTCTCGCTCGTGAGCCTCGACCGCGGACTGCTCGAGGCGGCGTCGGACCTGGGCGCGAGCCGCCGGCAGGCGTTCCTGCGGGTGACGCTTCCGCTGACGCTGCCCGGCGTGATGGCGGGCTTCGCCTTCGCGTTCATCCCGACGATCGGCGAGTTCGTGACGCCGGCGCTGGTCGGCGGCCCAGAGGGCTTCATGTACGGCAACGCGATCGCGAACCAGTTCGGGCCGAGCTTCGACTGGAAGACGGGATCGGTGCTGTCGCTGATGCTCTTCGCGGCGGTCGCGCTGCTCGCGCTGGCCTTCTCGCGCTTCCTGCAGCTCCGCAACGTCGCGATGGACGAGGGCTAGCCGTGGACGTCGCGATCTCACGGCGCGGCCGGCGGCTCGTCTGGGCGTTCTTCGGGCTGCTCGTCGCGTTCCTCTACGCGCCGATCGCGATCCTCGTGATCTTCAGCTTCAACGACAACTCGATCCCCGTCTTCCCGCTCAGCGGCTTCACGCTCGACTGGTACGACGAGGCGCTCCGCAACGGCGCGCTCATCGACTCGCTGCGCACGAGCGCGGTCGTCGCCGTCGCCTCGGGGGTGCTGAGCGTCGCGCTCGGCGTGCTCGCTTCGCTGGCGCTCGCCCGCCGGCGCTTCCGCGGCAGGGCGGTGGCCTCGGCGCTCTTCCTCAGCCCGCTGGTCATCCCGTACATCGTGCTCGGCATCGCGCTGCTCGTGCTCTTCCGGTTCTTCGAGATCGAGATGTCGAGCGCGACCGTCGTGGCCGGCCATACGGTCCTGACGCTGCCGTTCGTGGTCCTCATCGTGCTGCCGCGCCTCGAGCGGCTCCCCGCCGACCTCGGCGACGCCGCCCGCGACCTCGGCGCCGGCCCGTTCGCGACGTTCCGGTACATCACCTTCCCGCTGCTCGCGCCGGCGACCGTGTCGGCCTTCCTCATCGCCGCCACGATCTCGTTCGACGAGTACGCCGTGGCGTCGTTCCTCGTCGGCGAGCACGCGACGTTCCCCGTCTACCTGTTCGGGCAGCTGCGCTTCCCGCGCCAGCTCCCGCAGGTGATCTCGGTCGCGGTGCTGGTCATGGTGGTGTCGCTGCTCGTGGTCCTCGCCGCCGAGATCGGACGGCGCATGGCCGAGCGGTCGGCGGATGTCCGATCGCGCTGAGGGCGGTTGCCGCCGACACTTCCGCGTCTACCCGGAGGCACGCGTTGAGGCTGGGAGCACTGTCGTTCGCGGTCGCTGCGATCGCGCTGACGTTCACGGGAACCGCCACGGCCGCGCCGCCGCTCGGAGCCGACGGCCGGACCGCGCCCGTCCACGACTACCTCCAGGCCACGCGCGAGCGGGTGTTCATCCCGCAGCCGGGCATCGACCAGGACCGCAACGGCGTCCCGGACCGGATCACGATCGACATCATCCGGCCGGCCGCGTCGGGTCCGGCGCTGCAGGTGCCGGCGATCATCGACCCGAGCCCCTACTACACGACCACCTGCCGCGGCAACGAGACCGAGTGCATGGGCGACGTCGACGCCGACGGCGTCAACGACCTCTGGCCGCTGTTCGTCGACAACTACTTCGTCCCGCGCGGCTACGCGTACATCCTCGCCCAGGCGAACGGCACGGGCTACACGACCCACGGCTGCCCGCACCACGGCGGGGCGGGCGACGTCGCGGGGGAGAAGTCGGTCGTCGACTGGCTCAACGGCCGCGTCCCCGGCTTCGACGCCAACGGGACGCAGAAGCTCGCGACGTGGCACAACGGCAGCTCGGCGATGATCGGCAAGTCCTACGACGGCACGCTGGCCAACGGGGTCGCCGCCACCGGCGTCGACGGCCTCAAGACGATCGTCCCGATCGCCGCCATCTCCGACTGGTACGCCTACTCGCGCTCGGGCGGCATCCGCGTCTTCGGCACCAACTACCCGACGGCGCTCAACCAGATCGTCACCTACAACGCGACGTCCCGGCCGGGCCTGAGCCTGCCGGACCGCCGTCCGCTCTGCACGGCGGTGAACACCGACTTCAACGCCTGGGACGGCGACGACACCGGCGACGTCGACGCGTTCTGGGACGAGCGCAACTACCTCACCGACGTCGGCGACGTCGAGGCCGCGGTGTTCGCCGTCCACGGCCTCCAGGACGACAACGTGCGCATGGACCACGTGTGGAAGTGGTGGAACGGCCTGCCGGCCGGCGTGCCGCGCAAGCTGTGGCTGCTGCGGTCCGGCCACACCGATCCGTTCGACTCGCGCCGCGCCGTGTGGGTGGACACGCTCCACGGCTGGTTCGACCACTTCCTCTACGGGATCGACAACGGCATCGAGGACGAGCCGCCGGTCACGATCGAGGACGAGCGGGACGTGTGGGGCGACTACGCGTCGTGGCCGATCCCGGGCACGGCCGGCGTGCCGGTCTACCTGCAGGGCACGACCGCGGCGGAGGCGGGCGCGCTGCGCGGGGCGAGCGGCGGGCCGCTCGACAGCGTCTCGTTCACGGGCACCTCGCAGGGGGCGGGCGCGACGCTCGCCGCGTCCGTCGAGACCAACGCGATGAGCTCGCCGACCGGCTCGCAGGCCACCCGCCGCGTCTTCCTCTCCCGGCCGCTGGCGCGCGACGTCCGGCTCTCGGGCGAGGCCGTCGTCGAGCTCCAGGCCTCGCTCAACGCGGCGCAGAGCAACCTCGGCGCGATCGTCGTGGACTACTCGGCGACGCCGTTCAGCCAGGTCACCCGCAGCGGCGAGGGGACCTCCAACACGCAGACGCGCACGTGCTGGGGGACGCCCGGCGTGCACGACAAGGCGTGCTTCCTCGAGGTCTCCAAGCCGCTGCAGCAGAACCTGACCCAGTGGCGCGTGACGCGCGGGATCCTCGACTCGTCGAACCGCGGCTCGCTGCGGACGGCGTCGCCGCTGAGCCTCGGGCACGCGTACGGCTTCACGATCCCCGCGCAGCCGACCGAGCACACGTTCAAGGCCGGCCACCAGATCGGCGTCGTGATCGTCGGCAACCTCTACGGGATCGCGGGCACGCCGGGCGCGCAGATCACCGTCGACACGAAGCTCAGCCGCGTGGTCCTGCCGATCGCGGGCGGCGCGGCCGCGGCGCGGGCGTCGGGGCTGACCGACGAGAGCTCGCCGGTGACGACGCCGTCCGGCGGCGCGGGCTGGAGCCGCTCGGGCGCGCTGACGCTGCGGGCCGACGACGGGGACGGGTCGGGCATCGCGTCGATCACGTACGCGGTCGGCGGCGGAGCCCCGGTCACGGTGGCGGGCGCGGCGGCGCCGCTCGCCCTGCCGGACGGGATCAGCACCGTGCGCTTCTCCGCGACCGACCGCGCCGGGCACGAGGAGGCCGAGAAGGTCGTCGAGGTCAAGGTCGACGGCGTCGCCCCCTCGCTCTCGGCCGCCCTGCCCGCCGTGTCGGTGTTCGCGCGCGGCGAGACGGTCGCGCCGGTCCAGCCGGCGTGCTCCGACGGCGGGTCCGGCGTGGCGTCCTGTCCGCCCGCCACGGCGGTCGACACGGCGACCGCGGGCGCCCGCGAGCTGGCGCTCACCGCGCGCGACGTGGCCGGCAACGAGCAGTCGATGCGCTGGGCCTACACGGTCCTGGGCACGCTCCCGAAGCTCGGCGTCAAGAAGCGCGGCGCCCTCAAGCTCGCGCTCACCAGCCCGGTCCGGACGTCGGTGCGGATCACCGGGGTGGCGAGGCGCGGCGCCAAGCGGGCGTCGCTGCGCGCCGCGCGGGTCGTGCTCGAGCCGGGCGTGACCCGCGTCGTGACGCTCCGCCTGGCGCGCAGGCTCCGCGGGCGCGTGAAGGTCGACGTCCGGCTGGCGTCGAGCGCCGGGGCGCTCAAGCGCGCCGATCGCGTGCGCCTGTAGCCGGCGCTGCATCATGTGCGCGGTGATCGACCCGACGCGCGCGCTGGCACGGCTGGACGCGGACCGCCTGGCGGCCGACGTCGCGCGCGTGGTGCGCGTGCCGAGCGTGACCGGGGACGAGCGCGCCGTGATGGAGGCGTTCGCCGGGTTGTGCGGCGAGCACGGCCTGGCGGCCTCGCTGGTCGAGCACGACCTGCCGGACCTGCGCGCGCGGCCCGGCCACCCGGGGGAGGAGGCCGCCCGCGACGAGCTGCTCGGCGTCACCGCGACGCTCGCCGGCGGCGACGGGCCGCGGCTGTGCCTCAACGGCCACCTCGACGTGGTCGGCCCGGGCACCGAGCCCTGGAGCCACGGCCCGTGGTCGGGCACGCTGGAGGACGGGCTCCTGTTCGGGCGCGGCGCGCTCGACATGAAGGCCGGCGTGGTCGCCGCGCTGCACGCGATGGCGGCGGTCGGCGAGGACGCTCCGGGCGAGGTCGTGCTCCAGGCGGTGGCGTCCGAGGAGGACGGCGGGCTCGGCACGTTCGCGGCCCTGGAGGCCGACAGCGCGTTCGACGCGTGCGTGATCCCCGAGCCGACCGGGCTCGCCGTGGTCGCCGCCCACGGCGGCGCGCTGACCTTCCGCGGCGTCGTCCGAGGCGTGTCCGCGCACGCCGCCATGCGCCTCGAGGGCGTCTCCGCGATCGACCGCTACGTGCCCTTGCACCTGGCGCTGGCCGACCTCGAGCGCGAGCTCAACGCCGACGTCGCGCATCCGCTCATGGCCGCGCTCGAGCTGCCGTATCCGGTGAACGTGGGGCAGGTCCACTCCGGCGACTGGTCCAGCTCGGTGCCCGACCGGCTGGAGTTCGAGTGCCGCGTCGGCGTCCCGGTGGGGGTGGAGCCCGCCGCGGTGCGCGAGCGGGTCGAGGCGCTGGTCGGCGACGTGGCGGAGGTGTCGTGGACCGGCGGGCAGTTCTCCCCGGCGGCGACCGACCTCGGCGACCCGCTGGTGGCGCTGGTCTCGCGCGCGGTGGAGGCCGAGACCGGCGCGCCGGCCCGGCTCATGGGCATGCCGGCCGGCACCGACATGCGCCAGTTCACGGCGCGGGGGATCCCGTGCCTGCTCGTCGGCGCGGGCGATCTGCGACTGGCGCACGCCGTCGACGAGCACGTGCCGGTGGCCGAGGTGCTGGCGCTCGCGCGAGCGCTCGTGCGCGTGATCGCCGGCTAGTGCAGGTGCAGCCGCTCGCCCTGCGGCCCGAAGATGCCGATCAGCTCGACCGGCCCGTCGACCGCGCCGAACCAGTGCGGCGTCCACGTCGAGAACTCGACGGCCTCGCCCGGCTCGATCGTGAGGTCGTCCTCGCCGAGCACCAGCCGCATGCGGCCGCTGAGCACGTAGAGCCAGTCGTGGCCCTCGTGGACGCCCAGCGGGTCGGGAGGGGCGTTGCGCTCCGCGTCGATGACGATCTTGAACGCCTGCAGGCCGGCGGCCGACCCGCGGTGGGTCAGCGGCCACATCGTCAGGCCCTTGCGCTTCTGCGGCCGGTTGCGGACGCGCGGGTCCTGGCGGGGCGGTGAGCCGAGCAGCTCGTCGGCGCTGACGCCGAGCGCGGCGGCGAGCCGGGGGATGTGGTCGAGCGCGAGGCGGCGCTTGCCGGTCTCGATGCGGCTGAGCGTCGACACGTCGATGCTGGCTCTCCCGGCCACCTCCTCGAGGGTCAGGCCGCGCTCGGTGCGCAGCTCCCTGAGGCGCCTTCGGACGCGGGCGTCGACCGGCTCGTTTGCCTCCATGGCAAATCAGGTTGGCAGATCGAGCGATCCTTGTCACGCTGGGATGCATGGAACTCGACTGCATCGTCGTCGGCGGGGGCGCCGCCGGACTGAGCGCCGCGCTGGTGCTCGGCCGCGCCCGCCGGCGGACACTGGTGATCGACGCGGGCGGCCAGAGCAACCTCGTGGCGCACGGGATCGGCGGCCTGCTCGGCCACGACGGCCGGCCGCCGTCCGACCTCTACGCCGACGGGCGCGCCGAGCTCGGCGAGTACCCGGCCGTCACGGTGCGGCCGGGCGAGGTCCTGAGCGGCGAGCGCCTCGACGAGGGCTTCCGGCTCGCGCTCGCCGACGGCACGAGCGTGGAGGCGCGGAAGGTGCTGCTCGCCACCGGCATGGACTACCGGTACCCGGCGCTCCCCGGGATCGCCGAGCGCTGGGGCCGCTCCGTGTTCCACTGCCCGTTCTGCCACGGCTGGGAGGTCCGCGACCGGGCGCTCGGCGTGCTCGACCGCGGTGAGACGGGCGCGGGCCGCGCGCTCCTCCTGCGCGCCTGGAGCGACGACGTGACGCTGCTCGCCGGCGGCCCCGCCGAGCTCACGGACGTGGACGCCGCGCGGCTCGCCGCCGCGGGCGTCACGGTCGACGAGCGTACCGTGACCGGTCTCCGCGGCCCCGGGCCGTCGCTGGAGGCCGTCGTCTTCGCCGACGGCTCCGAGCGGCCCTTCGGAGGCCTGCTCGCGCCCGTCACCCTGCACCAGCGGTCCGCGCTCGCCGAGCAGCTCGGCGCCACCGCCGCGGCGCCGGGTCACGTGGTCGCCGACGCGATCGAGGTCGACCCGGGGTACCGCAGCACCTCCGCGCCCGGGGTCCACGCCGCCGGCGACGTCAGCACGCAGATGCCCTCGGTCGCGGCCGCGATCGCCGCGGGCTCGGTCGCGGCGGCGATGATCGTGCACGACCTGATGCTCTAGCCCGCGCGGCCCAGGAACAGCGCCTTGCGGATCGCGCGCGCGATGGCCGCGTGCTCGCGGTCGGCCGCCCGGGCGTCGAGGCGCCGCCGGCGCTCGCTCAGGCGGTCGACCATGAGCTGCGCGAGCACGTCCACGAGCTCCGGGTGCGCCCGGAGCACCGGGGCGTACTGCCTGGGCCCGATCTCGTAGACGACCGCGCCGTCGCGGGCGCGGACCGTGGCGGTCCGCGGCTCGCCCGTGAGCAGCGACATCTCGCCGACCACGGCGCCCTTGCCCATCGTGTCGACGAGCACGTCCTCGCCGCCGTCGCGCCGCAGCAGGACCTCGAGCTCGCCGTCGGCCAGCACGAAGAGCGAGCCGCCCTCCTGGCCCTGGACGACGAGCCGCTCCGTGGGCCCGAGGGTCAGCGGCCGGGCGGCGCGCGCGAGCGCGCGCCGCTCGTCGAGCTCCAGCGGCGCGAGGATCGGGACGTCGGCGATCAGGGTCTCGATCTCGGCCGCGGGCCGCTGGTAGGTCTCGGGCAGCTCGGCGCCGACCTCGAGCTCGGGCCCGTAGCCGTCGTGGTGCTGCAGCAGCTCGACCCGCGCGGGCTGGTTGACGTGCGCCTCGAGCAGGCTCACCTGGCGCGGGACGCAGTCGTCGCCGGTGTGGTCCATGAGGCCGCGCTCCTTGGCCCAGCCGGCGACCTCGTTCATCGAGTCGCGGTACTGGCTGCACGCCGACCCGAAGAGGCCGTCCTGGTCGGCGAAGAGGCCGCTCACCGACCCGGGGAGGCGCAGGTGCTCGAACCGGCCCTTGCGGTGCCAGAGGACGAAGTCGCGGCCGGCGGGCGAGACGGCGTCGAGCTCGGGGAACGCCGCGGCGACGTTGCGCAGCACCGCCCGCTCGGCGTCGCGGAACACGCGCTGCCACGTCTCCTGCGCGTTGTGGTGGTTGCGCCCGGCGAGCCGGATCGCGTGCTTGAGGTCGTCGTGGTGGACGTGGAGGAAACGGAGCGTCGCCTTCTTCTTGGCCAGCAGGTTCAGGGCCGAGACCGGCCCGGTGCGGGGCGTGCCGCGGCGCGGGAACTGGATCCGGCGCAGGTCCCACACCTCGCGCCAGGCGCCCGGGTCGATCGACGCGCGGATGTCGGCGAACCAGTCGCTCTGCTCGAACGCGCCGCGCTCGGCGGGGGAGAGCAGGTCGCCGGCCTCGTCCTTGACCGCCTCGCAGATGCCGAGGAACGTGAGGAACTCGAGGTACAGGCCGACCCGCACGAGCCACCCGGGATCGGCGAGGTGCTCGCCGGCGAACGCGATGTCCTGGACGACCGCGCGCGTGTAGAGGTCGGCCTTGTCGGCGCCGATCCGGAGCACGGGGAACCACGGGTGGTAGGCGGGGCCGGGATCGGCGACGCCGGCCCGGTCGGCCTGCCGGGCGGCGTCGGGAGCGACGAGCCGGTCGAGCAGCCGCGCGTACAGCGATCCGCAGCGCCGCAGGTCGCAGACCAGCAGCGACGCCTCCGCGCCCGCCACCGGCACCCCGGCGTCGAGCGCGCGCAGCTCCACGCGCAGCCGCTGGGAGAAGAGATGCCCGAACGTGAACGGGTCGGCCCCGTCGGTCGCGCCGTCGCGGAGGCTCGCGTCGACCTCGTCCCAGGCCCACCCGGCGCCGGGGAGCAGGTCGCGCGCCGGGGTGAGCGGGAGCACGCGCCGCCGCCCCGGGCGCTCCGCGAGCCTCGCGGCGCCGTCGGCGCCGGCGACGAAGGTCAGCGGCGGCGCCGGGCGGTCCTCCCAGCCCGGGACGGGGACCGGCGCGAGCGATCCGTCGGGCCCCGTGAACGAGACGCGCGCGCGGACCGCGTCCGGCTGCCCGCCGTCGAGGTCGTAGAGGAGGAAGGCCCGGTCCTGCTCCTCGCCGGGCAGGATCAGCGCCACCTCGGCGCTGGAGCCCAGGCCGGGGTGCGACGCCTCGGCGGCGGGACGCCGGCCCGGGACGAACGGCACGATCCGGCACTGGACCGGCTCCCCGGTGCGCTCGAGCGCCTCCGCCGCGCGCCGCAGCACCTGCGCCTTGGCCGCCGCGTCCAGTCCGGGGACGTCCGCCGCGAGCAGGTCCTGCAGGCGGCCGACGAACGTCACCTCCGAGCCTCGCGCCGAGCGCTGGTCGTCGACCTGGGCCATCGGCCGATGCTAGTGGCCTCCGGCCGGTCCCGTGTCCGTTCCCGGCGCGGGCGTCGCAATCACCCGCGCGGGGTGATGCGCGGTCACCCGCGGCGCGGAAGACTCGCCGACGTGCTCGACGTCGCCTCGCTGATGCCTGCCCTGAAGGACGACCTCGCGCGGCTGGTGCGGATCCCGTCCGTCTCCTCGCCCGGGTATCCCGAGCCCCGCCGGCCGATCCTCGACGCGTACGAGCTGAGCGCCGACCTGCTGCGCGACGCTGGCCTGCAGAACGTCCGCCCGCTCGACCTTCCCGGCACGGCGCCCGTGATCACGGGCGAGATCCCCGCTCCCGACGGTGCCCCGACGGTGCTGCTGTACAGCCACTACGACGTCGTCGCCGCGGGCGACGAGGCGCTGTGGAGCTCGCCGCCGTTCGAGGCGACCGAGCGCGACGGCGCGCTGTTCGGCCGCGGCACGGCCGACTCGAAGGGGAACGTGATCGCGCACGTCGGCGCGTTGCGCGCCTGGGAGGGCCGGCCGCCGGTGGGGATCGAGGTCGTCATCGAGGGCCAGGAGGAGGTCGGCGGCGGCGCGCTCACGACGTACCCGCCGGCGACCCGGACGCGTTCCGCGCGGACGCGATGGTCATCGCCGACATGGGCAGCGTCCGGCCGGGCGTGCCGACCCTCACCGTGGCGCTGCGCGGGATGGCGATGGTGACGGTCGAGGTGCGGACCCTGGCCGGCGCGAAGCACAGCGGGCAGTTCGGCGGCGCCGCGCCCGACGCGCTCATCGTCCTCCTGCACGCGCTCGCGTCGCTGCACGACGAGCGCGGCGACGTGGCGGTCGCGGGCCTCCGCCGCGAGCCGTGGTCGGGCGAGGCGTACAGCGAGCAGGAGTTCGCCGAGCTCGCCGAGGTGCTGCCGGGGCTGCCGCTGATCGGCACGGGCGACCTTGGCTCGCGGGTCTGGTCGGGCCCCGCGATCACGGTCACGGGGATCGACGTGCCGTCGGTCGACGGCGCGCTCAACGCGGTCTCGCCGTACGCGCGCGCGAAGCTCAACCTGCGCGTCCACCCCGAGCAGGACGCCGGCGAGGCGCAGGCCGCGCTCGTCCGGCACCTGGAGGGCGTCCTCCCGTTCGGCATCGGGCTCGAGGTCCACGCGGGCGAGACGGGCAACGGCTTCGCCGCCCGGACCGCGGGCCCGGCGTACGAGGCGGCGCGCGCGGCGATGACGACCGCGTGGGGCGGAGCGCCGGTCAGCGCGGCGGGCGGCGGCTCGATCCCGCTCGTCAACGCGCTCCAGGCGGCGGCGCCCGAGGCCGAGATCCTGCTCGTCGGGGCCTGCGACGGCTACGCGAACATCCACGCGCCCGACGAGCGCGTGCTGCTCGACGAGCTCGAGAAGTCGATCGTGGCCGAGGCGGAGTTCTTCGGCGAGTTCGCGGCTCGGGCGCGGCGGCGCTGAACGACCGTGCAGCGCCTGCTCGACGGCATCGAGCGCGTCGGCAACAGGATGCCGGACCCGGCCGTCCTCTTCCTGTACCTCTGCATCGGGGTCATCGTCCTCTCGCAGGCCCTCCACTGGATCGGCATCGAGACCACGTACGAGGTGGTCTCGCCGCCGCCGGTGGTCGCCGAGGAGGAGTACGTCGGCGGCTCCGTCGTGCCGATCGACGTGTTCGACCCGGAGCCACAGCCGCCGGCGTCGTACGAGGTCCGCACCGAGACCGCCTCGATCCAGGGCCTGCTGACGACCGACGGCGTCCGCTTCCTCTTCACGTCGTTCGTGGACAACTTCCGGAACTTCGCGGCGGTCGCGATCATCCTGGTCGTGATGATCGGCGTCGGGCTGGCCGAGACGGCCGGCCTGATCGCGGCGCTGATCCGCCGGCTCGTCGCCGTGTCCTCGAGCAGCACGCTGACCTTCATCATCGTGCTGCTCGGGATGATCTCCAGCGTCGCCTCGGACGCGGGCTACCTGGTGCTCATCCCGCTCGGAGCCGTGGCCTTCAAGAGCGTCGGCCGGAATCCGCTGGCCGGGATCGCGGCCGCCTTCGCGGGCGTGGCCGCGGGCTTCGGCGTGAACTTCCTGATCACGCCGCTCGACGGCGTGCTGACCGAGATCACCAACGATGCCGCGGCCCTGGTCGATCCGAACGCGGAGATCGACCTCGCCGCGAACCTGTACTTCGGGGTCGTCTCGACCATCCTCATCACGTTCGTGATCACGATCGTGACCGCGCGGCTCGTGGAGGCCCGGATCGGGCCCTACGACCCGGCCGACGCCGGGGAGGAGCCGGTCACCGAGGAGACGGCGGGCGAGGAGGACGAGGCGCGCGGCCTGCGCTACGCGCTGTGGGCGACGCTCGGCGTCGTGGCGGCGATCACGCTGCTGACGGTGATCCCGGGCGCCCCGCTGCAGGATCCGGTGACCGGCCGGGTGATCGGCGACTCGCCCTTCATGGACTCGCTGATCGTGATCATCGCGCTGATCTTCCTCGTCGCGGGCCTCGCCTACGGGCGCGGAGCGGGGACGCTCAAGGGATCGGACCAGATCCTGGCCGCGATCACGAAGTCGTGGGCGGGGATGGCGAGCCTGCTGTTCCTGTTCCTGCTGATCGCGCAGTTCATCGCCTACTTCAACTACTCCAACATGGCGCAGGTCGCCGCCGTCGAGCTCGGCGACCTGCTCGAGCAGATGGACATCTCCGCCGTCTGGCTGCTCATCGGCTTCATCGTCGTCACGCTGGTCGTCGACCTGGTGATGCCGGCGGCGATCGCGAAGTGGGCGATCCTGGCGCCGATCTTCATCCCGCTGTTCATCCGCCTGGACGTGACGCCGCAGACCGTGCTGGCGGCCTACCGGGTCGGCGACTCGCCGCTGAACGTGGTCACGCCGTTGATGGCGTACTTCCCGCTGATCGTCGTGTTCGTCCAGCGATATCAGAAGAGCGCCGGGATCGGGACCGTCGTCTCGCTGATGCTGCCGTACGTGCTCTTCGTCTCGGTGGTGTGGACGCTGTTCTTCATCGCGTGGTACCTGATCGGGATCCCGCTCGGCCCGGGGTCGCCCGTCCACTTCGACTGAGTCACTCCAGGGGCGTGGAGATGAGCAGGTCCATTCCCAGCCGCTCGGAGAGGAACCTGGCGACGAGGCGGCCCTTGACGCTGTTGCCGGCGGCGTCGAGCGGCGGGGCGAACGTGCCCATCCCGCCCTTGCCGGGCGACACCGTGACGATCCCGCCGCCGATGCCGCTCTTGGCGGGCAGGCCAACGTCGTACAGCCAGTCGCCGGAGGTCTCGTACAACCCGGCGGTCAGCATCACCGCGAGCGTGTAGTGGCACACCGCGGCGTCGATCACGCGGTCCCCGGTCACCGGGTTCACGCCGCCGTCGGCCAGCGTGGCGCCCATCACGGCGAGGTCGCGCGCGCTCACGCGGAGCGAGCACTGCCGCGTGTAGAGGTCGACCGCCTCGGCCGGGTCGCGCCGGAGGCGGCCGAAGCTCTGCAGCAGGCGCGCGATGCCCTGGTTGCGCGCGTTCGTCTCCGACGCGGACCGGTACACCTCGTCGTCGAAGGCGAGCTCGTGCCCCGCGAACCGCGACAGCCCGTCGCGCAGGAACGGCCAGTCCGGGGCGAGGCCGGTGGTGGCGATCGCGCCGGCGTTGACCATCGGGTTCGTGCGGCCGTCCTCGCTGCGCTCCACGGCCGCGAGCGAGTTGAACGGCAGGCCGGTCCCGTTCACGCCGACCTCGTCCCGCAGCGCGTCGGGGCCCAGCAGCTCGCAGACGAGCGCGAACACGAACGGCTTGGACACGCTCATGATCGTGAACCCGGCGTCGACGTCGCCGGCGCTGAACACGCGCCCGCTCGCGCCGACGAGGCAGATGCCGAACAGCTCCGCCGGCACCTCGGCCAGGGCCGGGTAGACCCGCGAGACCTCGCCCTCGGCGACGCCCGCGAACCGGCGATGCGCCTCGTCGACCCAGCCCTGGACGGCCTCCGGCGGCGGGAGCGAGCCAGTCGAGACGTGCGGGGGCCGGTCCTCGATGCGGCGAGCTTACGGGCCTGATGGCGGACAGCACGATCACCTACCTCGTGCTCGGCGCCGCCGTCGCGCTGTTCGTGTGGGACGCGCTGCCGGTGGCGGTCGTGGCGATGGGCGTCGCGCTGGCGCTGTGGGCGACGGGCGTGCTCGGGCTCGAGCAGGCGCTCGCCGGCTTCGGCGACCCGACGGTCATCTTCATCGCGTCGCTGTTCGTGGTCAGCGAAGGGCTCGAGGCCTCCGGCGTCACCGCCTGGGTCGGCCACGAGCTGGTCGGCCAGGTCGGCGAGAGCCGTACGCGCCTCATGGTCCTGACGATGCTGCTGGTCGCCCTGCTCACCGCGCTCATCAACGTCAACGGCGCGGTGGCCGCGCTCGTGCCGGTCGCGGTGGTCATGGCGGTGCGGCTCGGGCGCTCCCCGTCGGAGCTGCTCCTGCCGCTCGCGTTCGGCGCCCACGCCGGGTCGCTGCTCGCGCTCACCGGGACGCCGGTGAACGTCATCGTGTCGGACGCCGCGGCCGAGGCGGGCGTCGGCGGCTTCGGCTTCCTCGAGTTCGGCCTCGTCGGCGCGCCGCTCGTGGCCGGGACGATCGCGATCGTCGTGCTGTTCGGCGAGCGGCTGGTGCCGCGGCGCAGCCCGCGGGCGATCGCGCCGGACTTCAGCGGCCACGCGCGGACGCTGGTCGCGCAGTACGCGCTCGACGAGGACGCGGAGCCGCTCCTCACGCGCCGCTCGGGCGTCGCCGAGGTCGTGATCCCGCCGCGGTCCGACCTCGTCGGCGACACGGTGTTCCCGGGGATGGTGACGTCGAGCGGCGACCTCGTGATCCTCGCGGTGCAGCGCCGGGGCGAGGACGCCGGACCGGGGGAGACGGTGCTCGCCGAGGGCGACACGCTGCTGCTCGAGGGCACCTGGGCCGCGCTCGACGCCAACCTCGACGACCCCGGCGTGCTGGTGGTCGACCCGCCGGACCTCGTGCGCCGCCAGGCCGTGCCGCTCGGCGCGGGCGCCAAGCGGGCGATCGCGGTGCTGCTGGCGATGGTGGTCCTGCTCGCGACCGGCGCGATCCCCGCGGCGGCGGCCGGCCTGCTCGCGGCCGGCGCGATGGTCGTGCTCCGCGTGTTGACGGTGGAGCAGTCCTACCGCGGCATCTCGTGGACGACGGTGCTGCTGGTCGGCGGGATGATCCCGCTGTCGGTGGCGATGGTCGACACCGGCGCGGCCGGACAGCTCGCCGACGAGCTCGTCCGCATCGTCGGGGACGCCGGGCCGTACGCGCTGCTCGCCGGCCTGTTCGTCCTCACCGCCACGCTCGGCCAGCTCATCAGCAACATGGCGACGGCGCTGATCGTGATCCCGATCGCGGTGTCCGCGGCGGCCGACATGGACGTGTCCGCGAAGCCGGTCCTGATGGCCGTGACGGTGTCGGCCGCCGCCTCGTTCCTGACCCCGGTCGCCACGCCGGCGAACCTGATGGTCATGGGGCCGGGCGGCTACCGGTTCGCCGACTACTGGCGGCTCGGCCTGCCGCTGCTGCTGCTCTTCGGCGTCGTCGCCGTGCTGCTCGTGCCCGTGTTCTGGTCGTTCTGAGGGCTCAGTCGCGCAGCGAGAGGTCGACCGCGCGGGCCACCTGCTCGCGCGAGCGGGCGCGGACCGCGCTGCCCAGCGCCGCCTGCCAGCGCTCGGCGCTCACCACGCCCGGGTCCAGGCCCAGGTCGGTGAGGATCGCGGCGCTGTCGACGTGCCTGGCGATCTGCTCGGCGCGGCGGATCGCGGCGGCGTGCTGCGCGCGCACGAGCGGGGTGCGCCCGCCCTCGCTCGACATCAGCAGCAGGTCCTCGGCCACCTGCGGCACGGCCCGGCGCGCGCACTTCTCCCACGGCGCGTCGGTCGCCGCGTCGACCACGACCTGGCGCACGACACGCCAGCCGGCGTGATGCGACTCGCAGCGTCCGACGAGGAAGCGGGCCAGCGCCTCGGCGACCACCGTCGCCCCGGGCTCTGTGCCGTGCACGTGCAGGTGGCGGAGCGCCTCGCCGACGCCGCGGCCGCTCTGCACCGCCCTGGCGAGCTGTTGCGGGGTTCGCCGGGGCCTGCGCGGTGTGCGTTCGCCTTCGATGCGGAGAGCCTCTACTTGCCCGTCGGCCGGTGCGACGGTGCTCGGGTGTGCCCGCGCGGCCCGTTCCCGGGCCCGCTCGGGCCGCGCGGGTCGCCGCGACGGGCGGAGGGAGTGCGCTTGATGAGCCGGCGCAGCGCCTCGTCGTGCTCGCCGGCCTCCTCGCGCGCGGCGAGCGTCCGTGGATGGAAGGTCCGCATGACCGGCCCGCGCTCGGGATCGGGGATCGCCACGACGACCTTCGACCGGCTCGGGATGTCGAAGACGATGCCGTCGCGCTCGCCGTCCACGGTCACGAGCTCGCCTTCGCTGAGTGAGGTCATCGACCGAGCGTACCGCGCGTCGCTCATCCGTTCCGGGTGATGACGGTCAGCCATGCCGCCGCTGGGATGCCGCAGCACCGCCTATGAGCCTCGTCTGGACCATCGTCATCCTCGTCGCCGCGAACGTGGTGACCATCAGCGCGATGCTGCTGGTCCGCCGCGGCGCGCCGGAGGGCAGCTACTTCTCCGACGGCGATCGCGCGTCGGGCGTCTTCGGCGTGCTCGCCGGCGGCTTCGCCATCTTCGCCGGCTTCATCATCTTCCTCGCCTTCACGACGTACGACCAGTCGCGCACGGGCGCGGAGTCCGAGGCGCTCGTCCTCGTGCAGCAGTTCGAGACCGCGGAGCTCCTGCCGGAGGCCGCGCGCGGGCCGCTGGTCGGCGGGCTCGTCTGCTACGGGCGATCGGTCGTGCACCAGGAGTGGCCGAGGATGGAGGAGGGCGAGGGCGCCGAGCTGATCAACCCCTGGGCGGTCACGCTGTTCGAGGGTCTGCGGCGGGTGGAGCCGAAGAGCTCCAGCGAGGACAACGCGTACGGGAAGTGGCTCGACCAGACCTCGGACCGCGAGGTGGGCAGGCGCGATCGCGTGCACGGCGCCGAGGGGATCATCCCGTCGTCGATCTGGCTCGTCCTGTTCCTGATCGCGGGGGTCGTCTTCGTCTTCATGCTCTTCTTCGCGGACAGCGCCGAGGGCCGTGTCACCCAGGCGATGCTCATGGGCTCCGCGACCACGGTGATCGTGCTCACGCTGATGGCCATCCACGCGCTCGAGCGCCCGTACCAGCCGGGCATGGGGCAGATCACGCCGGTGGCGATGGTGCGGTCGCTGGAGATCCTGGATGCCGCCCGCGTCGCCCTCGACGACACGGCGGCGCTGCCGTGCGACGTCCATGGCGCCCCGGTGGGCTCGCGATGAAGGACGGGCACTTCGAGCTCGCCGCGACCGTGCTGCTCGCCCTGGCGGCCGTGGCGACGGCATGGGCCGCCTACCAGTCGGCGCGCTGGCACGGCGAGCAGGCCAGGGCGCAGAGCGCCTCGGTCGCCGCCCGCGTCGAGTCCACGCGCGCGGCGGGCCTGGCCAACCGGAACGCGCAGATCGACCTCGCGCTCTTCACGCAGTGGGTCGACGCGTACGCGAACGACGAGACCGAGCTGACGGCCTTCTACCGCAAGCGCTTCCGCGAGGAGTTCCAGCCGGCGTTCAACGCCTGGGTCGCGACTCGGCCGCGGATCAACCCGGACGCGCCGCTCTCGCCGTTCGCGATGCCGGAGTACAAGCTCGCAGCCACCGCGGACGCCGACGCGCTCGAGGCGAAGGCGGCCGCCGCCTCCGTGCGCGCGGGAGCCAACATCCAGCGGGCCGACAACTACTCGCTGGCCGTCGTGCTTTTCGCCGCGGCGCTGTTCTTCGCGGGCATCAGCACGCGGCTCGGCGCTCTGACGTCGCGGACGGTCGTCCTCGGGCTCGGGTGGACGCTGTTGCTCGGCGCCGTGATCTGGGTCGCGACGTTCCCGGTCAGCCTGGCGATATGAGGCTCGACGTCCTCTGGCACGACCTCGAGTGCAGCGCCTACGAGGAGGACCTGCCGCTCTGGCGCGAGCTCGCCGTCGAGTCCGGCGGGCCGGTCCTCGACGTCGGCGCGGGCACCGGCCGCGTCACGCTCGAGCTCGCCGCCGCCGGCATCGCCGTGGTCGCCCTCGACGCCGACGCGTCGCTGCTGGACGCGCTGGAGCGGCGAGGAGCGCGGCTCCCCGTCGAGACGGTCGTCGCCGACGCCCGCGACTTCGCGCTCCCGCGCCGGTTCCCGCTCGTGCTCGTGCCGATGCAGACGCTGCAGCTGCTCGGCGGCCGCGCCGGCCGGGAGGCCTTCCTGCGCTGTGCGCTCGACCACCTCGAGCCCGGCGGGCTGCTGGCCATGGCGCTCGCCGACGCGATGGACTGCTTCGACGAGGAGCACGACGCGCCGCCGCCGCCCGACGCCTGCGAGATCGCCGGCGTGCGCTACGCGAGCCACCTGCTGGCGGTGGTCGAGGAGGAAGGCCGCGCCGCGATCCACCGGCGGCGCGAGGTGATCGGGCCGGCGGAGCGCCACGAGTCGGTCGAGGCCGTCGTCCGGCTGGACCGCGTCACGGCTGGGCAGGTCGCGGCCGAGGCGGTGGCGCTCGGCTTCCTCGCCGAGCCGTGGCGGTCGATCCCGGAGACCGAGGAGTACCTCGGATCGACGGTCGTGATCCTCCGCGCGCCCTGACTCAGGCCATGAAGTGCGTCTGCATGACGCGCACGGGAGCGTCCCAGCTCACGTCGTTGTACTCCTCGCCCGGCAGCACGTCGTCGCGGTTCTCGTCGTGGTGCCGCTGCAGCGCGCTCGGGAGGAGGTCGTGGATCTCGTCGTCGCTCATCTCCAGCCCCGTGCGCTCGTCAGGCGGGAGCTCGACGGCGACCGGCTCGGAGCGGCCGTGGAAGTGCACGTGCCAGCGGTGCGGATGCCCGGGCACGCGCTCGTGGTGGGAGATCGACAGCTTCGCCATGGGACGACGCTACTCCTCGTCGTCGCGCGGCGTGATCCGCGGGAGATCCACTTCCGCTCCGGAGCGCGTGTCCTGGTAGACGACGTAGGCACGCGGACCGCCGCCGAGCCACGAGGTCGTCTGCACCTCGCCGACGTACGTGCCGGCGCGCTGGGTCCCGTCCTCCTCCTCGATCCACACCTTCTGACCCTCACTGAAGCCGTCCATGCGGCAGATCCTCCTCCTCGGCGTCGCGTCGCGTCGGGCGCGGGAGCTTCGAGGCGAAGCCCAGCGCCTCAGCCCGCGATCTCTCGACTGTGGCCAGGTCCTCGGCGTCCCAGGTGTAGAAGCCGCCGTCCGCCTCGGCGCGGTCGAGCAGCGGCGTCGGCTCCGTCTGCGCTGCGAGGTGGGGGTAGAGCTGCCGCGCGACCTCCCGGAACACCGCGATCCCGCCGAGGTCCGCGGTGGCCAGCGGGCCCGCCGCGAGCCAGCGCGGGGCCAGGCCCTCGCTGACGGCCGCGTCCACGGCCTCGGGGTCGGCGACGCCCTCCTCCACCAGCTCGATGCACTCGCGCAGGATCGCCATCTGCAGCCGGTTCCAGACGAACCCGGCGGTCGGCCGCTTCACCTCGATGGCGCGCTTGCCGATCTCCGAGACCCAGCGGGTGAGCGCGGCTGCCGTCGCCGCGCCGGTGGTCGACGCGGCGACCACCTCGACCAGCGCGGTGAGGTGCGCGGGGTGGAGGAAGTGCAGGCCGCCGAAGCGCTCCGGCCGCTCGAGCGCGCCAGCGAGCTCGTCGAGCGACAGGCTCGAGGTGTTCGTGGCGAGGATCGCCTCGTCGCCGAGCCACGGCTCGACCATGGTCAGGACCGCGCGCTTGACCGCGGCGTCCTCGGCGACGCACTCGACCACCAGCGCGGCCTCGGCGAAGCTCGCCGGCGCGAGCGGGGCGGACCGGACCGGTCTTCCGGCCAGCTCGCCCGCCAGCCGGGCGGCATCGGCGGCCCGGGCTTCGTCGCGGCCCGCGACGAGCGTCTCCCGCCCGGAGGCGGCGAACGCCGCGGCGACGGGGGGCGCGGCCTTCCCGGTTCCGATCACGACGACCTGGCGGCCCATGGCCCGACGGTATCCGAAGGCGGGCCACTAGGCTCACGCGCCCGTGCCCGCCGTCCATCGCATCCCCGCCGACGGACCGCTGCTGCGCAGCGGCGCCGACGCGCTCGGGCTCATCTACGAGGAGGGCGCGGGGGAGGCCGAGTGGATCGCCGTGCCCGCCGCACGGCTCGATCCGTCGTTCTTCACGCTGAGCTCCGGCGTCGCCGGCGAGTTCGTCCAGAAGTTCGCCAACTACGGGCAGCGGCTCGCGATCGTCGGCGACATCTCGGGCCCGGTGGGCGAGAGCGCCGCCCTGCGCGACTTCGTGCGCGAGAGCAACCGCGGCCGCCAGGTCTGGTTCGTCGCCGACGACGACGAGCTCGCGCGGCGGCTGTCGGGCTAGAGGACTCGAGCGCACGCGCTGGACGTACCGTCACCGTGCGGAGCGTGGTCATCGTCCTGTGCGCACTCACCGTGGGTGGATGCTCCGCGGACGACCACCGGGAGGCGTCGCCGGCTCCCGACAGGGCGCGGTGCGATCCGGGGATCGCCACGCCCCGCCGATCCTGAGGCGGGAGCGGGTGATGGTGCTCGGCTGTGCGAGGGGCGCGACACTGCGGCTCTACGCGTTCCGGCAGGCCGGCGGGCCCTGCCTCGTGGTCGACGGCCTCCCCGGAGGCCCGCGCGCGTGCGGCCGCGCGCCGGGAGAGCGCGTTCCGGCCGCGGCCGGCGCGATCGGCGGTCCCGCGATCGTCAGGCGGTCGCCCGACGCCGAGCTCGAGCTGTACGGCGAGACGTCGGCCGCCGTGCGCCGGGTCGTCCTGCGGTACCGGCTCCCGGCCGGCAGGCGGGGCCGTCGCCGCGCGACGCTGATCCGGGCCGACGACGCGGTCGCGCTTCGCGCGGCCCGGATCCGCGAGCCTTTCGGCTACTTCGCCGGCTCCGTGCCGCCGCGGGCGCGCGACGTCATGGCCGTGGCGCTCGACGCGTCGGGCGAGGAGCTCGGCCGGCTCGCGTTCGACCGGATCGCGCGCGACATGCATCCGACGGTCTTCATCGCAGGCGAGCGCTAGACCACCCGGACGCGGAGCGTCGTCGCCTTGCCGGGCGAGCCGGTGCGCGGGTCGCGCGGCTGGAGCGTGACCTTCGCGGTGACCTTGCGGTCCTGCCGGAGCGCGCTCGCGATCCGCCCGCGGACCTGGCCCGGCAGCGCGATCCGCAGGGAGCGACGGCCGGTCACGCCGCGGAACGCCGCGCCCTTCGCGAAGCCGGGGCGGCCGGAGATCCTGATCGCCGCGGAGTAGGCGACGGTGCAGGTGCGGTTGCACCGCACGGTCAGGGCGATCCCGGAAGCGCGGAGCCGCTGGCGCCGGGCGGCCGAGGCGGCGAGCTTCGGCGGGACGCCGGCCTCCGTGACGTAGATGCCGCCGTCGGCGCCGACCGCGATGCCCGTGGCGCCGCCGATCGCTCCCGGCGAGGTGTACGGCGACTGGTCGCCGCCCTGGCCGGACACGGCGATCACGCCGGTGGTCGAGTCGGCGACCATGACGTCGCCGGCCGCGTCGAGCGCGATGCCCCGCGGGGTCTTCAGCGAGCCGCCGCTGGACAGCGTGGAGGCGGCGCCGGTGCTCGGGTCGAGCTGGACGAGCTTCGCCGGCTTCCCGCCGACCGCGACGATGAGCTTCCCGCCGGGCGTCGCGGCGACGCCGCCGAGGGTGGCGCAGCCGAAGCGCTTCACCAGCGTCTGGGCGCCCGTCGTCGTGTCGACGGCGATCACGTACGCGCCGCCGCCCTCGGCGGAGGCGCACGACGACGAGGCGGTCGTCGGGCCCGCCGTACTCAAGCGCCCCGCGCGCGCTACGGTTCGACCATGCGGCTCGGGCGGGCGGCATGACGGGCTGGCGGCTCGAAGGCAGCGCCGCCGAGGCGTACGAGCGATATCTCGTGCCCGCCTTCTTCGGGCCGTTCGCCGACCGCCTGATCGAGCTCGCGGAGCCACGGCCCGCCGACCGGGCGCTCGACGTCGCCTGCGGGACCGGGATCGTGGCGCGCCGCATCGCCTCGCGGGTGGCCGGCGTGGTGGGTCTCGACTCCAACCCGGACATGATCGAGGTGGCCACGGCGATCGAGCCGTCGATCGAGTGGCGGACCGCCGAGGCCGGCGCGATGCCCCTGCCGGACGCCTCGATCGACCTCGTCCTCTGCCAGCAGGGCCTGCAGTTCTTCCCCGACCGCGCGGCCGCGCTGGGGGAGATGCGGCGCGTGCTCGCGCCCGGCGGCCGGCTCGCCGTCAGCGTCTGGAGGGCGGCCGAGCACAACCCGGGCTGGCTGCGGCTCGCGGACGCGCTCGACCGTCACGCGGGCCCCGAGGTCGGCGCGATCATGCGCGCGCCGTTCGCGCTCGGCGCGGACGAGCTGCGCGAGCTGGTCCGCGGCGCGGGCTTCCGCGACGTCGCCGTCCGGATCCGGATCGAGCCCGTGCGCTTCCCGTCGGCGAGGGAGCTCCTGCTGCGGCAGCAGGTCGCGTCGCCGCTGGCCGGGCCGCTCTCGGGGCTCGCGAAGGAGGAGCACGAGGCGCTCGTGCGCGACATCGCCGCCGCGCTGCGGCCCTACACCGACGACGACGGCGTCTGCTTCCCGATGGAGACGCACGTCGTCACGAGCGGCAGCTAGGCGGCCGGGATCTCCGCCCGCAGCGACGTTCCGGCGCCCGCGGGGCTCACGACCTCCAGCGAGCCGCCCAGCGCCTCGACCCGGTCCGCCAGGCCCCGGAGCCCGGACCCGCTCGCCGGATCGGCGCCCCCGACCCCGTCGTCGGACACCTCGACGAGCACGCTCGCGCCGCTCGCGGCGACGCGGACGCGCACCGCGGACGCGCCGGCGTACTTCGCGACGTTGGTGAGCGCCTCGGCGATCAGGTAGTACGCGGCGGCCTCGACGGGCTCCGGCAGCCGCTCCTCGGGGATCTCCTCGATCTCGACGACGAGCGGCGCCCGGCCCGCGAGCATCTCGATCGCGGCGCGCAGTCCGCGGTCGCTGAGCACCGCCGGATGCAGGCCGCGGGCGAGCTCGCGCAGCTCGTCGAGCGCGAGCGAGAGCTCGTCGCCGGCGGCCTCGAGGGCGGCCCGGACGGCCGCAGGATCGGACTCGAGCTTGGCGAGCGCGAGCCGCAGGGACAGCGCGAGCGTGACGAGCCGCTGTTGCGCGCCGTCGTGGAGGTTGCGCTCGAGCCGCCGCCGCTCGACGTCGCCCGCCGCGACGATCCGCGCCCGCGACGCGGCGAGATCCTCCAGCCGGGCGTGGAGCTCGGCGTTCAGGCGATGGACCTCGGCGTCCTGCTCCTTGCGCTCGGTGATGTCGGTGTAGGCGACCATGTTGCCGACGACGCGGCCGGACCCGTCCCTGACGGGGGCGGCGGCGATCGAGACGGGGACGAGCGACCCGTCCTTGTGCGCACGCATGGTCTCGAGGTCGTTCAGGGACTCGCCCGCCTGCACGCGCGCGAAGAGGTCCTCGCCCTCGGCGCGCCTGGACGGCGGGGCCAGCGGGAGCCCGGCGCGCCCGAGCATCTCCTCGCGCGTCCAGCCGAAGATGCGCTCGGCCGCCGGGTTCCAGAGGCGGATCCGCGTGTCGAGCCCGAACTCGACGAGCGCGACCGGCGAGGAGTCGATCAGCGCCTGCAGCCGCTCGTCCTGCGCCTTGCGCTCGGTGATGTCGGTGTAGGCGACCATGTTCCCGACGACGTTGCCCGCCCCGTCCCTGACGGGAGCGGCGGCGATCGATACCGCGACGAGCGTCCCGTCCTTGCGCTGCCGGACGGTCTCGAGGTCGTTGACCGACTCGCCCGCGCGCACGCGCGCGAACAGCTCCTCGCCCTCGGCGCGCTTGAAGTCCGGCGCCATCGGGAGCCCGCCCCGCCCGAGCATCTCCTCGCGCGTCCAGCCGAAGATGCGCTCGGCCGCCGGGTTCCAGAGGCGGATCCGCGTGTCGAGCCCGAACTCCACGAGCGCCAGCGGCGACGAGTCGATCAGCGCCTGCTGCTCGCCCCCGGAGATGTCGTCAGGCGACCCGCTCACCGGCGACCCGCGTCTCAGTCAGCCCACGGACCGACGCCGCCCACCCGCTCGACGGCGATCCGCAGCCGGACACCGGGCGGCGGGTCGTCCATCGGCGGAAAGCGGACGTCCGGCCCGAGGTGGACGTGCGCGAGCTCCTGCAGCAGCTCGGCGGCTCCACCTTCCTCGATCGTCGCGCGCCCGTGGATCACGAGGTGCTCGCGCAGCCCGGGAGGACGGACCGCGGTTCCCTCGAACGTGATCGCCACGCGCGGGTCGCGCGCGACGTTCCCGAGCTTCCGCTGCCGCGTGTTCAGGTGCGCGGTGAGCAGGTCGTCGCCGTCGACGGCGACCCAGACGCAGGTCACCTGCGGGCCGCCGTCGCTCCCGATCGTGACGAGATGCCCGAGCGCGCCGGACCGGATGAGCGCCTTCGCGCTGTCGGGAAGCGCCATGGGGCGCGAGTGTAGTCGCGCTAGACGGCGACGGTCTGCGGGATCGTGCGGGCCGGCCATGCCGGGATCAGCGCCTGCTTGGCGCCGGTCCCGCCGCCGACGACCAACAGGATGTCCGACGGGTCCTCGACGGCCCTGACGACCGCGTCGCCGCCGGCGCCGTCACCCAGGGCACGGCTCAGGCCGGGCGGCAGCGAGGAGACCGTCCACGCCGCGCGCGTCGCGAGCTCGCGGCACACCGTCGACCGGTCGTGGCCCTCCTCCGCGAGGACGCGTGCCCAGTCCAGCGACAGGATCAGGACGCAGCGTCCTCCCGCCACGACGTGGTGGTCGAAGTCGAGGCTGCCGGGGAGGAACATCGCCGCGGCGAGGCTGTCGAGGATCGCGTCCGCGCTCGCGGCGTGCGGATTCGCGACCTCCACCGTCCCGGCCGCGCCGAACACGGTGACCGCCGACGTCCCCGGCGCGACGCCTCGCGCCACGTGGAGCGGCTCCCACGGGCTGTTGGCCTCGTCCTCGGCGAAGCAGAACGTGTACTTCCCGGGCTGACCCATCGTGGCCATGTCGGTCAGCCCCGGCCACGAGCCGCCGATCGCCTGCGTCGCCAGCGCGATCGCGCGCCCGACCGACGCGTTCGCGCGATTGCCCGGGCCGAGCAGGTTGGTCCCGCCGTTGAACGAGCTCGCCACCGGGCCGTTCACGATCGTCGCGACGGCCGCGCTGCCGGTCGTCGTCAGGACGCCGATCCCGTTGAAGTCCGGCGCGGCGACCCCCTTGATCGCCGCCACGACGACGGGCAGGTGGCCCGGCTCGCATCCCGCCAGGAGCGAGCAGACCGCGAGCGCCTCGGCGGTGGCGGGCCTGAGCAGCGGGGGCAGCGTGGCGACGACGTCCGTGGCGGCGAGGCCGGCGGCGGCGAGCGCCTGCTCGACCGCGGACCGCGCCACCGGCGCGACCGGCAGGCCGTCGTCGACGCCGAGCTCGGCGAGCGCCGGACCTGGCGCGACGCCCGACGTGCGCGCCCAGGCGTCCACGTCGGCGAGGCCGGGGGGCCGTA
This sequence comes from uncultured Solirubrobacteraceae bacterium, assembly GCA_963720415.1. Classification (GTDB taxonomy): domain Bacteria; phylum Actinomycetota; class Thermoleophilia; order Solirubrobacterales; family Solirubrobacteraceae; genus DASSUW01. The sequence continues at coordinate 76,579 of CAVRFQ010000005.1, read as the reverse complement.
CGGCGATCACGTCAGCCGGCGGTGATCGGGAGCGTCACGGCGCGCGTGATGTTGCCCATGTTGGTCATGACCGCGGAGAACCGGCCCGGGCCGCCCGCCACCAGGACCACGATGTGCTCGGGCGCCTCGACGATCGGGATCAGCGCGCCGGGCTGCTTGGCGAGCGCGTTCATCCACGGCGACCAGGTCCGCGGGCTCCACTGCCCGCCGCGCTCGAGCTCGGACACCGGCCGGCGCACCCGGTTGTAGAGGTAGCGCTGGACCGCCGTGCGATCCCAGCCGGCGTCGGACGCGAGTCGCGCGTGCTCGGGAGCGAGCACGACGACGACCTCGCTTCCCGTGTCGGACGCGAACCAGTTGTTCGACCCGATGTGGCCCATCACGCTGCCCACGATGTCGAGCAGCCGCTCGGGCGTGGTGCTGTCGTGGTCGTTGACGCTCTGCGGGCCCTCCATGCAGAACACGCTGACCGCGCTGTCGTCGGGCGAGAACCCCCGGGTCGTGTGCCACTCGGGCCACGGGCTGTCGTCGGCGTTCTCCGTCGTGCAGATGCCGATCTTCGCCGGCCCGCCGAGCGTGGCGAAGTCGCGGATCCCGGGCTTCGCGTCGCCCAGGTTGGTGAGCACGAGGTGGATGGCGCGGCCGATGACCGCGTTCGCCCGCGTGCCCGGCCCGAGCGCCCCGGTCTTGCCGTTGATCCCCAGCCGGCGGGCCTCGGGCCCGTGCACCACGACCATCGGCGTCGCCGGGTGCGTCGTGGTCTGGATCGTGTAGAGGTTGAACTCCGGCACGAGCAGCGCCCGCACCGCGGTGAGCACCACCTTGAAGTGCTCGGGCTTGCACCCGGCCAGCACCGCGTTGACCGCGACCTTCTCGACCGTGGCGACCGCTCCGAGCGGCGGGATCTCCCCGACCTCGGCGTCGGCCGGCTCGCCGCCGGCCTCGACCATCGCCGCCACGGCCTCCGGCGTCGGCGGGACGACGGGCAGCCCGTCGGTCCAGCCGTTGTCGGCGAACCAGTCCTGCATGGCGGCGAACTCCGCCTCCACGGGTTCGCTGATCACAAACCCGACCCGACGGCCTGCGCCTGGGGCGACGCGACCTTCTCCAGCCACTCCTGGAAGCGCGGGAACGCGTCCTGGGCCTTCGCGATGGCGACGTCGGGCGTCGACCCGCTGATCGGGTGCGGGACCTTCAGCAGCTCCAGCTCGGGCCGGCCGAGCGAAGCGCTCTGCACCTTGGCAAGCTGCTCGAACGCCTCCGAGCACAGCAGCAGCGCGTACGCGCCGCGCGTCTCGAGCCCGACCGCATCGTGCGTGCTCCACGACGTGCACGAGCCGCAGTCCGCCGAGCCGACCATGACCACGTCGCACTCCTCGGCGATCTGGTCCAGGAGCTCCTTCGTGGCGCCGACGCCCGGGCCCTCGACCTTCTCGTAGAAGTGCGTGACCGCGGTCAGCCCAGCGTCCTCGGCCAGCCGCGCGAACTCCTGCTCCATCTCCGTCGCGTTCGGCTTGCGGTTGGACAGGAACCCGACCCGGCGCCCGCCCTTGCGCTCGACGACGTCCTCAGGCTCGGGAGCCGCGGGCGCGGCTGGAGCGGGGCTCATGAGGTTCCACTTCGACTGACCTGCGTCCATGGCTGCTCCTCTTCAGAGGGTCATCTCGTAGTCCGATAATACCATTTGCCCACGTCTCGGGGCACTCGCTCAAGTCCCCGCGAGCCTCGCCGCGACCGGCGCGAACGCCTCCATCGCGGCCGGGCCGACAAGGGTCATATAGCTGATTCCCCAGCGCTCGCGGCGCTCGACGAGCGTCTCCGCGATCTCGTCCACGGCGCCGACCGCGTAGTGCGGCGAGCCGAGGATCGCGTCCGCGTCGAGACCATCCGCCCGGCCGAGCTCCGCGGCCGCCTCACGCGGCTCCCCGGTGACCACGACGCCCTGGAGGAGGGTGTGCAGCTCGAGCGCGTCGAAGCGCTCGCCCGCGGCGGCGCGGATCCAGTCGACGCGCTCGGCCACCCGATCGACGCCGGCCGCCACCTCGGCCTGCCACGACGCGGCGACGCCCCGCTGGAGGTTCCGGTGCAGGCTGACGATGTCGGCGCAGCGGCCCGCGAGCTCGAGCACCGGCCGGCTCCCGCCGCCGACGACGATCGGGACCGGCGACTGCTTCGCCGGAGGAAGCTCCTCGGTGTCACACGTGTAGTAGGTGCCCGCGTGCGAGACCGGGCCGCCGGCCAGCAGCTCGCGCAGGAGGCCGATCGCCTCCTCGAGCTTCGCCACGCGCTCGGCTGCCGGCCCGCGCTCCATCCCGATGGCGCTGTAGTCGGGCAGGCTCCAGCCCGCTCCGAGCCCGAGCTCGAAGGCCCCGTCGGTGAGCACGTCCGCCGTCGCCACCTCGCGGGCGAGCAGCGCGGGGTTCCAGAAGTCGATGTTGAGCACGAGGGTTCCCACGCGCATCGACGGCGCCGCCTCGTACGCGGCCATCAAGGACGGGAAGATGCCGCCCGACGTGCCGAAGTGGTCGATCACGGTGACCACCTCGTAGCCGGCGGCCTCGGCGCGCTTGACCGTGTCGACCCACTCGCGCCGCTCGGACATCGCCGGGAACAGCGTCACTCCGAACCGAAACTTCCCCATCCGCTTCCTCCGAGCAGCTTGACTGACGATCCTACCGTAATATCCACTCTATGGATCCTCTCACGATGCTGCGATGACGGAGGCCTGGGACTACATCGTCGTGGGCGCCGGCTCGGCGGGCTCCGTGCTCGCCGCGCGCCTGAGCGAGGACCCCGCCGTGCAGGTGCTGCTGCTCGAGGCCGGCCCGGACTACCGCAGCGAGGACACGCCGGACGGCGTGCGGGGGGCCATCGACCTGTCGAGCGTCGTCCTGCGCCACCCCGAGCTGTGGTGGACGTCGCTGCAGGCGCGGCGCTCGTCGGCGCAGGGGCCCCGGGAGTACGGCCGCGGGCGCGGCGTCGGCGGGAGCTCGGCCGTGAACGGCATGCTGGCGGTGCGCGGAGCGCCCGAGGACTACGACCTGTGGGCGGAGTCGGGCGCCGACGGCTGGTCGTTCGCCGATGTGCTCGGCGCCCTGAAGCGGCTGGAGGACGAGCGCGACTTCCCGGGGGAGGACTACCACGGCACGGGCGGGCCGATCCCGATCGCCCGCGAGCCGGAGGAGCGCTGGGGCGAGGTGGACCGCGCGCTGCGGGACGCGGCCCTCGACGCGGGCTACGCATGGGCGCCCGACTACAACGCCCCGGCCGCGACGGGCGCGTCCCCGTTCGCCTTCAACATGCGCGACGGCCGGCGGGTGTCGACGAACGACGGCTACCTGGAGCCCGCGCGCGGGCGGCCGAACCTGACGATCCGGGGCGACCGGCTCGTCGACGTGGTGCTCTTCGACGCGCGCGGCGGCGCCGCCCGGGGCGTGCGCACGGCCGACGGCGAGGAGCACCTCGTGCAGCCCGGCGGCGAGGTCATCCTCAGCGCCGGGGCGGTGCACTCGCCCGCGATCCTCATGCGCTCCGGCGTCGGCCCGCAGGACTGCCTCGCCCGGCTCGGCATCTCCGTCCGGGAGGCGCTGCCCGTGGGCCGGCAGCTGCAGGAGCACCCGCTGGTCACGCTCCCGTTCGGCGTCGCCGACCCGGCGAAGGCGGAGGCCGCCTCCCCGATGGTCTGCGTCCGCTACGCGTCCGGGCTCGCCGGCGGCGGGCCGAACGACATGATGATCCTGACCGGCGGCGGCTTCAAGGCGCAGAAGATGGCCGGCGGGGGAGAGCGCACGCTCGGGGGAGGGCTGCGCCTGTGGGTCATGCAGTCGTTCTCGACCGGCACGCTCGAGATCGCCAGTCGCGACCCGTCGGTCGACCCCGCGGTCGACCTCGGGCTGCTGGCCGACGAGCGGGACACCGTCAGGCTGCTCGACGGGCTCGACCGCGTCACCGAGCTCCTCGCGCAACCGGCCTTCGCGGCCCTCATGACCTCGCCGCCCGACATGCCCGACCCGGCGCGCCTGCCCGACGTCGTGGGCGACGGGTTCTCGGGTCACGTCAGCTCGACCTGCCCGATGGGCGCGCCCGACGGCGAGCACACGGTCGTCGACTCCGAGTGCCGCGTGCTCGGGATCGGGGCGCTCAGGGTCGTGGACGGATCGATCATGCCGCAGGTGCCGCGGTCGAACATCCACCTGTCGGTCCTCATGCTCGCCGAGCACGCGGCCGAGCTGATCGCGCGCCGCTAGAGCAGGCCTTGCGTGACGCTGCGGCTCACCCGTCGCAGCCCTTCGTTCACCTGCGGGAGCGTCCGCCGCGGATCGCCGATCGGGAGCCCGTGCGTCTGGCAGATCAGCTCCACGTCGAGCTCCTCGAACACCAGGTCGTCCAGGCGCTTGAGGTACGGCTCGATGTCCACGTACTCGACCCAGTTGAAGGCGGCGATCGCGAACAGCGCCATCATGCCCGGGATGTCCAGGTCGGGGACGTCCTCGGTCATGTGGCCGCAGTGCCGCGGGTGGTGCTCGTGCGAGAACGAGCAGCCGTCGCCGGCGAACAGCACGCGCCGCCGCGTGTCGAACGCCCAGCGCGTGTAGGGCAGATCGCGGAAGACGCTCTCCACGACGCGCAGCTCGGTTCCCCCGAGGTCCAGCTTGTCGCCGGGGTCGCACGTGTGGATGCGGTCGGCGAACTGCGGGAACACGAGGTGCAGGTCGCTGACGCCGCCGTACGCGTGCGCCTCGGGGAAGCGCTCGAGCAGGTGGCCGATGCCGCCCGAGTGCGGCACCTCCGGATGCGTCACGAACAGGTACCTGACGGGCGGGAGGTCGCGCTCCTCGAGGACCTTCGTGATCTGGTCCATGACGACCGGGATGTGCGTGATGCCGGCGTCGATGATGGCCGAGTGCTCGTCGCCCGCGACGAGGTAGATCGAGATCCCGCTGTGGAGGATCTGGCCCTTGTAGTGGACCGCCACGCACTCGCCGAGCCAGAAGACGTCCGGGGCCAGCTCGACCGGCCGGGGGTTGATGATCTCGATCTCGCTCATCGCGACCCCGCGAAGGTCCAGGCGCCGACCTCGACGCCGATCGCCGGATCGCGCGGCGCCTCGGCGAGAAGGTCGTCGAGGAGCTGGTAGTGGCGGCTGACGACGGACGACCCCGCGAGCGCGCACCCGTGGTCGGGCGCGAGGTTCTCGATCTCGTAGCGCTCGAACGTGTCGGCCAGGGCGCGGCGGATCCGGCTGGTGTCGGCGCCGGGAAGCCACCAGTAGCGGTTGTCGAAGAGCGCGTGGCGGACGGTGTCGATGGTCGTGGGGTCGTCGTCCGCCTCCGAGACGACCCACGGCCCGCGGTCCTCGGGTCGCCAGACCCACGCGAAGACGTCGACGCAGAACATGGTGCGCGTCGCCTCGTCGTAGAGCCACGGGTTGGGCAGCAGCCGCAGCGGCGGGACGATGAGGTGCAGGGGGCGCTCGCCGTCCTCGCCGAGGACGATCGGATGGCCCGTCTTCATCATGCCGACGTCGGCGTTCCGGAGGGCGTCGCTCTCGTCGATGGGGAACTCGGGGCGCAGGTTGAGCCATGTCCACGGAGCGTCGGAGTACTGCGGCTGGTAGACGTACTCGAGGCCGAAGCGGTCGGCGATCGGGCGCGCGTTGGACAGCAGCGTGAAGTCGAACCCGAGCGGCATGATCGAGAGGCGGGCGCTTCCACGGGCCTCGTCGATCTGATTGAGTATCCCCTCCTCCTGACCGGTCAAGCCAGTTCCCAGGAGCAGCGCCCGCTCTCCCTCCTTCAGCATGTAGCTCTGCATGGGCGCGTAGCCGCGCGCATCGACCGGGTGCGTGGTGACGCGGCCGTCGAGCTCATACGAGCTCGAAAGGACGACTACCCTGCCGTCGGCGAGCGCTGCGATCTCGCTGCTCATTCGAGCGGTTCCTTCCTTTGTCGCGAGTTTTCCTCGGCCGTCGGGCAGGCGTGCAGACTCCCGTCGGGGCAGCACCCATCTCTTTGGGCTGGACCCGAACGGATGGTCACTGCATAATACGATGCTATAGCATTATGGTTATGTATGGGCAGTCAATCCCGTCCGGTGTCGACCATGATCGTCCGGCGCTACACAGACTGAGGAGATCGTGATGTCCGAGGACGCTCGCGCACGAAAGCGCCCCGACAGCGGAGGAATCACGGTGGTTGCGGCCCCATTGCGCAAGCAGGTGATCGAGCTGCTTCGCGAGACGATCCTGGGGCTGGAGTACAACGCCGGCGAGCGCCTCGTGGAGCGAGAGCTGTGCGAGCGGTTCGGCGTCAGCCGGACGGTGATCCGCGAAGCCCTGAGGCACCTCGAGGCCGAGGGCCTCGTGGCGCTGGTCGCGAATCGCGGCCCGGTCATCGCGTCGACGAGCCCGGAGGAGGCGCGAGCCCTCTACGAGGTGCGCGAAGCGCTCGAGAGCCTGGCCTCCCGCCTCTGCGCGGAACGCGGCAGCCGCTCCGAGAAGAAGCAGCTCGCGCGGTCCCTGACGGCGGTGGCGGCGGCCTATGGGAACGACGACCTGCTGCCGCAGCTCAAGGCCAAGGACGAGTTCTACCGCGTGCTCTGCGAAGGCGCGGAGAACCCGGTCATCGCGCTGATGCTCAGGACCGTCCAGGCCCGCGTGCAGATGCTGCGCGGCATGTCGCTCAAGACGCCCGGCCGCACCGAGGAGTCGCTGGTGGAGCTGGAGAACCTGGTCGCGGCGATCGAGCGCGGCGACGGTGATGCGGCCGAGCGTCTGGCCAAGCAGCACGTCAGGCGAGCGGCTGCGACGGCGCTCGCACGGCTGGCCGAGGCGGACGCACAGGAGGCGATGGCCGGGGGAATGACCGGATGACGATCCACGAAGCCGACGGTCTCCGCCCGCGCCAGGAGTACATCGACGAGATGGCGCGCAAGCGCGGGTACGTCCTCGACTACCACAAGTTCATGGCCAACGCCGACTACGAGGTGCTCGTCGCCGCGAACCAGCTCGTCGACTCCGTCTACCTGCAGGAGCGCACGCTCGATCGCAGGACGAAGGAGCTCCTCTTCATCATCAGCCTGACGGTGCTGCGCGCCGGCAAGGAGCACATCAAGAGCCACATCCGCGTGGCGCTCGAGCTGGGGTGCTCCCCGAACGAGATCCTCGAGGCGCTCGAGATCACGCTGCCGGAGGCGGGGGTCGTCGTCTTCCAGGAGGGCCTGGAGGCATGGTGCGAGGCGGTCGACGCGACGCCCCTGGAGCCGAGCGTCGAGGCGTCGGCGGCGACCGTCGCCAGCGACGGCTGAGCGGGCCCCGCCCGTGCAGAAGCTCATCAACCGTCCCGAGGACTTCGTCACCGAGACGATCGAGGGCATCCTCGAGGCGCACCCCGATGCGCTCAAGCGCGTGGACGGCGACATCGCGATCGTCCGGGCCGCCGCTCCCGTCGAGGGCAAGGTGGCGATCGCGACCGGCGGCGGATCCGGTCACCTGCCGGTCTTCCTGGGCTACGTGGGGGAGAACCTCGCCGACGGCGTCGCGGTCGGCAACGTCTTCGCCTCGCCGAGCGCCGACGCGATGCTGGCGGTCATGCGCGCCGTCCACGCCGGCCGCGGCGTGCTGCAGCTCTACGGCAACTACGGCGGCGACACGATGAACTTCGGGCTCGCCGCCGACCTCGCGGAGGCCGACGGGATCGAGGTCGCCACCGTCCTCGCGGCCGACGACGTCGCGTCGGCGCCGAAGGGCGAGGAGGCGCGCCGCCGCGGGATCGCCGGGATCTTCTTCCTGTACAAGGTCGCGGGCGCGCGCGCCGGGGAGGGCGCCGGCCTCGCCGAGGTGAAGGCCGTCACCGAGAAGGCGGCCGCGAACCTCCGCAGCATGGGCGTGGCGCTCGCGCCGTGCACCGTGCCCGTGGCCGGCCGTCCCACCTTCGAGGTCCCGGAGGGCGAGATGGAGATCGGCATGGGGATCCACGGCGAGCCGGGCGTGCGGCGGGGCGCGCTGGAGACCGCCGACGAGGTCACCGACGACCTCATGGACGCCCTGCTCGCGGACCTCCAGCCGAGCCCCGGCGACCGGATCGAGGTCCTCGTCAACGGCCTCGGGGCCACGCCCGTCGAGGAGCTCTACATCCTGTTCCGGCGCGTGCGGCGCCGGCTCGCGGACGCATCGCTGGAGCTGCGCCGGGCGTGGATCGGCGAGTACGCGACGTCGCTCGAGATGGCCGGCGCCTCGATCTCGCTGATGGTCGTCGACGATGAGCTCGCCCGGCTCATGGACGCCCCGGTGGACTCTCCGTTCCTCACGCGCCGGTGAACGCGGTCGCGAGCGCGCTGCAGGCCTCCGCCGAGGCGGTCCTCGATCGGGCCGCCGACCTCAACCGGCTCGACGCGCAGGCCGGCGACGGCGATCTCGGGGTGACGATGGCGAGTGCCGCCGCCGTCGTCGTCGAGCTCCTGCCGGAGCTCGAGGACAAGCCGCTGCCGGAGGTGCTGCGCGCCTGTGGCGCCGCACTCGCCACCAAGACGCCGTCCACCGCGGGAACCCTCGTGGCGACCGGCCTCCTGCGCGCCGCCCGCGCCGCCGGCGAGGACGGCGACCGCGCCGACCTGACCGCGCGCCTGCTCGACGCGGCACGCGCGGGCATCGCCGAGCGCGGCAAGGCCGAGGTCGGCTCCAAGACGATGCTCGACGCCCTCGCCCCGGCGGCGGAGGCGGCGTCCGCCGCGGCCGCGGCCGGCGAGGACGCCCGCGGGCAGCTCGCCGCCGCCGCGGAGGCGGCCGAGACCGGGGCTCGCGCCACGGTCGACATGCGGCCGCGCCATGGTCGCGCCGGCTGGCTCGCCGAGCGCTCCGCCGGCCACGAGGACGGCGGAGCCCGCATGGTGGCGATCGCCCTCGCGGGCGCGCTGCAGGGCTAGCCCGGCGCCGGGCGGAAGTACGGCAGGGCCGGGTCGCCCTGGATGGCGACCTCGAGCGCCTGACCCACCGCGAGGTCGTCGATCGCGACGTCGACGAGCCGCGTCATCATCCGCACGCCCTCGGCGAGATCGACCAGCGCGACGGCGTACGGCGCCTCGAAGCCCGGCGGAGCCCGGTGCACGACCGAGTACGAGTACAGCGTGCCGCGCCCGGACGCGTCGACCCACTCGAGGCCGGCGCTCGAGCAGTGCGGGCACACCGCGCGCGGATAGAAGACGTGCCGTCCGCAGCTCGCGCAGCGCTGCAGCCGGAGCCGGCCTTCGGCGATGCCGTCCCAGAACGGCTGCGTCACGTCGTCGGGCTGCGGGTACGGCCGCTGCGTCGTGTCAGTCACGGGCCAGCACCACCGTCGCGGCCGAGCTGAGCACGCCGCCGGTCCCGTTGCAGAGCGCGATCCTCGCGCCCTCGACCTGGCGGTCGCCGCATTCCCCGCGCACCTGACGCGTGGCCTCGATCAGCGTGAAGATGCCGTACATCCCCGGGTGGCAGTACGACAGGCCGCCGCCGTTCGTGTTCATCGGGAAGTCGCCGCCGGGTCCCGTCCGCCCGCCCTCCACGAACGCGCCGCTCTCGCCCGGGCCGCAGAAGCCGAGGGCCTCGAGGGAGAGCAGCACGGTGATGGTGAAGCTGTCGTAGATCTGGGCGACGTCGATCTCGTCGTGCGTCACGCCCGCCATCTCCATGGCCGCCGCGCCCGAGAGGGCGGCCGACGTCGTCGTCAGGTCGGGCATGTTGGCGATGGTCAGATGCGAGTGCGAGTGGCCGTGGCCGAGGAGCCACACCGGCGGCTTCGCGAGATCGCGCGCCCGGTCCGCGCGGACGATCACGACCGCGCCGCCGCCGTCGGTGACCAGGCAGCAGTCGAGGAGATGCAGCGGCGTCGCGATCATGGTCGAGGAGAGGACGTCGTCGATCGTGATCGGATCGCGGTAGTACGCCTTCGGGTTCAGTGCGGCCCACGCGCGCGTCGACACCGCCACCTGGGCGAGCTGCTCGGCGGTCGTGCCGTAGAGGTGGCCGTGACGCGTGGCCGCCAGCGCATAGCCCCCGACCGGCACCGGGAGCCCCCAGACGGTCTCGAACTGCGCCGGCCCGGGGATCGCCCCGGTGCCGCCGAGCGAGCGCGACCGCAGCGATCGCTGCGTGGACCCGTACGCGATGAGCGCGACCTCGCAGATGCCCGCCTGGATCGCCGCGACGGCATGGCCCGCATGCGCGAGGAACGACGCCCCGCCGATGTTGGTGGAGTCGCTGTACCGGGGGACGATCCCGAGGTACTCGGCGAGGAGGAGCGAGGGCGAGACCTCGTCGCGCCCGGCGCAGAAGACGGCGTCGACGTCGGCGAGCGTGAGCCCCGCCTCGGCGAGGGCCTCCCGGGAGGCCTCCGCCTGGAGCTGGAGCGCCGTCTTGGGCGCGACGATGCCGAGGTCGGACTCGGCGACGCCCGCGATGGCGGCGACGGGCCCGGTCACCGCGCGACTGCGCTTGCCGTGCCCGCGGCGACCTTCTGCCCGCGGTGGTTCTCGCACCAGACCTCGAGCGTCGCGCGCACGCCGCCGTCGACGGGCTCGGAGTCCTTCAGCGAGGCGCGGACGGTCAGATGGTCGCCGGGCACCACGATGCCGATGAACGACACCGCGAGCGTGCCGCCCTCGAACCAGTCCCTGCCGAAGTAGTCCACGAGCCACTCGCACATGTAGGCGTACATCTGGAGCCCCTGGGCGATCGCGTTCGGGAGCCCGCGCTCGGCCGCCACCTCGCGGGACGTGTGCACCGAGTTCGTCTCGGGATAGCCCGAGAACGCGAGCATCTTGTCGAAGAGGATCTCCTTGTGGATCACCAGGAGGGCGGGATCCCGGAGCTGCGGCGCGGCGCTCATGCCGACGGCTCCGATCCCACCATGCGCACGTGCCGGTAGCGCAGCACCTCGACGTCGTCCTCGTCGAGGAACCGGCCCTCGGTCACGAGGTACCGCCGCCCGCGCCGCGCGTACTTCTCGGACAGCCGGCCCTGCTCCCGGTAGAGCACGCCGACCATCGCCGGCCGCAGGTACTCGACCTCCATCTTGGCGTGCAGGCTCGACTCCCCCTCCGGCACCGAGACCGGGAACTGCTTGAGCACCGGGCGCGTCCCGAGCTGGACCAGCGCGATCGGGTGGACGAGGGCGCCGTCGCCCGAGTACCAGGAGTTGTCGTCGTCGAGCGAGAACGCGTAGAGCTCGTTGATCTCGTCGGTCACGCGCACCTCGGCGTACTGCTCCCAGGGCGTGGGGAGCTCGATGTCCTCGAAGCGCCGGCCCTCCGAGATGTCCTCGCTCATGAGGCCCTGCTCGATCAGGCGCTCGTTGAGCGTGAAGTACTTCGTCAGGTCGGTGTCACCGGGCATCCGGCGCTATCTCCCCTCGTATCGGGGCGGCCGCTTCTCCAGGAACGACGCCAGCGCCTCGCGCTGGTCCTCGCTCGCCCGCAGCCGCTCGGTGGTCTGCTCCTGCCAGCGCCGCAGCTCGGAGGCGTCGGGCCGGATCGCGCGCGAGCGGCGCAGGCCGGCCACGACCGCTTCCACCGCCAGCGGGGGAAGGCGCCCGATCTCCTCGGCCCGCGCCGTGGCCTCCGCCATGAGCTCGCCGTCGTCCACCACCGCGTTCAGCAGCCCGATCTCGTACGCCCGGCGGGCGTCGATCCGGCGCCCGAGCGCCAGCTCGGTGACGAGGCAGTCGGGCAGCGCGCCGGCGATGCCGTCGAGCAGCGGGTGGGGCATCACGCTGCGGAGCACCTCCGCGAGCTGGAACACCGCGCTCGCGGCCGCGACCCGCAGGTCGCAGCGCATGACGTCGAAGAACCCGCCGCCGACCGCGGAGCCGTTCACCGCGGCGATGACGGGCTTGAGCACCTCCCCGGCGTGGAAGATCGTCAACGGCGGCTCGGGGAACGCGGGCGGCGCGCCCGACTCCGCGGCGTCCTTGACGTCCATGCCGGCGCAGAACGCCGTTCCGGTGCCCGTGTAGATCGCGACGCGGGCGTCCGCGTCTGAGGCGAACGCCCGCCACGCCTCGTCGAGGTCGCGCACCAGGGCGCGGCCCAGCGAGTTGCGGCGCTCGGGCCGGTTCAGGCGGATGGTGACGACATGGCCCGCCTTCTCGTATTCGACGAACTCCAACGTCGTCGCCCTACTTGCGCAGGACCTTGCTCCAGTCGGGCGGGCGCTTCTCGAGGAAGGCGCTCGTGCCCTCCTTCGACTCGGCCACGGGGACCATCATGTCGAGGTTCGCGGCCATCAGCTTCGCCTCGTCGATCGGCAGGGAGATGCCGCGCAGCGCGCCTTCCTTCTTCGCCTGCATGTGGCTGGGGGAGTTCAGCAGCAGCGTGTCGGCCATCTCCCACGCCGCGGTCATCAGGTCCTCGGGCTCGACGATCTCGTGGATGAGGCCCCAGGTCAGGGCCTTCTGCGCGTCGATCTGCTTCGCGGTGAGGATCATGTAGAGGGCGTTGGACAGCCCGATGTACTTCGGCAGGACGACCGTGCCGATGACCGAGGGGACCGCGGCGAACTTCACCTGCTGGAAGGCGTAGCGCGAGCTGGGCGTGCCGATCCGGATGTCGCACATCAGCGCGTGCGCCAGCCCGCCCGACACGCAGTAGCCGTTGATCGCCGCGATGATCGGCTTGTTGATCTTGTGGTGGCCCATGTGGAACAGCGGGATCTCGTTGATCCGCTGATCCGGCGTGTCGTCGTCCCGGATCGTGTTCATCATCGAGAGGTCGGCGCCGGCGCAGAAGGCGCGGTCGCCGGATCCGGTCAGGATCGCCACGTAGAGGTCCGGATCGTCCCTGAAGTCGGCCCAGATCTCGCTCTCCAGCGTGAGAACCTCCGCGTTGTACGCGTTGAGCTTCTCCGGGCGGTTCAGCGTGATCAGCGCGACATGACCACGCTTCTCGTAGAGGACGACGGGTTCAGACATGGCTCTCTCCGTTGGCGGCAGCTTCGGCAAGCGATATTACCGGAAGACAAGATTATTCGTGGCGTGGTAGCGTCGAGGCGGGGATCCCGGCGTGACTGATTTCGAGACGATCGACGCCCATGTGCACCTGTGGCGCAGCATCGAGCACGAGCGCCGCGCGCTGCCCATCCCGGGACGCCGCGACGGCGACCGCTGGGGCACGCCTGAAGGGGCGATCCGCGAGCTCGATCGCTGCGGGATCAGCAAGCTCGTCTTCCTGAACGTCATGCCGACCGTCGAGATGATCGAGGCGCAGCTGGCGCGCCTGCCCGGCGACCTCGACGAGGCGTCGCGACGGGACGCCGAGCAGCGCGTCCGCGAGGAGATGGTCGAGCGCATCCGCCGCCAGAACGACTGGGCGTGCGACGTCGGCGCCCGGAACGACCGCCTGGTCCCGTTCATCGGCGTGCAGAAGCTGCTGGGACCCGACGGCGCGGCCGAGGAGGTGCGCCGCGGGCACGAGCGCGGCGCCAAGGGCGTGAAGCTCCAGCCCGGCATGAACCAGTTCTCCCCGACGGATCGCGACCTCTGGCCGATGTACGAGACCGCGCAGGAGCTCGGCCTGCCGATCCTCACCGACAGCGGCACCTACGGCGCTCCGGCGCCGGACGGGCGCCCGTTCGGCGAGCCGGTCAACTTCGTCGAGGTGCTCGAGGCGTTCCCGCGGCTGATCCTCGTGATGGCCCACTTCGCCAGCGCGTACTGGGACGAGCGCGTCGAGCTGGCGATGACGTACCCGAACCTCGACTTCGACGTTTCCGGCGGGTTCCTCGCGCCCGACCTCGAGGTCCGCGACGGGACGCGGGCGCTGTCGGAGGAGGACGCGGCGCGCGTGATGCGCAAGGTCGGCGTCGAGCGCTTCATGTTCGGCACCGACGGCCCGGCGGTCATGCCCAGGCCGTACGTCGAGCAGATCCTGCGGCTCGACCTCACCGACGAGGAGAAGGCGATGATCCTCGCGGGCAACTGCCGGCGCCTGTACCGGGTCTGATGACCGGGCCGGAGAAGGCCCTCGTCGCGGCCGTCCTGGAGCGGCTCATCCCGAGCGACGAGCACGGGCCCGGGGCGGGCGAGGCGGGGGTGACGCGATACCTGGAGCGCGCCCTCGCCGGCCCCTACGCGGCCCACCGGGCGACGTACTCGAGCGGCCTCGCGGCGCTCGACCGGCACGCCCGGCTGGCGCACGGCGAGGGCTTCTGCGAGCTCGCGCCGGATGCGCAGGATGCGGCGCTGGCGGCGCTCGAGCGGGGCGAGGGCCCGGGACTCGACGGGGACTCGGCCGCGTTCTTCGCGATGGTCAGGACGCACGCGATCGAGGGCATGTTCGGCGACCCGCGCTGGGGCGGCAACGTCGGCTTCGCGGGGTGGGACCTCCTCGGGTACGCGGGAGTCCGTCGCGTCTGGACCGAGGAGGAGCAGCAGCTCGACGTGCTCGTGCCTCCCGCCCATCAGGGCCTCGACGAGCTCGAGGGCGGGTCGCCCTGACGGCCGCCGCCGACGTCGTGCTCGTGGGCCTCGGCGGCGCGGGCGGGATCGCCGCGCACGTCCTCACCGAGGCTGGCCTCGACGTGGTCGCGCTCGAGGCGGGCCCCCGGCTCGACCCGACCCGGGTGGTCTTCGACGAGCTCGGCAACGAGCGGCGCCAGCGGCTGTCGGAGCCGAAGAGCCTCGGAGAGGGGCCGACCTGGCGGCCAGACGAGCGGACACCCGCCGTCCCGGCCCCGTGGGCGACGGTGATGGTCAACGCCCTGGGCGGCTCGACGCTCCACTACGCGGGGCTGAGCATGCGCTTCCTGCCGTGGGACTTCGAGAGCCGGAGCCGCGTCATCGACCGCTACGGCGCGGGCGCGCTTCCGCAGGGCTCCTCGATCGCCGACTGGCCGGTGGCCTACGAGGAGCTCGAGCCGTTCTACGACGCCGTCGAGTACGCGATCGGCGTCTCGGGCAAGGCGGGCGGCAACCCCTTCGAGGGCACGCGCGCGCGTGAGTACCCGATGCGGCCGCTGCGCCGGTCCGGGTGGAACGACCTCACCGCGGGCGCGGCGCGGAGCCTCGGCTGGCATCCGTTCGCGGCGCCCGCGGCACTCAACTCGGAGCCGTACAACGGCAACCCGGAATGCACGTACTGCGGCTTCTGCGACGGGAACTGCTGCCACCGCAACGCGAAGGGCTCGACCGACGCGAGCGTGATCCCGCGCGCGGAGGCGACCGGCAACCTGCGGGTCGAGGTCGCGGCCCGGGTCGTCCGCATCGAGGTGGACGGCGACGGCCTCGTCTGCGGCGTGACGTACGTGAAGGACGGACGCGAGCGCTTCCAGCCCGGCCGCAGCGTGCTGCTCGGCGCCTTCACCTACGAGAACGCGCGGCTCCTGCTGCTCTCGACCTCGAAGGCGTATCCCCGCGGCCTGTCGAACAACCACGGCCGGGTCGGCGCGGACTTCACCGTCCACGTGATCCCGCGCGTCTTCGGGGTGTTCCCCGGCCGCAGGCTCAACGCGTTCAGCGGCCCGTGGACGCAGGCCACCTGCGTCGACGACTGGAACGCCGACAACTTCGATCACGCCGGGCTCGGCTTCATCGGCGGCGGCATGCTGGCCGCGTCCGGAGAGCTCAAGCCGATCGCCACGGCGATCGGGCCGCCGCCGCCCGGCGTCCCGGCCTGGGGATCGGGCTGGAAGCGGTGGCTGAAGGAGCACGGGCAATCCGTGGCCTACGCGAGCGGGCAGTTCGACAGCCTGACCTACGACTCGAACCGGCTCGACCTCGACCCGGTCGCGCGCGATCCGTACGGCCGGCCGGTCGTGCGGATCACGCTCGAGCTGGGGGAGAACGAGCGACGCGGCGCCGCGTTCCTCCGGGACCGGCTCGCCGAGTGGCTGCTCGCGGCCGGGGCGAGCGAGACCTGGTCGGCCGAGGACTACATCGTCGAGGCGCGGCACTGCTACGGCGGCACGCGTATGGGCGACGATCCGGAGAGCTCGGTCGTCGACCGCTTCGGCTTCTCGCACGAGGCGCCGAACCTCGGCGTGATCGGGGCGTCGGTGTTCCCGACGGCCGGCGGGCACAACCCGACGCTCACCCTGCAGGCGCTGACCTGGCGGACCGCCCAGCACCTCGTCGAGAGCTGGCGGGACCGGGCGAGGGACCGGGCGGACTCGGCGCCCGGTCCCGCGCCCGACCGCTGCTAGAGCCCGTCCGGGTTGCCCGGCTCGTTGAAGACCTCGTCCATCTGCGCGTCGCTGAACCAGCCGTCGAGCGGTCCCTTGATGTCGCCGAGCCACGTGACGGGCTGCCCCGTGACCGCGAGCTCGGAGATGTTGTCGTTGGTCACGAGCGTGCCGACCGGGGCGATGTCGCGCACCTTCAGCCCCTTGCCGTCGAGGATCCGCAGGAGCGTGCGGAACGTCGTGTACGCGACCTGCCGGCCGCCCATCGTGTAGACGCCGACGCTCTCGTACTCGTCCTTGTTCGCCTCCCACCAGGAGAGGTCGCCGCCCGTGTGGCCCGTGATCGGCATGGGCGGGACCGGCCGGCCCGCCTGCTCGAAGGCCTGGATGATCCCGGCGGCCATCGCGCCCTCGTGGAGCACGAAGTCGACCTCGCCCGGGTTGCCGGCGAGGAACTTCAGCACCTCGGCCTTCGTCGTCGCCGGATCCCACTGGCCCGAGACGGTGCCGACGATCTCGACGCCCTCGCACGGCTCGATCGCCGCGAGTGACGCCTCGTGCAGCAGCTCCGAGTACGTGTTGCCCGGGACGCCCTGCACGTCGAGCACCTTGCGCGGCTCGCCCGCGAACCAGCCCTCGTCGCGCAGCTGCTTCAGGAGCGCCGTCGTCGCGGGCGTCACGTTCTGGGTCAGCGTGTTGACCGCGTACTCGGAGTTCGGAGCCGCGTCGCCGGTCAGCACGATCGGCACGCCCTTCTTGCCGGCCGCGTCGATCGCCTGCGTCTCGGCCTCCGCGTTGAGCGGGTGCAGGATGATCCCGTCGACGCCGTCCCTGACCATCTGGTTGATGGCCGAGATCTGCTGCTCGGGCGTCGCCGTGTCGAAGGACGGCTGGATGTACGTCCGCAGGTTGCCCTCGACCAGGCCCGCCTCCTTCGCCGCCGCGAACTCCTTCTTGAGCTGGTCGAAGTAGTTGACCTTGAAGGGATTGACCATCGGGAAGCTCACGTAGCCGATCTTCCAGGGTCCGTCCGAGCCCTCGAAGTCCGCCCAGGGCGTTCCGCGCACCTCGTACGGATACGACGTGTAGCCCTCCTGGAGCTCCGCCGGCAGCGTCCCGATCACGTCGTCCGGGTCGCTCCGGTTGAAGACGACCGGGTCCCCGCACTCGCTCGGCGCCTCGATCGAGACGCCCTTCACCTCGCCCTCGCTCGCGCTCGGGGTCGCGGTCCCGTCCTTCGACGCGCCTCCCCCTCGCGAGCTCTCGTCCCCGCAGGCGGCCACGAGGACCGCCATGCCCAGGAGCAGCACTCCGGCGCGCAGTCGCGCGCTTCTCAACTCACCGACCCAACCTCGCATGACTCCTCCTTCTCGTACGACAAACACCCCGTCCGGCGGCGATCACCCGGTCAGATCCGGTCGCGGATCCGGCGCTGCCTCCCGTAGAGGCTCACGCTGAGGAGCACGGCGACCCCGAGCACCATCTGGCGCACCGCCTCGCTCGCTCCATGACCCACGAGGACGATGCCCACCACCGTCACCAGCAGCGCGCCGAGGCACGTCCGCAGGTAGTCCCCCGGCCCGCCGAAGATCGTGCCGCCCACGATCACGGCGACGACGCTGAGGAACAGGTACTCGTTGCCCAGGTCGATCGTGACCTGGCCGGCCAACCCCGCCACCAGCAGCCCCACCAGCGCGGACGCGACGGCGCTGAAGGCGAACGCGAGCGTCCACAGACGGCGCGTCCGGATCAGCGAGTACTCCGCCCCGCGCGGATTGGCCCCGGTCGCGAGCAGCCTCCGGCCGGGCGTGGTCCGGTGGAAGAAGATCGTCGCCGCGACGGCCACCACCGCCCAGATCACGACGACCGGCGGAATCGAGATCCCGAACGTCGTGCCGATCGGCGACGTGAGCTCGATCAGCCATTCCGGCGTGCTGGCGGTCGACGCCTGGCCCTCGGGAACCTGCGTCTGGGCCAGGCCGATCGCGATCGTGCCCGTGGCCAGCGTCACGACGAGCGGCTGGATGTCGAGGCGATGGCAGATCTGGCCGGCGAGCGCCCCGAGCGCCGCGGCGCCGATGATCGCGATCAGCAGCGCGATCGGGAACGACACGTCCCAGGCCTCCCTGAGCTGCGTGACGACGAGGCCGCTGGCGGCGATGATCCCCGGGATCGACAGGTCGAAGCCGCCCATCAGGATGAGCAGCGTCTGGCCCAGCGCCGCGAGCGCCGCCAGGGCGGAGAAGACCAGGATGAGCTTGATGCTGCCCGCGCTCGACAGGCCGTCGAGGGTCGCGGCCCCGTAGGCGTAGACGGCCAGCAGGACCACGACCTGGAGCACGGGGAACCGGGCCTGGAGGGCGGTCGCCCGGGTCATGCGACCTTCGGCCTCGCCTTGGCCGCGCCGCCGACCAGCACGACGGCCACCAGCAGCATCACGCCGTAGATGACCTGCAGCCACTCGGGTCCGACGTTGAGCGTCACGAACAGGTTGCCGAGCAGGTACAGCGACGCCGCGCCGAGCGCCGACCCGATCAGCCCGCCGCGCCCGCCCCACAGCGACGTCCCGCCGAGCGCGAGCGCCGCGATCGCCAGCAGCGTGTACGTCTGGGACGCGCTCGCGTTCGCCGTGCTCGTGACCGCGACCACGGCGATGCCCCCGACGGCGGCGAACATGCCGCCGAGCGAGTATGCGAGCGCCCGCACGGTGCCGACGCTGACCCCCGCGGAGAACGCGGTGGCGTCGTTGCTGCCGACCGCGTAGAGGGCGCGCCGGTACGGGAGCAGGCCGAGCGCGGCCCACACGAGCAGCGGGAACCCGATCGTCAGCACCGCCCCGGGGATCGGCCCGACCCAGCCGGACAGGTACTGCATCCACGTGAGGTCGACCTGCTCCGGCTGCGGGATCACCTCGAGGTTGGCGCCGATGAGGATGAAGAACATCGACAGCGTCACCACCACCGGGGGCACGCGCAGCACGTTGATCAGGACGCCGTTGAGCAGGCCGACGGCCGCGCCGGCCCCGAGCAGGATCGGGACGGCCTCGGCGCCCCCGAGGCCGTTCGGCTCGAGATGGACGATGTAGATGCCGGCGGTCAGGATCATCAGCGGCGACACCGACAGGTCGAATCCGCCCCCGCCGCTGATCACCGCGGGGGTGCTGGCCATGGCGGCGATCGCGAGCGGCGCGAGGCTGGCGAGCTGGTCGGCCCAGCCGAAGTCGGGCGACGCGGATCAGGTTCACGACGAGCAGCGCGAGCGTGAGCAGCAGCGCGAGGCCGAAGCTGTAGCGCCGCAGCAGCTCGACGGCCTCACGCCGGAGCATCGCCGTCCCCGTGTCCGAAGAACGCCGACGCCAGCGCGGTGCGCGACACGTGCTCGCGATCGCACTCCCGGTAGAGCTCGTGCTCGCGGAACACGAGCACGCGGTCCATCAGCTCGACGTGCTCGTCCAGCTCCGTCGACAGCATCACGACGGCGAGCCCCTCCTCGGCCAGGCGGACGAGCAGGGCGTAGAGCTGCCGCTTCGTGCCGATGTCGACTCCGCGGGTCGGGTCGTTGAGGACGAGCACGCGCGGGTCGGCGGCGAGCCAGCGCGCGATCACGACCTTCTGCTGGTTGCCGCCGCTCAGCGTCGTGATCCTGTCGTCGCCGCTCGCGGCGACGATCCCGAGCTCGCCGATGTAGCGGCTCAGGCGGCGCCGCGTCGCGCCCGGCCTGAGCCAGCCGAATCGCGCATCGCGCGAGAGCGTCGGCATGCCGAAGTTCTCGCGGATCGACATCCAGTCGAACAGCGCCGTCCGGCGCTCGCGGGGCACATAGGCCACGCCGTGCCGGGCGGCGTGCCGGGGCGAGCGGATCGGGATCTCCCGGTCGCCGTCGAGCCGGACGACCTCGCCGCCTTCCCGCTCCCCGCCGCGCAGCGCCTCCAGGAACTCGTACTGCCCGTGGCCGTCGAGCCCCGCGACCCCGACGAGCTCGCCGCTGCGGATCTCGGCGTCGATCTCGGCGCGGCCCGGGGCGAGACGCAGCCGCCGCGTCCGGAGCACCGGCGCGCCCACCCGCGCGCGACCGCTCTCGGCCGTCTCGCCGACCTGGCCGGTCACGCGATCCGAGCCGCTCATGAGGCGGATCAGCTCCGGCGGGCTCCATGCCCCGCGTTCGAGCGTCGACACGGTCTCGCCCGCCCGCATGACGGTGATCCGGTCGCCGAGCTCGTCGATCTCGTCCAGGCGATGCGTGATGAACACCACGCCGACGCCGGTCTCGCTCGCCCGCCTGAGGACGCCGAAGAGCCGGTCGCGCGTGGCGACGTCGAGCGCGGCGGTCGCCTCGTCGAAGATCAGGATCCGCGGCTCGCGCAGCAGCGCGCGGACGATGCAGCACGCCTGCCGGTCGCTGAGCGACAGCTCCTCGACGGGGGTGCCGAGGCCGGGCGGGCGGTCCAGCAGCTCCGCGAAGGCCGCCGTGGCCAGCTCGCGCTTGGCCTTCGCCGGCACGCGCGTGCGCAGCAGGCCGTCGACGCCGAGCCAGACGTTGTCGAGCACTGACCTCGCCTCGGCGACCAGCACCTCCTGGAAGACGGTGACGATCCCGAGCTTCTGGGCGGCCCTCGTGCCGGCGGGCAGGGCAGTGGGCCGCGCCGTACAGCTCGAGCGAGCCACGGTCCGGCGCCTGCACGCCGCTCAGCACCTTCACCAGCGTGCTCTTGCCGGACCCGTTCTCGCCGGCGAGCGCGTGCAGCTCGCCGGCACGCAGGTCGAACGAGGCGTCGCGCAGGGCCCGCGTCGCGCCGAAGGTCTTCGAGAGCCCGTCGACGCGAAGCAGGACGGGGGAGTCCTCCGTCGCGGCGCGGGCGGACACTCAGGACCCCCGCCCCGCGCCGCCGAACATCGACTCGGCCATCAGCGGCGCCTGCCGGCCCATCTTCCACAGCAGCCCGGAGGGGGAGAACTCGTAGCCGAGGAAGTAGAGCCCCGGCAGAGCGGGCTCCGGGGCGAGCGTCCGCGGGCGGCCCCGCTCGTCGAGGACCCCGAGATGACCGACGAGCGGCCCGAGGTCCATGGTGAAGCCCGTGGCGGCGATCACGACGTCGGCACGGATGCGCTGCGTCCCGCAGACGACCTCGTCGCCGTCGAAGGCGTCGACGCCCGGCACCACGCCGATCCGCCCGGCCTTGAGCGTCCGGAGGAAGCCCACGCCGTCGAGGATCGGCGCGCCCGCGCCGCGCGACATGCGGGCGATGAGCCCGTCGCTCGGCGCGGCCAGGCCGTACGGGGTCAGATCGCCGGCGAACAGCCGGTGCACCAGCAGGAGGGTGCGATCGAGCACGGCGGGCGGAACGCGCCGCGCGGCGGCGAAGCCGAGCAGGTCCTGGATGCAGACGTACCTGGTGAGCTGGCGCGGGAGGATGATCGGCGTGCTCCTGAGCGCCATGCGCACGCGGCGCGCGTTCCCCTCGACGAGGTCGACCGCGATCTCGGCGGCCGACTGACCGCCCCCGACCACGAGCACGTCGAGGCCGGCGAAGGCCTCGGCGTTGCGGTAGGCGCGGGAGTGCATGAAGCGCCCGGTGAACGAGTCGAGGCCGGGCCAGGCCGGGAGCTTCTCGGTGCGGTCCTGGCCCGTCGCCACCACGACCTGCTCGGCGGCGACGGCGCCGCCCGACCCGATCGCCAGGCGCCACGCCCCGCCGTCGGGATCGAGGCGCTCGACGCGCCTGCCCAGCTCGATCCTGAGCCCGCTCTCGGCGGCGAGCTCGTCGAGATACCGGGCGTACGCGTCCCGGCTCACCCAGCGGCCGACGCTCCTCGGGATCGGCCGGCCGGGCAGCCCCTCGCGCCGGCGGAGCGCCTGGAGGTGCAGGCGGTCGTAGTTGGTGCGCCACCGGTGCGCGACCGCCGGACCGGCCTCGAACAGCACGGCGTCGAGACCCCTGGCCCGCGCGGCGACACCGGCGGCGATCCCGGACGGGCCCGCGCCGATGATGGCGAGCTCGCAGCTCGCGGCCACCTCAGCCGTTGAGGCCGGCGAACAGCTTCGACGCGTCGGGCTTCTCCAGGACGTCCACCTGCAGCTGCGGATCGGCGGCGGGGACGTACTGCTGCTCGAGGCCCAGCTCGCCGCGCACGATGTTCGCGCCCCAGCGACGAGCGAGACCGCCTTGTAGAACGCGATCATCCGGTTGTTGCCGGCGCGGCCGAAGCCGCAGTCGCTCGACAGGATCAGGTTCTCGGCGTCGATGTACTTCAGCGCCTCGCGCGCGAGCTCGGCGACGTTCTCGGGGCGTCTCCACCTGGAGCATGCGGTGGCTCACCGCGCCGATCGCGATCTTCTTCTTGGCCGAGCCCTTGTACGGCTCGAACAGCTTGAGCTCCTCGGGGTGCTCGGTGGCCTCGATCGTCCAGACGTCGGCGTTGAGGCGCTCCATGTAGATCTCGACCGAGTTCGCGTACGAGACGTCCTCGACCGCCCGCTGCATGTTGGGGTTGCCCCAGCAGGTGTGGACCCAGACCTCGACGTCCTCGAGGCCCGCGACCTCGTGGTTGAACGCGTCCACCAGGAAGTCGATCTGCTCGGTCTGCTCGGGATGGAAGGTGGCGAGGTAGTGCAGGAGCGGCTCCTCGATCTGGATCACCTTGCACCCGCTGGCCGCGAGCATCCGCAGCTCCTGGTTCATCGCGGTCGCGAGGTCCCAGATCAGCTCGCGGCGGTTGTCGGGGTCGTAGCCCTCGACGACCTCGAGCAGGGGGTGGAGGCCCTGCGCGCAGACGGCGCCGAACTTCACGGGCTTGTTCGTGCGCGCCTGCGTGAGGCGCCAGATCTTCGCGTACTCGAGCGGGAGGTCCTCGTTGGGCTCGATCTTGCCGACCACCTTCGGCCACCGCCAGCCGCCGAAGACCTCGTTGAGGATCGAGCCGCTCTCGAACGTCGGCAGCTCGTCGCTGATCCGCGAGTAGTCGCCCTTGAGCCCCCTCCAGCGCTCGAGCGGGTAGCGGTGCCACTGGTGCCCGCCGAGGTCCTCGTCATGGAAGTAGTCGCCATGGGTGAGGATGTCGAGGCCGGCGCGCTCCTGGTCGTCGAGCAGCACGGCCAGGCCGTCCGTGAGCTGCTCGCGGAGCACCACGTCCTTCATCGCCGTCGACAGCGCGCGCCCGTCGAGCCGGGTGTTGAACCACCGGGGTCGCGGCCAGGAGCCCGTGACCGTGGTAGGGATCACCAAGTCTGCTGTCGCGGTGAACATCGCTGAATCTCCTCCGATTTCGACCCCATACGCTAATACGATCTTACGGGATGCTCGACTCGCGCGCCTGCTCCGCCGCCGCGATCGTGGTCGCCAGCTTCTTGCGGTCCGCGGTGGGGACGAACGTGTAGAAGTACGCGCCCAGCGGGCGATCGCGGTCGCCGACGTCGATCGGCGCGCCCTCGTCGACGACCTCGCCGTCCTTCAGCAGGACGACGCGATCCGACAGCGACAGGACGAACGGCAGGTTGTGCTCGATCAAGAGGATCGCCCGCCCTGACTCGGCGAGGCTGCGCAGCACGGCCATCACGCGGTCCTGGGCGTCCTGGCGGAGTCCGGCGACCGGCTCGTCCAGGCAGATGACCGACGCGTCGGCGGCCAGCGCCCGAGCGATCTCGACCATCCGCCTGAGCGCCAGGGTCAGGTCGCTCGCCTTGCCGTAGATCGCACGGTCCGTCAGGCCGACGGCGCGGCAGGCGTCGATCGCCCGCTCGGTCGCCGCGGACTCGCGGGCGCGGTAGCTCGGCAGCCGGAAGATCGATCCGGTGGCGCTCTGCGGGTCGAGCCCGAAGGCGCCCAGCTGGACGTTCTCGAGCACCGTCCGCTCCTCGATCAGCCCGGGCACCTGGAACGTCCGCGCCATGCCCAGGTGCGGGCGGCGGTGTGGCGGCACGTGCATGATGTCGCGGCCGTTGAGCTCGATCCGTCCCTCGTCGGGGACGTAGAACCCGCTGACGCAGTTGAGCAGCGTGGTCTTCCCCGACCCGTTCGCCCCGACGAGCGCCACGATCGAGCCGCCCGTCAGCGTGAGGTCGACATCGCGCAGCACCTGGTTGCCGCCGAAGTGCTTGCTGACCCCGCGCACCTCCAGCAGGGGCGGGGTCTCGACCGGCGAGATCGCGACCGTCGGCTCCACGTCCTCGGCGAACAGCCTCGTCGCGACCTTCCGCCGCGCGCGGTGCGTGGCCCAGTACTGCTGGACGGTTCCCACGATCCCGAGGCGGAACAGCAGCGCGGCGACCATCACGCCGACGCCGAGGAAGAACGGGTTCCAGGGGCTGAACGGCCCGATCCAGTAGCTGATGCCCCCGAAGATCGCGACGCCGATCACCGGCCCCCACAGGGTGCCGCGACCGCCGAGGAGCACTCCGCCGATGAGGATGAGGACGACCTTGATGTTGAAGTCGTTGGCGGAGAAGAACTGCTGGCTGTGCGCGTAGAGCGCGCCGGCGATGCCGCACGGCACGCCGGTCAGCGCGCAGAGGGCGCCCCGCACGCGGACCGTGCTGACTCCCGTCGAGGCGGCCATGTACGGGTAGTCCCGGAGGGCGACGACGCTCGTCCCCCAGCCGGACTTGACCAGGTTCCTTGCCGCGAGCCAGCACAGGATCGTCAGCAGGAGGACGGCCTCGAAGATCATCCAGCGCTCGAGCGGCTGGCCGGCGATCTCCATCGGCGGGATCGCCGGCAGCCCGTCGCTGCCGCCCGTGAGGTCGGGGAACCCGAGGGCCAGGTCCGGCATCAGCACCACGGCCATGATGCTCAGCACGGCGAGGTACCAGCCGCGGACGCGGAGCGAGGGGAGCGCCATGAACACGCTCAGGAGGACCGACGCGAAGATCCCGAGGAGGATCGTGATCCAGACGTTCCAGCCGAGCTGGATGCTCAGGATGCCGCTCGCGAAGCCCGCCACGGTCATCATCGCCGGCTGGCCCACGACCAGCACGCCGCCGTAGCCGTGGACCATGTTCAGCGCGATCGCGGCCATGATGAAGTAGAGGAGCAGCTCGATGCGGCTGATCCCGAAGGTCGTCGGATCGAACACCGGGTAGGCGGCGACGAGGCCGACGAGCAACAGCGGGACGGCGGTGCCGGCCCAGCTCGGCAGCTCGATCTCGCGCGTGCGCGCGTCGATCCGCGTGCGGAGCGCTTGGATGGCGGCGGACACGCCTATACCTCCCTGACGCCGACCGCGCCGAACTGGCCGGCCTTTCCGAAGAGGCCTGCCGGCCTGATGAACAGGACGATCACGAGCGTGAGCCAGACCAGCGGACCGCGCAGGCTGGGCTGGCTCAGGAACGCCGGGAGCACGCCGAGCACGATGCCGACGATGAGCCCGCCGACGAGCGCGCCGCGGAAGCTGGCGAAGCCGCCGAGGGCGATGGCCGCGAACCCGAACAGCATCACCTCCTCGCCGACGAGGGCCGAGGCGGACATCACCGGCGCGATCAGGAAGCCCCCGAGGCCGGCGATGCAGCCCGACACGATGAACGACCACCGCACGACGCGGTTCACGTTGATGCCGAGCAGCGACGCGCCCTCGTTGCTCGCGATGACCGCGCGGGTCACGATCCCGAACTCGGTGAAGCGGAGCGCGAGCTCGATCGCGACGACCACGACCAGCACCACGACCGGCATGACCACGTAGATGGGGCGGATCGGGACGTCGAAGACGACGATGGGAGAGGTCGAGACGTACGAGTCGACGGGCAGCGTCTCGCTGCCGAAGAGCACCGCCGCAAGCGCGATCATCGCCATGCCGAGGCCGAGCGTGGTGACCATCGTGTCGTGGGCCACGTCCTTCGGTCTGAGCGCGAGCACGCGCCGGACCGCGAGGAACTCCGCGGCCGCGCCGATGAGCCCGCCGAAGAGCACCGCCAGCAGGGCCACCAGCAGGATCGGCCAGCCCTCCTTGGTGCCGAGCAGGTAGGACCCGAGCACGGCGGCCGTGATGACCCCGCCGATCGTCATGTTGAACACGCCGCAGGCCGCGAGCACGAGGTTGAAGGCCAGCGCCACCAGGGCGTACACGCACCCGATGCCGATCCCGACGAAGACCCCGAGGAGCAGGGTCTGGAGGCTGGGCATCGTCATGGCGCGTCCATGGTCTGGGCTTCCTGCTCGGCGGCGGTCTGCTCGCCGAGCACCACCAGCGGCTCGCCCTCGGCGACGACGCGCCCCAGCTCGAGCAGGTACGCGCGGCTGCAGACCTCGGCCAGCCAGCTCGGGTTCTGCTCCACCACGAGCATCGGGACGCCGTGCTCGCAGAAGCGCCGCAGGACGTCGGCGACCGCGCTGCGCGCCTGCATGTCGAGGCCGGTCGTCGGCTCGTCGAGCAGCATGCACCGCGGATTCGAGACGAACGCCACGGCGAGCGCCAGCAACTGCCGCTGGCCGCCGCTGAGCTCGGGGCCGAGCCGCTTGCGCCGCTCGAAGAGGATCGGCATCTCCGCGTACACGCGGTCGATGTCCCAGCCTTCCCGGCCGGTGATCCTGCCGAGCCGGGCGCCGAGCTCGAGGTGCTCCTCGACGGTCACGCCGTCGAACACGTCGGCGCCGCGGACGAGCACGAGGCCCTTGCGGGCGATCACGTTCGGCGCGAGGCCGGCCAGGTCGTCGCCGTCGAGCCGCGCCTCGTAGTCGGCGCGTCGGTGCAGGCCCGAGAGGACGCGCAGCATCGTCGACTTGCCAGACCCGTTGTGGCCGAGGATGCCGACCAGCTCGCGCGCGTGGACCTCCACGTCCATGCCGAACAGCACCTGCGTCTGCCCGTACCACGCGCGCATGTCACGGACCCGCAGGCCCCCCTCGACCACGGTGGACGACCCGTGGTCGCTGGGGGCCTGCTGAAGAGCGTCAGGCATACGTCCTGCCGTCAGCTTCCCGGGCGCGCGCAGTCACACTCGAGCGGCTGGCCCTCGTAGGTGCCCATGATGTTCTCGCTCGGCTTGATGACGCCCCACGCGGTGTCGAGGTTGGCGTTCAGGAGGCCGTGCTGCTCGGCGTTGTACATCGGGTTGTCGCTGAGCTGGAGGCCCTCCGGCCACTCGCTCTCGGGGAGGTCGCCGAGCGTCTCGAGCTCTGCCACGAGCTTCTCGGGCTCGGTGGACTTCGTGCGCTCGACCGCCCACTTCCAGAGCGTCAGGCCATCGTGGACGGCGCCGACCACCGAAAGCGTCTGCACGTCGCTCGACGCTTCCTGGAGGTAGTCCTGGATGAACGGGTCGAGCGTCTCGGGCCCGCCTTCGCGGACCGAGTTCCCGGTCACGAGCGCGTTGAAGTTGTCCTGGTAGCCCTCGGGGATCTCGTCCTTGAGCGCCGCCGAGACGGTCGCCGTGCCACCGAAGACGTGGGCGTCCCAGTTCAGGTCGCGCACGGACTTCATCGCGTTGCCGCCGTCGCCCACCTGGCCCCACAGGATCACGACGTCGGCCCCGGCGTCCTGCAGCTTCGACAGCTGCACGGTGAGGTCCGGCTCGCCCACGGCGAACGCCTCGTCGCCGGCCCACGTGTGCCCGCGGCCTTCGGCGGCCGCCTTGACGGGCTCGACGAGCGCCTCGCCCGCTGCGTCGTCCGAGCGCAGGAACCCGACCGTCATCTTGTCCTTGCCGGTCGCGAGCTCGGCGCCCTGCACCAGCGGCTGTCCGAGCGTGGGCGGCGGCGGGAACGTCGAGAAGTTCGTCGGGAAGGCCTCGGGGTTCGAAGCCGGCGGGTCGCCGCTGTCGCAGCCGGTGAACGTGATGATGCCCTCGCGGTTCGGGACGGGCAGGGTCGCCAGCGCCATGAGGCACGGGATGTCCGGGATCATGACGTGCGGCTTGTACTTGTCGACGAGGGCCTGCGCTGCCAGCGCCGCGCGCGAGGGCTCGCTCTGGCTGTCCTCGATCTCGAACTCGAGCTGGCGGCCGTTGACGCCGCCGTTCGCGTTGATCTCGGCGATCGTCGCCTCGAGACCGGCGCGCGAGTCCTTGTCCGTGCCGGAGTAATCCCCGGTCAGGGCGAGCACCGCGCCGACGCGGTAGACCTCCTCGCCGTCGCCACCGGAACCCGCCCCAGCACCCTCGTCATCTCCACCGCAACCGACCTGCAACCCAACGAGCAACGCCAGCCCCGCCACCAAGCTGCAGCGCTTCAGCAGACGACGCATCCCCGTTCTCCTCCGTCGTACAGTATTATGAGCTTAGGATCGTACTCACTGACGAAATCAAACACAAGGGTGAGCCACGGAGGCGCTCCCCTCAGGGTGCGTCGTCACGCTTCGGATCGAACACGAAGCCCGGTGGGTGCAGGAGCTTCTTGGTCACGCGCGGCTTGCTTCCCGCCTTGTAAGTGAGCCCGTCCAGCGGCCAGTGGAACGCCTCGAGCTCGTCCGTGTCGCGGCCCAACACGCCGCCCGTGCGGTCGTAGTGGTCGGTCACCGCGCGCAGCCCGTACTTCTGGATCGGGCAGACCTTTATGCAGATCGCGCAGCCGTGGGCGCTCGAGACGACGGGGAAGCAGCGCTCGGTCTTGATCTTCGCCTTGGTCACGCCGTGATACGGGCGCCGCTTGCTCGGGATCGCGCCGACGGGGCAGCGCCGCACGCACGCCTGGCACATGTCGCAGATCGCGTGGATCCCGTAGTCGACGGGCCGTCCGTAGACGACGGGCACGTTGCTCGTGATCAGGCCGAGCCGAGCGCGCGAGCCGGCCTCGGGCGTCAGCAGCTGCCCGTTCAGGCCGAGCTGGCCGAGGCCCGCCGCGACCCCGTAGGGGATCATGAGCATCTCCGCGCCGATCGACTGCGGCCGCGCGCTGTAGCCCATCGCCTGGATCGCCTCGGCGAGGGCGGTCATCCCGGTGATCAGGTCGCCGTATGCACGGAACGCGCCGCGCTCCGCGCGGACGCTGGGCGCGCGCTGCGTGGCGTCGTAGTCCTGCTCGAGGAGGCACACGATCACCGTCGGATCGCCGTGGTCGGCCAGGTGCTCCACGAACGAGTACTTGGGATCGAAGCGTGCGAAGCCGACCTTGCTCAGCCCGGCGCGGTGGGCGGCTTCGCGGATACGCTCGGTGAGCGCCTCCGGTGAGTCGGCGACCGCCGCGGGGGGCGGCACGCGGTCGCGGATCGCCCGCATCCGCCGGAGCGCGCGGGCGAGACGCCCGCCCGTGGGCAGCACGAACCCCCAGCCGTGCCCGAGGCCGTAGTTGCTGGCGTCGGCGTGGAAGATCGTGAAGTCGCGCGGGGGCGCCGCGCTCAAGGCCTGCTCCTCCGCCACCGGGTCGCGCTCGATGCCGGCCACCGTGCGCAGCGCGGGAGGCGTCGACCAGTCCGACGTGTCGCTCCACCGTCCAGGGACGAACTTCCCGCCGCGCCGCGGGATCGACGGCACGAAGCGCAGCCAGCCGATGCGCTCGAGGCGCAGCGCCGGACCGAGGACGTGGGCGACCTGGGCGTACAGCCAGTGCCCGACGTGCAGGCGGACCTCGCGCGGGGATCGGGTCGGGAGCGCGCGCATCAGTAGCGGTGGCGCGAGTCGACGAGCCCGTGCAGCTCCTCGCGGGCGAGCCAGCGCCGGACGTTCTCGAGGAGGATCTCCCCGGTGCGGGACTGCTGGCTCGGTGAGCACCACGAGATGTGGGGCGAGAGATGGACCTTCGGGTGGGAGTAGAGACGGTGCCCGGCCGGCAGCGGCTCGGGGTCGGCGACGTCGATGCTCGCGAACGCGAGCCGGTCCTCGTCCAGCGCGCGGATCAGCGCGTCCTGGTCGACGAGCGTGCCGCGCCCGACGTTGACGAGATGCGCCGTGGGCTTCGTGCGCGCGAACACGCGGTCGTCGATGATGCGCTCCGTCGCGGGCGTGCTCGGGGCGCAGAGCACGAGATGGTCGGCGACCGCGGCCAGCTCGGGGAGGTCCACGATCTCCACGCCGTCCACGCCGCTCGGCGCGTCGCTCCGCCGGACCGCCACCACGCGCATGCCGAACGGCAGGGCCTTCGCCGCCGTCGCGCGGCCGATCGATCCGAAGCCGAAGATCCCGAGCACCTTGCCGTCGAGCGACCCCAGGTCCGCGAGTCCCCAGTGCGCCGGTGCGCGCATGACCGGCTCGACGGGGGCGCTCGCCGGGTCGAGCCGGCCCTGGAACCCCCAGCCGTCGACGGGCTCGGAGACCCACGAGTGGGGGAACCGCTTCTCGTACGCCAGGATCGACGCGAGGACGAACTCCGAGATCGGCGTCGCCATCGACCCGCGCGAGCACGTCACGACGCGGCCGTCCTCGAACACCTCGTCGGGGATGTCTCCGGCGTTCGCGCCCCCGATGTGGAGCCACGCCACGCCGCGCCGGGCCACGGCTGCCAGCCATGCCGGCGCGGGGCGCCCCGCCGCCCGGCCCGGGGTGAGCAGGACGTCGCCCGTGAGCCCGTCGTCGATCGGCCCGTCCGGCTCCACCTCGACCACGTCGACGCGCTCGCCGAAGCGGTCCCTGAGGAGCGCGGTCGTCTCCGCGCCCATCAGGTTGATGATCCGCACGCGCCCCACGGCCTAGCGGGTCGCCTCCGGCGGTGCCCACTGCGGCTCGACGCCCGGCCTGGTCTCGAAGAGCTCCAGCATCTGGCCCGACTCCTCGACCTGGACGTAGAGCTGGTTGCGCGTCTGGATGCCCTCGCCCCGGAACTCGAAGTACGCGAAGCCGTGGCGCTCGAGCTCGGCCTTCGCCTCGTCGAGGCTCTCGACCTCGAACGCCACGTGCTGGTGCAGCGACGGGTTGAAGTCGGTCGTCCAGCCCAACTGCTCCGGGAGGTCGGGGATCCGCGCGCTCACGTGGTACTCGTTGCCGTCGGCGTCGCGGTACCACGCGAGCGTGAAGCCCTTGAACCCGGTCGCGAGGCTCGGCACGGGCTCGAGCCCGAGGACCTCCTCGCACAGGACCCGGGTGCGCTCGATGTCGTCGCACGCGAACCCGGCGTGGTTGAAGCCTTTGAGGACGATTGGCATCGGGCACCTCTCCCGTGGAGTCAGTGGTTCTCTGATTTCGCGATGAGCTCGACGATCCGCATCGGCGTCATCGGCGCCTCCTCGACGCGCACGCCGAACGGCCGCAGGGCATCCTCGACGGCCCCGGCGATCGCCGCCGGGGCCATGATGCGCCCGCCCTCGCCGCCGCCCTTGACGCCGTACTGGGTGAACGGGGAGGGCGTCTCGTGGTGGAGCACGCGGAACTCGGGAGGCGCGAGCTCGACCGATGGCAGCAGATACGAGGTGTAGTCGCGCGTGAGCAGCGCGCCGTCGTCGCCGTAGACGTACTCCTCGGTGAGCGCGGCGCCGATCCCCTGGACGACGCCGCCCATGACCTGCCCCTCGAGGAGCTTCGGGTTCATGACGGTCCCGGAGTCGTTGACCGCGAGGTACGACAGCGGCGTGACCTGGCCGGTCTCCGGGTCGACCTCGACGACCGCGACGTGGCAGCCGTGGGAGACGAGGCCGTAGAAGATGCCGAGGTCGCTGCGGTCGCCGCTCGGCTTGGTCGAGTACGGGTGGTCGTAGCGGAAGGTCGTGTGCAGCCCGCTCGTCATGCCCTCCGGCAGGTCGAGCGTCTTCAGGTTGGCGGTGGCCGCGATGGTCGCGAGGGTGATGCGCTGGTCGGGCGAGCCGGCCACGCTGACGGCGCCGTCGTCCAGCACGAGGTCCCGGCGGTCGGCCTCGAGCAGCTCCTCGGCGATCCGGAAGATCTTGTCCTTGAGCACTCCCGCGGCGCCGGCGAGGGCGCCCGAGAGCATCACCGTCGTGCGGCTGCCGCCCGCGCCCGGGCCGATGATCCCGCTCTGCGAGTCCGCGTACTCGAACGCGATCGTGGCCGGGTCGAGCCCGAGCTCCTCCGCGAGGACCTGCGCGGCGGTCGTCTGCGGGCTGGTTCCGACGAACCCGCCGGCGAGCGTCACGAACGTGCTCCCCGTGGGGTCGATCGTCACGCTCACGGTCTCGCCGGCCGCCATGCCCTCGACGGCGGGGTGGTCGTACATCAGCCAGAAGTTCGCGCCGGTGAACGTGGTCCGCTCCTGGCAGGAGGCGATGCCGATGCCGATGTACCGCCCCTGCTCGCGCGCCCGCTCGCGCTCGGCGAGCCACCACCGGACACGCTCGTCGGACATAGCGGTGTCGAGGACGGCGGCGTAGTCGCCGCTGTCGTACACGTTCCCCTGGGGCGTGCGGTAGGGGAACTCGTCCTTGCCGATGAGGTTGCGGCGGCGCAGCTCGACGCGGTCGACGCCCAGCTCCTCGGCCGCCTGGTCGACGAGCCGCTCGAGGATGAAGTTGGCCGGCTCGGACCCCGCTCCCCGCATCCCGGTCTGGCCGGTCTTGTTCGTGAGGACGGCCCTGACGTCGTACGAGAGGCTCCCGATGCGGTACGGGCCGGTCGGGGTCGCCAGCGCGTTGGCGTGATGGACCGGGCCGAGGTTGAAGTACGCGCCGTAGTCGTCGACGACCTCGATCGTCAGCGACAGCATCTCGCCTTCGGCGGTGAGGGCGAGCGCGCAGTCGTAGTGGCGGTCGCTCGCGGTGTTGTCGGCCGCCTGGACGTGCTCGAGGCGGTCGTCGATGTACTTGACCGGGCGCCCGGTCATCTTCGTGAGCGCGCCGGCGACGCACATGTTCTTCCCGAGCACGAGCTTGCTGCCGAAGTTGCCGCCCGTCAGGCAGGGGATGACCTTCAGCCGGCTCGTGTCCACGCCCATCATGTCGGCGAACGCCGGCGCGAGCATGTTGGTCGCGAGCGCGTTGCACCACACGGTCATGCTCCGCGTCGCCGGGTTCCAGCTCGCGACCACGCCGGCCGTCTCGATCGCCTGCGCCGACATCCGGTGCCAGCGCAGCCGCCGGCGGATGACGACGTCCGCGCGCGCGAAGTCGCCCTCGACGTCGCCGAAGGTCATGCTGCGGCTCCAGGCGAGGTTGGAGTCGAGCGTGTCGTGCAGCAGCGGCGCGCCGTCCTCGAGCGCGGCGAACGGGTCCGTCACGGTCGGGAGCAGCTCGTACTCGACGCGGATGCGCTCGCACGCGTCCTCGGCCTGGGCCCGGCTCTCGGCCGCCACGGCGGCCACGGCCTCGCCCTCGTAGCGCACGCGATCGGTGGCCAGCCCGTACTGCACGATCGGCTCCTCGCAGAAGGATCCGGCGGATCCGACGAGCGGCTCGAGGTCGGCGGCCGTGGCCACCGCCGCCACGCCCGGGACCTCGAAGGCGCCCGACGTGTCGATCGACCTGATGAGCGCGTGCGGATGCGGGCTGCGCAGCACCGTGGCGTGCAGCACGCCGGGCGGGCTCACGTCGCCGACGTACACGCCGCGACCGGACAGCAGCACCGGATCCTCGACGCGGTTCGCGCTCCTGCCGATCGCGCGGCGGCCGTCGTCCGCGCTCACGCCGGCTCCTCGGCGGCGAGCCGTCCCGCCGCGTCGCGGATCGAATCGACGATCGAGTGGTAGCCCGTGCAGCGGCAGAGATAGCCGGCGATGCCCTCGCGGATCTCGTCGTCGCTCGGCGACGGGTTCTCGGCGAGCAGCTCCTGGGTGCGCATGAGGAAGCCGGGCGTGCAGAACCCGCACTGCAGGCCGTGGCACGCGGAGAACGCCTCCTGGATGGGGTGGAGCCCGCCGTCCTGACGCGCGAGCGACTCGACGGTCTCGACGGCCACGCCGCTCGCCTGGACGGCCAGCATGAGGCAGGACCGCGCGCTCACGCCGTCGACCAGGACGGTGCACGCGCCGCACACGCCCTGCTCGCACCCGACGTGGGTGCCGGTCAGGCTGAGGTCCTCGCGCAGCATGTCGGCGAGCGAGCGCCGGGGCTCGACGTACGCCTCGCGGCTCACGCCGTTGACCGTGAGCCGGACGGGGACGCGATCGCCCGCGCCCGCGCGGGTGCCTATCGCGCCGATGACAGCTCACCACCTCGCGCGCGGCCGACCGCCACGCCGACGGCGCGCCGGACGAGCGTGCGCGCCACCCGCGTCCGGTACGCGGCGCTCCCGTGCAGGTCCGACGGCACGTCGAGGCCCTCCACGGCGTCGCCGGCCGCGGCGGCGATCGACTCCTCCGTCGGGGGCGAGCCCGTCAGGGCCGCCTCGGTGGCGGCGGCGCGGACCGGGGTGGCGGCGACGCCCGCCATCGCCACCGCGCAGCGGGCGATCGCGTCGCCGTCGAGCTCCACGAGCACGGCCACGCCGACGACCGGCAGCCGCATCCGGCTCACCTCGAGGAACGCGTGCCCCGCGGCGGGCGACCACGGCCGCAGCCGGACCTCCGTGACGAGCTCCCCCGGCTCGAGGCTCGTCGCGAACGGGCCGGTGAAGAGCTCGTCGATGCCGATCCGCCGCTCGCCGCCCGGGCGGGCGACGACCACCTCGCCGCCGATGGCCAGCGCGACGGCGGGCAGCTCGGCGGAGGGCTGCGCGAAGGCGAGGCTGCCGCAGATCGTCCCGCGGTTGCGGACGGTCGGGCTGGCGACGAGCCGAAGGGCCTCGGCGACCAGCGGCGCCTGGGTGCGCAGCGTCGGGTCGTCGAGCGCGCGCGCCTGACGGACGAGCGCCCCGATGACCAGGCAGCCGTCATCGTCCAGCGCGACGTGGTCGAGCCCCGGTACGCGGTTGAGGTCGATCAGGCCGTCGACGTGGACGCGCCGCATGTTCAGCAGCGGCATGAGGCTCTGACCGCCCGCGAGCACGCGCCCCGCGTCACCCAGCTCCGCGCCGAGCTCGACGGCGTCAGCGACGCTCGTGGGCGCGTAGTAGGCGAAGGGGGCGGGCTTCATGCACGCCCGGACGTGCGGCGACGGGGCACGAATCGATATTACAATATGACGGTCTTGCGACCCAGTCTCGGGCCTGCGTAATACAGTAGTATTGCCCGGATGGGCGGTCTCCGTTGACGGATCCGGCTGATGCGCGGCCCGGCCTGGCGCTGGACGGCGTACGGGTCCTCGCCGTCGAGCACTTCGTCGCCGGACCCTACGCTTCGCTGTGGCTCGCCGATCACGGTGCGCAGGTGATCAAGGTCGAGCCGCCGGGCACGGGCGACCAGGCGCGCGAGGTCGGCCCGTTCCGCGAGACCGCGGACGGCGAGTCGCGCAGCCTCGGGCTGATCCGCTCCAACCGGAACAAGCTCAGCCTGACGCTCGACCTCAAGACGCCGGAGGGGAAGGACGTCTTCAAGCGCCTCGTGGTGGAGAGCGACGTCGTGCTCGAGAACCTCCGCGCAGACTCCATGCAGCGGCTGGGCCTCGCGTATCCGGTGCTCAAAGAGGTGAACCCGCGACTGATCTACACGTCCGTCTCCGGGTTCGGGCACGACGACGTCCTTCCGAGCCCCTGCGTCTCCTGGCCCGCGTTCGACGTGATCGTGCAGGCGATGAGCGGGCTCATGTTCCGCCCCGAGCGGCAGGGACCTCGCCCGGTGTACCTCGGCTTCCCGCTGGCGGACCTGTTCGCCGGCGCCCTGGCGTACGCCGGTACGGTGCAGGCGCTCTACCAGCGCACCGTCACGGGGGAGGGCCAGCACGTGGACATCGCGATGTACGACGGCGGCGTGGTGCTCAACGAGCTCGCGCTGGCGACGCGCGACGCCGTCGGCCAGGTCCCGGACTCCGGCGTGCACTTCCAGGCGGCGCCCTTCGGCGCCTACCGCGTCGCGGACGGCTACCTCAGCATCGCCGTCTTCAGCGAGAAGAACTGGCGCGCCTTCTGCGAGGTCATGGGTCATCCGGAGCTGGTCGACGATCCGCGCTACCGCACCGGCCGCCTCCGCGCGCAGCGCTACGACGAGGTGCGGGAGATCGTCGAGGGCTGGTTCGCCGAGCTCACGCGCGAGGAGGCCGCCGGCCGGCTGCGCTCGGTCGGCGTGGCCGCGGCTCCGGTCGAGGACGTCGAGGACATGCTCGAGTCCGAGCAGGCCGCGGCCCGCCAGATGACCCTCGCGGTCTCCGATCCCGCCTGGGGCGAGGTGCGCCTGGCCGGCAACCCCATCAAGACCTCGGCCGAGGGCCCGACTCCCGCGGTTCCCGCGCCGTCGCTCGGCCAGCACACGCACGAGCTGCTCACGGAGCTGATCGGCGCCGGCCCGGACGAGCTCCGCGACCTGGCGGAGAAGGGCGTGATTTGACCCCCGTCGGCTTCGTCGGACTCGGCACGATGGGCGGCCCGATGGTCCGGCGGCTGGCCGAGCGCCACGCCGTGCTGGCCTACGACGCCGACCGTGCGAAGGCCGACGAGCTCGCGAGCCTGCCCGCCGTGACGGCGGCCGGATCGCTCGGTGACCTGCGCGACGCGCGCCTGGTCGTGCTGATGCTTCCCAACAGCGACATCGTCGACCTGGTCGTGGCCGGGCCGGGCGGGCTCCTCGAGGTCCTCGGGCGCGGCGCTCTGATCGTCGACATGAGCTCGTCCGACCCGCGCCGCACGGTGGAGCTCGCGGCGACCGCCGGGCGCGCCGGGATCGCGCTGGTCGACGCGCCCGTGTCGGGCGGGCTCGCGCGTGCGCGCGCCGGCGAGCTCACCGTGATGTTCGGCGGCACGGCCGAGCAGCTCGCCGTCTGCATGCCCGTGCTCGAGCCGATGACCACGAGCGTGATCCCGATGGGCGGGGTCGGCGCGGGCCACGCGATGAAGGCGCTCAACAACGTGATGTCCGCCGCCGGCCTCAGCGTCGCCACCGAGGTGATCGAGGTCGGGCGCCGGTTCGGCCTGGATCCGAAGCTCATGCTCGAGGTGCTCAACCGGTCCACCGGGCGCAACCACGCGACGGAGACGAAGGTCGAGCAGTTCGTGCTCAGCGAGAGCTTCGACTCCGGGTTCCTGCTCCAGCTGATGCTCAAGGACCTGGCGATCGCCGTCGACCTCGCGGGCGAGATGGGCGTGCCGATCCCGATGGGGGAGGCGTGCCTCGAGCTCTGGAGCCGCGGCGCCGAGCTGCTGCCCGCGGATGCGGACCAGACGCGGATCGCGCTGCTCCCGGCGGGCCTGGGCGAGGAAGCCGCGAAGGGGGCCTGATGCTCGAGATGACCATCGCCGAGCTGCGCGACGCCGGAGAGCAGGACGTCGGCGCGAGCCCGTGGCACCGCGTCGAGCAGGCGCAGATCGATCTCTTCGCGGAGGCGACCGGCGATCACCTGTGGATCCACACCGACCCCGAGCGGGCGAAGGACGGCCCGTTCGGCACGACGGTGGCCCACGGCTACTGCACGCTGTCGCTGCTCCCGATGCTCCTCAAGCAGATCCTCACGATCACGGACGCCGGCACGCGCATCAACTACGGCATCGACAAGCTGCGGTTCACAGGCCCGGTGCCCTCGGGGTCCGAGATCCGCGTGGCGGCGCGGCTCGTGAACGCCGAGTCGCGCGGCAACAGCGTCGTCTACAAGCTGGCTGTCTCGGTCGAGGTGCGGGGCGGCGACCGGCCGGCGATGATCGGCGAGGTCCTGTACCTCGTCGCGTGAGCGGGCTCAGCCGGCCCGCGTGAGGTGGCGGTGCGCGGCGAGCGCCGCGGTGGCCCCGTCGCCGGCCGCCGAGATGAACTGCGCCGACGAGTCGCGGCGGACGTCCCCGGCGGCGAAGATCCCGGGCGCCGACGTGGCACCCGACGCGTCGGCGATCACTCGGCCGGCATCGTCGAGCTCGACGACGCCGCGCAGGAACGCCGTGTTCGGCTCGAGCCCCACGAAGACGAACGCGCCGGCGGCCTCGTCGACCCACTCGCGCCCGCCGGCGTCGCGCAGCACGACGCCCGTCAGCCGGTCGTCGCCGGTGAAGCCGACCACGGTCGTCCCGGGCCGCAGCCGGATGGCGTCGCCGGCGGCCACGCGCTCGCGCAGCGCCGACTGACCGGCCAGCTCCGGGCCGCGGTGGATCAGCGACACCGAGGAGGCCATGCCGCTCAGCGCGAGCGCCTCGTCGAGCGCCGAGTCGCCGTCGCCGATCACCGCCACCGGCTGCCCGCGGAACAGGGGGCCGTCGCACGTGGCGCACTCGGAGATGCCGCGGCCGGCCAGCGCGTCCTCGCCCTCGACGCCGAGCCGGCGCAGGCGCGAGCCCGTGCAGACGAGCACCGAGCGCCCGGCGAGCGCCTCGCCGTCGGTCGTGACGGTGAACGAGCCGTCAGCCGAAGGCTCGACGCGCTCGACGGCGCCTGCCGTCATCTGCGCGCCCGCCGCGGCGGCCTGGGCCTGGAGCCGCGCGGCCAGGTCGGCCCCGCCGATCCCTTCCGGGAACCCCGGGAAGTTCTCGACGACGCCCGCGTTGATGAGGTGGTTCCCGGTGAACTGGTCGACGATCAGCGCGGTGCGCCCGTGCCGGGCCAGGAACAGCCCCGCGGTCAGTCCGGCCGGGCCACCGCCCAGGATCAGCGCGTCCCAGAGCGTCGAGTCGGAGTCAGCCATCAGCACCGCCGCGGTTGAGGGTGAGCCGGAGGTAGCGCGACGTGGCCTCGGCGCGGTTGGCCGCGTGGAGCTTGCGCAGGATGTTCTTGACGTGGAACTTGACCGTTCCCTCGGAGACGACGAGGTCACGCGCGATGCCGGCGTTCGTCTCACCCCGCACCATCAGCTCGAGGACGTCGATCTCCCGTCGCGTCAGGAGGTCGCGCAGCGCGCGCTCGGCGATCTCGGACGGGCGGTGCGTGGCGGCGCCGTTGCTGTCGCCGCCTTCCTCGGCCAGGCTCACCGAGCGGTCGCCGAGGTCGCTCGTGCGAGCGTCGGCCCAGCTCGCGACCTGGCGGATCTCCTCGTGCTGGACGCGGAGCCGGTGGCGGAGGACCGCGCGCTCGTAGACGAGCGCGAAGGCGACCGCGAACCCCGCGAGCCGGGCGGCGTCCTCGTCGTCGACCGTCCCTCCGGCGTCGCGGTCGGCGTGCAGGAAGCCGATCACCCGGCCCTCGAGCATGACGGGGGCCACCGCGTACGCCGTCCGGCCGAGCACCGTGGCGTACGCCCGCCGCCCCGGCGCCTCGGCCTCTGCCGCGGGAACGACCTGCGCCCGGCGTCGCCGCATGATCTCCACCTCGATCAGCGGGTAGTCGAGCGCGACCCGCTCCGCGCGCAGCGCCGCCAGCAGCTCCTCCGCGTCGCGTCCCGCGGGGATGTGCAGGCCCTGGGGGACCAGCTCGCCGTCCGAGATGCTCGTGAGCAGGACGCGGTCGAAGCCGAGCACGTCCGCGGCCACCTGCGGCGCGCGGGCGCGCACCTCGCTCGGCGGGCCCAGGTCCGCGAGCCGGAGCAGCACGCCGGCGAGGTCGACTGTCAAAGCGCCCGCCCGGCCACGGCGCCAGCGTACTTCCAGTCGCGCATCGCCGCCATCGTCAGAAGACCACCGTCGTGTTCCCGTGACGGATCACGCGATCCTGGCAATGCCGGCGGACCGCGCGGGCGAGGACCGTCCGCTCGATCTCGGCGCCCATGCGGGCGAGCTGCTCGGCCGTGTGCTCGTGCGTGACGCGGACGACGTCCTGCTCGATGATCGGCCCGGCGTCGAGCTCCGCCGTGACGTAGTGCGCCGTCGCGCCGACGAGCTTGACGCCGCGCTCCTTCGCCCGCTCGTACGGGCCGGCGCCGGCGAACGCCGGCAGGAACGAGTGGTGGATGTTGATGACCGGGACGCCGAGCCGGTCGAGGAAGTCGCTCGAGAGGATCTGCATGTACCGGGCGAGGACGACGAGGTCGCAGCTGCCCGCCAGCAGGTCGAGGAGCTCGGCCTCCGCGGCGGGCCTGGCGCCCTTCGGCACCGCCACGTGATGGTACGGGAGGCCCACCGCCTCGACCTCGTCCCGGAGGTCTTCCCAGTTGGAGGCGACGAGGACGATCTCGGCGTCGAGCTGTCCGCGGCGCCACCGCCACAGCAGGTCCTGCAGGCAGTGGTCGTACCGCGAGACCAGCACCGCCACGCGCTTGGGCCGCGCCGGGTCCCACAACCGCCAGACCATGCCGAACGGCTCCGCGACCGCCAGCCCGAAGCGCTCGCCGAGCCCCGCCCGCCGGTCGTGCGCGAGGGTGAACTCCATGCGCAGGAAGAACGTCCCGCCCTCCGGATCCGTCGAGTACTGGTTCGAGCGCACGACGTTCGCCCCGGCCTCGAAGAGGAAGCGCGAGATGGCGTGGACGATGCCCGGCCGGTCGGCGCACGACACGACGAGCCGCATTAGGCGGAGCTGGGCTCGAGCGACGGGTGGGTGAACCGGGTCATGCGGTGCAGCTGCGCGACCCGCTCGCGCACGTCGTCGAGCGTCACGCCGACCATGCGCTCGGTGCCGAAGGCCTCGACGTTGAACGACGCGAGCGCGGTGCCGTGGGCCATCGCGGTCGCCAGGAGGCCGTGGTCGATCCCGCTGTCGCGCCGCGAAGCGACGTAGCGCGACGAGCCCTCCGGCGAACGTGTCCCCGGCGCCCGTGGGGTCGATGACGGCCTCGAGGGGGAAGGCGGGGAGGGCGAAGAACCCGTCGCCCGTCACGAGGGCCGAGCCGTACTCGCCCTGCTTGGCGACGACGGCGCTCGGGCCCCAGCCGAGGACCTCGCGGGCCGCCCCGGCGATCGACGGCTTGCCGGTGAGCTGCCGGAGCTCCGCGTCGTTGAGCAGGACGCAGTCGACGCGCTCGATCACCGCGACGAGGTCGTCGCGGGCGATGTCGATCCAGAGGTTCATCGAGTCCAGCGCGGTCCAGCGAGGTCCGGCGCACTGGTCGAGGACCGACGCCTGCAGCGCCGGCATGATGTTGGCGAGGAACAGGACGTCGCACGCGGCGGCGGCCGGGCTGAGCCTGGGCTCGAAGTGCTCGAACACGTTCAGCTGCGTGTCGTGGGTCGTGCGCG
The DNA here is from genome assembly GCA_963720415.1 of uncultured Solirubrobacteraceae bacterium. Classification (GTDB taxonomy): domain Bacteria; phylum Actinomycetota; class Thermoleophilia; order Solirubrobacterales; family Solirubrobacteraceae; genus DASSUW01. The sequence continues at coordinate 35,580 of CAVRFQ010000005.1, read as the reverse complement.
AGTTGAGGTCCCACCCGTACTCCCCGCGCCAGAAGAACGTCCTGCCGTCCGCGATGACCTCGACGTCGTCGGTGTTGGTGCCGCGGGTGCGCAGCACCTCCATGTCGGCGCCGGCGAAGTCGCCGCCGACCGGGCCGACCACGTGCACCTGGTCGAAGAACGAGGCGGCGAGCGCGAAGTGCGTCGCCGCCCCGCCCAGCATCCGCTCGCGCCGGCCGAAGGGCGTCTCGACGGCGTCGTACGCGAGCGACCCGACGACGGTGACGCTCATCCGGCGACCGTCTGGGGCTCGTGCGCGCCGAGGCCGGCGGCCTCGCGGAGCGTTGCTGCCTTGTCGGTCTTCTCCCAGGTGAAGTCGTGGTCCTCGCGCCCGAAGTGCCCGTAAGCGGCGGTCTTCTGGTAGATCGGACGGTGCAGGTTCAGGTACTCACGGAACGCCCCGGGGCGCAGATCGAAGTGCTCCAGGACGAGCTGCTGGATGAGCCCGCGGCCGACCTTCTCGGTCCCGAAGGTCTCGACCATCACCGACACCGGATGCGCGACGCCGATCGCGTAGGCGACCTGCACCTCGCAGCGGTCCGCGAGCCCGGCCGCCACGACGTTCTTGGCCACGTAGCGGGCCGCGTACGCGGCCGAGCGGTCGACCTTGCTCGGGTCCTTGCCCGAGAACGCGCCGCCGCCGTGGCGGGCCATGCCGCCGTAGGTGTCCACGATGATCTTGCGCCCCGTCAGCCCGGCGTCGCCGACCGGCCCGCCGATCACGAAACGCCCCGTCGGGTTCACCAGGAAGTTCTTGCGCAGCTTCCTGGCGTCATAGAGATCCTTCGGGAGGATCGGCTCGACCACGTGCTCCCAGAGATCGTCGGGGATCAGCGACTCCGCGCCCTCCTTGTGCTGGGTGGAGATCAGCAGCTTCTCGATCTCCACCGGACGCCCATCCCGATACCGCACCGACACCTGCGTCTTGCCATCCGGACGCAGGTAGGGCACCACCTCGGCCTTGCGCACGTCCGCCAGGCGATGCGCGAGCTTGTGCGCCAGCGAGATCGGAAGCGGCATCAGCTCCTCCGTCTCATTGGACGCGTAGCCGAACATCATCCCCTGATCCCCCGCCCCGGCTTCGACCGCCGGCTGTCGGACGCCTTATCCGACACCCTGCGCGATGTCCGGCGACTGCTTGTCGATCGCGTTGATCACCGCGCACGAATCCGCGCTGAACCCCAGATCCGCGTCCGTGTAGCCGATCTTGCGGATCGTCTCCCGCGCGATCTCCTGGATGTCCACATACGTCGTCGTGGAGATCTCCCCCGACACCACCACCAGGCCGGTGTTCACCAACGTCTCACACGCCACGCGGCCCTTCGGATCATCACGCAGCACGGCATCCAGCACGCCGTCGGAGATCTGATCGGCGATCTTGTCCGGATGGCCCTCCGTCACGGACTCGGAGGTGAACAGGTACTCGTTGTCGTCGAACGTGGTCACGGCACTCCTGCGGTCAGGGATGGCGCCTTCGCCGCTCCGAGCCGTGCGCCGGCCGCTGGCTGAGCCACTGGTCGACGACCTGCGTCGTGGCGACCAGGCGGTTGAAGGTGAAGAACTGGAAGCCGGCGATCCCGAGGTCGGTGCCGACGAGCGGCAGCACGGCGGCCACCATGGAGGCCGATCCGTCCGCGGGACGGCGGAGCAGGCCCGCGATGCCGCGCTGCTTGCGCACGAAGCGGACCGAGGCGCCGACGCCGACGCGCAACGAGATCTCGAGCAGGCGGCGCCGGTCGACGGCGCCCGGGACGCCGACGTAGAGCGGGAGGTCGATGCCGTCGGCCCGCGCCGACTCGAGCCAATGCAGCAGCGTCTCGTGGTCGAAGCAGATCTGCGAGGTCATGTAGTCCGCATGGGGGGCCTTCGCGCGCAGCGCGGCCGACAGCGTCTGCCGGTCGATCAGCGGATGGCCCTCCGGATACGCGGGCACGCCGATCGTGCGGGGCGCTCGCGGGTGCGCGCGCAGGGGCCGGATCAGCTCCACCCCCGACGCGTACGGGCCGAGCGGCTCGGGCGCGTCGCCGCCGACGAGGAACACGTCGGCGATGCCCACCTCGTGCATGCGATCGAGCAGCGCGTCGAGGTGCTCGGGGCCGCGGACCATCCGCGCGGCGAGATGGAGCACGACGGTGTGGCCGAGGCGACGCAGCGAGCAGGCGACGTCGAGCGCACTGTCCATGCCGTGCTGCGGCGAGCAGGTGACCGTGAGCGTCAGCGGCCCGGAGGTCGCGGCGGCGTCGGCCTCGGCCCGCCCGAACGGGAGGACCTCGAAGCGCAGCGGGACATGCGGGTGGCCCATGACCCTGGACACTCACGCTTCCGGCGGCTCGGGGCGACGCTCGAAGAGGGAGGATTCCCCGCTCGAACGGCCAGCACCCCCTCCCGCAGGAGTGGGCGCGGGTCACCGTTCAGGCAGGGCTTTCTACCCCATCGGGAGGTTCTGCGCCGCGGCGCCGCGAGTACGGTCCCGCCATGACCGAAGCTCTGGCCTTCCCGGACCTGCTCCGTCAAGCAGGCGCGATCATGACCCAGCGCGACGGGCGGTCGGTCCCGGCCCACTACGGCTCGGTCGCGGCCGAGCTCGCGGTGTGCTCGGCGGGCGTCGGACTCGCCTGTCGCTCGGACCTCTCGGTCATGTCGGTGGCGGCCGGCCCGCGAGGGATCGAGCAGATCCTCACCCGCATGGTGGGGCACGGCATCGCTCCGCGCGGCGTGGTCGAGGACTCGGGCGTCTGGTGGTGCCGCGCGGCGTCGGGCGGCGAGGTCGTCGTGGTCTGCCGGCCGGGTCAGGCGATCCGGCTCCGGGCGGAGCTGCGGTGCGCGACGGGCCGCCTCACGGGCGGAACCGTGGCCGACGTCTCGGATTCCTCCTTCCTGCTCCACATCATCGGGCGGCGCGCCGGGGCGGTGCTCGCGGATCTCGGCGTGTATGGGTCGGACCGGGATCCCGCGAGCGCCGCGCCGTTCGCCGAGACGCTCGTCGCCGGCCACGTGGTGTCGTGGCTGCTGGCGGTCCCCTCCGGCGCGCTGGCCATCGTCGACCGTGAGAGCGCCGGGGACGTCTGGCGGGCGGTCGAGGCGGCGGGCCGGCCCCATCGCATGGGGTACGTCGGGCTCGAGTCGGTCGACCGGTTCGTCATGGCGGAGCGGGCCAAGCGCAGGGCTGCGGCGCAGCTGTGACGTTCCCGGGCGCGTCGGAGAGAGGGAGTTGACGTGGTGATCCAGCTCATGTGCATCGGACGCGCTCAGCCGAGCGACCTGGGTGCGATCCTGCCGGCGCTCGCCGAGGCCGCGCAGGCGGTCGACCTGGATCACTCGCGGCTCGCCGCGGTGCTCGACTGGGTCCAGTACCGCCGGAACTTCCGCGCGCCCGTGATGGTCCGCCCGTTCGGGCGCGTCCCTGGCGCGAACTGCCGCGCCCGACGGCCCGCTCGCCGAGATCGCGATCGACGTCCGGCGCGCGAAGGACCTCCCGTACGACGAGCTCGTCGCAGCAGATCGTCGACCGGCTGTCCAAGGCGCTGGGCCTGATCCCCGACGTCCACGAGTGCATCCACCTCGAGGACTGGGTCCGCCCCTCCAAGAGCGTGATCTGGTCGTTCAACCGCAGCTACTGGCGCCACCTCGCCGCCTGGGACGAGACCTTCCAGAAGGACTACGCGGCCGCGCTCCCGGGCGGCGTCTCCGACGGCACGAACCCCGCGTTCTGGGCGCGACCAGATCGAGACGCTTCATGGAGACGCTCGACCGCCTCGAGGAGTGGTCCGAGCTGCCCGACGAGATCCACGTCCTCGAGTTCGGCGTCGGCGACGGCCAGCAGGCGAAGGTCTGGCTGGACGCCTTCGCCGCGCGCGTGCGAGGAGCGGGGCCGCGACTACCTCGGGCGCGTCCGCTACCTGATGGCCGACTACTCGCCGCACGTGCTCGCGCGCGCGCTGCGAGCGTGTCGCCGAGTACGGGCACCTGGTCGAGTGCCTCGAGCTCGACTTCCGCAACCCGATGCACGGGCTCGCCCAGCTGCGCGGCAAGGTGCTCTTCGCCCACACGTGCAACCTCTACGACAACCTCCCGACCGACGAGCTGATGCGCGTCGGCGACCGCGCGTACGAGCCGCTCGTCCGCGCCAGCATCACGCCGGGCGAGATCGCCGAGCTCTCGGCCGAAGCACGGGATCGCCGCAGGACGCGGCTCGTCGCGACCGTCCAGCACGTCCTGCGCGACGGCCCGGAGTCCATCGGCGACGTCGAGCGCGGCGTCCGGTTCTGGTCGGACGTCTGGGACGCCGTGCACCTCGAGGAGATCTACGAGGAGATCGCCGCGCCGGCGGCGATGCGCGTCGCGCCGAGCGCCGACGTGCACCTCGACGAGCTGCTCGACGAGCTGCCGGAGTGGACGCGCGTCCACGCGTCGACCGTCGCGGTCGAGAGCTTCGCCCAGACGCTGGCGCTCCTGCACCACGAGGGCGTGCTCGTCGGCGCAGGACCTCTTCGTCCAGCGAGGTCAGCCAGTACGCGGCCTACCGGGGCCCCGGCAAGCTCGAGGGCTCGATCGTCAACTGGCTCAACGGCCCGGTCTTCAAGCTCGTCGGCGAGCGCAACGGCTTCCGCGTCGCGATCGAGCCGTTCGCCTACCGCGAGGGCTCGAACACCATCGTCCTCAGCGCGCGCCCGCGCGACGCCTACAGCCGGCCGTCGAGCCGCGACGAACGCGTCGCGGCCGCCGCGTGAGCGGTCACGAGCCGCCGTTCCACGCGGGAGGCGCGCTCCCGTGGCGGATGTCGAGGAGGTACGTGACGAGCACGTCCTCGTCCCCGACATCGAGCGTGTAGCCGTCGCTGAGCTGCTCCACGTGGGCGAGATGCTCACGCTGCTGCCGGTACTCGTCGGGGAGCGGCTCGAGCTGCCACGAGACGATCTCGGCCGAGAGGCCGTGCCGCGCCAGGAGCTGCAGGGTCTGCTCGCGTGACAGCAGCGAGGTCATCGTCAGCAGGGCGTGTCCCTCCGCGGCCATCGCGCGCGTCAGCTTGGTGATCACCTGATCGACGAGCCCGCGCCCCCAGTAGTCGGTCGGGCGGTGCGACGAGAGCTCCGACAGCGGGTCCGCGGGCATCTGGGGGAGGTTGGCGACGACGACCTCGTATCGCTCCTGCGGCACCCATGGGTAGATGTCCGCCGCCTCGGCGCTCACGCGATCCGCCACGCCGTTCCGGAACGCGTTGGCGAGGGTGTTCGCAACAGCGCGCTCGTCGACGTCGAGGGCGTGCACGTGGGTCGCGCCGTTCAGCGCGAGCTGCACCGTCTGCAGGCCCGCGCCGCTGCCGATGTCGAGACAGCGCTGGTGCGCGCCGGTCCCGGCGTCGAACAGGTGGCGCCAGAGCAGATAGCTGGCCGGGATGGTGGGGGAGACGCCGGGATGGATCGCGACCTTCGGGAACGCGAGCGGGAAGAGGCGCCGCCCGCGGCGGTCGGCCCACTCCGGCGCCGCCGGCCGGCCCGCCGCGCCCGGTCCCTCGTCGCCCGGCTGCTCGTAGCGCCGCTCGCGGCCGGGCTGCGTGTCCTTGAGCGCCTCGAGCGCGGCGGCGATGTGCTCCGGCCCGGTGCCGCAGCACCCGCCGACGATCTGGGCGCCTTCGGCCCTCCAGCGGAGCGCCATCTCCGCGTACTCGGCTCCGCCGATCCGGGACTCGAACTGCCACCCCGCGCTCGTGTAGTAGCCGAGGTTGGGATAGACGCCGAGCGGCAGGTCCGTGAAGTCGCGGAGGTAGGAGACCATCCCGTCGACGTGGTCGGGCGGGATGCAGTTCACGAGCAGCGCCGCGACGCCCAGCTCCTCGAAGCGGCGGGCGGCGCGGCCGAACGCGTCGCCCTCCGGGCCGCTCCAGTGCTGGCCGTAGACGCCGCAGAGCCCGTGCGGGCAGCGGCGGAAGGAGAGCCAGACCGGCACGGACGTCTCGCAGAGCGCGGTGACCACCTCGAACAGCGACGGGCGCAGGACCGACAAGGTCTCGAGGACGATGAGATCGGGAGGGTCGTCTGCCAGCGTGCGCATGAGCACCGAGACCGTCTCCGGCCCGTCGGGACGGTCGATGTCCCCGTTGAGCGAGAACGCGACGGCGCACTCGCCCTCGCGACCCCCGTCGGCGATCGCCTCGCGCGCCAGGCGGATGCCGCGACGGGCGACCTCCGTCCAGTGCACCGGCAGCCGCTGATCGCGGCGGATGCTGCCCTCGCCCTCGATCACGGCGGGGAGCGACCAGGTGTTCGTCGTGATGACGTCGACGCCGGCATCGACGTAGCGGCGGTGCACCTCGCGGACCGCGTCCGGGGCCGAGGCCAGCGCCTCGATGCCCCACAGGTGCTCGTGGTCCTGCCCGTGGTGATGCGGAAGCTCGGTGGCGACCCCGCCGTCGAGGACGATGCAGCGCTGATCGGCGAGCGCCGCGCGGACCGTCTCGTATGTGCCGGCTGGTAGCAGGGCCAAGCTCTCCTCCGTCGCGACGTTGCCCGTACGAGGATCGTAATCCCGTATTATGCCAAGGTTTGCGTCCGGCCTTGCGCAGGGGTCTGCGTCCGCGACTGTTGGCCTTGGGTATTTCAAACTGTGAACACTGTCGCAAATAGAGCGTGATATGGTCCCGCGACGATGACGACCGAGGCGCCGCGATCGCAGGAGTCCGACGGCGGGCCCTCGGTCGCCGAGCGCCTCGAGTGGCTTCGGGCGATGCTCGAGATCCGCGGCTTCGAGGGCGAGTGCCACCGGCTGTTCGCCGAAGGGCTGGTGCGCGGCTCGACCCATCTGTGCGACGGGCAGGAGGCTGTCGCGGTCGGCGCGGCGCGCGCGCTGCAGGCCGGCGACACGATGACGTGCACGTATCGCGGGCACGGCGCGGTCCTGGCGATGGGCGCGCCGATGGACCGCGCCTTCGGCGAGATCCTGGGCAAGGCCGAGGGTCTCTGCGGCGGGAAGGGCGGGTCGATGCACCTGACCGACGTGAGCGTCGGCGCGCTCGGCTCGTTCGCGGTCGTCGGGGCGCATCTGCCGGTCAGCGTCGGCGCCGCGTTCGCGGCGCGCTACCGGGCCACGGGCGCGGTGAGCCTGTGCTTCTTCGGCGACGGCGCGACGAACATCGGCGCCTTCCACGAGGCGCTCAACCTCGCGGCGGTGTGGGCGCTGCCGGTGATCTTCGTGTGCGAGAACAACCTCTACGGCGAGTACTCGCCGCTCGCGTGGACGACGCCGGTGGACCGCCTCGCCGATCGCGTGAGCGCGTACGGGATGCGCGCGGTCCGGATCGACGGCAACGACGTCGCCGAGGTCCACGCCGCCGTCGAGCGTGCGCGGCGCGACGAGGGTCCGACCTTCATCGAGGCGATGACGTACCGCCATCGCGGTCACTCGCGATCCGACCCGGCCACCTACCGGCCCGCCGGAGAGCTCGAGGCCTGGCTCGAGCGCGATCCCATCGTGCGGCTCGAGCGTCAGCTGGCCGGCGCGGGCATCGCGCCCGAGCGGCTCGCCGCGGCCAGGGAGGAGGCGGCGACGGCCGTCGGCGCCGCGCTGGAGCGCGCGATCGCGTACGAGGAGCCCGACCCCATGTCCCGGTTCGACCACGTGCTCGCGTGACGGAATCGACGTACCGCGAGGCGATCAACCGCGCGATCGCGGACGAGCTCGCCGCCGACGACGACGTGGTCCTCTTCGGCGAGGACGTGGCGGCCGCCGGCGGCGTCTTCAAGGTCACCGAGGGCCTGCAGGAGCGGTTCGGCGCGCACCGCGTGCTCGATACGCCGATCTCCGAGCAGGCGATCGTCGGCGCCGCCATCGGCGCGGCGACGCAGGGGCTGCGGCCGCTCGCGGAGATCATGTTCGCCGACTTCGCGGGCGTCTGCTTCGACCAGATCGCCAACCAGCTCGCCAAGTACCGGTACATGACCGGCGGCCAGGTCCAGCTGCCCGTCACCATCCGGCTCGCGAACGGCGCCGGCGCCGGCTTCGCGGCCCAGCACTCGCAGCCGGTCGAGAACTGGTTCCTCAACGTGCCCGGCCTGAAGATCGTCACGCCCGCGACGCCCGCCGACGCCTACGGCCTGCTGCGCGCCGCGATCAGGGACCCCGATCCCGTGCTGTTCTTCGAGCACAAGGGGCTCTTCAACGTCAAGGGGCCGCTGCACGGCGGGGGAGGGCTCGGGCGTGCCGAGGTCGTGCGGGCCGGCACGGACGTCACGGTCGTCGCGAGCCAGCTCATGCGCCACCGCGCGCTCGAGGCGGCGGGCGTGCTCGCCGACGAGGGGATCCAGGTCGAGCTGATCGACCCGAGGACGCTCGTGCCCTTCGACTTCGACGCCGTGCGCGCCAGCGTGGAGCGCACGAACCGCGTCGTCGTCGTCCAGGAGGCGACGCTGGCCGGGAGCTGGGGCGCCACGCTCGCGGCGCGGCTGGCGATCGACGCGTTCGAGTCGCTCGACGCGCCGCCGGCCGTCGTGGGCGGCGACGACACGCCGATCCCGTACGCCGGCGTCCTCGAGGACGCATGGCTCCCCGACGTGCGCCGCATCGCGGAGGCGGTCCGCCGTACGGTTGCGTTCTGAGCCGTGATCTACGTCGAGTACACCAGTCGCCGGCCGGGAGTCTCGCTCGAGACCTTCCACAAGGTCATGCGGCTCGGCCAGGGCGGCTGGGCGTCGGACCACGCCGACGACGTCACCGTCCTGCTCCTGGGCCGCACCTGGCGACTCGGCCCGGAGCCCGAGTACCTGTGCGTCTGGCACAGCCCGGCGTTCGGGCTCGAGCGGCTCGACGACTGGGAGCGCGTCTTCCGCAGCGGTGCCGCCGACGTCTACGAGGAGCCGTTCCAGATGGCGGCGCGCATCGATCGCGCCGGCTGCTATGACGCGCTCGTCGAGCCCGTGAAGTCGGAGAGCGAGCGGTTCTACGCGGAGTACTTCGACTGGGCGCCCGGCGCCGGCCGCGAGGCCGTCGTCGAGCACCTCACGCAGCGCACCGGCCGCCACGACGACGCGGAGCTGTGCCTGCTGGTGGACCGGATCGGGCACCTCGCGCCCGACCCGCGCGGGCTCGCGATCTGGTCGGTGCCGGCGTGGTCGGCGCTCGACGGCATCGCGCGCGACACGCCGCCGGACGGCCCGGTCCGGGTCGTCACCGCGGCCCTGTACTCGGTGCTCGGCAAGGAGACGCTCTGACGCTCGTGCTCGGCGCCGACACGCTGTGCTGGCACGCGCGCCTCGAGGCCGGCGAGCTGACGCTCGACGACGCGGTCGGCGAGGCCGGGCGCGCCGGCGCGGCGTTCGTGCAGCTCAACCTGCATCACGCGCGCGCACGCGACGACCGCGCCCTGGCCGCTCTGGCCCGGCGCGCGGCGGACGACGGTCTGCGCCTGCTCGCCTCCGGCGACTTCGTGGGCTGCGCCGCGCAGGGCGCGACGGTCGCCGAGGGGCGCGAGCGAGTCGAGCGCTGGCTGGATCGCGCGGCGGTCATCGGCAGCCCGGTCCTGCGCGTCGCGTCCGGCTTCTACCGCGCCGAGCTCGCCGGCCGCCCCGACCTGATCGCCGCCGAGGCCGACCACGTCGTCGCGGTGCTCGGGGAGTCGCTCGACGCCGCCGCCGGCGCGGGCGTGCGGCTGCTGCTGGAGAACCACTCGGACTTCACCGCGGCCGAGTACCTCGAGATCGTGGACCGCCTCGGGCGCGACCGCGTCGGCGTCTTCCTGGACCTGATCAACCCCGTGTCCAGCCTGGAGGACCCGAGCTCCGTCGTCGAGCGCCTGGCGCCGCTCGCGCCGGCCGGCCACGTCAAGGACTACGCGCTCGTATCGGACTTCGCGGCGGACGGCTACCACCGGCGTGGATGGTCGTTGCGGTGGCTCTATCCCGGCGAGGGGGTCTGCGACCTGCGCCCGCTGCTCGCGGCGACCGGCAGCGACTTCATGCTCAGCGTCGAAGGGCTCGACAACCGCGCGGGTGTCGCCGACCAGGTCGAGCGCCTGGGGGCGAGCCTGCGGCTGCTCCGCACGCTGGCCGACGAGCGTCAGCCGACGTTCTGATCACCAGTTCAGATGATGATAAGGTCGGTCACGTGACGGCAGTTCCGACGTCGGGCAGGACGCCCGTGAAGGCCCCTCGCGTGCAGTCGGTCGCGCGGGCGACGGACATCCTCAATGTGATCGCCGGCAGCCCGGATGGGGTGACGGCTCAGGAGATCACCCAGGCGCTCGGGCTCAACCGCGCCACCGTCTACCACCTGCTGCACACCCTCGGCGCCGTCGGCTACGTCACGCAGGGAACCGAACGCCGCTACCGGATCGGGCTGGGCGTCGGCGCGCTCGTCGCCGCCTTCGAGCGCCAGGTCGTGCCCGGCGGGTTCCTCCCGCTCGCGCGCGAGCTCGCGGTACGGACCGGTGAGACCGCGTACATCGCGATGCGCCAGGGCGACCAGCTGATGCTCCTGGCGAGCGTGCCGGGCAGTCATCCCGTCGGCGTCGCCACCAGCAAGATCGGCCCGATCGCCGAGGGCCACGCCCGCGCGAGCGGCAAGCTGCTGCTCGCACTGGCGCCTGACGAGGTGCGCGACGCGTATCTCGACTCGCACCCGCTGACACGGCACACGCCGTCGACGCTCACCCGCCGCGACGATCTCCTGCGGGCGCTCGAGCGGATCCGCGGCGACCGGTACGCGACCGACGAGGAGGAGTACACGGTGGGCGTCGCGTGCGTCGCGGCGCCGATCGGCCCGGGCGCGTCGTCGCTCGCGGTCGTGCTCTCCGCGCCGCGCGAGCGGTTCGACGCGAACCGCGACGCGTACGTCGCCGCCGCACTCGACGTCGGCGCCGGGCGCTAGCCCGCTTCGCCCTCGACAGGCACCCCCGGCCCGGCGCGCTGCCGGGTGCGTCCACGCGGTTGACGGACCGGGGGAGGAGCAGTACTCTGGCTCACTATCGGCACAGCTGTTCAGATGATGCGACTCTCCAGCGGGGGAGTAGAGCGCATCCGCCGTCGTTCACGAGGAGAGGACGAGGCAGTGAGGCACCAGGGGTTTGGGTCAACGCGTCGGTATGCGACCGTGCTGCTCGCGGTCGCCGGGCTCTGGGTCGTCGGCTGCGGCTCGGACGACGCCGGAGACGGAGCCGAGGCGTCCGACGAGAAGGTCACGCTGACGGTCTGGAACTCGGGCTACTTCCCGGCCGCCGGCAAGGGGGTGTGGGAGCAGATCGACCGCGACTTCGAGGCGGCGAATCCCAACATCGACATCAAGCACGAGGGGATCCCGTACGAGAACCTCTACGTGCGGCTGCGCGGCACGATCGCGGCGCGGCGCGGGCCCGACCTCGTGACGCTGTTCCCGGGCGCCTTCGCCGGCGACTACCGCGACGGCTTCGCGCCACTCGACGAGTACATCACCGACGAACAGCGTGACGAGAACCCGCTGTGGAAGACGTCGCAGTCCCCCGACGGCAAGACGTACGCCGTGCCGATGCTCGTCTACGGCTACATGCTCACGTTCAACAAGGAGCTCTTCCGCAAGGCCGGCCTCGATCCCGACAAGCCGCCGACCACCGACGCCGAGCTCTACGAGACGTGCGCGGCGCTCCGCGAGGCGGGCATCCAGCCGATCGCCGCCGGCTGGCGCGACGGCTACCTGCTCGAGTGGTACCTCTTCGTCTACGGCGGCCAGCTCCTGTCGCCGGAGGACACCGAGCGCTGGATGCGCCTCGAGCTGCCGGCGAGCAACCCGGCCTTCGCGGGCGCGCTGGACTTCGTCAAGCAGCTCGAGGAGCGGGGCTGCTTCAAGGAGGGCGCTGCCACGGCGTCGCTGGAGGGCGCGCGCGACCAGTTCGCCAAGGGCGAGGTGGCGATGGCGCTGGAGACCTCTGGCAACCTCCCGTTGTTCGAAGAGTCGCTCGGCGACGACGTGGGCGTGGCGCTGCCGCCGAAGATCGCCGGCTCGCAGTGGCCGGACATGACGGACGCGGGCGCCAACACCGGGTTCGGCATCACGTCGTGGAGCGAGCACCCGGAGGAGGCGTGGAAGTACATCGCGTTCGCCGCCGAGCGCGAGAACCAGGAGCTGTTCGCGAAGCGGGGCGACATCCCGGTCAACCGCACGGCGTCCACGCCGTCCGAGGGACCGGCCGAGGAAGCGCTGCTCGAGATCATGAAGCTGCCGGACAACCACACGATCTACACGGCGTTCCCGGCCTCGGTCCTGATCCCGCTGGAGAAGGACGCTCCCGCGTTCCTGGCCGGCGACATGTCCACCGACGAGGTGCTCCAGCGCATGGACGACGCGCTCGAGAAGGCCAAGCCGCGCCTGCAGTGAGCCGGCGGCGGTGACGGAGACGATGACGCCCGGCGCGGCCACCTCGGTCGCGGCCGACGCGCGGCCGGCGCGGCGGCGCCGCGGTCGCGGGCGCCGTCGCGCGAGCGACGTCGTGTACCTCGTGCCGATGCTCGCCCTGATCGGGGCGATCGTGCTGGTGCCGGCCGTCGTCGCGGTGGTGCACTCCTTCACCGACTGGCGGCCCGGCGGCGAGAGCCCGTGGGTCGGCCTGGCGAACTACCGCGAGTTCCTCTCCAACCCGGTGACCCGGGAGATCGTCGAGAACACGGCGGTGCTCCTGCTCGGCGTTCCGATGTGGACGGCGCTGCCGCTCCTGCTCGCGTTCGCGCTGCACGAGCGGACGCCGGCGACCGGGTTCTTCCGGGCCGTCTTCTTCTTCCCGGCCGTCCTGTCGCCGGCGATCATCGGGATCATGTTCCGGGGCATCCTCGCCCCGGAGGGACTGATCAACGAGGTCCTGCTCGGGGTCGGCCTCGTCGGGGAGCCGGTGCTCTGGCTCGACAGCGCGTCGCTCGTCAAGCCGACGCTCATCCTGGTGTTGGCGTGGGCCAGCGTGGGCGCTGGGACCGTGCTGTTCGCGGCCGCCATGACGAGCGTCGACAACCACCTGCTCGAGGCTGCGAAGCTCGACGGCGCGAACTGGATCCAGCGGCTCCGGTACGTCGTGCTGCCGAGCATCGCGAGCGTCGTCGCGTTCTGGGCCGTCTACCAGATCGTCAGCGTCTTCCTCTACGTGTTCGGGTGGATCTTCATCCTGACCCGCGGCGGCCCTGGATACGCCTCGACGACGCTCGACTTCGACGTGTACCAGAACGCGTTCACCAACGGGCTGTTCGGCTACGCGTCGGCGCAGTCGGTCTGCCTGCTCGTGATCGCCGCGATCGTCGTGATCGTCGGCTTCCCCCTCGCGCGGAGGGCGGAGCGGACATGACGGCCCAGCGACTCAAGGTCGGGCTCCTGCTCGTCGCGTGCGTGCCGTTCCTCTATCCGTTCGCGTTCATGTTCTTCACGGCGATGCGGCCGGAGCAGGACTACCTCGACTCGCGGCTCGGGCTGCCGACGTCGCTGACCCTCGAGCACGTGACGTACGCGCTCGACAACGCCGAGCTCGGCCGCGGCATCGTGAACTCGATGATCGCGGTCGGCACCGGCGTCGCGATCGTCGTCGTCGTGTCCGCGCTCGGCGCGTACTGGTTCCTGAGGCATTCCGGGCGGGTCGCCAACGCGCTGCTGGGCGCCGTGCTGAGCCTCTGGATCGTCCCCTACGTCATCTACATCATCCCGCTGTTCGTGATGCTCAGCAACGCGGGACTGACCGACAACCTCCTGGTCCTCGGGGTGATCTACGGCGCGATCAACGTGCCGTTCGGGCTGTACCTGATGTACGCCTACTTCCGGGACGGGATCCCGGGCGAGATCCTCCAGGCGGCGGAGGTCGACGGCGCGTCCGCCTGGCAGGCGTTCCGCCGCATCGTGCTCCCGCTCAGCAAGCCCGCCCTCGCGACGCTCGCCGCGCTCTCGTTCGTCTGGACGTGGGGCGACCTCGTCATCTCGCTGATCCTGATCCAGTCCAGCGAGCGGTTCACCCTGACCGTGGCGGCGTCGACGCTCGCGGGCCGGTTCGACAGCGAGCCGCAGGCCAACGCCGCAGCGGCGCTGATCGCGCTGCTGCCCGTCCTCATCGTCTTCCTCTGCGCCCAGCGCGCGATCCGGTCCGGCCTGACCGCCGGCTTCGGCAAGTGAGCCCCTCGAATCGAAAGGACCCGTGATGGATCTCCACGAGCGCTATCTGTTCGACACCCTGGGCTACCTCGTGGTCCCGGACGTGCTCGACGCGTCCGAGGTGGCCGAGCTCAACGGCCACCTCGACGACTACGACCTCTGGGCGCGGGCCGAGCGAGGCGAGCTCGAAGACCTCTGGAGCAACGACAGCCGGTTCATCTCCGGCGGCCGTCCCCACACGTGGGACCCGCCGTTCCGCCGCCTGATCGAGCACCCGCGCATCCTCGGTTACCTGCGCGAGCTGATCGGCCCGCACGTCCGCTACGACCACGGCCACATGATCCTCATGCGCCAGGGGTCGACGCGCCTCGGGCTCCACGGCGGCGCCACCCCGTTCCTGCCGGACAGCTACTACCTGTACCGCGACGAGCGCATGTACAACGGGCTCGTGGCGGTCGCGATCTCGCTCGTCGACGCGAGCGCCGAGGATGGCGGCTTCGTCGCCATCCCCGGCAGCCACAAGGCCAACCTGCCGTGCCCGGAGGACTACGCGACGCTCGAGTCCGCCGGGCCGTGGCTGCACCACGTGCCGGTCACCGCGGGATCGGCGGTCGTGTTCACCGAGGCGCTCACGCACGGCACGTGGCCGTGGACGGCGGAGTACGAGCGGCGCGCGATCTTCCTCAAGTACTCCGCACCCCACAGCGCCTGGGCCGACGACTACCCGTCTGTCGAGGACGCGCCGGGAGCCGAGGCCTCCGCGACGATGAACGGGCTGCTCCAGCGGCCGTTCGTCGCCAGCCCCAACGGCGACCGCAAGGAGTCGATCGCCATCGCGGGCTCGGAGTAGTCGCGGGGCCCGTGCGGAGCCCGCGTCATCGCAGCTCCGCGGGCGTGAGATGCGGCCGGCTGCGGTCGGCGGACAGGGCGACCAGCGGCCGCCCGAACACGGTCGACGGCACGGCGCCGCGCGACCGCGGCTTCGAGACCGCGCGCGATCCGCGGATCTTGCGGACCAGGACGACGGGTCCCGCGACCAGCGCCGCCGCGAGCAGGACCACGATCGCCATCGCGACGACCGGGATGAGGATCAGGACCGTCACGAACAGCAGGCCGGGGATGCACAGGAGCATCCCCGGGGCGATCGTCGCGGAGATGACGAGCGCGATCGGGTAGAAGAGGACGCCCTCGATCAGCTCGGACGTGGATGGGGTGGCCGAGGGGCTCATGCGGCGACCGGGAGGAGCTCGACGGGATCGGGCATCGCGTACAGGCGCACCGGCGGTCGAACGCCCATCCGGGTCGCGGCCAGCCGGGCGTCGATCCGGTCGCGGTCGAGCTGGAGGCGATGGTGCGTACGCAGGGTCGTCAAGAGGTAGAGCAGGCGGGGGCTCATCAGAGGTCTCCTTTAGGGCGTGGGTGGTGAGCGGCCCCGCCCGCGTGGGGCGGGGCCGCGGCGGGGCCTGGTCAGCCGGCGGTGGTGAGCGCGCCGAGCCAGTCCTCGAACCGGGTCTCGCCGAGCTGGGGGTTCTCGCCGGGCAGCAGGCTGTCGTCGGCCAGCTTGGCGCCGAAGTAGAGCGCGTCGGGGTCGGCGACCACGTGACGCGAGTCGTTGCGCGCGTCCACGGCGTACTGGATGAGGTCCTCGAAGCGGTACGCCTCGGGGCCGCCGATCTCGACGATGCCGTTGATGGGCGCGCCGGCGGCGGTCCGGCCCACGGCGCGGGCGGCGTCGTCGGCCGCGATCGGCTGGATGCGCGCGGCCGGCACGCGGACGGTGTCGCCGTCGGTGGCGGCCGCCACGATCGGCTCGACGAACTCGTAGAACTGCGTCGAGCGGACGATCGAGTACGGGATCGGGCCTTCCTCGATCAGCTTCTCCTGGGCGACCTTGGCCCGGAGGTAGCCGCTGCCGGGGAGACGATCGCTGCCCACGACCGACATCGCGACGTGGTGCCCGATGCCGGCGGCCTGCTCGGCGGCCAGGATGTTGCGCGTGGACGTCTGGAAGAAGTCCATCACCGCGTCGTCCTCGAAGGACGGCGAGTTGGAGACGTCCACGACCACGTCCGCGCCGGCGAGCACCTCGGCCAGTCCTTCGCCGGTGATCGTGTCGACGCCGGTCTGGGGGCCGGCGGCGACGGCGTCGTGCCCGTGCTCGCCGAGCCTGCCGACGATCTTGGAGCCGACGCGGCCGTGGCCGCCGATGACGATGATCTTCATGTCCTGCCTTTCAGTAGAGGGCGAGGAGGCGGTTGGCCTCCGTGATGGCGTTGGCGAGGCCGTGGGCGCTGACCACGACGGCGGTGTCGATCCGCAGCATCAGGTCGCCGTCCTCGAGCTGCGTGAAGCCGATGAGCCGCCCGCCCGACCAGAACTCGGCGGTCCCGTACTCGGCCTCGCCCGGGCTGACGACCGTGACGTTGATCTCGTGCGTGTTGCAGACGCTCATGTCGGCTCCTCCAGAAGGTCAGGCCGCGGCGTGCACCGGCGCGGCGGCTTCGAGGATCAGGCGCGCGGTCGCCTCGGGGTGCGACACGGCGGCCGCGTGCGAGGCGCTGGGGAGCTCGACGGTGCGCCGGGCTCCGGCCCGATGGGCCATGAAGTGCTGGAGCTCGCCCGGGATGTTCCGGTCCTGCGCGGCGACCAGGAACCAGGACGGCAGCTCCTTCCACAGCGGGCGGTCCCCGGAGGGCGCCTGCAGGGC
Organism: uncultured Solirubrobacteraceae bacterium; assembly: GCA_963720415.1. Taxonomy (GTDB): domain Bacteria; phylum Actinomycetota; class Thermoleophilia; order Solirubrobacterales; family Solirubrobacteraceae; genus DASSUW01. The sequence goes on along the minus strand of CAVRFQ010000005.1, from coordinate 18,755 downwards.
CTCGAGCGTGACCGGCCGCTGCGTGGCCGCCATGCGGGCGGCCTCGGGCGCCGGCACGTCGGCGGCGAACTGCTCGTGGAAGATCTCGCGATCGATATACAGGTCGGTCGTGCCGTTGCTGCGGTGCACGGGCTTCAGCGCGTCGCCGAGCGTGCTGCCGGGGAAGCGCTGCGCGAGCGAGAACGCGCTCTCGCCGGACTCCGGCGCGAAGGCCGCGACGTAGACGAGCCCGGTGATCTGGCCGGCGTTGGCGTCGACGTTCGTGATCACCATTCCGCCGTAGGAGTGGCCGACGAGGACGACCGGGCCGTCCACCGTGCTGACGAGGTCGGTGACCGACTGGGCGTCGGCGGCGAGGCCGCGCAGCGGGTTGGCCGCGGCGATGACGTCGTGGCCGGCGTTCTGCAGGTCGCGGATGACGCGGTCCCAGCTCGAGGACTCGGCGAAGGCGCCGTGGACGAGCACGATCGTGGGGGGCATGAACGGGGCTCCTTTGGGGTGGACTCGGGGCACGCCGACAAAGGTGCCTCCTCCGCCCGTTGCTCGCCCCCGTGTATCCCCTGGCCCAGGGGTATGGCCCAGGGGGCCATACCCCTGGAGGTATGTCCCTGGGGGACATACCTCCGGGTTTCAGGCGGACGCGATTGCTGACGGTTCGTCGGGGAGGGCATCGTGGAGCTCGCGCCGGTTGCGGATGCCGAGCTTGGTGAACACGTTGCGCAGGTGCCACTCGACCGTGCGCGGGCTGATGTACAGCTGCGCCCCGATCTCGGGGTTCGTGCGCCCGTCACGCGCCAGCCGGGCGATCTGCGCCTCCTGCGCGGTGAGCTCGTCGCGCGTCTCCACCGTGCGCTTGCGCACCGTCTCACCCGTGGCCAGCAGCTCGACGCGGGCGCGCTCGGCGAACCCTTCGGCGCCCATCGTCGTGAACATCTCGTGCGCGGCGCGCAGCTGCTCGCGCGCGTCGACGCGGCGCTGCTCGCGGCGCAGCCACTCCCCGTAGAGCAGCCGGGAGCGGGCGAGCTCGACGCGGATCCGGGTGCGCTCGAGCCGCTCGATCGCCTCGCGGTAGAGCGCGTCCGCGGCGCCGCCCTCGCTCAGCAGCGCCTGTGACCGGGCCAGGATCCCGAGCGCCCAGTCGGTGCCGGTCGCTCGCGTGCGCTCGCCCAGGCGGTCGAGCGCCGCGGAGGTCGCGTCCGTCGCGCCGCTGCGGACGCCCGCCTCGATCAGCTCGGCCAGGGCCCACGCGGAGTTCGCGACGACGTCGTGCGCGCACGCCCGCTCGGCGGCGGAGTGCGCGTCCTGGTAGCGGCCAAGACCGTTGAAGAGCACCGCCTTGATCCACTCGCTGACGATCAGCCCCATGCCCTCGCCCCTGGCCGTCGCCTCGATCCTGCCGGCGTCGATCATGGCGAGGGTGTCGGCCTCGCGGCCGCGCCACGCGGCCAGCATGAAGGACGCGTACCGCAGCGGCGCCATCTCGGTCGCCTTCGTGATCGCGGTGGCCTCGTCGATCAGCGACGAGGCGGCGCCGAAGGCTCCGGCGTGCACGTAGAGGGCCGCGCGATGGGTCAGCGCGTTCGGGAGCACGCGGAGCATGCCGGTCTCGCGCGCGACGCGCACCCCGCGGGTCGCGAGCACGTACCAGAGCTCGTCGTCCCAGAGGTCCTGGGCCAGGCGGCACGCCAGCCAGAACCACCGCTGGTCGCGCGCCGTCGATCCGTTCACGTCCCGGTACGCCTCGAGCGCCTTGCGGAGTGCCGGCACCCCGGCCGCGTAGCCTTCGGCGAACCTCGTCGCCAGGCCTTCGGCGAGCAGGTCGACGGCGCGCGGCGGCTGGGGCGCCGCCGGGCCGGCCCGCGCGGCCTCGGCCGCCTCGCGGACGCCGGGTCCGTCGCCGAGGCGACCGGCGAACATCGCCGCCGCCATCGCCTCGAGATAGGTCTCGCGAGCCATCGCCGCGTCGAGCGGATCGAGGCGCCGGGCGGCGTCGAGCAGCAGCGCCGGAGCGTCGCGCCCACGCGTGCGGGCGAACACGATCTCAGCGCGCAACCGCTCCAGCCGCGCGCGATCGAGCTCCTCCAGCGGGCACAGCTCCGCGACCGAGAGGAGCTCGAGTGCGGCGTCCGGCGCCCCCGACTCGAACTTGGCCTGCGCGGCGGCCAGCGCCCGCGCGCCGCGGGAAGCCGGATCCGGGGTCAGCTCCGCCGCTCGCTCGAGGAAGGCGGCCGCCGCCGCGATGCCGCCGCGAGCCGCGGCCCGGGACGCCGAGCGCTCGAGCTCGGCGGCGACGTCCTCGTCCGGCCGGTCCGTCGCGTGCGCGCGGTGCCACGCCCTGCGGTCGGGGTCGCGCTCCGGGTCGGTGGCATCCGCCAGCGCCCGGTGGACCTCGAGCCGTTCAGGCGGGGCCGCCGCGCGGTAGGCCGCCGAGCGCACGAGCGGATGGCGGAACCGGACGCGCTTGTCGATCTCGAGCAGTCCCCCTTCCGAGGCGGCGGCCGCCGCCTCGGCCCCGATGCCGAGCCGCTCGGCGGCGCGCCACACGAGCGTCGCGTCGCCGATGGGCTCGGCCGCGGCCGTGAGCATGAGCTGCCGGGTCTGCGCCGGAAGGGACTCGAGCCGCCGCCGGAAGCCCTGCTCGATGCGGCTCGCCATCGGCATGGCCTCGCGCAGCCCGTATCCGCCGGCGAGCTCCGCCGGCGTCATCGCGTGCGGCAGCTCCAGCAGTGCCAGCGGGTTGCCGCGCGTCTCGGCGACGATGCGGCTCCGCACCCGCTCGTCGAGGGGGACGTGGATCGCGGACTCGAGCAGCGCGCGCGCATCGGCATCGGTCAAGCCCCGCACCGTCATGTCCGGCAGCCCCGGCAGCTCGCTCTCGTCGCCGACCTCGCGCACCGCGAGGACCAGGGCGACCGACTCGGCCTGCAGGCGGCGCGCGACGAACGCCAGCGCCTGCGCCGATGCCCGGTCGAGCCACTGCACGTCGTCCACGACGCAGAGCAACGGCCTGTCGCGGGCCACCTCGGCGCACAGGCTCAGCACCGCGAGGCCGACGAAGAACCGGTCCGGCGGGTCGCCGGCGCTGAGGCCGAAGGCGGTGCTCAGCGCTTCGCGCTGGGGGCCGGGCAGCGAGTCGAGGTGATCCAGCATCGGCGCGCAGAGCTGCTGCAGCCCGGCGTAGGCGAGCTCCATCTCGGCCTCCGCGCCCGCCGCTCGGGCGATGCGGCATCCGGATGCCTCGTCCAGCAGGTACTCCAGCAGCGCCGTCTTGCCGACGCCCGCCTCTCCGCGCACGACGAGCACCGGGCTCTGGCCCGAGCGCACGCCGGCCAACAACCGGTCGAGTGCCTCACACTCAGCACGCCGCCCGAGCAGTGGGCTGCGTGGATCGCCCTCTGTCATGACCGCGCCAGAGACTAGAGACGGCCTCCCGGCTTGGCAACGTCTTTCGCGCTATGCCGCCAGGCTGACGATCCGATCGGGCTCGATCCGCTCGTCCCACGGGTCGAGCAGGACGACACCCTGCCGCACGTCGGCGTACGTCGACCCGATGAACGTGATCCCCTCGGCTTCGAGGCTCGCCGGCGGGTCAGGCTCCGGCGTGACGAACCAGTAGGTGGCGTCCGGGATCCCGAGCTGCCATCCGCGCCGGGCGGTCGTCATCGCCAGGTCGTACAGCGGCGACGTCCACCGCGCGTCACTCGGGACCACGAACGCGACAGAGTGGATGCGGCCGGTCTGGAGCTCGGCGATGAGGTGCTGTGCGATCGACATGAGCGGCAACATCGCGCAGCCCGCATGACGTTCGCCTCCGGGAAACCACGGGGTTCGCCCACGGGGATAGATTCCGTGCATGACCCCCGACCTCCAGAGCCGGTGCGAGCTGCTGCGGTCGCTGCACCGCCCCGGCGCCCCGCTCCTGCTTCCGAACGCCTGGGACGTCGCCACGGCGAGATCGGTGGTCGCGGCCGGGTTCCCCGTGGTCGCGACGACCAGCGCCGGCGTGGCCGCCGCCCTCGGCCACGAGGACCACGAGCACGCGCCGGCCGACGAGATGCTCGCCGCGGCCGCGCGGATCGCACAGGGCGTCGACGTGCCCGTCACGGTCGACGCCGAGGGCGGGTACGGGATGGAGCCGGGCGAGCTGGTGGCCGCCCTGCAGAGCGCCGGGGCCGCCGGCTGCAACCTCGAGGACACCGACCATGCCGCCGGCGGCCTCCGCGATCCCGACCGGCACGCGGAGTGGCTCGGGGCGGTGCGCCAGGCCGCGTCGGACGCCGGCTACGGGCTCGTGATCAACGCCCGGGTCGACGTCTTCCTCGGCCCGCTGCTCGCCGGGGCCGGTCCCGGGACCCAGGAGGAGCACGTCCCCGAGGCGCTGCGGCGCGCGAACGCCTACCTCGAGGCCGGCGTCGACTGCGTGTACCCGATCGTCCTGTGGGAGGCCGACGCGCTGCGCCGCTTCATGTCGGACGTCCGCGGCCCGGTGAACGTCGTGCGCATGCCGCCGGCGCCGTCGGTCGCCGAGCTGGCGGCGCTCGGGCGTGGCCCGGGTGAGCTGGGGGCACTTCCTGTACCAGGGCGCGATGGCTCGCTTCGCGGACGAGCTCGCCGCGCTACAGGAGCGCTAACACGCCGCGCGTCCAGCGCACGGCCGCGGCAGCCGGCCGATCCGCACGACGGCGGCGTCGAGGTTGTCACGACCCAGCGCGCGGCGGCGCCCTCCGGGATGCGCGTGCGTACGGCGCACGACGTCACGGCGAGATCGAGCTCCCCGACGCCTCCGCCGGCAGGCGCCGGGACCGGATCCGGCCGCGGGGACGGGGGCGCCGGCGGACTGCGCCTCACATTGACCAGGACGCACGCGACCACCTCGTCGGCCGCGGCCGTGTACGTCACGCGCCTCCCGTCCGCCGGCAGACTCAGCGCGGAGGCGGCAGCCGCCAGAGGACCTTCAGCGCCTCGCCCTCGCGCAGGTCGCGCCAGCGGACGCTCGTCTCGCGCAGCGCGCGGCAGGTGCCGGCGAGCTGCTCGGCCGTCGTCTCCCGCCACCAGCGCTCGCCCGCGGCGGCCTTGAGCCGCCGCACGTCGCGATCGGCTCCGTCGAGCGCCAGATCGCACACGAACCGCGTCAGCATCTCGGCCTGCGAGAGCCGATCGCCGGCGGCGTCCACGACGGCCTGCGCGCGCTTGGCGGCGTGCGGCGGCCGGCGGCCCTCGATCACCTTCGCGTGGCCGAACATCCCGCCCGCGGCGAGCACGCCCCAGAGTCCCGCCTCCAGTCCGAGACCGTCCTCGACGACGAAGTGCGCGAGGTCGTGCGGCAGCTCGCCCGCCGCCCCGCCCACCTTGTTGTAGCCGCCGCCGTCGAGCTCGATCACGAGCCCGTCGCGACGGTGCAGGACGGAGCGGTAGCGGCGGCGCTCCGGCTTGAAGAACTCGATCTCGACCGGGTGCCTCAGGCGGCGGTCTCGCGGTGCGGCAGCTTCCAGCCCGGCCGGGGGAAGTGGCAGGTGTAGCCGTTCGGGTAGCGCTGGAGGTAGTCCTGGTGCTCGGGCTCGGCCTCCCAGAAGGGGACGGCCTGGCTGATCTCGGTCACGACCTTGCCGGGCCACAGGCCGGAGGCCTCGACGTCGGCGATCGTGTCCTCGGCGACCTGGCGCTGCTCGTCGCTGGTGTAGAAGATCTCCGAGCGGTAGCTGGAGCCGATGTCGTTGCCCTGGCGGTCCTTGGTCGTCGGGTCGTGGATCTGGAAGAAGAACTCGAGGATGTCCCGGTAGGAGATGCGCTCGGGGTCGAAGACGATCTCGACCGCCTCGGCGTGACCGGGATGCTTCCCGTAGGTCGGGTTGTCGTTCTGCCCGCCGGTGTATCCGACCCTGGTCGAGATGACTCCATCGCGGTGGCGCAGCAGGTCCTGGACGCCCCAGAAGCAGCCGCCCGCGAGGATGGCGGTCTCGGCGTTGTCGCTCATCGCGCTCTCCTTGCTCCGAAGTTTCGTGTCCTAGCCATTCTGACGCATCGAGCCGAACGGGCTGGGTGCTCGCACGCGCTCGACAGGGGGCAGCTCGCCGTAGGCCTCGGTGTCCAGGCCGGTCGTCCTCGCGACGCTCGCGCCGTGCTTGGCCGCGGTCTCGTTGGCGATCCAGTCGACGTTGCGGCTGGGGTCGGGGCTGCCGAACATGAGGATCGCGCACGGCTCGTCGCCCGCGCCGATCGTGATGTGCTCGGTGCCGGGAGGGGAGTGGAAGTAGTCCCAGCGGCGCATCCGCCGTTCCTCGTTCTCGATGACGGCGACGCATTCGCCGCTCAGCACGAGGAAGCCCTCCTGCGCGTCCTCGGCGTGGTAGAGGCCGTTCGACTCGCCGGGCTGGAGGACATGGATGTGCAGACCCATGCCCGGCGCCGCGGGATCGGCGTCCGGGGCGTCGAACCCGCGCCAGGCGCCGAACCCCTGGGCAGTCTCCCAGGCCATCTCACCGAGATTGAGCACGAACCAGCCGCCCCCGACGGGAACCTTGCCCTCGGGCGTCGTCTCGATCTCGGCCTCGTGCATGGCGCCTCCCGGTTCTCCGTGACAGCGGCGCACCGTACACGGTGGGCGCACGTCGAGATCCTGGCGTCACGCGCGATGCTGTGGGGCGTGCAGTACGTGTCCCGAGCGCCGCGACCGCCGCTGGACGAGCTGATCATCGACCTCTACTACCTCGAGGGCGCGCCGCCGTACCCCTGGCTGACGCTGCCACCGGCGCCGGCGGCGGTGCTGATCGTCAACCTCGGGGCGCCGTTTCGCACTCGCGCCCGCAGTGATCTCGAGCCGGCCGAGTACGCCGACGGGGTCGTCGTCAGCACGCTCACCCGCGCGTTGGAGTTCGGCTACCCGGCAGGGACGCGGTCGGTCGGGGTGCACTTCAAGCCATGGGGGCTGGCGCCGTTCGTGCCGATGCCTGCCGCCGAGCTCTGCGACCGGCCGGTGACGGTGGAGGAGGTCTGGGGCCGCTCCGCCGTTGCTGAGTTGCGAGACCGGCTGGCCACGGCCGCCGGGCCGCGCGAGATGCTGACGCTGCTCGAGGAGCTGCTGATGCGACGGGTCTGCGACACCGCCGGCCTGGCGTTGGTCCGCCACACGAGCAGCGTCATCGCGGCGGCCAGGGGAGCGGTGGCGATCGGCGACCTGAGCGTGGCGGCCGGCGTCAGCAGCACCCATCTGGCACAACGGTTCAAGGAGGTCGTCGGCGTCACGCCAAAGCGGTTCGCCCGCACCTATCGCTTCACCGCCACCGTGCTCTCGATCGATCCCGCCGGGCCGGTCGACTGGCTCGAGCTCGCCGCCGACGCCGGCTACTACGACCAGGCGCACTTCGTCAACGAGTTCCGGGCGTTCACGGGTCTGACGCCGACGCGGTACCTCGACCTCCGGCGCCGGTTCCTGCGCGAGCATCCGGGTCACGCGCTCGATGTCGGACCGCTGCTGCCGGCCGCGTGATTTTCTCCAAGACTTGCGTCGCCGCGGACGCCAGTATGGGCACTTCCCGAGAAGAGGAGAGAGCCCATGGGCAAGGTGGTCCTGTACAGCACGGTCTCGGTGGACGGGTTCATCGCGGACGAGAGCGACCAGCCCGGCCCGCTGTTCGACTGGCTGTCCAGCGGTGACGTCCCGCTGGACGAGGCCGGTGCGGTGAAGGTGTCGCAGACGTCATACGACTACACCCGGCCGTACTGGGACGAGATCGGAGTGACGGTCGTCGGCCGCCACGTCTTCGACCTGACGGACGGCTGGGGCGGCACGCCGCCGGGCGGGATCGACCACGTGGTCGTCGTGTCGCACCGGCCGGCGCCCGATGGCTGGCGACCCGAGGCGCCGTTCTCCTTCGTCGACGGCATCGAGGCGGCCATGGCGCATGCGCAGGAGCTCGCGGGCGACCGCACGGTCGAGGTCGCAGCCGGCGACGTCGGCGGCCAGGTGCTGGCCGCGGGGCTCGTCGACGAGGTCGCCATGGACGTCGCGCCCGTGGCGCTCGGGTCCGGCAAGCGCTACTTCGGGTCGGTCGACGCCCAGCACCTGCTGGAGGATCCCGACGTGGTGATCCAGGGCAACCGGGTGCTCCACCTGCGCTATCGCGTGCGCCGGTGACGCGCACCGGCGCCTATTGCTTCTGCTTGCGCGCGGCGATCTCGCCCAACATCCGGTTGCGGGCCTCGAGCTCCGCCGCCTCCATCGCCTGCTTGCGCCCGGGTTGCGCCTCGAACGCGTCCCAGTCGACGCGCACGTCGCGCGGCTTGTCCGGATTCACGGCGACCGGCAGCTCGAGGCCGACCTCGAGCTTGTTCGCGCGGCTGAAGATGCTGGTGTTCTCGACCCGCCGCGGGACGCGGAAGCTGTCCTGGACCGTGTACGGCTCCATGCCGGGGACGCGCACCTCCAGCACGAACTCGTACCGCCGCCGGCCATATCGGTTGAGCCCGATGTCCAGCAGCGGCAGCGGGTGGTCGCCGTCGCGCTCCAGGTCCCGGCTCGACTCCCGGACGATCGCGACGCCCTGCAGCAGTTTCGCGCCCATGGGGAGAACAGTGCCAGACCTGCACTACAGCTCGGCGGCCCGGGCGCGGGCGGCCTGACGGACCAGGTGGTCGCGCTCGGCGACGTTCGTGGCGCGCCGGGCGGCCTCGACGTACGCCGTCGCGGCAGCGGGCAGGTCGCCGTCGAGCTCGTGCAGGTGGCCGCGGACGGCGTGCCACCGGTGGCGGTCGCCGAGCACCTCGTGCAGCCGATCGGTCTCGAGCAGCCCCGCGGCGGGACCGCTGACGTGGCCGACCGCGACCGCGCGGCCGAGCACGGCGGCGGGGTCCTGGCGCACCGGGTCGTCGGTGAGGGCGACGAGGTCGTCGTACCAGGCGAGGATCTGCGGCCAGTCGGTCTCCTCGGCGCTTGCGGCGTCGTCGTGCAGGGCGGCGATGGCGGCCTCGATCTGGTAGCGCCCGGGGCGCTGGAGGGCCAGCGCCGATTGCAGGACGCGCACGCCCTCGGCGATCTCGCGGGTGTCCCACAGGCCACGGTCCTGCCGGTCGAGCGTGACGATGCGACCCTCCGGGTCGAATCGCGCCGGGAGGCGGGCGTGGTTGAGGAGCATCAGCGCGAGCAGCCCGCGCGCCTCCGGTTCCTCGGTGGCGAGGGTGAGTTGGCGGGCGAGCCGGATCGCCTCGCGCGCCAGGTCCACGCGCCCGGCGTGGCCGGCCGTGTAGATGAGGTAGAGCACGCGCAGCACGACGGCGAGGTCACCGGGCTGGTCCAGGCGATGCTCCCGCAGGGTGCGCTTGGCCCGGCTGATCCGCTGCGCCATCGTCGCCTCCGGCACGTAGTAGGCGTCGGCGATCTCCTGCGTGGTGAGGCCGCCGACGGCGCGCAGGGTCAGCGCCACCTGGGAGGCGGGCGCGAGGTCGGGGTGGCAGCAGCAGAAGAGCAGGAAGAGCGTGTCGTCGCCCGCCTCCCCGGCGGACGCCCGCGGCTCCGCGTCCGTCGTCTCCTCACGGCGCTGCCGGGCGGCCTCGCTGCGGCGGGCGTCGACGAGCCGCCGGGTCGCGACCGTCGCCAGCCACGCGCGCGGGTCGCGCGGCGGGTGCTCGGGCCACACCCGCAGCGCCTCGAGCAGCGCCTCCTGCAGCGCGTCCTCCGCGGCATCGAAGTCCTCGCCCCGCCGGACCAGGCCCGCGAGCACCCGAGGGACGAGGACGCGCAGGGCGCCCTCGTCGATCACGCCGCGTCGGTCGTCGGAGGACGCTCCCACATGATCTCCCGGACGTCGATCCACTCGTACAGCGGCTCCCCGCCCGGGCCGGGCTCGGAGGAGACGTAGGCCGCGAGCTCGACCGCACGCTCGTACGAGTCGACGTCGATCATCCACCAGCCGGCGACCAGGTCGCTGGTCTCGGGGTGCGGGCCGTCGGTGGTGACGGGGGCGGCGTCCGGGCCGCCGTAGCGCACCCAGGTCTGCGCCGGCGCGAGTGCCCGCGTGTCGACGTACTCGCCGTTCTCCTCGAGCAGGGCGCTGACGTGATGCTGGAAGGCCACGTGCGCCTCCACGTCCTCGGGGGCCCACTGGTCCATCGGGGGCACGCGACGGTGCGGCTCCGGGCCGCCGCGGTAGTGCTTGAGGAGCAGGTACTTCGGCATCGGGTTCTCCTGGTGTCGTGGGCCGCCTCTCGTGGCCCTTCACCTGGTGAGCGGAGCCGGCCGGCCGTTCTCGACATGGAACCACGCATCTCGCTCCGAGACCGCCGGAGTGATCCGAAGCGGCGGGCTGGCGCGCAGTCCACAGCCGTAAGGGAAACCGCCCTCCGTCCCGGGCACGACGAAAGGACGCAACGATGACACGCGAGCGCGCGACCCGAGCCGCTGCGTGGATCGCGGTCGCCGGGGTGCTCAGCGCACTCTCGGCGGGCGCGGCGAGCGCCGCGGAGACTGCAGTCGGCCTGACCAACGCGAACCCGAGCACGCTCGTGACCTTCCCGGTGGGCAACCCGGGTGCGGCCACCCCGGCGACGATCAACTTCCCCAATGTCGACGGGGGCGTCCTTGGGCCCGACACGAACCTCATCGGGCTCGACCACCGCCCGCGCGGCGGCGGCCTCTTCGCCCAGGCGACCCGCGGCACGCTCTACGTGCTCACGCCGGCCGCGGCGGCGGGGCAGTTCAACGCCACCCCGGTCAACGTCACCCCGTTCGTCAGCCCCTTCTTCAGCAGCTTCCTCAGCGACTTCGGCTTCGGCTTCAACCCGGTCGCGGACGCCATCCGCGTCGTCGAGGAGGAGAACCTGAACTTCCGCTTCAGCCCGGACAACGGCAACTCGCTCGGGACGGACGGAGACCTCAACCCCGGTGACCCGCGCATCGTCGCCGCCGACTACACGAGCTCGTTCGACGGCGCCGGCAGCACCACGCTCTACGACATCGACTCGGGCTCCGACCGCCTGTTCACCCAGGGCTCGGTCGGTGGCGCGCCGGTGTCGCCGAACACGGGCAACTTGATCGACGTCGGCCCGCTCGGCGTCGACACCACGGACAACGCGGGCCTCGACATCGCGCAGGCGTCGGGCACCGCCTACGCCTCGTTCGAGCTGGCCGGCAGCCCGGGCAGCTCGGTGCTGCACAGGCTCAACCTGTCGACGGGCGCTGCCACCCCGGTGGGCACGGTCGCCGGCGGCATGCCGCTCGAGAGCCTGTCCGTGGTCCCGGCCTCGGTGCTCGAGTTCCCCTCGTCCGCCACGGCGGTGAGGAAGAGCAGCGGCCAGGTGCAGATCCCGGTCACGCGCACGGGTCCGGCGAACCGCACGGCCACCGTGGCGTACTCCCTCTCCGGGGGCGGCGGCGCGATGTTGACGTTCGCGCCCGGCGACTACCAGGAGCACATCACGGTGCCGACGACCGGTGACGTCACGATCACGCTGAGCGGCGAGAGCGCGAACGCGATCCTCGGGCCGCAGTCATCGACCACCGTCGTCGTGGTGGACGACACCGCTCAGACGCCGCAGCCGAGCCCCGGGCCCGGCAGGGACAACACCGCGCCCGCGCTGCTCGCCAATGCCGGCTCGCTGAAGCGCGGCGTGCTGCGCGTGCGCTTCTCGTGCGACGAGGCGTGCTCCGTGCGCGCGACCGTGCGGCTCGGCGCAAAGACGGTCGGCACGGCGACCGAAAGCATCGGCCGCGCCGGCACCGGCACGCTGCGGATCCGCCTGAACCGGGCGGGCCGGACGGCCAGGCACAGCAAGCTCACGCTGCGGCTGACGGCGCGAGACCGGGCCGGCAACATCCGCTCGCTGTCATTGCCGCTGGGCTGACGGAACGGGCCGTGGCTGCCGCGCGTCTCGGGCCTAGCCGCCGCGTCCGGCGTCGGCTTCTCGCTCCTCGCGCCGCCGCTCGGCGTCCTCGCGGTACGCAGAGTTCGCCTGGCTGCGTCCGCGGCAGTCCCCGGGCGGGCCGCTCAGCCCGCTGTCCGCGGCGGGCGAGACGCAGAGCTGGAAGCGCCACCGGCCTGTCGGGCGGAAGACGAACGTGACGCGGGAGCGGCCGGGTCCGAGGTCCTGGAGACGGGTATCGGCGGGCCGGCGCGGGAGCCGCCGCTGGTGCGGGGATCCCAGGTAGAGCGTGAAGCGCAGGTCCGGGTCGATGTCGCGCGGATAGCGGACGATGCCCGAGAACTCGTTGCGGCCGTCGCCCATCTCGCGCACGTCCGCGCGGCCCAGCGCGACGCTGCGATGGACGTCGACGGTCGGCCCGGGCTCGCCGTCGACGTGGACCTGCACGGACGCGTTGCGGGAGAAGCGCTCGCGCAGGACGTAGCGGCCGCCGTCGTCGGTCGTGGTGCCGGCGAGCACCTGGTCGCCCTCGGCGTCGCGCAGCTCGACGCGTGCGCCGCCGAGTGGTTCCCCGGCGCGTGTCGCGCGACCCCGGAAGGTCGTCCGGGAGCCGAACTCCGGGGGTCCCTCTCGAGCGTCACGACGCTCGTCGGAGGAGCCGACGGTCACCTCGGCGGCCGGCTGCGGCGTAGGGGAGGCCTGGGTCGCCGGCGATCCGCCGTCGGAGCTCCCACCGCAGCCGATCAGGCACGTGGCCGCCACCCACCCGCCGAGCGCTCCCCGTCGCATGGCGGCGAGTGTAGCCACGGGATTTCCGCGCCACGCTCCTGCTGCTCGCCGCGATCGGCGGCACCAAGAGCATGCAGATCCGGACGACGCGCAAGTCCCGCGCGCACGCGGGACCTGATCTACGTCAAGTCCGCGAAGGGCACCAGGCACACCACCACGCTGAAGCGGAAGGGCAAGCGCATCATCGTGACCATCGTGGCCGGCTGACGCAGCTCCATGCCGGGTGGCTAAGGTTGCGCCGTGACTCCCCGGCATGCGCTTTGAGAAATCAATCGACATAGACGCGCCGCAGCAGCGCGTGTGGGACGTGCTGAGCGACCTCGAGGCCTGGCCCCAGCGCATCGAGACGGTCGATGTCGTCGAAGTGCTGACGCCGCCGCCGATCAGCACAGGCAGCCGCGTGCGCCTCAAGCAGCCCAAGTTGCCCGAGGGCACCTGGGACGTCACGAGTTGGGATGCGCCGTCCTACTTCGAGTGGACGCAGAAGACCGGCGGGACCACGAGCGTCGCCGGCCACCGCGTCGAGGCGCTCGGAGAAGACCGCGCACGTCTCACGCTGACGCTCGACATGCGCGGCTTGCTCATCCCGATCGTCGGCCTCTTCTACAAGGGCCTGACCAACCGCTACATGGACCTCGAGGCCGAGGGCATGAAGCGGGCCGCAGAAGCCGCCTAGGGGCACCGGCGCGGACGGACGAAACACAGCCGGCGACGGCGCAGGCCCACACAGAGCCGCTTCAACACGCGCCGGCGGCGAGGCCGCCGAGGCGGACGCGGCCCTCGCGCGGTCACGCCGCGCTCCGCGGGGAGCCGTCGGATGACGAACTCGTGGAACAGGGACGTCAGACCGTCACCCCGTCAGGCCACGTTGCCGGCCGGGCGGACGGCTGACCGCGTCGAGCTCGGCGAGGTCGCGCTCGGTCAGCGCGAGGCCGCTCGCGGCGACGTTGTCCGTGAGCTGCTCCAGCTTGCGAGCGCCGACGATGACGCTGGTGACGGCGCGCTGAGCGAGCAGCCACGCGATCGCCACCCGGGCGGGGCTCGCCTCATGCCGCGCGGCGACGGTCCGCAGCACGTCGAGCACACTGAAGCCGTTCGCCTCGTCGAACCGCACGAAGTCGCGACCGACGCGGACGCGGCGTGAGTCCTGGTCCGTGACCTTCCCCGAGAGGAATCCGCCCGCGAGCGGGCTCCACACCGTCAGGGCCAGCCCGGCGTCCTCGGCCATGGGCACCAGGTCGCGCTCGGCGTCGCGCGACACGAGTGAGTAGTGCAGCTGGTTCGCGACGAACCTCGCCTGGTCGTGCAGGAGGTGCAGCTCGCGCGGATCGCCGTCGCCGCGCAGGACGACGACCTCGCGCGCGCGGCGGTCACGATCACCCGGCGGCGCGCCGAGCTCAATCCCGGGGCGACGACCATCGTCAAGGCGCTGGTCTACGTCGCCGCATACGCGCCCGACCAGGGAGACACGATCGCCTCGCTCGGGCAGCTGGCGCCCGGCGGCCAGGTCGGGCCGTCGACCCTCACGGTGCGACCGTTCCCGCTGCCCGACGGCTCGGAAGCGCCCGAGGGCTACATCGAGCCCGGCGTGTTCCGGCGCATCTTCGCGGCCGACCTCCCGACGGCCGTGACGCGCACGCTGGCGGCGGCCCAGCGGCCGGTCGCGCTCAGCGTCCTCACCGAGCCGTCAGGCGAGCCCGCGTGGCGGACGATCCCGTCGTGGTATCAGGTCGCGGGCGCCGACAAGGCCATCGGGGCCAAGCTCGAGCGCCTCATGGCGAGGCGGATCGACGCGACGACGTCCACCGTCGCCGGCGCCTCGCACGTCGTCATGATGTCGAACCCCGGGGCGACGACGCGCGTCATCCTCGCCGCTGCCCGCGGGCGCTAGCTGCTGTGCCATGACGGCGTCACACGTGTCAGCGACGCCCTGGCAACCACGACGTATAGGCGAATCCGACGCGGGGGATAGGAACGCACGCCACGACCGAATTGCGCCACCGCGCAGAGCCGAATCTACGATCCCAAACCTCGGACGCGCGGACTCTGTCCGCGCGTCTCTCCTGTGAGGGAGAGCATCCGGACATTCCCTTGGCGGCTGGCACAGACCTGCACACCTCGACGCACGACACTTAGGCGATCGCCTAAGTGTTCGCTACGATGCGGTCCATGCCGACCGCCGACGCAGCACAGCTCGACCGGGCGTTCGACGCGCTCGCCGACGAGAGCCGCCGCGCGATGGTCGTCCGCCTGTCGCGTGGCGCGGCGTCCGTGAGCGAGCTCGCTGCACCGCTGGACATGTCGCTGCCGTCCGTGATGCAGCACCTCGACGTGCTACAGCGCAGCGGCCTCGTGCGCTCGGAGAAAGTCGGCCGCGTCCGGACGTGCCGGCTCGAGCCCGGCCCGATGCGCACGCTCGAGCAGTGGATCGCCGAGCACCGCGCGATCTGGGAGAGGCACTTCGACCGACTCTCCGACGTCCTCGACGACGCCTTTCCCACCGACCAAGGAGACCGCCGATGAGCATCCGCCAGCACGACTTCACGATCGAGCGACGGTTCCGCCAGACCCCGGCGCAGGCGTTCCGCGCGTTCGCGGACCCGGAGCTCAAGCGGCGCTGGTTCGGCGTGCCCGAGGGCTGGACCGACGCCAATTGGGAGCTCGACTTCCGTGTCGGCGGCAGCGAGGTGAGCGTGGGACGCGATCCGGGCGGGGTGCTGCACGAGTTCCGCAGCCGGTACCACGACATCGTCGACGGTGAGCGGATCGTCTTCGCCTACGACCTCCTGCTCGACGGGCGGCTCATCTCCGTGTCGCTGACGACCGTCGAGGTTCGGCCCGACGGTGACGGCGCGCGGCTCGTCTTCACCGAGCACGGCGCGTTCTTCGACGACCTCGAGGATCCGGCGGAGCGCGAGCACGGCACCGGCCTGCTGCTCGACGGGCTCGCCGCCTTCCTCGGTGAGCAGGTCGCCGCGTGAGCCCCGCGCCCCACACCACCTGCCACATGTCGATCTCGCTCGACGGCTTCGTCGCCGGGCCGGACCAGAGTCGCGAGCACCCGCTTGGGAAGCGTGGAAGGGAGGTCCACGGCTGGCACCTTGGTGACGAGCGCGCCAACGAGGCCGACGAGACCGCTGTCGGCTGGCTCATGCGCCCGCGCGGCGCCTACGTCATGGGCCGCAACATGTTCGGGCCGATCCGCGGTGAGTGGGAGGAGGACTGGCGCGGCTGGTGGGGGCCCGAGCCGCCGTACCACGCACCCGTGTTCGTGCTCACCCATCACGCCCGCGAGCCGATCGAGATGGAGGGCGGGACGACCTTCCACTTCGTCACCGACGGCTTCGACGCCGCCTACGCACAGGCGCGTGAGACGGCCGGCGACGACGGCGTGGACATCGCGGGCGGCGCCTCCACCGTTCGGCAGGCGCTCGTCGCCGGGGTCGTCGACGAGCTCACGCTCGACATCGCCCCGGTCCTGCTCGGGTCCGGCGAGCGGATCTTCGACGGCGTCGGATCCCTGGGATTGGAGCCCGTCGAGGTGCTGCATTCGCCGCTGGCCTCGCACATCCGCTACGGCCGGGCGAGCTGAAGGCCAGCTTCCGATACGTCTGCCAGGCACCGCTCCGAGTCTCCCGATGCGGACGGCCGGCAACCCACTTCGGTCGTCGACGTCCTCACGCAGCACGAGGAAGTCGAGGCATTCCCTGCGACTGGTTCTAGCTGCTCTTAGGCGCCGGGTTCTCGTTCGCCGGCAATGGGTGTCCCCGTGCCGCACCGGAGGAGGAGCAGGCCGCCGAGCGGGAACAGCAGGACGGACAGCAGGCCGGCGCCGATCAGCGCGGCGCCGGCGGCCGCGTCGATCAGGCCGAGCTCCATGCCGATGGCGGTCGCGGCGACGATGAACGGCAGCGACGTCGCCAGCATCAGCCCGGCGATGGCGGTGTGCCGCGCATCGAGCGCGCGCCGGTAGACGATCGCCGGCAGACCGCGGGCCGCGAGCAGCGCGACGACGAAGATGGGGACCATCAGCAGGCTCGACGCGGACGCGGTGAGCGCGTCGAGATCGAAGCGCACGCCGCTCGTGACGAAGAAGGCGGGGACGAAGAGGCCGAACCCGACCGCCTCGAGCTCGGGGCGGAAGTCCGGGTGGGTCATCATCGCGTCGCGGTCGGCGAGCGAGACGATCGTGCCGGCGATGAATGCGCCGAGGATCGCCTCGAGCCCGAGCGTCTCCGCCAGCGCGGCGAAGCCGACCAGCAACACGAGCGTCGCGCGCACGCGGATCTGCGCAGTCGTGTCCTGCAGGCGCACGAGGTTCGCGCGGATCCGCATGGAGTGCTCCGCGCCGCGCACCACCACCAGGACGGTCGCGGCGAGCAGGAGCAGCGCGCCCAGCAGCAGGAGCGTCGACCCCGTTCCGCCCTCGCCCGAGAAGAAGATCGTGAGCAGGATGATCGCGACCAGCAGGGGCGTGTCCACGAGCCCGCCCGCCTCGAGCCCGAGCGACACCGCGAGGGCGATCGCGAAGGACAGCGCGAAGCCGAGCACGGTGATCCGCAGCACCTGTACGCGCAGCTTCTCGAACTCGATCTCCAGGCCCGCCAGGAAGAGCACGAACGCGAGCCCGAGCAGCGCGACCACCGAGACGGCCGCGTCCACCTCGACGATCCCGAGCACCGACGGGCCGGCGACGATCCCGGCGAGGATCTCGAGCACCACGGATGGCAGCAGCAGCCGCGGGAAGAGGCCGAGCAGCATCGGCGCGGCGAACGCGATCGCCATGACCACGAGGAGGTTGGTGAAGGAGAGCAGGAGCCGGCCTTCACGCGGGGCGGACGCAGGGGTTCGACGCGTAGTCGCGCGCTTCGTCGAAGATACGGCGCAGGCTGGCGTCGACGAGGCGCGGGCCGGCGTCGAATCGCCGGAACCGCGGGACGATGCTCGTCACGATCCAGCGCCAGCGGTCGGCGAAGCGGGTGATCCTCGGCCACGTCTGTGCCTCGAGTGCCTGCGGGATCCCTCGCGTGAGCGAGTAGAGGTAGAACGAGGTGAAGTACGAAGCCTCGTCGCGCACCCCGCGCACCTCGAAGGTCAGCGCCGAGCCGATGGAGAAGAGCCTCGCGAAGGCGCACGAGAGGCCGTCGAGGTTGGGTTGAACCAGCGCGCGCTGCTCATGTTCGAGCAGCTGGACGTTGCCGTCCCAGATGAGGTCCTCGGCCGTCTGCCGCGCCTCCGGTCCGGCCTCGAGAGCACGGCGTCCCCGGTCGATCGCCTCGAAGCCGGCGAGGACGGGGGCGTAGTGGCGGTCCGCCCGCAGGAGGGCACGGAGCCGGTCGATCCCGTCGTCGGCTGTGGCGTAGGCGAGGTGCACCCAGAAGATGTCGTCGAAGATCGCGTTGTTCGTCTCGCGGATCGTGTTCACGTCCGCGAGCAGGAGCACCTTCCGGCGACCCAGGCTGTGCGGGATGTCGACGTACCCGGTGCGATCTCTGTCGAGCCGGAAGGGAAAGAGGGCGAGCCGCGCGTGGTGCGAGGCGAACGCGGCCATCCCGGCCCACTTGAGGTACGCGGGGAGGTACTTGTAGATCCACGCGTAGCGTGACGAGATCTCCAGGTTGCGATGGAACACGCACGGCTGGTCGGTCAGGAGACCTTCGGCGAGCGCCTTCCACCCGGCGATCGTGTCGGGAGGCCCGTTCCGGAGGACGAGCTCGCGCGGCTGGGGGATGAGCACGTCGGGGGTGATCCGGCTCGGCACGTCACGTGCCGGAGTACGCGGGACTCGAGGCGTTGGCCGCCTCGAGGATCACCTCGGCGGTCTCCGCGGGGTGCGAGATCCCGACGACGTGCGACGCCCCGGTGATCTCCACGATGCGCCTGGCGGACGCCCGCTCGGCCATGTTGCGGTGCGCGCCGGCCGGGATGTTGTAGTCGAGCTCGCCGTAGATGAACCAGCTCGGCACGGTCTTCCACAGCGGAGCGTCGCCGGAGGCCTCGCCCAGCGCGGCCTCGGCGATCGGCCGCTGCGTGATCGCCAGCAGCTGGGCCTGGCGCTCGGGCAGGTCGGCGCAGAACTGCCGGTGGTACTTGTCCTGGTCGATGTAGACGTC